>NZ_JBVJDW010000003.1:215062-462499 GCF_055582085.1 Streptomyces sp. NPDC042259 | reverse complement strand
ACGTGACGCTCCGGCCGAACATGACCTTCACCCTGCCCACCCCCCCCCCCCCCCCTCCCTCCCCCCCCTTCCCCCCCCCCTCCCCCCCCCCCCCCCCCCCCCTGTGGCGCCCGGTGCCGCCCTTTCGCATTCGGCGGTTCTTTCCCCGGCGCGCACCTCGGGACGGTCAACCGGAATTTGCCCTCCTATTGCCTCCCCCTGAACAGATCACTCGTCGCCTATGGCAAGCTGGGTTTCGCGTGAGCCGCCCCGGTCGCAATACGCGTGTCAATCCGCCGCGGCGCCGCACGTTATGGGCCGTACGAGCGAGGAGGTGATCGGGATGACCACTCGGAGTCCCGAGGGAAGTCCTCGCCCCGGAATGCCGGTCGTGACTCTTCGCGGTGCCGATGCGCCGGCTTGGGCGCGGAGCGGCGCGGACCGGCCCGCCCGCCCGGGCCCCTCGGCGCACTGACGCCTTCGGCTCCGCATCGCCGATGCCCCGGGGAATTCCACCCCGCCTCGCCGGAAAATCCTTCCGCGCATTCCGCCGCGCGGTCAATCGCGCTTTTCCGTGCCATGACCGGGCTGTGTCGTGGGCGTGAATGCGCCATGGCGTCACGCGTGAGAGCGCATGGCATCGGCACGCTCACTCGCGGGTGAAGTCGTGGTGCATCCGGCGGTTCGGCATCTGGCTGTACGCAGCCGATAGGACAGTGCCGATAGGACAGTGAAGAGGAGGGTGTGAAACATGGTCATCGTCAACGAATGGCACATGGCAGCCAATATCGCGGCCGGACTGGGCTTCGGCGCGGTCATCGGCCTGGAACGCCAGTGGCGCTCCAGGATGGCGGGCCTGCGCACGAACGCGCTGGTCGCGGCCGGCTCCGCCCTCTTCGTGCTGCTCTCCCAGTACGGCTTCGCCGACGCGACGAGCACCGCCGGCTACGACGGCTCGCGGGTCGCCGCGCAGATCGTCTCCGGCATCGGCTTCCTCGGCGCGGGCGTCATCATGCGCGACGGGCTGAGCGTCCGGGGCCTCAACACCGCGGCCACGCTGTGGTGTTCGGCCGCGGTCGGCGCCCTCGCCGGAACCGGCCTGTACGTGGTCGCGGGGCTCGGCACGGCGGGCGTCGTCGGCGCCAACACCCTGCTGCGCCCCTTGGCCCGCGGCCTCGACCGCAAGCCGCGCGGCGGCTCGGAAGTGGCCACCGACTACTACTTCGAGGTGGTCTGCACCGAACCCGAGGAAGCCCACGTCCGTACCCTCGTCGTCCAGTCCCTGGCCCGCCCCGGCTTCCGTCTCCGCTCGGTCCACAGCGTCGACGCGGAGGCCGCGGGCAAGGTCACCGTCGCCGCCGAACTCACCACCGAGCGCCGTGACGACAGCCTCCTGGAGGAGGCGGTCAGCCGCCTCTCCCTGGAGCCCACCGTCTCGGCGGTGAGCTGGACGGTCCTGCACGGCCCGGACGACGCGGACGAGCCGGACGAGCCGACGGGCTACGCGTCCGGCCGCCGGGGTCGACGGGTACGGGACTTCTTCACGGGGCGGTGAAGGCGGGGCGCGCGCGGCCGCGTCGGCGTCCGTTCCCCTGCGGCCCGGGGCGCGCGGGCCAACCACCCAGGGGCGCCCCCCAGGGCTCCGGTGGCGGGCGCACCGTGAGCATTGTCACTGCCGGCCCGAGGGCATACCGCGACCGCGGTGGCGCACCGGGTGCGTGACTTACCGTCAGGGCCTGCCGCGAGCCGTCCGCCCCTCCCGCGCCGAGGGGCGGCTTCGACGTGAGGAAACACTGTGCTGAACCTGCCCGCGATCACCACCACCGAAGTACTGATCTCCGGAGCCGGACCCACCGGCCTCGTACTCGCCTGCGACCTCGCCCGGCGCGGGATCGCCTGCCGCGTCGTGGAGCGGGAGAGCCACAGCTTTCCCGGCTCGCGCGGCTCCGGCCTCCAGCCGCGCTCCCTGGAGGTCTTCGACGACCTCGGCGTCATCGACGCCATACGCACGGAAGGCGGCCCCGTCCAGCGCCTGCAGAGCTGGGACGGCACGACACGCGTCGCCGAGTGGGACACGGTCGAACGCTCCGAGCCCTCGCCCCACGTGCCCTACGGCGAGATGTGGATGCTCCCGCAGTGGCGCACCGTCGAGATCCTCCGGCAGCGCCTCGAAGCGCTGGGCGGAAGCGTCGAGTTCGACCGCGAGCTGACCGGCTTCGAGCAGGACGCGGACGGGGTCACGGCGTGGCTGCGCGGACCGGACGGCACCACGTCGGCCGTCCGCGCCGGCTATCTGGTCGCGGCCGACGGCGGACGCAGCACGGTCCGCAAGGCCCTCGGGGTCGGTTTCCCCGTCACCGAGATCATCACCGACCCGACGCTGATCGCGGACGTCCTCGTCGACGGATTCGACCGCGCGCACTGGCACGTGTGGCCCACCGCGCCGGGCGGACGCGTCGCGCTCCGCCCCCTCGAAGGCTCGGACTGCTTCCAGTTGCTCGCCCACTTCGAGGGCGGCGGCCCGGACTTCACCCCCGACGCCACCCCCGAGGCCGTCCGGCGGCTGATCGCGGAGCGCACCGGCCACGAGGGCGTGCGGGTGCGCGAGGTGCGGTGGTCCTCGGTGCTGCGCATCAAGGCCGGGGTCGCCGACCGCTTCCGCGTCGGCCGTGTCCTGCTCGCCGGCGATGCCGCGCACATTCACTCCCCGACGGGTGGCCAGGGTCTCAACACCAGCATCCAGGACGCGTACAACCTCGGCTGGAAGCTCGGCGCGGTACTGCGCGGCGGGCCCGACGCGCTCCTCGACACCTACGAGGGGGAACGGCGGCCGGTCGCGCGGCACGTGCTCGAACTCACCACCCGCGTCTTCGAACGGGACCGCGCGGACAAGGACCGCGGCTTCTCCCGGCGCGGCGGCGACACCCTCCAACTCGACCTTGGCTACCGCGAGAGCCCGCTGACGCGGGAGTGCCGCCAGGGCCTGGCCGACGACGCGCTGCGCGCCGGAGACCGCGCCCCCGACGCCCCCTGCGGGCCCGTCCGTCTCTTCGACCTCTTCCGCGGCCCGCACGCCACGCTCCTCGCCTTCGGCGGGACCGACGCCCCGGCCTCCGAGCACTACAAGCTCGTCCGGGTCGGCCGCCCCGGCGAGCGGGCCGACGTCATCGACGTGGACGGACACGCCCACGCGGCGTACGGGGACCGGGGGCTCTTCCTCGTACGCCCCGACGGGTATGTGGCGCTCGCGACGGAGGAGGCGGCGGACCTGGCCTCGTTGAGGTCAGCCACAACCAGCCCGTCCGGCGGTTGAGGACACCGCCGCGCAGCAGTGGTGCAAGACGTCACGGGCCCGCAGTGCCGAGGGCAGCGCACGGGCGAGCGGCCGTGTTCAGAGCGCCGACAGCTCGTCCACCAGGTCGTCGAGCCCCAGCGGGCCCTGGGACAGGGCCGCCATGTGCCAGGCCTTGGCGTCGAAGGACGCGCCGTGCGCCGCGCGGGCGTTCTCCCGGCCGCGCAGCCAGGCGCGTTCGCCCAGCTTGTACCCGATGGCCTGGCCCGGCAGGGACAGATAGCGGGTCAGCTCGCTCTCCACGAACGCCGCCGGGCGGCTGCTGTGCCGGCCGAAGAAGTCCTGGGCCAGCTCCGGGGTCCAGCGCTCGCCCGCGTGGAAGGGGGAATCCGCCGGGATCCGCAGCCCCAGGTGCATGCCGATGTCGATGATGACGCGGCACGCGCGCATCATCTGCGCGTCCAGATAGCCGAGACGGCGCTCGGGGTCCGGCAGGAAGCCCAGCTCGTCCATGAGCCGCTCGGCGTACAGCGCCCAGCCCTCCAGGTCGGCGCTGACCTTGCCGATCGTCGCCTGGTAGCGGGAGAGACGGCCGGCGACGTGCACCCACTGGGCGATCTGGAGGTGATGCCCGGGAACGCCCTCGTGGTACCAGGTGGACACCAGGTCGTAGACGGGGAAGCGGGTCGCGCCCATCGTCGGCAGCCAGGTGCGGCCGGGACGGGAGAAGTCCTCCGACGGGCCGGTGTAGTACGGGGCGGCGGCCGAGCCCGCCGGGGCGATGCGGGACTCCACCGCCCTGAGCGGGGCGGCGAGTTCGAAGTGGGTGCCGTCCAGCGCCTCGATGGCCTCGTCCATCAGGTTCTGCAGCCAGACCCGGGTCTCCTCCACGCCCTCGACGTGACTGCCGTGCGCGTCGAGGTGCGCCAGCGCCTCCCAGGGGCCCGCCCCCGGCAGGACCTTCCCCGCCTCGGTCCGCATCTCGGCGAGCAGCCGGTGGTATTCGGACCAGCCGTACGCGTAGGCCTCGTCCAGGTCGAGGTCCGTGCCGTTGAAGTAACGCGCCCAGCGGGCGTACCGCTCCCGTCCCACCGTGTCCGGGGCGCCCTCGATCGCAGGGGCGTAGACCTCGCGCAGCCAGTCACGCAGCCCGGCCACGGCGGCCGTGGCCCCGGTGGCGGCGTCGTCCAGCTCGCCGCGCAGCGCGTCCGGCCCCGTGTCGGCGAACTCCCGGAACCAGCCGCGCCCCTCGTCCACCCACTGCGTCAGCTGGCCGACGACGGTCCGCGTGGCGCGCGGTCCGCCCGGCAGTTTCCGGTCGAGGCCGAGGGTCAGCGACTCCCGGTACCCGGCGAGGGCGCCGGGCACGGCCCGCAGCCGCTCGGCGACCGCCGCCCAGTCCTCCTCGGTCTCCGTCGGGGCGACCGTGAAGACCTTCCGCACGCTGTGCACGGGCGAGCTGAGGTTGCTGACCGTCCGCAGCCCCTCCTCGGCGTCGTGCACGGCGAGTTGCGCCGTGAGCCGCTCCCGCAGGAGCCGTCCGCACCGCCGCTCGACGCCGGCCTCGGCGCCCGGCAGCCGCTCCGCGTCCGCGAGCCGGCTCAGCGTCGCGCGGTGGAGGCCGGCCAGGGCCTCCTGCCCGGCGGGGGAGAAGTCGGGGAGGCGCCGGGCGCTGTCCGCGACTCCCAGGTAGGTGCCGGTGATCGGATCGAGGGCGACGAGGGCGTCGACGTGGGCGTCGGCCACCTGGCGGGGCAGCGCGCCGTGCGGGGTCTCTGGCATGGGGACATCCTGGTACGGGCGGGGAGCCGTGCCAACGGTACGTCGGGGATCGGCCGGTGACGGCGATCTCCCGAGCGCAGCACGGAATGGCGGTATCCGAATGCCGAGTAGCCGTTCCGCGCCGCATCGGGATGCCGGGGATTTCCGGTCGGCAGGAGCGGCCGGATTTCGTGAAGCGCGATGCGCGCCCGGGTGTTGTCCCACCCCAAGTAATGGCGAGATAAAGGCGGATGGCGATAGCCTACCAGTTACCGGCACTTTGCCAACAGTTGACCGTGAATCGAAGGCGTCGCGCCCGGAGGGCGCAAGCCGTACCGCCGGTAGTGATGGGTGTGTGCATGACATAAGCGCGCGCTGCGGAGTCTTTTATTCCGTTCATTCGTGCCCCAAGTCAGGCCTCGGATAAGGCCACATGACGCTCTCTCAGTGGGGTTATGCTCGCCACGCGCCGATAAGTTTCGGCCATCAACTGACAAGAACGGTCAATGTGGTGAGAAGAAAGCCCAACGGGGCGAGACCCGGGGGAAAGCAGGGACTCTGCACGCGTGCGGTGTGCCTGAGTGTCCTGCCCCTGGCGCTCGTGGCGAGTCTGCTCGGAACCAGTACCTCCTTCGCGGCGGAAGAGCCGGACCGGCCGACCGACCGCGCTCGCGTCCTGGAATTGTGGAAGTCGGGCGGGCCCGGTGTCACGGCCGCCGCGGAGGCGGCCCTCATGGGCACCGACGACGACGTGAAGCGCTTCCTCGGCAGCGAGAAGGACATCGCCGAATTCCACGACGACCGCATTTACACGATGCAGCTGTTCACCGTGGGCGGCCGTGGCGTGCGCGAGGCCGCGAAGAAGGCGCTCGCCGGGTCCCGCGAGGACCTGGAGGCCTTCCTGAAGGACGGGTGGCGCGAGCCGCTCGAACAGGACCAGCGGGTGCGGGCCACGCAGATCGGCAGCGCCGGCGGCAGCGGTGTGCAGGACGCGGCGAAGGCCGCGCTCGGCGGCACGAGCGGTGACATCCGCGAGTTCCTCAGCGAGAACCAGTACACCGCCCGGGAGCAGGACGACCGGGTGCAGCTCATGCAGATCATGAGCGCCTCCGGCCCGGCGACCAAGGAAGCGGCGAAGGTCGCGCTGAACGGCTCCGCCGAGGACATCCGGGAGTTCCTGGAGACCGGCCAGCACGTCTCCCGTGCCCGGGACCAGGAGCGGGCCACCGTCGCGCAGCTGGCCGAACAGGCCACGCAGGCGGGCAAGACGGCCAAGCGGGAGACCGAGGCGGCCAAGGAGGCCTCGGAGCGGGCGGTGGCCGCCTCGAAGCTCGCCAAGGAAGCGGCACAGAAGGCCGCCGGCGAGACCGAGGCGGCGAAGAAGGACTCCCAGCGCGCGGCCAACGCCGCGGGTCGCGCGGCCGACGCGGCGGCGGGTGCCGCCGAGGCCGCGCAGGAGGCCATCAGCGCCGCCCGGGCCGCGAACAGCTCGGCGCGGATCGCCGCGAGCGCCGCGTCCCAGGCGGCGTCCGCCGCCGCCGGTGCGGCCGAGGCCGCCTCCCGTGCGCGGGGCGCGGCATCCGCCGCGGCCACGGACGCGGGGCAGGCCGCCGCCGCCCGCAAGGCGGCGGAGGACGCCCGTAACGCGGCGAAGGGCGCGCGACTGGCGGCGCAGGCCGCCGTGCAGGCGGGCACCGCCGCGACGGCGGCGGGCGAGGCGGCCTCGGCCGCGGCCAGTGCCGGCGCCAACGCCGACGCCGCCGCCGGAGCCGCGGCCCAGGCCGGTGGCTTCGCCGACGAGGCCGGCGCCCAGTCCGCGCGGGCCAAGTCGGCCGCCGCGTCGGCCCGGCGCCACGCGCGCGAGGCGACCCGCGCCGCCGGTGCGGCCAAGTCGCTGGCCGACGAGGCGGCGTCCGCCGCCTACCAGGCGCGGGACGCGGCCAACTCGGCCGCCGACCACGCCGACGCGGCGGCCGCGGCCGCCGACGAGGCGGCCAAGCACGCCGGTGACGCGGTGACCGCCGCGAAGGAGTCGACGACCCACGCCGAGGCGGCCAAGAAGGCCGCGGACGCGTCGTCGGCGGCCGTCGAGAAGGCCGGCAAGGTCCACGAGCTGGCCACGCGGATCGAGGCCGAGAACCTCAAGGCCCGCACCGCGGGCGCCATCGAACAGGCCAAGGACCTCAAGGCGAGCGACGAGGAGCGCAAGGCCACGTCCGCCGCCGCGGCCAAGGAGACCAAGGAACTCGACGACGAGGCGGCACGCCTCGCCGCCGAAGCCGCCAAGCCCGGCACCGACGTCAAGGACGTCGCCGGCAAGGGCCGCCGGGTGGCGCTCCTGGCGATGAAGGTCCGCGGACCGTGGAGCCGCGCGGCCGCGGCGACCGCCCTGGGCGGGACGGACGACGTCGTCCGCGACTACGTGCTGACCGACTGGAACGCCGCCGCTCAGCAGGACGAGCGCGCCCGCGTCGAGGTCCTCGCGGACCAGGCCGATTCCGAGCCGGTGCGCAAGGCGGCCGAGGAGGCCCTCAAGGGCGACGCCGCGAAGATCACGGAGTTTCTGCGGACCGGCCAGCACAAGGCCGCCGCCGACGACTACCGGGTGCGGGTGGTGCAGATAGCCAACGGCACCGACCGCGGCATCCAGGAGGCCGCCAAGGCCGCTTTGAAGGACGGCTCGCCGGACAAACTGCGGGAGTTCCTCAACACCGGGCAGTACGCCGCCCGGGAGGCCGACGAGCGGGTCCGCGCCGTCCAGCTGGCCACCACCGGTGGCGCCGAGGTCAAGGCGGCGGCCCAGGTCGCCCTCGCCGGACCGGTCGAGGTGCTCCACGGGTTCATCCAGGCCGGCCAGTACAAGGCGGCCCGCAAGGACCAGCTGACGGCCACCCACGTCGCCGAGGTGAAGCGCATCATCGCCGAAGCCTCCGGCGTCGCGGCGACGGCACAGCAGAACGCCGCCGAAGCCGCCCGGGTGGCGGCCGTCGCCCGCAAGGCCGCGGAAGACGCCAAGGGCTACGCCAAGCAGGCCGAGGAATCGGCCAACGCGGCCAAGGGCTACGCGGAGCAGGCCCGCACCTCGGCCAAGCAGGCCGAGGCATCGGCCGCCGACGCGGCCAAGTCCGCCAGGACCGCCCGTGACGCGGCCGCCGCGGCCCGCCGTGACGCCCGCGCCGCCGACGACTCCGCCGCCCGCGCCGGTGCCTCGGCCATGTGGGCGCGCTCGTCCGCCGACGAGGCGTACACCGCGTCCAGCCAGGCGCGTGCCTCCGCCGTGGCGGCGGGCAAGGACTCCGTCGCGGCCGGCAAGGCCGCCAAGGAGGCCTTCGACGTCGCCGTCGCCAAGCAGCGCGCGGAGGACGAGGCCAAGCGGCGCGACGAGGAGGCCCGCAAGAAGCGGATCGAGCTCCAGAAGAAGGAGCAGGCCCGCCGCGAGGCCGAGGAGAAGAAGAAGGCGGGCCGCTGGGGCTGGCTGCGCGAGGGCGGGCACTTCCTGCTCGACGTCGCCGGTGCCGTACCCGGCCTGGGCACGGTGACCAACGGCGTCAACTGCGCCTGGTACGCGGCGGAGGGCGACTACGTCAACGCCGGCATGTCCTGCCTCGCGGCCATCCCCGTCGCCGGTCAGGCGGCCGCCGCTGCCAAGATCGCCAAGTACGGCGAGAAGGGCCTCAGCTTCATCAGGGGCGGCCAGAAGGCCTGCAAGGTGCCCAACAGCTTCACCCCGGAGACCCCGGTGGTGATGGCCGGCGGCACGACCAAGCCGATCAAGAACGTCCGGATCGGTGACAAGGTACTGGCCACCGACCCCGACACGGGCCGCACCGTGGCGAAGCCGGTGTACAACACCATCGTCGGCACGGGCGAGAAGCAACTGGTCGAACTCACCGTCGACACCGACGGCGACCGGGGCGGTGCCACCGGCACCCTCACGGCCACCAAGGGACACCCCTTCTGGGTCCAGGACCGGCACACCTGGGTCAACGCCGGTGACCTCAAGCCGGGCGCGCTGCTGCGCACGCCGTCCGGTACGCCGGTGAAGGTCACCTCGACCCGTGCCTGGACCGCGCGGCAGAAGGTCTTCAACCTCTCCGTCAGCGACATCCACACCTACTACGCGGTGGCCGGCGACGCTCCGGTCCTCGTCCACAACTGCAACGTCCCGCTGACGAACATCCACCCCCCGGAGTCGCTCTCCCCGTCGTCCCTGAAGTTCTGGGGCGAGCAGTCCACCGACGACATCGTCCACTCCCTGCGGCCGGGAGCCCACGAGGCGCTGCGCGTGACCCCGGAAGGAGCCGTGCACAACGGCAACACCCGGCTGACCGTCCTGAAGGAGCGCGGCTACGATGTCGACTCGCTTCCCCGTGAGCGGTACGAGAAGACGGGGATGACCGACGAGGAAATGTGGGCGATGGAGCAGTGAACACCAGAGCACAGGTCCGGGCGATCCTCGCGTCCGGGGCCAGGGAGACGTTCCTGCTGGCCCTCGGCCACCGGCTCGGTACCTCGGCCCGTCTCGTCTTCGCCGAGGAGGGGCCGGAACGCCTGCGGGCCGCCCGGGCCTGCAACGAGATGATGATCGTGGTCTGGTCGCAGCTCTGGGCCACCCGGGCACCGGAAGCCGCGTCGGGGTACCCGGACGAGGAGTTCCTCCCCGTCCTGCTGGAGAAGGCGGACGCCGGTGACGCGCGCCCGTATCTGCGGGACGCGCTGGAGAGCACGCTCGTCCACCTCCGCGGCTCGGGCGCCCTGCCCGGCACCGACGAGGTGACGCCGGAAGAACGGCCCACCCCCGGGGCGTAGCCGCGCGGGAGTGCGAAAAGCCCCACCGGGACACGGTCCCGGTGGGGCTTTTCGCGTGCGGCCCGGCCCATGCCGTGGGCCGCCCGCGCGAAAGGGGTCAGGAGCAGCTGCGCACCCAGTTCCAGCCTATGAAGCTGTGCTTGAGCTGTACGTCGAAGGTGCAGGCGGAGGTGCCGTCCGCGCGCAGCTCGACCGAGGTGTCGTGGGAGTTGGCGTACCAGGCGCCCGTCACGTCGAAGATGCCCTTGTAGCCGAACTCGGCGTGGGCCTTCGTGGTGGAGGTCGCGCAGTCCTTCAGGCAGTCCGCGCTCTGGCTGTTCGCCTTGAGCGACCAGCCGGCGTCCCACGGCTCCCGGTTCCAGCCGTGCGTGACCGTCGTCGTGGCGTCCGTGACGCGGCCGCCCGCGGTGTTCCACTCCGAGGTGGAGTACAGCCCGGTCATGCGGATCTTGCAGCAGTCGAACATCTCGGAAGCGGACTTCACCTGGTGGCGCTGTCCGTCCGCGGCGGCCAGGCTCTTCTGCCGGGCGGCCGGGGCGGGGGTGTACCGCACCTCGCCCAGCTGCGGCTTGCAGTCGGGGCCGATGGTCACGACCTGGCTGACCGTCGTGCCGGCCGGCGGGGCCGGCAGCTCACCGGCGAGCCGAAGGCTTCCGCAGTCCTTCGAGGTGTCCCGGGAGGGCGTGTCGGCCGCGGCGGCGGAGGTGGCGGTGAGCGGCAGCAACGTGGCCGCGAGCGCGGCGGCGACGGTGGTGATGACGGACAGCTTCTTGCGCATTTCCTACCCTTCGTACGTATGTTCCCGCCAGGAGCGTACCGAGGGGGTACCGGCACCAGTTGTCGATCTTCGACGGTTGGCAGGAAGGTGACATCCCCGCCCTCGGCGGGGGTGGCGCGGTGGGCCCGCGGGAGCGGGAGCGGGCCCCCGGTGGGCGGCGTGCAGCTTCCTGCACCGGCCATTGCCCCGCTGTCCGGCCGTCCGCTGGTATGGGCGGCAGATCTCGACAGTCCGGCTCACGGGGAACCGGAACTCAGCGCGGCCGGTCGCGGCCCACTGGAGAAGTAGGGGGCACACATGCTCGAGCGGGAGCTCCGCGCTTTCATCTCCACCGCGGAGATCGGGCGGATGGACAGGGCGGCGAAGATGCTGGGCTACTCACAGCCCGCCGTCAGCTACCAGATCAGGTGCCTGGAGCAGACCTTGGGCACCAAGCTGTTCGTCCGGGGTTCCGCGGGGGCCCGGCTGACGCCCGAGGGCCGCATGATCCTGCCGTCGGCACGGGCCGTGCTGACGCTCATCGACAGCATGAAGGACGTGTGCGAGGTCTGAGCGACGAGTCGTACGCGTGGGCCGCCGCCGAGCACATCGGCGGCGGCCCGCTGCCGCGTCAGGCGGCGGCGGATCCCACCAGCTCGTCCACCAGCCCGTCCGCCGTCTCGTCCGCCAGGGGCCCTTCGGCCCGGATGAGCCGGTGGAACAGGACGGTGTCGAAGATGTCCTCCATACGGACGGCCCGGCCGTCCCGCATCGTCCAGGAGTGGGTGAAGTCGAGCGTCTCGGTGTGACCGGAGACCGAGGTGACCTGCCGGACGCCGAACACCACCACCCGGTCGCCGGACTCGATGAACTCCCGCGGCTCCAGCCGCATTCCGCCCAGGACCAGGGGCACCCGCGCCAGGAACCGTCTGACTCCGGCGTGGCCCGAGGCGGTGCCGCCGAGGCCGAACTCGGCCATGCCACGCGGATGCACCCACTCGATCCCGGGGTCCAGGGTCTCCAGCAGTGCCACCACGTCCCGTGCGCCGAAGGCACGGTACGCGGCGTGGACGATGTCGAGGTTCGCGGTGTGACGGGGCATGTCGGGGTCCTCTTTCAACGATGGTCGGCGGTCGGCGGTGGGCGTCAGCGCTTGAGGTGCTCGGGGTACAGCACCTCGAGGGTGCGGCGGATGCCGTCCCGCCAGGGCACCTCGCACGGCCCGGTCAGGGCGCGGCGCAGGGCCGGGTCGAACCGGTAGGTCTCCCGGGTGACGTCGCTGGGTACGAGACGGGCCGGCACCCCGGTGAGTTCCTCGAGGTAGCGCACGCAGTCGGTGATCCCGACGGACTCGTCGCCGCCCCAGTTAACCAGGGTGGCGGGCACCGAGGCCGCGTCCCACAGCCGGGGGACCTGGGCGACCAGGTCGTCGGTGTGCAGCGGGGAGCACCAGTTCTGGCCCGAGCGGGGCACCGCGATCGGCTCGCCGGCCAGCATCCGCTCGAAGTACAGCATCGGCACCCCGCCGTAACCGCCCGGGCCGTAGGCGATGTTGAGCCGGGCGATGGTGGTGGGCAACCCGAGGACCTGGGCGAAGGCCCGGACGGCGCCCTCGGTCGCTATCTTGCCGACCGGGTACGCGGGCAGCCAGTCGGCCACCCCGTCCACCGGGTCGGACTCGGTGTACGCGTGGTCCAGGGTCTGCCGGGCGTAGAGGGCGCCCGTGGAGACGTACAGGAAGGCCTCGGCGGTGCGGCAGTGCGTCATGAGCCGGCCGGCCGCGACCGCGTTGACCTCGACGGCCGCGGTGAAGTCACCGTCCTCGCCGCGGCGCACGGCCGAGTGGACGACGTGGGTGAAGTCCTCGGGCAGGCCCTTCAGCGCGTACTCACCGGTGTCGTCCATGTCCCACCGCCAGGTGGTGATGCCCCGCTCGCGCAGCTCCCGCTCCACGCCCGGGGTGCCGAACCGGCCCAGGCACCACACGTCGTTCGCCGCGGCCAGTGCCTCCGCCACCGGCCGGGCCACCTGCCCCGTACCCCCGGTGACCAGGATCTTCTTGCCCTTCAGGTCTGTCATGCCGTTCCCCCTTCGCCGTCGCCCAGGGCACGGTCGAGCTCGCGGCGCAGGATCGCCTGGAACGCGGCCACGTGCCGTGGGCCCATCAGTGTGTAGTGCTCGCCGGGTACGTCGATGTAGCGGGCCGAGCCCGTGGTGTGTTCGTCCCAGCGGTGGAGCTCGTTACGCAGCCAGTCCTCCTTGGTGCCGCGCAGCGGGACCGCGTAGAAGACCGACATCGAGCGGACCGTGCCGCTGGGCTCGTAGCTGCGCCCGAGGTCGGTGAGGCCGTCGGCCAGCTCGGCCCAGGCGGCGAACTTCGCGGCGTCCAGGTCGAGTTCGGCCAGTCGTCGCTTGGGAGCGAGGTCGATGATGCGGGCGAGCTGTTCCTCGCGGGGCAGGCCCCGGAGCCGGCCGGGCAGCTCGCGTGACTGCTTCTTGTCGATCAGGGCGAGGAAGAACGCCAGGTTGGCGGCGGTCTCGACGAAGTCGAGCTCCTCCATGCGGTATTTGATGTGGGGCGGCAGATTGAAGCTGCCGACGAAGTCCACGCGCTCGCCCTCGGACTCCAGCACCTTGGCGATCTCGAAGGCCACCGCCCCGCCGTAGGAGTACCCGGCGACGGCGTACGGGCCGTGCGGCTGCCGGCTCCTGATGGCCGCCACATAGCTGTCGACCATCTCCCGGAACGAGGCGAACGGCTTCTCGTGCTCGTTGAAGCCCCGGGCGCGCAGGGCGTAGAACGGCCGGTCGCCCACGAAGTACTTCGCGAGGTTGACGAAGACCAGCACCTCGCCGACCCCCGGATGCACACAGAACAGCGGTGTCTTCGTGCCGCCGGTCTGCAGGGGCACGATCGGGTCGTACGCCTGGCCACCCGGCTCACCCGGCTCGCCGTGCCGGGCGAGCCGGGTGGCCAGCGCGCGGACCGTGGGCGCCGTGAGCAGCGTGATGACCTCCAGGTCCGTCACCCCGAGCCGCCGGGTGACCTGGTTGCGCAGCCGCAGGATGTCCAGGGAGGTCCCGCCGAGATCGAAGAAGCTCGCCGTGACGCTGACGCGCGAGGGATCGGTGTCGAACATCTCGGCGTAGATCTCCGTCAGGACCCGCTCCGTCTCGCCCTCGGGGGCGGTGTAGCCGCCGAGCCGGCGCTGAGTGAGTTCGGTGACGTGTTCGACGGCCGCGTCGTACCGTCCGTCCTCCAGCCGCCGGCGCATCACCGCGCGCTGTGTCTTGCCCAGACTGGTCTTCGGGAAGGCGCCCTTGGGCAGGGGGAGGACCA
This sequence comes from Streptomyces sp. NPDC042259, assembly GCF_055582085.1. NCBI lineage: Bacteria > Bacillati > Actinomycetota > Actinomycetes > Kitasatosporales > Streptomycetaceae > Streptomyces > Streptomyces sp. NPDC042259. Next base: position 448,561 of record NZ_JBVJDW010000003.1, on the reverse strand, counting down.
GGGCGGGGCGGAAGCCCCAGTGCATCACCACGGTGGAGCGCACGGAGGCCAGGACGCGGTACAGCGCGGCCTCGTCACCGGCGGGGGTCTCGCAGTGGAAGGCGATCACCAGTTGCTCGGTGTCGCTGCCGGCCGGGCGGACCGGGAACGCGGCGACGTAGGACCGCGCGACCCCGTCGAGCTGTTCGAGCGCGGTCTCGATCTCGTGGCTGTAGTAGTTGACGCCGTTGACGATGACGCAGTCCTTGCTCCGCCCGACGAGGTTGAGCCGCCCCTCGTCGATCCGCCCGAGATCGCCGCTGCGGAACCAGCCGTCGGCGGTGAAGGCGTCGGCGGTGGCCCGCACGTCGTTGTAGTAACCGGGGGTGATCATGGCGCCGGACAGCTGGAGTTCGCCGATCTCGCCCTCGGGCAGCGCGCGGTCCCGCTCGTCCGCGACCCTGATGCGCAGACCCTCGACGGGGGTGCCCAGATTGGCGAACTCACGGCCCTGGTCGACGGCGGGGAAGTGGCGGGAATAGACGCTCCCCGCGCAGGTCTCGGTCATCCCGAACGCGGGCCACAGCGTGCCGGGTGCCAGGCCCAGGGGTGCGAAGCGGGTGAGGAACGCCTCGCCGGTCGCGCGGGGGACGGCCTCGCCGCCGCTGATGACGTGCCGCAGGCCGGAGAGGTCGAGCGGCTCCTCGGTGATCCGGTCGGCGGCCGCGTTGAGCATCCCCAGCAGGAAGTTGGGGGTGAACGTCATGGTGACGCGGTGCCGGGAGACGAGCCGCAGGAATTCGGCGGGCTCGCCGATGACGACTCCGGGTTCGACGTGCAGCTGCCGGCTTCCGGCGTACAGCGGCAGCAGGTGGCACTCCAGCAGCGCCGCCACATGGTCGAAGGACACCCAGTTCAAGGTGGTGTCCGCGGCGGTCAGCCGGTGGTGGCCGTTCTTGCCTGCCATGGACGCCAGCAGATTGGCGTGCGTGAGCCGGACCGCCTTGGAGTTGCCGGTGGAGCCGGAGGTCAGCATGAGCACCGCGGTGTCCTGCGGCTCCGCCTCGTGGAACCGCTCGGCGGGCTCCGCGCCGTACAGAGAGGAGAGGGTGGTGACGGTGATGTCCGCGGCCGCCGGCAGTTCGGCGTGCGAGGACTCGCCGGCGATCAGCAGCGGCTTGCCCAGGAGGGTGTCGACATGGGCCAGTTGGGCGGCCCAGCGCTCCGGGTCGCCGGCGAGCGGGGCCATCGGGCAGGGCACGAAGCCGCCGAGCACACAGGCCCAGAAGGCGGTGAGGAATTCCCGCGGCCGGTCCAGCAACAGGACCACGTTCTGCCGCGGCCGCACCCCCCGGGCCCGCAGCGCCGTCAGGACCCGGCCGGCCTCGTCCAGCAGTTCCGGGTAGGTCTGGAAGTGCGACGGGGCGGCGGCGCCGCCCAGGCAGTGGCGCAGACCGGAGTCCGGGTGCTCGTGGGCGGCTCGCAGGAGGAGGCCGGCGATGGACCGGGTGTCCGTGGGAGTGCCGGGTCCGGCCGAGGGGCGCCCGGTGGTGCGGGGCGCGGAGGCGACGGTTTCGGACACGGCGGTTTCGAGCGCGAGGATGGCCATGGTGTTATCCAATTGCCTTTTCTCTGAGTTCACATGGATGTAGTGCGCAAGCTGGGCATTACGGGGGCCGGGTGGCCCGGAAGGGCGGACCGGCCGGATGGGCCTCAGATCAGGCGCGCCATCGACTGTGAATGGCAATTCCATGCCACGCGTCGGTTCTTTTGATATGCGGACACACTCATCCCCCCGGAGTGAATGTTGTCGAGTTCGGCTCGAATAGGGCTTCGAGCCGAGTGGAAGCTATCACGCGTTTTCGCCGTCGGTGCACGTTGATTGAAAGGCGAATTAGGTTCGCACTCACCGATGGTTTAACGGTGACGCAGTGGCTGCGGCTGCGGTTCCCGTGTTGCTCGTGGTGTCCGTGTGCAGCTTGTGGTCACAGGGTGACCGTAGTTCGACGGCGGGGTGACACGCGGGACAGTGGCCAGTAAAGGACAGTGTGGCTACTGAGGGTGACCGTATGGTGATTTACCGTACGGTAACCGGAAAGACTTAATTCCGGTTGTAGCCGGAGCGGTGCAGCTTGCTGACAGTGCGTCGCCGTGCCGGGGGCCGCCGCCGGAATCGGAATGGGGCCCGGTCGGGCCCGTGCGCGGTCGCCGTACCGGAATCCCCGCGTTGACCGGTACCGGGGGGAGAACTATCGTCTCGGTGATCAACCGCGTTCCTTGCGGGCCCGGCCGGGCCCGGCGACAATGAGGGACGCACGCCGACCAGCCGGTTTTGTGTGCCTGCGGTGGGGCTGCCGGAACCGTAATTGGTCTGACCGGGCGGCTGTGTCGGCCTTACAGGTTCGACAATCGGGGGTACGGGAAATGGCTGGTACGCCGGTAGGTCCACCAGGGGCCGACGGAACGGATCGGGCGCACGACGGGGACCACACGGATCACGCCACGCGCGTGGAGCAGGCCCTGCTGGAAGCCGACGCCCTGATCGAGTCCACGCTCTCCCTGCACCAGGAACGGTTCGAGGCCCCGGTGCTGCTCTCGCGGCTGGACGGCGACCTCATCGCGGACGCGGTCGGCCAGTTCCTGGACGGCGTACGGCACTCGGTGAGCGTCACCGTGACCGGGGCCGGAGCCTTCGTGGCGGCCGTCACGAGAGCGCTCGCGGAGCGCGGCGCCGGCGCCGCCCGCAGCGGCTCAGGCCTCCCGCCCCGCGTCGCGGTGCGGATGCTCTGGGCGGCCGGCGCCGTACCCGAACTGCTGGCCCTGGCCGATCAAGTGCGCGACGTACCGATGGAAATCCGGGTCGCCGAAGGCGAGATGCGCGAGCTGCTCGTCGTCGACGGGGCCGTGGCATTGGTGCACTCCAAGGCCGCTGTCCCCGACGGGCACGCCGCCGTCGTGAAGGACCCCGCCGCCGTTCGCGCACTTGAACTTCTTTTCGCCGGCGCCTGGTCCGGCGCCCGCCCGCTCTCCGTCCATCTGGGGCTGGGCACGCGGCTGCGGACCGACATGGCACGCCGGATCCTGGAAAAGCTCCGCGCCGGCTACACCGACGAGGAGGCCGCGGGCGAGGTGGGCGTCTCACTGCGCACCTACCGCCGCCACGTCGCGGAGATCATGCGTGAACTCGACGCGACATCCCGCTTCCAGGCGGGTGTACGCGCCGTGGAGCTGGGGCTGCTGCCCGACAGAACCGTCTAGACGAGACCCGGCGCGGTGCGCCGGGCGGGCACACTCGGACCCAGAGCCGAGCAACTACGGGGGAGAGACGGACACATGTCACTGAACAGAGACCGGTACGGCACACGGCGCGGCGACCGAAGACGTCCGGTGAGCGGAGCGGGCCGATGAGCGCCCGGGGGACCGGCGAAGGGGATCTGGAGCACGCGCTCCGCGAGATCCGCGCGCTGATCGAGACCGCCGTCACCCAGCACCGCAGCCGGCGGACCGGCAGCCGGCTGATCGACACGGTGGACGGCGGGTACGGCGAGATCCTCGACACGGCACAGGAACTGATCAACGGGGCCGTGGAGAGCGTGGACATCATCCACGGCCGCAGCGTCGGACACGAGGGCCAGCCCCGGGAGGCCGAACGGGACCTGCTTTCCGACGCCTCCGACGCCGTCCGGGTGCGGCTGCTGAGCACCCCCGCCCTGCTGGACGAGTACTTCGTCCGCGAACAGGCCGGCCGCGACCGGCCCGTGTCGATCAGGGTGGCCGGACTGCCTCCGATCCAGGCCCTGATCGTCGACGGCTCCCGCGGCCTGGTGGTCGCCGAGTCCGCCCACGGCCGCCGGGCCTCGGTCGTCCAGGCACCGGAGATACTCCACGCCCTGCACACCCTGGTCGAGGGCGTGTGGCGGGGAGCGGTGCCGGTGAACGAACGCGTCTTCTTCGGCGACCAGTCACGGGCCGACCTCGCCCGGCAGATCCTCGGCGCGCTGCGCGCCGGCGTCACCGACGAGGTCGCCGCCAGGGAACTGACCGTCTCCGTCCGCACCTACCGGCGCTACGTCGCCGAGATCATGACGCTGCTGGGCGCCCGCTCCCGGTTCCAGGCGGGCGTACGGGCGGCGGAGCTGCGGCTGCTGCCGCCGTCCTGGACGACCGGCCCCCCGGGCCCCGGCCCCGGCCGGCCCGCCTCGGCCGCGTACGTGGCAGCTTCCTGAACGGCCCGTTGCCGCGGTCACCGTACGCACCGTTCCATGGGAGGCGCGGAAGGCATTTCACCCCACAGGGAATGCCTTCCCGTCCGACGGCCCCGCCCCCTTCGTGTGCCGTCGTGCGTGGGCCCGGAGCCGCAAATGCGGCTTCCGGGCTCCACGCCGTCCATGACCTCTGTTCGTAAGGTGATTCGATGAATCCGATGCCGATCGCCCTGGTATTTCCCGGACAGGGAACTCAGCGCCAAGGGATGGGTGAACCCTGGCGGGAGACCGCCTCCTGGTGCGTCACCGCCGAGGTGTCCGAGGCAACCGGTGAGGACCTGCCCGAAATCCTGCTGCGCACCCCCGACGCGGAACTGCGCAGAACCGATCTCGCCCAACTCGCCGTCTTCACCGTCTCGGCGATGGCCCACGCCGAGGCGGTGCGCCGCGGCGCGCTGGACGGCACCGTCGTGGCCTGCGCGGGCCACAGCCTCGGCGAGTACACCGCGCTGACCGCCGCCGGGGTCCTCACCGTCCGTGAGGCCGCCGCGCTGGTCGCCGCACGCGGCCGCGCCATGCGGGAGGCCGCACGCCGGCGCGAGGGCACCATGGGCGTCCTCGTCGGCGCGCCCCTGGAAGACGTACGGCAACTCGTGGACGTCCTGCGGGAGTCGGGCGCCGAAGTGTGGGTGGCCAACATCAACGCACCGGGCCAGACGGTGATCTCCGGCACCGTCGAGGGCGTCGAACGCGCCGCCGAGGCGGCGCCCTCCATCGGCGCCAAGATGATCCGGCTGCAGGTCGGCGGCGCCTTCCACAGCCCGCTCATGGAGCCCGCCGCGGACGTCCTCTCCCGGGCCCTGAAGAACACCCTCTTCGCCCCCGCCCACCTGCCCGTGGTCGCCAACGTCGACGCGGAGCCGTACGCCGGCACCGGTGACTGGCCCGCGCTCGGCGCCCGGCAGCTGACCTCTCCCGTGCTGTGGGAGGAGAGCGTGCGGACCCTCGTCGACCGCCTGGGCTGCCGCCGCCTGATCGAGCTGGGCCCGGGCAAGACCCTGGCCGGGCTGGTCCGCCGGATCTCCCCGGACACCCCCGTGGTGTCCGTGAACAGCCCCGAAGCGCTGGGCTGAGCCCACCCGAGTGAGGAGATTCCCCGCACCATGGCAGTAGACCTCCGAAGCAGCTGGCTGCGCCGGTTCCCCACCACCGCGCCGCCCCGGCTGCGCCTGCTCTGCCTCCCGCACGCCGGGGGCTCGGCCAGCTTCTTCCATTCCTGGGGACATGCCTTCGGGGACGACGTGGAGGTGATGGTCGCCCGCTACCCGGGGCGCCAGGAACGGATCGCCGATCCGTTCGTCACCACCATGGAAGGGATGGCCGACGCGCTCGCCGAGGAGCTGGCGCCGTACACCGGCACACCGTTGGCCGTCTTCGGCCACAGCATGGGCGCCTCCCTCGGATACGAGGTGACGCTGCGGCTGCGCGAGCGGTACGGGGTGGCGCCCGCCGTCCTGCTGGTGTCCGGCCGCAAGCCGCCGCACCTGCTCACGCCCCGCACGAAAGACCTCGACGACGACGGTCTCGTCGCGGAGGTCCGCCGGCTCGGGGGGACCGACGCCGCCCTGCTGGAGGACCCCGACCTGCGGGACCTCGTGCTCCCGGCCGTCCGGACGGACTTCCGGATCGTCGCGGACTACCCGGCCCGGCCCGGCGTCCCGCTGCCGTGCCCCGTCGTCGCCTACGTCGGCGACAGCGACCCCGACGTGGCCCCCGGCGCCGTCCGCGACTGGTCCCGCATCGCCCCCGGCGGATTCGACATGGTGGTCCTGCCCGGCGGCCACTTCTATCTGACCGACCGGCGCACGGAACTCATCACCGACATCCGCGGGCGCCTGGAGGCGCCGCGTCCCTGACCGCACGACCGCACGAGCCCCGACGGCGTCCACGCCGTCGGGGCTCTGTGCTGCCGGGGCAGCGGAGGAAACGGCCGGCGGCCGGCACCACCAGGAACCTGGTGGTGCCGGCCGCCCGCCGAGTCGGAGCGTCACCTGGCAGCGGATCCGGAGACCTCCCGGTCCCCGGACTCCCGGGGGGTGCCCACCGGCGCCACGGCGTCCGGCGCCTGGTGCCCGGGCCACCACGCCTTCTCGCCCAGCAACGTCGTCAGGGTCGGCACCAGCAGCAGCGCCATGATGAACGCGGTCAGCAGGATGCCGAACGACACCGCGAAGCCCATCTGCTGGAGCATGCTGTTGTCGGCGAGCATCAGCACGCCGAACGTACCGGCGAGGATGACCGCCGCCGCGCTGATGGTCGGCACGGACTGGGCGACGGCGAGCCGGACGGCCTCCCGGGGCGCGGTGCCCTTGCGGACCTCCTCGCGCAGCCGGGCCACCATCAGGATGTTGTAGTCGGTACCGATCGCCACCACGAAGAGGTACACGATGACCGGGAGCATGAACAACAGCCCCTTCTCACCCTGCGCCCCCTGGAACAGCCACACCGTGGAGCCCAGCGTCGCCGCGAAGCCCAGGCCCACCGACACCATCAGATACAGCGGGGCCACGACGCTTCGCAGCAGCAGACCGAGGATGATCATGATGGCGATGCCCGCCACCGGGAAGACCACCTTGTAGTCGTGGTTGACCGCCGTCTCGATGTCGGCCAGAACGGCCGTCGTGCCGCCCACCAGGGCCTTGCTGCCCTCCGGCGCCGCCTTGTCGGCCGCGTCGCGCAGCGGGCCCGAGACCAGGGAGATCGCCTTGTCCTCGGCGGGCCGGTACTTCAGCACCACGCTGAACTGCGCGACGTCGCCCTTGGGGCTGGGCACGGCCGGGGAGACCTGGCCCACTCCCGGTACGCCGGTGAGCGCGTCGTGGAACGCCTTGAGTTCGCCTCGTTCCAGCTTTCCGCCGTCCTTCGCCTCCAGGTACACCAGCGTCGGATCGGCGCCGCCGGCGGCGAAGCCCTTTTGGAGGACCTCCATGGCCTGGACCGACTCCAGGTCCTTGGGCAGTGAACTCTCCGAGTCGAACTCGGCCTTGAAGCCGAAGACGCCGACCGCGAGCACCGCGAGGACGCCCGCCGACACCGCGGCCACGGCCGCCGGACGCCGGCTGACCAGCGAACCGATGCGGTTGGCCGTCGTGTTCCGCGGCTGCTTCTGCCACGCCTTGGACGGCCAGAAGGCCTTGGTGCCCAGCAGCGAGAAGACGGCGGGGACGAGGGTGAGGGCGGCCACCAGGGTCACCGCGACCGCGATCGCCAGGGACGGGCCGAGGGACCGCATGCTGCCCATGGTCGACAGCAGCAGCGCCAGGAAGGCCACGATGACCGCGCCGGCCGCGGAGGCGATGGTCTCGCCCACCGAACTCACGGCGTTCACCAGTGCGTTCTTGGGCTGCTCACCGGCCCGCAGCGCTTCCCGGTAGCGGAACAGCAGGAACAGGATGTAGTCGGTGCCGACGCCGAAGAGGACGACGATCAGCAGCGCCGAGACGCTCTGGTCCGCCTTGAGCCCGCCCAGCTCGCTGGCTGTCGCGATCAGCCCGTTGGCCACGGTGAAGACCACGAGGATGGTGAGCACCGGCAGGAACGCGATGAGGGGGCTGCGGAAGATGATTCCCAGCAGCACGATGATGAGGCCCAGCGTGGCCATCATGATCATGCCGTCGGTGTTGCCGGAGGACTCCCGGGTGTCCAGGGCCGTGGCCGCCGAACCGGTGATGCCCATCTTCAGCGCGGTGCCGCCCAGCGGGGCCTTGGCGTCCGCGCGCATCCGCTTGACCGCGTCGACCACGTCGTCGTCGTAGACGTTCTTGGTGTCGGCGAGGACGTTCGCCAGGGCGATCGTGCCGTCCGCGGACACTGCGGCCGGGTCCGACAGCACCTGCTTGATCTTGTCGTACTTCCGGTCCCGCAGGTTCTTCGCGACCTTGCCCACGGCCTCCTTGTCGGAAGCCGTCAGCTTTCCGCCGTCGGACCGCTGGAATACGATGATGGCGGCCGGCTGCTCCCGCTGCGGGAAGGCCTTTTCCTGCAGCTTCGCCGCCTGCACCGATTGATAGTGCGAAGGCAGGAAGTCGGCTTGGTCATCGGTGGGCTTGAGTGAAGGCGCGAGCGCGCTGAGCGCTATCGCCGCGACAATCCAAGCCACGATGGTCAGCCACGGGCGGTTGACACAGAACCGTCCGACTCGTCCGAACATGGGGCTCCTTAAAGGAAAAGGCTTCGCCACTGCCCGGACTTCCGACTCCGGCCAGCGGTAGGTGCTCGAGGGGAGACCGGCACGGAAGCACGCGCTCCGCCCCACGAATAGGCATCAGGTTCCCATCGGGCGCGGGGCGCGGCGGCGACGTGCGCGAACGGTGTCCGCTTGTTGACAGCGCAGCCGGTCAACGCCCCGCCACCGGGCCCCGCCACGGCCCGGACGGTGACGAGTGGCAGCTTGCTGAAAGCCGCCTTGCCGGTGGTCGGCCACGCCTCCTAGAAATGTGTCCGACCGAGTTTCGTCATTGTGGCTGAAATAAGTCGGCAAACCGAAAGGGCTGAATCCGTCGTGAGCGGTACGTACGAAGAGCGCCTGGCCAAGATCAGCGAAATCATCTGCGACATTCTCGAACTCGAGGAGGACGAGGTCACCGAGACCAGCCTCTTCAAGGAGGACCACGGCGCGGACTCGCTGCGGGCCATCGAGATCCTGGCCGCGCTGGAGAAGGAGTTCGGCATCGTCATCGACCAGTCGGAGCTGTCCCGCATGGTCCATCTCAAGGGTGTCCACGAGGTCGTCGCGGAGTCCGCCGGCTGGTAGCGGGGGTCGGTCGATGCCCTGCTGATTCTCGCCAGGGCATCACCGCCGCCACGGGCAGCACAGGCCGGTGCGGCCGACGCAAAGGTTGAGGGAGAGCAATGACGAGCAAGGACACCCGGGTCGCCCTTGTCACGGGCGGTTCGCGTGGCATCGGGCGGGCGACGGTGCTGCGACTGGCGCGGGACGGCTTCGATGTCGCCTTCTGCTACCAGTCCAATGACGAGGCCGCCCGCGAGCTGGAGAAGCAGGTCACCGAGATCGGTGTCCGCGTCCTGGCCCGCAAGGCCGATGTGACCGACGCCGAGGCGGTCAAGGCCCTGGTCGCCGAGACCGAGGAGCTGCTCGGACCCGTCGACGTGGCGGTGACGGCGGCGGGCATCACCCGCGACAACCCGCTGGTGATGATGACCGATGACCAGTGGCACCAGGTGCTCGACGTCAATCTCGACGGCGTCTACCACCTCTGCCGCGCCGTGGTGTTCTCGATGATGAAACGGAAGTCGGGAGCGATCGTCAATCTCTCCTCCGTGGCCGGGGTGTACGGCAACGGCACCCAGACGAACTACTCCGCGTCCAAGGCGGGGATCATCGGATTCTCCCGGGCCCTCGCCAAGGAAGTGGGCCGCTACGGCATCCGCGTCAATGTGGTGGCCCCGGGCTTCATCGACACGGACATGACCTCCGTGCTCACCGGCGCCGTCAAGGAAAAGGCCCTGGAGCAGGTGCCGCTCGGGCGGCTGGGCAGCGCCGAGGAGGTCGCCGACCTCGTGGGGTATCTCGCCTCCGACCGGGCCGGCTATGTCACCGGTTCGGTCCTGCAGATCGACGGCGGCATCACCATCTAGTCACGCCCGGACACACCGGCTGCGCCGGGCCCCGGTATTTCCAGGAGGCATTCGTTGGCCATCAAGCCACCGCGCTGGTATTTCTCACTGCGCAGCCCGTACTCGTGGCTCGCGTTCCGTGACCTCACCGAACGGTACCCGGATGTCGCGGACGCCATCGAATGGCGCCCGTACTGGGAGCCGGACGAGGTCAGCAACCGGCTGCTCGCCGAGGAGGGCGTCCGGCTCCCGTACGTCCCCATGTCCAAGGAGAAGCACTTCTACATCCTCCAGGACGTCAAGCGGCTGAGTGCCGAACGGGGACTGTCCGTCGCCTGGCCCATCGACAAGAACCCCAACTGGGCCGTGTCCCACCTCGGTTATCTGGTGGCGCAGGACGAGGGCCGCGGCCGTGACTACATCGGCGCGGTCAGCGCGGCCCGCTGGGAGCGCGGCCTCGACATCGCGGACCGGAAGGTCATCGCCGGCGTCGCCGAGGAACTGGGCCTGAACCCGGACCGGGTGGCGAACGCGGTGGACGACGAGGAACTGCGCTCGCGCGGCCTCGATATCCTCCGCGAGATGGAGCGGGACGGGGTGTTCGGCGTGCCCTTCTTCATCCACCGCCGCGACAAGTTCTGGGGAATCGACCGGCTCCCCGCCTTCGCCCAGACGGTACGGGACGCCCGGGCCGTCGGAGCGACCACCGCTACGACCCGCACGGAAGGAACAGCATCATGAGCAACCCCTTCGAGGACGAGAACGCCGACTACGTCGTTCTCGTCAACGACGAGAACCAGCACTCCCTGTGGCCCGCCTTCGCGGAGATCCCGGCCGGCTGGACGAGCGTCTTCGGCCAGGACAAGCGCGCCGCCTGCCTGGAGTACGTCGAGCGGAACTGGACCGACATGCGCCCGAAGAGCCTCATCGAGGCCATGGGCTGACCGTCCACCCCAAGCTGCGGGGCCCCGCGTCGAAACCCCCGACGACGCCGGGCCCCGCTTTGTGCTGGCAGCTTGTTGCGAGACGCCTTGTTCCCGATGAGAACGGCCTGTTAGAAGAATTTCGAGAGATCCAGATTCCGAGACGATCCGCGTTCTTTAAGGAATATGCATGACGATAGCGATCGCCGTCGCCGCGGCGGCCAGTTTCACGCTGTTCCTGGTGGTCTACCCGGTGATCGCGCGACGGCTCCTGGGGGTACGGGTGGGCGGCGTGCGCACCCTGCTGACCGGGGGCGTGGCCCTCGGCGGGATCCTGCTCTTCAGCACCGTCATCCGCACCCCGGACCGGCGCGGACTGCTGATGGGCGTACAGATGGGCTGCGCCCTGCTGCTGGCCATGGGGTTCCTGGCGGTCTCGGAGATGGTCGTCCCCAGCGGTTCGACCACCGGGTGGCTGCGCGCGGTGCGCTCCCGCGCCGTGCGGGCCCGCCGCTACTCGCAGATCAGCGGCATCGCGCTGCGGCACGGGCTGCGGCCCTATCTGCGCGGCCGCGGCCGCGCGGGGCGCGAACCGGGCATCGCCCGGCTCGCCCGGCCGCTGCGCCAGGCGCTGGAGGAGGGCGGGCCGACCTTCGTCAAGTTGGGACAGGTGCTGTCGACCCGGCACGACCTGCTGCCGGCGGAGTTCATCCAGGAGCTGAGCCGGCTGCAGTACCAGGTGCCGCCGGAGCGCCCGGACCGCATCGCCCAGCAACTTCGGGAGTCCTTCGGCAAGCCCCCCGAGGACGTCTTCGCCGACTTCGACCACGAGCCGCTCGCCGCGGCCTCGATCGCGCAGGTCCACCTCGCCCGGCTGCACTCCGGCGGCGCGGTCGTGGTCAAGGTCCAGCGCCCCGGCGTCCGGGCGAACGTCGAACGGGACCTGGACATCATCTGCCGGATGGCCCGGGTGCTGGACCGGCGCGCCCGCTGGGCCCGCACCCTCGGCATCATCGACCTGGCCGAAGGCTTCGCCGGCTCGGTGCGCGAGGAACTCGACTTCCGGGTGGAGGCACGCAACCTGGCGACCGTCCGGGCCGCGTGGGCGCAGCGCGCGGCGGGCGCGGCCGTGGCCATCCCCGACACCTGCGAGGACCTCAGCGGCGAACTCGTCCTCGTGCTGGAGCGGTTGCCGGGCAAGCCCATCAGCGCGGACGACGGGCGGCTGGGCGGTTCGCCGGAGGAACGGTCCGAACTCGCGCGCTCGCTGCTCGGCAGCCTGCTCACCCAGGTCCTGGTCGACGGCACGTTCCACGCCGACCCGCACCCGGGCAACATCCTGCTCCTCGACGACGGCCGGGTCGGCCTCGTCGACTTCGGCTCGGTCGGCCGGCTCGACGGGCAGATACGGGCGGCGCTGCGGCGTTTCCTCATGGCGGTGCACCACGCCGACTCCGCCGCCCTGCGGGACGCGCTGCTGGATCTGGTGGCCAGGCCGGAGGAGATCGACGAGCAGGAGCTGGAGCGCTCGCTGGGCCGGTTCATGGCACGTCATTTCACCCCGGGCTCCGCGCCGGACGTGAAGGTGTTCGTCGACCTCTTCCAGCTGGTCTCCCTGCACGGGCTGGGCATCCCGCCCGAGGTCGCCGCGGTGTTCCGCGCGCTGGCGACCCTGGAGGGGACACTGACCCGGCTGTCGCCCGGTTTCGACATCGTGGCGGAGTCACGCTCCTGGGCGGCGGCCGACAAACGCGCGGGAAGCATGGGCGGCTTCGCCTCGGTCGGTGCCCCGCTGGAGAGCGAGCTGTACTCCGCGCTGTCCGCGCTGCGGCGGCTGCCGCGCCGGATGGACCGGGTCACCAGCGCCCTGGAGGAGGGCCGGCTCGGGGTGAACGTGCGGGTGTTCGCCGACAGCCGGGACCGCCGCTACATCCGCGCCCTCGTCCACGAGATCCTGCTCACCATCCTCGCGGCCACCACCGGGCTGATGTCGGTGATCCTGCTGCACGCCCACGGCGGGCCGATGGTCACCGCCTCGATCCGGCTCTTCGAGGTCATCGGGTACCACCTGATGGTCTTCAGCGGTGTGTTGTGTCTGCGGATCCTCTTCGTCATCTTCCGGGCCCAGCGCTGAAGCGTCCGGCGATGCCGCCCCCGGCCGGGGGCGGCATCGCCTCGCGCGTCCGCGGTGCCCGCGCTCACCACACCACGGGCAGGGACTCCAGGGGACGCACCACCATGCTCTGTACGTAGCGGAGCCCGTCCGGGTCGGCCGCCGGCCGGGCGCCGGGGAACCTGGCGAAGAAGCGGCGCGCCGCCACCTCCGTCATCAGCTTGGCCAGGTGCGCGCCCGAGCAGTAGTGGATGCCGTGGCCGAAGCTGAGGTGGGCGGGCTTGGGGCGCTTCAGGTCCAGCTCGTCGGGCCGCTCGGGGAACGGGCACCGGTCACGGTTGGTCGACATCGCGGAAATGATGACGATCTCGTCGGCGGGGATGGTGACCCCGCCGATCTCCACCGGCTCCAGCGTGACCCGCTGGAGCGTGTTGGAGATGGGGCTGACGTAACGGATCAGCTCGTCCATCTCCGCCGTCCACCGGCCGGGTGCGGCCAGCAGTTCGGCGCGCTCCTCCGGGTGGGTGAGGAGGGTCTTCAGCACACCGCCGATGAGGCTGGCGGTGGTGTCGTTGCCGCCCGTCATCAGCGCGAAGCTGGTGGAGAGGATCTCCGTGTTGCTCAGCCGGCGGTCGGGATCGGCGTGGATGAGCGCGGAGATCAGATCGTCGCCGGGCTCACGCTCCTTCTCCGCGATGAGCGCCGCCATGTAGGCCGACAGCTCCTTGACCGTGCGGTCCGCCGCGGGGTCGGTCGGGTCGGTCGCCCGCAGCTCCGTCGACCAGCGCAGGAAGTCGGGCCAGGCCGTGGCCGGCACGCCCATCAGCGTGGCGATGACGATCACCGGCAGCGGATCGGCGTAGTCGGCGATCAGATCGGCGCCCCCCTTCGCGGCCAGCCGGTCCAGCAGCTCGTCCGCCACGGCCTCGATGCCCGGCCGGAGGGCGTCCGCCCGGCGGGGGGTGAATGCCGCGCTGATGGCCCTGCGCAGCGGTGTGTGCCGCGGCGGTTCGAGGTTCGCCAGATGGTTGGCGTGTTCCGGGGGAGGCGTGAGGGTGGTCCCGGTCAGCTTGGAGATCAGCTGGTAGTGCGTGTGGATGTCACGGCTGAGCCGTAGATCGGAGAGGGCCGCCTTGGCGTCCTCGTGCCGGGTCACCACCCAGGCGTGTCCGCCTCCCGGCATATGGAGCTTGGAGACCGGCTGCTCCTCGCGGACCCGCTCCAGAACCGGGTAGGGGTTCTGGGTGAAGTCGTCGGTGAGCATCCAGTACTTGGAGAGTTTCGGCTGTTGCGTCATGTCTTCCTTCAGGGCCGGGAGTTCGCTCGTCACCGGGGGGTCAGGCGGGCCGCAGATGATCGCCGGGGCGGAAGGCCATCACCATCTGCCCGACGGACATCACCGGGCCCGCGCCGCTGTGGCTCTCGCCCTCGAAGATCACCGAGTCGCCGAGCGACCGGGACAGCGTGATGCGGTGCTCGATGACGTCACCGGGGAGGACGGGGCGGTGGAAGACCGCCTGCGACACCGACCCGAACAGCATCACCTGGCTCCGGGCACCGGGCGTTGCCGCCGAGGCGAGCAGCCCGGCGGCCTGCCCCCAGGACTCGATCAGCAGGGACGCCGGGTAGGCGAGGTCCCGGCCGGGGGTGAGCCCCGCGTACCAGGGCTCGTTGTGTGTGACGGACTTGACGACGGTGATCCGCTCGCCCGGGTCGAGTGCCGTGATCCGGTCGACCAGCAGCATCGGGTACCGGTGCGGCAGCAGGCTCGCCACCTCGGGCGGTTCCGCCTCCCCGCGCGGACGCCCGGCCACGGTGTCGTGGCCGGCGTCCGGCGGCTGCGGGGCACTGCCCGCCGCCCGGTACCTGAGCCGGACGGACGCGGCGGCGCCGCGCGCGGTGGCGGCGGTCGCCGACATCCGCCAGTCGCCGTCCTTGCGACGCCACTTCAGCGCGAAGTCCAGCACGTCGCCGGGGAACGCCGGCCCCGTGAACCGGGCCGACTCCACAGCCGCCAGCTCGACCGGCTCCGGCGCCGTGGCCAGCGCGCCGCGGTGCGCGCAGTCCACCACGCACACCCCCGGGAAGATCGGGAAGTCCGGGTAGTGCCCGGCGAACACCGGCTCGTCGGGGGAGACGGTGAACCGGGTCGCCGCGCTCCCGTCCTCCCCCCGCGGGGAGACCACGGTTACGTGCCCGGCCACCGGGCTGATGCCGGGCTCCCGTGCCAGGGTGGCGGTCATGACGCCGCCAGCCGCAGCACCGCACAGGACAGCGAGCCGTCCCGGTCCACCGAGGTCGCCACCGCGAGCCGGCCGGCCGCCTCGGCGTCACCGTCGGCGGTGGCCAGCAGCATCGCGATCTGGAACGCGCCGGAGGCGGCCGAGACATCGCCCAGCGTGCCGACGTCCGGCACCCGCTCCAGCGCCCGCGCGCCCACGACCGAGGCCAGTACCTCGCGCTCGACCAGCCCGGCCACGCCGGGGGCCTCGCTGTGACTGGCCGCCCACACCTCCTCCGCCGCGCCGCCGGACGCGGCGAGCGCGGACCGTACACAGGCCTCCAGCGTCACCCGCACGTCCTCGCCGAACGCCACCCGCGACTCGACCGCCAGGATCTCGGCGAGCGCGGGACGCTCCGGGCTGGCGGTGCCGGCGGGCTGGATGAGCAGCATTGCGCAGCCCTCACCGAGCGCCGGACCGCCCGCACCGGGCTCCCGGCTGTGCCGCTCCAGCCAGTAGCGGGCCGAGGAGAACTCCTCCGCCGCGCCGCACAGCACCGAATCCGCCCGCCCGGAGGACAGCAGCCGCGTCGCGTAGTTCACCGCCGACAGGCTGGCCGTCCGGCCGCCCGCCAGGGTGGTGTTGGGCCCGCGCATGCCGTACCAGATCGCACACTGGCCCGCCGCGCAGTTCATCACCGCGTTGGGCATCTGCGCCGGGTCGACGTCGAACGGCCGCGCCCCCACCAGGGAGCTGCGGGTGAAGTCCATCATGCTGGCGACGCTGCCCGTGGTGGTGCCCAGCACCAGCGCGGCCCGGTCCCCGGTCTCCCGGTCCCGGTCGGCCCCCGGCTGCTCCAGCAGGGCACCCACGGTGGTCACCGCGAGCCCGGTCACCCGGTCCATGGAACGGGTGCCCTTCTTTCCCAGCACCTCGCGGACCTCGAAGCCCGGCACCAGGTGGGCGTCGCCCTCCGGTACCCGCCAGCGCGCGGTGTCCACCGGCGCGGACGTCGCCCGCCCGGCCCGCAACCCCTCGACCAGGGCCTCGGCGCCGATGCCGAAGGGGGACACTGCCGACCACGCCGAGATCACCGGCCGGGACACGGTCGCGGTGCTCATGCGGCCACCCGCTTCGGGGTGCTCAGCGCGGAGACCGTCGCCTCGTCGAACGTCGCCATCGACCACTCGTTGGGGGCGTGCTCGGTGAGATAGCCGTGGGTGATGGTGCCGGTCACGGTCCGCACCAGCGCGCCGTCACGGATGACGTAGCAGTCCATCCGCGCGGTGTAGAGAAGGCTCTTGAAGACGTTCTCGATGGTGTAGACGGTGTACAGCTCCTCCTCCATCAGCGTCTCGTCGAGCAGCCGCAGCTCCGACTGGGTGACGACCGGGATCCAGTTCCGGGTGTCCAGCACCTCCTTGATCGCCAGGCCGCGGGAGGCGAGGAAGAGGTCCTCGACCTCCTCCATCACCCGCAGGAAGCCCGACATCTGCACCCGGTCGTTGAAGTGGCAGTAGAAGTAGGGCATCCGCCAGCGCCAGCCGAACGCGTTGTCCTCACCGATCAGCTCGTCGAGCACCGGGTCGCCGTCGACGGTCCCACGGCCCTCGACGAGGCTGCCGTACGGGCTCGGCGTCGCGGCCAGCTCCAGCCGGTCCCCGGAACCCAGGGTGCGCACGGCGAACCGCTCCAGGCCCGCCGGGTACGCCTGTGAGGCGGCGATGTGGTCGTCGATCCGCAGCGCCACCCGCACCGTGGACGTGGCGCACTTCAGGCGCTCCCCGTCCCGCTCGACGAACTGCGCGACCTTGAAGGTGAACTCGGTGGCGCCGTCCTTCGTCGCCGGGGTGACCTCCGCCTCCACCTCGTCGTCGACGTCCAGCAGCGCACCGAGCCGGGAGCGCAGCTCCACGACCTCGAAGCCCAGGCCGAAGCGCTTGTACATCGAGCCGACGGACAGCCCCGCCGCACGGAAGTGGCTCAGTACCGCCGCCTCCGCCACGTAGTTGATGTGCTTGAAGCCGATCGCGAAGCTGATGTTGTTGCCCTCGAAAACGGGGCGCAGCCGGGTCGTGGTCTTCTGGTCCAGCAGCGCCGCCACAGCGGGATCGAGCACCGGGCTCATCGCTGACTCCTTCAATTCGGTCATGTCGGTTCGCTTTTCTTCGGTTCGTGTTCAGCGGGCCGGGGCGAGCCGGGCCGGTACGCGGTCGAGGAACGCGGTCACCGCCTCGGCGAAGGCACGCGGCCGGTCCAGCATCGGGAAGTGGCCGCCCTCGGGCAGGATCAGCGCCTCGCCCGCCGGCAGGTCCGCGGCGAGGTGCCGGGCCTCGGCGACGGGCGCCGTGACGTCCCGCTCCGCGCCGATCACCAGAGCGGGCACGGTGATCGCGTCCAGGCGCAGCCGGGGTGAGTTGAGATAGGCGTCGAAGAACCGCAGCCACCCGTAGGGGCCGATCCATTCGCAGAGCCTGCGGGCCATGTCGGCCCGCAGGTCCGCCGGGACGGGCCGGTCACCGGACTGCAGCCGGATGGCCTCCGACATCGTCTCGGGGAAGCTGTCCAGCAGTGGCGCGATCATGTTCCAGTGGAAGTCGTCCGGGTCCCGCCGGTAGAACGGCGTCACCAGGACCACCCCCGCCGTCCCCGGCCGCTCGCCCGCCAGTGCCCGGCGGGCGAGCAGCTCCAGCAGGGGCAGCGCGGTGAACGAGTGGGCGACCACCAGGTCCGGCCCGCCGGGCACGGCGGCCAGGATCTCGGCGAGCCGGCCCGCCGAGTCGGTCTCGAAGCGCCAGGTGTCGATCCCGTCGCTGCGCCAGGGCAGATCGGGGGTGTGCACCCGCACGTCGGAAGGAAGGTGCTCCCGGGTGCGCGACCAGATGGCGCCGTTGTTGCCGAGCCCGTGCAGCAGCACGACCTGTCTCATGAGGTGGGCCCGCAGGGGGTGAGGGCGAGCCCGGCGGAGGCCGTACCGGCCCCGCCGAGCAGCGCGTACACCGGCTCGGTCCGCCCACTGGCGGCCCAGCCGACGGCCGCGGCGCACTGCAGGACGCCCAGCGCGCCGGAGCACTCGCCCCAGCCGTGCGGGCCGAAGTACTGCGCGCCGGCCGGCACGAGCGCCGGGTCGTCGGTGAACCACCCGGCGCCGCCGGGTGCCATGCGGGTCAGTTCGTCCGCGCAGGCGGCCGGGGAGGCGGCCCGGACCGCCGGGCCGAGCGTGACCTTGGCCCGGTCGCCGTCCCCGGCACGGCCGAGGACCACGGCCGCGCCGCCGTCCACGACGGGTCCGCCCACGAGCGCCCGCGTCACCTCGTTGTCGGGCTCCACTCCCAGGACGAGCATGTGGTCGGCGCGGCCGGACCGGACCGTCAGCGCCGCCCAGCGCACCGCGTCCAGACCGGAGGTGACGCCGTTGCACACCGTCAGGTTCGGGCCGCGCAGATCGAAGCGGATCGCGGTCTCCGAGGCGGTGATGTTGCTGGAGGCGTTGGGGGTGTCCATCGGGCTGAGCCCGGCGGTGCCCTCCTTCGCGATGGTCGCGACCGCCCGGCAGACCGTGTCGGCGTTGCCGAGATTGGTGCTGACGACGACGCCGACCCGGTCACCGGGCACGGTGAGCCCGTCCGCCGTCAGCAGTCCCGCGTCGGCCAGCGCGGCCGAGGCGAGGCACAGCCCGAGCTGGGTGGCCCGGTCCTTGTAGCGCAGCCCCTTCTTGCCGATCAGGGCGGCGGGGTCGACCCGGTCGCCGGGCGCGGCGGGCCCGAGCAGGCCCCGGGGGTCGGTGAGTCCGGGCAGCAGCAGCCCCGCACCGGTGATCGCGACGCTCATGCCGCACCCGCCACGATCGCCACGGCGTTGACGCCGCCGAACCCGAAGCCGTTGACCTGGGCGACGCCCACCGGCTCGGCCAGCGGGGTGCCGGTGACCAGCCGCAGCCCCGCGGCCTCCGGCAGCGGATCCGACAGTCCGGCGATCGGTGGTATCCGCCCGGAGGTGATGGCGGACAGGGCCACGAGCAGGCTCATCAGCCCGGCCGAGCCGGAGGTGTGGCCGGTCTGTGACTTGATGCCGGTCAGGGCCGGCCGCGCGCCGGCGAAGACCTCGGCGGTCACCTGGGCCTCCATGAGGTCGTTGACGGGGGTCCCGGTGCCGTGCAGCAGCACCAGGTCGATGTCCTCCGGTGCGGTCCCGGCCGCCGCGTGGGCCTGCCGGACGGAGGCCGTGATGCCCTCCCGGTCCGGTGCCGTGGGGTGCCGGGCGTCGCAGTTGACGGCCACCGACCGCAGCCAGCCGCGCACCGGACGGCCGGGGGCCGTCTCCCGGCGCAGCACGACCGCGGCCGCCCCCTCGCCGAGGATGGTGCCCTGCCGCGCGACGTCGAACGGGCGCACGGCGGGCGGCGGGTCGAACTGCACCCGGTCGGCCTGGCCGAACATCGACTCGGTCACCGCGTCACAGCCGGCCACGATGACCGTCTCGGCCTCGCCCTGCTCCAGCAGGTCCCAGCCCAGGGCCAGCGCGTACAGCGACGCCGAGCAGGCATTGGCGAAGGTATGGGTGTCCAGCGCCCCGAACCGCTCCCGCAGCGCCGGACCGAAGTCCAGGTCCGCGGCGTCGAAGGGAACGCCGTCACGCCACCACAGCTCCAGCGACCGCAGCTCCCGCAGACCCGTGCCGACCAGGATCGGCACCCCGCTCAGGTCCTCGCCGAGCCCGGCGTCCGAGGCGGCCTGCCGCACGGCCTCGACGAGGAAGCGGGTCGCCCGGCCGGGCTCGTCGCCCTCCCCGGACCGGTCGTCGATCTCGAAGAGCCGCTGTGCCTTGAACTTCTCCCGGTCGAAGCCGCGCAGCGGGGCGAGCCCGCTGCGGCCCGCGCACAGTCCGGCGAAGATCTCATCGGGGGTGTTCCCGATGCTCGCCACCGCGCCGATGCCGGTGATCGGAAAACTCATGCCGCGCTCTCCCGGCTCTCCCGGTGCTCCTGGCTTTCCTCGTATTTGCCGAGGATGACGATCGCGTTGTTGCCGCCGAACGCCAGGCCGTTGTTCTGCACGACCCGCAGGTCCGCCTCGACCGCCTGGTTCGGTACGCAGTCGATCTCGCACTCGGGGTCGGTCTCGGTGTGGTTGATCGTGGGCGGGATGAAGCCGTGGGCGATGGCGAGGCCGCTGGCGATCGCACCGAGCGCGCTCGCGGCACCCATCGTGTGGCCGAGCAT
This sequence comes from Streptomyces sp. NPDC042259, assembly GCF_055582085.1. Taxonomy (NCBI): domain Bacteria; kingdom Bacillati; phylum Actinomycetota; class Actinomycetes; order Kitasatosporales; family Streptomycetaceae; genus Streptomyces; species Streptomyces sp. NPDC042259. The sequence goes on along the minus strand of NZ_JBVJDW010000003.1, from coordinate 428,261 downwards.
CGACTTCAGCGAGATCGTGCGCGGCGGGGCGCTGCCGAAGACGTCACGGATGGCGCGGGCCTCGGTGATGTCGTTGGCCTTGGTGCCGGTGCCGTGCGCGGAGATCAGATCGACCTCCTCCGGCTTCACCCCCGCGTTCTTCAGCGCGATGTCCATGCAGTTCGCGACGCTGGCACCGTTCGGGGCGACCTGGTGGTACGCGTCGCAGTTGAGCCCGTAGCCGAGCACCTCGGCGTAGATCGTGGCGCCGCGCGCCAGCGCCGAGTCCAGGCGCTCCAGGACCAGCACGCCCGCGCCCTCGCCGGTGAGGATGCCCTTGCGGTTGACGTCGAAGGGCTGGCAGCACTCGGGCGCGATGGTGCCCAGCCGGTAGAAGCCGGTGAACGTCTTGCGGCACATCGCGTCGGCGCCGCCGCACAGCGCGAACTCCGCCTCGCCGGAACTCACCGCGTCGAAGCCGTACCCGATCGCGTAGTTACCCGCCGAGCAGGCCGTCGCGATGGTCTGCGCCTCCACGTTCGTCAGGCCGAGTTCCTGGGCGATGGCCGTCGACAGCCGCACCGGGGACACCCGGCGGACGACCTCGGGGTCCATCCGCTCGGGGCCCTCGGCGAGTTCGACGGCCACCAGCCGGTCGAGCTCGTAGGACTCGCCGTCGGTGGTGCCCAGCGAGATCAGCCCGCGCCGGCCGGCGAGCCGCTCGGGCTCCAGGCCGGCGTCCCGCAGGGCCATCCGGGCCGCGCCGACCGCGAAGCGGCTCGCGCGGCCGAGAGAGGAAATGGGGGTGTTGTGCACCCACTGCTCGGGATCGAACGAGGAGACCTCACAGCCGTTGCTGTGCGCGAAGCCCTCGACGTCGAATATCGAGATGGGCTTCGCACCGCTGCGGCCCGCCTTGAGGCTCTCGGTGAATTCGGCGGCACCGATGCCGATGCTGGACACCACGCCGAATCCGGTGAGCACCACACGGTGCCTTTCCGGCGCACTGCCGGGAAGTGTTGAAGACATAGCTTTCCTTCGGTTCGCTCAGCGAAGATTGACGGTCAGGGTGTCGTCGGCCGTCACGTGCCAGCCGCCCACACTCAGCAGCCGGCCGAGGCCGGGGGCCGCGTTGCGGTCCACCAGGAGTTCGACGAACCCGCGCGGCTGTTCCGGCGCGTGCTCGATACGGACGTCCTCGATGTTGACCCCGGTCTCGCCGACGGCCGCGAACAGCCGGGCCAGCGCGCCGGGTTCGTCGGGGACGACCACCGGGACGGGGGCGAAGTCCGCCGCCGGGGCGCCCGGCTTGGCCGCCACGCGCGCCCGGCCGCGGTTGCCGCGCAGCAGCAACTCCTCCAGCGCGGCCCCGGCCCGGTCGCGCGCCTCTCCGTCGGGGCCGCCCAGCGCGCGCAGCGCGCGGACGGCCCCGACGAGGTCGGCGGCGTAGGCGTCGAGGACGTCGGCGACCGCGTCGGCGTTGGCGTCGAGGATGTCCCGCCACAGGGCGGGATCGCCCGCGGCGATCCGGGTGACGTCCCGCAGCCCCTGCCCGGAGACCCGGACGCCGTCCTCCGCCGCGTGCTCCAGCCGGGCCGCCATGAGGGCGGCGACCAGATGCGGTGCGTGGGAGGTGAGGGCGACCGCGCGGTCGTGCGCACCGGTGTCCATGACCACCGGCACCCCGCCGCACAGCGAGACGAGTTCCAGCGCCCGGTTCAGGACGTCACGGCCGGTGTGCTCGGAGGGGGTCAGCACCCACAGCCGGCCCTCGAACAGGTCGGCGCGGGCCGCCAGCGGACCGGAGCGCTCACCACCGGCCAGCGGGTGGCCGCCGATGTATCCGGCCGGATCGGCCCCGGCGGCCCGGATCTCTTGGTGCGGCCGGGCCTTCACACTGGCGACGTCGGTATAGGCCCGGGCGGTCCGCGCCCGCTGGGCGCGCACCAGCACCGTGCCGATGTGCGCCGGCGGGACGGCCAGCACCGCGAGGTCCACCGGCTCGTCCGGCACCCGCAGCGAACCGGCGCCCATGGCCTCCGCGGTCCTGGCGGCGGTGGTGTCCGCGTCGTCCAGGTACACGGTCACCCCGCGCCGGGTCAGCGCGAGCGCGACGGACGTACCGATCAGCCCGGTCCCGATGACCGTGGCGGTCCTCATCGCGCGTCCTCCCCCCGCCACCGCCGCGTCTCCGCCTCGACGAAGCGCGCCAGCCGGGCGACGCCCTCCTCGATGCCGGCGGGCGAGAGGTAGCTGAAGGAGAGCCGGATCGTGTGCTCCCCGCCGCCGTCCGGATGGAAGTACGACATGGGCGTCCAGATGACGCCGTGCTCCCGGGCCGAGCGCAGCAGAGCCGCGTTGTCGGCGGGGAACGGCACCCGGACGGTGAGGAAGAAGCCACCGCTCGGCTCGTTCCAGCTCACCCCGGACGTGGCCCGGCCCGCCTCGGGGAAGCGGCGGGCGAGCTGCTCCAGTGTCACCCGCAGGACGTCCCCGTAGTGCGCGGCCGGGGCGGCGTTGAGCTTGGAGACGCGGCCGTCCGACGCCAGCAGCATCCCCGCGACGGCCGCCTGGCTCAGCGGCGGGGTGTTCACCGTCACCATGCTCTTGATCTTGGCGAGTTCGTCCGCGAGCAGCGTGACCGTCCCCGAGGCGTCCTCCACCCGCTGGTCCGCGACGACGAAGCCGACCCGGGCGCCGGGAAAGACCGTCTTGGAGTACGAGCCGAGGTGCACGACCCGCCGCGCACGGTCCATCGACTTCAGCGTCGGCACCTGCTCCCCGGCGCTGACCAGCCGGTACGGGCTGTCCTCCAGGATCAGCAGATCGTGGCGGGCCGCCAGCTCCAGCAGCTCGCCCCGGGCCCGCAGCGAAAGGGTGTTACCCGAGGGGTTCGAGTGGTCGGGCACCAGGTAGAAGGCACGCGGCCGTCTGCCCCGGGCCAGCTCGGCCCGGACGGCCGCCTCGAGATCGGCGCAGGAGATGCCGCCGTCGCGCTCCTCGACCTCCGTCAGCGGGATGTCCAGCAGCCGGGCCGCCCCGGTGATCCCCACGTAGCAGGGGCTCGCGACCAGCAGTACGTCCTCCGGTCCGGCGAACAGGGCACGCAGGGTGAGCAGCATGGCCTCCTGGCAGCCGACCGTGACCACGATCGACTCGGGTGCCACGTCGATGCCCTCGTCCTTGCGGAGCGAGTCGGCGATCAGTTCCCGGATCAGCCCGGCGGTGGGGCCGTACTGGTACACGGAGGTGCGGACGGCCTCGGGGGAGACACCTTGCTCGGCCTGGTGGTCGAGGTAGCGGCGGATGTGCGTGAAGACGTCCTCGGTGTCGAAGAACTCCTCGTAGGGGCGGCCGGGGGCGAAGGACACCGCCTCGGGGAACCGCCCGGTGATCTCGTTGAGGAAGTTCATGGTGTCGAGCACCGGATCGGCGACGCTGCGGTGCAGCTCCTCCTTCCGCAGGCCGGACGAGGGTGCCGCCGCGACCCGGGAGGGTGCCGGGGGCTCCGGGCGGGCGGGCGGGGCCGCGTCCCCCGGCTCCAGCAGCGAGGGGCCCGCCGCACCGGTCGAGGGGGTCCCGGTGAACACCATCGCGTCGGCCAGTTCGTCGACGACGATGCCGAGGACCCGCGCGACGCCCTCCTCGCCGTCGACAGCCAGGCCGTGCAGCACCGGCCGGCCCAGCAGGACCGCGTCGGCGCCCAGGGCCAGTGCCGCCAGGACGTCCGTGCCCCGCCGGATGCCGCCGTCGACGAGCACCGGGCAACGGCCCGCGACCGCCGCGGCGACGCGGGGGAGGACGTCCAGCGTCCCGGCCCCGCCGTCCAGTTGGCGCCCGCCGTGATTGGAGACGACGATGCCGTCCACGCCCACGGCCACCGCACGGGCCGCGTCCTCGGCCGTCATGACGCCCTTGAGGAGGACGGGCAGCGTGCTGACCTCCCGCAGCCACGACACGACGGACCAGTCCAGGGCGGGATCCAGCTCGGTGCGCCCGTGGTCGGCCGGGGAGGAGTAATCCACCCCGTGGGAGGGGAGGTTGGCGGGCAACACGCCCTCTGGCAGCCGGAAGCCGTTGCGCAGATCGCGCAGCCGCCGGCCCAGCCGGGGGGTGTCGACGGTCAGGACCAGGGCCTCGAAGCCCGCGTCCTGGGCGCGCTCGATGAGCCGGCGCGTCGTGTCCCGGTCGCGGAAGCAGTACACCTGGAGCCACAGCGGCGCGGTCGCGACGGCCGCCAGCTCCTCGAAGGCCCGCCCGGCGAAGCTGCTCACGACGACCGGCAGCCCGGCCGCGCCCGCCGCCCGCACGGTCGCCGGCTCGCCGTCGGGGTGCACGAGCGTGTGGTACGCCATGGGGGCGACGCCCACCGGCGCCGCCCAGCGGCGGCCGAGGATCTCGCAGGAGGTGTCCGCTTCGGCCACCCCCGACAGCACCCGGGGACGCAGCCGCACCCGGTCGAACGCCCGCAGGTTCGCGGCGAGGGTCCGCTCCGCACCCGCTCCGCCCTCGATGAAGTCCCAGTGGGCGGGGTCCAGGCCGGTGCGGGCCAGGCGCGCGTACGCGTCGAGGGTCAGCGCCGCCCCGGCCGCGACCGCGGGATCGACGACGGTCACGAGGCGACCGCCCGCGCCCGCTCCACGGCCTCGTACAGCGCGCGGATGTTGGAGCTGCCGAAGCCCTGCGCGCCCTGCCGCTGGATCAGCTCGAAGAACAGGGTCCGCCGCTCGAAGGGGGAGCGGGTGAACAGCTGCAGCAAATGGCCCCACTCGTCCCGGTCGGCGAGCACGTTCGTCTTGCGCAGGTCCGCGATCTGCGCCGCCAGATGCGGAATGCGGTCCGCGAGCACGTCGTAATAGGTGTCGGGCGTCTGCAGGAACTCCACACCCCGGTCCTGGAATTCCACGACCGCGGGCACGATCTCGTCCACGAGGAAAGCGAGGTGCTGTGCACCGCCGCCGCCGTTGCGCTTCAGGAATTCATCGATCTGCCCCGGCTTCTTCGTGACGTCCGGCTCGATGATGGTGAAGGTGATGCCACCGGACGGACTGCGCACCACGATGGAATCCATCGCCTGCTCGCCGACGGAGACGTACTCGCTGTAGAACTGGTCGAATCCGAAGCCGTCGAGGTAGTAGCCGACGATGTCGTGGAGCGTACCGGCGTCGAGGCACACCGCGATGTGGTCGAGCGCGCGGAGCGCCGGGACCGCCGGGCCGTCGGCCGGGGGAGTCGCGCCCGCGACCCACGGCCGGTCACCGGGCAGCCCCGGCGTCGTGCCCGCCGGGCGCTGGACCAGGGTGTGCCGGACCGCGCCGAAACCGGAGACCACCGGCGCGCCCGTGGCGCCGGCGCCGAGCGGCCGGCCCCCGGCCGCGAGCGCCCCGGCCCGGACGGCACCGGCGTCCTCGCAGGCGAACGCGATGTCCGCGATGCCGTCGCCGTGCGCGGCGAGGAAGTCCTCCGTCGCCGGCCCCGACGTGATCACCAACTGGACGCCGTCCTGCCGCAGCAGTACCGAGTCCTTCCCGTCGGCCGTGGCACGGGCCGCCTCGGCGAACCCGAACGACGAGACGAAATAGTCGACGGTGGTCTTCTGGTCGCTTGCGTAGAGCTCTATGTACTCGACGTCGTGCGCGGTCATGATGCTCCTTGTCAGGAATTCGTACGGCCGGTTTCCCGGCGAGACGCGCGGTCGGTACACCGGCCGGCCCCGGCCGGCGGCCCGCGAATCCGCTCGGGCCCCGCAGGTATTTCCCGAAGGCATTCCACGGCGGACCGAAGTCCGTACCGGCGCCCGGGGGCATCGTCTTCCTCACCATGACCGGCGCCCGGCAATGCCCTCAAGTTCCCCTGCAACAAGCTGCCATGGCCTCCGGTGCCGCCCCGAGCCGCCGATGGCAGCTTGTTGCAGGCCCGATTGCCGGGAATACCGGCCGACCGCAGGATGGCACGGGTCGGGCCCAGGCCTGCTCGAAGCCTCCTTCGTACTTTCGCCGGAAAAGGAAGACATTGACGATGGCGACCCATACCTTTACCGGTCCCTTTGCCGACGACGCCGGGGTCCTGGCGGATTGCGCATTGATCTGCCTGCCCTTCGCGGGCGGCGGCGCGGGTTTCTACCGGGCGTGGAAAGACCCGAAGGACCTGCCGGCCGGCGGCCCGGCCGTCGTCCCGCTGCAACTGCCCGGCCGCGAGGAACTCTTCATCGACGAACCGTTCCGGGACGCCGTGGTGGCCGGTGAACGGCTCGCCGAGCAGGTCGCCGAGATCAGCGGACGCTACGGCCGCATCGCCCTGTTCGGCCACAGCCTTGGCGCCGTGCTCGCCTACGAGATCGCCCGCAACCTCGACGGGGCCGGCACCGGCCGCCCCTGCCACCTCTTCGTCAGCGGATCCCCCGGCCCCTGGAGCGGGCGCAGCGACCGGGCCACCGGACTGGACGACGCCGGCTTCCTCGCCCAGGTCGAGTCGTTCGCCGGTTACAAGCACGAGGCGCTGGAGGACCCCGACATGCGGGAGCTGCTGCTGCCGCTGCTGCGCGCCGACGTCGAGATGCACGAGGACTACAAGCCCGTCTCCAAGGACCCGCTGCACATCCCCGTCACCTCGCTGCGCGGTACCGACGACGAGCTGGTCACCCGCGAGCAGGCCGATGAGTGGCGGGCGGCGACCGCCGCGGACTTCGAGCTGGTGGAGATCCCCGGCAGCCACATGTACCTGGCCGACGACCCGGCGCCGCTGCTGGCGGCCGTCACCCGGACCCTTGGCTGAGGAAGGCCGCACCATGCAGCTGCAAGGCAAGACCGCCGTCATCACGGGCGCGGCCCGCGGCCTCGGCCGGGCCTGCGCCACCCGCTTCGCCGCGGAGGGCGCCGACCTCGTCCTGCTGGACATCGGGCAGGACCTCGACGGGGTGCCCTACCCCCTCGGCTCCGACGGCCAGTTGGAGCACACCGCCGACCTCTGCCGCGCCCACGGGGCCGCCGTGCTCACGGTGACCGCCGACGTACGCCGGTCCGCGGAGTGCGAGACGGCGGTCGGACAGGCCCTCGACCGGTTCGGCTCGGTGCAGGTACTGGTCAACGGCGCGGGCATCGCGGCCCCCTCGGGCAAGGCGGTCCACGAGATCACCGAGGACGAGTGGGATCTGATGATCGACACCGATCTGTCCGGCGCGTGGCGCATGACGAAGGCGGTCAGCGCCCACATGGTCGCCCGCAACGAAGGCAGCGTCATCAATGTCGCCTCCACCGCGGGCCTCGTCGGCTACCGCCACTTCGCCGGATACGTGGCGGCCAAGCACGGCCTGATCGGGCTGACCAAGGCGGCGGCACTGGACTACGCGCCGCACCGGGTGCGCGTCAACGCCCTGTGCCCCGGCTCGGTCCGCGACGACCCGCTCGTCGAGGGCCGCATGCTCGCCGAGATCGCCCGCTCCCTCGACGTCGCCGTCGAGGAACACGAGCAGATCTTCGTCCAGGCCCAGCCGATGAACCGGCTCATCGAACCCGAAGACATCGCGGGCGCCGCGCTCTGGCTGGCCGGGGACGACTCGCGCCAGGTGACCGGCAGCACGATCACCGTCGACGGCGGCTTCACCGCCCGCTGAGCCCCTTCGCGCCCGTCGATTTCCCGCCCCGAATCACCTCGTTCCGCAGGAGTTGCGCACATGGCGACAGCCGTCCGTTACCGCGTGGCCGTCCCCGTCGGCCCGGGCCGACTGCCGGCCGCCCAGGCAAGGTCCTGCCACAGCCTGACCGTCCGGGCCCGCGGCCCGGTCGCACCGGCGACCGTGGCAGGCGTCCACCTCTGGCACGAGCCCGTGCCCGCCGCCTCCGGCACCCCCCTCGCCCGGGCCCGCAGGGAAGCCGAGGCCAAACGCCCCCTGGCCCCCTCCGGCCCCCCGGTCCGCGCGGTGCTGCTGCGCTACACCGACGGACCGGCCGACCTGGTGCTGGTCGCCCGGCGGACGGCGCTGAACGAGCGGGAACTGCGCGCACTGGCCGCGTTCCTGCTGGAGGGGACCGGCTCCGAGCCACGGGTCCCGTCCGGCGATGCGCCGGCCGGCCCCGCCGGTGCGCGCCCCACCGCGGAGTGGGGCCTCGGCGACCCGTCCCGCGCGGGCCTGGCCGGCACCGTGGCGGTGGAACTCACGGAACCGCACCCCTGTGAGGCGACGCTGCTCGCGGCCGTGGGCCTCGTCCTGGCCCGCTATTCGGCGGGGGAGGACACCGCGGTCGCCGTCTTCGACGCGGCGAGCGACGCCGCCGGCCCCCTCGTCCGCTCCGTCACCCCCGACGAGACCCTCACGGCCGGCGCGTACGTGGCCCGGTGGGCCGCCACCGACGGCACCGAAACCACCGCGGCCGGCCCCGTACCGGCCGTGGGCGTGGTCTTCGGCGAGCTGCGCCCGGGCGCCGACCACCGGCCGTTCCTCGCCCCCGCGCTGCCCCTCGTCCTGCACTGGCGGCGCTCCGCCGACGGCACCACGGACGGTGTCCTCGCCTACGACGAGGGCGACGTCGACCCCGAGATCGCCCGTGGCTTCGCGGCCCACGTCGCCCACGTCGCCGATCAGTTGACCGCCGACCGGGACCGCACCCTCGCCGACATCGACCTGATGAGCCGGACCGACGCCTTGGAGATCGTCGCATCGGGGGCGACGCCCGCCGTCGGTCCGGGCACCACGCACGGCACCATCCACGGCCTCTTCGAGGACACCGCCCGCCGGCAGCCGGATGCCGTCGCCGTCGTCGACGGCGACACCACCCTCAGCTACGCGCAGCTCGACGAGCGCGCCGACCTCCTCGCCCGGGGCCTGCGGGTACTCGGCGCCACCCCCGGCGACCTCATCGGCGTGGCCCTGGACCGCACCGCCGAACTCATCGTGACGCTGCTCGGTGTGCTCAAGGCGGGCTGCGTGTACGTGCCCATGGACATCCGCTACCCCGAGGAGCGGCTGCGCTACACCGTCGGTAACGCGGGCACCCGGATCGTCATCGGCTCCGCCGACACCTTCCCCGCGATCGACGACGTCCGTGTGGCCGCCCCCGCCGACCTGATCGCCCTGGCGGCCCGCACCAGTGACGAACTGCCGCCGCTCGCCGAGAACGGTGCGGCCGCCGCCTACGTCATCTACACCTCGGGATCCACCGGCCGGCCCAAGGGCGTCGCGGTCCCGCACCGCAACGTCGCCGCGCTGATCGCGGCCACCCAAGACGACTTCGCCCTCGGTGACACCGACGTGTGGACGTTTTTCCACTCCAGCGCCTTCGACTTCTCCGTCTGGGAGATCTGGGGCTGCCTGCTGACCGGCGGCCGGCTCGTCGTGGTGCCCTACTGGGTGACCCGCGACACCGAACTCTTCTACGAGCTGCTCGTCGAGCGCGAAGTCACCGTCCTCAACCAGACCCCGTCCGCGTTCGCGCAGCTCATCGAGGCCGACGGCCGTCTACGGTCCCCCCTCGCCCTGCGTCTGGTCGTCTTCGGCGGCGAGCCGCTGGACGTCGGCATGCTGACCCCCTGGTTCGCCCGGCACTCCCACACCCGCGTCCGGCTGTCCAACATGTTCGGCATCACCGAGACCACCGTGCACGTCACCGAGCAGACCGTCACCCCCGCCGACGTCGCCGCCAAGGGCAGGTCCGTGGGCCGTGCCATGCCCGGCTGGTCGGTGTCGGTGCGCGACCCCCGGGGCCGGGTGCTGCCGCCCGGGGCCCCCGGCGAGATCTACGTCGGCGGCGCGGGCGTGGCCCAAGGCTACCTGCATCAGCCCGAGTTGACGTCCGAGCGGTTCCTTGAGGACCCCTACGGAGGCGGCCGTGTCTACCGCAGCGGCGACCGCGGCCGACTGCGCCCCGACGGCCGTCTCGACCACCTCGGCCGCCTGGACAACCAGGTCAAGGTCCGCGGCCACCGCATCGAACTCGACGAGATCCGCAACGTCCTGCTCGCCCACCCGGAGGTCACCGGCGCGGCGGTCGTGCTCCGCCAGGAGACACCGGGCGACAGCGCCACGGCCCGCATCGACGCGTACGTCGCGCTGAGCGGCACCGGGGCCGCGCCCGCCGATCTGCTCGGCCACGCGAGCGGTGTGCTGCCGGACTACATGATGCCCGCGACCCTCACCCCGGTCGCGGCCATCCCGCTGACCATCAACGGCAAGGTCGACACCGCCGCCCTCCCCGAGCCCGGCCCCCGGGAGACCCCCGCCCCCGCCACCGGGCCCGCCGACGACTCGCAGGCCCCCGCCTCCGTGGACCCGCTCGCCGCCGACATCCTCGCCCTGTGGAGCCGGGTGCTCGGCACCGACGTCGGGCCCGGCGACAACTTCTTCGAACTCGGCGGCAACTCCCTGCTGGTGATCCGGCTCCTGCGGGAGATGCGCGACCGCGGCCTGCCCCGCGTCGCCACCCAGGACTTCTACCGCAACTCCGTGGCGGCGCAGTTCATTTCGTTCGTCGGCGGCCAGGGCTGACCCCCTTCCGACGCCAAGGGCCTGTCCGGCCGGTCCCGGCCGACGGCCCACCCGCCGTTTCGTCCTCGATCGCCGGACGGGCCGTTCTTCCGCCCCCAGGGCGGCTTCGACTCCAGTGGAGGTAATTAGTCGTGTCCGAGCACCAGGACGTCCCGCTGCCGCTGACCGCCGCCCAGGCCGGCATCTGGTACGCGCAGCAGCTGAACCCACAGAACACGATCTTCCACCTCGGTGAGTACCTCGACATCGACGGCCCCGTGGACGTGGACCTGCTGGAGCGGGCCCTGCGCCGCGTCGTCGAGGAGACCGACACCCTGCGCGTGCGGTTCGCACTCGTCGACGGCGAACCCGTCCAACGGGTCACGCCCGCGGCGGACTTCGCCTGGTCACCGGACCGGCTGGACTTCACCGCCGAGCGCGACCCCCGCGCCGCGGCACGCGCCTGGATGGCGGCGGAGCTGTACCGCCCGGTGGACCCGCTGCGCGACCCGCTGTTCCGCTTCGCGCTGCTCAAGGTCGCCGACGAACGGTACTTCTGGTTCTACCGCTACCACCACCTGCTGGCCGACGGATACACCGTCGTCGTCATCGCCCAGCGCGTACCGGAGATCTACTCGGCCCTCGCCGAGGGCCGGGCCCCCGGCGACAGCCCGTTCGCGCCACTGGCCGACCTGATCGCCGAACACACCGCGTACCGGACCTCCGAGCGCCGGGCGAAGGACCGGGCGTACTGGTCGGAGCACATGGCCGGCGCCCCCGAACCGGCCGGGCTGTCCGGACGCCGCCCCGGCACCGTGGAGAACCTCGTCCACCGCACCGCGCACCTGCCCCAGCAGGACACCGACGCTCTGCGCGACCTCGGCCGCGCGGCCGGCGTCTCCTGGCCCCCGGTGCTGTTCGGCGCGGTCGCGGCCTACCTCCAGCGGCTGACCGGCCAGGACGAGGTGATCCTCGGGCTCCCGGTGTCCAACCGGCTGGGCCGTACGGCCCTCAGCGTGCCGACCATGGTCTCCAACGTCCTGCCGCTGCGGATCACCTTCACCCCCGGCACCACCGTCGCCGAACTGCTGGCCCAGGTCTCGGGCGAACTGCGCGGGGCCACCCGCCACCAGCGCTACCCCTACGAGGACATCCGCCAGGACCTCGGCATGCTCGCCGACGAGCGCCGGCTGACCGGCCCGCACGTCAACCTCATGCTCTTCGACCACAAGCTGTCCTTCGGCGAGCACCGCTCCCGCCCGCGCACCCTGGCCACCGGCCCGGTCGACGACCTGTCGTTCCTCATCTACGACCGCACCACCGAGCCCGGGCTGCAGATCGACTGCGACGCCAACACCGAGCTGTACGACGAGGACGAACTCACCACCTACCAGGACGGCTTCCTGGACTTCCTCCGGCAGCTCGCCGCTGCGGACCCGGACCGGCGCGTCGCCGACCTCGTCGCCCCCGAAGCGGCCCTGCGGACCCACCGTCGGGCCCTCGCCGCGGCCTCCGACGGCGACGGCACACCCGGTACGGCCCCCGCCGCCGAAGCGACGGCCACGGACCGCCCGCGCACCCCGCAGGAGGAGGCCCTCTGCCGCATCGCCGCCGAGGTGCTCGGCGTCGACGACGTCGGGGTCGACGACAACTTCTTCCTGCTCGGCGGACGCTCCCTCCAGATCACCAAGATCGTCAGCCGGGTGCGGGCCCTGTTCCATGCCGAAGTCCCCCTCCGGTGTGTCTTCGAGACCCCCACGGTGGCCGGTCTCGCCGGGCACCTCGGCGGCACCCGAGGCGCCCGGCGGCCCCTCACGGCCGTCGAACGCCCCGAGGTCGTACCGCTGTCGGCCGCCCAGAACCGGCTGTGGTTCCTCAACAAACTGGGCCGCCAGGACGCCGTCTACAACGAGGCCGTGACCATCCGCCTGCACGGCCGGCCGGACGTCGCGGCACTGCGAGCGGCACTCAACGACGTGGTGGCCCGCCACGAGAGCCTGCGCACCGTCTACCCCGAACTCGGCGGCGAGGCACGGCAGCTGGTCCTCGCACCGGACACCGCGACCGTGGCCCTGCCCGTGGCACAGGCCACCCCGGCCACCCTGGCCGCCGCCCTCGCCGAAACGGCCCGGCACGGCTTCGACCTGAGCACGGAGATCCCCGTCCGCGCCCGGCTGCTGACCCTCGCCGACGACGAGCACGTCCTGCAACTGGTCGTCCACCACATCGCGTGCGACGGCTGGTCGGTCACCCCCTTCACCCGCGACCTGTCCACCGCCTACGCCGCCCGCCTGGCGGGCGGCACACCACAGTGGCAGCCGCTGCCGGTGCAGTACGCCGACTACGTGCTCTGGCAGCGCGACGTACTGGGCGACGCCGACGACGCGGCCAGCGAACTCGCCGGTCAACTGCGCTACTGGAGCGAAAAGCTCGCCGGACTGCCCGAGGAGATCCCCCTGCCCACGGACCGGCAGCGGCCGGCGAAGGCGACGTACGAGGGGGGACGCGTCGCGTTCCGGATCACCCCGGACACACACGGACGGCTCAGAGCACTGGCCGCCGAGAACGGCACCAGCATGTTCATGCTCGTGCAAGCGGGCGTGGCGGCGCTGCTCACCCGCTTCGGGGCGGGTACGGACGTCCCGATCGGTTCACTGATCGCGGGGCGTACGGACGCGGCGCTGGACGATCTGGTCGGGTTCTTCGTCAATACGCTGGTGCTGCGTACGGACACCTCGGGCGATCCGACGTTCCGGGAGCTGCTGGGCCGGGTCCGGGAGACCGACCTCGCGGCCTACGCGCACCAGGACCTGGCCTTCGAGCGCCTCGTGGAGGCCCTCAACCCGACGCGTTCGCTGGCCCGCCACCCCCTGTTCCAGACGGCTCTCGACGTGCAGAACGGCGACGCGCCACGGCTGGAACTGGCCGGGCTGGACACGGACTCCGAGCTGATGGACACCGGGAGCGCCAGGTTCGACCTGTTCTTCCGGCTGGTCGAGGAGAACACCCCGGACGGTTCGGCCGCCGGTATCGGGGGTCGGTTGGAGTTCGCGCGGGATCTGTTCGATGAGGGTTCGGCGTGGCGGCTGGCCGAGGGGTTGGTGTGGTTGCTGGAGGCGGTCGCGGCTGATCCCGGTGTGCGGATCGGTGCGGTGCAGGTGCAGTCCGCCGTTGACCGTGGGTTGGTGCTGGAGGAGTGGAACGCGACCGGCCGTGAGGTCGTCGCGGGCACCCTGCCGGAGGTGTTCCAGGCGCAGGTGGCCCGGACGCCGGACGCGACAGCGGTGGTCTTCGAGGACGCTTCGCTGACATACGCGGAGCTGGACGTGCGCGCCAACCGGCTGGCGCACGAGCTGATCGCCCGTGGGGTTCGGGGCGGTGACTTTGTCGCGGTGGCCGCGCCCAGGTCGCTGGAGCTGATGGTCGCCCTGTACGCGGTGGTCAAGGCGGGTGCGGCGTATGTGCCGGTGGACCCGGACTACCCGGCCGAGCGCATCGGATGGATCCTTGAGGATGCCCAGCCGGCGCTGCTGCTGACCACGACGGATGTGGTGGACCGGCTGCCGGACAGCGGTGTACCGGCCCTCCTGCTGGACACACCAGCGGGCGCGGCGACGGACCACCCCGACACCGCCCCCGGGCGTGTCCTGCCGGTCAACGCGGCGGCGTATGTCATCTTCACCTCCGGCTCCACCGGCCGCCCCAAGGGCGTCGTGGTGGGGCATGAGGGCATCCACAACCGTCTGGAGTGGATGCAGGACACCTACGGTCTGGATGCTTCGGACCGGGTGCTGCAGAAGACCCCGTCCGGGTTCGATGTGTCGGTGTGGGAGTTCTTCTGGGCCCACCGCACCGGCGCCACCCTCGTCCTCGCCCGCCCCGAGGGGCACAAGGACCCCGCCTACATGGCACGCCTGATCCAGGACGAGAACATCACCACCGTCCACTTCGTGCCGTCCATGCTGCAAGCCTTCCTCACCGACCCCGGCGCCCGTGACTGCACCGGACTGCGCCGGGTGATCTGCTCCGGTGAAGCCCTGCCCGCCGACGCCGTCCAGCGCTTCCATCAGCTTCTGCCAGATGTGGAGCTGCACAACCTCTACGGCCCCACCGAAGCCTCCGTCGACGTCACCGCACACCCCTGCACACCCGATACGACCAGTGCTTCGGTGCCGATCGGGCGGCCGGTGTGGAACACCCGCACCTACATCCTCGACGCAGCCCTGCGCCCCGCACCCATCGGCGTCCCAGGAGAGCTGTACCTCGCGGGTATTCAGCTCGCCCACGGCTACACCGGCCGCCCCGGCCTGACCGCCGAGCGCTTCACCGCCGACCCCTACAGCACCACCGGCGCACGCATGTACCGCACCGGCGACATCGCCCGCTGGACCCCCGACGGCACCCTCGAATACCAAGGCCGCGCCGACGACCAGATCAAACTCCGCGGCTTCCGCATCGAACTCGGCGAAATCCAGGCCACGCTGTCCGCACACCCGACGGTCGCCCAGGCCACCGTCATCGTCCGCGACGAACGCCTGATCGCCTATGTGGTCCCGGCCGGTGACAGCCCCGACACCGATGCCCTGCGCGCCCATGTCGCGGGCGTCCTGCCCGAGTACATGGTCCCGGCAGCGTTCGTCACCCTCACCGAACTGCCCCTGACCGCCAACGGCAAGCTCGACCGCAAGGCCCTGCCCGCCCCCGACTTCACCGCACAGACAGGCAGCCGCGCCCCCCGCGACGCACGCGAGGAAACCCTCTGCACCCTCTTCGCCGACGTCCTCGGCATCGACACCCTCGGCATCGACGACAGCTTCTTCGACCTCGGCGGACACTCCCTCCTCGCCACCCGCCTCATCAGCCGCATCCGCACCGAACTCGGTGTCGAGGTCGATGTCCGTACCGTCTTCGAGGCCCCCACCGTCTCGGCGCTGGCCTCGCGGCTCACCGGTGCGTCCGGCGCCCGCCCGGCGCTGACCGCCAGGGAGCGGCCGGAGCATATCCCGCTGTCGCCCGCGCAGCAGCGGCTGTGGTTCATCAACCGCATGGAGGATTCCGGTGGCAACTACAACACCGGTCTCTCGCTCCGGCTGTCCGGTGTGGTGGACAAGGAAGCGCTGCGTGCGGCCCTGGCCGATGTCGTGGCCCGGCACGAGAGCCTGCGGACCGTCTTCCCCGACACCGACGGCCAGCCGCGGCAGCTGATCCTCCGCCCCGAGGAGGCGGTCCCCGAGCTGGCCGTCGTCGCTGTCGACGCGAGTGACCTCGGCACGGCGCTCTCGCGCGCCGCTTCGGTCGACTACGACCTGTCGGTCGAACCGCCGCTGCGCGCCCAGTTGTTCGTGATGAGCCCCACCGACTCCGTCCTGCTGCTCGTCGTCCATCACATCGCCGGCGACGGCTGGTCCAACGCACCGCTGTCCCGGGACCTGTCCACCGCGTACGCCGCGCGCACCACCGGTTCGGCCCCGGACTGGCAGCCGCTGCCGGTCCAGTACGCCGACTACACCCTCTGGCAGCGCGACGTACTCGGTGACGAGAACGACCCGGACAGCCCCATCGCCGCCCAGCTCGCCTTCTGGCGTGCGGCCCTCGCCGACCTGCCGGAGGAGCTGCCGCTCCCGGTCGACCGTCCGCGGCCCGCCCGGATGAGCTACCACGGTGGGACCGTGCCACTCCGTTTCGGCCCCGAGCTGCATCGGAGCCTGACGGATGTGGCCCGCGAGTCGGGTGCCACCGTCTTCATGGTGATGCGGGCCGCGATCGCGGCACTGCTGGGCAAGCTCAGCGGTGTGGAGGACGTGCCGATCGGCAGTGCCATCGCGGGACGTACCGACGAAGCACTCGACGACCTCGTCGGCTTCTTCGTCAACACCCTCGTCCTGCGCACCGACCTCTCCGGCAGCCCCACGTTCCGTGAACTTCTCGAGCGCGTGCGGGACACGGACCTGGCCGCGTACGCCCACCAGGACGTGCCGTTCGAGCGGTTGGTCGACGACCTCAACCCCGTCCGCTCGCTGGCCCGGCACCCCCTCTTCCAGATCATGCTGTCGATGCAGAACACCCCGGCTCCCACGATGCGGTTGGGTGATGTGTCGGCGGCTCCGCTGCCGGTGGACATCGACACGGCGAAGTTCGACCTGTCCTTCCAGCTCGGTGAGGTCTTCTCCGCCGACGGTTCACCCGCGGGCATCGAGGGCGGCCTCGAATTCGCCACCGATCTCTTCGACCGTGCCACGGTCGAGCAGCTGGCCGGGCGGCTGGAGCGGCTACTGACGTCGGTGGCCGCCGAACCGGATCTGGTGCCGGCTCGGCTCGACCTCCTGGCGCCGGGCGAGCGGGAGCGCGTCCTGACCGAGTGGAATCCGACGGACTACACCCCGTCCGCCCGGACCCTGCCGGAGTTGTTCGAGGCGCAGGCGGCCCGTACCCCCGACGCGGTCGCGGTGGTCCAGGACGACGAGGTGGTCCCGTACGCGCGGCTGAACGCCCGGGCGAACCGGCTGGCCCGGCATCTCCTCGCGCACGGGGCGGGCCCCGAGCGGTTGGTGGGACTGGCCCTGCCGCGTTCGACGGACATGGTCACAGCCCTCCTCGCCGTGGTGAAGGCCGGAGCGGGCTACGTACCGGTCGACCCGGACTACCCGGCCGAACGCCTCACCCACATCCTCCACGACGCCCGTCCCGGCCTCCTGATCACCGACACCGCCAACGCCACCGCACTGCGCCCCCTGCTGCCGGAGGCCGCCCGACTGCTCGTCCTCGACGACCCCGCACTCGACACCCGGCTCACCGGCCTGTCCGACGCTGACGTGACCGATGACGAACGCGGCGGTGTGGTGACACCCGACACCAGCGCGTACGTGATGTACACCTCCGGCTCGACGGGCAAGCCGAAGGGTGTCGCGGTCACGCACGGCGGTGTGGTGGCGCTGGCGGGCGACAGCGCGTTCGCCGAGGGACACGAACGGGTCCTGGTGCACTCCCCGCAGGCCTTCGACGCCTCCACCTACGAACTGTGGGCGCCGCTGCTGTCCGGCGGCCGGGCGGTGCTCGCCCCCGTAGGTGATCTGAGCGCCGCCGTGCTGAGGGACGTCATCCCCCGGCACGGGGTCACCGCGCTGTTCATCACGTCCGCGCTGTTCCGGCTCTTCGCGGAGGACGACCCGGGCTGTCTGAACGGGCTGCGCGAGGTGTGGGTCGGCGGTGACGTCGTCCCGGCGGACGCGGTGCGCCGGGTGCGCGAGGCGTGCCCCGGGCTGACGGTGGTCGATGCCTACGGGCCGACGGAGACCACCACGTTCGCCACCCGCTTCCCCATGACCCCCGAAGCCGACGTCCCGAGGTCCGTGCCGATCGGCCGGGCGCTGGACTCCATGCGGATCCACCTCCTCGACCCCTCCCTGGGCCCGGTACCGCCGGGGGTGCCCGGCGAGTTGTACATCGCGGGCACGGGCCTCGCCCGCGGCTATCTCGGCCGGCCCGGCGCGACCGCCGAGCGGTTCGTCGCCGACCCGTTCGGCGCCCCCGGAAGCCGGCTGTACCGCACCGGCGACCTGGCCCGCTGGACCACCGACGGGCAGGTCCAGTTCCTCGGACGCGTCGACTCGCAGGTGAAGATCCGTGGCTTCCGCATCGAGCTGCCGGAGATCGAGGACGTTCTCGGCGCCCACGCGTCGGTCGCCCAGGTCGCGGTCGTCGACCGGGAGGACGCACGCGGCACCAAGCGTCTGGTCGCGTACGTCGTCCCCGCCGGAGAGGCGGCCGAGCCGGAGGCGCTGCGCGAGCACATCGGCGTGACGCTGCCGGAGTACATGGTGCCCGCCGCGTTCGTCACCCTCGACGCCCTGCCGCTGACGGCCAACGGGAAGCTGGACCGCAAGGCCCTGCCCGCCCCCGACTTCGCGAGCCGGGCCGGTGACCGGGGCCCGCGCGACGCCCGGGAGGAGACGATCTGCGCGATCGTCGCGGAGCTGCTGGGCCTGGAGCGGGTCGGCATCGACGACAACTTCTTCGAACTCGGCGGCGACAGCATCATCTCCATCCAGCTGGTCAGCCGCGCCCACCGGGCGGGCCTGCTGCTCAAGACCCGCGACGTCTTCCAGCACCAGACCCCCGCCGCCCTCGCGGCGGTGGCCGAGGAAGTCGCCGGAACCGCCGAGGAGGACCCGGACGCCGGCATCGGCCCCGTGCCGCTCACGCCCATCACCCGCTGGCTGGGCGAACTCGGCGGCCCGGTCGACGGTTTCCACCAGTCCATGCTGCTGCGGACCCCCGCCGGCTGCCGCGCGGACGCCCTGTCCGCGGCGCTCGCTTCCCTGCTGGACCGGCACGACATGCTGCGCGCCCGGCTGGGCCGCACCGACACCGAGGCGTGGAACCTCACGGTCGGGCCGCGCGGCAGCGTCCGGGCGGACCGTGTCTTCCGGCGTGTCGACGCGGCGGAGACCGACATCACCGCCGAGGCGGACGCCGCCCGGCGGCGGCTGGACCCCGAGGCCGGCGTCATGGTGCAGGCCGTGTGGTTCGACGGGGGCACCGACGCCGCGGGGCATCTGCTGCTGATGGTGCACCACCTCGTCGTCGACGGGATCTCCTGGCGCATCCTCGTCCCGGAACTCCCCGAGTTCTACCGCTCCGCGGCCGAGGGGCGCCCGGCGGACCTGGGGACCGTGGGCACCTCCTTCCGGCGCTGGGCGGAGCACCTCACCGAGGAGGCCCGACAGCCCCGGCGGCTCGCGGAACTCCCGCTGTGGACGAGCATGCTCCAGACGCCGGAACCCCCGCTGGGGGCACGGGCGCTGGACCCGGCGCGGGACACCGCCGCCCGGACGCACCGGCTCACCCTCACCCTGCCCGTCGAACTCACCGAGCCCCTGCTGACCCGGCTGCCCGCCATCTACCACGCCGGCATCAACGACGTGCTGCTGACGGGCTTCGCCCTCGCGGTCGCCGACTGGCGCCGGGGCCGGCCGGCCGGTGACTGCGTCCTGCTCGACCTGGAGGGACACGGCCGGGAGGAGATCGCGGAGGGCCTCGACGTCTCCCGCACGGTCGGCTGGTTCACCAGCATGTACCCGGTCCGGCTGGACCCGGGGATCGCCGACGCCGACTGGCCCGAGATCTGGTCGGGCGGCCCCGCGCTCGGCCGGGCCCTGAAGG
The DNA here is from genome assembly GCF_055582085.1 of Streptomyces sp. NPDC042259. Lineage (NCBI taxonomy): Bacteria > Bacillati > Actinomycetota > Actinomycetes > Kitasatosporales > Streptomycetaceae > Streptomyces > Streptomyces sp. NPDC042259. The sequence continues at coordinate 408,661 of NZ_JBVJDW010000003.1, read as the reverse complement.
AAGTCAAGGAGCAACTGCGCGCGATACCCGACCACGGCATCGGCTACGGGCTGCTGCGATACCTCCACGAGGACGCCGGAGAGGCGCTGTCCGCCCTTCCGGCACCGCAGCTGAGCTTCAACTACCTGGGCCGCATCGACATGACGGACGGCGCCCAGGGCGGTGAAGTGGCGGACTGGGCCGTGCGCTCCGACGTGGACCTCGGGGACGGGCACGACGCGGACATGCCGTGCGGTCACGCGCTGGAGCTGAACGCCGTCACCCGGGACCAGGCCGACGGTCCGCGGCTCATGGCCACGTGGTCCTGGCCCGGGGAACTGTTCACCGACGACGACGTCCGGGAACTCGCCGAGAACTGGTTCCGGGCCCTCGGCGCCCTCGTCACCCACGCGGAGGCACCCGACGCCGGCGGGTTCACCCCCTCCGACCTGCCGTTGGTGAACCTCAGCCAGAAGGACCTGGACCTGCTGTCGGAGGAGTGGGGATTCTGATCAAGACATGAAAGGGGGGCGGTGGCGATCAGCCACCGCCCCCCTTTCGTCCTACGCGGGAAGCCCGCGCTCTACCGGCCCGCCTCCACCGGGGCGGGGGTGGCGGCGGGGACGGGCCGGCTCCCGGCGTCGGCGGCCGGGGCGGCGGCCGTGCGCGGCCTGGCCAGCAACCGCACGAACGGCTTCTCCACGCCGATGGTCAGCAGCCAGGCGAGGACGACACTGACCACCAGGTCGAGCGCGATCACACCGAGGGCGAAGGGAACCGAGTAGAGACGTTCCCTGCCGAAGGCGTCGAAGAAGAACATCATCACCGGCCAGTGGATGAGGATGAAGGCATAGGAGAGATCACCCAGCCACTGCACGGGCCGGGTCGCGAGAACGGTCTTCCGTCCCCGGGCGTCGGCGGCGGCCAGCGAGGAGACGAACAGCGCCAGCGGGACGATCGTCATGGCGACGAGCCGGTACTCCGCGGGCACCGCCATGGACGCCGCGTAGGCGGCCACCAGCAGTCCCGCGAGCGGCAGCGGGCCGACCCCGATCCACCGGCCGGTCCGCACGATGCGCGCCATCAGGATGCCCAGCACGAAGTCCAGCAGCCGGGTCACCGGAAACAGGTCGACGAGCCAGAACGCGCGCACGGACGAGGCGGGGGACTGCGGGGCCATGGCGATGTCGGCGGGAACCTGCGCCCGCACCACGGCCGGTACGGCGACGATCAGTGCCACGACCGCGGCGGCGCTCCACCACAGGTGCCGCGGTGCGATGCGGGCCGCTCCCCGGTAGAGCGCGGGGAACAGCAGGTAGAAGAAGACCAGGCAGGTCAGTGACCAGCTCGGGGCGTTGACGCTGCCGAAGACATCGGGATCCGGCGACCAGGCGTGCACCATGAGGAAGTTCATGACCGCCGCCTTGCCGGTGACCGCCTCGTGGGCGAACACCACCATGGCCACCCCGTACGTCACCCAGTGCAGGGGCACCAGCTTGGCGAGCCGCCGGCGCCAGAAGAGCACGGGCGAGGCGCCGGCGCGCGGCGACCAGGCGAGGATGAAGCCGCTGAGGACGAAGAAGAAGGACAGCCCGACCTTCCCGATTCCCCCTAAGTAATGGGCGTACCTCTCGTCCACGTCCGGATCGGCGAAGGGGACGGCGATCGAGAGGTGGGCCAGGAACACCATGAAGAGCGCCGGGAATCTGATGCCGGTGAGGGAGGGCAGCCGGTTTCCGGAACCGGTATGCAAAGTCTTGTGCATTGGGTCAACCACGCAATCCGCTTGGTCCGACGGGTCAATCCTCAGAGATATCCAAGCGGAATGGTGGTCAGCGGTATGTTGACAGGAAGGTGCCAATTACCGGTTCCGGGCCGGCGCGGTACGCCGGTAGTAGGACCAGCCGGCCACCATCAGGCCGACGCTCCAGAGCAGGAACTGCGGAATGCCGTAGGCGACGATCCACGGGCTGAAGATGGCCTTTGAGGTGTCGGAGTGGAACGTCGCGTAGATCGCCCAGAGCGTGTACAGGAACAGGAACACCGACAGGATTCCGGCGGTCACCACCACCGGCCAGCGCGGGACGCGCCGCCCGGCCAGGAGCGGCACCCAGCGCGGGAAGACCGTGCCCCACGGGCGGACCAGGCTGAGTGCGAAGATCCCCGACAGCAGGGCCATGCCGTTGAGGGTGTGCAGATAGGCCGCGCCGCCCTCCGCGTACCACTCCCGGAACCTCTCCTCGTTCGTCCAGAGCGACGAGCCGAACGCCCAGATCATGTGCAGGGGAATGAATCCCAGCGTCGCGGAGGCGCAGGCGATGTATCCGGCCGCGGCGGCCCGACGGGTGGGCGGGGGGAATTCGGTCGGCTCAGGCATGGGGAAACTCCTCGGGTGGGTCTGTGGTGCGGGGAAAAGCCGAAAGTCCGGCCCCCTCGTCGGTACGGAGGGGGCCGGAATTTTGGTGCCCGTGCGATCACTTGCGGGACGAGGCCTTTTCGAAGGCGCGGATCGTCAGCGGGACAACGATGACCAGCATCGTCAGCGAGAGGATCACGGCCATGGGAACCGGGTGCTGCATGGGGAAGGCATCGCCCGTGGTGGCCCCCGACGGGACGTTGCCGAAGAGCTTCCGGCAGGCGAGGACGACGGCGCTCACCGGGTTCCACTCGGCGATGGACTGCATCCAGCCGGGCAGCCCGTTCAGCGGGATGAACGCGTTGGACAGGAACGACATCGGCATCACGATGATCGCGCCGATGGCGTTCACCGCTTCGGCGCTGCGCAGCACCAGGCCCAGCAGGGCGCCGAGCCACGAGGTGGCGAGCCCGAGCAGCAGCAGCAGACCGAAGCCGCCCAGCATCTCCCAGAAGCCGTTGTGCACCCGCCAGCCGATCAGGTAGCCGATGCCGGACATCAGCGCGAAGCTCCACGACATCACGATGAGGTCGTTGGTGGTGCGGCCGATCAGCACGGCCGAGCGGGAGATCGGCAGTGAACGGAAGCGGTCCATCAGCCCGTTGTCCAGGTCGCCCACCACGGCGATGGCGGTCAGCCCCAGGTTGCTCATCACCACCTGGATGAAGATGCCGGCCATGATGTATTCCTGGTACTTCTGGCCACCCGGCACGTCGATCGCGCTGCCGAAGAGATAGCCGAAGACCAGGACGAAGACCACCGGCATCAGGGTGATGCTCATCAACTGCTGGGGTGTGCGCGTCAGATGCCGTACATGACGGCCGATCAGCGCGCGGGAGTGAACGATGAGGTCGGTCATGCCGCTTCCTGTCCTCGCGGCGTCTGCCGCTCGCTGGTCTTCGCATCGGCCGGTCCGGCCGTGTCGGATTCGGTGCTCTGGCCGGTGAGGGCGAGGAAGACGTCGTCCATGGAGGAGCGCCGGATGGCGAAGTCCACCGGTTCCACCCCCGCGGCCCGCAGGGCGGCGGTGACCTCGGAGATCGTGTCCAGGCCGCCGACCAGCGGAATGGACACGTGCCGGGTCTTCTCGTCCACCTGCGGGGACTCGGCCGACGCGGCGCCGACCGCGGCGACCAGCGCCGGCAGATCGGATGCCGCCGCCACGGACACCTCCAGCCGCTCGCCGCCGACCTTGCGCTTGAGTTCCTCGGGGGTGCCCTCGGCGATCAGCGAGCCCTTGTCGATCACCACGATGCGGTCGGCGAGCTGGTCGGCCTCCTCCAGGTACTGGGTGGTCAGCAGCACGCTGACGCCGCTGTCGACCTGCTGGCGGACCATCCGCCACAGCAACTGGCGGCTCGTCACATCGAGGCCGGTGGTCGGCTCGTCGAGGAAGAGGACCGAGGGAGTCGCGACGAGGCTCGCGGCCAGGTCGAGCCGGCGCCGCATGCCGCCCGAGTACGACTTGGAGGCGCGGTCCGCGGCGTCGGTGAGGTCGAACTGCTCCAGCAGCTCGTCGGCGCGGGCGTGGGCCTTGCGCTTGCCCAGCCCGAGGAGCACCCCGATCAGCCGGAGGTTCTCCCGGCCGGTGAGGACGGCGTCGACGGCCGCGTACTGGCCCGTCAGGCCGATCCGGCGGCGGATCTCCCGCTGGTCCTTGGAGAGGTCGAAGCCCGCCACCGTGACCTTCCCGCCGTCGAAGGGCAGCAGCGTGGCGAGGATGCGCACGATGGTGGTCTTCCCCGCGCCGTTCGGGCCGAGCAGGCCCAGCACCTCGCCCGCCGACACCGACAGATCGACGCCGGTCAGTACCTCGTGCTCGGCGTACCTCTTGCGGAGCCCCTCCGCAGAGATCGCTGTTTCCATGCTTACTCACTCCCCAAGTGGGTGACTGGTTCGGGTGTTTCGGGCGTCCGTGGAACCGCCCGTCCGGGCTCGTCCCGGGGCGCGGGGCGGCTCCGCGCGCCGACCGCCGGACCGCTGCCCTCCCGGTCGCGCCCGGCCGCGAACTCCTGCCTCATTCCACGGCGGGCGGGCAGACGCCCACAAGAGAGAAGGCAGCAAGCTGTCACGGCGGAAGGCAGGCCCGCCCGGAGCCGGGCGGACCTGCCTTCGACGAGGTCAGCCCCGTGTCTTGAGCCGCTCGTGGACCAGCCGGCCGATCTCGGCCGCCGGGCCGGGCGACAGCAGCTCGCTGTGCGACGCCGTCACCGGATGGGTGACGATCTCGCCCGTCACCCGCGGCCGCCACAGATCGACCAGGTGCGGCACGGCTTCGTCCCCCCGCTGGGCGGTCGAGACGACGAGCATCAGATCGCCCTCGAAGACCCCGGGCCGGTAGTCGCGCACGATCCGGTAGTTGTTGTCCATCACCTCGGCGAACGCCGTGATGTGGTGCGGTTCGAGGTTCGCCAGCGCACTGTCCTGGCCGGCGATCATCGACATGACCTCCGCGTGCTCCAGGACGACGTCGTCACCGATGGCCGCGGCGTCGAGCCCCGCCACGTGCAGCAGGGTCCGGAAGACGAGCTGCTCGGTGTACTCCTGACGGTCGTCGTCCCAGTACTCCTCGTACGGCCCCTGGTCGAGGTTGACCACCAGGCCGACCTCCTCCCCCTGGTCCTGCAGCTGGGTGGCGATCTCGTGGACGATCAGCGCCCCCAGCGACCAGCCGAGGAGGTGGTAGGGGCCGTGCGGTCGCACCGTGCGCATCTGCTCGATGTAGTCGGCGGCCATCTCCGGCACGCTCGTCGCGACCTTGTCGCCGAGCTTGAACCCCCGGGCCTGCAACCCGTAGACGGGGTACTCGGCGCGGATCTGCTTGAGGAACTCGTTGTACCCCCAGGCCAGACCGCCGGTGGCGTGCACCATGAACAACGGCGGCCGCTCCCCGCCGGCCCGCAGCGGCAGCAGCACCTCGAAGCCGTCCCGGGTGGAATCCGTACCGAGCCGTTCGACCAGCTCCGCGACCGTGGGCGATTCGAAGACCGCGCGGTTGCCGACCTTGACGCCCAGCACCGAACGGATCCGGCTGATCAGCTGGAGGGAGACGATGCTGTCGCCGCCCAGCTCGAAGAAGTTGCCGTCGATACCGACCCGTTCCAGGCCGAGCACCTCGGCGAACAGGCCGCACAGCAGTTCCTCCTGCGGGGTGCGCGGGCCGCGCGAGCCCAGCAACTCCTCGAAGTCCGGGGCGGGCAGCGCGTCCCGGTCCAGCTTGCCGTGGGTCGTCACGGGCAGTTCGGCGAGCCGCACGAAGGCGGCCGGCACCATATAGGACGGCAGTGACTCCGCCGCGTGCCGGCGCAGCTCCGCCTGCCCCGCCTCCCCGCCCGGTGCCGCCACCACGTACGCGACGAGCGCGGGCTCGCCGGGCCGGTCCTCCCGCACCACCACCGCGACCCGGTCGACGGCGGGGTGGGCCGCGAGGGCACTCTCGATCTCGCCGAGTTCGATCCGGAAACCACGGACCTTCACCTGGTTGTCCGCGCGCCCCAGATATTCGAGCTGACCGTCGGACGTCCAGCGGGCGAGGTCACCGGTGCGGTACATCCGCTCACCCGGCCCGCCGAACGGGCCGGCGACGAAACGCTCGGCCGTCAGCCCCGGCCGGCGCAGATAACCGCGGGCCAAGCCGTCACCGGCGATGTACAGCTCACCGGCCACCCCGGCGGGCACCGGGCGCAGCCCCGCGTCCAGCACGTACACCCGGCTGCCCGGCAGCGGGCGGCCGATCGGGGGCGTGCCGCCTCCGGCCGCCAGTGGGGCGCTGGTCGTCGCCGCCACGGTCGCCTCGGTCGGACCGTAGGCGTTGACCATCCGCCGGCCCGGGGCCCACCGGTCGACCAGTTCGGCCGAGGTCGCGTCACCGCCGACCACCAGGGACGTGAAGGCCGGGAAGTCGCCGGCGGGAACGGACGCCAGCGCCGCGGGCGGGATCAGCGCGTGGGTCACCTCGCTCTCGAGCAGCACCGTGGCCAGCACGTCACCGGCCAGCGGCCCGGGCGGCGGCACCACCAGCGTGGCGCCCGCCGCGTACGTCATGCAGATCTCCAGCACCGACGCGTCGAAGCTGGGCGACGCGTACTGCAGCACCCGGCTGTCCGCCGTCACCTCGAAACGCTCCAGCTCCGCGGCGGCGAAGCTCGCCAGACCGTGGTGGGTGACGACGACGCCCTTGGGGCGGCCCGTGGAGCCGGAGGTGTAGATGACGTACGCGGGCCGCGCCGTCGACGTGCTGATCCCCGGGTCGTGCGGGGACTGACGGGTGAGGTCCGTCAGATCCAGCAGCAGCCGCGGCGGGCCGTCCTCGGGCAGCCGGCCCGCGTGCTCCGTGTCGGTGACGACCAGGGCCGGGGCCGCGTCGGTGAGGATGTAGCCGATGCGGTCGGCCGGGTAGTCCGGGTCGACCGGCAGGTAGGCGGCGCCCGCCTTCATGACGGCCAGCTGGGCGACCGCGATGTCCACCGACCGGGGCAGGGCCAGGGCGACGATGCCCTCCGGCCCCACACCGCGTTCGATCAGGGCGTGCGCCAGCCGGTTGGCCCGCGCGTTCAACTGCCCGTAGGTCAGGCGCAGTCCGGGGGACTCCACGGCGGTGGCATCGGGGCTCGCCGCGACCCGGTCCTCGAAGAGCCGGGTGAAGGTGACCGGCCGGGCCGCGTGCCCGGTGTCGTTCCACTCCGTCAGGATCCGGCCGCGCTCCTCCCCGTCGAGGATGTCGACGTCCCGGACGGCACGGTCGGGGGCGACCGTCACCGCCTCCAGCAGCCGCTCCAGCCGGGCCGCGAGGGCCTCGGCGGTGGCGGCGTCGAACAGCTCGGTGGCGTACTCCACCCCGCCCTCGATGCCCGCCGGCGCACCGTCGGGGCCGAACCGCTCACCCAGCTCGAAGGACAGGTCGAACTTCGCCACGTTCAGGCCCACCGGGTGCGGCAGCATCCGGGCACCGGGCAGGTCCGTGTGGCCGGTCGCGTTGTTCTGGAACGCCAGCATCACCTGGAAGAGGGGATGCCGGGCCATGGACCGGGCCGGGTTGAGTTCCTCCACCAGCCGTTCGAAGGGGACGTCCTGGTTGGCGTAGGCGGCGAGGTCGGTCTCCTTCACGCGTTCGACGAGTTCGGCGAAGGTGGGGTTGCCGGTCAGGTCGGTGCGCAGGACGAGGGTGTTGACGAAGAAGCCGACGAGGTCGTCGAGTGCTTCGTCGGTGCGTCCGGCGATGACGCTGCCGATCGGGATGTCCTCCCCGGCCCCGAGCTTGCCCAGCAGTGCCGCGATCGCCGCCCGCATCACCATGAACACACTCGCGCCGCGCTCACGGGCCAGGTCCGCCACCCGCCGGTGGACGTGCGGCGCGATGCGCAGCGGCACGGTGCGGCCACGGAAGTCGGCCACCGCCGGGCGCGGCCGGTCCCTGGGCAGGGGCAGCTCCTCGGGGATCCCCGCGAGTGCCGTGCGCCAGTACTCCAACTGCCCGGCCATGGCGCTGCCCGGGTCGCTCTCGTCGCCCAGCACCTCACGCTGCCACAGCGTGTAGTCGGCGTACTGCACCGGCAGCGGCTCCCACACCGGGGCCGTCCCGCTCCGGCGGGCCCGGTAGGCCTCCGACAGGTCCCGGGACAGCGGGGCCAGCGACCAGCCGTCGCCCGCGATGTGGTGCACCACGATCAGCAGCACGTGGTCGTCGGCGGACACCCGGAACAGGTGGGCCCGTACGGGGATGTCCCGGGCCAGGTCGAAGCCCTGCCGGGCCGCCTCGCTCACCGCCCGGTCCAGACCGTCGGCCGGCACGTCGGTGACCGCCAGTTCCACGACCGCACGCTCGGCGGGCAACACCAGCTGCCGGGGCCGGGCATCGGTGTCCGGGAACACCGTGCGCAGACTCTCGTGCCGGGCCACCACGTCACCGAGCGCCGCCCCGAGCGCGGCCGTGTCGACCTCGCCCAGCAGCCGCACGGCCAACGGGATGTTGTACGTCGCGTTCGGCCCCTCGAAGCGGTTGAGGAACCACAGGCGCCGCTGCGCGGGGGAGAGCGGGATCTGCGCGGGGCGCTCCCGCACGCCCAGCGCCCGGCGCGAACCGGCGGCGGAGTCCAGCCGGCCCGCCAGCCCCGCGACCGTGGGCTCCTCGAAGACGGTACGGACGGCGAGTTCCACACCGAGCCGGGAACGGACCCGGCTCACCAGCCGGGTCGCCAGCAGCGAGTGCCCGCCGAGTTCGAAGAACCCGTCGTCGATACCGACCCGCTCCAGCCCCAGGACGTCCGCGAACAGTTCGCAGAGCAGCTCCTCGCGGGCGTCGCGCGGGCCGCGGCCACCGGTCCGGCCCGTGAAGTCGGGGGCGGGCAGGGCCTTGCGGTCCAGCTTGCCGTTGGCCGTCAGCGGCAGGGTGTCGAGGGTGACGAACGCGGCGGGCACCATGTACTCCGGCAGCAGCCCGGCCAGGTGCTCGCGCAGCGCACCGGTGTCCACGTCCCCGTCCACCGGGACCACATAGGCCACCAGGCGCTTGTCGCCCGGCTGGTCCTCGCGGACGGTGACGGTGGCCCGGGCGAGAGCCGGGTGTCCTTCCAGCGCGGCTTCGATCTCGCCGGGCTCGATGCGGAAACCGCGCAGCTTGACCTGGCTGTCGGCCCGGCCGATGAACTCGATCTGCCCGTCGGTGGTCCAGCGGGCCAGGTCGCCGGTGCGGTACAGCCGGCTTCCGGGGGCGCCGAACGGGTCGGCGACGAACCGCTCGGCGGTCGCGCCGGGGTGCCCCAGATAGCCTCGGGCCAGACCGGTGCCCGCGATGTACAGCTCACCCGGTACACCCGGCGGCACCAGCCGCAGGGCGCCGTCCAGCAGCCACACCCGCTGGGAGTCCAGCGCCCGGCCGATCGGCACGGTCCTCGGGGCGGGCGCACCGGGCTCGACGCGGTACGACGTGGCGAACGTGGTCGTCTCCGTCGGCCCGTAGCCGTCCACGACGGTCAGCCCCGGGCACGCCTCGCGTACCCGGCGCACCGCCTCGGCCGGGACGACGTCGCCACCGGTCCACACCTCGCGCAGCCCGTTCAGGCAGCCCGGGTCGTCCTCCGCGAAGAGGTGGAAGAGGGCGGCGGTCAGCCACACCGCGGTGATCCGGTGCCGGCCGACGAGTTCCCGCAGCCGTGCCGCGTCCAGATCGCCTGCCGGGGCGAGCACCGCGCGGCCGCCGGACAGCAGCGGCGCCCACAGTTCGTAGGTGGAGGCGTCGAAGGCCTGCGGGGAGTGCACCAGGACCCGTTCGTGTCCCTCGGCGAACGCGCTGTCGCCCGCCAGCGCCACCACACCGCCGTGCGTGACCGCGACACCCTTCGGCTTGCCCGTGGAACCGGAGGTGTACATCACGTACGCGCTGGTGTCGGGTGTCACCACACCGCCGCGCTCGTCATCGGTCACGTCAGCGTCGGACAGGCCGGTGAGCCGGGTGTCGAGTGCGGGGTCGTCGAGGACGAGCAGTCGGGCGGTCTGCGGCAGCAGGGGGCGTAGTGCGGTGGCGTTGGCGGTGTCGGTGATCAGGAGGCCGGGGCGGGCGTCGTGGAGGATGTGGGTGAGGCGTTCGGCCGGGTAGTCCGGGTCGACCGGTACGTAGCCCGCTCCGGCCTTCACCACGGCGAGGAGGGCTGTGACCATGTCCGCGGAACGCGGCAGGGCCAGTCCCACCAACCGCTCGGGGCCCGCCCCGTGCGCGAGGAGGTGCCGGGCCAGCCGGTTCGCCCGGGCGTTCAGCCGCGCGTACGGGACCACCTCGTCGTCCTGGACCACCGCGACCGCGTCGGGGGTACGGGCCGCCTGCGCCTCGAACAACTCCGGCAGGGTCCGGGCGGACGGCTCGTACCCCTCGGGGTTCCACCCGGCGGGGATCCGCTCCCGCGCGCCCGGCACGAGGACGTCCACCGAGCCGAGCACCGGCTCGGGATCGGTGGTCGCCTCCAGGGCCCGCAGCAGGCTCTCGACGATCAGCTCGGCGCTCTCCGCGGAGAACACGTCCTGCCGGTAGTCGGCCCGTACCAGCAGCCGGTCACCCGACGGGATCACCGTGATGCCGATCGGGTAGTGGGTGGCGTCCTGGCCCTCGCCGCTCGTCACGGCGAGCGCGCCGACCGACTGCTCCAGCGCCCCGGTGTCGACCGGGTAGTTCTCGAACACCACGAGGGTGTCGAACAGCTCGCCCAGCCCGGTGATCTCACGGATGTCCGTGAGCCCCAGGTGCTGGTGCGGCATCAGCTCGGACTGCCGGTCCTGGAGCCGGGTCAGCAGCCCGCCCATGGTCTCGGCGGGATCCAGCCGGACCCGTACGGGCAGGGTGTTGATGAACAGCCCCACCATCGACTCGATGCCCTCGATCTCCGCCGGGCGGCCCGAGACCGTGGTGCCGAACACCACGTCGTCCCGCCCGGTCAGCTGCCCGAGCGTCAGCGACCAGGCCAGCCCCAGCAGGGTGTTCAGCGTGACGTTGTGCTCACGGGCCCGCTCCCGCAGGGCCGTCGCCAGCGCGGCCGGCAGCTCCTTGGAGATCCGCCGCGGCACCACCGGCTTCCGCCCCGGGTCCAGCGGCGCCAGCAGGGTCGGCTCCTCGAGACCGTCGAGCGCCTCGGCCCAGGCGGCCTCGGCCGCCGTACGGTCCTGCCCGGCCAGCCACACCAGATAGTCCCGGTACGGCGTCACCCGCGGCAGACCGGAGTCGTCGCCCTCGCGGTTGTACAGCTCGAACAGCTCGCCCAGCAGGACCGGGATCGACCAGCCGTCCAGCAGGATGTGATGGTTGGTGATCACGAACAGGTGCCGGTCCGGCTCCAGGGCGACCAGGCCGAACCGGATCAGCGGCGGAGCGGTCAGATCGAACCGGCGGCCGCGGTCCTCGTCCAGGTACCGGGCGAGTTCCGCCTCCCGGCGCGCCTCGGGCAGCCCGCGCAGGTCCAGCTCGGTCCACGGCAGGGTGATCTCGGACGGCACCACCTGCACGGCCTCGCCGTTGCCCATGACACGGAACGCCGACCGCAGGTTGGTGTGCCGCCGCAGCAGCGTCTCCGCGGCCGCCCGCAGGGCCGCGCCGTTCAGCGCCCCCTCGATGTTCATCGCGAACTGGACCGTGTAGACGTCGTGGCCCTGCTGGTCGTACAGCGCGTGGAAGAGCAGGCCCCGCTGGAGCGGCGCCAGGGGCAGCACGTCCGCGAACGGCCGCTGCCCCTCCTCCAGTTCGTCGATGTCGCGCTGCGCGAGCCGCACCAGGGCGAGGTCGGACGGCGTGTGACCGCCCGCGTCCGGCCGTTCGGCGTGCGTGGCGATGGCCCGCAGGGCACGGAACCAGGTCTCCGCCAGGTCCCGCACCTCGTCCTCGCCGAACAGCTCACGCGGCCACGACCAGTTCGCCGTCAGCGCCGGGCCGTCGGCGGTCTCCCGGGCGATCGAGTTGACCTCGAGCGCGTGGTGCACCGGCATGTCGGCGTCGGCACCGCCGCCGAGACCGGCGTCGGAGTCGTCGCCCTCGTCCGTGGCGGAGCCGCCCAGCCGGCCGAGGTAGTTGAAACCGAGCTGAGGGGTGGGCAGGCCCGCGAGGACGGCCGCCGTCTCCGGGTTCAGATAACGCAGCAGCCCGTAGCCGGCACCGTTGTCGGGCAGGGCCCGCAGCTGCTCCTTGACGGCCTTGACGGCGTCACCGACGGCGGGTCCGCCCGCCCAGATCTCCTCCCACTTCCCCGCCCCCACCCGGGGGTCGAGGTTGATGGGGAACAGGCTGGTGAACCAGCCGACGGTCCGGGAGACGTCCGCGCCGGGCACCAGCTCCTCACGACCGTGGCCCTCCAGATCGACCAGCACCCCGGGCGCGTCCTGACCGCGCCGCCGGCGCCAGTCCGACACCGCCAGCGCGAAACCGGTCAGCAGGACGTCGTTGACACCCGCGTGGAACACCGCGGGCACCCGGGCCAGCAGCGGCCCGGTCACCTCGGCGGGCAGCGACAGGGACAGGGCCCCGGACGTCGCCATCACATCGCGGGCGGGATCCACCGGGCGCGCCCCCAGTTGCGGGTCCGTACCCTGGAGCATCGACGTCCAGATGTCCAGCTCGGCGGTCCGGGCCTCGGACGCCGCCGCCTCGACCAGGCCCTCGGCCCAGCCCCGGAACGACGTCCCCACCGGCTCCAGGTCCACGTCACGGCCGGCCGCGACGGCCTCGTAGGCCGCCGCCAGATCGGGCAGCAGGATCCGCCAGGACACCCCGTCCACGACGAGGTGGTGCGCCATGAGCACCAGCCGCCCGTGCGCGTCCGGGCCCGCGTCGTGCCACACGGCCTGGAGCATCACCCCGTCGTCCGGGGACAGCCGCTCCTGTGCCGCCCGCGCCGCCTCGGGCAGCGCGACCGCGGCCGCGTCGACCCGGTGCACGATGTCCCGCGCGCGGACGGATCCCCGGGGGGTGACCTCCAGCGCCCAGCCGCCGTCGGCCGGCCGGGACAGCCGCAGCCGCAGCGCGTCGTGGTGGTCCAGCACCGCCTGCAGCGCCTTGGTCAGCGTCCCGAGGTCGTAGTCCCCGGGCACCCGCATCACCATGGCCTGGTTGAAGCCGTCCATCGGGCCACCGGACTCCCGCAGCCGGTGGATGATCGGGGTGAGCGGCACGGCACCGAGCGCGCCGTCCGCACCCGCCCGGGCCGTGCGCCCGGTCTCCTCGACGTCCTGGGCGGCGGCGGCCAGTGCCTCGACGGTACGCAGCTGGAACACATCACGGGGGGTGAGCACCAGCCCGGCCCGGCGGGCCCGGCTGACCAACTGGATGGAGATGATGCTGTCGCCGCCCAGCTCGAAGAAACCGTCGTCGATGCCGACGGTGTCGAGACCGAGCACCTCGGCGAAGAGGCCGCACAGCAGCTCCTCGCGGGCGTCGCGCGGGCCGCGACCGCCCGTGCGGCCCGCGACGTCCGGGGCGGGCAGGGCCTTGCGGTCCAGCTTGCCGTTCACCGTCAGCGGCAGCGCGTCGAGGGTGACGAACGCCGACGGCACCATGTACTCCGGCACCAGACCCGCGACGTGCTCCCGCAGCGCCGCCACGTCCGTGCCGCCGTCGGCCGGTACCACGTAGGCCACCAGCCGCTTGGTGCCCGGCCGGTCCTCCCGGACCACGACCGCGCTCTGCGCCACCGACCCGTGACCGGCCAGCACCGCGTCGATCTCGCCCAGCTCGATCCGGAAGCCACGGATCTTCACCTGGTCGTCCGCGCGCCCCAGGTACTCCAGGAGGCCGTCACCGGTCCGGCGCACCACGTCACCCGACCGGTACATCCGCTCGCCCGGGCCGCCGAACGGGTCGGCCACGAACCGCTCGGACGACAGCCCCGGGCGCCCCAGGTAGCCGCGCGTCACCGCCGGGCCCGCGATGTACAGCTCGCCCGCCACCCCCGGCGGCAGCAACCGCAGCTGCCCGTCCAGGACGTACGTCCTGGCGTTCCGCAGCGGCCCTCCGATCAGCGGCCGGGGGCTGTCCTCGACCGGGCAGCGCAGCGTCACCACCGTGCACTCGGTGGGCCCGTAGTAGTTGTGCGCGATGACACCGGGCAGGGCGCGCAGGCTCTGCCACAGTGCGTCGCTGGTGGTGTCGGCGCCGACCTGCAGCATGTGCGGGTGGTGCGCGGACGGATCCATCAGACCGGCGGCCAGCAACTGTTCCATGAAGGCCGGGGTGGAGAAGAAGGAGTCCAGACGCTGCTCGCGGACGTAGGCGACCACCTGCCCGGGGTCGCGCCGCACCTCGTCACCGATGAGGTGCAGCTCATGGCCGTCGAGCATCCACAGCATCGAATCGACCGCGGCATCGAAGGTGAACGCACTGGTCAGCGCCGTCTTCAGGCGCCGTCCGCCGACCGCCCGCGCACCGGGCGCGAAGAGGTCCGCCTGCTCGCTGTGGAAGAGCCCCACCACACTGCGGTGGGCGACCGCGACACCCTTCGGCCTGCCCGTCGAACCCGAGGTGTAGATCACGTAGGCCAGGTGGTCCGGCGTGAGCGGGCCCCGGCGGTCGGCCCGCGTCAGGTTCCCGTCGGGCAGGGCGGCCAGGGCATCGGCCGTGCCGGGGGCGTCGAGGACGACCCGGGGGACGCCGGCGACCGACTCGGGCAAGCCCTCCGCTATGCCCTCCAGCGTGATCACACTCACCGGGGAGGCGTCCTCGAAGAGGTAGCCGACCCGCTCGGCGGGGTACTCCGGATCCAGCGGCAGATACGCGGCGCCCGACTTCAGGACCGCGTACGCAGCCACGATCAGGTCCGCGGAGCGCGGCAGATCCAGCGCGACCATCGACTCCGGCCCGGCGCCCTGCGCCACCAGCAGCCGGGCCAGCCTGTTGGCCCGGCCGTTGAGCTGCGCGAACGTCAGCCGCTCCGCACCGCACACCAACGCGACCTCGTCCGGGATGCGGGCCGCCTGGAGTTCCAGCAGCTCGTGCAGCAACTGCTCATCGGGCAGCGGGAGGTCCGCCCCCGTGCCCTGGGCCAGCAGCACCCGCTCCTGCTCGGCGGGCAGCATCCGCCGCACGCCGACGGGCCGGTCCGCGTCCTGCTCGGCCGTGGTCAGCAGCAGCACCAGGGCGTCGGCCAGCGACTCGACCAGCGCGGGGGCGAGGACCTCCGGCTGGTAGGCCAACTGGAGCTCCATCGTCTCGCCGACGAGGACGGCGATCGTGAGCGGGTAGTGCGTGTCGTCGTGGTTGTCGCTGGCCACGATGCCGATGCTGCCCGCCGACCGCTGGAGGCTCTGCGAGTCGATCGGGTAGTTCTCGAACACCACGATGGTGTCGAAGAGTTCACCGTGCCCCGCCAGCCGCTGCACATCACTGAGCCCCATGTGCTGATGCGACATCAGCTCGGCCTGCTCGCCCTGGACGCGGTTCACCAGCCCGCCCAGGGTCTCGGCGGGATCGAGCCGGACCCGCACGGGCAGCGTGTTGATGAACAGACCCACCATGGACTCGATGCCCGGGATCTCCGCCGGGCGGCCCGACACCGTGGCTCCGAACACCACGTCGTCGCGGCCCGTCAGCCGGCCCAGCACCATGGCCCAAGCGGCCTGGACGACGGTGTTGACGGTCACGCCCGCCCGCCGCGCCCACCGGCCGAGCGCCGCCGTCTGCGCGGCGGACAGCCGCACCTTGAGTTCCCCGCGCTCGGTGGACGCGGGCCGGTCGGCGGGGGAGACGAGCGTCGGCTCCTCCAGCCCCGCCAGCGACTGCCGCCACGCGGCCTCGGCGGCGGCCCGGTCCTGCCGGCCCAGCCAGCCGAGGTACTCGCGGTAGGGCGTCACCCGGGGCAGCCCCGAGTCGTCGCCCTTCGTGCCGTACAGCTCGAACAGCTCACCCAGCACCCGCGCCATGGACCAGCCGTCCAGCAGGATGTGGTGGTTGGACACCACGAACTGGTGGCCGCCCTCGCCGAGGTCGACGAGGGTGAAGCGGACGAGCGGGGGCGCGGCGAGGTCGAAGCGCCGCACACGGTCCTCGGCGACCAGCCGGGTCAGCTCCGCCTCCCGCTCGGCCTCGGGCAGACCGCTCAGGTCCACATCGGTCCAGGGCAGCGCCACCTCGCGGGGGATGATCTGCACCGGCTCGCCGTTCTTACGGGAACGGAACCCGGCCCGCAGGTTCGAGTGCCGGCGGAGCACACCCGCGGCGGCACCCCGCAGCGCCTCGGCATCCAGCTCGCCCTCGATCCGGAAGGAGAGCTGAATGGTGTAGACGTCGGAACCGCCGTCCTCGTCGTACATCGCGTGGAACAGCATTCCCTGCTGCATCGGCGACAGGGGGAGGACGTCTTCGAGCCCTGGCTTCTTCATCGCGTTTTCCTTCTTCATCTCGTGATCTCCGCTCAGAGCCCGAGTTCGTCTTCGAACTCGTCGATCTCGTCCTGCGACAGTCCTCCGAGGAACAGGTCGGAGGGGGTGTGGCCACCGGCGCCCGGGCCCTCGGCATGGGCGACGACGGCTTCGAGGGCGCGGAACCAGGTGTCCGCCAAATCCCGCACCTCGTCCTCTGCGAACAGCTCCCGCGGCCACGTCCAGCCGGCCACCAGGCTCGGGCCGTCCGGACCGTCGACGGCCGCGGCGCTGAGGACGAACGCGTACCGCAGCCGCATCCCGTCGTCACTGCCGCCGCTCACCCCGCTGTCCGCCTCCGGCGCGGGCGCCCACTCGGCGGCCGTACCGGGGTTCTCCCGCTCACCGCGCTCGAACCGGCCGAGGTAGTTGAAGGAGATCTGCGGGGCGGGCAGGGCAGCCAGGGTGGCCGCCGTGTCCGGGTTGAGGTAGCGCAGCAGGCCGTAGCCGGCGCCGTTGTCGGGAAGGGCGCGCAGTTGTTCCTTGACGGCCTTGATGGCGTCACCGATGACGGGCCCGCCCGCCCACACCTCGGGCCACTGGTCGTCGGCCACACCGGGGTCGAGGTTGACGGGGTACAGGCTGGTGAACCAGCCGAGGGTCCGGGAGACGTCGGCACCCGGCACCAGCTCCTCGCGCCCGTGACCTTCGAGGTCGACCAGCACACCGGACCCACCCGCCCGCCGGCGCCGGCGCCAGTCGGCGACGGCGAGGGCGAAGCCGGTCAGCAGGATGTCGTTGACACCCGCGTGGAACGCGGCCGGAACGGTGGTCAGGAGCGGGTTGGTGAGGTGGGCGGGCAGTTCGAGCGACAGACCGTGTGACGTGTCGGCGGTGTCCCGTTCGGGGTCGAGGGGCCGGTTGCCCAGCAGCGGGTCCTCGGCCCCCAGCATCGAGGTCCAGACGTCCAGCTCGGCGGTGCGGGCCTCGGAGGACGCAGCCTCCACCAGCCCCTGCGCCCAGGCGCGGAAGGACGTCCCCGCCTGCCCGAAGTCGGCCTCCCGGCCCGCCCTGGCGGCTTCGAACGCCGTCGCCAGGTCCGGCATGAGGATGCGCCAGGAGACACCGTCGATGACCAGGTGATGGGCCATCAGCAGCAGGCGTCCCGTGGTGCCCTCGCCCGCGTCGAACCAGACCGCCTGGAGCACCGAACCCTCGTCGGGATCGAGTGCCCGCTGCGCCGGCCGGGTCTCGCGGGCCATCAGGGTGCGCAGGTCGTCGCCGTGGATGCCGTCGGTGTCGACGCGGCGCAGGATGTCGGCTGCCTTGACGGTGCCCTTGGGCCGGATGGTGAGGGCCCAGTCGGTGCCTTCGCCACGGGTGGTGCGCAGCCGGAGGACGTCGTGGTGGTCCAGGAGCGTCTGGAGTGCGGTGGTGAGGGTGTCCAGGGAGGCGGTCGCCGGGGCCTGGACGACCATGGCCTGGTTGAAGCCGTCGACGCTTCCGCCGGTCTCGGCCAGCCAGTGGATGATCGGCGTCGCGGGCAGGTCTCCGATGCCCGCCTCGGGGTCGTGGGCGACGGTGGTCGTGTGGTCCTCGGTGGCCTGTGCGACGAGGGCGAGTGCCTCGACCGTGCGGTGCTGGAAGACATCGCGGGGGGTGAGGACGAGCCCGGCGGCGCGGGCACGGCTGACGAGCTGGATGGAGACGATGCTGTCGCCGCCCAGTTCGAAGAAGCTGTCGTCGATGCCGACGGTGTCGAGGCCGAGGACGTCGGCGAAGAGGGTGCAGAGGGCCTCTTCGCGTGCGTTGCGGGGGGTGCGGTGGGTGGTGTGGGCAGTGAAGTCGGGGGCGGGCAGGGCCTTGCGGTCCAGCTTGCCGTTGGCGGTCAGGGGCAGTTCGGTGAGGGTGACGAACGCTGCCGGGACCATGTACTCCGGGAGCACATCGGTGACGTGGGCGCGCAGGGCGTCGGTGTCGACGCCGGTGTCATCGGCGGGGACGCTGTAGGCGACGATCCGCTTGTTGCCGGGCTGGTCCTCACGGACGATGACGGTGGCCTGGGCGACCGTCGGATGTGAGGACAGTGCCTTCTCGATTTCACCGAGTTCGATGCGGAAGCCGCGGAGTTTGACCTGGTCGTCGGCGCGGCCTTGGTATTCGAGGGTGCCGTCGGGGGTCCAGCGGGCGATGTCTCCGGTGCGGTACATGCGCTCGCCGGTGGTGCTGTAGGGGTCGGCGGTGAAACGCTCGGCGGTCAGGCCGGGGCGGCCGGTGTAGCCGTGGGCGAGCTGAATACCCGCGAGATACAGCTCGCCGGGGACGCCGATGGGTGCGGGGCGCAGGGCTGCGTCGAGGATGTAGGTGCGGGTGTTCCACACCGGCCGCCCGATCGGCACCGAGGTACTGGTCGTATCGGGTGTGCAGGGGTGTGCGGTGACGTCGACGGAGGCCTCGGTGGGGCCGTAGAGGTTGTGCAGCTCCACATCTGGCAGAAGCTGGTGGAAGCGCTGGACGGCGTCGGCGGGCAGGGCTTCACCGGAGCAGATCACCCGGCGCAGTCCGGTGCAGTCACGGGCGCCGGGGTCGGTGAGGAAGGCTTGCAGCATGGACGGCACGAAGTGGACGGTGGTGATGTTCTCGTCCTGGATCAGGCGGGCCATGTAGGCGGGGTCCTTGTGCCCCTCCGGACGCGCCAGCACCAGCGTGGCGCCGGTGCGGTGGGCCCAGAAGAACTCCCACACCGACACATCGAACCCGGACGGGGTCTTCTGCAGCACCCGGTCCGAAGCATCCAGACCGTAGGTGTCCTGCATCCACTCCAGGCGGTTGTGGATGCCCTCATGCCCGACCACGACACCCTTCGGGCGGCCGGTGGAGCCGGAGGTGAAGATGACATACGCCGCCGCGTTGACCGGCAGGACACGCCCGGGGGCGGTGTCGGGGTGGTCCGTCGCCGCGCCCGCTGGTGTGTCCAGCAGGAGGGCCGGTACACCGCTGTCCGGCAGCCGGTCCACCACATCCGTCGTGGTCAGCAGCAGCGCCGGCTGGGCGTCCTGGAGGATCCATCCGATGCGTTCGGCCGGGTAGTCCGGGTCCACCGGCACATACGCCGCACCCGCCTTGACCACCGCGTACAGGGCGACCATCAGCTCCAGCGACCTGGGCGCGGCCACCGCGACAAAGTCACCGCCCCGAACCCCACGGGCGATCAGCTCATGCGCCAGCCGGTTGGCCCGCACGTCCAGCTCCGCGTACGTCAGCGAAGCGTCCTCGAACACCACCGCCGTCGCGTCCGGCGTCCGGGCCACCTGCGCCTCGAACACCTCCGGCAGGGTGCCCGCGACGACCTCACGGCCGGTCGCGTTCCACTCCTCCAGCACCAACCCACGATCGGCCCCGGAGAGGATCTCCGCGCGGCCCACCGGAAGTTCGCTCTTCTCGGCGAGTGCGCCGAGGAGTCGACGGAGCCGCTCGCCGATGACCGCCACCTGCTCGCGATCGAAGAGGTCGGGCCGGTAGTCCAGGCGCAGTTCGAAGCCGATGTCCACCTGGGCCGCGATGAGGCTGAGCGGGTAGTGCGTGGCGTCCCGGCTGCTGCCGGACACGATGTTCAGGCCTTGGCTCTCCTGCTCCAGTGCCTTGTCGTCGATCGGGTAGTTCTCGAACACCACGAGAGTGTCGAAGAGTTCGCTGTGGCCGGTCAGCCGCTGTACGTCGTTCAAACCGATGTGGTGGTGCGGGAGCAGGTCGGTCTGGCGCTCCTGGATGCGGTTCACCAGTCCGCCCAGTGTCTCGGCGGAGTCGAGCCGGACCCGTACGGGCAGGGTGTTGATGAACAGGCCCACCATGGACTCGATGCCCGGGATGTCGGCGGGGCGGCCCGAGACGGTGGCGCCGAACACCACGTCGTCGCGGCCGGTCAGATGCCCGAGCAGCAGTGCCCAGGCGCTCTGCACGAGGGTGTTCGTGGTGACACCGAGCCGGCGGGTCTGCGCGAGCAGTCTCGTCGTCTCGTCCGGGGACAGTTCGACGACCAGTCGTTCCGGCAGGGCGGAGTCCTGGCCCTCGGTGGGGCCGGCCAGCAGCGTCGGCTCCTCCAGACCGTCGAGTTCGCGCAGCCAGGCGGCCTCGGCCTCCGTGCGGTCCTGCCCGGTGAGCCAGGCGAGGTAGTCGCGGTAGGGCGTCACCCGGGGCAGGCCCGAGTCGTCGCCCTTCGTGCTGTAGAGCGCGAACAGTTCGCCGAGGAGGACCGGTGTCGACCAGCCGTCGAGCAGGATGTGGTGGTTGGTGACCAGGAGGCGGTGGTGGTTCTCGCCGAGGGTGACGAGGGTGAAGCGGACGAGCGGGGGCGCGGCGAGGTCGAAGCGGTGGACGCGGTCCTCGGCGACCATCAGGGCGAGGGCCTCCTCCCGGTCGGTCTCGGGCAGACCGCTCAGATCCGCGTCGATCCAGGGCAGTTCCACCTCGCGGGGGATCACCTGTACCGGCTCACCGTTCTCGCGGGAGTGGAACCCGGCCCGCAGATTGGCGTGCCGTTCCAGGAGTGTGGCCGCGGCGCGCTTCATCGCGTCCGTGTCGAAGTCGCCCTCGAAGTCGAACGACATCTGGACGTTGTAGACGTCCGAGCCCTCCTCGTCGTACAGCGCGTGGAAGAGCAGACCCTGCTGGAGGGGGGCCAGCGGCAGCACGTCCGCCAACCGCGGCTGCTGTGCCTGAAGCTCGTCCACCTCCACCTGCGACAGTTCCACGAGCGTGAAGTCGGAGGGGGTGTGCCCGCCGGCGCCGGGCGTCGCGACGTGACCGACGATCGCTTCCAGGGCGCGGAACCAGGTCTCCGCCAGGTCCCGGACGTCCTCCTCGCTCAACAGGCCCTGCGCCCAGGACCAGTTGGCCACGAGGGAAGCCCCGTGCGGGCCGTCCAGGGTCAGGGCGTTCAACTCCAGGGCGTGACCGAGGAGGCCCTTGGGGTCGAGGCCGCTTCCGGTGTCCGCGTCGGGGACCAGTCCCCAGTCGGAGGACCGTGCGGTGCCGTCACCGCGTTCGAACCGGCCGAGGTAGTTGAAGGCGATCTGCGGGGTGGGGAGAGCGGCGAGGACACCTGCCGTGTCGGGGTTGAGGTAGCGCAGGAGGCCGTAGCCGGCGCCGTTGTCGGGGAGCGCGTGGAGCTGTTCCTTGACGGCCTTGACGGCGTCGCCGGTGGCGGTGCCGCCGGCCCACACGTCGGCCCACCGGTCGCCGCTCACTCCGGCGTCGAGGTTGACGGGGAAGATGCTGGTGAACCAGCCGACCGTCCGGGAGATGTCGGCGCCGGGCACGAGTTCCTCACGGCCGTGGCCCTCGAGGTCGATGAGTGTGCCCGTGTGCCGTCGGCCGTGCCGCTCCCGCCAGTCGGCGACGGCGAGGGCGAAGCCGGTCAGCAGGATGTCGTTGACACCGGCGTGGAAGGCGGCGGGAACGCTCGTCAGCAGGGGATCGGTGAGGTGGGCGGGCAGTTCGAGCGACAGGCCGCGGGAGGTGCCGGCGGTGTCCCGTTCGGGGTCGAGGGGCCGGTTGCCCAGCAGCGGGTCCTCGGCCCCCAGCATCGAGGTCCAGACGTCCAGCTCGGCGGTGCGGGCCTCGGAGGACGCGGCCTCCACCAGCCCCTGCGCCCAGGCACGGAAGGACGTGCCCACAGGCGGGAGCGCGACGGTGTCACCCTCGACGGCGGCCTGATGGGCGGTGGCGAGGTCCGGCAGGAGGATGCGCCAGGACACGCCGTCGACGACCAGGTGGTGGGCCATGAGGAGCAGACGGCCCGGGTCGCCTGCGCCCGCGTCGAACCAGACGGCCCGCAGCATGACGCCGTTGTCGGGGTCGAGAGCGCCTTGAGCGGCCCGGGACTCGTCGGCGATCAGGGTGCGCAGGTCGTCGCCGTGGATGCCGTCGGTGTCGACGCGGCGCAGGATGTCGGCTGCCTTGACGGTGCCCTTGGGCCGGATGGTGAGGGCCCAGTCGGTGCCCGCGTCGCGGGTGGTGCGCAGTCGCAGGATGTCGTGGTGGTCCAGGACGGCCTGGAGCGTGGTGGTGAGGGTGTCCAGGGTGGCGGTCGCCGGGGCCTGGACGACCATGGCCTGGTTGTAGCCGTCGACGCTTCCGCCGGTCTCGGCCAGCCAGTGGACGATCGGCGTCGCGGGCAGCTCACCGATACCGGCGTCCGGGTCCCGGGGCGCCGAGTCGTCCTCACCGTCGGCGGCCTGCGCCACCACGGCCAGTGCCTCGACCGTGCGGTGCTGGAAGACATCACGCGGGGTGAGGACAAGACCGGCGGCGCGGGCGCGGCTGACGAGCTGGATGGAGACGATGCTGTCGCCGCCCAGTTCGAAGAAGCTGTCGTCGATGCCGACGGTGTCGAGGCCGAGGACGTCGGCGAACAGGTCGCGGAGCAGCTCCTCACGGGCGTCGCGGGGACCGCGGCCGGTGACGTGCTCGCTGAAGTCGGGGGCGGGCAGGGCCTTGCGGTCCAGCTTGCCGTTCGCGGTCAGCGGCAGCACGTCCAAGGTGACGAACGCGGCCGGGACCATGTACTCCGGCAGGGCCTCCGTCACATGGGCGCGCAGCGCGTCCGTGTCGAGGCTCCGGCCGGTGCCCGGCACGACATAGGCGACGAGCCGCTTGTTGCCCGGCTGGTCCTCACGGACGACGACGGTGGCCTGGGCTACCGCGTCGTAGGAGGACAGCGCCGCTTCGATCTCGCCCAGCTCGATGCGGAAGCCACGGATCTTCACCTGGTCGTCCGCGCGGCCGTGGTACTCCAGCTCGCCGTCGCCGGTCCAGCGCACGACGTCACCGGTGCGGTACATGCGGGCCCCCGGCGCACCGAAGGGGCACGCGACGAACCGCTCGGAGGACAGACCGGGGCGGCCCAGATAGCCACGGGCCAGACCGTCGCCCGCCACGTACAGCTCGCCCGGGACACCGGGCGGGACCGGGCGCAGCCCCGCGTCCAGGACGTAGACCCGGAGGTCCGGGATCGCCTCCCCGATCACACTGCCGCCGAGGGTCGCCGCACCGCGCCGGTCGAGAGCCCGGTAGGTGACATGCACGGTGGTTTCCGTGATGCCGTACATGTTGACGAGGGTCGGGGCGTTGTCCGGGTGGATCTCGTACCAGTCCTCCAGTCGCCGCAGGTCCAGGGCCTCGCCGCCGAACACGACCGTGCGCAGGGCGAGTTGATTGGCGGCGTCAGGGTTCTCGCGCTCTTCCTGGACGAGTCGGTAGAACGCGGACGGTGTCTGGTTGAGGACCGTCACACCCTGCTCGGCGAGCAGGTCACGGAACTCCCGCGTGGAGCGGCTGGTCGTGTAGGGGACCATGACGAGCCGGCCGCCGTACAGCAGCGGGCCCCAGATCTCCCAGACGGAGAAGTCGAAGGCGTAGGAGTGGAACATCGTCCATACGTCCTCGGTGCCGAAGCCGAACCAGTGCTCGGTGGAGGCGAAGAGCCGCGTGACGTTCCGGTGCGGGATCATCACACCCTTGGGGCGGCCCGTGGAGCCGGAGGTGTAGATGACGTACGCCGGGTGCCACGGCGAGAGCGGGCTGATCCGCTCGGTGTCGGTGACCGGCTCGGCGGAGTGCCGGCCCAGCGCGTCCACGACGGCCGGGTCGTCGAGGACCAGCCGCGCCGTGGGGTCCGCCGCCGCGGTGTCGAGAGCGGCCACGGCGTCCGCGCACGACAGCACCAGCGCCGGGCGGGCGTCCTGGAGCATGTACGCGATGCGGTCGGCCGGGTAGTCCGGATCGACCGGCAGATACCCCGCACCCGCCTTCAGCACGGCGAGCAGGGCGACGATCATCTGCTCGGTCCGGGGCAGGGCCAGCGCCACCAACTGCTCCGGGCCCACCCCCCGCTCGATGAGATGACGGGCCAGCCGGTTGGCGCCGGCGTCCAGCTCCGCGTAGGAGAGGCTCGTCCCGTCACCGGTGACGGCGACGGCCTGCGGCGTCCGCGCGGCCTGGGCCTCGAACAGTGCCACCAGCGTCGCGTCGGGCGCCGGGTCCCCGTCGGGGTTCCACTCGACGAGGATCCGCTCGCGCTCCTCCGCCGACAGCACCTCCACCGTGCTCACCGGTGCGTCGGGGTCGCCCAGCACACCGTCCAGGAGCCGCGTCCAGCGGTCCACGATGGAGTGGGCGGTGGCCGCGTCGAACAGGTCGGTGGCGAACTCGATGCCACCGCCGATGCCCGCCGGAGCCCCGTCGGGGCCGAAGCGCTCGACGAGCTGGAACGACAGGTCGAACTTCGCGACGTCCAGCTCCACCCCGTACGGCGTCACCTCCGTGCCGGGGATCTCCGCCCGCACGGCGGCGTTGTTCTCGAACGACAACATGACCTGGAAGAGGGGGTGCCGGGACAGGGAACGCTCCGGGCTGAGGTCGTCGACCAGCCGTTCGAAGGGGACGTCCTGGTTGGCGTAGGCGGCGAGGTCGGTCTCCTTCACGCGTTCGACGAGTTCGGCGAAGGTGGGGTTGCCGGTCAGGTCGGTGCGCAGGACGAGGGTGTTGACGAAGAAGCCGACGAGGTCGTCGAGTGCTTCGTCGGTGCGTCCGGCGATGACGCTGCCGATCGGGATGTCCTCCCCGGCCCCGAGCTTGCCCAGCAGTGCCGCGATCGTCGCCTGCACGACCATGAACACACTCGCGCCGTGCGCGTGGGCGACGTCCACGATCCGCTGGTGGACGGCGGCCGGAAGGTCCAGAGGCAGGGTCCGTCCCCGGTTGGTGGCGACGGCGGGCCTCGGCCGGTCGGTGGGCAGCCGGAGTTCTTCCGGGATGCCGGACAGGGCGGCGCGCCAGAAGTCCAGCTGGCTGTTCATGACGCTCTGCGGGTCGTTCTCGTCACCGAGCACGTCGCGCTGCCAGAGGGTGTAATCGGCGTACTGGACCGGCAGCGGCTGCCAGTCCGGGGCCGCGCCCGCCAGGCGCGCCCGGTACGCGTCGGACAGGTCACGGGAGAGGGGCGCCATCGACCAGCCGTCACCCGCGATGTGGTGGACGACCAGCAGGAGGACGTGGTCGTCGGCCGCGACCCGGAACAGATGGGCCCGCAGGGGCAGTTCGCGGGCGAGGTCGAAGCCCTGCTGTGACGCCGCTTCGACGTGCCCGGCGAGGTCCTCGGCGGTGACGTCGGAGACGATGAGCCGGGGTACGGCCCGGTCACCGGCCAGGACCTCCTGGCGGGGCCGGCCGCCGGTGTCGGGAAAGACGGTACGCAGGCTCTCGTGCCGGGTGACCACATCGGTGACGGCCGACAGCAGGGCGGTCGTGTCCAGCGCGCCCCGAAGACGGACCGAGAGAGGGAGGTTGTATGTGGCGTTGGGGCCCTCAAGCCGGTTGAGGAACCACAGACGGCGCTGCGCCGCCGACAACGGGATCTCCTCCGGCCGCTCCCTGGTGCGCAAGGCCTGACGCGAGGCACCGGCCGAGTCCAGCCGGCCCGCCAGCCCGGCGACCGTGGGCTCGTCGAAGACGGCGCGCACCGCGAGTTCCACACCGAGTTCGGTGCGGATGCGGCTGATGAGGCGGGTGGCGAGGAGGGAGTGGCCGCCGAGGTCGAAGAAGCTGTCGTCGATGCCGAGGGTGTCGAGGCCGAGGACGTCGGCGAAGAGGGTGCAGAGGGTTTCCTCGCGTGCGTCGCGGGGAGCGCGGCTGCCTGCCTGTGCGGTGAAGTCGGGGGCGGGCAGTGCCTTGCGGTCGAGCTTGCCGTTGGCGGTCAGGGGCAGTTCGGTGAGGGTGACGAACGCTGCCGGGACCATGTACTCGGGCAGGACGCCCGCGACATGGGCGCGCAGGGCATCGGTGTCGGGGCTGTCACCGGCCGGGACCACATAGGCGATCAGGCGTTCGTCGCGGACGATGACGGTGGCCTGGGCGACCGTCGGGTGTGCGGACAGCGTGGCCTGGATTTCACCGAGTTCGATGCGGAAGCCGCGGAGTTTGACCTGATCGTCGGCGCGACCCTGGTACTCCAGTACTCCTTCTGTGGTCCAGCGGGCGATGTCGCCGGTGCGGTACATGCGTTCGCCGGTGGTGCTGTAGGGGTCGGCGGTGAAACGCTCGGCGGTCAGGCCGGGGCGGCCGGTGTAGCCGTGGGCGAGCTGAATACCCGCGAGGTACAGCTCGCCGGGGACGCCGATGGGTGCGGGGCGCAGGGCTGCGTCGAGGACGTAGGTGCGGGTGTTCCACACCGGCCGCCCGATCGGCACCGAAGCACTGGTCGTATCGGGTGTGCAGGGGTGTGCGGTGACATCGACGGAGGCCTCGGTGGGCCCGTAGAGGTTGTGCAGCTCCACACCCGGAAGCAGCTGATGGAACCGTGTGACGGCGTCGGCAGGCAGGGCTTCACCGGAGCAGATCACCCGCCGCAGACCGGTGCAGTCACCCGCGCCGGGGTCGGTGAGGAAGGCCTGCAGCATGGACGGCACGAAGTGGACGGTGGTGATGTTCTCGTCCTGGATCAGGCGGGCCATGTAGGCGGGGTCCTTGTGCCCCTCGGGGCGGGCGAGGACGAGGGTGGCACCGGTGCGCAGGGGCCAGAAGAACTCCCACACCGAGACATCGAACCCGGACGGGGTCTTCTGCAGCACCCGGTCCGAAGCATCCAGACCGTAGGTGTCCTGCATCCACTCCAGACGGTTGTGGATGCCCTCATGCCCGACCACGACACCCTTGGGGCGGCCGGTGGAGCCGGAGGTGAAGATGACATACGCCGCCGCGTTGCCGGGCAGGACACGCTCGGGGGTGGTGTCGGGGCGGTCGGCGGCGATGCCGTCGGCGGTGTCCAGCAGCAGCACCGGAACGCCGGACGCCGGCAGAGCCGGTGCGGCCTCGACGGTCGTCAGCAGCAATGCGGGCTGGGCATCCTGGAGGATCCATCCGATGCGTTCGGCCGGGTAGTCCGGGTCCACCGGCACATACGCCGCACCCGCCTTGACCACCGCGTACAGGGCGACCATCAGCTCCAGCGACCTGGGCGCGGCCACCGCGACAAAGTCACCGCCCCGAACCCCACGGGCGATCAGCTCGTGCGCCAGCCGGTTGGCCCGCACATCCAGCTCCGCGTACGTCAGCGAAGCGTCCTCGAAGACCACCGCCGTCGCGTCCGGCGTCCGGGCCACCTGCGCCTCGAACACCTCCGGCAGGGTGCCCGCGACGACCTCACGGCCGGTCGCGTTCCACTCCTCCAGCACCAACCCACGGTCAACGGCGGACTGCACCTGCACCGCACCGATCCGCACACCGGGATCAGCCGCGACCGCCTCCAGCAGCCACACCAACCCCTCGGCCAGCCGCCGCGCCGAACCCTCATCGAACAGATCCCGCGC
Source organism: Streptomyces sp. NPDC042259 (assembly GCF_055582085.1). NCBI lineage: Bacteria > Bacillati > Actinomycetota > Actinomycetes > Kitasatosporales > Streptomycetaceae > Streptomyces > Streptomyces sp. NPDC042259. Next base: position 381,076 of record NZ_JBVJDW010000003.1, on the reverse strand, counting down.
GAACTCCAACCGACCCCCGATACCCGCCGGGTCACCGTTCGCGTCCCGGGTCTCGACGAGTTCGAGCGTCAGGTCGAAGCGGGCGTTCTCCAGCGGTGTGGCGATGCCCTCGGCCCGTACGCCGCGCAGATCGAGTGCGGTCTCGGGGTTGTTGTGGAGGGACAGGAACACCTGGAACAGGGGGTGGCGGGCCAGCGAACGTGTCGGGTTGAGGATCTCCACGAGGCGCTCGAAGGCCAGGTCCTGGTGCGCGTAGGCCGCGAGGTCGGTCTCCCGGACCCGGCCCAGCAGCTCCCGGAACGTCGGATCGCCCGAGGTGTCCGTACGCAGCACCAGCGTATTGACGAAGAACCCGACCAGATCGTCCAGCGCCGCGTCCGTACGCCCCGCGATCGGCGAGCCGATCGGGACGTCCGTGCCCGCCCCGAAGCGGGTGAGCAGCGCCGCCAGGCCGGCCTGGAGCACCATGAACAGGCTGCTGTCGGCCCCCTGGGCCAGGGCGAGCAGCCGTCGGTGGGTGGCCGCGTCGAGCTGGACCGGCACGTCGGCGCCGCGGTGGGTGGGCTGTGCCGGGCGGGGCCGGTCGGTGGGCAGGGCCAGCTCCTCGGGCGAGCCGGCGAGGGCCGTCCGCCAGTGGGCGATCTGCCGGGCCAGCACGCTGTCCGCGTCGGACTCGTCGCCGAGCACCTCGTTCAGCCACAGGGTGTAGTCCGCGTACTGGACCGGCAGCGGCTGCCACTCGGGTGCCTCGCCCGCCAGGCGGGCGGCGTAGGCGGCGGACAGGTCGCGGGACAGCGGTGCCATCGACCACCCGTCGCCCGCGATGTGGTGCATCGTCACCAGCAGCACGTGCGCGTCCGGTGCGAGCCGGAAGAGGTTCACCCGGATGGGCAGCCGCGTGGCCAGGTCGAAGCGGGCGGCGGTCGCGCGGGCCAGGGCGGCCGGGAGTTCCTCCTCGGTGACCGACGTGACGTGGAAGTCGGGCCGCGCCCCGTCGGCGGGCAGGACGAGCTGGTGGGGCAGGCCGTCGGTCTCCGGGAAGACGGTGCGCAGGCTCTCGTGGCGGGTCACCACGTCGGCGAAGGCGAGTTCCAGGGCCTCGACGTCCAGGGGGCCGGAGAGCCGGAGGGCGACGGGCAGGTTGTAGTTGCCGCCGATGTCCTCCAGGCGGTTGAGGAACCACAACCGCTGCTGGGCGGGTGACAGCGGGACGCGTGCCGGACGGTCCATGACGCCGAGCGGCTGGCGGGCGCCCTCGGCGGAGCCGACCTGTGCGGCGACACCGGCCACGGTGGGGGCCTGGAAGAGGCCGCGGACCGACAGCTCCACGTCGAGCGCGGCGCGGATCCGGCTGACGAGCCGGGTCGCGGTCAGCGAGTGGCCGCCCAGGTCGAAGAAGCTGTCGTGGATGCCGACGGTGTCGAGACCGAGGACGTCCGCGAAGAGGCCGCACAGCACCTCTTCGCGCGCGTCGCGCGGCCCCTGGCCGGTGACGCCGGAACCGAAGTCGGGGGCGGGCAGGGCCTTGCGGTCCAGCTTGCCGTTGGTGGTGAGGGGCAGGGCGTCCAGGGTGACGAACGCCGAGGGCACCATGTAGTCGGGCAGCAGCTCGGCGACCTGGCCGCGCAGCTCGGTGACGTCCAGGCCGGCGGACGCGGGCACGACATAGCCCACCAGGCGTTTGTCGCCGGGGCGGTCCTCCCGTACGACCACCGCGGCCTGGGCGACCAGCGGTCGGGCGGCGACGACGGTCTGGATCTCGTCCAGCTCGATGCGGAAGCCGCGGATCTTCACCTGGTCGTCGACGCGGCCGCCGAAGAGCAGCTGGCCCTCGGGCGTCCAGCGGGCGATGTCACCGCTGCGGTACATGCGCTCGCCCGGCCCGCCGAAGGGGTTGGCGACGAAGCGCTCGGACGTGAGGGCCGTGCGGCCGAGGTAGCCGCGGGCGAGCCCGGCGCCGGCGATGTACAGCTCGCCCGGCACCCCGGCCGGCACCGGGCGCAGCGTCGAGTCCAGGACGTACAGGCGGGTGTTGACGAACGGGCGGCCGATCGGCGGCGTGCCGTTGCCCGCTTCCAGCGGGTCGCTGGAGGAGGCGCCGACGGTCGACTCGGTCGGGCCGTAGGCGTTGACGAGCCGGCGGCCGGGAGCCCAGCGGTCCACCAGCTCGGCGGTGGACGCCTCGCCCGCGGTGGCCAGGGAGCGCAGCGCGGGGAAGGCGTCGGCGCGGACGGTCGCGAGGGCGACGGGCGGGATGATCGCGTGGGTCACCTCGTGGTCGAGGAGAACCTTGGCGAGGACGTCGTCGGCCAGCGGGCCGAGCGGCGGTACCACCAGGGTGGCGCCCGCCGGATACGTCATGGCGAGTTCCGCCACCGAGGCGTCGAAGCTGGGCGACGCGTACTGCAGCACACGGCTGCCGGGGGTCACGTCGAGCCGCTCGGCGAGGGAGGCGGCGAAGCCGGCGAGGCCGTGGTGGGAGACGACGACGCCCTTGGGGCGGCCGGTCGAGCCGGAGGTGTAGATGACGTACGCCGCGTCGCTCGTCGACTGGGGGACGGCCGGGTCGTGCCCGGGCCGTCCGGAGAGGTCCGTGGTGTCGAGCAGGAGGCGCGGGGCCGTGACGTCGGCGGGCAGCCGGGTGGCGTGCTCGGTGTCGGTGATCACGAGCGTGGGGGCCGCGTCGGTGAGGATGTAGCCGATGCGGTCGGCCGGGTAGTCCGGGTCGACGGGCAGGAAGGCGCCGCCCGCCTTGACGACGGCGAGCTGGGCGATGGCGATGTCCACCGAGCGGGGCAGCGCGAGGGCGACGATCTTCTCGCGGCCCACACCGTGCTCGATGAGGGCGTGCGCCAGCCGGTTGGCGCGCTCGTTCAGCTCCGCGTAGCCGAGGGTGACGTCCGCCGAGGTGAGGGCGGGTGCCTCGGGGGTGCGCTCGACCTGGGCCTCGAAGAGCCGGGCGAAGGTGACGGGCTCGATGGCGCGCCCGGTGTCGTTCCATTCGGTGAGGATCCGCCGGCGCTCGGGCCCGGTCAGCAGCTCCAGTCGTCCGACGGGGGTGGTGTCCCGCTCGGCGATCTCCTCCAGGAGCAGCAGGAACCGGTTCAGGACCGCTTCGGCGGTGGCGCGGTCGAAGACGTCGGTCCGGTAGTCGATGCGCAGGTGCATGCGCTCGCCGGGGATCGCGGTGAGCACCACCGCGTAGTGGCTCGCGTCACGCCCGTCGAAACCGGTGATACGCAGCCCGTCACCGGGAAGCCGCAGGTCGGAGGTGTCCACCGGGTAGTTCTCGACGACGAGGCAGGTGTCGAAGAGATCCCCCACACCGGCGAGGCGCTTCAGGTCGGTGAGACCGACGTGGTGGTACGGGGTGAGCGCGGCCTGCTCGGTCTGGACGCGGTCGACGAGGGCGCCGAAGGTCTCGGCGGGGTCGAGGGTGACCCGGGCGGGCAGGGTGTTGATGAAGAGGCCCACCATCGACTCGATGCCGGGGATGTGCGGCGGGCGGCCGGACACCGCCATGCCGAGCACGACGTCGTCCCGGCCGGTGAGCTGCCCGACCACCGTCGCCCAGGCGGCCTGGAGCAGGGTGTTGAGGGTGCGCCCGGCGGAACGGGCCTGACCGGCGAGGGCCGCGGTGAGGGAGGCCGGCAGATCGGTGGAAACGCGCTGCGGCAGCGTGACGCTGAGTTCCCCGCCGGCGGGGGCCATCAGACTTGGCTCCTCCAGCCCGTCGAACGCCTGCTTCCACGCGGCTTCCGCGGCCGCCCGGTCCTGCTGCGCCAACCAGGCCAGGTAGTTGCGGTAGGGCGTCACCGGCGGCAGCGCCGAGGCGTCCCCCCGGGTGCCGTACAGCTCGAACAGCTCACGCAGCACGACGGGCATGGACCAGCCGTCGAGCAGGATGTGATGGTTGGTCACGACCAGGCGGTACACACCCGGTGCCAAGGTGACGAGGGTGAACCGCAGCAGCGGGGGCCGGGTCAGATCGAAGCGGCGGGCGCGGTCCTCGGCGAGCCAGCGGTCCCACTCCGTGCGGCGCTCGTCCTCGGACAGGGTGCCGAGATCGAGTTCGGCCCACGGCAGTTCCACCTCGCGGGGGATCACCTGGACCGGCTCGTCGAACTTCTCGTGCAGGAATGCCGCTCGGAGGTTGGCGTGCCGACGCAGCAGAGCCGCCGCGGCCAGTCGCATCGATTCGGCGTCCAGCGGGCCCTCGATTTCCAGGACCAGCTGCACGGTGTAGATGTCGGCCGACTCCTCGTCGTAGACCGCGTGGAACAGCAGGCCCTGCTGCAGCGGCGACAGTGGAAGAACGTCCTCGATCCCACGGCTATTCACGTGAATTACTCCCACACTTAAATATGCAACAGGGGCGCCCGCTTATAGTCAGCGCATTTCAGTGGTCACTCAACAGCGGCCCCGGTAGGGCGGCAACCTCGGCTGCAACAAGCTGCCAGATCGTGGGAGCCGGTGCTGTGGAACCCCGCCCGGGCCAGCAGTTGGCTGTCATGAATGTCGCCGGAAGGGGGGCCGTCCCGATACGGTCCCGAAGGACGCGGTGGCTTTCCGGTGTGAATAGGGAAAAGGGATACGCATGCAGGTTCCGGTTGGTGATCTGGTATTCGATGTCGAGATGTCGGGGCCGGAAGGCGGAGATCCGGTACTGCTTCTGCACGGCTTCCCGCAAAGCCGGCACGCCTGGGACCGGATTGTTCCGTCGCTGAATGCGGCCGGTTTGCGCACCATCGCGCCGGATCAGCGCGGCTATTCCGACGGCGCCCGGCCGGCGGGCGCGGACGCCTACGCGCTGCCGCTGCTGGCGGGTGACGCCCTGGGGATGCTGGACGCCCTGGGCATCGAGTCCGCCCATGTGGTCGGTCACGACTGGGGATCCGTCGTCGCCTGGTACCTGGCCGCGCGGCACTCCGACCGGGTCCGCACCCTGACCGCCGTGTCCTTCCCGCACCTGGAGGCGTACTGGCACGCGCTGCGCGAGGACCCCGAACAGCGTCAACTCTCCGGCTACCTCGCTTACTTCGTCTCGCCCGACAGCACCCCCGGCCTGCTCGCGGACGACGCCGCACAGCTGCGGTCGCTGTTCGGTGACGCCGTGGACCCCGGCCGGGTCGAGCACTACGTCGACCTGCACAGCAGGCCCGGCGTGCTGGACGCGGCCCTGAACTGGTACCGCTCCGGCAGTCTCCTCGCCGAACACGAGGGCCTCGGCCCGGTCCCGGTGCCCACCACCTACCTGTCGAGCGACCTCGACCGGGCGGCGAGCCGCGCCGCGGTGGACCGGACGGCGGAGCACGTCACCGGCCCGTACCGGTTCGTCCGGCTGGAAGGCATCACGCACTGGCAGCCGGAACAGGCACCGGAACGCGTCGCCGACGAGATCCTGCGCCGCGTACGCCCATGACACCGGCCGGGCTCCGCCGCACGGGGGAGCCCGGTCGTCCCCCTGCGGGATCCCGGCAGGGGCCGGGCCGGAAACACTGAGGACATGGCGATCAAGAGGGCGCTCAAGGCGCCGTTCACCAACGAGAAGCGAACGACCGAACGGCCCGTCCCGCGCTGGGCGGAGACCGTCGCCCACCTCATCCCGCTGGTGGCATTACCGGTATGCATCTGGCGGCTGCCCATCGGATTCGGCTACGGCATGGGCGGGGAGCCCTCGCCGCCGTCGGTCTGGAACGCCCCCTACGTCGTGGGACTGAGCGTCGTCTCCGAGGCGTTCGCGCTCCTCGGCTTCGGCCTGGTGCGCGGCTGGGGAGAGGTCGTGCCCGGCTGGGTTCCCGCGGTGGGCGGCAGACGCATTCCGCCCTTCGCGGTGATCGTCCCCGCGACCCTCGCCGGGATCGCCTTCGTCGCGTTGATGGTGCACTGGATGTTCGGGGCGTTCCACATCGGCGGTGCGAGCGGATTCCCCTACGCCGAGGGATGGGACACGCTGGCGATGACGGTCAGCGGTCTGTTCACCCTGTGGGGGCCCCTGTGGCTGGCCCTGGCCTACGGCTACTACCGGCGCCGCTGCCGGCCGTTGCCTTGACCGGGCCCAGCACGGACACCGGCGAAAGCGCAAGACCGGTCAGGTGGCAGCAACCTGTCACCATTGTTGTTCCCGCCCGGGGGCATTGGACATCCTCGAAAAGCCTCAGATTCTCCTCATTCCTTGCCCAAAGGGGTTCAGCCATGGCCGAGAAGGCTGTGTTCGATCCGTCGATACGCACGGCGGCCGGGGACGCGCGATGACCCGCAACGGGACGTCGCTCGCCCGTGCCGCCCGTGCCTTCGACGCCACCCGCGCCGTCCGCGCGGCCGTCACCGGCCGGGGCCGCGCGGGGTCCGCTGCTCGCGGTACCCCGAAGTTCCGGTTCCGGCTCGACGACCCGGCCGCCGAGGCACGGCTGCGTACCGCGCTGGAGAGCGTGGAGAAGCGCCTCCAGGACACCGCGACGGACTCCGCCGACCCCCGGGTCGCCGAACTCACCGGGCACGTCACCGCGGCGGGCGGAAAGCGGATGAGGCCCCTGTTGGTGCTGCTCGCCGGCGAGTTCGGCGAACCGTGGCGGGACGGGGTGACCCAGGCCGCCGTCATCGTGGAACTGGTGCACGTCGCCTCGCTCTACCACGACGACGTGATGGACGAGGCGACCACCCGGCACGGTGTGCCCAGCGCCAACGTCCGCTGGGGCAACCGGCAGACCGTCCGCGGGGGCGACTGGCTGCTCGCCCGTGCCGCCTACCTCGCCGCCGACCTCGGCCCCGAGGCCGTCCGCCTCAACGCCGAGACCGCGAGCAGGCTCGTCGACGGGCAGGTACGCGAACTCGTCGGCCCCGCACCGGGCCAGGACCCCGTCGAGCACTACTTCCAGGTCGCCGCGGGCAAGACCGCGTCCCTGCTCACCATGGCACTCGGCATCGGCGCCCGGCAGGCGGGCGCCCCGGAACCCTACGCCGAGGCCCTGAGCGCGTACGGCGCCTACCTCGGCGCCGCCTTCCAGATCGCCGACGACCTGCTGGACCTCGCCGGAACGGCCGAACGGACCGGCAAGGAACAAGGCAAGGACCTGCTGGCCGGCGTGCCCAGCCTGCCCGTGATCCTCGCCCGCGCGGACCGGAGCCCGCGGGGCGCCGAACTGCGCGGCCTGCTCGCCGACGGCCCCATCCAGACCCCAGCGGCGCACCACCGCGCTCTGGAACTCTTCCCCCGTTCCCCGGCCTTCGCCGAGGCCGAGGCCATCATGCGCGACCGTCTCGCCCGTGCCCGCGCCGCGCTCTCGGTGCTGCCGTCGATACCCGCGCGCACCGCCCTCGAAGCCCTCAGCGACTTCGTGGCCGACCGGACCGGCTGACCGCAGCCGCCCGCAGGAGAAAGGAGCCGGCCGTGCCGCAGCAGGCCGCACACCCGACCGTCATGGACGGGATCGGAGAGCTGTCCCGCGTCCGTGAGGAGGCGGTCCGGGGAGCACCCCGGGCCACCGAGGCACAACACGCCAAGGGCAAGCTGACCGCGCGCGAGCGCATCGACCTCCTCCTCGACCCGGGGTCGTTCACCGAAGTGGAGCAGTTGCGGCGGCACCGTGCGTCGGGCTTCGGCCTGGAGGCCAAGAGGCCCTATACCGATGGTGTGATCACCGGGTGGGGGACGGTGCACGGGCGTACGGTCTTTGTGTACGCGCATGATTTCCGGATCTTCGGTGGTGCGCTGGGTGAGGCCCATGCGACGAAGATCCACAAGATTATGGACATGGCGATTTCGGCGGGTGCTCCGCTGGTGTCGTTGAACGACGGTGCGGGTGCGCGGATCCAGGAGGGTGTCTCGGCGCTCGCGGGGTACGGGGGGATCTTCCAGCGCAATACCAAGGCGTCGGGTGTCATCCCGCAGATCAGTGTGATGCTGGGCCCGTGCGCGGGTGGTGCGGCGTACAGTCCGGCGCTGACGGACTTCGTGTTCATGGTGCGTGAGACCTCGCAGATGTTCATCACCGGCCCCGATGTGGTGCGGGCCGTGACGGGCGAGGAGATCACGCAGAACGGGCTCGGGGGCGCCGATGTGCACGCCGAGACCTCCGGCGTCGCCCACTTCGCCTACGACGACGAGGAAACCTGCCTCGAAGAGGTCCGCTACCTCCTCTCCCTCCTCCCGCAGAACAACCGCGAGATGCCGCCCCGCGCGGACACCACCGACCCGGCCGACCGCGTCTGCGAGCGGCTGCGCGAACTCGTCCCCGCCGACGGCACCCGGCCCTACGACATGCACGAGGTCATCACCGAGATCGTCGACGACGGTGAGCACGTGGAGGTGCACGAACGCTGGGCGACCAGCGTCATCTGCACCCTCGCCCGGATCGGCGGCGAAGTGGTGGGCATCGTCGCCAACCAGCCGCAGTCCCTCGCCGGCGTCCTCGACATCCACTCCTCGGAGAAGGCCGCGCGCTTCGTCCAGCTCTGCGACGCCTTCAACATCCCCCTCGTGACCCTCGTCGACGTCCCCGGCTTCCTGCCCGGCGTCGACCAGGAACACGGCGGCATCATCCGCCACGGCGCCAAGCTGCTCTACGCGTACTGCAACGCCACCGTCCCGCGGATCTCCCTGATCCTGCGCAAGGCCTACGGCGGCGCCTACATCGTGATGGACTCCCGCTCCATCGGCGCGGACCTGTCCTTCGCCTGGCCCGCCAACGAGATCGCCGTGATGGGCGCGGAAGGCGCCGCGAACGTCGTCTTCCGGCGGCAGATCGCGGCGGCCGACGACCCCGACGCCATGCGCGCCCGGATGGTCAAGGAATACAAGGCCGAGCTGATGCACCCGTACTACGCGGCCGAACGGGGCCTCGTCGACGACGTCATCGACCCCGCCGACACCCGCTCCCTGCTGATCGGCTCACTGGCCATGCTGCGCACCAAACACGCCGCGCTGCCGGACCGCAAACACGGCAACCCGCCGATGTGATCACCATCCCCGGCGCCGGCCCCCGGCGCCAGGCCCCGTAGCGGGCCCTCGATACGAGTTCCCGAAGCGCGAAGCGAGAAGGAGCACCCCTGTGGCACAGGAGAAGGCACCGACCGCACTGCGAGGCCCCCTGGGGCCCTCCCTGCTGAAGGTCATCGGCGGAAACCCCACCCAGGAGGAGCTGGCGGCGGTCACCGCCGTCCTCATCGCGCTGTCCGCCCGCCGGGAACGGCAGCCGGGGGCGGCCCCGCCCGCCGCCGCCCGGTGGCAGCGCGCCGCGGCCCGCGGCCGCCCGCCCGGGGCCCGGGCCGCCCGGAGCTGACCCCGGGAGCCTCCCGCCGCCTCCCGGTGGCGGGAGACTCCCGTCACCCATGAACGACACAGCAACAAGCCCGGCCGCCCGCACGCGGCCGCGGCCGAGGTCAGGAGGCAGCGTGCTTCAGGTAGTGTTCCGAATCCTGGGGCCGTTGGACATCAGCGTGGACGGGCACCCCGTAACCCTCCAAGGCGCCCGCCAACGCACCATCATGTCGCTGCTGCTGCTCACCCCCGATCACGTGGTGTCCGTCGACACGCTCGCCGACGCCGTCTGGGACGGCCGCCCGCCGGCCACCGCCCGCAACCAGATCGCCATCTGCGTCTCCGCGCTGCGCAAGACGTTCAAGGCGGCCGGTGCCGAGGACCTGATCGTCACCAGCCACCCCGGATACCTGCTCGCCAGCGGCGAACACCGCATCGACGCCGTCGAGTTCGAGGAGCGCGTCGCCACGGGACGCGAGGCGGCCCGGAGCGGCCGGCTGGAGGAAGCCAGCGCGTGCTTCGAGGAAGCCCTGGCCATGTGGCGCGGGCCGGCCCTGGAAGGCATCACGGCCGGGCGCGTCGAGAAGGACGCCACCCGGCTCACCGAGACGCGCCTGGAGGTGTACGAGGAATTCGTGGGGCTGCGGCTGGAGCTGGGCCGCCACCAGGACCTCATCGGCGAACTCAGCGCGTTCATCCGGGAGAACCCGCTGCGCGAGCAGTCCATCGCCCACCTCATGCTGGCCCACTACCGCTCGGGCCGGCGGGCGGAGGCCCTGGAGACCTACCGCGAAGGCCACCGCGTCCTCGCCGACGAACTCGGCATCGCCCCCGGACCGGCCCTGCGGGACCTCCACGAGGCCGTACTCAAGGACCTCCCCGAACTCAACGCGCACCAGGGCACCGAGGCCCCCGCCACACCGACGGCCGTACCCGAGCGGTTCCCGCCGGACGTCGCCTCCTTCACCGGCCGCGAGAAGGAACTCGCCGTCCTCGACCGGCTGCTGGAACACGTGGGCGGCGACGTACTGCCCGTGGGATCCATCACCGGCATCGGCGGGGTCGGCAAGACCGCCCTCGCCGTCCACTGGGCCCGGCAGGTCGCCGGCCGCTTCCCGGACGGCCTGTTCTTCGCCGACATGCGCGGCTACGACGAGGAGGCGCCCCGCCGCCCCGGCGCCGTCCTGGACCACCTGCTGCGGGCCCTCGGCATCAAGGGCCCCCAGATCCCCGCCGACCGGCACGAACGCACGGCTCTGCTGCGCGGCGCCCTGCAGGGCCGCCGCGTCCTGATCGTGCTGGACAACGCCCGGTCCTTCCAGCAGATCCGCCCGCTGCTGCCCGGCGACGGCCGCTGCTGCGTCCTCGTCACCAGCCGCGACCCCATGGGCGGAGCCCTCGCCGGTGACTACGTCTACGTGCCCCTGGTGCTCGGCGCGCTCCAGCGGGACGAGGCCACCGCGCTGCTGTCCCGGGTCGCCGGGGACGACCGCATCACCGCCGACCCGGTCGGCGCCGCCCGGCTCGGCGAACTGTGCGACCGGCTCCCGCTCGCCCTGCGCATCGCCGCCGCCCGGCTCGCCGCCAAACCGCACTGGTCGGTACGGACCCTGGTGGCCCGGCTCGAGGACCAGCACCGCAGGCTCGACGAACTGAGCCTCGACGAACGCGGGGTACGGGCCGGGCTGCGGCTCAGCTACCGCGACCTGTCACCGGCCGCCGCCCGGATGTTCCGGCTGCTCGCCATGGTCGACGCACCGGACTTCGCCGCCTGGGCCGGAGCCGCGCTGCTCGACATCGACCCCCTCGACGCCGAGGACCTCATCGAGCAACTCGTCGACGCCCAGCTGCTGGAACCGCTCAGCGCCACCCTCGGCCCCGTCCGCTACCGCTTCCAGAACCTCCTGCGCCTCTTCGCCCACGAATGCGCCCTGGCCGAGGAGGACGAACCGGAGCGCCGCGCCGCCACCCGCCGCGCCTACGGCGCCTGGCTGGCCCTGGCCGTCGAAGCCCACCACCGGCTCTACGGCGGCGACTACACCCTCGTCCACAGCACGGCCCCCGCGCACCGGCTCCCGGCCCACCTCGTGGGGCACCTGCTGGAGAACCCCATGGAATGGTTCGAGAGCGAACGCGTCCCGATCACCAGGATCGTCGACCAGGCCGCCCAGGACGGCGAAGCCGCGTACGCCTGGGACCTCACCATGACCAGCGTCACCCTGTTCCAGAACCGCAACTACCTGGAGGACTGGCGGCACTGCGGTGAACGGGCCCTCGCCGCCGTCCGCCGCGCCGGCGACCGGCTGGGGGAGGCGGCCATGCTGCACTCCCTGGGCACCCTGGAGATCATCCAGTGGAAGTACGACGAGGCCTTCACCCGCCTCGGCCTGGCGCTGCGCCTGTTCGAGGAACAGCACCAGACCGAAGGGTGCGCCCTGGTGCTCCGCAACCTCGCGCTGTGCGAACGGCACCGCGGTGACCTGGAACGGGCCAGGGAGCTGGGCCACCAGTCACTGGCGGGATTCCGCGCGGCCGGCGACCCCTACGCGGAGGCCCACATGCTGGGCCTGATGGCGCAGATCGAGCTGGAGCGGGGCGACGCCCGCACCTGCGTCGAGCTCTCGCACGAGGCGATCGCCAGGACCCGCGAACTGGGCAGCGTCAGGGGTGAGGCACAAGGCATGGTCCGGCTCGCCGGGGCTCTCGTCCACCAGGGGGACGGGGCGGGAGCCGAGGAGGTCTGCCGGCGCGCCCTGGACCTCGTACGGGCCAGTGGGGACCGCCGCGGTGAGGCCCACGCGCTGCGCGCGCTGGGCGAGGCACTGTGGTGCCGGGAGCGGTGGGAGGACGCCGAGGCCGTCCTGCGGGACGCTCTGGCGACCGCCGGCACGGTCCAGGACCGGTTCCTCGAGGGCCGGGCGGGTCTCGCCCTGGGGTGTCTGCTCGCCCTGCGGTCCGACCGGACCGGCGCGGCCGGCCACTTCGCCGCCGCCGCCCGGCAGTTCACCGAGGTGGGCGCGGTGCCCTGGCAGGAGCGGACCAGCCGGCTGCGGACCGCGCTCGACAGCGGCGAAGAGCCGCCCTCGCGGGAGCTGTTCGCGCTCTTCCAGCACTAGGGCGTGTCCGCAAAGTCCCGTCTGGCCCGCGACGCCTGGCACGCGCGCTCGCTGCGTTGTCGGGCTCGCCCGAGTACGCCCAGTACGAGGGCGACCCTCCGCCTTGCGATCGCACGCACCAGACGCCGCGGGCCCCGCCCTTCGGGCGAACGACGGGACTTTGCGGACACGCCCTAGGGCCTGGCCGGCGTCTTCTTCGACTACGGGCCGTCGTGGCCGCCTGCGGCGGCGAGCGCCCTGCGGGCGCGTCCTCAACCGCCGGACGGGCTTTATTCGAGCCTGTCCGGCGATTGAGGACACAGCCGCGCAGCGCGGGCGCGCACCGGCACGGACCGCGTCACACCCACGGGTCATCCATCGTGGCCGCACCCGACGCCGCGACCGGCGTCCGGGCATCGGCCGCCGCCGCGGTGTCCGCCTTCACCCACGGGTCGTCGCCCTGGGCCTGTGCCGCCGCGCCGAAGACCCCGAGCCCCGCCAGGACCAGGGTCGCGCCGACCGCCAGCCGGCTGAGCGGGGCGATGACGACGGCGGTGTAGGCGGTGCGCTTGGCACGGATCACGGTGTCCTCCCGGACTGCTCGGGGCCGGCCTGCCGGACCTGGTGTCCGGCGGCCGTGGCGGCCCTTCCTGCGGTATGCCGAGAACATTAGGAACGTCTTCTTTTCAGGCCCTTTCGAAACTGTTTCGCGGCCACGAAATCGAACCGACACCGACCCGATGGAGCCGGGAAACCGGCACACCGGACCGATGCCGGACGACGTACTACTCCGGTGCCGGCCCGGGTATTTCCGGGCCGCGCGCGACCTGTTCCGTCAACCGGTCCGCGTAAGCGACCAGCAAATCCGACCAGGGGATACCGGACTGCCGCAGCATGAGTTCCCGATCGGCCACCGACATGTCCGCGACCCGGTCCATGAGGGCCAGTGGGTCTTCCACCTGTCCGGTTTTCTGCGGATGATTTTTGATGTCTTCCTCCTGCCTAGGGTCCAGGCGTCGTCCGGTTGCGCACAGACAGGCCGACGGGCGCGGCCATAGGAAAACTTGAACCGCCTCCCACCGCACCCGTGACCATGCCCTGGAGCGTTTCTCCACGGCACATCACCGGACGCTAGGCGCACCTCGTTTCAAGGCTCTTTCGTATCGCTTTCCCGGCCGCGAAACCGTGCCGATGCCGTTGGAGAAGGCCGGTTCCGTAGCTTTCCCGGCAGACGGGCCGCCGGCCGCCGGGGCCCGCGGACGGGGGAGGAACTCATGGACTTCACGATCCTCGGCCCGGTGTCGGCCGAGCGGGACGGCCGTCCGGTCGCACTCGACGGCGGCAAGCAGCGCACGGCCCTCGCGGCGCTGCTGCTCGCCCACGGCCAGGTCGTCCCCGACGAACGGCTGACCACCCTGTTGTGGGGCTGGGACCCCCCGGCCACCAGCACCCACCAGCTCTACACCTACGTCTCGCGACTGCGCACCCGTCTCGGCCCGGGCCACGGCCTGCGGCGCCACGGCGCGGGCTACCGCATGGACATCGCCGACGCGGCATTCGACTGGGACACCTTCCGCTCCCTCGCCGACACGGGCCGCGCCGACCTGCTCGCCGCCCGCTACGCCGACGCCGAGCACCGGCTCGGCCGGGCCCTCGCCCTGTGGCGGGGCCCGGCCCTCACCGACGTCACCGAGCACCTCGCCCGGGCCGAGGGCCCGCGCATGGAAGAGGCCCGGCTGTCCGCACTGGAGAACCACACCGAGGCCGCGCTCGCCCTCGGCCGCCACCACGACACGGTCGCCGCGCTGACCCGGCAGGTGGCCCTGCACCCCCTGCGGGAGCGGTTGCGCGGCCAGCTGATGACCGCGTTGTTCCGCTGCGGCCGCCAGGCCGACGCGCTCGCTGTGTACGAGGCGGGCCGCCGGGTCCTCGCCGACGACCTCGGCATCGACCCGGGACCGGCGCTGCGCGCCCTCCACCAGGACGTCCTGAGCGGGACGCTGCCTCCGCCACCGGCGCCGGAACGCGCACCCCTCACACCCGCCGCACCGCCGCGGTCCGCCGCGGCCGCCACCGGGGAGGAGTGCCCCCGGCCCCCGGCCGACGCCGGCCCGCCCGGCCTCGTCCCCGCGCTGCTGCCCGCCGCGCCCGGCGACTTCACCGGCCGGGGCGCCGAGACCGAGGAGGTACTGACCGCCCTGCGCCGGCAGCAGGACGCCGTGATCACCGGCGCCCCCGGAACCGGCACCTCCGCACTCGCCCTGTGGGCCGCCGAACACTGCCGCGCCGACTTCCCGCAGGGCCAGCTCTACGCCGATCTGCGCACGGACGACGGCACGCCGCGCGACCCGGCGGAAGTGCTCGGCTGGTTCCTGCGCGCCCTCGGCACCACCTCGGACCGAATGCCCGCCACCCTCGACGAACGCGCCCAGCTCTACCGGACGCTGCTGGCCGGACGCCGCGTGCTCGTCGTCCTCGACAACGCCCACGACGACAGCCGGGTACGGCCCCTGCTGCCGGGCGGCGGCGCGAGCCGGACCGTCGTCACCGGCGTCCGCGCCTCCCTGGCCGCGCTGGAAGGCACCCGGCTGGTGCGGCTCGGCCCGCTGCCACGACAGGAGGCCGTCGCCCTGCTCACCGCGGTCGCGGGCCCCGGGCGGGACGGCCGGGCGGAGGGGGAGGCACTCGCGCGCATCGCGGAATCCTGCGACCGGCTGCCGCTCGCCCTGCGGATCGCGGCGGCCCGGTTGGCGGCCCGCCCGCACTGGTCCGCGGCCCGGTTCGCGGACCGGCTGGCACCCGAGGGGCGGCGGCTCGACGAACTGCGATTCGGCAGCCTCGACATACGGACCGGGCTGCGCACCGCACTGGCCCAACTGGACCCCGCCGCCCGGGACGGTCTCGGTACGCTCGCGACGGCCGGTCCGCGCGGGCTGACCGCGGCCGACGCGGCGGCGCTGCTCGATGTCACCCCGGACGACGCGGAGGAACTCCTGGAACAGCTGGCCGACGCACGGCTGTTGGAGGTGTGCGGGGCGGACGGCGGCGCCTGGCTGCGGTACCGCTTCATGCCGCTGGTCCGGCTGTTCGCCCAGGAGCGACGCGTCCCCGCGCTCGTCCCCTGAGCGTTCCCCTTCTTCCGCTTCCTCCGCCCTCTGTCTTCTCCCCTCCGCGTGTTTCCGACTTCCCGGTCCCGGGCCTGGTGGGCCGGCCGTTCCACGGCCGGCCCACCAAGGTGTTCCCGGTCCGGGTCAGCCGCAGCCGCCCGCGTGCCCCTCGTCCAGGCCGAAGGCGGCCGTTCCCGCCCACGAACTCTCGGGCTCCGACAGCGGTGCCACTTCCTGATTCACCGTTCCCGCCCATTCGATTTCCGCGAGAACCTCCAGAGGGTGCTGGACCTGGGCCGGGGAAGACTGATCATTCAACACTTCTGCTCCTGTCGGTGAGTCGGGTCCCGCTCAGGCCCCGCACCGACAGATTCGGCCGCACGCGTACGGGAATTCCCCGTACCGTCTCCGGGCACCGATCCAGAGGAATACAGACCGGCTGTACACCGGATACAGACCGGGTACAGGAAAAGCGTTCACGCTGTCCCGTATGGACAGTCACGTCAGGCGCGTCGTGGTCGTGGGCGGAACGGCCGCCGGCTGGGTCGCCGCCGCCCGGCTCGCGTCCGCCTTCCACGGCACGGTTTCCGTCGCCGTACTCGAAACGCCGCAGCCGGCCGCCGCGGTATCGGCGACCGGGCAGGCGGCCGCCGTCGCGCCCGCATTGCAGCGGGGCCTCTTCGACCGTATCGGCGTTTCGGAGGAGGAATGGATGCGCGCCTGCTGCGCGTCCTTCAATGCGGCGGTGCGCTATGTGAATTGGCGTACCGAAGGCGCGGCCGAAACCACGGTGCGGATCACCGGCAACGGCGGCGTGGACCATTTCTACCGCCCCCGCGCGGACATGCCGCGGTGCGCGGAACTCCCCCTGTCGGACTTCTGGCGGTACCGCAGGCGCGGCGGAGGGACCACCGAGCCGTACGACTACGCGTGCTTCCGCGAGCCGCCGCTGCTGGACGCGAGGAAGTCACCGCGCTGGCTGGACGGCCGGACGGCCCTCCCGTACGGCTGGCACGTCGACATCCGCATGTTCACGCAGTACCTGCGGAAGACCGCGATGCGGAAGTTCGGCGTGCGGTCCGTCCGCGGTGAACTCCTTCGCGCCGAGCGGGACGCACGCGGCATGCTGACCGTCCTGCACACCGCCCAGGGCGCCGCACTCGCCGGTGACCTCTTCCTCGACTGCACGGGGGCCGAGGGTCTCCTGCTGGCCGGGGTCCTCGGGGAGCCGTTCCTCGACGCCCGGGACCGGCTGCTGTGCGACAGCGCGGTGACCGTCACCGTCCCCCACGACGACGCCGCGCACGGCATCGATCCCTTCACCACGGCCACGGCCATGCCCGACGGCTGGGCCTGGCGCATGCCGCTCCCCGGCCGGTTCGCGGCGGGGCTCGTCCACGCGCGGGATCTGACGGGCCCCCAGGAGGCCGCCGACCGGCTCTGCGCGCTGTGGGGTCTGCGCCCGGGCCACGCCACCGTGCGGCACCTTGCCTGCCGCACCGGGCGGAGCCGTCGCGCCTGGGTGAAGAACTGCGTGGCACTGGGACCGGCCGCGTCGTTCGTGGAACCGCTGGCCGACGAGGGACTGGCGGACGTCCTGCACATGGTGGACCGGCTGGTGCGCGACTTCCCCGGCCGGGGCGACGTGCGGGCGCACGCGGCCCGCTTCAACCGCGCCGCACAGGACCGCTACGCCCGGGCCCGGGACTTCGCGCAGTTGCTGTACTTCGCGGCGCCGCGCGCGGACACCCCGTTCTGGCGTGCCCAGCGCGAACTGCCGCTGTCGGACACGCTGGAGGAATACCTCGCCGGCCACCGCGCGGGTCTGTCCCCGGAACCCGGCGAGGCTCCCTACGACGCCCTGCTGGCGGCGCTCGCCCACCGCCGGACCGTCCCGCCCGCCGCCCTCGCCCACCGCCCGGCGGCCCGCCGGGCGGCGGACGCCGAGTTCGACCGGATCCGACGACAGCAGCGGATCCTGCTGGAGACCCTCCCGGGGGCCCACGAATACCTGCACCGGCTGCACACCCGGCCGGTGCCGGTGCCGGTGCCGGCGGCGGAGCGCGTGACGGGACGGTCGCGGCCGACGGCCCACAGCCGGTGACGCGCCCGTCACCGATCGTCGCTCCGGGAAATCTCCACATCGCACGGGGACCGTGGGTAACCCCCGTGCGCCGCTGCTGGATATGCCGGTTATGCCCGCAGCGCTTGATGGGCGTGTGTCCATCTATGTCCGACGAGGAAGTCACACCCTCCGTATCTGTTACTCGATCCTGTGAAGGACTTGTAATTATTCGGCGAAGGAATTTTAAAGCAAGGCGCCTGACGGGCCGTCCCCGGGAGCGAAAGCGGTCAACCGGGTTGGCCGCGCCGCCCGTTCCCGTGCTTTTATCTGCGCACCGCAGCGGTTCTCAGAACGGCGGTCGATTTCGACCGGGCCGTCGCGGTAGTGGTGCGGCCGTCCTTTTGCGGCCCGCCCCTTGTCATCGATAAACAGCCGGACAAATGAAGGGTGCGCACATCATGCGTAACAACATCGAGACCCGTGAGATCGCCGACGCCGAGCTGGACGCCGTTTCCGGCGGTGTGGCCATCTCCGGCGGCCTGCTCGGCGCCGTGACCGGCGACGTCAACACCGTGCTCGGCACCGTCACCTCCCTGCAGACGGTCCAGGCCGCCCAGGCCCTGCCCGGCCAGGTCGAGGGCATCGCCGGCGTGCACGTCGGTGCCGCCGGTCTCTGAGCGCGACAGCACTCGCCCATGAACCCCGGAATTCCGTCATTCCGGGGTTCATGCCTGCCCGCCGCCCTCGGGCGGCGGGCACGGCCGCGCCATTCAGCACCCGAGTCACCCATGCAGCCGAAGGAATAGTCCGTGCAGTTCCGCCAAAAGGCACTGGCCAAGCTGCAATCGCCCGAAGAACTCGATCTGCCCGTACGCTTCGCGCGCCCGCAAGGCCGGCTCGTCCTGGTCGTCACGGTCGTCGTCATGGCCGCGGCGGCTTTCTGGGCATTCACCGGATCCGTGTCCTCCAAGCAGAACGCACCCGGCGTCCTCACCCACGCCGGGGGAAGTTATCTGCTGCAAAGCCCCTATGCCGGACAGGTCACCAAAATCCTCGCCGAAGAGGGCCGGTCGCTGCCGGCCGGCGCCCCGCTGCTCACCGTCCGCACGGACCGGGGCGACCGCACCGTCCGCGTGGTGGAGGGCGGGCGGGTGACGACCCTGACCGCCAAGACGGGCGCGGTCCTGACCACCGGCGCCGACGTGGCCACCGTGGAACGCGTGAAGGACCCGAGCGACCCGTTGGTGGCCATGCTCTACCTGCCCGGCGGGAGCGCCGGGACGATTCCCCCGGGCGCCCGGGTCGACCTGACCGTCCAGTCCGCCCCCCAAGAGCGGTTCGGCGTACTGCGCGGCCGCGTCAAGGCCGTCGGCCGGGCACCGCAGACGCGGGAACGCATCGCCGGGTTCCTCGGTGACAGCCGGCTCGCCGCGGAATTCTCCCGGCAGGGCAAGCCCGTCGCGGTGCTCGTGGAACTGGAGCGCTCCGCCACCACCCGCTCCGGCTACCGCTGGTCCTCCGCCGACGGACCCCCCTACGCCGTCGACTCCACGACGCCGGTCACCGGCGCCGTCCACCTCGCCGCGCGGCGCCCCGTCGATTGGCTGCTCCCGTGACCGCGTCCCACGGCGCGCGCCGCCGGCCACCGGCACGCCGCGGCACCAGGCGCCGCGGGCCCGCCCCCGTCCTCAAGGGCGCCGCCAAGGCCGTCCGCACCCCCACCGTGCTGCAGATGGAGGCGGTGGAGTGCGGCGCCGCCGCGCTGGCCATGGTCCTCGGCCACTACGGCCGTTTCGTCCCCCTCGAAGAGCTGCGCATCGCCTGCGGCGTCTCCCGCGACGGCTCCCGTGCCGGCAACCTCCTCAAGGCCGCCCGCGGCTACGGGCTCAAGGCCAAGGGCATGCAGATGGACCTGGCCGCGCTCGCCGAGGTACGCCCCCCGGCCGTTCTCTTCTGGGAGTTCAACCACTACGTCGTCCACGACGGCATGGGCCGCCGCCTCGGCCGCAGGGGCGTGTACGTCAACGACCCCGCCAAGGGACGCCGGTTCGTGCCCATGGACGAGTTCGACACCGGCTTCACCGGTGTCGTGCTCACCTTCGAACCCGACGAGGGCTTCCGCCGCGCCGGCCGCGGGCCCGGCGTGCTGGACGCCGTGCCCGCCCGGCTGCGCGGCACGTCCGGCACCATGCTCGCCGCCGTGCTCGCCAGCCTCCTGCTGGTCATCGTCGGCGCCACGGTGCCCGCACTGAGCCGTACCTACATCGACCTGTTCCTCATCGGCCGGCAGACGTCCCTCCTGGGCGTGCTCTTCGCGTCGATGGCGGCCACCTTGGTGCTCACCGCGGCACTCACCGCCCTCCAACAGGCCAACCTGCTGCGCGGGCGCATCATCTCCTCCACCCTCGGCAGTGCCCGCTTCCTGCGGCACCTGCTCCGGCTCCCGGTCAGCTTCTACTCCCAGCGCAACCCCGCCGACCTGGTTCAACGCCTCCAGTCCAATGACGCCGTCGCCGAGACCCTCGCCCGGGACCTGGCCGCCGCGGGCGTGGACGCCGTCGTCGTGGTGCTCTACGCCCTGCTGCTGTGGACCTACGACCCGCAGCTGACCGTCGTCGGCATCGGCATCGCGCTGCTCAACGTGGCCGCCATGCGGATCGTGGTCCGGCTCAGAGCCACCGGCACCCAGCAGCTGCGCGCCGAGAGCGCCCGGCTCACCAACACCTCCTACAGCGGTCTGACGCTCATCGAGACGATGAAGGCCACCGGCGGGGAGAACGGCTTCTTCCGCCGCTGGGCCGGACAACACGCGATCACCCTCGACGTCCAGCAGCGGCTCGGCGTGCCCAGCGCGTGGCTGGCCGTCGTCGCCCCCGCCCTCGCCGCCCTCAACAGCGCGCTCATCCTGATGATCGGCGGCCTGCGGGCGGTCGAGGGACACCTCACGGTCGGACTGCTCGTCGCCTTCCAGGCCCTGGTGACCAGCTTCACCGCGCCCCTCACCCGCCTCAACGGCGTCGCCGGACGGATCCAGGACTTCGCCGCCGACGTCGCCCGTCTCAAGGACGTCGAGAACTTCCCCGTCGACCCGCTCTACGCGCGGCGCGAGCCCGCCGCCGCGACCCGCCGCCTCAAGGGCCATGTGGAGCTGGACCACATCACCTTCGGCTACAGCCCCCTGGACGCCCCGCTGCTGAAGGACTTCTCCCTCTCCGTCGGCCCCGGGCAGCAGGTCGCCCTCGTCGGCGGCTCCGGCAGCGGCAAGTCCACCGTCTCCCGCCTGATATCCGGCCTCTACACCCCCTGGGAAGGCGCCATCCGCATCGACGGGATGCGCCTGGAGGACATCCCGCGCGGCGCGCTGGCCGCCTCCGTCTCCTTCGTCGACCAGGATGTCTTCCTCTTCGAGGGCACCGTCCGCGACAACGTCGCACTGTGGGACCCCTCCATCACCGACGAGGCCGTCGTCGCCGCCCTGGAGGACGCCGCCGTCCACGACGTGGTCGCCCGGCGCCCCGGCGGCATCCACAGCCGCGTCGAGCAGGACGGCCGCAACTTCTCCGGCGGCCAGCGCCAACGCCTGGAGATCGCCCGCGCCCTGGTACGCCGCCCCAGCGTCCTGGTCCTCGACGAAGTGACCAGCGCCCTGGACGCGGTGACCGAGCGGACCGTCATCGACAACCTGCGCCGCCGCGGCTGCGCCTGCGTCGTCATCGCCCACCGGCTGAGCACGGTCCGCGACAGCGACGAGATCCTCGTCCTCGACCGCGGCACCGTCGTGGAACGCGGACGGCACGAGCAACTGGCCGCCGCGCACGGCGCCTACGCCGCACTCGTCAAGGAGAACTGAGGTGACGACTCCCCCCTGCGCCCCGGTCGCCGACCCCGTGGTGGCGGCGCTCGGCGCCCTCGGCACGCCCGTCGACTGCACGGGGGGCCCGCGCAGCCTGTCCCTGGAGGGCCCGCTCGTGCTGTGGCTCGTCGTGGACGGCGAGCTGGACCTGTTCGCCGTCGACGCCGCGCAGTCGGGCCCCTGGCACTTCCTGGGCCGGCTGGAGGCCGGCACCCTGCTGCTGGGCCCGGCCGAGGGCCCCGGACACACCCTGATCGGCCGGCCCCGGCAAGGCTGCCTGCTGCGCCGCGTCGAGCTGCGCGAGCTGTACCGCCCGGAACACGGCGAGCAGTGGGGCCACACCGACGCCGACGCCGCCCCGAGCCCCCTGGAGGACGCCTTCGCCCGCGGCATCGGCCGGGGCCTGCGCGTGCTCTACCAGGCACCGCTGGACGGCCGCGCCACCACCGGCCACGGCGGCGCCGACGACGACATCCTGTGGATGCGGATCCCTCCGGGCAGCGTGCAGTACGGCGCCGCGTACGCCGCGGAGGCGGTGGGCACCCTGCTGATCGACCCGGCGATGTGGCAGGGCATGGTCGACCAGCAGTACCGGCTGCTGTACGCCCTGGACGACTGGATCGAGCGGCAGGAGCGCGCCCACGAGGACCGTACGGCCGCCGGCATCGAAGCCGGCGAGGCCGCCCGCACCCAGGCGGACCAGGCACTCCTGGCCTCGATCGGCCGCCCCGCCGGCACCCCCCACCGTGCCGCGAGCGACGACGCGACCTTCGCCGTGTGCCGCCTGGTCGCCGACGACGCGGGCATCACCCTGACCGAACCGGCCGGGACGTCCGCCACGCACCAGCGGGCCGACCCCGTCGAACGCGTCGCCCTCGCCTCGCGGATCCGTACCCGCGTCGTCAGACTCGACGGGCGCTGGTGGCGGGAGAACACCGGGCCCCTGGTGGGGCAACGGGCCGCGACCGGCGCTCCGGTCGCGCTGCTGTGGCGCCGGGGCGGGTACGAGGCGGTGGACCCCGCCCGCCGCGAGCCGACGCGGATCGGCAAGGCCAACGCGGCGGACTACGCGCCACGGGCCGTGATGTTCTACCGCCCGCTGCCCGAAGGGAAACCGACCCTGCTCGGACTGCTGCGCTTCAGCATGCGCGGCACCCGCGGCGAGCTGCGCGGACTCCTCCTCGGCGGACTGGTCGCGGTCGGCCTGGGCGCACTCGTCCCCATCGCCACCGGCCAGGTGCTCGGCGTGTACGTGCCCCACGCCGAGAACGACCTCATCGTGGCGACCACCTCGGCGCTCATCGCGACCGGCGTCGTCTCCGCCGCGTTCACACTGCTGCAGAACGTCTCCATCCTGCGCCTGGAGGGACGCGTCGAAGCCACCCTGCAACCGGCCGTATGGGACCGGCTGCTGCGGCTGCCGACGACGTTCTTCGCCGAGCGCTCCACCGGCGAGCTGGCCGGCACGGCCATGGGCATCAGCGCCATCCGCCGCGTGCTGTCCGGCATCGGATCGGTGTCCGTCCAGGCGGGCACCGTCGGCACGATGAACCTCGTGCTGCTGCTCGTCTACAGCGTGCCGCTGGCGCTGGCGGCCCTCGCCATGCTGCTTGTCATCGCCGCCGTCTTCCTCGGCCTCGGACTGTGGCAGCTGCGCTACCAACGCCGACTGATCACACTCGGCAACAAGCTCAACAACCAGGCCTTCCAGACCCTGCGCGGCCTGCCCAAGCTACGCGTCGCCGCGGCCGAGAGCTTCGCCTACGCCGCCTGGGCCCGCGAGTTCGCCCGCACCCGCGAACTGCACCAGCGCATCGGCCGCATCAAGAACGTCATCACGGTGCTCAACGCCGTCTGTTCACCGCTGTGCACCCTCGTGATGTTCATGCTGCTGGCCGGCCCGGCCCGGGACACCATGTCCGCCGGCGAGTTCCTCACCTTCAGCACCGCCGTCACGATGCTGCTGTCCTCCGTCACCCAACTGACCGGCGCGCTCCTGTCGGCCGCCGCCGTGCAGCCGATGTTCGAGCAAATCAAGCCGCTCCTGGCGGCGACCCCCGAAGTACGCGCCTCCAGCACCCCGCCGGGCGAGCTGAGCGGCGCCATCGAGGCCAAGAACCTCTCCTACCGGTACACCGACGACGGCCCGCTCGTCCTCGACGACGTGTCGTTCCGGGTGCGGCCGGGCGAGTTCGTCGCGATCGTCGGCGCCAGCGGCTGCGGCAAGTCGACACTGCTGCGCCTGCTCATCGGCTTCGACAAGCCCCTGACCGGCAGCGTCCTCTACGACGGCCAGGACCTGGCGGCCCTCGACCAGGCGGCCGTCCGCCGCCAGTGCGGCGTCGTCCTGCAGAACGCCCAGCCCTTCTCCGGCTCCATCCTCGACTGCATCAGCGGCGCCGAGACGTACCCGCTGGAGGAGGTCTGGGAGGCGGCCGCGCTGGCGGGCCTGGCCGAGGACATCAAGGCCATGCCCATGGGCATGCACACCGTGCTCTCCGACGGCGGCGGCACCGTCTCGGGCGGCCAGCGCCAACGCCTGATGATCGCCCAGGCCCTCATCCGCACACCACGTGTCCTCTTCTTCGACGAGGCCACGAGCGCCCTGGACAACGAGGCGCAGCGCGTGGTCATCGAATCCACCCGCACCCTGCGCGCCACCCGCGTCGTCATAGCCCATCGGCTGTCCACCGTCATGGGCGCGGACCGGGTGATCGCGATGTCGGAGGGACGCGTGGTCCAGCAGGGCCCCCCGGCACAACTGCTGGCGGACCCGGACGGTCTGTTCCACGAGCTGGTGCGGCGCCAGCTGGCCTGATGCCGCCGGTCAGGGGCGGCCGGGGGGCGGCCGGACAGGGCGCGCGGCGCCCACCCGGACGTCCTGCCGTGCCCGTCGCCGACCGTTCTATGATCGTTACTCCATGCAGGAGGGGGCGTGGCATGACAGCCGGCGGATCAGCGTCGTGGCGGGCACAGGAGGCACGGCGGCAGGAACGGCGGTTACGGGAGCAGTGGCAGGCGGCCCGGCAGCAGGCACGCAGGTGGGAGGCCGCGAGCGAGGGCGAACGCCGGGTCGCCGCGCAGCTCCTGATGCTGACCGAGCGCGGGTGGCGGCTCCTGGTGGACCGCAAGTGGCCCGGGACGCGAGCGGCCAACGTGGACATGCTGCTGGTCGGACCGGGCGGTGTCTTCGTCCTCGATGTGAAGAACTGGCGCGCCGCACCGGAGGCCGTGAACGGAACGCTGCGGGCCGGAGGCGCGCCGCGCGACGAACACGCCGCCAAACTCCTGGCCGTGACGAAGGTGGCCGAAGGCGCGGTGGCCGCCCTGGGCCTGTCCCCGGTGGCCGTCTCGCCCCTCATGGTCTTCGCGGGGCAGCGGGTCGACGCCGAGCTGGGCCGGATACGGCTGCTGGGGGAGCGCGAAGTGGGCCCGGTCCTGCTGTCGGAGCGCCACCGGCTGCGTGCCGAGTCCATACGGGCCATCGCCGATCACCTGGAACGTGTCTTCCCCGCGTACGAGGGATCGGCCGTCACACGTTCGGCGCCGGTGCGGGCGCGGCAGCCCCAAGAGGACGCCGCCGACGGGCTGTTCGACATCGACGGGCTGCGCGAGGCGGCCATGCAAGAGGCGCTGCGGGCCCCGATCGAACAGTGGATGACCTTCCTCCACCCCGACCAGGTCGCGCTGGTCCGTCGCAACTGGGCCGGTCCGGCCCGGATCAGCGGCCCGGCCGGCACCGGCAAGACCGTCGTCGCCCTGCACCGCGCGGCCTACCTCGCCCGGCACACCACCGGCCGGATCCTTTACGTCACCTTCGCCAACAACCTCCCGCGCGTGCAGGGCACCTTCCTGCGGACCATGGCCCCGGCGGTCGCCGACCGGGTGGACTTCCGCAGTCTGCACTCCTGGGCGCAGGAATTCCTGCACGACAGCGGCGTCCCGGTCCGGTTGCACGGGGACAAGGCCGAGACGGCCTTCAGTCTCGCATGGAAGCACGTCGGACGCGGCAGCTGCCTGGCGGAGATCGATCCGGCACCGGGGTACTGGCGGGAGGAGATCGACCACGTCATCAAGGGGCGCGGCCTCGTCTCCTTCGAGGAGTACGCCACGGTGCCCCGCCGACGCCGTCGCGCGAGCCTGCGCCGTCCGCACCGGCAGGCCGTATGGGCGCTGTACGAGGCGTACGAGGCCAACCGCACCGAGCGCGGCGTGCACGACTTCAACGACGTGCTCTCCCTCGCACTGGCCCAAGCGCGCCGCGACGTCGGCCGGCACCGCTACGCGGCCGTGATCGTGGACGAGGTCCAGGACCTGACCCTCGTCGGCGTGCGGCTCCTGCACGCCCTGGTCGGCGACGCCCGCAACGGTCTGCTGCTGGTCGGCGACGGGCAACAGGCCGTCTACCCCGGGGGGTTCCGCCTGTCCGACGCCGGTATAGAGGTACGGGGCGACCGGGGGCAGGTGCTGCGGACCAACTACCGCAACAGCAAGGCGATCCTCGACGCGGCGCTCGCGGTCGTCGCCGAGGACGCATTCGAGGACATCGACGGACTGCGCACGCCGGGACGCCGGGACGTCGACCTGACCTACCGCGACGGGCAGGTGATCCGTGTGGTGAAGCCGACCCCGGCCGAGCACGACCAGGCCCTTCTGGAGGCGCTGCGCGGTGTGCCGCCCGAAGCCCGCGCCGGAGCGGCGGTGCTGTGTTCCTCCAAGCGCGCCATCGACCGCTACCAGCGGCTGCTCGAACGCGCGGGCATCCCCGTCTGTCTGCTGGAGCACTACGACGGCCGGCCCGTCGAGGCCGTCAAACTCGGCAGCTACCGCCGCGCCAAGGGCCTGGAATTCAAGCGCGTGTACCTGCCCGAGCACGACGCCGCCGTGTCCTCGGCGGCACCGGCGGCCCGGACGGCGGGCGAAGGGCTGTCGGAGACCGCGCGGGAACGCGACGAGCTGTCCCGCAGCCAACTGTTCGTCGCCATGACGCGGGCTCGTGACGTGCTGTGGCTGGGCAGCGTGAAATCGGCGTAACCGCTCCGGCGGCCGTCGTACCGGTGAGATCCTCGACGTCGGTCCCCGCCCGGCCCGTCCGGCGGGGACCGGCTGCCACCACACCAGCGTGACCCGGCTCAGGAGGTAACGGATGGACCCGGACGAGGAACGGCGCCTGGTGGCGCACGCGCCGCACGTCGACGCCGCCGCGATGCGGATGCTGCGGCGCATGTGCGGATCGACCGCCCCGGAGGAGGAGATCGCGGGTGAGGCGAAGACGACCGCCGAGGACGTACTCGACCGGCACGGTCCCGGTGGTCTGATCCTGCTCGTCATGAGCCTGGCGGTGAACCTGACCACGGAGATCGAACAGCGTGCGGAGGCCACCGGGACGACGGTGGAGGTCGTGCTGGACGAACTCGAACTGCTGATGCGGCCCGACGACGACTGACGACGCGGCCGGCGGCCCGGGGCCGCCCGGCGCGGTGCGACGCACCACCACCACCGGCCACCCTCAGGGGGCATAGCTCGCGGCCACGTCGGCGGCGGTGCGGGCGAGCAGGTCGCGGGCGTCGGGAGGGGAGAGGACCTCGATGTCCGTGCCGAAGGCGAGGAGCTGGCGGACGGCGCCCAGCTCCGGATATCCCAGCCGGACCTCCACCCAGGCCCCGCGGGGCGCGTCCGGCGGTGCCGTCAGGTACGTGCCGTGGAGGCGGACGAACCAGTCCAGCCGGGCGCTCCGGACCCGCGCCGTCACCGGCACCATGGGCGTCCGCAGCGCCTCCACCCCCCGGCGCAGTGCCTCCCAGGCGTCCGCCAGTTCGACGCCCGGGCGACGCCGAACCGGCACGTCGACCGGCGCGGCGGATTCGATCCGGTCCGAGCGGAAGAGGCGGCCGCGGCCCCGGTGGTCGGCGACCAGGTACCACGTCCCGGCCTTGGCGACGAGCCCGTACGGATCGACCGTGTAGGTGCGCGGACGCTCCCCGCCGCTGTGGCGGTAGCGCAACCGCAGCCGGCGGTCGCCGAAGACCGCCTCCGTCAGCGCGCCCAGGTCCGATGCGGCGGCGGGCCGCCGGCCGCTCATCCAGCGCTCGGGGTCGACGAGGATACGGCGGCTGGTCAGCTCGGCGGCCGGGCGGTGCGGCGCCGGGAGAGCGGCCATCACCTTGCGCAGCGCGGTGCCCAGTGCCCCGTCCAGGCCGAGTGCGGCGTGGGCGCCCTGCGCGGCCATGACGAACAGCGCCCGCGATTCGTCCTCGGTCAGGCCGGTGACGTCCGTCCGGAACCCGGGAAGCAGGGCGATCCCGCCGCGGCGGCCACGCTCGGTGTAGACGGGGACCCCGGCCGCGGCGAGCGCGTCGACGTCGCGGTAGATGGTGCGGACCGATACCTCCAGACGGCCGGCGAGTTCCCCGGCGGGAACCCGGCCACGGGTCTGGAGCAGGAGCAGGATCGAGAGCAGGCGGTCTGACTTCACCACCCCAGACTGCCTTGTGGGGAAGTCGCGGAGAAAACCTGACGGCGGATGTCAGGTTATGGTGCGACGCTCCCTCCCGAACCGCGTCACGTGTCCGCATCACGTGACGTCATCCTCTGGAGGAACGGGAGCCCGCCCTGATGGAAACCACCGTTGACCCCCGGCCGCTGCTGGAGCGCGCGATCGGCCAGTTCGCCGCCCTGGTCGCGGCCGTCGAACCCGCACGGCTCAAGGACGCCACCCCCTGCGCCGAGTTCGACATCCGCGCTCTGGCGGGCCATGTGCTGGACAACACGCTCGCCTACGCCTACATCGCCGAGGGCCGCACGATCACGGACGAGCCCCGGGACTTCGGGGACGTCCCCGATGACGGCTGGGCGGCGGCGTACACGGCGGCCGGGGACCGGTTGGTCTCGGCGTCCCGGGCGCTGACCGAGGAAGCCCTCGACCGCCAGGTGGACCTCGGCTTCGCGAAGATGCCGATGCGTGCCGCGTTGGGCGCGATCGTCATGGAACTCGCCGCGCACACGTGGGACCTGCGCGAGGCACTGGGCGACTCCCCGGACCTCGACCCCGAGGTTGCCGCGTATTCGCTGGCGTACGCCCAGAGGGCGCTGCCGCCGGAGCGGCGCGGCGCCCCCGCGCCCTTCGAAGCGGTACGACCCGCCCCCGAGGGCACGGACGCGTACGGGCGACTGGCGGCCTGGCTGGGACGGGAGGTACCCGAGGGCATCCCGGGCGCCTGAGGGGCGCCGTTTTGGACGTGCCGCCGGGCGAGAGCGGCGGCACGTCCGGAGAAGCCGACGGCGACAATGGCTCAATATATGCCTCAAATCCGCTCACCGATCAGGCGCGGCTCGGGGTAATGCGACAAGTTCCCGTCGCAAGTTCTAGTGGGAACTGCCCTATCCCCCCTCGTCGTCCTCCCCGAGGATCGGGTGGCATCCGGAAGCAACCAGTCCGATTGTCGACTCCGCACTCCGATGAGGACTCATGTTGGCCCCACGCGACGTCCAAGCCGTTCCCCCGAGACGGGGATCCGGTGCCGGCCCCATCCTCGGTGCGCCGCGGCGGCGAGGCGTCCAGGGCGATGTCCCGCGGTGCGCCCGGCGGAGATCGAGCCGGACGCGCGACGGGGGAGCGCTGACCCCTTGAGATTCCGGCTCGGACGCCCCGGCAACACCTCCGCGCGCCCGCCCTCGGAGGACCCGATACACACCCAGGACGGACATACCGGAGAGCCGCGGGCGGCCGAACCGCCCCTGACGGACCGGGAGATCGACCTGATACGGACCTCCCTGTCGGTCGTCGAGCCCCTCGCGGGGGAGATCACGGTCTACTTCTACGCGATCCTCTTCGCCCGCTACCCCGAGGTCCGTCCGATGTTCCCGCACGGGATGGACACCCAGCGCGACCGCCTGCTGCGCGCACTGCTGCGCATCGTGGACCTCGTCGACGACCCCGAGAATCTCGTCCGTTTCTGCGGACATCTCGGCCGTGACCACCGCAAGTTCGGCACCCTCGCCGCGCACTTCCCGGCGGTGGGCGAGTGTCTCCTGGCCGCCCTGGCCCACTACGCCGGGCCCGCGTGGAATCCGGAGATCGCCGCGGCCTGGACGAAGGCGTACGGCACGGTCGCCCAGGTCATGATCAGCGCGGCCGAGCAGGACGAGGCGGTCCGGCCCGCCGTGTGGCCCGCCACGGTGGTGCACCGCGTCCCCCGCGGCCACGGCATCGTCGAAATCACCGTACGTCCCCATATCGCCTACCCGTACGCAGCCGGCCAGTACGTGAGCGTCGAGACCCCGTGGTGGCCCAAGCGGTGGCGCCACTACTCCGCCGCCAACGCCCCGCGCGAGGACGGCACCCTCACCTTCCACGTCCGCGCGGTACCCGGCGGCTCGGTCAGCCACGCCCTGGTGCACCGGGCGGCGGTGGGCGACGTCCTCCATCTGGGGGCCCCGATGGGCGACATGGTCCTGGACGCGGCCGACCACAGCGACCTGCTCCTCGTGGCCGGCGGCACCGGTCTCGCCCCGGTCCGCGCGCTCATCGAGGAGGTCGCCCGCCGAGGGGGACGCCACCAGGTGGCCCTGTTCCTCGGCGCCCGCACCGCGGCCGAGCTGTACGGCGTCGACGACATGCTCCGGATGGCCCAACGGCACCACTGGCTGACCGTCAGGGCCGCGGTCTCCCACGAACACCTCCCCGGCATCCGGGGATCCCTGCCGGAGGTACTGGCCCAGTACGGCCCGTGGTACCAGCACGACGTCTTCCTCAGCGGCCCCGCCCGGATGGTCGCCTCCGCCAAGGAAACGCTCACCCTCACCGGCACCCCGCCGCACCGCATCCATCACGACCCGTTCGAGACCCCCGTCCTGTCCGCTCCCTGAGCGCGCCCCCTGCCCGTCCCGCCAGGAGAACCCCTTTCGTGACCTCGCCCCAGCCGCCCTTCGGATCAGCGGGTGAACACCAGCTGCAGCAGCACCTGGGCACCATCGACCGCGCCGCACGGTTCTACGACCAGCAGGTGCGCCCCCGTCTCACCGCCGAGATGCGGGACTTCATCGGCCGCCAGGCCATGGTCTTCCTGGCCACCGCCGACTCCCACGGGGAGTGCGACGCCAGCTTCCGGGCCGGACCGCCGGGCTTCGTCCACGTGATCGACGACCGCACGCTGGCCTACCCCGAATTCCGCGGCAACGGGGTGCTCGCCAGCGCCGGCAACATGATCGAGAACCCGCACCTCGGCATGCTCTTCGTGGACTTCACCCACCACCACGTGGGACTTCACGTCAACGGCGTGGCCCATGTCTACCGCGACCGGGACCTCCGCGCCCTCCACCCCGGCCTGCCCACGGACGTCGCACCCGGACGCGACCCGGAGATGTGGGTCCGCCTCACCGTCGAGGAGGCCTACATCCACTGCTCCAAATACATACCCCACCTGGAACCGGCCCCCCGCCCCACCGGACGCGACCCGGCCCGCCCCAAGGACGCGGACTACTTCACCCGGCCCCGCGCGCCCCACTGGTCGACCCATCCGTGATGTCCACACCGGGGCCCCGGCCCGGCCGCACCACCACCCGCGGCACCTTCAGACCGGCCGTGGGGCCGATGACGAAGACCGCGGGTGGTGTGACGTCATGGGTACGGCACACCTCGGCGAGACCGGCCAGGGTGGAGGTCAGCACCCGCTGGTAGCGGGTGGCGGCATCCTGGACGACGAGTGCGGGTGTGGCCGCGTCCCGGCCCGCGCGCATCAACAACTCCGTGGTCCGCGCCACATGGGTGACTCCCATGAGGATCACCAGCGTGCCCTTCCGCTGCCCCAGCGCCGACCAGTCCACGAGACAGCGCTCCCGGCCGGGCACCAAGTGACCCGACACGATGGTCACTTCCTGGGTCATGCCCCGGTACGTCACCGGAACCCCGGCCAGCGCCGGTGCGGCGAGCGCGCTGCTCACACCCGGCACCACGGTCACCGGCACCCCGGCCTCCGCGCAGGCGGCCACCTCCTCGAATCCGCATCCGAAGACGAACGGATCCCCGCCTTTGAGCCGGACCACGAACCGCCCGGCGCGGGCCCGGTCCACCAGGAGTTCGTTGAGCCGCTCCTGCGCGGTGGTCCGGCTGTAGGGAAGCTTGGCCGCGTCGATGATCTCGACCTCCGGTCGCACATCGGCCAGCAGCTCCAGCGGCGCCAGACGGTCGACGAGCACCGTGTCGGCGGCCATGAGCAGCTCCCGGCCCCGCACGGTGATCAGGCCCGGGTCTCCCGGCCCCGCACCGATCAGGGCCACCCCGGCCCCCGGGTGGTCCGGCACCGCGGCCCCGACGGCTTCGGTGTCCGCGCGGACGCAGAACACCCGCTGCTTCTCCGCGGCTTCGGCGATGGCCGCGTCGTCGCCCGGGGTGGCGGCGACGGCGTACCAGGCGTCCGCCAGATCGTTCGGCTGCCGGCCACGGGCGTGCCACCGGAGCCGCCCCGCCTTCGCCATCGCCTCGATCGCGGGACACACGGCGGGTGCCACGACGGTGATCTCGGCACCGGTGCCGAGCAGGCGCGCCAGATGCCGCAGCACCGGGGGCTCGCCCCCGAAGACGACCACCCGGCGCCCGGCCAGATCGAGTTCGGTCGCGTACCCGCGTACTTCCTGAGGACCGGCCATGGGCAAGAGCTGCTCCTGTCTGTGTTCCGGTCAGGCGGACCAGTCGCGAGCGGGGGAATGCAGGACGCTGTCGGGAAAGCCCTCGGCTTCGAGGGCCCGGCCGACGAGCAGCGTCGCCAGCCTCGTCACCCCGGCCGCCCGCACCTCGCCCGCGACGCGGGCCAGCGTGGAGCGCACGACCGTCTCACCGGGCTGACTCGCCAGCGCCACGGCGGCCGCCGGACAGTCCCCGCCGTAGTGCGGGAGCAGGTCCGCGACCACGTCCTCCAGGTGATTGATCACGAGATAGACCGCCAGCGTCGCCCCGGTCCGCGCGAAGCCGGCCAGCGTCTCGCCGGAAGGCATGGACCCCGACCGTGCGCGGGCCCGCGTGATGATCAGGCTCTGCCCCACGCCCGGCACGGTCAGCTCCCGCCCGAGCGCCGCCGCCGACGCCGCGAACGCGGACACGCCCGGCACCATCTCGTGCGGCACACCGGCCCTGTCCAGCACCCGCGTCTGCTCGGCGACGGTGCTGTAGAGGGACGGGTCCCCCGAACACAGCCGCGCGACATCCACCCCGTTCCCGTGCGCCCCGAGGATCCGCGCCATGACCTCGGCCAGGGACAGCCGCGCCGTGTCGACACGCGTCGCGTCCGGGGGACAGTGCGCGAGCAGCCCGACGGGCGTCATGCTCCCCGGGTAGAGGCAGAGGCCGCAGCGGCCGAGAAGCTCCCGGCCGCGGACGGTGATCAGATCCGCTGCCCCGGGCCCGGCACCGATGAAGTAGACGGTCAATCGAATGCTCTCCCTTCACCGGCGCGTACCCATTCCGAGGTGGAACGGCCCCCACACCGGCGCGCCACCGGGACCTGCCCACACGGCCCGGATTCCCATGCGGCGACATCACCCACATGGCCTCCGCGCACCACGGGCGCACCGTGGCACGCTTCGGGCCCGCCCCTGCTCCGACATCACCCGCACGGGCGCCCGCCCGGGTGGCAGCCGCGACGGGATGGACGAGGTGGCACGGCTCCCACGGGCGTCCGGATCAACCGCCCTGACCGGCGCTGCCGATCGGGCCGACCTTCACCGGGGATCCGGCACCGTCCGTGACGGGCAGCGTGGCGGCGCCCGGCCACCGCAGCGTGACCGTCTTCGTCTCGTTCGGCGGGGTCACCAGAAGCCCCGTGACACGGACGCCGGAGCCACCGGAGGTGTTGACCGGGTAGCTGATGCCGAAGTACGTCGACTGGCCGTCCTTGAGGACGGTCGAGGGAGCCCGCTCACCGGTGCGCTTCGCCGACAGCGACCCCGCGGTGGTCTTCAGATCGACGCCCGCGTACCCGGAGATCGCACAGCTGCGACCGCCGCCGTTCTTCAGCTCCACCACGACCGCGCCATCGGGGTCACCGGTGATGGTGTTGTCCTTGGCCGTGATCTCCAGCTCGTCGGTACGGCACTTGGCGACCTGACCGTCCTTGCCGGAACCGGCACCGGCGGATCCCTTGGCGGTGGAGCCCTGCCCGCCGGAACCCTTCCCGGCGGATCCCTTCGCCGTGGAGCCCTGCCCCGCGGAGTCCTTACCGCCGCCCTCATCCGAACCACCCGAGCCCGAACCGCCGCCGGAGGAAGACGCGGAGGAAGCGGAGGACGCCGACGACGGGTCGCTCTTCGCCGTGCCGTCCTCGTCGCTCTGACAGGCCGTGAGCGAGAGACCGGCGGCAACGGCCAGGACGGCTAAGGTGAGTTTGTGAACGCGCATCGTTTCTGCCTCATCGGTTCGGGGGGTGCCGGCCGCTCGTACGAGTCGGTACGAGCGGGCGTTTCTGATCATTAGGAGCCGCGTTGCCGGCGAACCGTTCCGCCCAACCACGCTCTAATACATTCCTGTTACACGCACAGGGGGGACGTGGTCGGGTGCGCCGCGCACCGCTACGGGGCGCCCGCCGCCGTAACCACCGTGGCCATCGAGGGTGCACCCGCCGCCTTTCTTCCGCGGTCGGTGACCATCCACGTCGGCGACTCGGTCCGCTGGCTCAACAACGACAACGCCGATCACACGACGACGTCCGACACCGGGCTGTGGGACATCTTCCTGACACCCGGCACGAGCACCACCCGCGTCTTCACGACCGCGGGGACCTTCAGGTATCACTGCGACATCCACCCGGACATGACGGGCACCATCACAGTGCAGTAGCACTGGCCGTTGTCAGAACCGGCCGGTCCGGTGCCAGCCGTCGTTGCCGCCTGCGGCGGCGAGCGCCCGGCAGGAGGTCGAGTCCACGCTGACCAGCTCCAGTCGATCCGGTGCGACAGATCGTATTGTCAGTGGTGGGTGACAAAGTACGGCCATGACTGAAACCGTGAAGGGCCCGGCCAGCTACTTTCCGTCGATCGAGCAGAAGTACGGCCGGTCGATAGGCGAGTGGAAGAACCTCATCCTTACTTCACCGCTGACCAAGCACATGGAGTTGGTGAGCTGGCTCAAGACCGAGCACGGTCTGGGACACGGCCACGCCAATGCCCTTGTCGCCCATACCCTCGCGGAGAACCGCGGCCGGTAGTACCCCTATGGGGGTGACCGCTGCGTTTTCCCAGGGATCGGACACCTGCTCCGGCCTGCCGGCTCCGGGTGCTGCCGCGCGGATCGTGCGCTTCGGCGTACCGGCCGGGCCGGCCGGCGGGTAGCCGCGCCCGGTACGGCAGCAGGGTCCGGACCACGTGGTCCGGACCCTGCCCCCTGCGGTGCCGACCTGCGGCGGCGGTACGTCAGCTCTCCGCCGTGTCGTCGTCGGCCTGACCGGCATCCTCCGCCGCGGCTACCTTCTCGCGCATCTTGCGCACCAGCTCCGCCTTCTGGTCGGCGGCACCCTGGCGGTCGCGGTTGCGGTGCGGACCGTTGTTCTGCCGTTCGGCGCGGGACAGCTTCTTGCGCTGGCCGCCGCCCTGGCCCACGGGGTTGTTGATGTTCTTGCTGTCGGTCACGGGTTCTCCCGGTAATGAGGTGAAGTGCTCTACGGACACGCCGGTGGGGGACGGGCACGGCGACGTCGAACGACGTCAGCGGGGGCCCGTCACGCTCTCACTCGTAAATCGGTGTCTGGAAGAACATGACAAAGACGTTACCCGGTCCCGTCGGCCCCGCACGCCAAGCCCTCCGCCGCCCCAGCGTCGACCGGGCCTCCGGCGGCCACCCGGGGGCGGCACGGCATGCGACCGGGCCCCGTGCCTCCGGCGATCCGCTCGCCCTCACCCTCACGCCGCTGACCCGTGGATGCGTTGCGTACGCTTTGACCCACTATGGGGTGACGGGATCGTGTAGCGATGGGGAAACGATCAGAGACGGTATTCGTCCGGGGTGGCGAACTGCAGACTCTGGAGCCGGCCGGGAAGCATCTGTTCGATCAGCTGAACGCGATGTGGCCGGCGCCGTCCGGCACCGGCCACACCAGGTCTACGAACGGTCAGCCATCGGCACGGCCCGCACCGCCGCGCTCACGCAGCGAGATGCGGTTGCCGTCCGGGTCCACCGCCTCGATGCGGACGCCGTACCCGTAGACCTCCGGTTCCGGCAGGTCGAAGGTCACCCCGCGCTCGCGGAACACCTTGAAGTCCGCCAGCAGATCGTCCGACTCCAGGATGACCGGTCCGGGGGTGGCCCCCGGCACCAGCCCGGCCGGCTGCCCCGCCGCCGCGGGGTGCGCCCACAGGATGATCTCGACCGGAGTGCCGGGCGCGCCCACCGTGAGGAAACGTCCGTCGGGGCCCGAGAAGTCGATGCGCTTCTCCAGTCCGAGCTGCTCCGTATAGAACCTCAGCGCGCGGTCCTGGTCGGTGACGTAGAGCGTCACGTACATGATGTTGGTCAGCATGGGGTGCTCCCTCTCATCTGTCGATCGGTTACA
This sequence comes from Streptomyces sp. NPDC042259, assembly GCF_055582085.1. Taxonomy (NCBI): domain Bacteria; kingdom Bacillati; phylum Actinomycetota; class Actinomycetes; order Kitasatosporales; family Streptomycetaceae; genus Streptomyces; species Streptomyces sp. NPDC042259. Next base: position 345,160 of record NZ_JBVJDW010000003.1, on the reverse strand, counting down.
CCTCCCTGACGGATCCCGACGGGAGAATGTGACGGACGGACTGACCGAGATCTGCGCGCCGTGGCGGTCCCGAAGCCGAAGACGTGTCCTCCGGCCCGCGCCGAGGCCTTCCGGGGCGGGCGCCGCGCTGCGGATACGCGAGGCGGTCCGAACGGCCTGTTCGTGTACGCGAAGTCGACCACCCATCACGCACACCACGGCCCCGCCGCATCACCGCCCACCTGACCGGGCGCGAGGAGTCGGCCGGGTCTGGCGGCGTCGGCCGCAGTGAGAGAATTGCGCGAGTGATGGCAGTAACCAGTGAAATCGAGAAGGCGGCCGAGGTGCTGCGCGCCGGGGGCCTGGTGGCCCTGCCGACGGAAACCGTCTACGGTCTGGGCGCCAACGCCGAGGATCCTGCCGCGGTCGCGCGGATCTTCCAGGTCAAGGGGCGCCCGCCCACGCACCCGCTGATCGTTCACATCGGCGGCGCGGACCAGCTGGACGACTGGGTCGAGGAAGTGCCCGCAACCGCGCGCCTGCTGGCCGAGCGCTTCTGGCCGGGGCCGCTGACGCTGGTCCTGCGGCGCGGACGGCGGGTGCCTCTCGAAGCCACGGGTGGCCTGGAGACGGTGGCCGTGCGCGTGCCCGACCACCCCGCGGCGCTCGCCCTGCTGGCGGCCTTCGGCGGCGGTATCACGGCTCCGTCGGCCAACCGCTTCGGCTCGGTCAGCCCCACCACCGTGGACCACGTCCGGGCGGAGCTGGGCGACGGGGTCGACTTCGTGCTGGACGGCGGCCCCTGCGGCGTCGGTGTCGAGTCGACCATCGTCGATGTCACGGGCGAGGTCCCGAGCATCCTGCGGCCCGGCGGAGTCACCCGCGAGGAGATCGAAGCGGTCCTGGGCCGACCGGTCACGGTCCCCTCCACCAGCCACGTCCGGGTGCCGGGCCAGCACCCGTCCCACTACGCGCCCCGTGCGCGGGTCGTCCTGGTCGAGCCGGAGCAGGCCGTCGCCGAAGCCGAGCACGCACAGCAGCTGGGACACCAGGTGGGCATCCTTCTTCCCCCCGCCTTCGCCGACGCTCCGGTGAAGGCGCACGCCGTCGTGACGGTCCCCGCCTCGACGACGGCCTACGCGCGCGGGCTGTACGGGTTCCTGCGCGCACTCGACCAGCAAGGGTGCGACCTCATCGTCGCCTCCTTGCCGGCCGAGGAGGGACTCGGGCTCGCGATCGCCAACCGGCTCCGCCGCGCCGCGGGCCCCCGGCCCTCCGCAGCGCGCTGAGCAAGCACAGCCGGGGCGGTCAGGACGCGGTGGCGACCGCCGCGTCGAGGCCGCGGGCGGCGACGAGCCGCGCGCTGCCGTCGGCCAGGCGGTAGGACAGGCCCACCACGCCGAGGCGGCCCGCGGCCACCCGCTCGGCCAGGACGCGGGAGCGTTCGAGCAGCAGGTCCACGGTGTGCTCTATGTGCTCGGCCAGGATCTCGTCCGCCTGGTCGCGTCCGGCGGCACGGGCTGCCAGCACGCTCGGGGTCACCCGTTCGACGATGTCACGGACGAAGCCGCCCGGGGTCTGCCCGTTCTCCAGGGCGGAGCAGGCCGCGGCGACGGCGCCACACGAGTCGTGGCCGAGGACGACGACCAGCGGCGCGTTGAGGACACTCACGCCGAACTCGATGGATCCGAGCACTTCCGCACCAGCGACATGCCCGGCGGTCCGTACCACGAACAGATCGCCCAGGCCCCGGTCGAAGATGATCTCGGCGGCCAGGCGGGAGTCGGAGCAGCCGAACAGCACCGCGAAGGGCTGCTGGCCCGGCGCGGTCTCGGTGCGGCGGGCGGCGTCCTGGTTCGGGTGTTCGGGGCTGCCCGCGACGAAGCGCCGGTTACCGGCCAGCAGCAGCTCGAAGGCGTCGGAGGGCGTCAGGGCCTGGGTTTCGGTCATGCCCGCAGCCTACGATCCGGCACCTGTCGGTCGCACCCCCGGCTTCCGCCGGAGCGCGCTGCGGGTGGGACGGCGGCGGACCCCACCTCGCAAGCCCCCGCCATACGCGGGTACGTCAGATCATCGACGGTTTCTGCAGCTCCGGGGCGGTGCAACGCCATCAGCCGATGATCGAGGAACAGGCTGACCGGCTACTAGCCGGCGCTCTTCCGGGCTTCTCAGCCGTGGTTGACCGGCTCTGTCGTATCGGTGCCGGGCCTCGTGTGTGGCGGCTGCGGCAATGGTGTCCAGGCCAGGGCCAGGCAGCCGCCGGCGGCAGCGAGGAAGAAACCGAGGAGAAGCCCGCCGAGGTTGGCGGCGATCAGGCTGCACAGCGCGAGAACGACGGCCAGGCTGCCGGTGAAGTAGCGTCGGCCGCTGCCGGCCCACGTCGTCAGCCCGGCCACGGTCAGCAGTGTGCTGATGGTCCACGTGGCGGCGCCGGCCGTACCGGTCAGCCGGAGCAGGCCCAGGTCCACCCAGGAGATGGCTACCAGGACGATGGCACCCGCGATCATCAGCAGGCCCGCGTAGAACGGGCGAGTCCGGCGCCATGCCCGCCACCGGTGCCGGACTCCGGCCCCCTGGAGCACGGACGCTTTCATGATTCCCCCCGGGGCGCGGTTCCGGTGCCACCGGGAGCTGTCGCCGGAGCCGAAGCGCGGCAGTCGTGTTTCCCGCGCCAGGCGTCCAAGGCCACTCCTTGGACGGTGATGGTGCCGACAGCTACAGCGTGGGGCCGGATAGCGAGGCCTTCCCCGGTGATGTGACGGACACCAAGGCTGAACAAGCCTGTGGAATCAGCATCCGATGAGCCCGGCACCTTGATGCTCACGTCGCCGCCTGTGACTTTGCGGATGGTGATGGCCGCGGGCTCGATCTTGACACCACCGACGGTGGCGTCGTCGATGGTGATGGCGACGGTCATGGCTCCGATCACCGGCAGAACCGGAGTCGCCTTCACGCAGGCACCATGGAGCGTGGCGCGCTCGGCCTGGGTGATGAAGGTGGGGCGGAGCCCACTGGAGACGCCTGGAGTCACCGAGACGCCTTCGACATCGACCCCGGCGACGCTGATCTCCAGGGGGACGCGTCCGGCGAAGGCCAGAGCGAGTGCGCCCGTTCCGCTGCTGAGCAGCAGCACGGTGGCCGCCGTGACGGTCAGGAGTGCCGCAGCCAGCAGACGGCGCCCACTGGTGCGGCCTTCACGTGGGGCGGTGCCTCCGCATGCCACGCATGGTTCATTCGTCCTCATCACCCCCATGCGGGACGCCGGCATGAAAACAGCGCATAACAGGTCTCTCCCCTCAACTTCCTACACCGATACGCACAGGGTGGGGTGGAGTAGCGCTCCGCGTTGCATTGTCGGACTGGCGAGCGCCGTACAGGGAGGTTCGCACTGCGTTCTTAACCGTATGAGTGACACGACGGGTGCGACCGTCGTATGAGCCGTTTACGTGGGGGGAGGTGGCGGTGGAGGCTGGGGTGCTGGGCTTTGGCACAGGGTGGTGCTCAGGTCGTGCGTGAGGTTGCGGGCCACGTCGGGCCAGTGATGGGTGAGGTAGAAGTGGCCGCCTGGGTAGATGCGGTTGCGCAGCCGGTGGCTGGTCAGTGCGGCCCAGCCGTTCATGCTGTCCGGCGGGATGATCGGGTCGTTCTGTCCGGTGAAAGTGCTGATGGGGCAGGGCAGTGGTGTGTCCTCGCGGTAGTGGTAGCGCAGAGGGATGAAGAAGTCGCCCTTGATGATGGCGTGTGAGCTTGCCTGGCGTAGGGCGCGGTGGCTGGCGAGTTCGGCGCCCAGGCGGGTGAGCTGACGGGGGGAGAGTTTTCTGATGAGCCCGGCGATCAGGGGCGGGGGGCACATCGCGGAGACTGCCAGCAGCAGCGGCCGGTGCTGCCGGCGTTGGTTGAGCAGCCGGGCTGTTTCGAAGGCGATCAAGCCGCCGCTGCAGTGGCCGAACAGCGCGAACGGACGCCTTGGGCCATCGGTGTTGATGATGTCGGCCAGGTGCTGGGCCAGGAGGCGCACCTCTCGTACCGCGGGTTCCCTGCGTCGTGTGCCGTGACCGGGGAGTTCGACGGGGCGGGCTTCGATCCAATGGGGTAGTGCGTGGCACAAGGGGTGGTAGAAGTCGGCGCTCTCGCCGAGGAACGGCAGGCAGTACAGGCTGACCGCTGCGTCGGGCTGCCGCGGGTGCTGCGGGAGCCGGAGCGCGTCGGTCGCACCGGTGCCGTCGGTCGGGTGGGGAATCACGTGGGCCCTCCGGAAGTGACGCGGGGGCCGTCGTCTTGGGCGGGCACGGTGGCCGGCGCGGGCGGGGATGTGTGCTGGGTGAGGACGAGGTCGGTGAGATCGGTGAGGGTGGGGTTCGTGAGGGTTTGGAGGGAGGAGACCTCGCAGTCGAACTGGTGCCGGATGTTGACGGCGAGTTCGGCGGACATCAGGGAGTCCATGCCCAGTTCCGCCAAGGGGCGGTCGGCGGGGACCTGCTCGGGCGTGGTCTGCAGGACGGCGGCGGCCAGTTCGGCGAGCGCCGTTAGCGCCAAGGCGCGGGCTTCTTCGGGCGGCAGGGTGGCCAGGTGGCGGCGAAGGTCCGTGGGACTGTGTCCGGCCACGTCCCGTGCGCTGTTGACGAGGTGGCTCAGACGGGGTGCGTCGGCTGTGGGGCAGTAGGAGAGCAGGGCGTCCCATCGCATCCGGCCGACGACAGCGACGTCGGCGCCGCTGGTGAGGAGGTGGCCGAGCCGGGCGAGTGCCTCCTGGGGGGAGGTCGGTGCCAGTCCCTTGCCCTCGAGCAGCTTGTCGAGCTTCATGCGGGCGGTGTAGCCGGTTTCGCCGATGGCGCCCCAGGCCACGGCCATGCCCGGCTCGCCGCGCCGCCGACGGGCGCGTGCCAGTGCTTCCAGGGCGATGTTGGCGCCGGCGTAGGGGGCCTGGAGGGGGTTGCCGATCACGGCGGCGGCGGAGGAGTACAGGACGAACAGGTCGAGTTCGCGTCCGCGGGTCAGCTCGTCCAGGACCAGGGCGCCGCCGATCTTGGGGCGCAGGACCGTTTCGACGCGGGTGTCGTCGAGGTCCGCCAGCGGAGCGTCGTCGAGGTGCATCGCCGCGTGCACGACGCCCCGTACGGGGTGCCCCTGATCATCGGCCTGCTCGAAGACCGTGCGCATGGCTTCGATGTCGGCGGCGTCGACCGCGTGGGCCGTGACGTGCACGCCTTGGCTGCTCAGGTCTTCCAGGAGGCGGTCCGCGCCGGGCGTGGCGGTGCCGCGGCGCCCCACCAGGGCGAGGTGGCGGGCACCGCGCTCGGCCAGCCACCGTGCGGTGGTCGCACCGAAGCCGCCCAGGCCACCGGTCACCAGGTAGGTCCCGTGTGGTTCCAACTGCGGCAGCCTCTCCCGGGCGGTCAGCAATGGAGGGTCGTCAAGGGTGAGCACGAGTTTGCCGATGTGCCGGGAGTGCTGCATCAGCGCGAATGCCTGCTCGGCGTCGCCGGCCGGCCGTACCCAGTGCGGCAAGGGGCGCAAGGCGCCCGCCGTCACTGCCTCGACGACCTGGGAGAAGTGGCGCTGCACCTCGCGGGGCTCGGACAGAACGGTCGTGGTGAGTTCGACGGCGCTGAACGAGAGTGCTTGAAGGAAGGGGCGGAGCAAGAGGCGCTCGTTGGTGTAGAAGTCGCGCTTTCCCAGTTCGACGAAACGGCCGCCGGGTTTGAGGAGTTCCAGGCTGCGGGAGACGGCTTCGCCGCTGAGGGAGTTGAGGACGACGTCGACCCCCTGGCCGCTGGTGGCAGCCATCACCTGTTCGGCGAAGCCGAGGCTGCGGGAGTCGGCGACATGCTCGACGCCCAGCATGTGCAGGAGGTTGCGTTTGTGCGGCGTGCCCGCGGTGGCGATCACGTGGGCCCCGGCGCGCCGCGCGTACTGAAGAGCGGCCAGCCCCACTCCGCCGGCCGCCGCGTGGATGAGAACCGTCTGCCCGGAGGCCAGGCGCGCGACGTGGCCGAGGGCGTATTCGGCGGTGAGAAAGGCGATCGGGAGCGTCGCGGCTTCGGCGAAGTCCATGCCGTCGGGGAGCAGGCCGGCACAACGGTGATCGATGGTCAGATGTGAGCGCAGGGCTCCGTACGCCATGGCGTACACACGGTCGCCCGGGGCAAAACCGGTCACCCGCTCGCCCACGGCGGTCACGACGCCGGCGCACTCGAAGCCTGCCGGGTACTCCGGGCCATCGCAGCCGGTGGGCTGCGGCAGAATCCCCTGCGCCTGCAGCACGTCACGGTAGTTGAGAGCCGCGGCGCGCACCTGGACGGCCATCTCGTCCGGGCCCGGCGGGGCCGGTGGCGCCTCCGGACGCCAGACCAGTTGGTAGCGAGGGCCCGGTTGCCGGACGTGCAGGGCGAAACTGTCGCCGTCCGCAGGCGTGGTGTCCGCGGCCCGAGGCATCCGGTTCGTCAGACGGGGGACGTAACGGCCGCCGTGCGCAAGGACGATTTCGTCTTCGTCGTCGGGGCCGAGCAGTTCGCACGCCACCCTTCGGGCGGCCGCGCGGGGGTCGCCGTCGAGGTTCGCGGCGAGTCGGCGGACGGTGATGGCCGGGTGTTCGTTGGCGAGCGTGCGGGCCATGCCCCAGGCCGCCGCGGCAGCCACGGTGGAGGGCTCGGGAGACGGCGACCGGCTGTCGGCAGGGGCCACCAGCCACAGGGCCCGGGGCGTGGCAGCGGGCAGCTGAGCGGTGGCGGTGACGAATGCCCTCAGGGCAGCCGCGTAGCAGGTTGAGCGCGTGACAGCATCCCGCGCGGAGACGTCCGCCGCACCGGTCTCGGTGTCGGCGAGGAGCACGGCGGTGACCGAGGAGGCGTCACCGGGAACGTTCCAGCTCTCCTCGCTGGTACCGCCGGTGATACGCACCGTGGCGCCCGCGGCCGTGAGGGCATCGGCGAGTTCGAGCGCCAGCGGGCAGCCGGGGCGGGCGGCGATGATCCACCGGGAGTCGGCCGGGGCCGGCGGGAGCGGGAGGGTGGGGAGGGGGACGGCACGGCGTTGCCGCTGCCCCAGGAAACCCGAGACGTACGACAGGAGTTTCTCCAGCCGGCCTTCGGCGCTGGGGAAGAGGGTGCGGCTGAAGCCGCATTCCAGGAGCAGCTCGTGCCAGCGGTCTCGCGGGAGCAGAGGTGCGGTGGGGCGCTCTTCGAGGTCTGTGCGGTTCCAGAAGCTGGTCAGCAGTCCGAAGACCGGGGCGTAGGCGGAGACGTCATGGAGCTCCAGCGCGAACAGATAGCCGCCGTCGGCCAGTAGGTGGGCCAGGTGGTGCACACTGCGGCGCACGTCCTGGGTGGCGTGCAGGACGTTGGCGGCGATGACGATGTCGAAGGAGCCTTCGTACCAGCCCTGCTCGGCAGGTTGGCGGTCGAGGTCCAGGGTGCGGTATTCGACGAAGTCGTGGGCGGCGAGCCTGGCCCGTGCTCGGGGGAAGAACGCTTCCGAGACGTCGGTGAAGACGTACTGGACGCGCTGGTGCGGCAGGTGCGGTAGCAGGACCGCGGTGGTGGAGCCGGTGCCGGCCCCGACCTCCAGGATCCGCAGCGGCCGGCCTGCGGGCCACAGAGCCACCAAGGACTCCAAACAGGTGGCGACGACGAGGTTGCCCGCCCAGCCCTGACCCGAGGAGGTGTAGAGCTCCTCGAGCAGGGGGCGGCCCGATTCGGAGAACATCAGCTCCAGCGGATCGCAGCGCCCGGTCAGGACGTCGGGCAGCCTCCGGCCGCACAGACCGGCGATGGCGGCTTCGGGGCCGCGCAGCAACGTGTCGGTGAACAGCTCCGAGATCTGGGGAATCTGACCGGAGGCCGGCCGGCACGGCCCCCCGGTACGGAAGGAATCCGCGCCCGTGAGGAGGCCGTGGTCCTGGGCGACGGCGAGCAGCACGTCGAGCAGGGGACGGTATGCGGGCAGCACACCGGCCGCTTCCAGGTCGCCCCACGTGATCGAGGTGTGTTCGGGCGCCAGCTCGGCCAGGGCCCGGTAGGCGTAGTGCGCGGTCATCCGCTTGAGATCTTCCAACGCGGCGAGGCTGCGAGGGACTTCCTCTCCGGCTCCGAGCCTACGGCACAGCATGTCCATGGTCGGCTTGAGGGCGTCGAGGGCGGGCAGCGGTACCTCGACGTGAGGCGTGTGGGGGTGGGAGGACAAGCGCAGTTCTGTCGTGCCGGTGTGCAGCGGCGGACGGCCGGCTGCATCGAAGCTGCGTAGACGGCAGCCGATGATCTCCAGGCAGACAGTGCCTTCGCCATCGGTCAGCGCCACATCCCACACCACTTCACGGCTGGTGCCCGCGCGCCGGTGCACCTGGACGTAGCCGGTCGTCGGGGCCGGGCGCCAGGCGCGGATGTCATCGATGGCGGCCGGCAGGAACGCCGTGTCGGCAGTGGAGTCCAGGAGGGCGGCGCCGGCCTGGAGGGCGCCGTCGATGATGACCGGGTGAGCCAGGTAGCCGGTGGTGTCCAGGTGGTCGGCCTGGTAGCGGGCGACGGCCCGCGTGCCGTCGGTGCGCACCTCGCGCAGGACTCGGAAGGAGGGGCCGTAGTCCAGGCCGAGGCGCCGGGCGTGCTGGTACATCCGCTGCGCGTCGAGGTGGCGGGAAAGACCATGGCCGAGGGTTTTGAGGTCCAGTGGTCGCGGAGGCGTGCCGAGCAGGCGGCGTACGCGTCCGCGGGCATGCGGATACCAGGGCCGGCCGGGACCGCCGTTGCGGGCGGCCACGCGCAGCAGCCCGTCCTCGTCGGACAGCGAGGTGTGCAGCCAGAGGTTCATGTCCGGCTCTTGCCAGGGCAGGGTGAGGGGCTGGAACGTCAGGGCGGTGACCTCGACGGGTGCCTGGAACATCCGGGTGCCGGCGGCGAGCGCCATCTCGATGTAGCCGGCGGCCGGCATCAGCACCGATCCGTCGACCTGGTGGTCGGCGATCCAGGCCAGCCGGGCGGCGTCCAGGCGCTGGTGCCAGCTCGGTTCCAAGGACGCGGCACGCTCGCCCAGCAGTGGATGGTCGAGGGTGCCGTCACCACAGGTGCGCGTGCGCGTCTGCGGCGGCGGCAGAGGATACTCCTCACGCTGCCAGGGGTAGGGCGGCAGGTCGGTGACCTTGCCGGGTGCGGGGAAGAAGAACGTCCGGTCACCGGCTCCGGCGGCCAGGAGCCCGGCGGCCGTCTCGTCGAGGGCGTCCGGGCCGGGCCGGTGACGCTGGAGGGTGGGCAACACGTCGGCCGGGCGGTGTGCCGTCTCACCGGCGCGCCGCAGGTAGGTCTTCAACACCGGGTGCGGTCCGATTTCGACGAACGCGCCGCAGCCATGGCCGAGGGCGGCGGTGGCGGCCCGGTGGAAGAGCACCGGCCGGCGCAGGTTCTGACACCAGTATTCGGCATCCAGCCTCGCTCCGTCCTGCCCCTCCCACAGCAGCCCGGTAACGGTGGAGGCGAACGGCAGGCGCAAGGGGCCGGGCCGCAGACCGGCCAGCGCCTGCCGCAAGGGCTCGGCAAGACCCTCCATGAGCTTGCTGTGATAGGGGTAGTCAAGGTCCAGCGGGCGGAAGAAGACGTCCGAATCCTCCAACTCACCTGCCAGCTCGGCCAACGCCGCGCTCTGGCCGCTGACGGTCACATCACGCGAGCTGTTGACCGCGGCGATCTCCAACCGCCCACCGTAAGGGAGCAGCAACGTACGCGCCTCTTCCTCGGGCAGTCCGAGCGCGGCCATCCGGCCCGTCCCCGCGGTGGTGGCCTGCAGCCGGCTGCGCACGGCCACCAGGCGCGCGGCGGCGGGAAGGTCGAGTGCCCCGGCGACGTGGGCCGCGGCGATTTCCCCGACACTGTGCCCGAGCACCACATCCGGCCGGACTCCGCGCTCGGCGAGGGCGGCGACCAGGCCCAGCTGGACGGCGAACAGGGCTGGTTGGGCGACTTCGGTGCGGTCCATACGGGAACGGCCGGCGGGCGCGGTCATCTCCTCGATCACCGAGTGGCCCAGCAGCGGAACCAGCGCGGCATCGGCCTCTTCGACCGCGCTGCGGAAGGCGGCCTCTTCGTCCAGCAGCCGTACTCCCATGCCCTGCCACTGCGATCCGTTGCCCGAGAAGGCGAAGACCGTCCCACCTGCCTCGTCGCGACCGGTTACCGGTGCGGGAGGCAGAGTCAGGGAGGAGGCCCACTGCCTCAGCCGGTCGGCGGCCTCCTGCGGGGTGCGGGCCAGGACCGCGGCACGGTAAGCATGGGCGGTCCGGCGGCACGTGGCGGTGTAGGCGGTGTCGTAGAAGGCGCCCGGTGCGGTGTCTTCCAGATGGTCGGCCATCCGCTGGACCGCGACCGCCAGCGCCTCCTGCGAGCGGGCCGAGACCATCACCGGCACGGCCCCGGCACCCTGCCGGCCAGCGGTGTGCTCCGCGTCGATGCCGTTGACTGGTGCGGGGCCGAGCACCACGTGCGCGTTCGCCCCGCCGAAGCCGAAGGAGTTCACCCCCACCAGACCGCGGCCCTCGCGGACGGGCAGCGGCGTCGGCCGCAGTGCGGGTTCCAGTCCCAGCCCGGCGAAGTCGATGTCGTCCGAGGGCGGTTCGGCGTGCAGGGTCCGGGGGATCAGTCCGTGGCGCAGCACCAGGATCGCCTTCAGCAAGCCCGGCACCGCGGCGGCGGCCTCAAGATGGCCCAGGTTGCTCTTGACCGCCCCGATGGGCAGCGGCCCCACCGTGCGCGCCCGGCCGAGCGCACGGCCCACGGCCCGGCACTCAGCGAAGTCACCGGCTTGGGTGCCGGTCCCGTGCGCCTCGAAATACACCAGCTCATCGGCGCCGATCCCGGCATCCTTATAGACCCTGCGCAGCAGCGCCTCCTGAGCGTCGCTGCTGGGCAGGGCCAGCCCTTGCGTACGGCCGTCGGTGTTGACGCTGCTGGTTTCGATCACCGCGTGCACCCGGTCCCCGTCGGCCACGGCGTCCGCGAGCGGCTTGAGGAGGAACAGGCCGCCTCCCTCGGCCCGGACGAAGCCGTCCGCGTCGGCGGAGAAGGCCCGGCACCGGCCGGTGGGCGAAAGCATCGACGCTTTGGAGAAGCCGATGTACGGAAGCGGGTCCGTCAGCAGGCCGATCCCCCCGGCGAACGCCATGCGGCTGCGCCCGCTGCGCAGGGCCTCGCAGGCTTGGTGCACCGCTACGAGCGCTGAGGAACAGGCGGTGTCCACCGCCATGCTGGGCCCCCGCAGGTCGAAAGCGTAGGAGAGCCGGTTGGCGATGATGGAGAGGGTGCCTCCGGTCATGGTGTACGCGTCGGTCTCGTCGGGGACCAAGCTCATCAAGCCCAGGTGGGGTGTCCCGGCGGAGCCGATGAAGACCGCGGTGTCGGAGCCCGCGGCCTGGTCGGCGCTCACGCCGGCGTCGTCCAGTGCCTCGGCGGCCATCTCCAGCAGCAGCCGCTGCTGGGGGTCCATGCGGGCGGCTTCGCGGGGTGAGATGCCGAAGTAGCCCGGGTCGAAACCGGTGATGCCGTCGAGGAATCCCCCGGCCGTGGTGTAGGTCTTGCCGGGCCGTGCGGCGTCGGGGTCCAGGAAGCGGGAGGCGTCGAAGCGGTCGGCGGGTACCTCGGTCACCAGGTCCCGGCCCTTCTCCAGCGCCGTCCACAGCTCGTCCGGTGCGTTGATGCCGCCGGGCAGCCGGCAGGCGACGCCGACGACGGCGATGGCGAGATCGGTCCGGCGGGGTGTGGGCTGCGCGGTCACGAGGTCTCCTTGCTGGTGGAGGCGGGAGGAGCGGTTTCCTACGCGCGCATGGGCGGTCAGCGCAGAGCCAGGGCGAGATAGCGTGTGTCGATCGGCGGCTTGCCGGGATAGGCCAGCCCCAGGGCCGAGAGGTTGCGGTCGTCGTAGGTCCGGGCGATGTGGTGCCAGGCGGCGTACATGGGCAGCAGCCGCTCGTACTCCCGTGCCTCCGGGGTGACCGGCCCGTCGGAGGCCGCGTCCAGCCGCACGGGGACGCCGAGACGGTCGGAGAGCGCGTCGGCCAAGTCGGTGTTCGGCAGATGGTGGCGGTTGACCAAGTGGTAGATCCGCAGTGCTGACGGCGTGCAGCGCAGCGGCAGCTCGGCCATCGCGAAAGCGGCGTACTCCACCGGCAGCAGGTTCGTGCAGGCGCCGGGGGCCATCGGCACGACCAGTGGCTCCCGGCGACGAGCTACGCCCAGATGGCGGGACAGCACGGTGGTGAGCGCGTGGACGTAGGTCCGCAACGGATGGTCCGGCCCGTCCGGGTAGGCGGGGCGGTCGGTGATCAGGCCGCTGGGACGGACGATGACGGCACGGCCACCCTGCTCCTCCACCCAGCGACGCACCAGTTGCTCGGCCTCGAACTTGGAGCGTTCATAGGGGGAGTTGAAGCCGAAGGAGTCGTCCAGCAGCTCTTCCCGTACCACCCCGGAGGGTCTGGCACCCGCCACAGCGACCGTGCTGCAGTGGTACAGCACCGGGCACCGCTCTCCCGCCGACAGCAGCTGCAGAACATGCCGGGTGCCGGACACGTTGACCCTGCGGACCTGCTCCAGCGTCGCGGAAAGGGAGATCTCCCCCGCACAGTGCCACAGCACGTCGATGCGGTCCGCCAGCCGCTGGAACTCTTCACGGCCGAGCCCGAGCAGCGGTGCGGTCAGCGTGGCCTCAACCGTCTCCAGCAGGGCACCGACCGCCCGGATCTCCTTCTCGCCGGAGCCGCTCGCGCGCAGGAACCGCTCGAAGCGTACGTGCGCCGGTATCCGGTGTGGGCGGGCCAGCAGCAACAGACGGTCGCCCCGGAGGAGCAGCTCGCGAACCAGGCGCAGGCCGAGAAAGCCGGTCCCGCCGGTGATGGCGGTCAGCACGCCCGTCACCGGCGGCATGTCTCTGCCGGGCTGGTCAGCATGGGCGCTCGCCTGGGCGAGCCGACGCCGGTGCAGCGTGACCTGGAGATTTCGCGCGCGGTCCGGACTGAACGGGGACGGGACACCTCGTCACCCCCCACATACGAAAGAGCACGACAGTGCATAAGAGCATGATGTCCTTAATAAGTATGTACATACGGCGCGTTGGGGGCCTACTGGGGCGCGAGGTTGAGTTGTCAGACCAGTGGGCGCCGCATGACTGGGGTGTACGCCCTGACCCATGTGGGCTTCCGGCCGGGCGTTTCGTGGATCTGCGCGCACAACGCGCACGTGGACTACAAGGTGCTCTCCGCGCACCTCCGCGGTGGCAGCCGGCCGGAGTGCTCGGCACGCCGGTCCCAACGCATGGCATGGGGGCTGGCCCGCCTACTCAAAAGTGCCGGTGGGGCCCGAGACAGTGGTGTGCTGGATGGCGTCGAATACGGGGGCCGGCCGGAGCTGCCGCAAGGTTGCCTGGTTTCCCGCTCGAGCGGGAAACCAGGCAACGCTTCAACCACGGCTCCTGGTGCGGTGAACTCTTGCGTGCCGGTCATCACCGGCGTTTGTTTTTCTTCCGACAGTTTGAGGAGCACGCTGGTGAAGCGCATCGCCTTTCGCGCCGCAGGGGTATACACATTGGTCTCGGTGGGACTCGGCATAGTGATTCCCACGGCGGCAGTAGCCGCCGACGGCGGCCGTGCGCCGGAGAAGGCCGCCTCGTCGGCGGTGAAGGTTGATTCGAAGGCACCGTTTGTGAGCGTCAAAAAGATCTTCATAGGCCAGGGAATCAAGCCCTCGGTGATCGTCACCTTCGATTACGCCTGTAACTCGGCGACTCAGCGCTTGGATGTCACTGTCACCTCCTTTCCCCCGCTTCCTGCCGGTGCCACGTATCTAAAGGAGACGAAGGCGGGGAAGGATTTGCGATGTGACGGCGCACAGCACACGGGTTTCGTCGAGTGGACGGACCAGACCATTGACAGAAGCACTTCCGCGCGGGCGGCCCTGTCGCTGTACGACAAAAGTGGTGAACTCCAGGTGCCCATGGTGGAGAAGTCGATGAAGCCGGGAACGGGTACCCCACCGATCGGCTGACTACTGCGCGGCTTCGCTCTGCTCGTGGGCAGCCGACCCTCGTGTGGGCGGGCGGATCGGCTGCCGAAGTGTCACGAGCAGGGCGCCCCGTGTGGGAGGTCGGGTATGAGAGCGGGCCACTCCTGGGTGGTGCTGAGGGCGCAGACGCGGTCCGCGACGTCGTCAGTGTCGAGTTCCCACAGGCGACTCGTCCGGTCCAGGCTCGCCGTGGCGAGTGCGCGACCGTCGGGCGCGAAGGCGAGGGAGATGATGGTGTCGTCGTGGCCCGTCAGGATGGCGGTGGTCCGATGACTGCCGGTGTCCCACAGACGGACGGTTCGGTCGGCGCTGCCACTGGCCAGGGTATGGCCGTCGGGGGAGAACGCCAGGGACTTGATGACTCCGGTGTGGCCGGTGAGTGTCCGGGTCTGGCGGTGGGTGGTGGTGTCCCACAGGCGTATGTCCCCGTTGGATCCCGCCGTGGCCAGAAAGCGGCCGTCGGGGCTGAATGCCACGGCCCACGTGGTGGCCGACTGTCCGCGGAAGGCGGCTATGACGCGGCGGGACCTCACGTCGAACAGCTTCACCGAGCCGTTGGCATAGCCTGAGGCCAGGGTGCGCCCGTCGGGGCTGAAGGCCAGGGTATGCACGGTCTCGGTGTCCGGGTCGCCGATGAGATCCGGTCGGTGGGACCGGGTGTCCCACAGTCGCGTCGTGCGGTCTTCGCCCGCCGTGGCGAGGAAGTGGCCGTCGGGGCTGAAGGCGAGGGCGAGAACCGTCTTTGTGTGGCCCGTGAGGGTGGCTTCTGTTCGGTGGGAAGCCACGTTCCACAGACGCACCGTCCCGCTTGTGTCGGCGCCGGCCAGTGTCCGGCCGTCGGGAGCGAAGGCCAGCGCGGTGATGGCGTCGGAAGGCCCAGTGAGGGTGGCGATCAGCTGACGCCCGTCGCTGTCCCACAGATTCACCTGGCCTTCAGCGTCACCGATGGCAAGCATCCGGCCGTCGGGAGAGAAGGCCACTTCAAGAGGCGTGTGCCGCGTGCCGAGTGAGGTCGTCATCCGGCCGGCGGTCAGGTCCCAGATTCCGGCGCCAGGCGCTCCGCCGGTGGTGCCCTCGGAGGAGCCAGGTCCGGAGGCATCGACCGATACGGTGGCGACGTGATGGCCGTCGGGACTGACGGACGCCCCGTTGAGGGGCTGCTCGCTGGTGAGCGTTGTGGTCGTCTCACGGGTGGCGGTGTCCCACAGCCGTAGTGTGCGGTCCTGGCTCGCGGTCACCAGACCGTGGCCGTCGGGGAGGAATGCGACGCGTGCCACCGTCCCGGTGTGGCCGGTGAGCACTCCGAGCGGTCGGTGGGAGGCCACGTCCCACAAACGTGCGGTGCGGTCCGCGCTCGCGGTGGCCAGTGTCCGGCCGTCGGGGGAGAAGGCCGCGGACATCACCGAGTCGGTGTGTCCTTCCAGTGTCGCGGACTCCTTCAAGGTGACGGTGTCCCACAGCTTGACCGTGTGGTCGTTGCACACCGAGGCCAGCGTCCGGTTGTCGGGGGAGAACGCAAGCCCCATCACCTGCTGGGCGTGCCCGGTCAGCTCGGCTGTCTGCTGACGCGTCGCTGTGTCCCACAGCCTGATCGTGCGGTCGTGGCCAGCAGTGGCCACGGTGCGTCCGTCGGGGCTGAATGCCACGCCGAGAACTCCGCCCTGGTGCCCCTTGAAGGTCGCGAGCATCCTGCGCGACGCGACGTCCCACAGCTTGACGCTGCGGTCGTGGCTCGCGGAGGCGAGCGTCCGTCCGTCGGGCGAAAACGCGAGCGCGTTAACACCTTCGGTATGCCCCCCAAGCGTGGCCAGGACCTTGCCCGAAGCGGTATCCCAGAGCTTCACCGTGTGATCATCGCTCCCGGTGGCCACGGTACGCCCGTCGGGAGAATAGACGATGGTGTTGACGGTGACCCGGTGGCCGTTGAGGTCGTTGGCCCGATGCCTGGCATAGGCGCTCAGGAGGCTGCCGCGAGCCTCGACGGTAGGTGCGTGGCGGTAGGCCGTGAGCGCGGAGAGCATCGCCGACTCTGGGGACTCGCGGGCGAGCAAATCCGCCTTGGCCGCCGCTTCCCGGGAAAGGGCCAGGCGGTGATTGTTCGTAGCTGCCTGCCACTGCTGGAAGGCCACGACACCTGCGGTCAGCGCCAGGACGAGGAGGATGGCGAGAACCGACGACAGAGCCCTCAATCGCGTCACGCGACGCTTCTTCGCCAGCCTCTTGGCACTGTCGTGCCGGATGCTGGCGTCCAAGAACGCCCGCGTAACGGAGCCGAGTGCGTTCCGGCCCCCCGGCGCGGCGGCCCACTCCCTCGCGGCGGCCAGACGACCGCCGCGGTAGAGCAGACCCGCGTCACGGCCCTCCTCCTCCCAGGCACAGGCCGTTTCCGCCAGACGCTGACGGACATGGAGTCCCGCACGGTCGTCCTGGACCCACCGGCGCAGCCGGGGCCACGCGCACAGCAGCACTTCGTGGGTGAGTTCTACCCGGTCGGCGTCGTGGGTCAGCAGTCGGGCACCGGTGAACACCTCAAGCACGGCGGCCGTGTCACCCCGCCCGGCGTCCAGATCCAGTTCCAGGAGATCGGCCCGGCGTGCAGGACGACTCGTCTCCCGTTCGTCGGCGACATTCACCAACTGAAGGAGGACACGACGGGCCGCCTCCTGCTGAGAGGAGGACAAGGACAGATAGGCGCGCTCCGCCGTGGATGCCACCGCCCCCGAGAGTCCACCGGTCAATCGGTAGCCGGCGACTGTCAGGGAGGTCCCCTCGCGGTGCTGCCAGGTGCACAGCAGGGCATGAGACAGGAGAGGCAGAGCACCTGGGCGCAGCGAAGGCGACTGCCCCGGGGCGCCCGGCGTCAGCCCCGCGTCCCGAAGAAGGATCTCGACCAGCCCAGGCTCCACGGCCAGGCCGGCCTTGCCCGCCGGCCCGGTGATGACATCCCGCAGCTGCTCTTCGTCCATCGGCGCCAGGGCCACGTGTCCCCGTTGCAGCGAGAGCGCCAGGCCGGGGAACGCGAGACAGCGGTGGTAGAAGTCCGCTCGTACTCCGAGGATGACCAGGACGAGCGGCCGCCCACCATCACGAGCCACACTGTCGGACAACGCCAGCAGGGCAGCAACGAAAGCGCCGCGCTCGTCATCGTCCTGACAGAGCGTGAAGGCTTCCTCGAACTGGTCGACCACCAGGACCAGACCAGGCACACCCCCAGCGGGCTCGCCGGCGGAGTGAGACTGGCAAAAACGCACCCCACCTATTCCGCCGCCGTCTTCGCAATCGACGCATGGCGACAAAACCAGACCGGACCTCACCTTTTTACTGAACGGTTCCAGACCTTCCTCCCACGCTTCGACCAGAACCGAGTGGGCGATACCACTCGCGGCCGCCAACTGCACCAGCAGCTTCTCCAGGGGACGCTCGCCCGGGCTGAGGAACATGGTGGGCCATGCATGCGAACCTCGCGGCGGCAGCGCGCCTCGCGCAAGCGCCGGAAGAAGCCCCGCCCGCAACAGCGAGGATTTGCCGGACCCGGAAGGTGCCACCACCATCAGCGGCCCTGACCCACCGCCAGCGAGCCGCTCCGCCAGTCGCGCTACGAGGTCGGCGATGGTTTTCTCACGCCCGAAAAACCACTGCGCCTCATCAGGTCCAAAGGACGACAATCCGAGGTACGGACACACATCAATATTCACGGACCGGTTCTTGCCGGTCGATTCGGTATCCGCCGCCTGCGCGAACCGCTCCAGTGCACCGTCAGTGCCGAGTGCCTGATCACAAGCCCGGGCCAGACCCAAGGTCAATGGTTTCTCACCATTCTCAACCCGGCTCAGATACCCCTTGCTGTAGAAGGCGAGCCGCGACAACTGCAAGAGCGACACCCCCCGCTCGCGCCGCAACCGTCGCAGGCACTCGCCGGGTTGGGCCGGCTCGGAAGCCCGGATCTCATCGGCTTCGCCGCAGGGCGTTGCCCCATCCACCACTGTCTCATGGCCTTTCTCGACGACCAGGGGCGTCGCACATCCCCTGGTAGGTGGACGCCTGCTGATATGTAGTGGGAATCATCTCATCAGGCGATGAGGGCAGAAACTGAGGTATATGCGCCTTCAGCTGCTTCGGGAGCCCGTGCGGTGGAGCAGGAGCTCCCTCTCGCGCGCCCCTGCTGCGACGGCAGCCGGGGCGACGGGGCGTGCATCTAGGCGTTCGCGGGCACGCGCAGGCGACAGGCGACCTGCCCTCGACGCCTCACCCAACTCATCGGTGCAGCTCAGCAGCGGTTTACCTGGTTGTCAGCTCAGTTGGGAAACCGGACAACCTTCGACATGAGGTGGGCGTTTGGGCTGCACTGGTTCGGGTGATCTGCCTCCGAAGCCCCGGGAAACCTGGCCGTCGGAGAACGGGCACGGGCCGCACCCATCCAGGTGGGCGCCGATGACGGGACAGGTCCTTTTAGATCTGCTCGGCATCGATTTAGTTGTGGCTGTTGCTGCTTTGCAGTCACCCCAACTGCGTTGCCTATAGCGATAAGCGACGCAATTCTCCTGTACATGGATCGATGGGTTGTCATGATCAAACTGTTTGGTCGAGGAATAGTTATTGCGAGCCTTGCGGTCATCGCTGCTGCATGGTCCGGATATACGGTTACGGCGGCGGCTCGCCCCGTCACGCAGTCCCGCGCTGTGACTGCGGCGGCAGCCGATGACGACATGGCCTACGCGGTGGAGAACTTCGAGTACCCGGGTGCGGCGAAAATTTTGAAGGAGCAGGGAATCGCGCTGTACCGGGGTGACGGGCATCTTGTCCTGACCGACTGCGCTGGTGCGTATGACGTGATGGTGAAGTCCCGGGCGGGCCAGAAGAACTTCTGCTTTTCGGTGATCGGCAAGCGGGGCTATCTCACCATGCAATTGGCGGATGCGTACGGCGTCTGGACCAATGACCACCCTGCCCAGGTCAAGCTCACTGGCGGGGGCAAGGACACGGTCATCAGTGTCCCGAAGAACGAGTACAAGCCGATCGGCGAAGCAGGTGACTCCGGGCAGGAGACGGTCCTGGTCGAACTCCGTATCACAGGCTGACCAGCCAACTGCTTGTCACCCAGCTCTTTACCCGCCTCGGCGCCTTCTGCAGCGCCGGACCGCACATGCCAAGGAACCAAAAACCATGCCCGGCATATCTCTGCGCACCGCGCGGATGGCAGGACTGATCACAGTCATCACTACAGCTGCCTTGCTTACCGGCCCCTCGGCGAACGCCGTCGTCGGCCAGCCGCTCACCGATTCCTACGGTTTCACGGCGCAGCTCAGCATCGGCGAGGGCAAGCGCAGCTGCTCTGGATCTTTGGTAGAGCAACAATGGCTGGTGACCGCCGCGAGCTGTTTCGCCGAGAACCCCGCCCAGAGCACCAAGATCCCCGCGGGCGCCCCCGCGGTGAAGACCACGGCAACCATCGGCCGCGTCGATGCCACCCAGCAGGCCGGCACGACGGTGGACGTCGTCGACCTCGTACCGCGCACGGACCGCGACTTGGTCATGGCCCGCTTGGCCCGGCCCGTCACGGGCATCACCCCGCTCGGCATCGGCGTCAACCCGGTAGTGCCGGGCGAAGACCTACGGGTCACCGGATACGGCCGCACGAAGGACGAGTGGGTTCCTCAGCGCCTTCACACAGCCACGTTCACCGCCGGCGAGGCGAAGGGCACCGCCCTCCCCCTGGCAGCGAAGACTGACGGCGCCGCGATATGCCAAGGCGACACCGGCGGCCCGGCCTTCCGTGAAATCAACGGCCGTTACGAACTCGTCGCTATCCACAGCAAGTCCCGGCAGGGCGGGTGCCGGGGAACCGACCCGACGGAGACGCGCACCGACGCCATCGACGCCCGGACCGATGACATCGCCCGGTGGATACAGTCCGTCGCCTCCCGGGACCTGCTGCCCCGGGCCGACTGGAAGAAGGCCGCCTACACGGCCTCGGGCTACTTCACCAGCTCCCCCGGCAGCGGTCGGCGCATGGACCTGTTCGTTGTCTGGAAGAACGGCTCGGCCAGCCTCTACCAGGGCTCGGACGGCACCGACACCAAGACCCCCTTCTCCACCCAGCACACGATCGCCAAAGCGGACAGCGTTTGGCAGTACGCCCGGGCCATCACCGGCGGCAGCTTCGCCGACAGCGGCAGCGACGGTCTGTTCGTCCGATGGACCGACGGTGAAGTGACTGAGTACGCACACCTCGACCAGAACGGCGTCCACGGCGAGAAACAACTGGAAAAAAGCGACAAGGAAAACAAGAACCCCTTCTGGAAGAACGCCCGCCTGGTCACGGCGGGCCGGTTCGCCGGCAACAGCCTGCGCGACGACGTGCTGGTCCTGTGGGAGAACGGTTCCACCTCCATGTACACAGACGTCCACACCAAGGGCCTCAAGGGACACGTCCAGCTGACCGAGGCCACCAAATCCTGGGAGAACGCCGCACAGATCAGCGCGGGCGAGTTCACCGGCAAGAAGACCTCCGACCTCCTCATCCAGTGGAAGGACGGCGAGACCAGCGTCTTCCCCGGCGTCGATACCAAGGGCTACCACGGCCGCACAAAAATCCGCGATGCCGGGTCTTCCTGGAACAACATGCAGACCATCACCACTGGCTCCTTCACCAGCGACAACTCCAAGGTCAACGACATCCTGATCAGCTGGAACAACGGCAACTTGGGTCTGTACCCGGGTGTCGACGCCGAGGGCACGCACACCGGGATCGAACTTGTCAGCTAAGCCCGGGGCCGCGCTCAGGAGGAAACTCGCCGCACGGATGGTCGGCCTTCTGTGCATCGCACTACCGGCAGGAATGCTTGCCGCCAGCCCGGCGGGCGCAGAAGATGCGGACCGGTACAGCTTCGTCGCAAAACTCGACATCGGTGGCCGCAGCTGTACGGGTTGGATGGTGGCCTCCGACTGGGTGGTTACCGCTGCCAGCTGCTTTGCCGACGATCCCACGAAGGGCTTCCACATCGCCGGTGGTCCACCGAAACTCAAGACCACCGTCACAGCAGGCAGTGCAGCACTGTCCCGCGACCCCGGTGCCCGCGTAGAAGCCGTAGAGCTCGTGCCGCGAAACGACCGGGACGTCGTGATGGTCAAGTTGGCACGCGACCTGGGCGGAAACCACTCCATTTACCCCCCTGACCCGGTGAAACAGGGCGAAGGGGTACGTCTCGCCCGGTACGGGCGAGGCAAGGACGGAGAGGCACCGGACCGTCTGTACGCCCCCTCGCTGCAGTTGGGCCGTGCCACGGCCACCACGGTCGAAGTCGGCGGTGGTAAGCCCGGTGAGGCCGCGGTCTGTGAAGGGGAGACCGGAGCCCCGGTGTACAGGGAGCTGCAACTTTCCAAAAGCCCCTTCCCTTGGCCCGTCGCTATTGCCGCTATCAATGGGCCCTCGTGGACAGGTGATTGCCGAAACGTGCCAGCCACGCGAGTCGACGACCTTGAAGACTGGATGTCTGCCGTCGCCTACCACGGTGTCTTGTCCAAGCGATCGTGGGACCAGGCGGCCCTTACTGCCTCCGGCTACTTCATGGGTCGGCCCGGTGAGACCCGCATGGACCTGTTCGTCGCATGGAAGGACGGCTCAGCCAGTCTGTTCCAAGGAGCGGACAACCGGGAGACAACATCGCCCTTCGTGGCGGAGCACAGGATCGCCGGTGCGGGAAGCAGGTGGAAGGACGCCAGAGCAGTCACCGGCGGCCAGTTCGCCGACCAACAGGCAGCAACGGGATCCGACGGACTAGTCGTCCGCTGGGCCGACGGCGGAGTAACCGAATTCACACACCTGAATCACTACGGGGCAACCGGCGAGAAGACGCTCCGGGCGGGCGGCGGAGAAAACCCGTTCTGGAAGAACGCCAAATCCATCGCGGCCGGACGCTTCACGGACAACGGTCTGCGAGACGACCTCGTCGTTCTTTGGGAAAACGGCTCCACGTCCATGTATGCCGACGTTGACAGCAAGGGCCTCGGCGGATGGAAGCAGATCACCACAGCCGACGAGAAGTGGAAGAACGTTACACACGTCAGTGCGGGAGAATTTGGAGACGCTCAGCTTCTCACCGTCAGAGATAACGGCCAGGTAACTCTCTACTCCAGTGTCTACACCGGCACGTGGGATGAAACCTCTAGCTTGAGGGACGCCGGCTCCTCGTGGAAGAGCGCCCGGCTTCTGACGACCGGCGTCTTCGCCGATGCACAGTACCGAGCCGTAAACGACGTCCTGGTGATCTGGGAAAACGGTCACGTGGGTCTGTGGCCCCGCATCGACAGGGACGGCACCCACGGCGGCACCCAGCTCGTCAACTGACCACTCATGCAGAACCCGGGGGCGCAGGCGGCACTGCGCCCCCGGTTCAGACGCGTGCAGGCCAGGAACGAAGTGAACCGCTCAGCCGCTGAGGGGCGACCAGGAGACACCGCAGGCGGCGAGACAGCGAGAGCCGCTTCATCACTGCGAAGTCCACAAACGTGCTCGAAAACATTGAGTGAGGGGGGAACCGCCGTATGAAACGGCGCACAATCAATTCCGGAAGACCGAAGCCCGGAAAGCTATCCCGTGGGCGGGGAATTGCAGGCAGAGGGCTTAACACTGTCATTCTGCCCTTGGCCTTGGCGGCAGGTCTGCTCGGGGCCGCGCCTGCGTCCGCCCAGGAGGCCCCTGACGGCTTCACTGACCGAGGCCTGACCGTGTCTTATTGGGAGGCCGGTGGCGCGGGCATCCGAGAGGCCGCCGAACAGGCGCTTCTGGGCTCCGACGAGGACATCCGCAAGTTCCTCGGCGAAGCCGACACGATCCAATACGACGACGACCAAGTTGACGCCAGCCGGATCTTCAACTCCGGTGGCTCTGCGGTGCGCGAGGCGACGAAGAAGGCACTACAGGGCACCCCGGACGAGTTGCGTGCGTATCTGAGCAGTGGCTGGCAGAAGCCGCTGCAGGAAGACCGTGAGGTCGAGGCGGCACGCGCCATCAACTTCGGCGGACCGTCTGTCAAGGAGGCCGGCAAGGCCGCCATCCAGTCTGGCCCCGAGGCCGTCGCGAAGTTCCTGGAGACCGGCCAGTACCAGGCGCGGGAGACCGACAACGAGGCCGAAGTCTCCAAGCTGATCAACTCCGGCGGCTCGAACCTCAAGGCCGCTGGCAAGGCCGCGCTGCAGGGCTCCGCAGACGACATAGCCGAATTCCTGGAGATCGGGCAGTATGTGGCCCGCAACCGTGACCAGGAACACGCCACTGTCGCCCAACTGACCGAGCAGGCCAAGCAGGCCGGCAACCAGGCCGAGGCAGCCACCAAAAAATCCGAGGAGGCTTCCGCCCGTGCGGTCGCTGCCTCGAACCTGGCCAAGGAAACCGCCGCGAAGGCCGCCCGGGAGACCGAGGCCGCCCGCAAGGACGCGAACCGCGCCGCCTACAAGGCCCAGCAGGCCGCCGCGTCCGCGCGAGCAGCAGCGGCCGCCGCCCAGGAGGCCATCGGAGCGGCCAACGCAGCCCATCGGGCCGCCCGCACTGCCGCACTGGCCGCAGCGCAGACAGCAAACGCCGCCGCAGCGGCAGCGAATGCGGCTAACGACGCCTACAACGCGGCGATCGCCGCGGCTGGGAACGCGAGCAAGGCGGAGACCGCCAAGCACGCGGCGATCGCAGCTCGCCATGCAGCGTCCCTCACCCGCACCTCGGCCGCCGCCGCACAGCAGGCGGGCAAGGCATCGGAAGCCGCCGGTATCGCCGCGGAGGCCTCACGCAGCGCCGGCGCCAACGCGAACGCCGCCGCGGCCTCCGCTGAGCAGGCCAACGAGTATGCCGAGGCTGCGGGTATCCACTCCGCAGAGGCACGCGAAGCCGCAGCCGAGGCCCGGCGCTATGCCAACGCTGCCAATCAGGCCGCTGACAATGCCACTGCCCTGGCGCGACGAGCGGCGCAGCAGGCCTATGCGGCTCGTGACGCGGCCAACTCCGCTGCCGATCACGCGGACAAGGCAGCTGATGCCGCCGATCTGGCTGCGAAGTATGCCGGCAAGAGCGCGGAGGCTGCTGCAAACGCCCGCAAGTGGGCCGATGCGGCGAAGATCGCAGCCGAGACGGCGGCGACCGCCGTCAAGACTGCCACGAGTGTTCATCAAGTCGCTCTCGACGTCGAAGCCCAGGAGCTTGCCTCCCACGCCCAAGCAGCCCTGGAACGGGCCCGCTCGGAAAAGGCGCGCAACGACAAGCTGATCTCGGCCTCTGCGGCCGTCGCCCGCGACGCACATGCCCTCGATGCCACAGCCGAGGCCTTGGCCGCCGAGGCAGTCAAGGCCGACGCCGACGTCACCGCGCTCGCGGCCAAGGGCCGCAAGCTTGCCCTTGACGCCCTCAAGCTCCGCGGCCCCTGGCACCAGGAGGCCGCCGCCACAGCGCTCGGCGGCTCGGACAACGACGTGTTGGAGTACCTCCGCAACGGCTGGAGGAGAGCCGGTCTGGAGGAGGTACGCGACGAAGTTCTCCAGCTCAGTGTCAACAGCCCCTATTCCTCGATCCGGCAAGGTGCCGCCGAGGCGCTCAAGGGCACCACAGAGCAGGTAGCGGCGTTCTACACCACCGGCCAGTACGCCGTCGGCAAGGACGACCTCGCAGTCGCTGTCTCGAAAATCAATAACTCCGGTGGGGTCAGCGTCAAGGACGCCTCCAAGGCCGCCCTGGCCGATGGCCGCGGCAAGACCCTGGCCACCTTCCTCGAGATCGGCCAGTACGCGGCACGCGTGACGGACGAAGAGGTCACAGCCTCCAAGCTCCTTAGCGATGCCAGCAGTGGGGACGAAGTCAAGGCCGCGGCCAAGGCAGCACTGGCAGGCCCTCCCGCGAAACTGCACGAATTCATCACCGTCGGCCAGCACACGGCCGCCCGCAAGGACGGCCTCACCGCTCACCACCGCGCCGAGATCGAGCGGCTCCTGGCCGAGGGCCAGATCGTCGCTGCCAAGGCACAGGCCAGCCGCTGGCGTGCCGCTGAGGCAGCGGCACATGCCAACGACGCCGCCACCGAAGCGGCCGCCGCCGCCGGCCAGGCCAAGAAGTCCGCCGAGTCGGCCAAGGGATACGCCGCCGACGCGCGGAAGTCAGCCGACGCCGCCGCCGCAAGCTCGGCCCGGGCAAGCCAGTCCGCGGCCACCGCTCGGAAAGCCGCGACTGCTGCCGACCGCGATGCCGACGACGCCGAGGCATCGGCTGCCCAAGCCGAGTTCTCCGCACAGTACGCCCTTGAATCTGCGGAGAACGCAGATTACGCGGCAGAAGAGGCACGCGCATCCGAAATCGCGGCAGGTAGGAGCAAGGCCGAGGCAGACGCAGCGGCGACTCAGACCTGGGCCGAGGTCAAGCGTCAGCGTGAAGCGGAGATCGCCGAAGCTAAGCGTCTAGCCGATAAGCTGCGGAAGGAGCAAGTCGAGGCGGAAAAGAAAAAGAAGCCACGCTGCATCGTTGCGTATAATCGAGACACTTTGCCGCCGTGTGCTTTTGTGCCGGATCGGTACCAGGTCGTCGTCCCCGAGGCTGACCCTGGGCTCGCCAAACTTATGGCTAAGTTTGCCTGGGAACTTTCCGGTGGCGCCGATATTGAAAAATGCATCAAAGATCCCACCTTTATTGGGTGTACCATGGCCGCCGCCGGTGTGCTCCCGACTGGCAAGGTGAAGTTGCTTGAGAAGCTGGCCGAGGGTGTAGAGAGCATAGCCAAGGGCACCCGGTGGGGAAAGAAGCTAGGTGCGTGCCCCACGCATAGCTTCGCGGCTGGTACTCCGGTACTGATGGGCAACGGGACCACTCGATCGATTGAAAATATCGAGCGCGGTGACCAGGTTATGTCCACCGATCCGGAAAGCGGGCTTACCGGCCCACGCCGTGTCGATGCGACGATTTACACACCGGACGATCGTTATTTCACTGAAATTACCCTCGACCGGAAAATTGGCGGCGGATCTCTCACTACCACGGACCGTCACCCCTTCTGGGCCGAAAATGGAAAACAGTGGAAGGATGCGGCTGACCTCACCCCGCAGGACGTCCTCCGCACCCCTGGCGGTGGAAGAGCACAGATCGGCAGCACTCGCCACTGGACCGGACTCGCCCCCGCCTACAACCTTACTGTCAACGACCTCCACACGTACTATGTGTTGGCTGGGGCTACTCCGGTCTTGGTCCACAACTGCGACGGCGACGTTCATTGGGTGAATGAGAACGCCAACATGAGTTCGAGAGCGCGTGCTTACGATGCTGGAGCTACGGGCTCAAGGGCTGGAGTGGCTCCAGCGCTTCAGTACTACAAGGCTAGCGGGAATAGTCTGTCCCAGGTCAAATTTGACGGTTTTGACGCGGCAAACAAAGTGATGATCGATAGAAAGGTGAGCGTTACAACCTTCAATAAGGCGTACAGGCAAGCCATGAATCAGTCTCTGGCACTTGAACAGAACGGTTACACAGGTCGGTGGGAGGTCCCCACCGAAGCCGAGGCTGTGCGGGCTCGAAAAATCCTAGGTGGCCTCTTGATCACCAACATCCGAGTGAAGGTCGTTCCCTGATGGACATTAAAAAAGTCTTGGCTTGCGCGTTCGTAAGTGTCGTTGTATCAATCGACCTGACAGACGACGAAGATATTGATCCGGATATCGGAACTGACATCATTGAGCCTGCTGCGGCTCTCTTTCGTGAGCTCTCCGGAGAGGGGCGCCGGGAAGTTGTATCGCTGATTCTTGAGTGCGCGGAGCGGGAGGAGAACCCGGAGCGCAGGGCAGCGGTTCTCGGGCTCCCAGAGGCCATCGGACTTCTCGATGAAGTTTGATTCAGGGGCGCTTTTTCTGGATCGGTGATGACAATGAATGAGCCCTCCTTGGAATTTTTCGAGGAGGACTGAACGTCAGCGGTCGAGTGCAGAATCAACCGGCTTAAGAGGCGCTGGGAAACTGGCCCCACACGCGACGACAAGGTACAGGTCCGTTTCGCGGCCACGGTTCTCGCCGCGGGCTCAATGAACGCCTGAGACCGGCCACATAATCCCGCACATTGTGGTTCTTGGTGTTGCGGCGCGGGAGCCGAGTGGCCGGTTGAGGGTGCAGGACGATGATGTGGGCGCTCGGGCCGCCGAGTTCAGCAGCAAGTCGTCCAGGTCACGCAGGGTCTTAGAGGCCGGGTAGCTGGGAGTGGCCTTCGCGGCAGTTGCAGCAGGCATCGGAGGCATCTCCTCATATAGGTATTAGATGTAGCGGGGGATCCCAAGCGGAGCCCCCGCGTCTAGGTACGCGCCGGCCGTGCATTTGTTACGCTCCTCGAATCACCCCAGGTCAGGCACTCGTCGGAGCGAGTTCGACCACGACAAGGGAGACGCGCGCACCGCCGGTCATCACCGGTTGGCCCATCTTCCGATACGGGCCGACCAGATGGCCCGAGTTGTCGTCCAGGAGGAGCCCGGCGTCGACCAGACCGTCTACGTACGCCTTCGCAATCGGCGACCATTTCCCCGGGTCACGCTTCCGCTTGATGGGCCGCGGGTGCAGTACGTAGTACACGGCGGTCCGTTCCAGGTGCGGCATGCTGCGGGCCCTCGCGTCAGCGCCGCCTCTTGCCGCAGCCGCTTCTGAGCCGGTGCTCGGCCACGTGGTGAAGGTGCTGGTTGCTGCTCAGCAGGTCGCCGTACGGCATGAGCAGCGTCCACGCCCCTGCATTCTCCCCAGCGGCCGGATCCGCCTCCCAGGGCGTGCCGCAACCGCTGCGTAAGGGCGTGGATCCTACCCCTGGGGCTGATCCCTCAGAGCCAGTCCCGCCGCTTGAAGATGAAGTACAGGCTCACGCACACCACAGCCATCAGCAGGATCGCGAAGGGGTACCCGAACGCCCACGCCAGCTCCGGCATCCGCTCGAAGTTCATCCCGTAGATCGTCCCCACCAGCGTCGGGGCGAACAGAATCGCCGCCCACGACGAGATCTTCTTGATCTCCTCGTTCTGCTCGAAGCCCGCCTCCGCCAGCGCCCGCATCTCGGCGTTCTGCTGCTGGGTGACGAGGGTGGCGTTCACCGCGAGGATGTCCGCCAGGGCCGAGCGGAAGCCGTCGACGCGTTCGCTGGTGTGGGTCACGTGGTCGGCGACGTCGCGCAGGTAGCGCTGGAGTTCGTCGTCGGTGCCGTACTTGGCGAAGCCGGCCATCAGGCCGTGGAGCATGCCGACCAGGGGGCGGGTCGCGCGCTGGAACTCCACCATTTCGCGGGCGAGTTCGTAGATGCGGCGGGAGACGGCGGGGTCGCCGCCGAAGACCTCGGTCTCGATCTCGTCGATGTCGTTCTGCACGCCGGCCACGACCGGGGCGTAGCCGTCGACGACCGCGTCGAGGATCGCGTAGAGCACCGCCTCCGGGCCCAGGGCCAGCAGTTCGGGGGTGGCCTCCATGCGGCGGCGGACCGCCGACAGGTCGGGGGCCGCGCCGTGCCGGACGGTGATCACGAAGTCGGGGCCGACGAAGATGTGCAGCTCCCCGAAGTCGACCTCCTCCGGGGCGTCGAGATAGCGGGCGGCGCGCAGGACGACGAAGAGGGTGTCGCCGTAACGTTCCAGCTTGGGGCGCTGGTGGGCTTCGAGGGCGTCCTCCACCGCGAGCTGGTGCAGATCGAATTCCTCGGCCAGCGAGACCAGCTCGTTCTCCGTCGGCCGGTGCAGCCCGATCCAGGCCATGGCCTCGGGCTGTTCGCGCAGCCGGCGGTAGGTGTCGGCCAGAGAGGTCGGGGTGCTGACGCGGTGGCCGTCGCGGTAGACGGCGGCGTGGACGACGCTGCCTTCGCCGCCCGCCGGTGCCGAGGGGGCCGGCGACGGACGCCTCACCGGGGGAGTGCCGCCCGTACGACCGGCCGGCGGCCGCAGCCAGGACGCCTTCTTCGGGGTGGGCTGTCGGCGCGGAGGGTTCTCGGACATGGGGGCTTGGCCTCCTCTCGCTCAGCACGGACCGCGAACAGGATATACGGCCCCAAAATAATCCCCCGGGGCAGGTGTGACTCATGAGATCCCACGAGCCCGCGCAAGAGCGCCCTCATTCCCCCACGTCACGGCCGCGCAGATCCTCCAGCGTCTCGCGGCGTACGAGCAGCCGCGCCCGGCCCCCGGAGACGGCCGCCACCGGGGGGCGGCCGACGAGGTTGTACGCGGACGCCATGGACAGGTGGTACGCGCCCGACGCCGGGACGGCCAGGAGGTCGCCGGGGCGGATGTCGCCGGGCAGGGGCACTCCCTCGGCGAGGACGTCGCCCGCCTCGCAGTGGCGTCCCACCACGGTCGTCGCGCGGGGCGGCGCGGGTGAGGCGCGGCCCACGAGCCGGACGGTGTAGCGCACCCCGTAGAGCGCGGGGCGCGGGTTGTCGCTCATGCCGCCGTCCACCGCCACGAACGTCGACGCGCCCGTGGTCTTGACGGCCAGCACCCGGTAGAGCGCCACGCCCGCGGGCCCGGCGATCCAGCGGCCCGGCTCCACGGTCAGCCGGGGTGCCGGAAGGCCGAACCGGGCGCACGTCAGCGCGAGTTCGCCGCCGACCCGCTCGGCGTACGTGCGGGGGTCCAGGGCCGGGTCGCCGTCGCGGTAGGCGATGGCGAAGCCGCCGCCGAGATCGAGTTCCGGGAGCGTCACCCCGTGCCAGTCACGGATCCGGGCGAGCAACGGGACCAGGCGCCGCACCGCCGTGACGTACGGGTCGAGTCCGGCGATCTGCGAACCGAGGTGGCAGTGCAGTCCCACCAGCTCCAGCCGGGGCCGGCCGAGGATCCGTGCCACCGCGTCCTCGGCCTCGCCGCCCGCGACCGGCAGCCCGAACTTCTGGCCCTCCATGCCGGTCCGTACGGCCGGGTGTGCCCCGGCCTCGACCCCCGGCACGACACGCACCAGCACCTTCTGCCGGGTGCCCGGCGGGACGAGGGCGGCGAGGCCCGCGATCTCGTCGGTGTGGTCGATGACGACGCGGCCCACCCCCAGGCGCAGCGCGGTCCGCAGGTCGTCGGGGCTCTTGGCGTTGCCGTGCAGCACGATGCGGTCGGCGGGGAAACCGGTGTGCGCGGCCAGTTCCAGCTCCCCGGCGGAGCAGACGTCCAGGCACAGTCCCTCCTCCCGGACCCAGCGGATCATGGCGCGGGTGAGGAACGCCTTGCCGGCGTAGGCGACGTCGGCGTGCGGGAGCGCGGTGCGCCAGGCGCGGGCCCGGGCGCGCACCTCGTCCTCGTCGACGATGTAGGAGGGGGTGCCGAAGCGGTCGGCGAGTTCGGCGAGGGCGACGCCGCCGACGGCGAGGTCGCCCGTGGGCAGGCTCCGCGTCGACGCGGGCCACACGGGCGCGGGCGCCGGCTCCTCGGGCAGCGGTGGCAGGGGCGGCGGGGCGAGGGGAAGGGACACGGACGGCCTCCGTCGAGGGGGAGAAGTGAGAACCGGTGGGGCAGCCGGCCGGCGTCGTCGCCGGCGCGGCCGTCAGCCGGGGGAGGCCGGGAGGAGGGCGCCGGCGTCCGGGGGGAGGGGCCGTACGGCGGGGGCCGTCAGCAGGGGGTCGACGGAGACCAGCCGGACACCGAGGGGCACCGCGAGGGCGCGGACGGCCGGCAGGGCGAGACGGACGGACGGGTGACCCGCGCCCAGAATGTCGCACAGCCGCCGCTCGGTGGTGAAAGCGACGGCTGTGCGGGTGCCCAGGGGGGTGCGGAAGACACGCAGGGTGTACCCGCTGGGGCAGAGCCGTACGGGCACGTACAGGGGCGCTGCCTGATGACTGTGGGCCGGTTCGGAAGGTTCTCCGTCGTCGGCCTGCGGGCTGTCGGTGGTGACGGCGGCGACGGCGGCGGCTTCGGCGGGGGTTCGGCTCAGGTGCATGACGATCCTCGTGAGATGTCGGGAAACGCGTCGCCCACGCTATGCCCGGCCCGCACCGCGCCGAGTGTGTCCTTGACACGCTGTTGACCCCACGGCGCCCTCCCTTGACGGGTTATTGACGCCCGGTGGCCGACACCGGCCCGTACCCCGCCGTCTGCCGCGTCATCCGCACCCGCACCCACGGGCCGCGCGCTCGGCGGAGACCGCGCAGGACTCCCCGCACGCGCGAAAGCTCCGTCCCCGAAACGTGTCCGCCCCCGTGTGAGGGTAGTGAGAGTCAGGACACCGTCGCACGATGCTCTCAAG
Source organism: Streptomyces sp. NPDC042259 (assembly GCF_055582085.1). Lineage (NCBI taxonomy): Bacteria > Bacillati > Actinomycetota > Actinomycetes > Kitasatosporales > Streptomycetaceae > Streptomyces > Streptomyces sp. NPDC042259. The sequence goes on along the minus strand of NZ_JBVJDW010000003.1, from coordinate 313,940 downwards.
GGCACTTCCCGGCACCGCCGAGGAAGGGCGGGCGACGCCCGGCGACCTTGGAGGACTTGTGACGGCAAGCAGACCACCCACCGACGCGACCGCGGAGTTCCGGGCGGCCCGCGACTTCCTGCTCGCACACCGCGAGGACTACCGGGCGGCGTACGACGGTTTCCGCTGGCCCCGGCCGGCGGAGTTCAACTGGGCCTACGACTGGTTCGACCGGATTGCCGAGGGCAACGACCGGACCGCCCTGTGGATCGTCGAGGAGGACGGCGGCGAGACACGGCTGACGTTCGACGCCCTGCGGCGCCGCTCCCACCAGGTCGCCAACTGGCTGCGTGACCAGGGCGTACGGGCCGGGGACCGGATTGTCGTCATGCTCGGCAACCAGGCCGAACTGTGGGAGACCGCGCTCGCCGCGATGCGGCTGCGGGCCGTGGTCATCCCCGCCACCCCGCTGCTGGGCCCCGCGGACCTCGCCGACCGCATCGAGCGCGGCCGGGCCCGGCACGTGATCGTGCGGGCCGAGGACACGGGGAAGTTCGACGCCGTACCCGGTGACTACACGAGGATCGCGGTCGGCACCCGGCCGGGCACCGCCGGGGCCCGCACGCCGCGCCCGGGCGGGGGCACCGGCTGGCTCGCCTACGAGGACTCCACCCGGGCCGACGACGAGTGCGCACCGGACGGCCCCACCCGCTCCGACGAGACCCTGCTGCTGTATTTCACCTCCGGCACCACCGCTCGTCCCAAGCTCGTCGAACACACCCATGTGTCGTATCCGGTCGGCCATTTGACGACCATGTACTGGATCGGGCTCCGGCCCGGTGACGTCCACCTCAACATCTCCTCACCCGGCTGGGCCAAGCACGCCTGGTCCAATCTCTTCGCCCCCTGGAACGCCGAAGCCACCGTCTTCGTCTTCAACTACACCCGCTTCGACGCCGCCCGCCTCATGGCCGAGATGGACCGCTGCGGCATCACCAGCTTCTGCGCGCCGCCCACCGTGTGGCGGATGCTCATCCAGGCCGACCTGGGCGCGCTGCGCCACCCCCCGCGCGAGGTCGTCGCCGCGGGGGAACCCCTCAACCCCGAGGTGATCGAGACCGTCCGGCGGGCCTGGGGTGTCGGCATCCGCGACGGGTTCGGCCAGACCGAGACCTCCGTGCAGATCGCCAACCCGCCCGGGCAGACGCTCAAGACCGGTTCCATGGGGCGGCCCAGCCCCGGCTTCACCGTCGTCCTCCTCGACCCCGTCACCGGCGAGCCCGCCGACGAGGGCGAGATCGCCCTGGACCTCACGGACCCCGACCGGCTGCCCGTCGGCCTGATGACCGGCTACGCCGGCGACCCGGAGCGCACCGCCGAGGCCATGGCGGGCGGCTACTACCGGACCGGTGACATCGGCACGCGCGACGCCGACGGCTATGTGACCTACGTCGGCCGGCAGGACGACGTCTTCAAGTCCAGCGACTACAAGGTCAGCCCGTTCGAGCTGGAGAGCGCGCTCCTCGAACACGTGGCCGTGGCCGAGGCGGCCGTCGTCCCCGCCCCCGACCCGCTGCGGCTGGCCGTGCCCAAGGCGTACGTCGTCCTCGCCGAGGGCTGGGAGCCCGGCCCGGAGACGGCGAAGGCCCTCTTCGCGCACTCACGGGCCACCCTCGCGCCCTACAAGCGCGTCCGTCGGCTGGAGTTCGCCGCACTGCCCAAGACCGTGTCCGGCAAGATCCGCCGCATCGTGCTGCGCGAGCACACCGCGCAGGGCGGCGGCACCGAGTACCGAGAGGAAGACCACCGGTGAGCACACCCTCCCACGCCGCGGGCCCGACCGGGAGCCCGCTGCTCGACCACACCATCGGCGCCGACCTGGCCCGTACGATCGAGCGCTTCGGTGACCGCGAGGCGCTCGTCGACGTCCCCGGCGGACGCCGCTGGACCTACACGGAGTTCGGGCGGGCCGTCGAGGAAGTGGCACTCGGGCTGCTCGCCAAGGGCGTGGCCAAGGGCGACCGGGTCGGGATCTGGGCGGTCAACTGCCCCGAGTGGGTACTGATCCAGTACGCCACCGCCCGCATCGGCGCGATCATGGTCAACATCAACCCGTCCTACCGCGTGCACGAACTGGCCTACGTGCTGCGGCAGGCGGGAGTCAGCGTGCTCGTCTCCTCCGTCGAACACAAGACCAGCGACTACCGGCGGATGGTCGAGCAGGTGCGGGCCACCTGCCCGTCCCTGCGCGACGTCGTCTACATCGCCGACCCCACCTGGGCCGGGCTGATCCGGCTCGGCCAGGGCGTCGCGCGCGAACGGCTCGTCGAACGCGAGGCACGGCTCGGCTGCGACGACCCGGTCAACATCCAGTACACCTCCGGCACCACGGGCTTCGCGAAGGGCGCCACCCTCTCCCACCGCAACATCCTCAACAACGGCTACTTCGTGGGACAGACGCTCGGTTACACCGAGAACGACCGGATCGCGCTGCCCGTGCCCTTCTACCACTGCTTCGGCATGGTGATGGGCAATCTCGCCGCCACCAGTCACGGCGCGTGCGTCGTCATCCCGGCCCCCACCTTCGACCCCGTCGCCACCCTGCACGCCGTCGAACGCGAACGATGTACCTCGCTCTACGGCGTCCCCACCATGTTCATCGCCGAGCTGAACCTCCCGGACTTCGCCACCTACGACCTCTCCTCGCTGCGCACCGGCATCATGGGCGGCTCGCCGTGCCCCGAGGAGGTGATGAAGCGGGTCGTCACCGAGATGCACATGGCCGAGGTCGCCATCTGCTACGGCATGACCGAGACCTCACCGGTCTCCACCCAGACCCGGCGCGACGACGACCTCGGGCGCCGCACCGGGACGGTCGGCCGGGTGCTGCCGCACATCGAGGTGAAGGTCACCGACCCGGGCACCGGCCGCACCGTCCCCCGCGGGGAGCCGGGCGAGCTGTGCACCCGCGGCTACTCGGTGATGCTGGGCTACTGGAACGATCCGGAGCGCACCGCCGAGGTCGTCGACGCGGACCGCTGGATGCACACCGGTGACCTGGCGGTCATGGACGAGGACGGCTACGTACGGATCGTCGGCCGCATCAAGGACATGATCATCAGGGGTGGGGAGAACGTCTACCCGCGTGAGATCGAGGAGTTCCTCCACTCCCACCCGAAGATCGCCGATGTCCAGGTCATCGGGGTGCCGGACGAGAAGTACGGCGAGGAGATCATGGCCTGTGTCATCCTGCGCGACCCCGCCGAGACCCTCGGCCGCGACGAGCTGGCCCGGTTCTGCCGGGGGCGGCTGGCCCACTTCAAGATCCCCCGGCATCTGCGGATCCTCGAGGCGTTCCCCATGACCGTCAGCGGCAAGGTCCGCAAGGTGGAACTGCGCGAACAGGCCACCGCGGCCCTGGCGCCGAAGGACACGGCGCCGGCGTGAGGCCGGGCCCGGCCGGGGCGCACGAGTAAGCGGGGAGGGCCGTCTCCGGCCCGCCCCGCACCCCCCGTGGACGGGCCCGCGATCCCCCGTATCGCTCTCGCGGGCCCAGAAGAAGTCTCCGCCCGGTGTGACCAAGTCGCCATGCCCAGGGGCCAGTTCAGAGGAAGACTTGAGCTTCGGCCGGTGGCCGGTGGCCTAACGGCCCGGCCCGGCGCCGCGCCGGACCAGCTCGTCCGCCGCGTCGTTGAGCGCCTGCGGGGCGCCCGTGAGGTCCACGAGGAACAGCGGAAGCCGCAGGTCGTCGGCGCGGGAGCGGGCGCCGTGGGCGTATCCCGCGAGGGAGAAGCAGACGCCGGTCGCGGAGTCGAGGAGGCCGTACAGCCACAGGCACTCGATGTCGCGCAGCGTCGTGGGCAGGGTGGTGGGGTCGACCCGCGCGACGGCACCGGTGGCCCGCAGATCGACGCCGGTGGCGCTGGGGGCCGTGCCGCTCCCCGTGCGGCGCACGTCCGTGAAGCCGAGCCAGCGCAGATACCGCTCGGCCGCCGCGACCGCGTCCCGCTCGGTGCGGATCGACAGCGGACGGAAGGCGGGCCGCCTCGGCACCACCGGCTCGGGGGCCTCGTCGAGCGCCGCGACGGGTTCGCGCGCGGGCCGCACGGGCAGCCGGACGACCGTGCCGCAGGAGCAGCCGAACTCGGGCCGGGGCCATTGGTCCTGGCGGTCACAGGCCGGGCAGCGCACCGCGACCCATGAGTCGCGCCAGGTGCGCTGCGCCAGTAACTCGGGGGTCGCGTCGGGCAGTACGGGCAGGGTCAGCGGTGCTCCGCACGCGCAGGGGAAGGTCGGCGGGGTGAAGGAGTGCTCCCGGCGGCACGTCGGGCAGTGCACCGGCACGCTCTTGGCCATCTTCGGCTCCAGCAACGGGGTCCGTAGGGGCGGGGTACGGGCCCATCGTCCACGATGAGGGCGCGGCCGGGGAGCGATTCGCGAAGGGTATGTCCGCCCGGCGCCCCCTACGCGATGCCGTGCGCCGGAGCGCGCGCGGTCCGCTACCCGCGCGGCGGGCCGCCGGCCCGCCGCGCGGCTAGCGAGCGGAAGGGGACCCGGACGGCGGCGGGCCTGGGCGCGACAGGACAGGTGTCGGCACCGCCGCCGCCCGGGGGACGGGGCCCGGGTGTCACCCCCGGGGGGCGGGCTCGAACTCCTGGACCGCGTCGATGTCCGGGCCGTGCGGAGTGTTCGCCTCCCGCTCGATCAGGATCTCGACCAGGACCGGCCGCGAGGTCGACACGGCCTCCTTGCGGGCCCATTCGATGGCCGGACGGATGTCCGCGGGGTCCACCACCCGGCGGCCGGAACAGCCGTACGCCTCCATGAGCTTGACGTTGTCCGTCCCGGTCTCGTCGTAGTGGATGTCGACCTGGTAGTTCATGTCGTAGCCGATCGAGGCCTGCCGGATGAGGCCCAGGTACTCGTTGTTCAGCATGATCAGCACATACGGCACGTCGTACTGCGCGGCGACCGCGAGTTCCTCGACCATGTACTGGAAGCCGTAGTCGCCCACGATGCCGACGACTTCGGCATCGCCCCGGCCCATCCCCTCCAGCGCCTTCCTGACGCCGATCGCGGCCGGGATCTCCCAGCCGAGCGGGCCGGCCTGGCCGCACACCTGGTAGTGACGGGGCCGGTGGGCCTTTTGGTGCTGGCCGCCCCAGATCTGGTAGAGGCCGATGGCGGTGACGAAGTACGTGTCCTCGCCGAAGACCGCGTTGATCTCCTTGTAGACGCGGGGGGCCTTGACCGGGACGGTGTCGAAGTCCTCGCGGCGGACCAGGGTCCGTTTGAGTTCCCGGCAGCGCTCGACCCACGCGCCGACGTCGGCCCGGGCCCCACGGGCCCGGGCGGCCTCCAGCAGCGCCGCGAGGAAGAGCTTCGCGTCCGCGACGATGCCGAGGTCCGGCTCGATGACCTTGCCGAGCTGGGTGGGTTCGATGTCGACGTGCACGAACGTCCGGTCGCCCTTGTACGTCGCGAGGTTCGCCCCGGTGTGGCGGTCGCCGAACCGGGCGCCGACGGCGAGCACGAAGTCCGCTTCGAGGAAGGAGGCGTTGGCGTAGCGCTGCGAGGTCTGGATGCCGGTGGTGCCGAGGTTCAGCTCGTGGTCGTCCTCGATGACGCCCTTGCCCATGAGGGTGACCTGGAAGGGCACCCGCAGGTGTTCCACCAGTGCGCGCAGCTCGGCCGAGGCCTCGGCGAGGATCACTCCGCCGCCGGCGAGGACGAGCGGCCGCTCGGCGGCGAGCAGCAGATCGAGGGCGGCCTCGACCCGGGGCGCGTGCGGCACGACGGCGGGTACCGGCAGCCGGGTGTCGAGGGCGGGGTCGTAGCGGATCTCCTGGCGTGCGAGGTCCACGGGGATATCGATCAGGACCGGCCCCGGGCGGCCCTGGCGGGCGATCCGGAACGCTTCCCGGAAGGCCCACGGGATCTGCGCCGCCTCCTTGATCTGCACGGCCCATTTGGTGACGGGCCGCGCGATCTCCACGATGTCGACCGCCTGGAAGGCCTCCTGGTGCAGCTTGGTGGAGACCGCCTGGCCGGTGACGCAGAGCATCGGGACGGAATCGGCGAGCGCGGTGTACAGGCCGGTGACGAGGTTGGTGCCGCCGGGGCCCGAGGTGGCGAGGGCCACGCCGACCCGGCCGTTGGTGCGGGCCCAGCCGTCGGCCATGTGGGTCGCGCCCTCCTCGTGCCGGACGGTGAGGTGTTCGATGCCGCCGACCACCTCCATCGCCTTGTACAGCGGCAGGATCGCGGCACCGGGGCAGCCGAAGGCGATGTCGACGCCCTCGTCCTTCATGATGTGCACCGCCGCCTCCATGGCGGGCATCCGCACGGCGCTCACGACGCGGTGCCCGACAGCCGTTCGACCCCGCGCAGCAGCGCGGAATGGTCGAGCCCGCCGTCCCCTTGCGCGCGGGCCGCGCCGACCAGCTGGGCGACCACCGAGCCGACCGGCAGGACGGCGCCGACGGCGCGGGCCGCGTCGGTGACGATGCCCATGTCCTTGTGGTGCAGATCGATCCGGAAGCCCGGCGCGAAGTCGCGGCCGAGGAAGTTGTGTTTCTTCCGTGTCAGCACGGTCGAACCGGCGAGGCCGCCGTTCAGCACCTCCAGTGCGGCGGCGAGGTCGACCCCGGATTTCTCCAGGAAGACCACGGCCTCGGCGCAGGCCTGGATGTTGACCGCGACGATCAGCTGGTTGGCGGCCTTGACGGTCTGTCCGGCGCCGTGCGGCCCGCAGTGCACGACGGTGGTGCCGAGGGCGTCGAGGAGGGGCCGGGCGGCGTCGACGTCGGCCCGCTCGCCACCGACCATGATGGACAGGACGCCCTCGACGGCGCCCGCCTCGCCGCCGGAGACCGGGGCGTCCAGGACCCGCAGGCCCCGGCCGGCCGCCGCGGCGGCCTCGGCCAGCTCCACGGACGTCCGCGGGGTGACGGACGACATGTCGATCAGCAGCGCCCCTTCGCGGGCGTGGGCGAGGATGCCGTCCTCGCCGTAGGCGACGGCCTCGACCTGGGGTGAGGCGGGGACCATGGTGATCACGACGTCGGCGTCCCGGACCGCCTCGGCGACGGACGCGGCGGGGGTGCCGCCCGCCGCGGCGAGCCGGTCGAGCTTGTCCGTCTCGAGGGTGAAGCCGGTGACGCGGTAACCGGCCTTGATGAGGTTCTCGGACATGGGGGAGCCCATGATGCCGAGGCCTATCCAGGCGACGGCGGGGAGTGGGGCGGTGCTCATGGCGTCCTCTCGGTGCGATGGGGCCAGTAAATGTGCGTGAGGGCCGGATGAGCCCGGACGGAGGCCGGGGGTGTCCGACGGGGTCAGTCCTGCCGCGACAGCCAGCCGAAGGCGTCCGCGCTCGGCCCGTCCGGCCGGTACTCGAGGCCGATCCACCCGTCGTAGCCGGCCTTCTCCAGCCGGTCGAGCAGCTCGGGGACGTCGAGGCCGCCGGTGCCGGGGGCGCCGCGGCCCGGGTCGTCGGCGATCTGTACGTGGCCGGTCCGGCCGGCGTAGCGGTCGATGACCTCGTGCAGGTCCTCGCCGCTTCGCGACAGGTGGTACAGGTCCATCAGGAAGCGGGCGTTGCCGAGCCCGGTGGCCGCGTCGACCCGCTCCACGACCTCCACCGCCGAGGCCGCGGTGACGAGCGGGTAGCGGGGGGACTCGGGGGCGTTCAGCGCCTCGATCAGCAAGGTCGCCCCCACCCGGTCGGCGGCGCGGGCGGCGAGCGTCAGGTTCTCCAGCGCGAGGGCGTCCTGGTCCCACGGATCCGCGCCGTCGACGCGGTTGCCGTACAGGGCGTTGAGCGCCGTGCACCCCACCGACCGGGCGAAGTCGGCCGCGACGTCGATGTTGGCGCGGAAGCGCTCGGATGCGGTGCCGGGTACGGACAGGGCGCCCCGGTCCGGCCCCGGCAGTTCGCCGGCGTAGAAGTTCAGCCCCACCAGGTGGGTGCCCGCCTCGGTCAACGCGGCACGCAGCGCGTCGAGTTCCGCCGGGTCGGGGGTGGGTGTCGCGGGCCAGGGCCACCACAGCTCGACCGCCGTGAAGCCGGCCGCGGCGGCCGCCGCCGGGCGCTCCAGGAGCGGGAGTTCGGTGAAGAGGATCGAGAGGTTCACATCGAAGCGCTGATCGCGGAGGCTCATCGGCCAGGAAATCCTTCCGTAATGCGGAAGTCAACTTCTGCTTACCGGAAGCGTGCTCGCGGAGGGGAAAGCCTGTCAAGAGGGGCGGCGCCGGGAGCGGGCGGGCGCAGTAGGTTGGGCCGCGTGCGATTGAGAGTGGAGTTCACGACCGAACCGTTCGATCTCGACGAGGCCCCGCCGCACGCGGTGGTGGCCCGCGAGGTGGTCCAGGGTGCCGCGCTGGACGCCGTCGACGTCGGCCCGTTCGGCAACACCGCCGAGGGCGGGGCCGAAGCCGTGTTGACGGCGGTGGACGAGCTGGTGCGCGCGTCGCTGCGGGCCGGTGCCACCCGGGTGTCCTTGCAGATCAACGTGGTTCCGGAGGACGGTTCGTGACGGAGTCGACGGCGGGCCCCTTCCGTGACGCGGTCAGACCGCTCGTCGAGGCCATGGGCGGGGAGATGCTCGAACCGGACCGGGCCGAGGGCGACGACGTCGTGCTGTCCTGGCAGGGCCGCCCGGTCGTGGCCGTGCGGCTGCCCCACCTGTCCGACTCGCTGGACCACATCCTCGCCGAGCTCGAACGCCGCCACGGCATGCCGCTCGCGGAACTGGACCGCAGGACCAAGCAGTCGGTCGTACGGCTCCTCGAACAACGCGGCGCCTTCACGCTGCGGCACGGCGTGGAGACGGTGGCCGGCGCGCTCGGCGTCAGCCGCTTCACCGTCTACAACTACCTGAACAGGGAGAACGCCGCCCGGGGCGGAGCCGGAACCGGCACCTGAGGCGCGCCGCAGCCGGTCGGACCGCAGCCGGTCAGATCGAGAACGGCCGTTGCTCGACGAACTCCGGGTCGGGCCGGCCGGCCAGGAAGAGATTGGGGCTCTGGAGGTACTCGCCGCGCAACTCCTCCTTCACCCGGCGGTGCAGCGCCCGGTAGTCGCCGGAGAACCCCGACCCGCTGTTCCAGACGCTCAGCAGCGCACCGGTGAACGCGCCGTTGACGGGACCGTCCATGGAGGTCTGGTCGTCCTGGCAGCCGGAGATCAGCAGGACGCTGGCCCCGATCTCCCGGACGTCCTTGGCGGGCAGCTCCCGCTGGATCCGGTCGTAGAGCGCCTTGTCGCGCTGGTACAGCTTGTTGGTCAGATAGAGCGGCAGGGCCTTGATCCGCTTCTCCGCCTCCTTCGGCTCCCGGGTGCCGAAGGCGCTCTCCAGCGCCTCGGGCGCGAGCATCCCGGTCACCTGCTCGGCGACGCTTCCGCTGTGGCAGCTGTCCGACAGCACGACGATGCGCACGCCGTCCTCGAAACTCCCGTACAGCTCGTACAGTTCGTCGTCGACGAACTGCCGGTCGAAGAGGACCCAGGTCTCGTCCTGCCGGTCCTCCTCGTCGCCGTTGAGGTCGGGGACCTGGCCTCCGTGACCGGAGTAGGTGAGGAAGAGGATGTCGCCGCTCCGCAGTTCCTTCGCGGCCTTCTTCAGCGCCGCGGTGACGTTCGCGGTGGTCGCGTCCGCCGTCAGCAGCATCGTCCGGTCCCGGTAGTTCAGGCTCTCGGCGAGTTCGGCCATGTCCCGGGCGTCGTTCTCGCAGGCGTTGAGTTCGCCGTCCCAGCCGTCGTACTGCGCGGGGTCGACCTTGTTCAGGCCGATGTGGATCGACAGGCCAGTGGGCATGGTGTTCCCTCCGTGCGGACGGCGTCCGTCCCCGGTATCTCCGTGGTTCGCGGTATGGGTGCCGTGGCCGTGACCGGCGTAATCATCTATCGGACAAGACGCCTCGATCGGACGATCACGCCGCCCGCGCATCCGGTATCCGGACGCCGTGTTCCGGGCCCGTCCGCCACCCCCGAGGGAATTTCAACAAAGTGTTGACGCGGTGTTGTCGAAGGCGTTAGCTATGCGCAGCCCGTCCGAGCACCGCACGCAAGCGCCGCGGAGGCCGCCGTGACTTCGAGTCCGACGCCGGGGCTCACCCGGTTCAACGCCGCCGAGGATGACGCCGCCCGGGCCGCACTGCGCGAAGTCTGCGCCGGTGCGGCCTGGGGCGACGAGATCCTCGCCCGGCGCCCGTATCCCGACACCGCGGCCCTGCTCGCCGCGAGCGACGCCGCCACGGCCCGGCTCACGGCGGCGGAGCTGGCCGAGGCGATGGCCGCGCACCCGCCGATCGGGCGCCCCCGGCCCGGGGACCCGGCGTCCGCCCGCGAACAGCGGGGCATGGCGGACGCGCCCGACGCCCTGCGGGCCGAGATGCTCGCCCTCGGCCTGGCCTACCAGGAGAAGTTCGGGCACGTCTTTTTGATCTGCGCCACCGGACTGACCGCCGAGCAGATGCTCGACGCCGTTCGTCATCGTCTCGACAACGCGCCGGAACACGAACGCGAGATCGTGCGAGGAGAACTGGGCAAGATCAACCGCATCCGGCTGGCCCGGCTCGCGGCAGCACCCGACGGCGAAGGAGCACCACCATGAGCAGCGAGGAGACCGCCTCGGTGTCCACCCACATCCTGGACACCAGCGCCGGGCGCCCGGCCCCGGGAGTCACCGTCGAGCTGGCCGCCCGGGGCGAGGGCGACCCCTACCGCGCACTCGGCCGTTCCACCACGGACCGGGACGGGCGCTGCACGGACCTTCCGGCACTGCCGGAAGGCACGCACCACGCGCGGCTCACGTTCGCCGTCGAGCCGTATCTCGCACGCAGCCGAGCCGCGGGCGCAGCCTTCTTCCCCGAGGTGACGGTCGCCTTCGCCGTCACACCGGGCGAGCACTACCACCTACCGCTGCTGCTCAACCCGTTCGGCTACTCCGTATACCGAGGGAGCTAGCACGCCCATGCCCATCCTTGGCCAGAACCAGTACGGCAAAGCCGAGAACCGCCTCCTCAAGCTCACCCGCGACGGGGCCACCCACCACGTCAAGGACCTCAACGTCTCGGTGGCGCTCTCCGGCGACATGGACGAGGTCCACCTCTCCGGCTCCAACACCAACGTCCTGACGACCGACGCCACCAAGAACACGGTGTTCGCCTTCGCCAAGGAACACGGCGTCGAGACCGCCGAGCACTTCGGCATCCAGCTGGCCCGCCACTTCGTCACCAGCCAGCAGGCGGTCACCGGCGCGCGCGTGCGGATCGAGGAGTACGCCTGGGAGCGGATCGGGACCGCCGGCCCCGGCGAGCACTCCTTCGTCCGGAAGAACCAGGAGACGCGCACCGCGCAGATCACCTTCGACGGCTCGGCCTGGCAGATCGTCTCGGGCCTCAAGGACCTCGTGGTGATGAACACCACCGACTCCGAATTCCGCGGATACGTCAAGGACCGCTACACCACGCTGAAGGAGACCGACGACCGGATCCTCGCCACCGAGGTGCACGCCCGCTGGCGGCACGCCTGGACCGACGACTCCCGGCCCGCGCCGGACTGGGACCGCTCCTACGAACGGACCCGCGGGGACCTGCTGAGCGGCTTCGCCGAGACCTACTCCCGCTCCCTCCAGCAGACCCTCTACGCGATGGGCGCACGGGTCGTCGAGCGGGGCCCGGAGATCGAGGAGATCCGGCTCTCGCTCCCCAACAAACACCACTTCCTCGTGGACCTGTCACCGTTCGGCATCAAGAACGACACCGCCGACGGAGCCGTGTACTTCGCGGCCGACCGGCCCTACGGCCTCATCGAGGCGACCGTCCTGCGCGACGGCGCCGAGCAGCGCATCCCCGTCGATCCGACGAACCTCTGAGCGCACCCCCGACGGAACGAGGACCACCATGGCAGCCGCCCCGGACCCCGACGGCGCGACGACGCGCGTCGTCATCGAGAACTGCGCCATAGCCACCGTCGACGCGCACGACACCGAGTACGCCTCGGGTCATGTCGTCGTCGGCGGCAACAGAATCGAATCGGTGGGCCCGGGGGCGGCCCCCCAGGGCCTCGCGGGGGTCGTCCGGCGCGTCGACGGCACCGGTCATCTGCTCACCCCCGGCCTCGTCAACACCCACCACCACTTCTACCAGTGGCTCACCCGCGGCCTCGCCCAGGACGCGGGCCTCTTCGACTGGCTCGTCGCCCTCTACCCCACCTGGTCGCGCATCGACGAGGACATGGTCTACGCGGCCGCCCGCGGCTCCCTGGCCATGATGGTCCGCGGTGGTGTCACCACCGCCATGGACCACCACTACGTCTTCCCGCGCGGGGCCGGCGACCTGCTCGGTGCCGAGATCCGGGCCGCCCGGGAGCTGGGCGTACGGTTCTGCCCCACCCGCGGCTCGATGGACCGGGGGCAGTCGGCCGGGGGGCTGCCGCCGGACTTCGCGGTGGAGACCACCGAGGCGGCGCTCCGCGCGACCGAGGAGGCCATCGACACCCACCACGACGCGAGCTTCGGCTCGATGCTGAGGATCGGGGTCGCCCCCTGCTCGCCGTTCTCCGTCTCCACCGAACTCCTGCGGGAGTCGGCGGCGCTGGCCCGGCGCAAGGGCGTCCGGCTGCACACGCACGGCTCCGAGACGGTCGAGGAGGAGCGGTTCTGCAAGGAACTGTTCGGCATGGGGCCGACCGACTACTTCGCCTCCACCGGCTGGCTCGGCGACGACGTGTGGATGGCCCACTGCGTCCACATGAACGACGCCGACATCGCGGCCTTCGCCCGCACCGGCACGGGCGTGGCCCACTGCCCTTCCTCCAACGCCCGGCTCGGGGCCGGTACCGCCCGGGTCCCCGCCATGCTGAAGGCGGGCGTCCCCGTCGGGCTCGGCGTCGACGGCACCGCCTCCAACGAGTCCGGCGAACTGCACACCGAACTGCGCAACGCCCTCCTCGTCCACCGACTGGCGGGCGGCGAGGGGGCGTTGGGCGTCCGGCAGGCCTTGCGGCTGGGCACCCACGGCGGTGCGCGGGTGCTCGGGCGGGAGGACGAGACGGGCTCGCTGGAGCCCGGCAAACTCGCCGACCTCGTGCTGTGGAAGCTCGACGGCCTCGGCCACTCCACCATCGCCGACCCGGTCGCCGCGCTCGTCCTCGGCGCCGCCGCCCCCGTCACCCTCTCCCTGGTCAACGGCAAGCCCGTCGTCGAGGACGGCCGGCTCGTCACCGCCGACGAGGACACCATCGCCCGCGAGGCACGGCGGGAGGCCCGCCGCCTCGCCCGCATCGCCGCCGCGCACTGAGACCCGGCCATCGCGCGAGGCTCCCCAGACTCGGCCGAGGGGGACGGCCCTCAGCCGGGGCCCGTGGGTCCCACCGGGACCCACGGGCAGCGTGTGGCGGGGCGCTGCGGGCCGCCGTGTGTGCGCCTCCGCTGCGCGGCGGTGTCCTCAATCTCCCCCAGCTACCGCCGGGAGGTGCCCCCAGCGGGCTGGATTGGGCTGAGCCCAGCTGAAACCAAGCCCGTCCGGCGTTTGAGGACGCGCCCGCAGGGCGCTCGCCGCCGCAGGCGGCACAGACGGCCCGCAGCCGAAGGTTCCGCCGGCCAGGCGAGAGGCGCTCGCCGCCGCAGGCGGCACGGCCCCGCCGTCGGCAGGACGAACCGCAGCCCGAAGATCCGCCGGCCAGGCGACAGGCGACACAAGACGCGACAGGAGGAACCAACGTGGCCGCAGCGCCCAGGTCCACCGAGCCAAGCCCCCTACCGGCGACCGAGGACGGTGACGTCCACCCCGTGGACCGGGTGCCCCGCCCGGGCCGGCTGATCGCCACCGGCTTCCAGCACGTCGCCGCCAGCTACGCGGGCGTCGTCGCACCCCCGCTCGTCCTCGGCGCCTACCTCGGGCTCTCCCCCCTGGAGATCACCTTCCTGGTGGGCGCCTCCCTCTTCACGGCCGGCCTCGCGACCCTCCTGCAGACGATCGGGTTCTGGAAGGTCGGGGCCAGGATGCCGTTCGTCAACGGCGTCTCCTTCGCGGGCGTCGCCCCGATGATCGCCATCGCCGACACCCAGACCGACAAGCGGGACGCCCTCCCGGTCATCTTCGGAGCCGTCATCGTGGCCGGCGCGCTCGGCTTCCTCCTCGCCCCCTACTTCTGCAGGCTCGTCCGCTTCTTCCCGCCCATCGTCAGCGGGACCGTCATCACCCTCATCGGCGTCACCTTGTTACCGGTCTCCTTCGGCTGGATACAGGGCGGCCACCCGGAGAAGCCCACCTCCCTGACCAATCTCGGCCTGGCCGGTGCCACCTTGCTGATCGTGCTGGTCCTGCGACGGCTGTTACGCGGCTTCCTCCAGCAGATCGCGATCCTGCTCGGCCTGATCGCCGGCACCCTCGTGGCGATCCCGGCCGGGGTCGTCGACTTCACCGCCACCCGGCACGCCGCCGTCGTCGGCTTCCCGGCGCCGTTCCACTTCGGCGCCCCCCGGTTCGAGGTCGCCGCCATCGTCTCCATGTGCATCCTCATGCTGGTCTGCATGACCGAGAGCACCGCCGACATGCTCGCGCTCGGCGAGATCGTGGGCCGTGCGGCGGACGAGAAGGTCATCGCGGGCGGGCTGCGCGCCGACACGCTCGGCACCGCGCTGAGCCCCCTCTTCAACGGCTTCGCCAACAGCGCCTTCGCCCAGAACGTCGGTCTGGTCGCCCTCACCAGGGTGCGCAGCCGCTACACCGTCGCCGTCTGCGGTCTGATGTTCGTCCTGCTGGGGCTGAGCCCCGTCTTCGCCTCGCTCATCGCCGTCGTGCCGCAGCCGGTGCTCGGCGGCGCGGGCATCGTGCTCTTCGGCACGGTCGCGGCCAGCGGCGTCAACGTTCTGCGCACGGCGGGGCTGGAACAGGGCGACAATCTGCTGATCGCCGCCACCTCGCTGGGCATGGGCCTGATCCCGGTGGTCTCCAAGACCTTCTACGACAACACCGCCATCCCCGAGACCCTGAAGATCATCCTTGATTCGGGGGTCAGCGCCGGGTGTCTCACGGCCGTCGTCCTCAACCTCGCCTTCAACCACCTCGGCCACCGGCGCACGCGCCCCGCCCCGGAGGCGGTGGTGGCGGAGCAGCCGGTGCCGGTCGTGCGCTGATCCACCGCCGGTACGGGCGCCTCCGTGCGTGGCGGCTAGGGAGAGCCTCCGCATTACGCCACAATCAAGGCGAAAACCACCCGTCAGTGCGGAGAGGGGTTCCGGCGTGGACCGCGATGCCGAGGGGGAGCCCGAGGAGAGACGCGGCTTCGTCTTCCCCAGTGCCCTGACCGTCCTCGCGGCCGTGACCGTCGCCGTGTGGATCCTCGCCTTCGTCATCCCCTCCGGGGTGTACAAACGCGACGCGGACGGCAACCCGCTCCAGGGCACCTACCACCGCGAGCCGGCGCCCGGTGACTTCACCCACCGGCTCGGCGAGCTGTTCCTGTCCCCGGTCAACGGCCTCTACGGCGTGCGCGACGGCGCCACCGGCCAGGTCGCCCCGGACGCCGCCGGGCAGTTGTACGGCAGCGCCGGCGTCTTCCTCTTCGTCCTGGCCATCGGCGCGTTCATCACCGTCGTCTTCGCCACCGGCGCCCTGGACCGCGGCATCGAACGGCTCGCCCACCGGCTGCGCACCCGCGGCGCGCTGCTGATCGCGGCCGTCATGACCGTCTTCTCCCTGCTCGGCACGGTGGAGGGCTTCGCCGAGGAGACCCTCGGCTTCTACGGGCTGATCGTGCCGCTCATGCTGGCTCTCGGCTACGACCGCATGGTCGCCACCGGCACGATCATCCTCGGCGCGGGCGTCGGTGTGCTCGCCTCCACGGTCAACCCGTTCGCCACCGGGGTGGCCTCGTCGGCCGCCGACGTCTCGCTGGGCGACGGGATCGCGCTGCGCTTCGCGATGTGGGCGGTCCTCACCGGCGTGACCATCGGCTACGTCGTGCGGTACGCCCACCGGGTGCGCACCGACCCGGCCCGCTCCCTGGTCGGCTTCCGCCCGGGCGACCGTGAACTGGCGGCCGCGGCGGTGGAACCCCCGCGGCTCACGGGCCTGCACCAAGCGGTGCTCGCCGTGGTCGCACTGGTCTTCACCTTCATGATCTTCTCGGTGATCCCCTGGGCGAGCGCCCTCACGGGCGACGCCGATGCCACACCCTACGCCTGGGAACTGGGCTGGTCCTTCGCGCAGTTGGCGGCGCTGTTCATCACGGCCGCGGTATTGGTCGGGCTCGTCGCCCGGCTGGGGGAGCAGCGGCTCAGTGCCACGATCGCACAGGGCGCGGCGGACTTCATCGCACCCGCCCTCGTGATCGTCCTCGCCCGGGGCATCACGGTGATCATGAACAACTCGAAGATCATCGATACGGTGCTGCACTCCATCGAGGGCGTGGTCTCCGGCACCCCGGCGGCGCTCTTCGGGGTCATGGTCTACCTCGTGAACCTGCCGCTGGCCTTCCTGATCCCCTCGACCTCCGGCCACGCCACCCTCGCGATGCCCATCCTCGCGCCGCTCGCGGACTTCGCCGACGTCTCACGGGCGGTGGTCGTCACGGCCTGGCAGGCGGCGAGCGGCTGGATGAACCTGTGGGTGCCGACGACCGCCGTCGTCATGGGCGGGGTGGCCCTGGCCAAGGTCGGCTACGACAAGTACCTGCGGTTCGTCTGGCCGCTGCTGGCGATCCTGGCCGTCCTCATTTGCGGCTTCGTGGCACTGGGCGCGGCCATGAGCTGACGGCCGCGCCCGGCGCGGGCCACCGGCCGGTCAGTCCAGCAGTTCGTAGGCCGGCAGGGTGAGGAAGTCCGCGTAGTCCTCGTCGAGGGCGACCTTCAGCAGCAGATCGTGGGCCTCCTGCCAACGCCCGGCGGCGAAGGCGTCCGGGCCGGCCTCGGCACGGACGGCCGCGAGTTCCTCGGCCGCGACCTCGCGGACCAGCTCGGCGGTGGCCTTGCGGCCGTTGTCGAAGACGACACCCGCGTTGATCCACTGCCAGATCTGGGAGCGGGAGATCTCGGCGGTGGCCGCGTCCTCCATGAGGTTGAAGATGGCGACGGCACCCAGACCGCGCAGCCACGCCTCGATGTAGCGGACGCCCACCTGGACGGCGTTGCGCAGTCCTTCGTAGGTGGGCTTCGCCTCCAGCGAGTCGACGGCGATGAGTTCCCCGGCACCGACGCGGACGTCCTCACGCAACCGGTCCTTCTGGTGCGGCCGTTCGCCGAGGACCGCGTCGAAGGAGGCGCGGGCGACGGGCACGAGGTCGGGGTGGGCGACCCAGGACCCGTCGAAACCGTCGCGCGCCTCACGGTCCTTGTCGGCCTTGACCTTCTGGAGGGCGACCTCGTTGACCTCCGGGTCCTTGCGGGAGGGGATGAAGGCGGCCATGCCGCCGATGGCGTGCGCGCCGCGCTTGTGGCAGGTGCGCACCAGCAGTTCGGTGTACGCGCGCATGAACGGCGCCGTCATCGTCACGGCGTTGCGGTCGGGGAGGACGAACCGCGCCCCGCCGTCACGGAAGTTCTTGACGATGGAGAAGAGGTAGTCCCAGCGCCCGGCGTTCAGCCCGGAGGCGTGCTCGCGCAGCTCGTAGAGGATCTCCTCCATCTCGTACGCCGCGGTGATCGTCTCGATCAGGACGGTCGCGCGCACGGTCCCCCGGGGGATGCCGAGGTGATCCTGGGCGAAGACGAAGACGTCGTTCCAGAGGCGGGCCTCCAGATGCGATTCGGTCTTGGGCAGATAGAAGTACGGGCCCTTGCCGAGGTCGGTCAGCCGTCGGGCGTTGTGGAAGAAGTACAGGCCGAAGTCGACGAGGGCGCCGGGGACGGGCCTGCCGTCGACGGTCAGGTGGCGCTCGTCGAGGTGCCAGCCACGCGGGCGCACGACGACGGTCGCGAGCTGATCGGCCGGTTTGAGGGCGTACGACTTGCCCTGTTCGCTGGTGAAGTCGATACGGCGCTCGTAGGCGTCGATCAGGTTGAGCTGGCCGCCGATGACGTTCTCCCAGGTGGGGGAGGAGGCGTCCTCGAAGTCGGCGAGCCAGACCCGGGCCCCCGAATTCAGGGCGTTGACGGTCATCTTCCGGTCCGTCGGGCCGGTGATCTCCACCCGGCGGTCGTCCAGCGCGGCCGGGGCGGGGGCGACGCGCCAGTCGGGGTCCTCGCGGACGGACGCGGTCCCGGGGAGGAAGTCGAGCGTTCCGGTGCGGGCGATCTCGGCGCGGCGGGCGGCGCGGCGGGCGAGCAACTCGTCGCGCCGGGGGGTGAACCGGCGGTGCAGGGCGGCGACGAAGGCGAGCGCCGCGTCGGTCAGGACCTCGCCCTGGCGGGCCGGGACGCGAGCGGGGCCGGCGACGACGGTGGCCAGCGGGGACGGCGCTGGTGCGGACATGGGCTGTCACTCCTTCAGCGGGCGGACGCCCCGGCCGCCGGGACGCTCGGTCTTACGGTTCACGGTGACGGCACGCGGTGCCAGTGGAGAATAGTTTTCTCATAGTGGAAGTTCAATGGTCCGTGGATGGCGAGAGATTTTCCGCCACGTCGGTTCCGGGGCCGCGCGGGGCCGGGTGGCGCTGGGTGCCACCTCACCCCCTCGCTCGGCGCTCACTCGGGGACCTCTCGCTGCTCAGTCGAGCAGCGAGAGGTCGTCCGGCGTGTCGATGTCGTCCGGCGCCGCGACGTCCGCGCACTCGACGAGCGTGACGGCCCCGGCGTGCTCCCGTAGATACGCGCGCGCTCCCCGGTCACCGGTGGCCACGGCCGCGACGCCCTCCCAGTGCCCTCGCGCGAACAGCACCGGGTGGCCCCGCTCGCCGTCGTACGCGGCGGCCACCAGGTCCGCGCCCGCCCGGTGCGCGGCCAGTACGCGGGCCACGGCGGCCGGTCCGATCCGGGGCTGGTCCACCAAGGTCACCAGCACGGCCGACGCGCCCGTGGGGGCCAGGGCGGCCAGCCCGGCCCGCAGCGAAGTCCCCATGCCCGCCGCCCAGTCGGGGTTGTCCACCACGGTCACGTCCGCCCCCGGCGGCCACGCCGGCCCCTCCCCCTCCCGCACCCGCGCCGCCCCCGCCCCGAGCACCACGCACAGCGGCCCGCAGCCGCCCTCGCGCAACACCCGGGCGGCATGCTCCACCAGCGGCCGGCCCCGGTACGCGAGCAGCGCCTTGGGCCGCCCGCCGAGCCGCCGCCCACCACCGGCCGCCAGCAGCAATCCGGCGACGGGCGCCGGCCCCGCCGTCGTGTCCGCCTCATCCGTCGTCTGTGCCATGGCTCTTGCTTACCGGATGTGTGCCGCGGGTTCATGCGACCGCGGTCCGATGTGCGGTGGACAGCCGTTTGTCACCCGTACGTGAGCGCGCGGCCTGAATTTCGCTGTGAGTGTGGCGCTCCGCACGGAAAGTGGCGTTAACTGATCCGCGCGACCGGGTGGGAGGGGGAGAACCGTGGCGGAAGGCGCCGTTGTGGTGGAAGAGGAGCGAGCGGGCCGGATCGGCGACGACCCGAGGGTCGGCGAGCTGCGTGCCGCGGTGTCCCGGCTGCGCCGGGCGCTCGCCGCGCACCCCGCGCGGTTACCCGACCGGGACGCCGCCGAGGACGAACTGGCCGCCCTGGACGCCATGGCCCGCGCGGGCACACCCGAAGTCCCCCGGCTGCGCCGCTCGCTGCTGCTGGTCGCGGGCGCGGTGGGCTCGGTCAGCGCCCTGGCCCAGGCCCTCGGCGAGGTCCGCGCGGCGGTCGACAGCTTCGGCGAACAGCCGGGCACGGTGCCCCGGCAATACCGCCGGGATCCGGCGCGGGATCCGATGCGGGACGCGGTGCCGGAGCCGATGCCGGACCTGGCACCGGAGCCGATGCCGGGCCCCCTGCCGGACCCGTCTGCACCGGAACCGCTGCGCGCCGCGGCGGAGATCCCCCGCCCGCGCGAGGCCCCCGACGGGGCGTGAACGGCCCGGGCCGGGAGGCCCGATGCCGAACGCCGATGACGGCGAGTCGCTTGGTCCCCGGGCGGCGGCCGCGGTGTCGCCTTCCGCGAGGCCTCCGACGGGCGTGAACGCCCCGGGACCGGAGGCCCGATGCCGAACGCCGATGACGGCGTGAGTCGCTTCGCCCCCGGGTGGCGGGCAGTGCCGACGCGGATTCGCGGCGGCGGCCGCGGTGTCGCCTCCCGCGAGGCCCTCGACGGGGCGTCGACGCCCCGGGGCCGGGAGCCCGATGCCGAACGCCGATGACGGCGAGTCGCTTGGTCCCTGGGCGGCGACTGCGGTGTCGCCTTCCGCGAGACCCCCGGCGGGCGTGAACGCCCAAGGGCCCGGCGGCCCGATGTCGAACGCCGATGACGGCGAGTCGCTTGGTCCCCGGGCGGCGGCCGCGGTGTCGCCTCCCGCGAGGCCCCCGACGGGGCGTGAGCGACCAGGCGTCCACCGGCCGACGCCCGCCGGAGCGTGGTTCATCTTCAAGCGGCAGGCGGCAGGCGGCAGGCGGCAGGCGGCAGGCGGCACGCGGCACGCGGCACGCGGCAGGCGGAACGCGGAACCCGCCGGGACGGCGGGCGGCGGGCGGCGTCCGTTTCCCTCAGGCGGAAGCCGACTTGCTGGCGAGGGCCACCGACAGTTCGGCCGCGACCTCCTGGAGGACGGGCACGATCTTTTCCACGGCGGCCTCCGTGACCCGGCCCGCCGGGCCGGAGATGGAGAGGGCCGCGGCCGTGGGGGAGTCGGGCACCGGGACCGCCAGGCAACGGACCCCGATCTCCTGCTCGTTGTCGTCGACCGCGTAACCCGTCTCGCGAACCCGGGCCAGGGCCTCCAGGAAGCCCTCGGGCGTCGTGATGGTCTTCTCCGTGGCCGCCGGCATGCCCGTACGCACCAGCAGCGCGCGGACATCGTCGTCGGCGGCCTGGGCGAGCAGTGCCTTGCCGACACCCGTGGAGTGCGGCAGCACCCGACGGCCGACCTCGGTGAACATCCGCATCGAGTGCCGCGAGGGCACCTGCGCGACGTAGACGACCTCGTCACCGTCGAGCAGCGCCATGTTCGCGGTCTCGCCGGTCTCCTCGACCAGCCGGGCGAGATACGGGCGTGCCCAGACGCCGAGCAGCCGGGAGGCGCTCTCGCCGAGCCGGATCAGCCGGGGGCCCAGCGCGTAGCGGCGGTTGGGCTGCTGGCGGACGTAGCCGCAGGCGACCAGCGTGCGCATCAGCCGGTGGATGGTGGGCAGCGGCAACCCGCTGCTCGCGGAAAGTTCGCTCAGCCCGACCTCGCCCCCGGCGTCCGCCATCCGCTCCAGCAGATCGAAGGCGCGCTCCAGCGACTGGACGCCTCCGGTGGGCGAGGCGGCTTTGGGCTCGGCGGACGAGGGCACGGCACGGGTCCTTCCGGGAGGCGTGGGAGAGCAGCCTACCGGCAGGCCCCCGGCCGCACTACGCGTCGTTTTGCGTGACGGAAGGATTCTTCCGTGCAACGGAAGGCGTCGACGGGGTCGGCCGAACGGCGGCCGAACCCGGGTGAACCCCCGACAGGTCTTGACGCGGCTGTGACACGAATGAAGACTGCCACCCACCTGGTTCAACAGAACGTTGAAAAACGCGCACTCGTCCGACACTCGTCCGACGCCGGAATGCGAGGAGATGCCGTGCCCGAGGTGGAGTTGGTCCTGCGCTCGACCCGCGTCGTCACGCCGGAGGGCACCCGCCCCGCCTCCGTCGCCGTCGCCGCCGGCCGGATCACGGCCGTCCTGCCCTACCGGGGCCCGACCCCAGCGGGTGCCCGCGTCGTGGACCTGGGGGAGGACGCCCTGCTGCCCGGGCTCGTCGACACCCACGTCCATGTGAACGACCCCGGCCGCACGGAGTGGGAGGGGTTCGCCGCCGCCACCCGGGCGGCCGCCGCCGGAGGCGTCACCACCCTCGTGGACATGCCCCTCAACAGCGTCCCGCCCACCACCACCGTCGCCCACCTGCGCGTCAAACAAGAGGTGGCGCGCCCCGCGGTCCATGTCGACGTCGGCTTCTGGGGCGGGGCGCTGCCCGGCAACGTGAGCGATCTGCGGCCCCTGCACGACGCCGGAGTCTTCGGCTTCAAGGCCTTCCTCTCGCCGTCCGGGGTCGAGGAGTTCCCCCATCTGAGCCGCGCCGACCTGGCCACCGTGGCCGGTGAGATCGCCGCGTTCGACGGGCTGCTGATCGTGCACGCCGAGGACCCCGCCCACCTGGCGAGCGCCCCCCAGCGCGGTGGGCCGCGCTACGCCGACTTCCTCGCCTCCCGCCCCCGCGCCGCCGAGAACGACGCGATCGCCGCGCTCGTCGACGTCGCCCGGCGACAGGACGTACGGGTGCACATCCTGCACCTGTCGTCGTCCGACGCGCTGCCGGTGATCGCCGCGGCAAAGGCCGCGGGCGTACGCATCACCGTCGAGACCTGCCCGCACTTCCTCACCCTCACCGCCGAGGAAGTGCCCGACGGGGCCACCGAGTTCAAGTGCTGCCCGCCCATCCGCGAGGCGGCCAACCAGGACGCCCTGTGGCAGGGCCTCGCCGACGGAACCATCGACTGCGTCGTCTCCGACCACTCGCCCTGCACCACCGACCTCAAGGTCCCCGACTTCGCCAAGGCCTGGGGCGGCATCTCCTCCCTGCAACTCGGCCTGCCGGCCCTGTGGACCGAGGCCCGCCGGCGCGGCCACTCGCTCACCGACGTGGCCCGCTGGACGGCCACCGCACCGGCCGCCCTCGCGGGCCTCGCGCACAAAGGCGCCATCGAAGCCGGCCGTGACGCCGACTTCGCCGTCCTCGCCCCCGACGACACCTTCACGGTCGACCCGGCCGGGCTCCACCACCGCAACCCCACCACCGCCTACGCCGGGAGGACGCTGAGCGGCGTCGTACGGTCGACGTGGCTGCGAGGCCACCGGACAGCCGACCACGGCACCCCCGGCGCCCCCACCGGCCGACTACTGGAGAGGCAGCGCAGCACATGAGCGGCACCCCCGCGAACCCCGCCCTTCCGTCCTTCACCGGTGACGCGCGCCCGTACCCGGGCGGCGACCCCTACGCCGACTACCGCACGGCCGCCTTCGACTTCACCCACCTGCCCGACCTCGCCGACCGCCGGCTGGGCGCGGGCGTGCTCGCCGCCAACGACGAGTTCTTCGCCGAGCGCGAGAACCTCCTCAACCCCGAGGCCGCCCGCTTCGACCCCGAGCACTTCGGCCACAAGGGCAAAGTCATGGACGGCTGGGAGACCCGCCGCCGCCGCGGTACCGGCGCCGACACCCCGCACCCCACGGACGACGATCACGACTGGGCACTGATACGGCTCGGCGCGCCCGGCGTCGTGCGCGGCATCGTCGTCGACACCGCCCACTTCCGCGGCAACCACCCCCAGGCCGTCAGCATCGAGGCCGCCACCGTCACCGGCACGCCCTCCGCCGAGGAACTACTCGCCGCCGACGTCAAGTGGACCGTCCTCGTCCCGCGCACCCCCGTCGGCGGCCACGCCGCCAACGGCTTCGCCGTCCGCGACCCCCGGCGCTTCACCCACCTCCGGCTCAACCAGCACCCCGACGGCGGCATCGCACGGCTCCGCGTCCACGGCGAGGTCGTCCCCGACCCCGCGTGGCTCGCCACCCTCGGCACCTTCGACCTCCTCGCGCTGGAGAACGGCGGCCGGGCCGAGGACGCCTCCGACCGCTTCTACTCCCCGCCCGTGCACTCCATCCAGCCGGGCCGGTCCCGCAAGATGGACGACGGCTGGGAGACCCGCCGCCGCCGTGACAAGGGCCACGACTGGGTCCGCTACCGCCTCGCCGAGCAGTCACTGCCACGCGCCGTCGAGATCGACACGGGCTGCTACAAAGGCAACGCGGCGGGCTGGGCCGCCCTGTCCGTACTCGACACCGCCACCGGCGCCGACCCGTGCGACCACACCACCGGCTGGACCGAGATCCTGCCCCGCACCCGCCTCCAGCCCGACACCATCCACCGCTTCGCCCTGGAGAAGGCCACCACGGCCACACATCTGCGGATCGACATCTACCCCGACGGCGGCATCGCCCGCCTGCGCCTGTACGGCTCACTCACGGAGGAAGGGGCCCGCCGCCTCACGGTGTCAGCGGACGGCTCATGAACAGGGCCTGCTCACCCTCCGAGGCGGTGCCCGCGTAGAGGGTGACGTCCAAGCCGCACAGGGTGAAACCCATCCGCCGGTACGCCCGCACCGCCGGGGCGTTCACCTGGCTGACCTCCAACCACGCCGTACGCGCGCCGATCCGGCGCCCGTGGTCGAGGGCGCGGTCCATGAGGCCGCGCCCGATGCCCCGGCCCCGGTGGCCGGGGGCGACCCGCACGTCGGCGATGACGAGCCGGCTGTTCCAGGCGCTGAACTCGGTGGTGATCGCACCGCACAGCGTGCCGTCACCGTCGAGCGCGACGACGACACGGGTGGCCGCGTCCCCACCGTCCTCGTCACCGTCCCCGGCCTCCGCCGCCTCCTCCTCTTCGTCGTCGGGGAAGACCTTGTGCAGCGGCGGGTCGACGGGCACCTCGCGCAGCCGGAATCCGTCGTCCGTGACCGTCACTTCGATGACCGCGTCCGTGGTGAAGGAGTTGTCGAGTGATTCGGCGGCGGCCGCTTCCCCGGCGCGGGCGGTCCGGTAGACGACGGAAGTGTGTTCGGTAGGCGTCATGCCGCCACCGTAGATCGTCGGTCAGGTCCCGGCGAGCGTGTTCCAGAACATCAGCTCGTAGTCCCGCAGCAGACGCCCGTAGCGCCGCGCCAGACGCTCCGAGACCAGCCCGGCGGCCAGACCGGCCCGGACGGCCGCCGACGACCGCTCCGCGCCCTCGGGCGCGGGCTCGGCGAAGAAGTCGAAGAAGCCGCACGCCGCGTCGTCGAACCCGTAGTGACGGCGCAAGGCCCGGCCGACGGTGGCGCAGTACCCTCCCCACGCCGCGAAGTTGGCGGTCAACGCCACGACCACGTCGACGGGTTCGGCGTGCAGGGCCAGCCAGGCCGTGTACGCCGGATACGCCTGGCAGCCGGCCAGCGGCTCGTACGCGCGCACCGCCGCCCGGTCCAGCCCGCAGGCGCCCGCCAGGGTCCCGAGCCGGTCCAGCGCGACGTCCTCGCCCTGGACCAGGGACGTGAAGAAGCCGGCCACCGCCGGCTGGGCCCCCGCCGCCCGCTCGGCCAGCCGCTGAAAGCTGCCCCGGTCACCGGTGATGACGTGGTGCTGCTCCAGCGCGAAGGCGGCGATCGCCTTCCGTGGCGCCGTGCCCGCCTCGATCAGCGGCACGAGCCTGTTCGCACCGTCGCCGGGCGCCGAATCGCGCACGGCGTCCGCCAGAACGTCCTCAGCCGTACGCGTCATCGCTGCCCCTCCCGGGTAGGACCGACCGGCACCGACGACCAGGCTCCCAGAAGATCGCGCCGTGGCGGCGCCGGGCGCCGGGCGTGTCACTTCGCCCCGGCGAGCCAGAAGATGAGGAAGAAGAACGCGACGATGAAGTGGACGGCCACCAGGTAGATGAAGACCCGGATGGTCATGCCCATCGGGGCCCGGTCCTCCTCGTTCCGCTTGCGTTCCACGGGACCGCGCCCGGGGTGGAGCACGGCCTCGTCGGTGGAGGCGCGCGTGATGTCGGCGTCGCTCATGGCATTCCCCTTCGGGTCGGTCCGGCGTCGCCGAGGCACAGCTCGGCCACACCGCTCTGCATCAGCGTGTGCATGAACAGCAGGTCCACCCCGCCGTGCGAGGCGGCGGCGATGCGGTGCGGGGTGAGCGAGTCGAAGTGGGCGGAGTCGCCCGGGCCGAGCAGATGCGCGGTCTCGCCGAGCGTCAGCCGGAGCCGCCCCTTCGTCACGTACAGCCATTCCTCGCCCGCGTGCACCCGCACCAGCTCGTCCTGGCCCCCGACCGCCGGCACGTGCAGCCGCAGCGCCTGCATGGCCCGGCCCGAGCCGCCGGCCCGCCAGTACGTCCAGCCGCCCGCCTCCTGGGGCTCCATCCGGTCCGCCCGCACGATGGGGTCCCGCTCCGCGGGCACCTCGCCCAGCACGTCGGATACCGTTGTTCCGTAAGTGCGGGCCAAGGCCAGCAGCATCGGCAGCGACGGTGTCCGACGGCCGGTCTCCAGCCGCGAGAGGTGGGCGGGGGAGAGGCCGGCCCGCGCGGCCGCGGTCTCCAGCGTCAGCGCGCTGCGCTTGCGCAGGGCCCGCAGCCGGGGGGCGACGTCGGGCAGTTGGCCGGCGGGTCCGTCGGGCGGGGCCGCCCCGGCCGCGGGGCCGGGTGGAGCGTCGGGCTGGTCGGGCGACTGGCTCATGGCTCCGGTATAGCCCTCTCTTGCCCGAGGGGCAAAAGTTTTGCCTCTGGGGCAAATCCGGCCCGAAAATGATGGGCACATCTTCCGGTTGCGGTGAACGCCCGGGTCATGCCGTGAACACCTGGGAAACAGTTGATCATCGGCGTTGACATGACATGTACCCGTCGCGCCATGCTGGTGGGTATGAGAACCCCCCACCGCCTCGCGCGCACCGCCGCCCTCGCCGTCCTGGCCTCGACGTTCCTGTTCGGCACCGCCGTCGCCGCCCCGGCCGCGACCACCGCCCCCGCCGCCCGGTCGACGGTCGCCGTGCGGACCGTCGGCGACGTCTGCTACTCCGCCCTGCCGGCCCAGGCCCACGACACCCTGCGTCTGATCGACGCCGGCGGCCCCTTCCCCTACCCGAAGGACGGGACCGTCTTCTCCAACCGCGAGAACGTGCTGCCGAAGCAGTCCGGCGGCTACTACCACGAGTACACCGTGAAGACCCCCGGCTCCCCGGACCGCGGTGCCCGCCGCATCGTCACCGGGCAGAAGGGCCAGGAGGACTACTACACCGGCGACCACTACGCGACCTTCAACCTGGTCGACCGCGCCTGCTGACGAAGCGGACCGCGACGGTCCCGTCAACGCCGGCACGAGAGTCCCGCCACCGCGCACGGTGGCGGGACTCTCCGCGTTCTCACACGCGTGACCGAGTCCCCCGGGCGGACCGTCGGAGGTGGCGCCCGGGGTCCGATTGTCAGCGCCTCCCGTTAACGTTTTGATAGGGGACGACGTTCGGGGAGGCGCTCGTGGCATCGGTGATGAAGGACCTGGAAGCGATCACCCACGAGGTCCTGCCCGGCATACCCGCCGGGTGCGCCGTCTGCGCCGCGCGGGGCGGGCGTCCGGGCCGCGTGGCCGGCTGACCCGCGCTACCCCGCGCACCGGGCCCCGACCGGCCCCGGCCGCCCGACGGCGGGCCCGCCGAAGACCTCCGCGGTCGCCCGCCGCGTCGTCAACTTCGCTGTTGACCACCCCTGTTGGTCCCGAAGAGCCATGCGCGATCCTCTTCGGGTCACATCAGCTTTCCTTGACGTTCCCTCTGGCCGGTCGGCCCGTACACCACGCATCTCCACAACTCCACATCTCCGCATCGACACCGTACGCACATCGAGAAGGGCGGCGAACTGCCGTGTACCGCTGGGAGATCACCGGAGCCGCGCTCGCGCAGCGCGTCCTCGCCGTCGTCCGCGGCGACAGCTACGACCAGGCCACGGCGACGGCCGGCACCCTGCTCTCCGCCGGCCTCACCAGCCTGGAGATATCGCTGGCCACGCCGTTCGCCCTGGAGGTCGTCACCACCCTGGCCCGGGAGGTCGGCGACGAGGCGCTCATCGGGGCGGGCGGCGTGCTGGACGCCCCCTCCGCGCGGATGGCGGTCGAGGCCGGTGCCCGCTTCCTCGTCTCGCCCAGCCTCGACGCCGAGGTCATCCGCACCGGACACCGCTACGGTGTGCCCGTCTTCCCCGGCGTCTCCACCCCCACCGAGATCGTCCGGGCCCTGGAGCTGGGCGCCGACGCCCTCAAGCTCTTCCCCGCCTCCGCCCACCACCCGGGCTGGATCGCGGACATCCGTGCCGCCCTGCCGCAGTCGGCGCTGCTGCCCACCGGCGGCATCACCGTCGACACCGCCCCCCAGTGGATCGCGGCCGGGGCCGTCGCCTGCGCGATGGGCTCCGTGCTCTCCGAAGGCGACCGCGACACCGTCGCCAAGCGCGCCGCCGACCTCCTGGGCCGGCTCGCCGACGCGGCCGATCCCGACTCCGCCCGCGAACACCCGGCCACCACCGGCCACTTCGACCCCGACGACGCCTTCGACACCGTCCCCGAGGCCCGTTCGGGGGCCTCGCGGGGACGATGATCCGACGAACACGTGCCCGATATGGTGAGGACCCGGTCAACCGAGGAGGGTCCACCCATGGGGACAGGTACGGGAGAAATAGTCGATCTGGCGGGAATGGGCGAGGAGTTCGCCCGCGATCCGTACCGCGTCTACGCGCGGCTGCGCGCGTTAGGCCCGGTGCACCGGGTGCGGATGCCGGAGGGCGCGGACGCCTGGCTCGTCGTCGGTCACGACGAGGTGCGCGCCCTGCTCAACGACCCCCGGCTGTCCAAGGAGATCCGGCACGCCGGCGAGGACTTCTCCCTGCCGTTCGTGGCCGCGGGCCCGCACATGCTGAACATGGACCCGCCGCACCACACCCGGCTGCGCAAGCTCGTCACCAAGGAGTTCACCCCCCGGCGGGTCCAGGCCATGGCCCCCCGGGTCCAGGAGATGACCGACGAGCTGATCGACGCGATGCTCGCGGCCCCCGGCCGCCGGGCCGACCTGGTCGACGCGCTGTCCTTCCCGCTCCCCATGGGCGTCATCTGCGAACTGCTCGGCGTGCCGTCCCTCGACCGGGAGGCCTTCCGCGGCTGGTCGAACACCGTGGTCGGCTCCGCGCCGCCGCAGGAGAAGCGGACCGCGGCGGCGGAGATCGCCGCCTATCTCGCCGAGCTGGTCGCCGCCAAGCGCCGGGACCCCGGCGACGACCTGCTGAGCGCGCTGATCCGCACCACCGACGAGGACGGCGACCGGCTCTCGCCCGAGGAACTCCTCGGCATGGCCTGGATACTGCTCGTCGCCGGCCACGAGACGACCGTCAACCTCATCTCCAACGGCGTGCTCGCGCTGCTCACCCACCCCGCCCAGCTCGCGGACCTCCGGGCCGACCTCGGGCTGCTGGACAACGCCGTCGAGGAGATGCTGCGGTACGACGGACCGGTCGAGACGCCGACGTTCCGTTTCGCCACCGGACCCCTGGAGGTCGGCGGCACGCCGATCCCCGAGGGCGCGCTCGTCCTGCCCGTCCTCGCCGACGCCGACCGCGACCCCGCCCGCTTCCCGGAGCCGGACCGCTTCGACATCCGCCGTGACGCACGCGGGCACCTCGCCTTCGGGCACGGCATCCACTACTGCCTGGGGGCTCCGCTGGCCCGGCTGGAGGCCAAGATCGCCGTCCGGTCGCTCCTGGAGCGCTGCCCGGACCTCGCTCTGGACACCCACCCCGCCGCGCTGTCCTGGCGGCAAGGCCTCCTCATCCGCGGCCCGCACCGGCTGCCCGTCAGCTTCTGACCCGGCGGGCCGTCAGCCCGGCGGCGGGCCCCCGGGGCCCGTCCCCGGACGGCCCGCCACGGCCCCGCGGGCCTCATCCGTGGGTGTGCGTCCCGGCCGCCATGATCACCCTCCGTGCCGGCCTCCAGGCATGTCCGGACAACCGGATCTCCGGACTATCCGTCATCCGGTCCTACGGCTACGCTCCCTCCGTGGCGAAGCAGCAACCTCTCCAGTTCACTCTCGACCGCGGCAGCCCGGTCCCGCTCTACTTCCAGCTGTCCCAGCAGCTCGAAGCCGCGATCGAGCAGGGCAAGCTCGCCCCCGGCAGCCTCCTCGGCAACGAGATCGAGCTGGCCGCGCGGCTCGGGCTGTCCCGGCCCACCGTCCGGCAGGCGATCCAGTCGCTCGTCGACAAGGGCCTCCTGGTGCGCCGCCGCGGGGTGGGCACCCAGGTGGTGCACAGCCAGGTCAAGCGCCCGCTGGAGCTGAGCAGCCTCTACGACGACCTCGAGGCGGCCGGCCAGAAGCCCGCCACCCGGGTGCTGCGCAACACCGTCGAGCCCGCCACCGCCCAGGTCGCCGCCGCACTCGGGGTCGCCGAGGGCGCCGACGTCGTGCGCGTCGAGCGGCTGCGTCTCGCGCACGGCGAGCCCATGGCCCATCTGTGCAACCACCTCCCCGTCGGGCTGCTCGACCTCGGCGGCGACGTACTGGAGGGGACGGGGCTCTACCGGCTGATGCGCTCGGCCGGCATCACGCTGCACAGCGCCCGGCAGACCGTCGGCGCCCGGGCCGCGACCGCCGAGGAGGGCGAACGCCTCGCCGAGCCGACCGGGGCGCCACTGCTCACGATGCAGCGGACCACTTTCGATGACACGGGTCGCGCGGTGGAATTCGGATCACACCTCTACCGTGCCTCGCGCTACGCCTTCGACTTCCAGCTCCTCGTCCGGCCGTGACCTCCGTCCGCCGAAAAAGCGGAGCTCATGGCTCCGTTAAGGGGTCAGTTCGTCAGAATGTTCTGACAAACTATTGACGCGGTGTGGCGCCCGCCACTAGAACTCCTGCCACACGGAAACAGCCCCGCGAGGGACCCCGGCGAAGCCCCGGCGGTCGGCGGTGACGGATGGTGACGGATACTTGGGCGGTTGGGCCCGCGGGAACGGGGTCCGGCCGCACCGTGACAGACAGTGAGAAGGGGCAAGTCCTCGTGGCAAGGGTTCGGACAGGCGTACGTGCGGTGAGCGCCGTGCTGGCAGCGGTGCTCGGCGCCACCTTGGCGGGGTGCAGCGCCACGGGCGGCAAGCGCGCGGAGGAGCGGGCGGCGGCCAGGGCCGGCCAGGGGCGCGCCGCGGTCGACACGCCCCGCTGGACCTTCGCGATGGTCACCCACTCGGGTGATGGCGACACCTTCTGGGACATCGTCCAGAACGGTGCCAAGCAGGCGGCGGTCAAGGACAACATCAAATTCCTCTACTCCCACGACGTGGAGGGGAACAAGCAGGCCCAGAACGTGCAGGCCATGATCGACCAGAAGGTCGACGGCCTGATCGTGACCCTCGCCAAGCCCGACGCCATGAAGGACGTCATCGCGAAGGCGAAGAAGGCCGGCATCCCGGTGATCACGGTGAACTCGGGCTCCGAGAAGTCCAAGGAGTTCGGCGCGCTCACCCACATCGGCCAGGACGAGACGATCGCGGGCGAGGCCGTCGGTGACGAGCTGAACGCCCGTGGCCGCAAGAAGGCCGTCTGCGTCCTGCACGAGCAGGGCAACGTCGGCCACGAGCAGCGCTGCGACGGGGTGAAGAAGACCTTCAAGGGCGAGCTGCAGAACCTCTACGTCGAGGGCACCAACATGCCCAACGTGCAGTCGTCCATCGAGGCGAAGCTCCAGTCCGACAAGGACATCGACGCGGTCGTCACCCTCGGTGCCCCCTTCGCGCCCACCGCGGTGAAGGCGGCCGAGCAGGCCGGCAGCAAGGCCGAGGTCGACACCTTCGACCTCAACGCCAAGGTCGCCGACTCCCTCAAGGACGGCACCCTCGGCTTCGCCGTCGACCAGGACCCCTACCTCCAGGGCTACCAGGCCGTCGACCTGCTCTGGCTCTACCGCTACAACCGCGACATGCTCGGCGGCGGCCGCCCGGTGCTGACCGGCCCGCAGATCGTCACCAAGGACGACGCCAAGACCCTGGCCGAGTTCACCAAGCGGGGCACGCGATGAGCGCGCCCGCGACGGCCCCCGCCCAGGACGCGCCCGGCGAGCGGCCGGCCCGGCGCTCGCAAGTGCGCCGGCTCCTCGGCCGCCCCGAGCTGGGCGCGGTCGTCGGCGCGCTGGCGGTCTTCGTCTTCTTCTCGACCGTCGCCGACAGCTTCCTGCGGGCGTCCAGCCTGTCGACGGTGCTCTACGCGTCCTCGACCATCGGCATCATGGCCGTCCCGGTGGCGCTGCTGATGATCGGCGGCGAGTTCGACCTGTCGGCCGGTGTGATGGTGACCAGCGCCGCGCTGGTCTCCTCGATGTTCAGCTACCAGATGACGGCGAACGTCTGGGTCGGCGCCGGTGTCTCGCTGCTCACCATGCTGGCCGTCGGCTTCTTCAACGGCTTCGTGCTCACCCGCACCAAGCTGCCCAGCTTCATCATCACGCTGGCCACCTTCCTGATGCTGACCGGGCTCAACCTGGGCTTCACCAAACTCATCAGCGGCACGGTCTCCACCAAGACCATCGGCGACATGGAGGGCTTCGACTCCGCCCGCGCGGTCTTCGCCTCGCACCTGACGATCGGCGGCGTCGACCTCCAGGTCACCATCTGGTGGTGGCTCGGCCTGGTGGCCCTGGCCACCTGGGTCCTGCTGCGCACCCGCATCGGCAACTGGATCTTCGCGGTCGGCGGCAACGCCGACGCCGCGCGGGCCGTCGGCGTGCCCGTCAAGGGCACCAAGATCGGCCTGTACATGGCGGTCGCCTTCTGCGCCTGGGTCTCCGGCCAGCACCTGCTGATGTCCTACGACGTGGTGCAGTCCGGCGAGGGCGTCGGCAACGAACTGCTCTACATCATCGCCGCCGTCATCGGCGGCTGTCTGATGACCGGCGGCTACGGCTCGGCCGTCGGCTCCGCCGTCGGTGCGTTCATCTTCGGCATGACCAGCAAGGGCATCGTCTACGCCCAGTGGGACCCGGACTGGTTCAAGTTCTTCCTGGGCGCGATGCTGCTGCTGGCGACGCTGCTGAACGCCTGGGTTCGCAAGCGGGCGGAGGCGACGAAATGAGTGCGCTGGTCGAGCTGAAGGACGTCAGCAAGTTCTACGGGAACGTCCGCGCCCTCGAAGGGGTCTCCCTGGAGGTGCACGCGGGTGAGATCACCTGTGTGCTCGGCGACAACGGCGCCGGCAAGTCCACCCTCATCAAGATCATCGCGGGGCTGCACCAGCACGACGCCGGCACCTTCGAGATCGAGGGCGAGGAGACCCGGCTCGGCTCGCCCCGCGAGGCCCTGGACCGCGGCATCGCCACGGTCTACCAGGACCTCGCGGTCGTGCCCCTGATGCCCGTCTGGCGGAACTTCTTCCTCGGCTCCGAGCCGACGAAGGGCGTCGGCCCCCTCAAGCGCCTCGACGCCGCGCGGATGCGCGAGACCACCCGCGCCGAGCTTCTGCGCATGGGCATCGACCTGCGGGACGTCGACCAGCCCATCGGGACGCTCTCCGGCGGCGAACGGCAGTGCGTGGCCATCGCCCGTGCCGTCTACTTCGGCGCGAAGGTCCTCGTCCTCGACGAGCCGACGGCGGCGCTCGGCGTCAAGCAGTCCGGTGTGGTCCTCAAGTACGTCGCGGCGGCCCGGGACGCGGGCCTCGGCGTGGTCCTGATCACCCACAACCCGCACCACGCGTATCTCGTCGGCGACCGCTTCGTCCTGCTCAAGCGCGGTGCGATGGCCGGCAGCCACGCGAAGTCCGAGATCGCCCTGGACGAGCTCACCCGCCAGATGGCGGGCGGCAGCGAGCTCGAACAGCTCAGCCACGAACTGTCCAGGGCCCCGGGCCCGGACGTGATCGGCGGCAAACCGGTCGCCTCCGGCGAGGGTGCGTAGGCGCCTGCGGCGCGGCTTGTACGCCTTCAGCGGCGCGGCGGCGTCCTCAATCGCCGGACGGGCTGGTTGTGCGGTGTCCTCAGGCGCCGGACGGGCTGCTGTGCTCTGTCCTCAAACGCCGGACGGGCTTGGTTTGGCTGAGGTCGTCCCCATCAGCCCGTCCGGGCCGGTTGCGGCTGAGCCCAGCCACTTCAAGCCCGTCCGGCGCTTGAGGACGCGCCCGCAGGGCGCTCAGCCGCCGCAGACGGCAAGACGGCCCGTCTGGCGACGACCCGCCGGCCAGGCGAGAGGCAGCCACGGCCGCCCGGTAGCCGAAGACCCGCCGGCCAGGAGAGCAGCCAAGCCCGCCGCAGGCGATGCGGTACGGAAGCCTCCCGTGAGGCACAATCGGCGACGACGGGCTGCCCCGTCATCCACCCGTAGGCCAGAGGCCAACCGCCTCTCCGAGACCCCGCAGGGACGACGACTCGTGCGAGCACGCCCCCGTACACCCGCCGGAGGCCACGCCGTGGCGGAGGTGCAGCCATGAGCATGTACCGAGACCTCCACCGGGGTACGGCGAGAGCGACCGTGCTCCGCACGGTGGGTACCCGCGAGCGGCGCTCGCACCTGACGGCGCCCCGTGTCCCCACCGTCGGCATCGACATCGGCGGAACCAAGGTGATGGCGGGCGTCGTCGACGCCGACGGCAACATCCTGGAGAAGATCCGCACCGAGACGCCGGACAAGTCCAAGAGCCCCAAGGTCGTCGAGGACACCATCACCGAGCTGGTGCTGGACCTCTCCGACCGGCACGACGTGCACGCCGTGGGCATCGGCGCCGCCGGCTGGGTGGACGCCGACCGCAACCGCGTACTGTTCGCCCCGCACCTCTCCTGGCGCAACGAACCGCTGCGGGACCGGCTCGCGGGCCGGCTCGCCGTCCCCGTCATGGTCGACAACGACGCCAATACCGCCGCCTGGGCGGAATGGCGGTTCGGGGCCGGCCGGGGCGAGGACCACCTCGTGATGATCACCCTCGGTACCGGTATCGGCGGGGCGATCCTGGAGGACGGCCAGGTCAAGCGCGGCAAGTACGGGGTCGCGGGCGAGTTCGGCCATATGCAGGTCGTTCCCGGCGGCCACCGCTGCCCCTGTGGCAACCGCGGCTGCTGGGAGCAGTACAGCTCCGGCAACGCCCTCGTGCGCGAGGCCCGTGAGCTGGCCGCCGCCGAGTCGCCCGTCGCGTACGGCATCATCGACCGCGTCGGCGGCAACATCTCCGAGATCACCGGCCCGCTCATCACCGAGCTGGCCCGCTCCGGCGACGCCATGTGCGTGGAGCTGCTCCAGGACATCGGCCAGTGGCTCGGGGTCGGCATCGCCAACCTCGCCGCCGCCCTCGACCCGTCCTGCTTCGTCATCGGCGGTGGCGTCAGCGCCGCCGACGATCTGCTGATCGGCCCCGCCCGCGACGCCTTCCGCCGCCACCTCACCGGCCGCGGCTACCGCCCGGAGGCCCGTATCGTCAAGGCACAGCTCGGCCCCGAGGCCGGCATGGTCGGTGCCGCGGACCTGGCCCGGCTCGTCGCCCGCCGCTTCCGCCGGGCCAACCGCCGCCGCGTCGAGCGCTACGAGCGGTATGCCCAGGCGGGCCGCGGGTGATCACGATGAACCCCGAGCGCACGGCGACAGCCGATCCGGAGGAGCCGGGCGGCTCCCGCCCCAGGCACCGCTGGCTCAAGCCCGTCATCGTCTTCCTCCTCATCGCCATCCCGGCCGGCTATCTGTACATCTCCGCGATGCAGAGCCGCGGCGGCAACGGCGACAAGCAGGAACAGGCGGCCGCCACCGGGCTGGAGGAGGGCTGGCCGTCCCGGCTGCAGCGCCGGATCTACGGTGTCACCGTCCCGTCCGAGTCCGAGGGCGTCGCGCACTTCGAGACCAACGCGTGGAAATCCAGCTCGCTGTACCTCCAGTTCACCACCACGCGCGAGGGCTTCGAGACCTTCCTCACGAACGCCGGCACCAGCCCCGACGACCTCAAGGATGGTGACGTCACCATCGACGAGGACGACGCGGACGAGGTCGACTGGGAGTTCGGCGAGGGCCACCACTGGGCGGGCACGGTCCGCGAGCAGGACAAGCCGCAGCCGACGCTGGAGATCACGGCGAACCTGGACGATCCGGAACGGCCCAAGGTGTACGTCGTCTCGACGACGACCCCCTGACCCCCCCCGGGACACACCCGGCCCCGGCCGGGCGAGCGCGTGTTTCCGCTCAGCGGGGCATGCACCGCCCCAGCTCCCGCGCCCTCTCCCGCAGGCCCGCCGCCCAGGCTCCCCCTTCCGCCGACGCGGACATCCCTTCCTCGGCCCGCCCTCTCGCCTCGCCGTCTCCAGCCCACCCCCGTTGCTTCCCGGGCTGGAGACGGCGACGCGAGGGGGCCGGTCTTCTGTCGCCGCCCGGTGACGTGAGCACCGGGCCGCTGTCCACCTGAAGTTCAGCCGAAGGGCATGCCACCGGTCCAGGGTTTCCCAGCCCCCTCGGCCATGGGGAAAACGGGAAACCACGACTGACCTGCGCAGACACAAAGGGGGCCAGGCCCCCTCCTCTCACCTCTGTCAGGGTTCCTTGACAAGCGCCAAGCGTCAGGGCAACCTGACGAACATGGGAGCTGAGGACACACCGGCCTCGCTGGCCGGACAGGTCACCGACAAGGACCCCGCGGTGGGGCTGCGGGCCGTCGTCGCCCTGCGCCGCCTCCTGGAAGAACTCGAACGGGTCCACGTCGACCACGCCCGCGACCAGGACTGGTCGTGGCAGAGCATCGCCACGGCGCTGGACGTCAGCCGGCAGTCCGTGCACGAGAAGCATGCGGGCAGGCGCAAAGCCGAAGGCAAGGAGAAATAGCGTGTTCGAATTTTTCACCGACCGCGCGCGGCACGCCGTGACGCTGTCCCAGGACGAGGCGATCGCCCTCGGCCATGACTTCATCGGTACGGAACACCTGCTGCTCGGCCTGGTCGGCACCGACCGGAGCACGGCCGGGGACGTATTGCGCGAGCGGGGCGTCGAACTCGCGCGAGCCAGGGAGGTGACCACACGCGTCCTGGAGGCCGCCGGTATCGCCGCCACCGGCGGACAGCCCGCGAAGGACGCCCTGGCGTCCCTCGGTATCGACGTCGAGGAGATCCAGCGCCGGGCCGATGACAACTTCGGCCCCGGTGCCTTCCAGTACCCGAGGCCCGCCTACGCCCCGGATGCCAAGAAGGCACTCGAACGCACCCTGAGCGAGGCGCGCGCACTGGGCCGGGAGACGTTCGGTACCGAACACATCCTGCTCGGCATGCTGGCCGCGGGAGAAGGCCGCGGCCTCGATGTGCTGGCGGCCCTGGAAGTGGACGCCGACGACCTGCGCGCGGCGGTACTGGCCCGCGTGTCCACCGACGCCGAGGACGCCTCGTAGCGACGGTTTGCGAGTACGCGGGTGCCGCCCGCCCGCGAAGCCGGGCGGCACGGCCGTCTTCACCAGGGGCCCCGGATCAAGGGCTGGCGGAACTCGCGTCCACAGGGCCGGTTTCGTGGTCCGCCCCTACGCGGGCTCCGCGCGGTGCGGTGCCCGTCAGGAGGGCCCGGGTGAGCGCGCCCCACTGCGGGGCGGGCAGGGTGCGTGCGGCGACGGCTGCGAGGCGGGCGTGTCCGGTCACGAGCCGGCGGCGTGCGGGCCGTTTCGCGGTGAGCGTCCGTTCGATGTGTGCGGCTACCCGCTCGGGGTCGACGCAGGCGAGGGCGAGGAGCGCCGCACCCCATCGGGCGGTCCCGGACAGGCCGTTCCTTTCGACCGGGGTGGCGTTCAGTCGCCGGTCGGTGTCCTGGAGGAGGGCGCGGAAGGTCCGCACGGCCCCTCGGTAGGGGTCGTCGGATGCGGCGAGACGGTCGGCGGTGGTGGCGCTGTGTGCGGCGCCGGTGAGGAACGCGGTGCGGGTGAAACCCGGTTCGAGGACACTGACGTCGATACCGAACGGTTTGACCTCTGCGCTGAGGACTTCGCCCAGGACGGCGGCTGCGGCTTTCGTCGCGGTGTAGCCGCCGAGCAGGGGTACGGGGAAGCGGGTTCCCATGGAGCCGATGATGACGATGCGGCCCTGGCCCGCGGCGCGCATGCCCGGCAGGACGAGTTGGGTCAGGCGTAGAGGGCCGACGACGTGTACGTCGAACTGGTCGCGCAGTGCGCCGGGGGTGAGGTTCTCAACCGGCCCGACGTGGCTGGTGCCGGCGTTGTGCACCACCGCGCCCACCTGCCCGTGCTCGGTCTCGATGGTGTCGACCGCTTCGCTCATGGACCTCTCGTCGGTGACGTCGAGAAGTACGGTACGGCAGCCGGCCGCGTGCAGGTCCGGGGTGTGGGCGGGGTCGCGGACGGCCGCGTAGACGGTCCACCCGTGGTGGGCCAGGCGCACGGCGAGGGTTTTGCCGATGCCGCTGGAACAGCCGGTGATCAGGACCGGTCGGGAGCGGGTCGGGGTCACGGGTTCCTCCGTGGAGTGGTCGGTGAGCGCAGCACGGTGGCCAGTACGCGGGGGGTCAGCAGAATGGCGGGGCCCTTGAGCATGTGCTGGACGAGGACGAAGCGCCGGTAGAGGTCAGGGTTGTGGGGAATGTGCGCCAGTACTCGGGCGAGGTACCAGCGCACGGCCCGGGTGAAGGGGCCCAAAGTGGTGTCCTGCCAGCCCAAATCGCTGCTGGTGGCGAATAGCCAGGGCAGTCGGACGCCGCGGGCGGCACGCCGTTGGAAGTCGCGTGCGGCGCCGTCGAGGCGACCGCCGGCGCGTCGGGTGCGCAGCAGGTCCCCCAGGACGGTGGCCTGGATGGCCGCGACGGTCATGCCCTGTCCGTAGACGGGGTTGAACGTGCACAGTGCGTCCCCAAGGGCGATCAGGCGTTCGACGTGGCGGGCCTTCAGTCGGTCGTAGCGGTGCCAGCGGTTCGCCAGGTTGGTGAACCGCCGTACGGGGGAGAGAGGTTCGCCCAGGCGTATCGCGTCGGCGACATGGGGATTGCCCAGTTCGGCTGCGAAGGCTGCGAACTCATCCGGCGCGCTGGGCGGGAGGTCGCCGGCGGCGCCCATGAGGGAGACGATCCAGCGTCGGCCGTCGACCGCCGCGACCGCGCCCCCGCGGGGCACGTCGGGTGCGTAGGTCATCTGCAGGGTGCACACCCACTGCGGCGGAGGTGAGGCCGGCTGGGCGTAGAGACGCGAGGCGTAGGCGTAGTGGGCGTCGACGACGCGGGTCGCGGGTTTCGTCCAGCCCGATTCGGCGAGCCAGCGGGGCACCTGGGACGAGCGGCCCTGGGCGTCGATCACCAGGTCCGCCGGGATCGTTGCCGGCTCGGTCGCCGCGGCGGGCGTGGGCACGGCGGGACGCACGAGGACGCCGTTCACTGCTGTGCGGGCGGGTGCGGCGGACAGGCCGCATACGAGATGGCCGTCGAGGAGGGTGATGTGCGGGTGGGCCAGGACCCGTGCCCGGATCCGGTCTTCCAGCGCGGTGCGGCTGAAGGACTGTGCCTGGACGCCGGTCTCGTTCCGTGGGGTCCATCCGGCGGGTGTCAGCACGGGGAAGGCCGCACCGAAGTCGAATACGGGTGCTCCGGCCTGCCGCAGTTCTTCGCGCAGCCCGGGAAAGAGGTCCTCCAGGATCCGGGCGCCGCGCGCCAGCATGCCGTGCACGTGATGGGCCTGCGGGATCCCAGGACGCACGCCGTGACCGTCGGAGAGGCGGTCGCGTTCGATGACGGTGACCCGGTCGAAGAACCCGGCGAGTACGTGCGCCGTGACCAGGCCGGCGAATCCGCCGCCGCAGATCACGGCGTGACCGAATCCGGCGGCCGGTTTGCCGGTCACCGGTCCGCTCCTTCCGCCGACGGCGCGCGGGGCGGGCGGCCCGGTGCGGGACAGCCGGCGCTCGAAAGGTGGCTGGGCCGGTCCTGGCCCACCGGATCACCGTGCAGGGAAATGGTGTTGAAGAGCAGGGCATAGGACAGGAACAGGAAGTTCAGCACACCCGCGACCGCCAGGACCCGCAGGGTCCCGGCCACCCGTGGCGGCAATCCGGTCTCGTCGCGCTCGATCGCGGACCGGCCCTCGGCGTCGCGGAAGAACCGAAGCGAGCCCGCCACCCCCCACACGGAGCCCAGCAGTACGGCTTCGTACAGCGGGAACTGGTACGGCCGGCCGGGCCACAGGGTGAGGGCGCCCACGGTGCCCGGGTAGGAGATCAGCCCGGTCAGGAGCAGCGCCGACTCGCACACCAGGTCCAGGACCATGCCGGTCAGGACGGCCACCGCGATCAGCGCGGGGCGCGAACCCAGGCCGGGCAGACGCGCGCACCGGCGCAGGACCGCGCAGATCACCACGGCGGTGCACAGGCCCAGGAGCGGGAAGAGCGTCGAGGTCAACAGCAGCGGTGCGGGTGTGCGGTCATCCCCCCGGCTCACCCAACCCGGCACCTGCGGAGCCCAGGAACTCAGGTTGACGAGGTAGGAGCTGTAGAAGAAGTCCGCCCGCCACAGCACCGGCATGTGGTCCTGCCAGTAGACCAGGAACCATCCGCCCAGCAGCAGTGCGTCGAACGACAGCCGGTGCCGGGCGCGGCAGTCGCGGGCCACTCGCACCAGGCACCAGGCGAATGCGCACGGCACCAGGACCTGGAACAGCCACGCCCACACCCGCACCCCGCCAGGCACCGGGTCGGCCCCGGTGCCCACGGGTGCGGGATCCCCCCGCAGCAGCCAGGCCGTGTAGACGTACAACTGCAGGAGCACGAAGGCGGCGCCGAGCAGAGCCCACCACAGGACCGGCCGCGACATCAGGGTCCGCAGCCCGAGGGGCCCGGTGGGAGGGGAGGGGGTGCCGGTGGTCGTCACGGAAGAGCTCCATTCGGTGAGTCCGACGGTCACGCCGCGGCATCCCGTGTCCTCATGCCGAGAACGCCGGCCCGCACAGCAGCCAGCACCACGCGCAGCAGTACAGCTGGTAGGTCACCGCGTCCTGGTGCGGGCTGCGCAGCACCCACAGGCGAGTGGCGACCAGCAGGCATCCGAGGGCCAGCACGGCGAGCCAGACGGCCACCGGGGTGGTGATACCCGGTGCCGGAATCCACAGCGTGGCGCACGGCACGAGGACGAGCGCCAGGCCCCCCACCGCCCGCACCACGGGCCCGCCCACGACCATCGGCAGCGTCCGGCGGCCCACTGTCGTGTCGCCGGGGACGTCCCGCAGGTCCTCCACGAACCCGGTCAGCCAGTACGCGGCGCCGGCGACCACCCAGTACCAGGCCGTGGGCGTCAGCGGGCCGGCCAGTTGCCAGGCCGCTCCCAGCAGTGCGAAGGCGCCCCCGACGATCGCGGGGTTCTTCACGAACCACCAGCGCATCAGGTTCTCGTACGTACGCACCCCAACCAGCAGCACCCACAGGACCGTCCAGGGCAGCACCCCCCACACCTGCCCGGCCAGCAGGAACAACACGACCACCAGCACGAGGCGGTGTGTCGTCCCCCGCACCGTGGCCAGCCCGCGGGGGAGAGGGCGATACGGCTTGTTCGCGCGGTCCTCCTCCACACCGATCAGCTGGTTCGACAGGGTGTGCACGGACAGGAACAGCCAGAAATAGACCAGGCTCTTGACCAGCAACCACGCCAGACCCGATGTCGGCTGATGCAGGCTCCGCCACGCCGCTACCGTGAAAAGCACCCCTGGCACCACCGCGGCCGGCAGGTCCACCACGTTGAACCGCCAGCTGAGCACCACCTCGGACCTGAGCCCGTACCAGCAGCGCTGGAATATCCTCAGAGCCGTTCGCCGCCGCGGCTGTCCGGCTTCGGCTGACCCGTCCTCCAACACGAACCTCCCGAAGCGCGCTCTCCGGCACTGCCTCGGGCCACCGGCGCCGGCGGCCCAGGACAGGAACGGGCACAGAGTCAATCCCCAGGGTCACAGCGCTTCATGTGCCGAGACACCAGTGCGAGTCGGCGCACCGCCCGAGCCGGAAGATCGCTGACGGGCGGCGGCTGACCTGCCGTCGGAGAGGCCGTACAGGCCCGGTTTCCGCCCCCGGGCGGCTGGCGGCCCCAGCCCGTCCCGGGGGCGGTGGTTCAGCGCGGGCTGTTGACCTGCCGGTCGAGGTCGAGGGTGAGCTTCAGAGCGTCGAGCACGCTGTCCGGGGCGATCCGGTTCTCGGCCTTGCCTTCCACGACGTCCATGACGTGGCTGATCATGGCGGTGTACTGGTCGGCGGGCGGCAGTTCGCGTTCGTGGGCGCCGTCGGCGGTGTAGGCGGTGAGTGTGCCGGTCGGCTTGCCGTCGAAGCCCATCGTGGAGGAGGCGTCCAGCACGCCGTGTTCGAAGGTGGCGGTGTAGCCGCCACGGGCACCCCACGCCTTGGGCATCAGAGAGGAGAGGGAGCTGCGGGCCACCGCGCCGTCGAAACGGAAGGCCGCGTCGATCGCCCCGGAGTCCTCGTCGCGTTCCACGGTGGTCACGGACAGCCCCTTCGGCAGGCCGAGGGTGCGGGTGATGATGTCATGTCGCTGTGCAGCGCCTCCAGCGGCAGCACCTTCAGTCCGAGCGAGGCGCCCGGCCACAGGTGCGCGGTCGCATTCCACAAGGTGAGCTGCTCCAGCCGCCCATAGGTGTTCTCGCGTACCGCGTCGAACAGGGCCTGATTGGCGGGGATGAACCGCTCGAACATGTCCACGAACACATGCTTGTCGCTGTGCGCGGCGGCCTCGGCGACCCGCTTCGCGTCGTCCAGGTCGTCGGCCAGCGGGAGTTCGACCAGCGTGTGCTTGTCCGCCTCCAGGGCGCGCAGGACGTACGGGGCGTGCAGCCGGATCGGCAGGCAGATGTCCACCAGGTCGAACGAGGCGTCCTCGAAGGCGGCGTCCATGTCGGTGGAGGAAGCGAAGCCGAACCGGCCGGCCACCTTCGCGGTCTTGTCCGGGTCGCGGCCGAACATCACCACGTCCACGTCGTCACGGGCGGCGTAGACGGCGGCGTGCGCCTGTCCGAAACCGGTCCCCAACAGTGCGATCTTCATCAGTATCCCTTTCGGATGTCAGTGAGGTGGCCGAGCCCGCGGACAACGGGCTCGGTCTAGGTGTCGTCGGTCGCGTTCAGGAGGGCGCGGGTCGCTTGCCCAGCGCCGCCCGGCCCGGGGGTCAGGCGGCTTGGGCGGGCGGGGAGAACAGTCCGAAGCGGCGCCCGTGGGGGTCGCCAATGCGGGCGCGTACCGGGCCACCCGGCGCGAAGGTGGGTGGCTGCTCCACGGTCGCGCCTTTCTCGCGTGCCGCGTGGGCGGTGCCGGCCGCGTCGGTGACCAGGAAGGTGGGCATGACGTAGTCGGCCGCGCCGATCCGGCCGCTGTAGTCCCACAGCAGGCCGGAGGGGTGCTCGGCTCCCGGCCCGTGGACGGTCCGGCAGGGCACACCACCGATGGTTCCGGCCTCCTCGAAGCGCCAGCCGAAGCCGTCGGTGTAGA
This sequence comes from Streptomyces sp. NPDC042259, assembly GCF_055582085.1. NCBI lineage: Bacteria > Bacillati > Actinomycetota > Actinomycetes > Kitasatosporales > Streptomycetaceae > Streptomyces > Streptomyces sp. NPDC042259. The sequence continues at coordinate 270,855 of NZ_JBVJDW010000003.1, read as the reverse complement.
AGGCGGTGGTGGCCTTCGCGTCGGTGGTGGCGATCTCGAAACCGGCCATCGCCCCCGGCGGCGGGGTGAAGGCGGCCTGCCGCATGTACTCCTCCGTGCCGGCGATCCGCTCCTCGAACCGCTGCGAGGTGGACCGGGAGAACAGGGAGAACAGATTGCCGCGCGGATCGGCCAGGCGGGCGAAGACCGTCACGTCCGCCACCTGCGTCGTCGGCACCACGACCGTGGCGCCCAGCGCGGTGAGCCGGTCCACGTCCTTCCGAACGTCGGCGGACAGGATGGAGAGGTTGATCACCTCGCCGTCGGTGTCGCCCTGCTGGATCGCGCCCATCGGCCACGGTGCGCCCGGGGCGAGGATGCGGGTGTAGGTGCGGCCGTCGACGGACGAATCGGGGTCGACTTCGAAGCTCCAGCCCAGCAGCGGGCCGTAGAAGCCGGTGACCGTCTCGGGGTCGGTGGTGCCGATCTCGAACCAGACGACCTGGCCGGGAGCCATGAAACTCATCAGAAAACAGTCCTTTCCTTCGCTCCGCCCCTGGTGAGAGGCGGAGGGTGTGTGGGGCCTCCGGTGTGCTTCGAGTCCGGCGGGCACCCGGTGGCCCGGCCCCGCGACAGGGTCATCCGGGTGACACGCCTGCGTCAGGAAGCCGGGACCGGCTCCATGAACGAGGCGATCAGCACCACGGCCAAGGCCGCCCGCCGGCGCGGATCCACCACGTCCAAGGTGTTCTGAGGGGTTTTGTTCTGAGACATGCCCTTCACGTTAGGGGGCTTTTAGGACAAACCATGTCCGTAAAGACGGGCACTCTGAACGCATGACGAGTGACCTTCCCGCCCGGATGCTCCGGCTGCTGTCCCTGCTGCAAACCCGCCGCGAGTGGTCGGGCGCCGAACTCGCCGACCGCCTCGGCGTCACCGGCCGCACCGTCCGCCGCGACATCGACCGCCTGCGCGAGCTGGGCTACCCCGTCGAAGGCACCACCGGCCACGCCGGCGGCTACCGGCTCGCCTCCGGCACCGCCATGCCGCCCCTCCTCCTCGACGACGACGAAGCCACCGCCACCGCCGTCGCCCTGCGCACCGCCGTCGGCCACCTCACCGGCATGGAGGAGACCGTGCTGCGCGCCCTGGCGAAACTCGAACAAGTCCTGCCCGCCCGGCTGCGCACCCAGGTCGCCGCCCTGCAGCAGACCACCGCCGCCATCGACTGGGAAAGCCGCGGCCCGCGCGTCGACCCCGAACTGCTCGCCCTGCTCGCCGTCGCCTGCCGCGACCACGAGATGATCACCTTCGACTACACCACCCGCGGCGCCACCACCGCGGCGCCCCGCCGCGTCGAACCCCACCACCTCGTCTCCTCCGGCGGCGCCTGGTACCTGCTTGCCCACGACACCGGCAAGGACGACTGGCGCATCTACCGCCTCGACCGCATCACCGCCCCCACGCCTCTCCGGCACCGCTTCACCCCCCGTCCGGTCCCCGGTGGCGACCCGGCCGCCTACGTCGCCACCAAGATCGCCACCGCGCCCGCCCGCTACCGTGCCGTCGCCACGGTCCACGCACCGGCCGAGACCGTCCGCCGCCGCACCGGGGCCCTGCCCGACCGCGTCGCGCCCATCGACGAGGACTCCTGCACCGTCGACTGCTCCGGCAACCACCTGCCCCACATCGCCCAGCACCTCGCCGCCCTCGACGCCGACTACACCCTCGACGCCGACCCCCAGGTCACCGCCTACCTGCGACACGCCGCGGAACGACTGCACCAAGCGGCCACATCCCGGGCCGGCCGCCGGGCGCGATCCGACGGGAGGCACGCCTCTCCGCGCGGCGATCGCTACGAATGACCGGTTGCGAGAGGAACCGGGCGGCCGCGGCCGGCGTACGTCCCCTTCGGATCGGGCCGCGCGGCCGCGAGGGCGCCGGCCCAGGGGCAGGTCTCGGCATCGAGGGTGGGCCGGTAAGCCGTCCGGCTCCCGCCCTGTCTGTCGCGGGCCCGGCGCAGTAGTGTGCGGGCCGCGTCTCCACCGGGTTCCGCGGGTCCATCGGCTCACGTACCTCCCTGTTACCGATCGCAGTGCTCTCACTGCGCAGGAAGGGCAGTCACATGAGGACGAGACACAGACACACGGCCCGTACGCTCCGGCTGGTGGTCGTTGCCATGGTCACGGCGGTGGTGGCGGTCTTGCCGGGGGCCGGGCCGGCCGCTGCCCGTACGGGGCCGGCCGCGCCGTTCGCCGTGTTCGGGTCGTCGATCGCCGCGGCCCGTAACGCCGACGGGCGCCTGGAGATCTTCGGGACGAACCCCGGGGACGCGATCTACCACCGCGGCCAGACCAGTGCCGCCGGCGGTGTCTGGACGGGCTGGGAGCAGTTCGACGGGGCCCTGCGCGCCGTGGCGTCCGAGACGAACGCGGACGGGCGCGTGGAACTGTTCGGCGTCAACGGCGCGGGGAACATCTACCACCGCTGGCAGACGTCGCCCGGGGCCGGATGGTCCGGGTGGGAGCAGTTCGACGGGAACCTGACGTCGATCGCCGCGGCCCGCAACGCCGACGGACGCCTGGAGATCTTCGGCTCCAACGGCGCCGGGTACATCTACCACCGCTGGCAGACCTCCATCGGTGGTCCGTGGTCGGGCTGGCAGCAGATGGACGGCCTGCTGACCCAGGTCGCCGCCGAGACGAACGGCGACGGGCGGCTGGAACTGTTCGGTGTCAACAGCGCCGGCAACGTTTTCCACCGCTGGCAGCTCGGACGTCCCGGCGGCGCCTGGTCCGGGTGGGAGCAGTTCGACGGAAACCTCTCGTCGATCGCCGCGGCCCGTAACGCCGACGGGCGCCTGGAGATCTTCGGGACGAACAGCGCCGGGAACATCTATCACCGCGCCCAGACCCGGATCGGCGGAGGCGACGGCTGGGCCGGATGGGCACAGATGGAGGGCGGTCTGACCCAGGTGGCCGCCGAGACCAACGCGGACGGGCGTGTCGAGCTGTTCGGGGTGAACAGCGGCGGCCGGGTCTACCACCGCTGGCAGAGCGCCATCGGCGGGCCCTGGTCGAACTGGGCCCAGTTCGACGGCATCCTCCGGGGCTGACGGCCCGTCACCCACCGGACCGTGCACCGCGCCGGGCTGCCTTCCGGGCAGCCCGGACCACGCGTGATCGCCTGCCGCTGGGCCGGGGCCTTCGCGCCTCCGGCAGGAGCCGGAGAAGCTCTGTCAGGCCGATCGCGATCGGGGCAGGCCGTTCGGGGCCGGAGCCACACCGCCGTCACGGCAGGAGAATGGCGTGCCCCGCCGGCGCATGCGCCACCCGTTCACCCGTCGTCCTGGGGCGGTCTCCCCACGCTCGCCCGGTCGACGGAGACGTACAGGCCGCTTCCGGTGACCACCCGGCACCGCTCGCCCTCCTCCCGGAGGACGACCACGGGCGTCCCCGCGGTCAGGGTCCCGTCGGGTTGCGGATGCGGCTCGGTCCGGTCGAACCAGTACGGCTGGTCCTGTTCGAGAACGTGGCCGAACCGGTTGGGCGCGGGCCGTACGACATGGTCACGGGGAACGAGCGCCTCGGCGCCCAGGACGGTGACGTCCGGCCGCAGGACCACGTACGGCTCTCCCTCCTCCGGCGCGGCCCCGCGCCCGTTCTTCGCGTGACGCTTCCGCTCACGGCTCATCGGTGAGCTTCCCTCATGCGGCGGTGACCAGGCTGTCCGAGGGCAGTACGGTCGGAATGGTGGGCAGCACGATGCCGACGTCGATGGGGGCGATGTGCGTCCGCAGCCGGCCCTCCTCGGCGAGCGCCAGGAGGCTGGGCAGGCTGTAGTCGTCGGCGGCCTCCAGGTCCACCACGTAGCCGAGGTCCTGCAAACCCCCCACCGTCATACGGCTCAGCGGATTGGGCGCTTCCTTGACGAACCCGGTCATCAGCTCGTTGGCGAACACCTTTTCCCTCCAGTGCGCGTCGCGCGTGCCCGGCTGCCCCTCGTTCTCCACCGGTACCGGCTTGAGCTGGTCCGCTCCCCTCAGCTTCCGGTATTCCTCCTGGGCCTGCTGACCACGGAAGACGGGATTGTCGCCGCCGACGCCCTGGACCAGCCCCTTCTTCAACGCGGGTGTGGTGACGAGGCCGACGACGTGCCCCATCTCGTGGGTGATCACATCCACCAGTGTCCCCTTGGCCTGCATGCTGGCCAGGTCGTCCTTGTCGAAGGCCATGATGCCCGTCGCGGGAAGGAACTCCCCGGGTCCGCCGGCCGGTCTGAGCAGCCCCGGTCCCGCCTGCCCCAGGATGACTCCCGGTCCGTCGATGGTCGCGCCCTGGGCCCGGATCAAGAGATCGTCGATGATCCTGCCGTTGACGTTCACGTCCGGCAGATCCCCCACGATGACCTTGGCCCAGCGGTCCGCCGCGGTGGCGAACGCGGCCTTCTGGGCCTCGTTCAGACCGCCGAGGAATTCCACCTCGATCGTGTACGGGGACGTGGTCGAGGCGAGTTCGCGGGCACGCGCCTCGTCGGCTCTCGCGCAGTAGGTCTCGTATTCAGCCATGATCTCCCTCCTCCACGAAGGGCCTCCGCGGCCGCACCGGAACACCACGGGAGAAGCCCTGCGGAAACAGGGGGCCGTGCGGGGAGTCGTCCATGGAGATCGCTATGGGTGCCTCATGCAGGGCAGCTCTCAACAGGTCCCGACCGGACTTCGGCAGGTCCCGGCACATCGCGCGCATCGGCTCTACGGTGTGTAGTCCGCTGACCGGCGGCCTTCGATGCTGCCCGAGCAAGGTCGGGTCGCCGCCCAGTACTTACTACGCTACGCTCCCTCGCCCACGTATCAACCCAGGGGAGGCCGGAGTCGAGTTGGCCGCCGCCCCGCCCCGACGGGGGAACCGTCCACCGTCGACACGCTCCGCGTGCGGGGGCCGCCCCCGGCCACGACGCGGCCGATATGCCGCCAGGAATCGGAACGCCCCGACGTGGCGGCCTGCCTGACGCACGGAGCCGTCGTCTGCTCCCTGTGCCTCAGCACCGACAAGATCGGCAACCATGTGCTCCCGGCGGCGCCCGCCGGACGAAACGCCGTGGACAGCCGCCCGCCCCGCCTGCGTCGGCCCCGAGCGGCGTGGCCGCCCCGTTCCCGCCCGGGGGAGTCGCTCAGATCGGACCGAGCGGGCCGGCGTCCAGGCGCGGTTCGACCACACCACGCACGACCAGCCATTGGGTCAGCTCTTCAAGCCGGAGAAGTGGGACCTGGCCGCCCCATGGCGGCCAGTCCAGGCCGCCGCCGCTGTGGTGTGTCAATTCACCCAATACCGTTCCCAGTTCGCCCCGAACCGTGAAGGTCACATCTCCCCAACACATGCAGTCGAAGGGGCTGGCCGACAAATCGACTTCCAAAAGGCCGGCCAGCTCGGCGATCTCACCGAAGCCCCCCACCATGACCGACCGCTCGCTCCCTCGCGGCCACCGAGGGGAGACCTCGATGGAACGGGCAGCCGCCCACAAGGCATCGACCCGCCGCAGCCCGAATGACCTCACGTGCCTCTCCTGCCTTGGTCCTACTCCTCGCCAGGAGGATATGGCGTAGAAAACAGGGCTCGGCTCGGCCACTCGCGTATCGCTGAGATCGGCGGCCCGTGTCGTGCCGCCCTCGGCTCACCGTGAGTATGGCGGGCGAACGCGTGGATGAACTCGGCGCCGCGCTGAGCGGTCGGCAGCTCCGGGTGCGGGCCTACAAGGTCAGGGACGAAACCGGCCTTCGCCGGGTCCGTCTGTACGATGCTCGGGCGTCGTGCTGCTTGCCACGTGGGCCGGGCACACGAACGTGAAGACGACCAAGAAGTGGTACGTGAAACCGGACGTGGCGGACCTGCTTCCAGCAGCGGAGGCATGGGGAGGTCTCGCGGGGGCGTGTGACAGATCGTGACAGATGAAGGTGTGAACCCGTGAGCGAGACGAAGATCGAAACGCTGCAATACCGCTGTGACGGGCCGGAAGACGCCCCGGTTCTCGTCCTTGGCCCCGCCCTCGGTACCACCTGGCACATGTGGGACCGGCAGGTCCCGGAGCTTGCCCGGCAGTGGCGGGTGGTGCGGTTCGACCTTCCGGGACACGGCGGCGCCCCCGCCCGGCCGCTCGGCTCCGTCGGTGACCTCACCGACCGGCTGCTGGCCACCCTCGACGGACTCGGCATCGACCACTTCGGCTTCGCGGGCTGCTCCATCGGCGGCGCGGTCGGCGCCGATCTCGCCCTGCGCCACCCCGAGCGCCTCGCCGCGCTCGCCCTCGTCGCCGCCTCCGCCCGGTTCGGCACCGCCGAGTCCTGGCGGCAGCGCGGTGACGTGGTCCGCACGAACGGGCTCGACCCCATCGCGCGGTCCGCGCCCGAGGCGTGGTTCACCCCCGCGTTCGTGGCCGCCCAGCCCGCCATCGTGGAGTGGGCCGTCCAGATGGTCCGCACCACGGATCCGCTCTGCTACATCGCCGCGTGCCAGGCACTGGCCGCCTTCGACATCCGTGACGACCTGGGCCGTACGGGCGTTCCCGCGCTGGTCCTCGTCGGGGCCGAGGACCAGGTCGCCCCGCCCGCCGACGCCCGGGTGCTGGTCGCCGGCATCCACGACGCGCGGCTCGCCGTCGTGCCGGCCGCCTCGCACCTGGCGCCGGTCGAGCAGCCCGCGGCCGTCACCGACTTGCTGGTCCGGCACTTCACGACGGCCTGGCAGACCGCCCCCGCTCCCGCCGCGAGCCCCGCACCGGCGGGGCCTGCCGGGCCCGTGACGTCCGCCCCTGCCGGACCCCAGACACCCGCCCCGGCCGGGCCCCTGACGCCCGCCCCGGCCGGGCCCCTGACGCCCGCAGCAGGCCCGCCCCCGATGCCGCAGCCCGCTGCCGAGCCGCCGGTCACGCCGTCGCCGGTCGCGGCCCCGGGCCCGAAGGCCGCCGTCCCGGGCCCCGCCCGGGACGCGAGCCCCTTCGCGGCACCCGCGTCCGCCGCACCCGCGTCCGCCGCACCCGCCGTCTCCGCCCCGCCGTCGGTGCCGGCCCCGTCAGCCACCGTTGCCGCGGTGGCCGGCCATCCGCCGACCGACACGGGCGACAACCCGTACGCCACCCCGGCGGAGTCCAACCCCTACACCACGCCCGCCGCGACCCCGGCCGCCACCCCGGCTCCCGCCGACGCGTCGGCCGTCCCCCCGGCCCCCACCGTCACACCCGCCCCCGCCGCCGGCCAGGCACCGGCCGCCGGCCAGGCCCCGGCGGACGCCGACACACACGCGACCGGCGTCCGGGTGCGCCGTGAGGTGCTCGGCGAGGAGGGCGAGGGCCACACCGCACCGGAAGGCTTCCGTGCCGAGTACGACGACTTCGTCACCCGCGTGGCGTGGGGCGGTACATGGGCGCGCCCCGGGCTCGACCGGCGTACCCGCTTCCTCGTCACCCTGACCGCCCTCACCGCGGGTGGCCACCTCGACGAGCTGGCCCTGTACCTGCGGGCCGCCCTGCGGGACGGTGTCACCCCGGACGAGATAAAGGAAACGTTCCTGCACGCCGCCCTCTACTGCGGGCTCCCGGCGGCCAACGCCGCCTTCGCGGTGGCCGAAAGCATCGTCGCCGAGCGGCCCGGCGAGCCCGGGCAGCCCCGGTAACGGCGGGAAACCCGGGCTCGGGGCGGAGCGGGACGGGGCGCGAGGAGCAAGATGGGTGCCATGAAGCTGACCAAGAAGAGCCACGCCTGCGTCCGGCTGGAGAAGGACGGCCGCACGCTCGTCATCGACCCGGGTGCCTTCAGCGAGGAGGACGCGGCCCTCGGCGCGGACGCGGTCCTCGTCACCCACGAGCACCCCGACCACTTCGACGAGAACCGGCTGCGGGCGGGCCTGGAGGCCAATCCGGGTGCCGAGCTGTGGACGCTGCGCAGCGTCGCGGAGCAGGTCTCGGCGGCCTTCCCCGGCCGGGTGCACGTCGTCGGCGAGGGGGACACCTTCACCGCCGCCGGCTTCGATGTCGAGGTCCACGGCCAGCTGCACGCCGTGATCCACCCCGACATCCCGCGCATCACCAACGTCGGCTATCTCGTGGACGGTGCCGTCTTCCACCCGGGTGACGCGCTGACCCTGCCCGGGCGGCCGGTGGACACGCTGATGCTGCCGGTCATGGCGCCCTGGAACAAGGTCTCCGAGGTCATCGACTACGTCCGGGAGGTCGGGGCGAGGCGCGCGATCGACATCCACGACGCCCTGCTCACCGATCTCGCCCGGCCCGTCTACGACCGGATGCTGGGCCCGGCCGGGCCGGGCGTGGCGGGGACGGACCACTCCCGGCTGGCGCCCGGCGAGACCGTGGAACTCTGACCGCCGCCGGCCCGGGGCCGACAGTCACCGCCACCGGCCGGTGACTGTCGGCCCCGGCCGTTAGGGTTGGCCCATGCGCATCGCCACCTGGAACGTGAACTCGATCACCGCCCGTCTCCCGAGGCTGCTGGCCTGGCTGGAGAGCAGTGGCACGGACGTGCTGTGCGTGCAGGAGACCAAGTGCACCGCCGAGCAGTTCCCGACCGAGGCGCTCCGCGAGCTCGGCTACGAGTCCGCGGTCCACGCCACCGGGCGGTGGAACGGGGTGGCGCTGATCTCCCGGGTCGGTCTGGACGGTGTGGTCATGGGCCTGCCCGGCGGGCCCGACTACGAGGGCACGCAGGAGCCCCGGGCGATCTCGGCGGACTGCGGGGGCGCCCGCGTCTGGTCGGTCTACGTGCCGAACGGCCGCGAGGTCGGCCACGACCACTACTCCTACAAGCTCCGCTGGCTGGAGGCCTTGCGGGACGCGGTCGCGGCCGACGCGGCGGCGGACCGGCCGTTCGCCGTCCTCGGTGACTACAACATCGCGCCGACCGACGAGGACGTCTTCGACCCGGCCGTTTTCGAGGGCGCCACGCACGTCACCCCGGCCGAGCGTGCCGCGCTCGCGGCCCTGCGCGACACCGGCCTGTCCGATGTCGTCCCCCGCCCGCTGAAGTACGACCGCCCCTACACCTACTGGGACTACCGCCAGCTGTGCTTCCCGAAGAACCGGGGCATGCGCATCGACCTGGTCTACGGCAACGCCCCCTTCGCCGGCGCTGTCAAGGACGCCTACGTCGACCGCGAGGAGCGCAAGGGCAAGGGCGCCTCGGACCACGCCCCGGTCGTCGTCGACCTGGACGTGTGAGTCCGGGCGCCCTCGCCCCGCGCCGGGCCGGTCCGTCAGGCCAGGGCGCGCAGATCGACGGAGTCGGCGAACACCTTCATCCCCGCGTCGTTGGGGTGCAGATGGTCGCCGCTGTCGTAGGCGGGCAGCATCCGGTCCGGTTGGCGCGGGTCGCGGATCGCGGCGTCGAAGTCGAGGACCGCGTCGTAGCCGCCGCCGTTGGAGCGTACGTGCGCGTTGACGGCGGTGCGCCGGGCCTCGGCCTCCGGGGTGCAGTCGTAGAAGCCGCCGCAGGGGGCGATGGTCGACACCACCACCCGCATCCCGCGCGCGTGGGCGCGTTGCGCGATGGACCGCAGCCCCGCGATCACCTGATCGGCGGACGTGCCGGAGCGGATGTCGTTGACACCCTCGAAGACGATCACCGTCCGGGCGGCCGTCTGCGACAGTACGTCGCGCTCCAGCCGGTGCACGGCGCTGACCCCGCTGCTGATGGTGCTGGTCCCGTTGCCCGGGTAGCGGTCGCCCACCACGCGGTTGCCGGAGATGCCGTGGTTGAGCACCCCGAACCGGGGCACCTCGCGCTGCTCCCGGAGCCGTCGCGCGAGCTGGTCGGGCCAGCGCCGGTTGGCGTCCGCCGTGGAGTTGCCGCCGTCGGTGATCGAGTCGCCGAACGCCACCACCGAGCCCGGCCCGCCGGAGACGTCCACGCCCGTGAGCAACGGCCAGCCGGTGAGCTGCTGCCCGTACGCGCCCGCACCGCGCTCGCCCGTGCGGTCCCCGCTGCCGTCGCCGCTCAGATACGAAACCTGGTTGCTGTAACTGTGCACGGGCACGGCCCGTACCGTCCCCGGCAGATGGATACTCACCAGCAGATTCGTGCCCGGCGGCACCCGGAAGCCCAGGGGATCGCTGAACTGGTGGGCTCCCGCCGGTACTTCGGCCCCCGCCCGGCCCCCGAAGGCCAGTGCCCGGGGCCGGCCGGCCGCCGCCGCGCCCTTGCCCTGGACCGCCACGCTCGCGTGCCCGATCCGCACCGGCGTCGAGGCGAAGGTGTTCTCCAGCCGGATCCGGGTCCGGGGCCCGCCCGCGCTGCTGTGCACGACCAGCCGTAGCGTCCGGTCGGTCCACGGGCCCACCGCGATGTACCCGGAGGTGGACGCCGCCCAACTGCCGGTCCACCCGTTCGTGGGGATGTGCGGCGCCACCGAGAAGACATGCAGATCGGCGGCCGGCCCGGGGTCCTTCGGCAGGACGACGGAGGCGATCTCCCGGCCGCGTGCCACGGGCACGGTCACCGCGTACAGCCGTGCGGTCTCGGCGCGTTGGCCGCCCGGGGTGTTGACATGGGGCAGTGCGACGGCCTTGGTGGTGAGCGGGCCGCCGCGCCAGTCCGGGGCGGTGAGCGTGTAGGTACCGCGGGAGCCGTCGCGGTAGCGCACCGTCCCGGTGCCGGTCACGTCGCCGCCCGGCCCGGCCTTGCCGCTGCCCGCGACGAGGAAGGTGAGGGCGTCGCCCCGGCCGTCCAGCCGCACGCTCTGCCCGGCGGCCCGTACGTTGTCCGGCCGGCCGGCGGGGGAGGCGGGCCAGCGCAGCCGGGCCGTGTCGATCGTGAGCGCCCGCCCGGGCGTCCAGCCCGCGGCGCGCAGGTCCTGGGCGGAGAGCGAGTTGCCCGCCCCGTCGAAATCCGCACTGCCGGGGCGGGAGTTGTCGCTGATGGCCGTGTTGTCGAAGAGCCGCTCCAGGGGGAGCGGCTCTCGGGCCTGTCGTGGGGTGTCGGCGAGCGCGGGGGTGGTCGCGGCGGCCACGGCGCAGACCGCTCCCATCGCGACGATCGCGCTCGTCGTCCACCGTCTGTGCCGGTCGTGCCGTCTGCCGTGCCGATGGCCGCTGTGAACGTCCCCGCCGAGCCGCGATGATCGGAGCATGCGTGTCATGCCTCCCAGCGTTCCCCGCACTGTATGTGGCGGGATGAAGCTAGGGAGACGTATGGGTAACGTCAAGGAGGCCAACCGGCCACGTCGCGCACCGCGCGCCGGTGGTGCGGCCATCCGAACGAATGCGATCCTGGCCGGTATGAACATTCCCTTCTTGGACAGCTGGCGCAAGCGGCACGGGCCCGCGCACGGCGTGGCGCTGCCGGGCGAGGCCGACCGGGACCCGGAGGGGCTGGCCGAGCTGCTGTCGGAGTGCGAACTGCTGCGCGCGCACGCGCAGTCGGCGGGCGTCGCGCTCGACGACGCACCGTCGTCCCTGGAGGAGCTCGACCAGTTGCAGCCGCGGTGGCGTGACGATCCGGAACTCCTGCCCTGGCTCGGCAACGACGCGGGGCTGTATCTGGGGACGGTCATCGTCCGTACCGTCTCGGGCGCGGGGTGGCGGATCTGGCCCAACGGGCAGCCGGTGGTCCGGCTCGCCAACGGCCGGGAGATCGACGTGGTCGAGGCGGGCCAGGCGTGGGCGGCGGACGGCGCGCCGGAGCTGTCGCAGCTCTACGCCGAGCTGTCGGAGCACTGACGCACCCGCCCGGGGCGTACGGCCCGCCCCGCCCCCGCCTGTTCAGCTAATGAACGGAATGTCGTACTCCAGCCGCCAGCGGTCGGCGCGCACCACGATGTCGGAGGTCTCCACGGCCCGGTCGTCGCCGTCGAAGTGGGTGCGCTCGACGACGGTGACGCAACTGCCGGCCGCGCAGCCGAGCGCCTCGGCCTCGGGCGTGGTCGCCGGTCGTGAGCCGACGAGTTCCCGCGCCCGTACGACGCGGACGCCGATGGCCGCGAGCCTGCCGCGCACCCCGCGCCGGGCGTAGGGCCCCCGCTCGGGGTGGGCGACGTCGGTGCCCTCGGTGATGGTGAGCGGCTCCCAGCTGGTGGCGAGCTGGACCGGGTGCCGGTTGGCCAGGTACTCGTACTGGGTGCACAGCACCGGCTCTCCCGGCCCGATGCCCAGCCGCGCGGCGATCGGCTCCGGGGCGGCGGTCTCGCTGGAGGAAGCCTCCCAGGTCAGCGCGGTGCCGTGGGCGGTGATCCGGGCGGCGAAGGGGGAGTCGACCGCGCCGGTCGAGCGGAGCAGGGAGCCCAGCGGCGCCCGGTCGGTGACGAACACGCCCCGCCCGAACTGCCCTTCCGCGTAGCCGGCGGCCTTCAGCACGCGCACCGCGCGGTCCACCGTCTGATCGCTGGCCGCGTAGGTCCGCTTGAGCTCGGAGCGGGAGGGTATGCGGTCGCCCACGGCGAGGGTGCCTTCGTCGATGCGCTGCCGCAGATCGTCCGCGATGCGCTGGTAGACGGGCCTGCTGTCGCCCACACCGGGCTCCTTCCCCCACTGATCCCCCAGTCGGCCCCCACAGGCTAGGTACCCAGGCTTCATCTGTGTACCTAGGGCAAATGGCGGTTAATGCGGCCCGAATCCCCGTATGTGTGCGTGTCTCCAGTGAAGTCCCGTATTGAGATGGATAGTTTGCGTCGACTGCGAGACAGCTGAGAGTGGGTGGGGCTGGGTATGGCCGTCGATCCGTTGATCGAGCTGCGTGACGTCAATAAGCACTATGGAAAACTGCATGTTTTGCGGGACATCAACCTCACGGTCGGCCGGGGGGAGGTGGTGGTGGTCATCGGCCCCTCCGGCTCCGGCAAGTCCACCCTGTGCCGGGCCGTCAACCGGCTGGAGCCCGTCGAGTCCGGCACCATCCTGCTCGACGGACAGCCCCTGCCCGAGGAGGGGCGGGCTCTCGCCAAGCTCCGCGCCGAGGTCGGCATGGTCTTCCAGTCCTTCAATCTCTTCGCCCACAAGACCGTGCTCGCCAACGTCTCCCTCGCCCCGCTCAAGGTCCGCAAGCGCGGCAAGGAGGAGGCCGACAAGCGCTCGCGGGAACTCCTGGAACGGGTCGGCCTGCTCGACCAGGCCGACAAATACCCCGCTCAGCTCTCCGGCGGCCAGCAGCAGCGCGTCGCGATCGCCCGCGCCCTCGCCATGGACCCCAAGGCCCTCCTCTTCGACGAGCCGACCTCGGCCCTGGACCCGGAGATGATCAACGAGGTGCTGGAGGTCATGCGGCAGCTCGCGGCGGAGGGCATGACGATGGTCGTCGTCACCCACGAGATGGGATTCGCCCGCTCCGCCGCCAACCGCGTCGTCTTCATGGCCGACGGCCGCATCGTGGAGGACCGCACCCCCGAGGAGTTCTTCACCGCCCCCGAGAGCGAGCGGGCCAAGGACTTCCTCTCCAAGATCCTCAAGCACTGAGCGGGGGGTACCGTGCACATGAGACGCAACGGCACGCGGCGGCGTGACCTCGGGCGTACCCGCCGGTGCGCCGCGGCCCTGGCGCTCGCCGGCCTGGCCCTGCTGGCCGCCGCCTGCGGCAAGGAGGGCAGCCCGCCCGTCAAGGGCCCGCAGCCCGACCAGCTCCCCGTCTACCACGTCGCCACCGGCTTCCGGCTGCCCGGCTCTCCCACCTGGCGGAAGGCGAAGAGCCGCGGCCACCTCGTCGTCGGCGCCAAGGAGGACCAGCCCTACCTGGGCGAGAAGGACCCCGCCACCGGCGTCTACTCCGGCTTCGACGTCGAGATCGCCCGGATGATGTCCGCCTCGCTCGGCTTCGACCCCAAGACCGTCACCTTCCGCACCATCGCCTCCGCCAACCGCGAGACCGCCCTCCAAAACGGCCAGATCGACTACTACGTCGGCACGTACACCATCAACGACCTGCGCAAACGTCAGGTCGGCTTCGCCGGGCCGTACTACATCGCCGGACAGTCGCTGCTCGTCCGGGCCAAGGACACCGACATCGACGGCCCCCGGGACCTGGCCGGCAAGAAGGTCTGCTCGGCCGCCGGCTCCACCCCGCTGCAACGCATCGAACGCGAGTACCCCAAGGCCGTGGCCGTCGCCTACGACACATACTCGATCTGCGTGGACAACCTGCTCAGCCTCCAGGTGGACGCCGTCACCACCGACGACACCATCCTGATGGGCTACGCCGCCAAGGTCCCCACCGAACTGAAAGTGGCCGGGAAGCCGTTCTCCAAGGAGCCCTACGGCATCGGCGTCCCCCGCGGCGACAACGCCCTGCGCTTCGCCCTCGACGACGCGCTCGTGGCGCACGAGAAGAACGGCGACTGGAAGAAGGCGTACGACGCGACCCTCGGTCTGTCCGGCGTGCCCGCCCCACCGCCGCCGCCCGTCGACCGCTACCCCGCCGGCTGAGGACTCCTGAATGCAGCACACACGGCTTGCCCGGCACGAGACCGGTAGGTCCCCTCGATGAACGTACTCACTGACAACTTCTCCCTCTACGGCAAAGGGCTGCTCGGCACCGTCGAGCTGACCGTCTACGCCTCGCTGCTCGCGCTGGTCCTCGGCTTCGTGACGGCCTCCTTCCGGGTGGCGCCCGTCGGCTCGCTGCGCGTCTTCGGCACGGTATGGGTGAACGTGCTGCGCAACACCCCGCTCACCCTGCTCTTCTTCGCCGTGCTGCTCGGCCTGCCGCGCTTCGGCGTCGTGCTGCCCTTCCAGCTCTTCGCGGTCCTCGCCCTCGGCTGCTACACCTCGGCCTTCATCTGCGAGGCGGTGCGCTCCGGCATCAACACCGTGCCCACCGGGCAGGGCGAGGCGGCCCGCAGCCTCGGCATGACCTTCACCCAGACACTCGGTGACGTCGTCCTGCCCCAGGCCTTCCGGTCCGTCATCCCGCCCATCGGCTCGACACTGATCGCGCTCGCCAAGAACTCGGCGATCGCCGGCTCGTTCAGCGTCACCGAACTCCTCGGCACCTACAAACCGCTCAACGAGATGGGCTACAGCATCATCTGGTCCTTCATCTGGATCGCCGTCGGCTATCTCATCGTGACCCTGACCATCAGCGCGGTCTTCAACGTGCTGGAGAAGCGCTGGGGAGTCGCCCGATGACCAGTACCGCGTTGTACGACGTCCCCGGCCCCGTGACCCGGCGCCGGCACCTCGTCTACGGCCTGGTCTCGACCGCCGTGATCATCGGGCTGCTCGGCTGGATCCTCTACCTCCTCTTCGACACCGACCAGTTCACCGCCGCGAAATGGCGGCCCTTCGAGTACGAGGGCATCCAGGAACTGCTGCTGCGCGGCCTCGGCAACACCTTGAAGGCCTTCGCGTACGCCGCGGTCCTCTCCCTCGCCCTCGGCGGGGTGCTCGCCTGCGGACGGCTCTCGGCCCACCGGCCGCTGCGCTGGGCCGCCACCGTCCTCGTGGAGTTCTTCCGGGCCATGCCGGTGCTGGTGATGATCTTCTTCATCTTCGTCGCGCTCAAGGTCCAGCCGCTGCCCGCCCTCGTCACCGGGCTGACCCTCTACAACGGGTCCGTGCTCGCGGAGGTCTTCCGCACGGGCGTGCACTCCGTCGAGCGCGGCCAGCGGGAGGCGGCGTACTCGCTGGGCATGTACAAGACGCAGGTGATGTCCTACGTCCTGGTGCCGCAGGCGCTGCGCGCGATGCTGCCGACCATCATCAGCCAGCTCGTCGTCGCCCTGAAGGACACCTCGCTCGGCTTCCTCATCACCTACGAGGAGTTCCTGCACGCCGGCAAGCTCATCGCGGGCAACCTCAACTACGATCTGCCGTTCATCCCCGTCGTCCTGATCATCTCCCCGATCTACATCGGGATGTGCATGCTCCTGTCCTGGTTCGCCACCTGGGTCTCCAAGCGGCAGAAGCACAACCCCAAGACCGAGGCGGTCGAGGTGGCCGACGCCGAGCCCGGCACGTTGTTGCCGGGCGGCGGCCCGCAGGGGTAGACCCGGCCCCCCGGTCCCGGTTACTCGCGGACGGGGATCGACAGCTCGGACGGGTCGTTCTCGGGGGAGGAGAAGCCCAGCCGCGCGCCGTCCGGGTTGTGCTCGATGTAGAGCGGGTCCACGGTGTCGACCACCAGCGCGAGCCGGTGGCCGGCCGGGACGTCGTAGGAGGTCGCGAGCAGCCGCAGATCGACACCGAAGGGGCGGCCCGGGGCCTTGTCGTGGAAGGTGTACGGGGCGTGGCTGACCAGCTTGCCCACCCCCAGCGGGCCCACGTCGTAGAGGTAGGCGACCACCGTGCCGCTCTCCTTGTCGCTCGTGAGCGTGGTGTGCAGCCGCGCGCTGCCCCGTACGCGCTGCGCCGCGGCGTAGCGGTCGGACTGCCACACGGCGGCGAACGACCGCGGCAGCAGCGGCACCGAGACCACCGGCGGCAGCTTCAGGAACTGGTCGAGGACGTTGGACAGCAGGGCGGTGCCGCCGTTCGCGCCCGAGTCGACGCCCGCCCGGATGCTTCTGCCGCCCGCCAGCGGCAGGGTGCGCCGCGTGCGCTCCACCGCCGCCCAGTCGGGATACGACTCGTAGCCCCCGCCGGTACGGGACTTCAGCTGGACGGGCTGTTCGCGGTCGATGCCGTTGGCCGTGCCCTTGAGGTGGTGGTCGAACCAGCGGTGGGCATTGGCCCAGACGTCGTTGGGCAGCCCGAGCAGCCCGGTGGCCTCGGCGGTGGCGTGGTCGCCGGGGCGCAGCTCCAGCCGCTTGGGGCCGGTGAGCCGCTCGTAGAACTTCGCGTACTGATCGGGCGGGAAGACCGTGTCGCCCCAGGCGTTGCCCAGCATGATGGCCGCGCCGTTGGCGTTGATGTCCTTGAGATAGGTGGCGGGGGAGCGCTTGGCACCCCACGCGAGCATCTCCTTCTCCTTGTCCAGGTTCGAGCCGAGGAAGTCCTTCAGGATCCCCTGCAGCTCCTCGCCGGGCCGCCCGGTCAGCTTGCCCAGCCCGCCGAGCAGTTCGGCGGCCTGACGGTGCTGGGTGCGGTCACCGTAGATCGCCTCGATGAGGTCCGCCCAGCCGCTCATCGCGACCACGGCCTTGATCCGCTTGTCGAAGCCGGAAGCCAGCAGGCTGATGCCCGCCCCGTAGGAGATCCCGGCCATACCGATCCGCTCCGGGTCGGCGGGGGTGTGGGCGAGCGCCCAGTCGATGACCTTCGAGGCATCGGCGATGTCCGGCGGCCCGGCCGTCTCGATCTTCCCGCCGGAGAGCCAGAAGCCGCGCGAGGTGTAACTGACCACCACATAGCCGGAGTCGGCGAGCGCTCTGGCCTGGACGAGGTATTCGAGCTGCGGCATGGCCCAGCTGGTGGGCAGCACGATCACCGGGTAGCGGCGCGAGCCGTCGGCGTCGCGCGGGGTGAAGACGTTGCCCTTGAGGGTGATGCCGCCGGAGCCGGGGATGTCGGTGAACCGGACGTCCGCGGCCCCCGCCCGCTGCGCCACGGCGGCGGGCCCGCGCTGCGGGGCGGCGAGCGCGGGCCCGAGGGAGGTGACGCTGAGCAGCGCGGCGCAGGCGGCGCCGACGGCCGTGGTGCGCAGAACCTGTCGAGGGTGTCGCACGGGGCACTCCTGACGTCGGTGCCGTGCGGGGTGGGGTACGGCACGCCGATGCAAAGTGACCCGACGGTAACCTCGTTTGTTTACCCGGGGTAATAGTCGCGTAAGTTACGCCTGGGTAACGATTGATCGTCCGGGGCTGGCCGGATCGCGCCGGTCGGCGATGCGGTAGGGGCCCTACGCGACACAAACCATCCGCGGTACGGGCCCTACGCGGACTCGCCCAGCCACAGGTCGGGGCCGAAGACCTCGTAGTGGATGTCGGCGGCGGCGACGCCCGCCGTCAGCAACTGGGCGCGCGCCGAGCGCAGGAAGGGCAGCGGGCCGCAGAGGTAGGCGACGGTGCCGGCGGGGAGGTCGAGGCCGGAGAGGTCCGCCCGGCCGGTCCGCTCGGCGGGCCAGGGGCCCTCGGGCCGCTCGTACCAGACGTGCGCGACCGCGTTCGGCAGTTTCTCGGTGAAGCGCGCGAGGTCCTCGCGGAAGGCGTGGGTGGCCTCGCTGTGGTCGGCGTGCACGGCGATGACCCGGCGGGTCGAGCCGGTGGCCGCGAGATGGGAGAGCATGCCCGTCATGGGCGTGCAGCCGATGCCGGCGGAGGCGAGCAGTACGGGGCGGTCGCCGTCGGCGAGCGTGACGTCGCCGAAGGGGACGCTGACGGTCAGGACCGCACCCACCTCGACGTGGTCGTGAAGGTGGTGGGAGACCTCGCCGTCCGGGGTGCCGGTGACGCGCTTGACGGTGAAGCTCAAGGCGTCGTCCGGCCGGCCGGAGAGGCTGTACTGGCGTATCTGCCGGGCGCCGTCGGGGAGTTCGACCCGCACGGAGACGTACTGGCCCGGGCGGGCGGCCGGTATCGGGCGGCCGTCCAGCGGCCGGACGAGGAACGTGGTGACCTCGGCGGTCTCCGCCATGCGGGCGACGACGCGGCAGGGGATCCACACGTCGCCGTCGGGGGTGCCCGCCCGCTCGTACAGCCGGGCCTCGATGGCGATGAGGGCGTTCGCCATCAGCCAGTACACCTCGTCCCAGGCCGCCGCGACCTCCGGGGTGACCGCGTCGCCGAGCACCTCGGCGATGGCCGCGAACAGATGCTTTTGGACGAGCGGGTACCCGTCGGGGGTGATGCCCAGCGAGGCGTGCTTGTGGGCGATGCGCGAGAGCATCGCGTCGGGGCGCGTCTCCGGGTGCTCGACGAGGGCGGTGGCAAAGGCGGCGATGGCGCCCGCGAGGGCCTGGCGCTGGCTGCCGTTGGCCTGGTTGCCCCGGTTGAACAGGTCGCGCAGCAGCTCCGGACGGTCGGCGAACAGCTTGTCGTAGAAGAGCGGGGTGATCTCGCCGATGGCGCCGCCGACGGCGGGCAGGGTGGCACGGACGATCTCGGTCGACTTCGGGGACAGCATCGGCGACTCCTGTCGTTCACGTCCGAGCGCTTAATCGGCATCTCAGACTCGTATTCAAGGGTGTGCGGGACCGTGTGATGACCGGGGGTGGTCCTCAGCTCGGGCGGGTACGCAGGCTCAGCAGGACCGGGCCGGTGGGTTCGGCGACCAGGTCCTCGACGGTGATCGCATCGAGCGCGGCGAAGAACGCCTCCTGCGCCGCGCGCAGGGCACCGCGCAACCGGCAGGCGCCGCGCAGCGGGCAGGGTGTTTCGTCCTCGCAGCCGACGACGTCGCCGGCCCCCTCCAGCTCGCGCACCAGCCGGCCGACCGAGCCCGTCCGCCCGGCGGTGGTGAGGGTGAGGCCGCCACCCCGGCCACGGCGGGCCTCGACGACCCCGAGGTGCTGGAGCCTGCTGACCACCTTGGCGGCGTGGGTGTACGGCACGCCGACCGCGCCCGCCACCTCGCGGGTGGTCGGCGCGGCCGCGTCCGCGGGGCCCGCGGCGTCCGCCGTCACCGCCAGCCGCATGGCGATGCGCAGGGCGATGTCGGTGCTCTTGGTCAATCGCACCCCCGCACCGTAACTAATTGGATTCGCAGAATCCAATTAAGGACCGGGCGCGACGGCGATGGGCCGGCCTCCCCGGGTGGGGAGGCCGGCCCATCGCCGTCGGAGCGGGGTGCCGGTCAGCCGATGAGCTGCACCTCGGCGTGGGTGCCGGCGCCGTCGACGCCGGTGTACACGCTGAGGTTGCCGTTGGTCCACCGGACGAGGATGTCGTTCTGACGGCTGTTGGGGGAGAAGGACCCCACCGTGATCACGTCGGCCTTGGTCCACGCGGACTTGGCGGGCCGGATCTTGATCTCGCCGTGCAGCCCGGCGGCGTCGACGCCGGGGTAGATGGTGCCTTCGCCGTCGCTCCAGCGGACCAGCAGATCACCGGTGCCCTTGCCGGTGAACTCACCGGCACCGATCTGCGTGGCGTTGGGCCACGTCGAGTTCGCGCCGACCAGCTGGGTCTCCTTGCGGATGGCGTTGGTGTCGACGTCGGAGTACATCGTGACCGAGCCGTTGGCCCAGACGACGAGCATGTCGTCGCGGAGCGCGTTGGCCGTGTAGCGGCCGGAGGTGATCAGCTTGGCGTTCTTCCAGGTGGCGTTCGGGTCGGCGAGCTTCTTCTCGTCGTGGAACCCGCCGCGGTCCGCGTGGGTGTACTCGGTGAGTTCACCGTCGGACCAGCGCACCAGCAGGCCGTCGGTGCCGCTGCCGGTGAAGGATCCGGCGCCGATGGTGCGCGCGTACTGCCAGACGCTGCCCGGCCCGGCGAGCTTGACCTCGGCGGAGAACGGGTGCTTGGCGTCCTTGGTCTCGGCACCCTCGAAGAGGCTGGCCGAGCCGTCGGCCCACACCGCGATCAGATCGCCGCGCCCGCTGCCGGTGAAGTCACCGGCGGCCGTCAGCCTGGCCTGCTGCCACTTCTCCGCGCCACCGAGGGAGAACGGCAGGTTCGGCTGGCGGTACGGGCCGGGGTCGGAGTGCCGGCCGTGCTCGGCGTCGTCGTACAGCTGGAAGAACCGGTCGCCGTACATCGGGCTGTAGCTGATGCGGTTGTACATCGGGTCGCTGCTCGGCACGGCGGGGCCGCCGCCGTTGTAGCCGCCCACGTTGCCGATGATCTCGCCGGTGCCGGTCGTACGGTCGATCTTGGAGAACCAGGGGCCGCCGGAGACGCCGCCCCACATGCCCGCGCAGTCGATGCGCATCTGGTTGAAGCCCGGCAGCGCGTCCGTCGGCGTGGTGCACTGGACCGGGAGGTCCTGCGGGTTGTGGCCGACCGAGGGGTAGCCGATCACCGTGGTGGTGTTCTCGAAGCCCGGCGTACGGGCCACGGTGCTGCCGCCCACGACGTCCTGGAGCTTCTTGCCGTCGTTGTCCTTGACGCGCGCGAACGCGAAGTCCAGGTCGGATTCGGGGCCCTTGGCGTTCTTGCCGTAGCTCTTGTCCGCGAACCACTCCTCGACCGGCCAGATGCCGTACGGCTGGTTCTGCAGCGACTTCGTCGGGTCGTACTGGGGGACGAACACCGCCTTGGAGTTCTGGCAGTGGCCCGCCGTCAGCATCAGGGCGCGGGTGGCGCTCTGTACCGCGCTCGCCGAGCAGTAGTGCGCCCGCATGTCCTTGTCGACGGCGAAGAGCATGCCGACGGACTTGATGCCGGGGAAGTGCTCGGAGGTGTCCGGCTTGGCGCCCGCCAGGCCCCGGGCCTTCGGCGCGGCCTTGGGCGAGCTGGTCGTCGGGGGCTTCGGGGCGCGGCCGGAGGGGTCGGTCGCGGACGTGATGCGCTGCGGGGTCCAGAAGCGCAGGGCGTCTTCCACCGACCAGTCACCGTTGTCGGCGGCCGCGGTGGTGGTGCCGGGCCGGGGCGTCGGGGAGGGCACCGCGCGGGTGGCCGTGGGGCTCGCAGCGGGAGTCGCCTTCGGGCCCGCACCGGGGGACGGCGTCGTGGCGGCCGTCGCGGTGGTGCCACCGACGACGGTGAGGACGGTACCGCAGGCCGCCGAGACGGCGAGGCGGCGTAGGCGTGACGTACGCAAGAACGGAACTCCGATCAGGGTGGATCAGGTTGGGGGGTACGGGCCCGGGACGGCGACGCGGCCCCTCCGCCCGGTTCGGGCGGAGGGGCCGCGTCGATCCGCGCGCCGGGCCGGCCAGGTCGGAAGGGGCGGCCGGCCCGGCGCCGTCACAGGGGTTTAGCCGACGAGACGGACCTCGTTGTGGGTACCGGCGCTGTCCACGCCCGGGTACATGGTGAGGCTGCCGTTGGCCCAGCGGACGATGACGTCGTTGGGGACCTTGTTCGCGTCGAACGCGCCGACGGTGATCACCGTGGCGTTGGTCCACGCGGACTTGGGGTCACGGATCTTGATCTCGCCGTGCAGACCCGCGGTGTCGACACCCGGGTAGATGGTGCCCTCACCGTCGGACCAGCGGACCATCAGGTCGCTGGTCTTCTTGCCGGTGAACTCGCCGGCGCCGATCTGCTCGGCGTGCGTCCAGGTCGAGTTGGCCTTCTGGATCTGGGTGGCCTTGCGGATGCCGTTGGCGTCGATGTCGGAGTACATCGAGATCGAGCCGTCGACCCAGACGACGAACATGTCGTCGCGGAGCGCGTTGCCGGTGTAGCGGCCGGCGGTCACCAGCTTGGCGTTCTTCCAGGCGGCGTTGGGGTCGGCGAGCTTCTTCTCGTCGTGGAAGCCGTTCTGGTCCACGTGGGTGTACTCGGTCAGCTCACCGTCGGACCAGCGGACGATGAGGCCGTCGCTGCCGTTCTCGGTGAAGCGGCCGCCCGAGATGGCCCGCGCGTACTTGAAGGTGCTGCCGGCCTCGGCGAGCTTGTACTCCGAGGAGAAGGGGTACTTCGGGTCGTTGAACTCGGCGCCCTGGTACAGGGTCACGGAGCCGTCGGTCCAGCGGACGATCATGTCCATGTGGCGCTTGCCGCCGGCCGAGCCACCGGTGAAGTAACCCGAGGCGAGGAGGTCGGCGTTCTTCCAGTCGGCCTTGTTCAGCAGACCGCGGGAGTAGACCGAGGACACCCAGCCGGCGACGTCGTCGACGCGGGTGTTGACGGCGCCCTTGCGGGTCTCGGCCGCGTCGGTGCCGAAGCAGCCGCCCTGCCAGGACGCGGTGTTGATCGAGGTCAGCTCGGCGCGGCCGGCGTTCTCACGGAAGGCCGGGCCACCGGTGTCGCCCTTGCAGACGACCGCGTCGGCGCCCTTGCCGGCGAGGCCGACCGAGGTGTCCTTCACGGTGTCCACGGTGAAGGTGTTGCTGTGCAGACGCTCGGGTATCCACTCGGTCTTGGTGCGGCCGTAGCCGGCCACGCGCACCTCGTCGCCCTGCTTGGGGGCGGCGGAGGAGACCGCGACGGGGGTGACGCCGGTGACGGGCTTGGCGAGCTTGACCATGACGAGGTCACGGTCGCCGTGCGGGACGAGCTCGACGGCCTCGGTCACGGCACCGGCCGTGGAGGAGAGGTTCGTGCGGCCGACCGTCACGGTCGTCTTCAGCTTGGGCGCACCCGCGGCGATCTTGAAGCCCTGGGCGGGGCTGTCGGCGAAGCAGCTGGCCGCGGTGATGACCCAGCCCTGCTCGACGAGTGCGCCGGAGCAGCTGCGCTTGCCGCCGATGTCGAGCTTCGCGGTGAACCCGTAGGTCCCGTCGGCCGGGTTGTCACCCACGACGGCGCCGGCCGGGGTACCGGTCAGCAGGCCCGCGGAGACGGTGGTGGTGAGGAGAGCGGTGACCCACGCTGCGCGTGAACGTCTGCCGGACATGTTCGTTCCTTCTGAGGTGGCTAGAGGTGCGAGAGGGCCGTTGGGGCCGTCGCGGCCATCGGGCGCGGATGTGCGCCGCGGGCCTTGGGGCGCTGACCGGATGGGTCAGCCGGAGCCCGTCGCGCCGGTGATGCGGCCGGGCGGTGGCGTTTGTCAGCCGGTGACGCGCAGCTCGACGAGCGCGGTGGGCTCGCCGCCGGGGATGCCCTCGCCGACGCCCTTGAGGTCGTTCTTGGGCACGTCGACGGTCTGCGAGGCGCCATTGGCGGTGACGGTGGCCCGGACCGGGTGGTCCTCGGTCTGGAGGCCGAACACGCGGGGGATCTCGAGCGTGAGGTAGCCCGACTTCTTGTCGCCCGTGAGACGGAAGCAGTACTTGTCCGCCTTGGTCTGCGGGGTGGGACGGGTCATCACGATGATGTCGCTGTCCGTGGCGCAGTCGCCCAGCAGGATGCGGCCGTCACCCTTGCGGAGGGTGATGCCGGTGTCCTTGAGGATCTTCGCCGCACCCGGGTACTCGAAGTCCTCGATCGCCGAAGGCGGAGTGGCGTCGTCCGCGCCCGGGGCGGGGGCCGCGAAAGCGATGGCGGAAGCAGCGGTGACGGCGGAGACGCCACCGATAACGCCGGCAAGCAGCATTCTGCGCGCGCGAGATATCACCAGGGATTCCTTCCGGATGCGTGCGGCACGGCTCAGGCCGTGGCACGTAATGGTGGGATAAAGGCGGGTGGCTGGAACCTATCACCTACGCGGACTTTGCAGGTTCTTGAAGGTCCGTCAGGCCCATTCCCGCCCCATTTCACAGGCGTACTGCCAGTAACACTTTGATCGTGAGCATGACATTATCAACGCGCCATGGCTGGCTGGAACTTGTGCATGGGAAGCGGAATTTCGACCTCCGATTTTCCCTGGCCGGGAAGCCCGGGGGCGCGGTTATGCCACCCGGCCGGCAAGGCAATGCGCGGATAAAGAGAAGCGTTTAGCCGGAGAGGCCGAGAGGAATGGCGCGGTCCGTCTGTGTGGTCCCCCATGGGTAAGGTGGTGGGAACAGCCGGTCAGTGGAACCCGCGCATCGTCGTGGCACCGGAAACCGGCAAAATCATCTCGGCCTTCCCATGGCCCTGGAGAGGGAACCTCGACATGGACTGGTGCCCCCGCTGTGATCAGGGATGGGTCGTCAGGTGCCGCGTACGCGAGCAGGACGACGTCATCAAGGTCTGCGAGGAGTGCGACACCGTGTGGCCGGCGGACCAGCCGGTGAGCATGGACGCCTACACCGACCTCGACCTCTGTCTGGGCCGCTTCGGCAAGGAGCCCCTGTGGTCGAACCTGGAACCGCTCGAGCGCGGCGCACAGCGCTGACCGGGTAGGAAACACGGGGCCGCACGCCAAGGCGTGCGGCCCCGCCGTGTCTCACGTTGACAGCCGGTCACCACGCGGCGAGTCTGACTTCCGCGCGGTGATCATCGGCGGTCACCCGGCACACCTACGGAGGCAGTAGTGGCAGAGGCTTACGCACGCGGCGGGCGGTACGGGAAGGCGCTGGCGGCGCTCGGCGCGGTGGGGGCGCTGGCGGTCGGCGTCGCCGCTCCCGCGGGGGCCTCCGAGGCCACGGCTGGCACGGGCGGAGAACGGTACGTCGCTCTCGGCGACTCCTACACCTCCGCGCCCGGCGTCCCCGAGCAGACGGGCGGCGACTGCGCGCGCTCCAGCGTCAACTACCCCTCGCTCACGGCCAGATGGCTGCACACCCGCACGTTCAAGGACGTCAGCTGCAGCGGCGCCACCACCGCCGACATGTGGCGGGCACAGGGTGCCAACCCGCCTCAGCTCAACGCCCTCGGCAAGCGCACCACGCTCGTCACCGTCGGCATCGGCGGCAACGACATCGGCTTCGGCGACATCATCGGCACCTGCGCCCAGCTGTCCGTGACCGACCCGGCCGGCGCGCCCTGCCGCACGAAGTACACCCAGGGCGGCAAGGACCAGCTCACCGCCCGGATCGCCGCCGCGGCGCCCAAGGTCGCCCGGGTGCTGAAGGACGTGCGCAAGCGCGCACCGCACGCCCGCGTCGTCATCGTCGGCTACCCCACGATCATGCCGGACAACGGCGTCGGCTGCTTCCCCGCCGTACCGATCGCCGCCGGTGACGTCGGCTACCTGCGGGACACCGAGAAGCACCTCAACACGATGCTCAAGCGGCAGGCCGCCAAGGCCAAGGTCCGCTACGCCGACACCTACGGCCCGACCGTCGGCCACGACGTGTGCGTGCCCGCAGCCGACCGCTGGGTGGAGGGTGCGAACCCGCAGAACCCGGCCGCGCCGTTCCACCCCAACGCCAAGGGCGAGGCGGCCATGGCCCGCGCGGTGTCCGGCGTCGCCAAGAAGCGCTGAGGCAGCGGCCGAGCCGGACGCACCGGCGCGGTGACCGTGCGCGGCACCCTGTCCTCGGGCCCGCCCTCCGAGTAGGCTCCGGGGCTCGTTCGCCCCGCATGGAGGTAGGGATGGCCCGCGCGAGATCGACCGCCCGACGACGTCTGCCCGTACTGGCCGTGACGGCCGTGCTGGTCGCCACCACCGTCGTGCCCGCCGCCTCGGCGGCGGGCACGACGGAACGCACCGGCGCGGACCGTACGCCCGAGAAGACACCCGTCGCCGTCGGCTACGGCGGCGCGGTGGCCAGCGTCGACCCCGACGCCTCGGCCGCCGGTATCGAAGTGCTGCGCAAGGGCGGCAACGCCGTCGACGCGGCGGTGGCCACCGCCGCCGCGCTCGGCGTCACCGAGCCGTACTCGGCCGGCGTCGGAGGCGGTGGTTACTTCCTCCACTACGACGCGAAGCGACAGCGGGTCTCCATGATCGACGGGCGTGAGCGCGCCCCGCTCAGCGCCACCGAGGACCTGTTCCTGGAGCACGGCAAGCCCATCCCGTTCGCGGACGCCGTCACCAGCGGCCGGAGCGTCGGCACCCCGGGCACCCCCGCCACCTGGGACACGGCCCTGCGCACCTGGGGCACCCGCTCGCTCGCCCAGGTGCTGCGCCCCGCCCAGCGCCTGGCGCGCGAGGGCTTCACCGTCGACGCCACCTTCCGCAAGCAGACCGCCGACAACCAGGACCGCTTCAAGGACTTCCCGGCCAGCGCGAAGCTCTTCCTGCCGAACGGGCAGCCACCGGCCGTCGGCACCACCTTGAAGAACCCCGACCTCGCGCACACCTACGAGCAACTGGCGGACGAGGGCGTCGAAGCCGTCTACGGCGGCGAGGTCGGCCGCGACATCGTACGGACCGTACGCAAGCCCCCCGTCGACCCCAAGGCCAAGCGCGTCGTACGCCCCGGCGATCTGACGGCACGCGATCTGCGGGCGTACGCGGCGAAGAAGCAGGAGCCCACCCGGACCTCCTACCGGGGTCTCGACGTCTACGGCGTCGCCCCCTCGTCGTCCGGCGGCACCACGGTCGCCGAGGCACTCAACATCCTGGAGCGCGACGACCTGTCGGAGCTGGACAGGAAGACCTATCTGCACCGCTACATCGAGGCGAGCCGCGTCGCGTTCGCCGACCGCAACCGCTGGGTCGGCGACCCGGCCCACGAGAAGGTGCCCACCCGGGCGCTGACCTCCCAGCGCTTCGCCGACGCGCGCGCGTGCCTGATCAAGGACGACGCCGTACTGACCAGCCCGCTCGCCCCGGGCGACCCCGGCCGACCGGTGCCCTGCGGCACCCACGGCAAGGCCGCGCCCACCCCCTACGAGGGGGAGCACACCACGCATCTGACGACCGCCGACAAGTGGGGCAACGTCGTCGCCTACACCCTGACCATCGAGCAGACCGGCGGCAGCGGCATCACCGTGCCCGGGCGCGGGTTCCTGCTCAACAACGAACTGACCGACTTCTCCTTCGTGCCGGTCAGCCCGGGCGTCCACGACCCGAACCTGCCCGGCCCCGGCAAGCGCCCGCGCTCGTCCGTCTCGCCGACGATCGTCCTCGACGACGGACGGCCCGCCTTCGCGCTCGGCTCGCCCGGCGGCGCCACGATCATCACCACCACCCTGCAGACCCTGCTCAACCACGTGGACCGCGGAATGCCGCTCGTCGACGCGATCGCCGCGCCGCGCGCCAGCCAGCGCAACGCGGCGACCACCGAACTGGAACCGGGCCTGTGGAACAGCCGGGTCCGGGGACGGCTCGAAGCCCTCGGCCACGTGTTCAAGCAGAACCCCGAGATCGGCGCGGCCACCGGCGTCCAACGGCTGCCGGACGGCCGCTGGCTGGCCGCCGCCGAACGCGTCAGGCGCGGCGGCGGCTCCGCGATGGTCGTCCACCCCTCGGACGGGTAACCGGCCCCGCCGGGCGGAGTGACGGCGCACGGACGCCGTGCCCAGGGGCGGCGGGCTCCCGGCCCGCCGCCCCTCGCCACACCCCGGGCGCGCCCCCTTCCGCGCCCCGCCGCGCCGTCCGCGCCCGTCCCGCGCGACCGGTTGTCCCCAGGAAGCCGGATGGTCTTGCCACGGGTCGGGGCGGGTCATACGGTCGCATCCACACGTGATCTACGTGTCGGGCTGGCTGACGCCCCGGCAAAGGAGCAGCTCATGGCCAACGTTGTCCGCGCCGCACTCGTCCAGGCGACCTGGACCGGTGACACCGAGTCGATGATCGCCAAGCACGAGGAACACGCCCGTGCCGCCGCCGCGCAGGGCGCGAAGGTGATCGGGTTCCAGGAAGTCTTCAACGCCCCCTACTTCTGCCAGGTGCAGGAGAGCGAGCACTACCGCTGGGCCGAGTCCGTCCCGGACGGCCCCACCGTCAACCGGATGCGCGAGCTGGCCCGCGAGACCGGCATGGTGATCGTCGTGCCCGTCTTCGAGGTCGAGCAGTCCGGCTTCTACTACAACACCGCCGCCGTCATCGACGCCGACGGCAGCTATCTGGGGAAGTACCGCAAGCACCACATCCCCCAGGTCAAGGGGTTCTGGGAGAAGTACTACTTCAAGCCCGGCAACCTCGGCTGGCCCGTCTTCGACACGGCCGTCGGCAAGGTCGGCGTCTACATCTGCTACGACCGGCACTTCCCCGAGGGCTGGCGCTCCCTGGGCCTGGCCGGCGCCCAGCTCGTCTACAACCCCTCCGCCACCTCGCGCGGCCTCTCCGCCCACCTGTGGAAGCTGGAACAGCCCGCGGCGGCCGTCGCCAACGAGTACTTCGTCGCCGCGATCAACCGCGTGGGCCAGGAAGAGTACGGCGACAACGACTTCTACGGCACCTCGTACTTCGTCGACCCGCGCGGCCAGTTCGTCGGTGACGTCGCGAGCGACACCAAGGAAGAGCTGATCGTCCGCGACCTCGACTTCTCCCTGATCGACGACGTGCGCCGGCAGTGGGCGTTCTACCGCGACCGCAGGCCCGACGCGTACGACGGGCTGGTCCAGCCGTGAGCCGGGGGGTCCCCGGAGGCGAGGGACCCGTCCCCGCTCCGGCCCCTCGCGGCCTGCACGACCGGCACCGGGCCGTCATGCCCGAGTGGCTCGCCCTCTACTACCGCGACCCGCTGGAGATCACCCACGGCGAAGGCCGCCATGTGTGGGATGCCGAGGGCAGGCGCTACCTGGACTTCTTCGGCGGCATCCTCACCACCATGACCGCGCACGCCCTGCCGGAGGTCACCAAGGCCGTCGGCGACCAGGCCGGGCGCGTCCTGCACACCTCCACGCTCTACCTCGACCGGCACATGGTGGAGCTGGCCGAACGGATCGCCGCGCTGTCCGGCATCCCCGACGCGCGGGTCTTCTTCACCACCTCCGGCACCGAGGCCAATGACGCGGCCCTGCTGCTCGCCACCTCCCACCGCCGCTCCAACCAGGTCCTGGCGATGCGCAACAGCTACCACGGCCGGTCCTTCGCCTCCGTCGCCGTCACCGGCAACGCCGGCTGGTCGCCCACCAGCCTCTCCCCGCTCCAGACGCTGTACGTGCACGGCGGCATCCGCACCCGCGGCCCCTTCGCCCACCTTTCCGACGCGCGGTTCATCGAGGCCTGTGTCGCGGACCTGGAGGACGTGCTCGCCCAGACGCACGGCAACGTCGCGGCCCTGATCGCCGAACCCGTCCAGGGCGTCGGCGGATTCACCGCGCCCCCCGACGGGCTGTACGCGGCCTTCCGCGAGGTCCTCGCCCCGCGCGGCATCCTGTGGATCACCGACGAGGTCCAGACCGGCTGGGGGCGGACCGGCGACCACTTCTGGGGCTGGCAGGCACACGCCCGCAGCGGCCCGCCCGACGTGCTCACCTTCGCCAAGGGCATCGGCAACGGCATGGCGGTGGGCGGCGTCGTCGCCCGGGCCGAGGTCATGAACTGCCTGGAGGCCAACTCCATCTCCACCTTCGGCGGCAGCCCCGTCACCATGGCGGCCGGCCTCGCCAACCTCACCTACCTCCTGGAACACGACCTCCAGGGCAACGCCCGCCGGGTCGGCGGCCTCCTCATCGAACGGCTGCGGGCCGTCGCCGCCGGCCTGCCGGTCGTCCGCGAGGTGCGGGGCCGCGGCCTGATGATCGGCATGGAGCTGGTCGGTGACGACGGCTCGCCCGCACCGGAGGCCGCCACCCACACCCTGGAAGCCGCCCGCGAACTCGGCCTGCTCATCGGCAAGGGCGGCCGCGACGGCAACACCCTGCGCATCGCCCCGCCCCTGACGCTCACCATCCCCGAGGCCGAGGAGGGCGCCGCGCTCCTCGAAGAGGCACTGCGCCGGGCCCAGCACACGATCGCCGGAAGGGAGCGGCCATGACCAGGACCGTCATCCGCGGTGGCCTCGTCATCACCGCGGCGGAGGAAGGGCACGCGGACGTCCTCGTCGAGGACGGCAAGGTCGCGGCCCTCGCCGCGCCCGACAGCGCGTTCGCCGCGGGCTGGACCGCCGACCGCACGATCGACGCCACGGGCAAGTACGTCATCCCCGGTGGCGTCGACGCCCACACCCACTTCGACTTCCCCTTCGGCGGCACCGCCTCCAGCGACACCTTCGAGACCGGCACCCGCGCCGCGGCGTGGGGCGGCACCACCACCGTCGTCGACTTCGCGGTGCAGTCCCGCGGCCGCGCGCTGCGCGAAGGGCTCGACACCTGGCACGCCAAGTCCCAGGGCACCTGCGCGATCGACTACGCCTTCCACATGATCCTCTCCGAGGTGAACGACGCCTCGCTGAAGGAAATGGACCTCCTGGTGGGGGAGGGCGTGACGTCGTTCAAGCTCTTCATGGCCTACCCGGGTGTCTTCTACAGCGACGACGGGCAGATCCTGCGGGCCATGCAGCACGCCGCCGGCAACGGCGGGCTGATCATGATGCACGCGGAGAACGGCATCGCGATCGACGTGCTCGTGGAGCAGGCCCTCGCACGGGGGGAGACCGACCCGCGCTACCACGGCGAGGTGCGCAAGGCGCTGCTGGAGGCGGAGGCCACGCACCGGGCCGTCCAGCTCGCCCGGGTGGCCGGGGCACCGCTGTACGTCGTCCACGTCTCGGCGGAGGAAGCGGTGGCGGAGCTGGTGACCGCCCGGGACAAGGGCCTGCCCGTCTTCGGGGAGACGTGTCCGCAGTACCTCTTCCTGTCCACCGACAACCTCGCCGAGCCGGGCTTCGAGGGCGCGAAGTACGTCTGCTCGACCCCGCTGCGGCCCCGCGAACACCAGGCGGCGCTGTGGCGGGGGTTGCGGACGGACGACCTCCAGGTGGTCTCCACCGATCACTGCCCGTTCTGCTTCTCCGGGCAGAAGGAGCTGGGCCGCGGGGACTTCTCCAAGATCCCCAACGGGCTGCCCGGCGTGGAGAACCGCATGGACCTCCTCCACCAGGCCGTCGTCGACGGGCACATCTCGCGGCGCCGCTGGATCGAGATCGCCTGCGCCGCCCCGGCCCGGATGTTCGGCCTGTATCCGAAGAAGGGCACCATCACCCCCGGCGGCGACGCGGACCTCGTCGTCTACGACCCGCGGGCGCGGCAGACGCTCTCCGCCGAGACCCACCACATGAACGTCGACTACTCGGCGTACGAGGGCAAAGAGATCACCGGGCGGGTCGAGACGGTCCTGTCCCGCGGCGAAACCGTCATCGACGGGCGGCGGTTCACCGGACGCGCCGGTCACGGCCGGTACGTCCCCCGAGCCACCTGTCAGTACCTCGCGTAAGGAGCACCCCCGTGGACTTCGGACTCGTCCTGCAGACCGACCCGCCCGCCGGCACGGTGGTGGATCTCATGCGCCGCGCCGAGAGCGCCGGCTTCCGCTACGGCTGGACCTTCGACTCCGCCGTGCTGTGGCAGGAGCCGTTCGTCATCTACAGCCGCATCCTGGAACACACCGAGCGCCTCATCGTCGGCCCCATGGTCACCAACCCCTCGACCCGCACCCCGGAGGTCACGGCCTCCACATTCGCCACGCTCAACGACATGTACGGCAACCGCACCGTGTGCGGCATCGGCCGTGGCGACTCGGCCATGCGGGTCGCCGGACGCAAGCCCAACACCCTCGCCACCCTGCGGGAGTCGATGCGCGTCATCCGCGACCTCGCCGAGGGCCGCGAGACGGACGTCGGCGGCACCACGCTGCGGCTGCCGTGGGTGCGGGACGGCAAGCTGCCCGTCTGGATGGGCGCCTACGGGCCGAAGGCGCTCGCACTGGCCGGCCGGGAGGCCGACGGTTTCATCCTCCAGCTCGCCGACCCGTTCCTGACCGAGTGGATGGTCAAGGCGGTACGGACCGCGGCCGCCGACGCGGGCCGCGACCCGGCGTCCGTCACCATCTGCGTGGCCGCGCCCGCGTACGTGGGGGACGACCTGGCGCACGCCCGGGAGCAGTGCCGCTGGTTCGGCGGCATGGTCGGCAACCACGTCGCCGACCTGGTCACCCGCTACGGCGAGGACTCCGGGCTGGTGCCCGAGGCCCTCACCGCGTACATCAAGCAGCGCGAGGGCTACGACTACAGCCACCACGGCCGGGCCGGGAACCCCTCCACGGACTTCGTGCCCGACGAGATCGTGGACCGCTTCTGCCTGCTGGGCCCGCCGGCCGCGCACATCGAGCGGCTGGAGGCGCTGCGGGAGCTGGGGGTCGACCAGTTCGCCGTGTACGCCATGCACGACGCGCGGGAGCGCGTCATCGACGCCTACGGAGAAGAGATCATCCCGGCGCTCGCCGCCGGCCGGCCGGGCGGGGGAGGGGGAACGTCAGGGCCCAGGTGATCAGCAGGAGGAAGACGCTCGGGGCCGGCGCGGCGAGCAGCGCCGACCGCCCTCTCCGGCGGACGACTTCGTTAATACCGCCCGGTAAGGGCAACGGTAAGTACGGACGCGGACACGAAACGCTGCTCGATCACTAGGTATCCCCCTAGGCCGTCGGGATGTTGAATACAAATAATTCGACATGCGCATCCCGTGACGAGGAAAGGCCTCAGGTGAGTATTCGGCCAGGCGGGGATACGGCGAAGATTCCCCTGAATCGCCCCGGCGTCCCGACGTTCAGTGTCATTTCCGGTGCCCAGGTCAAGAAAGTCCTGACCGGCCGGGAAGACATGGTCGTCACATTGGTGTCCGACACCTACCGACTGCACGATGCCGGTGGGACCGTCAATCCTCCCTCCTATTTTCTTCGCTTCCCCGACCGGCCCGATGCGCGGATCATCGCGCTGCCCGCCGCGCTCGGCGGGGAGGCCGGGGTGGACGGCATCAAGTGGATATCCAGCTTCCCGGACAACGTCCGGCACGGAATTCCGCGTGCCTCCGCCGTGCTGGTGCTGAACGATCCGGAGACCGGATATCCGTATGCCTGTCTGGAGGGGTCCGTCATCAGCGCGGTGCGCACCGCCGCCTCCGCGGCGCTCGCCGCCGACCTGCTCAGCCGGGGCCGGGGCCGCGCCAGGCGCATCGGCTTCATCGGGACCGGTCTGATCGCCCGCTACATCCACACCTACCTGGCGGGCACCGGCTGGGAGTTCGACACCGTCGGCATCCACGACGTGTCCGCCGAGCACGGCGCGGGCTTCCGCGACTACCTGCGGCGAGCCGGCGACGCCCCGGAGGTCGTGTTCCACGACAGTGCCGAGAGCCTGATCAAATCCTGTGACCTGGTGGTCTTCGCGACGGTCGCCGGCACCCCGCATGTGCACGACCCCGAGTGGTTCGCGCACAATCCACTGGTCCTGCACGTTTCGCTGCGCGACCTGTCACCGGAGATCATTCTCGGCTCGACGAACATCGTCGACGACGTCGAGCACTGCCTCAAGGCGGACACCTCGCCGCATCTGGCCGAGCAGCGGGCCGGAAACCGGGATTTCATCACCGGCACCTTGGCCGAGGTGATGAGCGGCGCCGTCCGCGTCCCCGAGGACCGGCCGGTCGTCTTCTCCCCGTTCGGACTGGGCGTCCTGGACCTCGCGGTCGGCAGGCTCGTCTGGGAGGAGATGCACCGGTCCGGCGATCTGCTGGTCGTGGACGAATTCTTTTCCGAGGTGCAGCGGTATGGGTGACGCCGACGGCACCGATCTCATCTCCATGAGCGTTCGGGGCGAGGTGCGGTGTGCCGATCATCGCTAGCCCGGAGGAATTCAACGTCGAAGACCTCTATGTCGACCTGAGCCCCATGGTGTCCGCCTCGCTCTACCTGAAGTGCGAGGGGCTCAATTTCGCCGGCTCCGTCAAGCTGAAGGCCGCGGTCGAGATGGTGGATTCCGCGGAGCGAAGCGGACTGCTCGCCGCGGGCTCCGTCATCGTCGAGTCGTCCTCGGGAAACCTCGGTGTGGCGCTGGCCATGATTGCCGCGAGTCGCGGCTATCGGTTCGTCTGCGTGACCGACGTGCGGTGCAACAAGGCTTCCCGTGAGCTGATGGAATCCTTCGGGTGTGTGGTGCACACCGTTACCGAACCGCACTCCGAGGGCGGATATCTCGGTGCCCGACTGGAGTACGTGCACAAGTTGTGCGCTTCCGACGACCGTTACGTATGGCTGAACCAGTACGCGAACCCCAGCAACTGGATGGCCCACTACCGCAGGACCGCCCCGGCCCTCTCCCGTGACTTCGACCGGCTGGACGTGCTGTTCGTCGGGGCGGGAACGACGGGCACGCTGATGGGCTGCGCCCGGTACTTCCGCCGCCACCGGCCCGACGTGACCATCGTGGCCGTCGACTCGGTGGGATCGGTCTCCTTCGGCGGCCCGGCCGGTCCCCGGATGATCCCGGGCCTCGGGGCGGGGGTACGCCCCCAGCTGCTGGACGAGTCCCTGGTGGACGACGTGGTCGTCGTACCCGAGGCCGAGACCGTCCGGACGTGTCATCAACTGGCCTCGCGCGGCTATCTGTTCGGCGGCTCGACCGGCACGGTGGTGACGGGCGCCGCGCGGTGGCTGGCCGAGAGACGCCCGGACCCGGACCGCACGGCGGTCGCCATCTCCCCGGACCTCGGGGAGCGCTACCTCGACTCCGTCTACGAGCCCGACTGGGTACGGCGGAACTACGGCCTGGACGTGCGTCGGCAGGCTTCGCACCCCAAGCCCCTCGCGACCTCCGGAGCCGTGGAATGACATCGTCAGAGGTCTCGCTCACGATGCCGGACGTGCCCACGGGGCCGCCCTGGCCCGACCGGGGCATACCGGAACTCATCGCCGCGCGGGCGGAGCGCACCCCCCACCGGGTGGCGGTGCGCTGCGGCCCGCGGTCACTGACCTACGGGGAACTGCTCGGTGCGGCGTCGGCGGTGGCGGACCGGCTCGCACGGCACGGCACCGGCCCCGGGCACCGGGTCGCGGTACGGATCGACCGTTCGGCCGACCTTCCCGTGGCCCTTCTCGGAGTGCTCCTGGCGGGCGCCGCGTTCGTGCCCGTCGACCCCGCCTACCCCGCGGAGCGCCAGGAGTACTTGCTGCGCGACAGCGGGGCCCGGACCGTTCTCACGGTCAGCAGACTCGCGGGCGGTACGGAGCCGGCCGACGTTCTCCTGCTGGACGACCCGGATCCCGGCACGTACCCGCCGGACGCCGATCCGGGGACGCGCCGGTCGGCCGGGCCGGACGACGTGGCCTACCTGATGTACACCTCCGGTTCCACCGGCCGGCCCAAGGCGGTGGCCGTGGAACACCGTTGCCTGGTCAAGGGCGTGCTGGCGATGGCGTCCGTGGTCGACCCGGACCCGGACGACGTCTGGGTGTCCGTCACCTCCCCCTCCTTCGATCCGGTCCTCATCGATCTGTTCCTCCCTCTCGTGTCCGGTGGTTCCGTGGTGATCGCCGAGGACCACCAGGTCCTGGACGGCCAGGCGCTGCGCGAGCTGATGGCCGATAGCCGGGCGACGGTGCTCCAGGCCACCCCCTTGGCGTGGAACATGCTGCTCGACGACGGGTGGACCGGGGGCCTGCGGGTCGCCCTGTGCGGGGGCGAGCCGATGTCCCCCTCCCTGGCGGCCCGGCTGCGCGCCGCGTCGCGGCACGTGTGGAACATCTACGGACCCACCGAAACCACCATCTGGTCGACCGCCCATCACGTCACTCGCGCCTACGAGGGAGTCGTCCCCGTCGGTGGACCGCTGCCGGACACCACGCTGCACCTCCTGGACGAGGAGCGTCGGCCGGTCGCCCCCGGGGGGCCGGGGGAGATCTGGATCGGCGGCGGCGGGGTCACGCGCGGCTATGCCTGGCAGCCGGGATTGACGGCCGAGCGCTTCGTGCCCGATCCGTTCGGTCCACCCGGCGGCCGGCTCTACCGCACCGGCGACCTGGGAAGGCTGAACGCGGACGGCGAACTGGAGTTGCTGGGCCGCGTCGACCACCAGTTCAAGATCCGTGGCCACCGGGTCGAGCCCGGTGAGATCGAAAGCCGACTGGTGGAAGATCCGTCCGTCGCCGAGGCGGTGGTCATGCCGCGCGAGAGCGCTGCGGACCTGCGCCTGGTCGCCTATGTGCGGCCGACGCGGGACGGGGCCATCGACGAGGAGCGGCTGCGAGCCCACGCGGCGCTGAGGCTGCCCCGGCACATGCTGCCCTCCGTGTATGTGACCGTCGGCGCGTGGCCCCGCACGCCGAACGGCAAGATCGACCGACGCGCACTGGCCGAGCAGGCTGTTCCGGCGCCGACACCCGAACCCGCGACTTCAGCCGCGACTTCAGCCACGACCGAATCCGCTGCCGGGCCGTCCGGTGACGGTGCGCACGACGTGACCGACGTGCTGGCCGGCATCTGGCAGGACGTGCTGGGTGCCGCGCCGCACGGCGCGGACGCGGACTTCTTCGCGCTGGGCGGCACCTCGCTGGACGTCATGCGCATGACCAAAAAGATCCGCTCCCGCCTCGGCGTCCGGCTGAACGCGGTCCAGCTCATGCGGGTGGCGACGCTGGGCGGCCAGTCGCAAGCGGTGGCGGACGCCCTCGCGGCCTCGGCAGCCACCCGCCCGCAGTCGTAGCGCACCCCCCTGGAGAGTAAGCACGCATGCGCAACACCGCTGAACTCAGGCCTCTCCCGGCCATCATGCGACCGGTGTGGATGGCGAGCAGGCTGACACAGGACCTGCCGGTCTACACCGAGGCGGAAGGCTTCCGGCTGACCGGCCCCCTGGACACGGACGCCCTGCGGTGCGCCCTGGACACGCTCTACGCACGCCATCCGGCGCTGCGCACCGTGGTCACGACGGACGAGGACGAGCGGCCGTGGGTCCGCCTCCTGCCGGCCGGCCCGTTCCCCTACGAGGAGCTGGACCTGCGCCGGCATCCGCACGAAGAGGCCCGCCGACTGGGCATGCGGGCCGTCACCGAGGCGGCGCGCCAGACCTTCGACCTGGACCGGGGCCCCCTGGCGGCGGCCCACCTGATCCGCTGCGCGGACCGGGAGTGGCTGTTCGTCCTGGTGTTGCACCACGTGGTCTGCGACGGGGAAAGCTTCCGGGTGCTGTTCGAGGAACTGGGCGCCCTGTACGCCGGCACCGCTCTCCCCCCGGCCCACGACGACCCCTGCGGGGCACAATGGTCACTGCGGGAGGAAGTGGACGAGGCGCAGGAGCGCGACGACCTCGACTACTGGCAGGGCCGGCTGGGCGACGCCACGGACCGGGCACTGTTCCCGGCCGACCACGCCGGCGGGCCGCTCGCCGGGCACCAGGGCGCCCGGTGCCGGGTGCCGCTGGACGACGACTGGTTCGCACGGGTGCGGACGGCGGCCGCGGCGTCGCGCGTCTCGCCGTTCGCGGTCGTCTCCTCGGCCCTGTCCGTCGTCCTGACCCGGTTCGCCCGCTCCGACGACCTGCTGCTCGGCACCACGGTGAACATGCGCTCGGCGGCGGACGCGGACGACGCGGTCGGTTACTTCATGAAGACCGTCCCCTTGCGTTTCACCGTGAACGGCTCGGCACCGGCCGGCGAGCTGCTGCGCTCGGCGCACGAGACCGTGCTCGACGCGATGGAACACACCGGCGTCGAGTTCGACGAGATCCTGGGCCGGCTGCCCCGCCTCGGAGACGGACACGCCCCGTTGTTCCAGGCGGCTTTGGAACTGCACTACGAGTCGGCCGACCTGCGCCTTCCCCAGGTGGCCGTCGAGCGTTTGCCGGTGGACCCGGGGACGGCGAAGTTCGACTTCACCTTCCATCTCGGCGCCGCCCGGCGCGCGGAGAGCTATCTGGAGTACCGCACGGAACTCTACGACGCGGCGACCGCCCGGGCCCTGGCCGCGGCGTTCCGCACGCTGCTCGCCGGGCTGTGCGCCGACCCGTCGTCGCCGGTGCGCCACCTCCCGATCGCCGAACCGGCCGGGGGCGAGTCCGCGCACGGCGAGCGGACCGGCGACGAGCAGCCCCTCGGGGACCTCGTTCCCCTTCCGGAGGCCGTTCGCGCGGGGGCCGCACGCCATCCGGACCGCCCGGCGGTGGTCTTCGGCGAAGTAGCCATGAGCTACGCGGAGTTCGTCCGTCGAGCCGATCTCGTGGGGCAGGCACTCATCGACCAGGGGGTGCGGCCCGGCGACGTCGTCGGCGTGGCGGTCGGCCGGTCCGTCGACCAGACCTGCGCGTTGTTCGGCGCCTGGTCGGCCGGGGCCGCCTGCGCCGCGCTCGACCCCGCCCTGCCGGCCGACCGCCTGCGCTCGATGCGGGAAGCGGCCGGCATCACGCTGGTGCTGGTGGATGCCGGAAGCGAGGCCTCACCGGCCTTCGCCGACGTGCGCCGCGTGCCGGTGCGCACCGCGGCCGGCGCGGACGACCCGGCCCGTGCCGGTGACCACGCCGTGCCCGCGCCGGCGGTACGGCCCGACCCGGAGGACATCGCCTACCTCATCTTCACCTCCGGCACCAGCGGCCCGCCGAAGCCCGTCTCGGTGCGCCACGGCAGCCTGGCCGCGTTCGGCCGGGCGATGGGTCGCCTGGCCTTCGACGAACTGCCGCAGGCCGCACGGGTGGCGGTCAACGCCCCGTTCTCGTTCGACGCGTCCTGGCAGGGCACCCAGCTGCTGCACGCGGGACACACCCTGTACCCGGTGCCGGACGAGATCAGGGCGGACCCCGACGCCATGGTCGCCTTCCTGCGCGCCAACGCCATCGACGTGCTGGACGGCACCCCCACCCACATAGCCGCGCTGGTGGACGCCGGACTGCTCGACGACGACGCGCACGTCCCGGGGACCGTCGTGGCCGGCGGCGAGGCGGTGCCCGCCGAGCTGTGGCGGCGGCTCGCCACCGCCCGGACCCGGGCGTTCAACGTCTACGGGCCGACGGAGTTCACGGTGAACGCCACCGGCTGCCGCATCCAGGACGCCGACGCCCGCCCGGTCATCGGCCGGCCGCTCGCCGGAGTGACCGCCCGCGTCATGGACGACCTGATGCGTCCGGTCCCGGACGGCTTCCCCGGTGAACTCTTCCTGGCCGGACCCCAGTTGGCGGCCGGATACGTCGGACGCCCGGACCTCACGGCGGAACGCTTCCGCCGGGCTCCGGACGGCAGGCGCATGTACGCGACCGGTGACGTGGTCCGCCGCCGGAGCGACGGCGACCTCGAATTCCTGGGGCGCGGCGACAACCAGGTCAAGCTGCGGGGCTACCGCGTCGAACCGACGGAGATCGCCACGGTCCTGCGGGCCGCGCCGGACGTGACGGACGCCGCCGTCGTGGTCCTGCGCTCCGGCACTCCCACGGCCGCGCTGCACGCCGCCCTCGTCCTGGCCGGCCCGGCCGGCGACCCGGCGCGGGTGCGCGCGTTCGCGGCGGCCCGCCTGCCCGCGTACATGGTCCCCGCGTCGTTCTCGGTCGTACCGCGCCTGCCACGGACCCCGGCCGGGAAACTCGACACCGCGGCACTCGTGGCCGGTGCCGGGGACCTCCCGGAGCCGGCCGTGCGAGAAGACTTCACGGACCCGGTCCAGCGGCGCATGGCGTCCGTGTGGACCCGGCTGCTGCCCCGCGAGGCCGTCTCGGGCGGCGACGACTTCTTCTCGCTCGGCGGGAACTCGCTGCTGGTCAGCCGTCTCGTACGGGAGATCGGCAAGGAGTTCGGCGTCCGGCTCCCGCTGCGTACCGTGTTCGGCAGCCGGACCCTCACCGCCCTGTCCGAGGCCGTGCGGACCGAACTGTCGGCCGACGGCGCTCCGCCCACCGCCGACGAGACCCGCGACGGGCTGGCGGTCCTGCTCGCGGAAGGTGCCGGAGCCACCGACGCCCGGTCCGCGACGGTGCTGTTCCACCCCCTCGGCGGAACGCTCTACTCGTACCAGCCGCTGCTGCGTCTGCTGCCGCCGACGACGACCGTGTGGGGAATCCGTTCCCCGTCGGCCGCCGGTGCCGGCTCCGAACCCGCCGACGTGGCAGACCTGGTGCGGCGGTACGCCGACGAAGTCACCCAACACGTCCCGGCGCGGCGCCTGGTGCTGTTCGGCTGGTCCCTCGGCGGCTTCATCGCCCTCGCGGTCGCCGCCGAGCTGGAGGCACGCGGCATCGTCATCGACTTCGCCGAGGTGTGGGACTGCGGCGTGGGCACCGAGGAACCCCTCGGCGACCGGGAGTCGCTCCGGATGGCCCTGCGGGCCGCCTTCGGCCCCGACGCCCTCCAGCGGCACGCCCCGCTCGTCTCCGCCGTCCTCTCGGCGGTGCCGGACGGCCGGACGCTCGACGACGAGGCGCTGCGCTCCGTCCAGGAGCGGACGCGACCGCTCGGCAGCGCCGCGGACAACGCCGCCCTGCTCCGGCACTTCCACGTGATCCGGCAGCAGACGGAACTCTTCCGGGACTGGGAGCCCACACCGCTGCGGGTGCCGCTGCACGTCGTCTACGCGGGCCCCAGCCTGCGGGACGGAAGCGTCGCGCGCACGGCCTGGCAGCGCTTCACCTCCGCTCCCTGGACCGAGGAGGTGGTCGACGCCGACCACTACGACATGATGCGGCCCCCGCACATCGCCACGTCGGCGCGAGGACTGCTCGCCCGCCTGTCCGCGGGCGTCCCCCAGAACAGGTGAGCCGTGCCCGGCGAGCCCGAAAACCCCCGAGCCCAGCAGACAGCCCAGCAGTCAGCCCCAGCAGACAAGGACACGACATTGCACCGCTCCACTCCCGTACGGCATCTGCTGTCACTCGACGATGTCAGCGACGAGGAGCTGTACGCCCTGGTCGACCGGTCGCGCGCGTACGCGTGCGGTGAGGTCCCGGCGAGCCACCGTCCGCTCGCCGACCGCGTCGTGGCGACGTACTTCCGTACCACGTCCACCCGTACCCGCACCGCCTTCTCCACCGGCGCCCTGCGACTCGGCGCGCACCTGGTCGCCTACGGCCCGGACGACCTCCAGGAGAACACCGGGGAGGACGCGGCCGACACGGGACGCATCCTCGGTCTCATGCTCGACGCCCTGGTCGCCCGGACGTCGGCCGAGGCCGCCGAACTGCGCACCATCGCCTCCTGGAACACCATGTCCGTGATCAACGCGATGACCGAGGACGAGCACCCCACGCAGGCCGTCACCGACCTGTCGGCCATGCTCACCACGCTCGGCCGGCTGAAGGGCCTGCGCGTGCTCTACGTGGGAGAGGGCAACAACACCGCCACGGCGCTGAGCCTCGCCCTGTCGCGTTATCACGGCACGGAGCTGCACGTCCGCACCCCGCGGGGCTACGGCCTGCCGCAGTCGTGTCTCGAGCGGGCGAAGGAGCACGCCGCGGCACATCAGGCGCTGGTCGAGGAGCGCCATGACATGGACGACCTGCCGGATGACGTCGATGTCGTCTACACCACGCGGTGGCAGACCACCGGAACCGTGAAGAACGACCCCGACTGGATGACCGCGTTCACCCCGTTCCGCGTGGACGAGGCCCTGATGAAGCGGTACCCGTCGGCGGTCTTCATGCACGACCTGCCCGCGCACCGCGGCCAGGAGGTCGACGCCGACGTCCTCGACGGCGACCGCAGCGTCGCCTTCCAGCAGGCGGCGCACAAGCTCTACGGCGCCATGAGCGTCCTCGAGTGGTGCCTGGCGGGCCTGCCGCCGGCGGCCCCCGCAGCGACCCGCTGACACGCGACCCGATGACATCAGGAGGACACATGTATCTGACCATGCTCAAGTCCAAGATCCACCGGGCCACGGTGACCCAGGCCG
The DNA here is from genome assembly GCF_055582085.1 of Streptomyces sp. NPDC042259. Lineage (NCBI taxonomy): Bacteria > Bacillati > Actinomycetota > Actinomycetes > Kitasatosporales > Streptomycetaceae > Streptomyces > Streptomyces sp. NPDC042259. Next base: position 228,974 of record NZ_JBVJDW010000003.1, on the reverse strand, counting down.
ACCTGCACTACGTGGGGTCGCTCACCCTGGACGAGGACCTCATGACCCAGGCCGGTCTGCTGCCCGGCGAGAAGGTCGACATCGTCGACATCAACAACGGCAACCGGCTCTCGACGTACCTGATCCCGGGGCCGAAGGGGTCGGGCGTCGTCGGCATCAACGGCGCCGCCGCCCGGCTGATCGGCGTCGGCGACCTGGTGATCATCATCGCCTACCGGATGTGCCCGGAGGCGACGGCGGGCGAGTACGAGCCCCGCGTCGTGTTCGTGGACGAGCGCAACCGGATCACCTCGGTCGGCCAGGACCCGGCCGAGCCCGGGGAACTGCCCGGTGCGCTGCGCGGCGACGTGGCCCACTCCGTCGGATGAGTGAACGACGCCGGCCGTGGTCCCGGCGGACCACGGCCGGCGTCGCCACACCCTTTCCCCCGGCCGTGCCCGACCCCCGACCAAGGAATGCCATGCCGACCGTTGCTCCCGTCGCCGTCATCGTGGACGGCTATTACAACGCCGCGTTCTACCCCGAGGCCTTCGCCCGCCACGGCGTCCGCGTCGTCCACGTACAGAGCACGACCGAGCCGATCCCCTCGTGGACTCCGCCGGACCCGGCGGCCTACGAGCGCAGCATCGTGCACACCGATGACGCGACGACCCTCGACGTCCTCAAGCAGTACGACCCGCTGTGCGTCATCGCGGGCCAGGAGCCCGGCGTACCGCTGGCCGACCGGCTGAGCGAAGCACTGGGCCTGCCCACCAACGGCTCCCGGCTGTCGGAGGCCCGCCGCGACAAGTACGTCATGGCCGAGACGCTGCGCGCGGCCGGTGTGCGCAGCGCGGAGCAGTACCGGGCGGACACGGCGGACGAGGCCGTCGGCTGGGCGGCCCGGCGCGGGGTCTTCCCCGTGGTGGTGAAGCCGCTCAGCTCCTGCAACGCGGACGGCGTCCGCATCTGCGCGACGGCGGACGAGGTGCGGCGGGCGGCCGAGGAGGTCCTCTCCGGCCGGGACGCCTTCGCTCTGCCGAACACCCACGTACTGGTGCAGGAGTACCTCGACGGCGAGGAATACGTCGTGGACACCGTGAGCCGCGACGGGCAGCGGTTCGTCAGCAGTGTCTGGAAGTACGAGAAGACCCGGTCCGACGGCAAGAACCTGTACGACAAGGAGATCCTGCTGCCCGCGGACGAGGGCCCCGCGACCGTGCTGATCCCGTATGTGCTCACCGTGCTGGACGCCTTGGGCATCCGGCACGGCGCGGCGCACAGCGAGGTGATGCTGACCTCCGGGGGACCGGTCCTGGTGGAGACCGGCGCGCGCCTGAACGGAGGCATGCTGCCCAGCCTGCACGACGTGTGCCTGGGACAGAATCAGGCGGACCTGTCCGTCATGGCGTACGTGGACCCCGACGCGTTCCTGGAGGCGTACGCCGGAAGGATCTGCGAGCGGCGTCAGCCGGCGCTCTGCTACATGGCCGCCACGACCGCGGAAGGCACCGTCCGGTCCGTCGACGAGGAGACCTTGGCGGCCATCACCGCGCTGCCGAGCGTGCACCGGGCCGACCCGCACCTGACCCCGGGACAACGCATCCGGCCCACCGTCGACGCGGCCACCTGCGCGATGCGCGTCTACCTGACCGGGCCGGCGTGGGACGCGGTGCTCGCCGACTACGCGCGCGTCCGGGTGCTCAAGGACTCGGTGTACCGCCTCTGATGGCCGTCCTCAGCTCCGTTCTCCGCGACACCGCCGCGGCGGTGCGCCGACTCGGGCCGGGCAACCGCGTCCTGTTCCTGGCCACGTTCCTCCTGCAGGGCGGAAGCGTCGTCCTCCCGTTCCTCACGGCCTATCTGATCGCCCGTCATCAGTACGCCATGGGAACGGTGGGCCTGATCGTCGCGTGTTACAGCCTCGGTGGGCTGCTCGCCGACCTGTGCTCGGGCCCACTGCTGCGGGCGGTGACCGCTTCGACCCTGATGAAGTCGGGCCTGGTGGGGAACGCCGTCCTGGTGACGGCGATCCCTTACGCGCACCACCCGGTGGTGCTCGCCGCGACCGTGCTGGCCTGGGGGTTCTGTTACGAGATCTTCATGCCTGCCTCCTACGGGGAGACGGTCCGGCTGTCCCCGGAGGGCGATCTGAAGATCGCGTTCTCGTTCAACCGGCTCGCCTTCAATCTGGGCCTGGGGGCGGGGCCCGTGGTGGGCGCCTTCCTGTTCGACCGGTGGCCCTCGGTGCTGTTCGTCCTCAACGCACTGGCCGCCGTGGCCGTGGGGCTGTGTCTGGCGTCCCCCTGGGGAAGCCGGGCCCTCCGGCAGCCGGCGGTGCGCGGGGACGGGCCCGCGCCACCGGAAGCGGCGGAGAAGACCACCGCCGTGCCGGAACCGGCGGGCGGCGGCGGCCGGTTGTGGGCCGTGCTGCTGCTCAGCCTTCCCATCCACTACGCCTATGGGCTGCCGCTGATCTTCCTCAGCGTCTACATCCCGCATTACCTGCACTTGCCGAACATGTGGGTGGGGGTCGTCTTCGCCGTCAACGCCGGAATCATCGTGTTCTTCGAGGTTCCCCTCAACACCGTGATGCGCGATGTCGGCAGTCTGCCGACCCTCATCACCGGTTATGTGCTGGCGGCCGGAGGATTCGCCCTCATGGGAGTGGCGCGGACGGGACCCGTGCTGGTTCTCGCGACGCTGTTGTGGACGGTGGCCGAGATGATGGTCCTGCCCGGGCTCATCCACTACGTCTCCGTCCTGTCGCCCCCGGCGAAGACGTCGCGGAACATGGGCCTGTACGCCGCCGCGATGAACGTGGGCCTGATGGCGGCATCACAGCTCGCCCTCGTCATCGCCTCGTTGGCCGGCCCGTCCGTCCCCTGGTACACGGCGGGCGCCGCCATCGCCGCCGTCGCGGTCGTCTTCCACTTCCTGCGGCGGGCCGACCGCGCACGGCACGCGGTGCCGGGTGAGGAGCCCGGGGAGTTGGCACGCACCTGACTTCCACGGGCGCCCGGGGGGAGTGGGGACCGCACCCGGAAGCCGCCCCCCCCCGAGCCCCGTTACGGCACCCGCGCCGTCCACTCGGGCGAGGTGAACTTCGTCGCCGCCAGCTCCTCGGCCCGTGCCATCTCCTCGGCGGTGACCGCACCCTCCGCCAGCCCGTAGCGGCCGCGGAAGGACGCCACCATCTTCTCGATGACGGCGGAGCGCGGCAGTCCGGTCTGACGGCGCAGCGGGTCGACGCGCTTCTTGGCGCTCTTGGTGCCCTTGTCGGACAGCTTCTCCTTGCCGATGCGCAGCACGTCGAGCATCTTGTCGGCGTCGATGTCGTACGCCATGGTCACGTGGTGCAGCACGGCGCCCTCACCACTGACCACGCGCTTCTGCGCCGCGCCCGCGATCTTGCCGGCGTCGGTGGCGATGTCGTTGAGGGGCTGGTACCACGCCTTGACGCCCATGTCGTCCAGGGCGCCGAGCACCCAGTCGTCGAGGTAGGCGTAGCTGTCGGCGAAGGAGAGGCCCTGGACGAGGGCGTCGGGGACGGACAGCGAGTACGTGATGGTGTTGCCGGGCTCGATGAACATCGCGCCGCCGCCCGAGATCCGGCGCACCACGGTGATGCCGTGCCGCTCGGCCGCCTCCGCGTCGACCTCGTTGCGCAGCGACTGGAAGCTGCCGATCACCACGGCGGGGGAGCCCCACTCCCACACCCGCAGCGTCGGCGGCCGCCGCCCGGCGGCGACCTCGGCCGTCAGCACCTCGTCGAGGGCCATGTGCAGGGCCGGGGACTGCGGACCGCAATGGATCAGCTCCCAGTCGTAGTCCCGCCAGTCGGTGGCGTGCGCCAGCGCCCGGCGCACCGCGATGCCCACGGCCTCCGAGGAGAAGCCGAACATCACCGTGCCCTCGGGAAGCGCCGCGTCGATGCGCGCCGCGAGCTGCGGGGCGGGGGTGTCGGCGGAAGCGCCCTCCAGGGCACGGTTGATGTCGAGGAGCGCCTCGTCGGGTTCGAGGAAGAAGTCCCCGGCCACGCGCACATCGCGCAGCGTGCCGTCCCCGACCTCCAGGTCCACGACGACGAGCTTGCCGCCCGGCACCTTGTACTCACCGTGCACGGCGCATCCTCCAGCTTGTTGTCCACCGGCCGACCCGGCCGGGGCAGCGGGAACCAACGGTAACTCCGCTCTACGACGCTTCGTCCACGTGGGCCACGTACACTCTGCACAGCTTCACGCGCCCCCACGCGCCTGCTCCACACTGCTTCACGCCCCCCACCCCGCCCTCCCGGAATCGCCGGGCGCCGGCTCGTGACCGGGTGCGGAGCCATGCGCGGAACGTCTTCGCGCAGCTGTGCGACAGGGGGGATCCTGATCGTGAGCACGTACCAGACGGGCAGACTGGCACGAGCGGGCGCGGCACTGGCCGCCGTGCTGGCTCTGGGCTTCGGCGCGGTGGGCTGTGACGACGGAGACGGCGGGAGCAAGCAGGACCCCAAGCCGGCCTTGTCGGCATCGGCGGCCCCCTCGGAGATATCCACGCCGTCGCCGACCCCCACCCCGACCCCTACCCCCACGCCCGCCGGCAGCAGCTCGGCTCCCACATCCGAGCCCACGACGGAGCCGCCCGCCGACGCGTCGGGATCGGCCTCCGGCGGTTCCTCGGGCGGCTCCGGCTCGGGCGGCGGCTCCGGCTCGTCCGGTGGTACCTCGTCGAGCGCGAGCGGCGGCGGCTCCTCGACGGGCGGTTCGCACAGCGGCGCCTCCGCGCTCTGCAATGACGGCAGCTACTCCTATTCGGCCCATCGCAGGGGCACCTGCTCCCACCACGGCGGTGTGTCGCAGTGGCTCAAGGACCTGCCGTCCTGACACCGCCGTCCTGACCACGGCCTGAGCGCCACCGCCGGAAGCAGGGTTCACCTCGATGACGCCGCACCGACTCCGGCTCACCACCGATTGTCGGTGCGGCGTGATTCGATGGACGTATGATCGATGAATTTCTCGCAGGTGACCTCACCGATGTCGAGGAGGCCGTCCGCAGGGCGGCCGCCGCCGAGATCATGCCCCGCTTCCGGCAGCTCGCCGCGGACGAGATCGTCGAGAAGAACGGCCCGCACGACCTGGTGACCGTCGCCGACCGGCTCGCCGAGCGGCACCTCGCGGCCTCGCTCACCGCCCTGCTGCCCGGCTCCGTCGTGGTCGGCGAGGAAGCCGTGCACGCCGACCTGTCGGTCCTGGAGGCGCTCCACGGCCCGGACCCGGTATGGATCGTCGACCCCGTCGACGGCACCCGCCAGTTCGTGCACGGCGACCCCGCCTTCGCCACCCTCGTCTGCCTCGCGCACCACGGCGAACTGCTCGCCTCGTGGACGTACGCCCCGGCGCTGGACCGGATGGCCGTCGCGCGACGCGGCGGAGGAGCGGTGCTGAACGGCTCGCCGCTGCGCTCCGGCTCGCCCGAGCCCGGCAAGGACTTGCGGGTGGCGGTCTCGCACTACGACTTCACCACCGACGAGGAGAAGCTCATCCTCGGGAAGCTGCTCACCGACGGCGTCGTGCCGCGCCCGTGCGGCTCCGCCGGCCTGGAGTACCTGCGGGTGGCGGAGGGCACCCTCGACGCGGTGGCCTTCTCCTGGGAGAACGCCTGGGACCACGCGGCCGGGCTGCTGCTCGTCGCCGAGGCGGGTGGCGCGAGCGCGACCCTCAGCGGGGACCCGTTCCGGATAGGAGGCGGCAACACCCTTCCCTTCACCGCGGCGAGGGATGCCGCGACGGCCCGGCATATCCTTGATCTGCTGGCGTCCGCCGGCTGATCTGCAGGGGACGAGGGGAGTCCGTGCGGTGCCCACGATGCTCGACGCGGTCGTCGTAGGGGCCGGGCCCAATGGGCTGACGGCCGCGGTCGAACTGGCCCGGCGGGGCCTGAGGGTCGAGGTGTTCGAAGCCGCCGACGCGATCGGCGGCGGAGCCCGCACCCAGGAGCTGACCCTCCCCGGCTTCCGCCACGACCCGTGCTCCGCCGTGCACCCGCTCGGCGCGGGCTCGCCCGCCTTCAACGCCATGCCGCTGGCCCGGTACGGCCTCGACTGGCTGCACCCCGAGCTGCCCATGGCACACCCCTTCCCCGACGGCACGGCCGCGGTCCTCTCCCGCAGCATCGGAGCCACGGCCCACTCCTTCGGCCCGCGGGACGCCGGCGCGTACCGCAGGCTCGTCGCGCCGTTCCACGGCAAGTGGGAGACGCTGGCGGCGGACTTCCTGCGCACCCAGTGGGACGGGCTGCCACGCGACCCGGTCGGCTACGCGCGCTTCGGCCTGGTCGCCGCGCAGCCCGCCGCGCTGCTCACCCGTCGCTTCCACGACGAGAAGGCGCGCGCCCTGTTCGCCGGGCTCGCCGCCCACGGCATCGCGCCGCTCACCGGTCTCGGGACCGGCGGCATGGCGCTGGTGTTCGCGCTCGCCGCACACGCGGGCGGCTGGCCGGTGCCGCGCGGCGGCTCCCAGTCGATCGCCGACGCGCTCGGCTCGTACCTGCGGGCGCTGGGCGGTGCCGTCCACACGGACTTCGAGGTCAAGCGGCTCGACGACCTGCCGCCCGCCCGCGCATACGTCTTCGACACCTCACCGACGGCCCTGGCCCGGATCGCCGGCCTGGGCGACGCCTACCGCCGCTTCCGCTACGGACCGAGCGTCTTCAAGGTCGACTACGCCCTCGACGGGCCGGTGCCGTGGACGGCCGAGGAGGCCCGGCGGGCCGGCACCGTCCACGTCGGCCCGACGTACGGCGAGATCTCCACCGCCCTGTACGCCGCCTTCAACGGCCACGACCCCGCCGTCCCCTTCCTGATCACCGCCCAGCCCAGCCTCGTCGACCCGTCCCGCGCCCCGGAGGGCAAACACACCTTCTGGGTGTACGGGCACGTCCCGAGCGGCTGGGAGGGCGACGCCACCGAGGTGATCGAGCGTCAGATCGAGCGGTTCGCACCCGGCTTCCGCGATCTCGTACTCGCCCGCGCCACCGCCGGTCCGCCGCAGCTCGCCGCCCGCAACGCCAATTACGTCGGCGGCGACATCGCGACCGGCTCCGTCGCCGGTCTGCGCCTGCTGATCCGCCCGAAGCTGGCCCGCGTCCCCTACGCCACGGCCCACCCGGCGGTCTTCCTCTGCTCCTCCGCGACTCCGCCGGGGCCGGGCGTGCACGGGATGTCGGGGCACCATGCGGCGAAGGCCGTTTGGCGACGGCTTACGGTTCGCTCCGCGGGCTAGGCCGTGTCCTCCGGGGGTGCCTGACCGACGGCTTCGGCTGCGGGCCGTCCTGGCCGCCTGCGGCGGCGGGCGCCCTGCGGGCGCGTCCTCAATCGCCGGACGGGCTTGATTTGGCTGAGCCCAGCCGAAACCAGCTACGCCGCCCGGTCCAGGTCGGCCACGACCCCGGCACGTACGGTCGCCGGGTCCGTGCCGAGCCTGTGCAGGACCCCGGCCGTCACGGCGTCCTCCGGGTGGAGGACGCCCAGGAGTACGTGTTCGAGGCCGATGCGGCCGTCCTTGCGGGCCAGTGCCTCGCGCAGCGAACGCTCCAGCGCCTTTTTGGCGCGCGGGGTGAACGGGATGTGGCTCCGGGATCCCTTCGCGCCGCCCCGGTGGCGGCCGAACGGCAACCGCCGGGTCCTGACGGGCTCCTCCCGGGGGCCCAGCGCGCCCGGCCCGAACCTCTCCTCGGCACGGGCACGCACCGCGTCGAGGTCGATCCCGAGCGCGCGGAGCGCCTCCGCGTCACCGGCGTCGAGCGGTCCCGCCGGGGTGAGGGCCGCACGGCAAGCGGCGGGCGTGATGCCGAGCCGCGCCAGCGTGGCAGCCCCCGGTGCCCCCTCCTGTGCGGCCACGGCGACCAGCAGGTGCTCGCTGCCGATCCATGTGTGGGCCAGGTCGCGCGCCTCCTCCTGCGCCTGGATCACCGCGCACCGGGCCTCTTTGGTGAACCTCTCGAACATGAGCTACCTCCTGGCGTGTTTCTTGTGCACTGCCTGCCTGCTCACACCCAGCGCGGCCCCGATCTCCTCCCAGGACCAGCCCTGCCGCCGCGCGCTGTCGACCTGGAGCGCCTCCAGGCGCTCGACCAGCCGCCGCAGCGCGGCGACGGCGCGCAGTCCCACGTGGGGATCAGCGTTCATGGCGGCCTCGGTGGTGCCGACCGCGTCCTTCGCATCCGTTCCGGCCATGCTGTCAACCTAGGGTGACAAACGCCGGACGTCAACCACCGTTGACAAAGTGGGAGGTGGGTGAATGGCCACCCCCGTGGTCGGCCCGGCGTCCATGTCGGATTTCCGCCAGCCAAGGCCGTCCCGGAGGGGCGAGTCTTGACTCATGCACACCGACTTCGACCGTTGCGTACGGGCCGTGCGGTCCAAGGACGCCCGCTTCGACGGATGGTTCTACACCGCCGTCCTCACCACCCGGATCTACTGCCGGCCGAGCTGCCCCGCCGTACCGCCGAAGGACCGGAACATGTCCTTCTACCCGAGTGCGGCCGCCGCCCAGCAGGCCGGTTTCCGGGCCTGTAAGCGCTGCGCGCCCGACGCCAGCCCCGGCTCGCCGCGCTGGAACGAACGCGCCGACCTCGTCGCCCGTGCCATGCGGCTCATCGGTGACGGCACGGTCGACCGCGAGGGCGTCCCCGGGCTCGCCGCCCGCCTCGGCTACAGCACCCGTCAGATCGAACGGCAGCTGCTCGCCGAGCTGGGCGCGGGCCCCCTCGCCCTCGCCCGGGCCCAGCGCGCCCAGACCGCCCGGATCCTCATCGAGACCAGCGGACTGCCCATGGCGGACGTCGCCTTCGCCGCCGGATTCGCCTCGGTCAGGGCCTTCAACGAGACCGTGCGGGAGGTCTTCGCGCTCGCCCCGACCGAGCTGCGCGCCCGCGCCACCCGGGGCAACCAACCCTCCACCGCCGGCGTCCTGACGCTCCGTCTGCCGTTCCGGGCGCCCCTGAACCCCGACAACCTCTTCGGACACCTCGCCGCGACGGCCGTCCCCGGCGTCGAGGAGTGGCGCGACGGCGCCTACCACCGCACCCTGCGACTGCCCTACGGACACGGCACCGTCGCCCTGCGCCCACGCCCCGGCCACATCGACTGCCGGCTCGCCCTCGGTGACCAGCGCGACCTGGCGGGCGCCATCAGCCGCTGCCGGCGGCTCCTGGACCTAGACGCCGATCCGGAGGCCGTCGACACGCTGCTGGGCACCGACCCGATGCTCGCCCGCCTCGTCGGCAGGGCGCCGGGGCGGCGGGTGCCCCGCACGGTGGACGCCGAGGAGTTCGCCGTCCGGGCCGTGCTCGGCCAGCAGGTGTCGACCGCCGCCGCCCGCACGCTCGCCGCCCGGCTCGTCACCGCCCACGGCACGCCGCTGGAAACCCCGCACGGCGGCCTCACCCACCTGTTCCCGACCGCCGAGGCACTGGCCGGCCTCGACCCCGCCGCCCTCGCCATGCCCACCGGGCGCCGGGCCACCGTCGTCCGTGTCGTCGACGCCCTCGCGAGCGGCGCACTCGCCCTCGGCGTCGGGAGCGACTGGGAGCGGGCGCGGGCATGCCTGACCGCGCTCCCCGGCATCGGCCCCTGGACGACGGAGATCATCGCGATGCGGGCCCTCGGCGACCCCGACGCCTTCCTCCCCACGGACCTCGGCGTCCGGCGCGCCGCGGCCACCACGGGCCTGCCCGCCACGCCCGGGGCGCTCACCCGGCACGCCAGCGCGTGGCGGCCGTGGCGCGCGTACGCCGTCCAGTACCTGTGGTCGGCCGACGATCACGCGGCGGCCCGCATGCCGGTGGCCTGACCGGCCGGGCGACGACCGGCGCCCTCGGTGCCGCCGCCTCCGCTCGCCTCCACCACGCTCCTCGTCCGCCGCGATCCGAACGGAAACGCTCCTCATGACCCGTGTCCACACCGTCATCGACAGCCCCTACGGCCCGCTCACCCTCGTCGCGACCGACGGCCTGCTGTCCGGGGTCTATATGACCGACCACCGGCACCGGCCGCCCCTGGAGACCTTCGGTGCGCGGGACGGCCGGCCCTTCCCCGAGGTGGTGCGTCAACTGGAGGCCTACTTCACCGGCGCGGCCACCACCTTCGACCTCCCGCTGCACCAGGACGGCACCCCGTTCCAACGCCGCGTCTGGGACGGCCTCCGGCAGATCGCCTTCGGCGAGACGCTCTCCTACGGCGAACTCGCCGCCCGCATCGGGGCACCGGGCGCCTCCCGCGCGGTCGGCCTCGCGAACGGCAAGAACCCCATCAGCATCATCGTCCCCTGCCACCGTGTCATCGGAGCCAACGGCAGCCTCACCGGCTACGGCGGCGGCCTGGACCGCAAGCGCCGCCTGCTGGACTTCGAGCGCGGCGCGACGCCCTCGCCCCCGGACCGGCTGTTCTGAGGCGGCTCAGCCCCGGGGGCCGGTATCGGAGTCGTCGCGGCCGCGGGCGCTGTCCGCCAGCCGGCGCAGCCGGGGGTGCCGGGTCCGGTCCCGTTCGGTGATCGCTTCGCCGATCATCGTGCGCATCGCGTCCCGCAGCCCGTGCGCCGCGTGATGGCGGGCGGGGCCCGCACCCGGGTCCGCGCGCAGCTCCGTCAGCAGGGACCAGCACAGCGCCAGCATCACCAGCACGAACGGGAGCGCGACCAGGATCGTCGCCGACTGGAGGGAGCCGAGCCCGCCGGCCACCAGCAGGACGGCGGCGACCGCCGCCATGAGCACCCCCCAGGTCACCACGAGCCAGGTGCGCGGATGCAGCGCGCCCCGGCTGGAGAGCGAGCCCATCACCAGCGAGGCGGAGTCCGCGCTGGTGATGAAGTACGTCATCACCAGCACCATCGCCACCCACGACACGAGCGTGGCGAGCGGCAGGGTGTCCAGCAGCGCGAACATCGACGCCTCCGCGCCGTCCGCGACCGTCCCCGCCATGTCGGCCGCACCGGTCATGTCCAGCCGCAGCGCGCTGCCGCCCATGACGCAGAACCACACCACCGTCGCGCCACTGGGCACCAGCAGCACGCCGACGAGGAACTCGCGGATCGTCCGGCCGTGCGAGATGCGGGCGATGAAGGTGCCCACGAAGGGGGCCCACGACAGCCACCACGCCCAGTAGAAGATCGTCCAGGCGCCGAGCCACTTCGAGTCCGTGAACGCCCCGGTGCGCGTGGCCAGCACCAGCAGATCGTGCAGATAGCCGCCGGTGGCCGCGGGGATGGTGTTGAGGATGTTGACCGTCGGCCCGAGCAGGAAGACGAAGAGCATCAGACACGCGGCGAGCAGGATGTTGATCGTGCTCAGCCACTTCACGCCCTTGTGCAGCCCGGAGAAGGCGGACAGGACGAAGGCGCCCGACAGCCCCGCGATGATGATCAGCTCCAGGGTCTTGGAATCCTCGACCCCGGTCGTGATGTTCAGGCCCTTCGACACCTGGAGCGCGCCCAGGCCCAGGCTGGTCGCCGTCCCGAACACCGTCGCGAACACGGCCAGCAGATCGATGGCCCGGCCCGGCCAGCCGTCCGCCCGCCGCTGCCCGAGCAGCGGTACGAACGCCGAGCTGAGCCGGTTGCCCCGGCCCTTGCGGAAGCCCGCGTAGGCGAGGGCGAGGCCGGACATCCCGTAGATGGCCCACGGGTGCAGGGTCCAGTGGAAGAAGGAGTACTCCAGCGCCGTCCGGGCCGCGGCCGGGGTGCCGGCGGGGACGCCGCTGCCGGGCGGCGGGGAGGTGAAGTGCTGGAGCGGCTCACCGACGCCGTAGAACATCAGGCCGATGCCCATCCCGGCGCTGAACATCATCGCGATCCACGCGAGGCTGCCGAACTCCGGCCGGTCCTCGTCCCTGCCCAGCCGGATCCGGCCGAACCGGCTCGCGGCGATCACCACACACAGCACGAGGAAGACATCGGCCGCGATCACGAACAGCCAGGCGAAATTCGACAGTACCCAGTTCAGGGCGGACGACGACACGCTGTCGAACGAATGCTTGCCGAGCGCCGCCCAGGCGACCACCGCCAGGACCGCGGCGCCCCCGATGGCGACGACGGCGAGATCGGGCGGCCCGTCCTGCGGAGGCCCGTTCCGTGGTGGCTCGGCGGGGCCGGACGGCGGGGCCGAGCCGGTCGACTCGGATGCGTCGGTGCTCATGACGCCCCACTATGGCCGGGAGAGTCCCAATTGGGCGGCCTGGCACGCCGCCCGAGGCATGGGCAACGCCATATGCCGCCGGGTAGGGTCGCAGCGGCGCGACTGCCTGTGCGCGAGCAGGCCCGGAGAACAGGGGATGCAAGGTGGCAGACGCTGCGAGGACGACCGGCCCGGACGCGGAAGGCCGCCCGGGGCCGACGATGACCGCCTCGGTGGGGCGGCCGGCGGACCCGGACGCCGGGGCCGCCCCCGGCCCGGGGCCCGCGAGCGGTGCCGGGGGGACGCCCCCACGGGTGCTGATCGCCGCCGACAAGTTCAAGGGCTCCCTCACGGCCGTGCAGGTCGCCGCCCACCTCACGGCCGGACTGCGGCGTGCGGTGCCCGGGCTGACCGTCGAGTCGCTGCCGGTCGCCGACGGCGGCGACGGCACGGTCGAGGCGGCCCTCGCGGCGGGCTTCGAGCGCCGCGCGAAGCACGTCACCGGGCCGCTGGGGGCACCCGTCGACGCCGCGTACGCGCTGCGCGGCGAGACGGCCGTGGTGGAGATGGCCGAGGCCTCGGGCCTGCGGCACCTGCCGGAGGGCGTGTGGGCCCCGCTCACGGCCACTACGTACGGCACCGGCGAGCTGCTGCGGGCGGCGCTGGACGCGGGCGCCCGGCGCATCGTCCTCGGCGTCGGCGGCAGCGCCACCACGGATGGCGGAGCGGGGATGCTCGCGGCGCTCGGCGCCCGCTTCCTCGCCGCCGACGGGCAGCCCCTCACCCCGGGCGGCGGCCCGCTCGCCGGGCTGGTCACCGCGGACTTCTCCGGGCTGGACCCACGCCTGGCACAGACAGTCGTCACCCTCGCGAGCGACGTCGACAACCCGCTGACCGGCCCGACGGGCGCGGCGGCGGTCTACGCGCCGCAGAAGGGCGCCGACGAGGGCGACGTCGCGGAGCTGGAGACGGCCCTCGCGCACTACGCCTGGATCCTGGAACAGGCCGTCGGCCCCCAGGCGGCCGAGTACGCCCGCGCCCCGGGCGCGGGGGCCGCCGGCGGCCTCGGGTTCGGGGCGCTCGTCGGGCTCGGCGCGCGCTTCCGGCCGGGCATCGACGTGATGCTGGAGGTCCTGGGCTTCGCGGCGGCGCTGGACCGGGCGGACCTGGTGATCACGGGGGAGGGGTCGCTGGACGAGCAGACCCTGCACGGCAAGGCCCCGGCGGGCGTGGCGGCGGCGGCCCGCGCCCGCGGCCTGGAGGTCATCGCCGTCTGCGGCCGCCTGGCCCTCCCCCCGGAGGCCCTGGGCCGCGCGGGCATCCGCCGCGCCTACGCCCTCACCGACCTGGAACCCGACCCCACCCGCTGCATGACCGACGCGGCGACTCTCCTGGAACGCACGGCCCAGCGCCTGGCCGGCGATTTCCTGACCTGAGCCGTTGCCGTGCCGGCCGCCGCGTCTGCTGTTTGCACCACCGCTGCGCGGCGGTTGTCCTCAATCGCCGGACGGGCTTAATTAAGCCCGTCCGGCGATTGAGGACGCGCCCGCAGGGCGCCAAGCCGCCGCAGGCGGCCAAGACCGCCCGCAGGCGAAGAACCCGCCGGCCAGGCGAGAGGCGGCCAAGACGGCCGGTAGCCGAGTATCCCCCGGCCGGGGAACCTCCACCGCCAAACGACAAACGGCGTGGGGGGGGGGGGGGGGCGCCCCCCCCCCCCCCCCCGGGTTCCAGTTCTTGCGACAGCGCTCCTCCCCCCGTAAAACCAAGCGTGCCT
>NZ_JBVJDW010000003.1:0-215052 GCF_055582085.1 Streptomyces sp. NPDC042259 | reverse complement strand
AGGAGGGGGGGAGGCCGGGAAGCGAGTTGGGAGCAGGGCTCCCTCCGGTAGGAAGAATCCCACCAGAGAGAAAAGAGGGGGGGGGGGGGGGGGGCCCCCCCCCCCCCCCCCCCACGCCGTTGACCGGTTCCTACAGGCGCTACCGCGCCTACCGCGCAGCCGCGCGCGCCTCGCGGCGGTTGTCGCGGAAGGTGTTCACCCGGCGGGCCGTCGCGAAGAGCGGGATGACCGCGCCGAGGACGACCTGGAGGGCGCAGCCCGTCTGCAGGAGCAGCTCGCCGCCGGGGGCCTCGAAGGCCCACGCGGCCAGCAGGCCCATGCTGAGCATGATCCAGCCGAGCATCGCCACCGCCAGGCGGCCCCGCGGCTTGGGGTACTCCACCCGGCTCACCATCAGCCACGCCACGCCCACGATCGCGAGCAGCGTCGGGATGAACGGCAGCTCCAGGAGCACGATCGAGACCACCGTCAGCGCCCCGAAGGGGCTCGGCATGCCCTGGAAGATCCCGTCCCGCAGCTGGACGCAGCTGAAGCGCGCCAGTCGCAGGACGACCGCGAGCAGCACCACGATCGCCGCCACCGCCGAGACCCGCTGGTGCGCGTCGTCGGCGACCATGCCCCACACGACCACGAAGTACGCGGGCGCCAGCCCGAAGCTGATCAGGTCGGAGAGGTTGTCCAGCTCCGCGCCCATCGCCGAGCTGCGGAGCTTGCGCGCCACGAGCCCGTCGAACAGGTCGAAGACCGATGCGAGGAGCATCAGTATCACCGCGGTGGCCGCACTGTGGCGGGCCATGCCGCCGTCCTCGTTGCCCGTCAGATGCGGGATGAGGACGCCGGTGGTGGTGAAGTACACCGCCATGAAGCCACAGATCGCGTTACCCAGCGTGAGGGTGTCCGCTATCGACAGCCGGGTCGACAGCGGCATGTCGTCCGTGTCGTCGGCCTCCACCTCGGGCACCCAGGAGGTCTGTGTCTCCGGATCAATCACGGTCAAGGCGTGTCACCCCTGCCGTGGTGGCCTGGCCGACCTCGACCGCGACCTCGACACCCTCCGGGAGGTAGATGTCGACGCGCGAGCCGAAGCGGATCAGGCCGATCCGTTCGCCCTGCTCCACCTTCGTGTTCTGCGGAACGTAGGGAACGATGCGACGGGCGACGGCGCCGGCGATCTGCACCATCTCGATGTCACCGAGTTCGGTGTCGAAGTGCCAGACGACGCGCTCGTTGTTCTCGCTCTCCTTGTTGAACGCCGGGATGAACCCGCCGGGGATGTGCTCCACGGACGTCACCGTGCCGGCCAGCGGCGCGCGGTTGACGTGGACGTTCAACGGGCTCATGAAGATCGCGACGCGGGTGCGCCCGTCCTTCCACGGCATGATGCTCTGCACCACACCGTCGGCCGGGGAGATGACCCGCCCTTGCGTGATCTCGCGCTCGGGGTCGCGGAAGAACCACAGCATGCCCGCCGCGAGCGCGGTGGTGGGCACGGCCAGCGCCGCCCAGCGACCGGAGCGCCGGGCGCGGGTGAGGCTGACCGCCGCGGTGGCGACGGTCGGGAGGAGCCACGGCGATGCTCCGCGCGCAAGGCGGACGCGGCCGCGTGGTGCAGAGGAAGAGCTGTGGGGCATGGATGACCTTCGTGGCGGAGGGTGCCGCGTAACGATTGGGGGACGGCGGCTTTCCGGGGATGGTATCGGTTTACGGCGGCAACTGGGCAAGCGCCAGGGCCAGTCCGTGGCCGAACGCCGATGACAGGGTGTGATCTTCTTCTCTAGCAAAACACCCCTAACCGGACATTTATCCCTGGATTCGGTACTCCTCGAGTAGCCGGCGGCCGATGATCATTTTCTGGATCTCGGCGGTACCTTCACCGATCAGCAGCATCGGGGCCTCGCGGTAGAGGCGCTCGATCTCGTACTCCTTGGAGAAGCCGTAGCCGCCGTGGATACGGAAGGCGTCTTCGACCACCTCCTTGCAGTACTCGGAGGCCAGGTACTTGGCCATTCCTGCCTCGAGGTCGTTCCGGCGGCCCGAGTCCTTCTTACGGGCCGCGTTCACCATCATCGCATGCGCCGCTTCGACCTTTGTGGCCATTTCGGCCAGTTTGAATTGAATAGCCTGGTGTTGCGCGATGGGTTTTCCGAAGGTGTGACGCTGCTGCGCATAGGAGACGCCCAGCTCGAAAGCGCGCTGAGCGACGCCGCAACCACGGGCCGCGACGTTCACCCGTCCGACCTCGACGCCGTCCATCATCTGGTAGAAGCCCCGGCCGGTGGTCCCGCCGAGCACCCGATCGGCCGGGACGCGCAGCCCGTCCATGATCAGCTCGGTGGTGTCGACACCCTTGTAGCCCATCTTGTCGATCTTGCCGGGAATGGTCAGCCCCGGCTTGACCTGGCCGAACCCCGGCTCCTTCTCGATCAGGAAGGTGGTCATCGACTTGTGCGCGGCGGTTCCCTCGGGGTGCCCCTCGGCCGTCCGGCACAGCACCGCGACCAGGGTCGAGGAGCCGCCGTTGGTGAGCCACATCTTCTGACCGGTCAGGACGTAGTCGTCCCCGTCCCGCACGCCCTTGGACGTGATGGCGGACACATCCGAACCCAGGCCCGGCTCCGACATCGAGAAGGCACCCCGGACGTCGCCCGCTGCCATCCTCGGCAGGAAGTACTCCCGCTGCTCCTGGGTACCGTGCTGCTTGAGCATGTACGCGACGATGAAATGCGTATTGATGATCCCGGACACACTCATCCAGCCGCGGGCGATCTCCTCGACGCACAGCGCGTATGTGAGAAGGGACTCACCGAGGCCGCCGTACTCCTCCGGGATCATCAGGCCGAACAGCCCGAGTTCCTTGAGGCCCTCGACTATCCGCGTCGGGTATTCGTCCCGGTGCTCCAGTTCGGTCGCGACCGGGATGATCTCTTTGTCGACGAATTCACGGACGGTCGCGAGGATTTCCCGCTGGACGTCCGTCAGCCCGTCGGTCTGCGCGAGGCGGCCCATCTCACTTCTCCCGGACGATCGGTTCGGGGCGGCCGGGCTGTTCCCCGCCGCGCTCCTTGATGTACGTGGCGGTGGGGACCATCACCTTGCGCCGGAAGACGCAGACGACGGTGCCGTCCTGCTTGTAGCCCTTGGTCTCGACGTAGACGATCCCGCGGTCGCTCTTGGACTTCGACGGCGTCTTGTCCAGCACGGTCGTCTCGCCGTAGATCGTGTCGCCGTGGAAGGTCGGCGCGATGTGCCGCAGCGACTCGACCTCCAGATTGGCGATCGCCTTGCCCGAGACGTCCGGGACCGACATGCCCAGCAGCAGCGAGTAGACGTAATTGCCCACCACGACGTTCCGGCCGAAATCGGTCGTCCGCTCCGCGTAGTTGGCATCCATGTGCAGCGGGTGATGATTCATCGTGAGCAGACAGAAAAGGTGGTCGTCGTATTCGGTGACCGTCTTGCCGGGCCAGTGCTTGTACACATCGCCGACGGTGAATTCCTCGAAGGTGCGGCCGAACTGCATGGTGCTCACGCCTCCGGGATCTCGAACTTGGAGTGACGGGTCATGCCGGCCGCGCGGCCCTTGCCCGCGACCACGAGCGCCATCTTCCGGCTGGCCTCGTCGATCATCTCGTCACCGAGCATCGCCGAGCCCTTCTTGCCGCCCGCCTCGGACGTGCAGTAGTCGTACGCGTCGAGGATCAGCTCGGCGTGGTCGTAGTCCTCCTGCGAGGGCGAGAACACCTCGTTGGCCAGCTCGACCTGGCCCGGGTGCAGCACCCACTTGCCGTCGAAGCCCAGCGCCGCCGCGCGCCCGGCGACCTCGCGGTAGCCCTCCTCGTTGCGGATCTGCAGGTAGGGGCCGTCGATCGCCTGGAGGTCGTTGGCGCGGGCCGCCATCAGGATCCGCATGAGGATGTAGTGGTAGGCGTCCGCGGAGTAGCCGGGCGGCTGCTCGCCGACGACCAGGGACTTCATGTTGATGGAGGCCATGAAGTCGGCCGGGCCGAAGACGATGGTCTCCAGCCGCGGCGAGGCGGCGGCGATGTCGTCGACGTTCACCAGACCCTTGGCGTTCTCGATCTGCGCCTCGATGCCGATGCGGCCGACCTCGAAGCCCATGGTCTTCTCGATCTGCGTCAGCAGCAGGTCGAGGGAGACGATCTGCTGGGCGTCCTGCACCTTCGGCAGCATGATGCAGTCGAGGTTCGGGCCGGCCCCCTCGACGACGGTGATGACGTCCCGGTACGTCCAGTGCGTGGTCCAGTCGTTGACCCGGACCACCCTGGTCTTGCCCGTCCAGTCGCCGTTGTTGAGCGCGTCGACGATCGTGTGCCGGGCGCCTTCCTTGGCCAGCGGGGCGCAGGCGTCCTCCAGATCCAGGAAGACCTGGTCGGCGGGCAGGCCCTGGGCCTTCTCCAGGAAGCGCGGGTTGCTGCCGGGGACGGCGAGGCAGGAGCGGCGCGGACGCAGGCGGTTGACGGAGCCGGCGGCAATACCAGTCATGCGGAGACCTCCAGAGGGTCGAGCTTGTTCGCTTTCCGGATCTCGTCGACGATACGGCCGATGATCTCCGTGATTCCGAAGTCCTTGGGTGTGAAGACGGCCGCGACACCGGCCGCCCGCAGGGCGGTGGCATCGGCCGAGGGGATGATGCCACCGACGATCACGGGCATGTCGTCGGCCCCGGTGGCCCGCAACCGGGCCAGGACGTCCGGCACCAGTTCGGCGTGCGAGCCGGAGAGGATGGACAGGCCCACGCAGTGCACGTCCTCGGCGACGGCCGCCGAGACGATCTGCTCCGGGGTGAGCCGGATGCCCTGGTAGACCACCTCGAACCCGGCGTCACGGGCCCGTACGGCGATCTGCTCGGCGCCGTTGGAGTGCCCGTCCAGGCCCGGCTTGCCCACCAGCAGGCGCAGCTTGCCGCTGCCCAGCTCCTCGGCGGTGCGGGCGACCTTCTCGCGGACCGCCGCGAGCGGAGTGCCCGCCTCGGCGGTGACCGCCACCGGGGCGCTGCTCACGCCGGTGGGGGCCCGGAACTCGCCGAAGACGTCCCGCAGGGCCCAGGACCACTCCCCGGTCGTCACACCGGCGCGGACACACTCCAGCGTGGCGGCCATCAGGTTCTCCGTGCCCGCCGCCGCCTTCTTCAGCGCCGACAGCGACTCCTGGGCCCGGCCCTCGTCGCGGTTGTCGCGCCAGGAGTGCAGGCCCGCCACCACCCGGGCCTCGTTCGCCGGGTCGACCGTCATGATCGCGGCGTCGAGGTCGGCGGTGAGCGGGTTGGGCTCGGTGGACTCGTAGCAGTTGACGCCGACGATCTTCTCCTCGCCGGCCTCGATCCGGGCCCGCCGCTCGGCGTGCGAGGAGACCAGCCGGGACTTCAGATAGCCCGACTCGACGGCCGCCATCGCGCCGCCCATCTCCTCGATCCGCGCCATCTCGGCCAGGCACTCGTCGGTCAGCGCCGCCACCTTGGCCTCGACGACGTGCGACCCGGCGAAGATGTCCTCGTACTCCAAAAGATCGCTCTCGTGCGCGAGGACCTGCTGGATGCGCAGCGACCACTGCTGGTCCCAGGGGCGCGGCAGGCCCAGCGCCTCGTTCCAGGCGGGCAGCTGCACGGCCCGGGCGCGGGCGTCCTTGGAGAGGGTGACGGCCAGCATCTCCAGCACGATGCGCTGGACGTTGTTCTCCGGCTGCGCCTCGGTCAGCCCGAGGGAGTTGACCTGGACGCCGTAGCGGAAGCGGCGCTGCTTGGGGTTCTCGATGCCGTACCGCTCCCGGGTGACCCGGTCCCAGATGCGGCCGAAGGCGCGCATCTTGCACATCTCCTCGACGAAGCGGACCCCGGCGTTGACGAAGAACGAGATCCGGGCCACGACATCGCCCTTGCGCTCCTCGGGCACCTGGCCGGAGGCGAACACCGCGTCGAGCACGGCGATCGCCGTGGACATCGCGTACGAGATCTCCTGGACCGGAGTGGCCCCCGCCTCCTGCAGGTGATAGCTGCAGATGTTGATCGGGTTCCACTTGGGGATGTTGTTCACCGTGTAGGTGATCATGTCCGTGGTCAGCCGGAGGCTGGGCCCCGGCGGGAAGACGTGCGTCCCGCGGGAGAGGTATTCCTTGACGATGTCGTTCTGGGTCGTCCCGGAGAGCTTGGTGACGTCGGCGCCCTGCTCCTCCGCCACCACCTGGTACATCGCCAGCAGCCACATGGCCGTGGCGTTGATGGTCATGGAGGTGTTCATCTGCTCCAGCGGGATGTCCTGGAACAGCCGCCGCATGTCACCGAGATGGGAGACCGGGACCCCGACCCGCCCGACCTCGCCGCGGGCGAGGATGTGGTCGGGGTCGTAACCGGTCTGCGTCGGGAGGTCGAACGCGACCGACAGGCCGGTCTGGCCCTTGGCGAGGTTGCGCCGGTAGAGCTGATTGGACGCCTCGGCCGTGGAGTGCCCGGCGTAGGTCCGCATCAGCCACGGACGATCCTTCTGACGCTCAGTCATGTGGTCTTCGTCTTTCGGTGGTCAGACGGCGCGGATTCAGACGTTGCGGAAGCGGTTGATGGCTTCGATGTGCTGTTCACGCATCTCCGGGTCGCGCACGCCCATCCCCTCCTCGGGGGCCAGCGCGAGCACGCCGACCTTGCCCTGGTGGAGGTTGCGGTGCACGTCGTACGCGGCCTGGCCGGTCTCCTCCAGCGTGTACGTCTTCGACAGCGTGGGGTGGATCTTGCCCTTGGCGATCAGGCGGTTGGCCTCCCACGCCTCGCGGTAGTTGGCGAAGTGCGAGCCCACGATCCTCTTCAGCGACATCCACAAGTAGCGGTTGTCGTACTCGTGGTTGTAGCCCGACGTCGAGGCGCAGGTGACGATCGTGCCGCCCTTGCGGGTGACGTACACCGAGGCGCCGAAGGTCTCGCGGCCCGGGTGCTCGAAGACGATGTCGACGTCCTCGCCGCCGGTCAGCTCGCGGATGCGCTTGCCGAAGCGCTTCCATTCGCGCTGGTCCTGGTGGTGCTCGTCCTTCCAGAACCGGTAGCCCTCGGCGTTGCGGTCGATGACCGCCTCCGCGCCCATCCGCCGGCAGATCTCGGCCTTCTCCGGGCTGGAGACCACACAGATCGGGTTGGCGCCGCCGGCCAGCGCGAACTGGGTGGCGTAGCTGCCCAGTCCACCGCTCGCGCCCCAGATCAGGACGTTGTCGCCCTGCTTCATCCCGGCGCCGTTGCGGGAGACGAGCTGCCGGTAGGCGGTCGAGTTGACCAGCCCGGGGGCCGCGGCCTCCTCCCAGCTGAGGTGGCCGGGCTTGGGCATCAGCTGGTTGGACTTCACGAGCGCGATCTCGGCCAGGCCGCCGAAGTTGGTCTCGAAGCCCCAGATCCGCTGCTCGGGGTCGAGCATCGTGTCGTTGTGCCCGTCGGCGGACTCCAGCTCGACGGACAGACAGTGCGCGACGACCTCGTCGCCGGGCTTCCAGGCATTGACGCCGGGCCCGGTGCGCAGCACCACGCCCGCCAGGTCGGAGCCGATCACGTGGTACGGGAGGTCGTGCCGCTTGGCCAGCGGGGACAGCTTCCCGTAGCGCTCGAGGAAGGAGAAGGTCGAGACGGGCTCGAAGATCGAGGTCCAGACGGAGTTGTAATTCACCGAGCTGGCCATGACGGCCACCAGCGCCTCGCCGGGGCCGAGTTCGGGCAGCGGCACCTGCTCGACGTGCAGGGATTTGCGCGGGTCCTTCTCCCGGGTGGAGAGGCCGGCGAACATCTCCGCCTCGTCCTTGTGCACGGTCACCGCGCGGTAGGACTCGGGGAGGGGCAGGGCGGCGAAGTCTTCGGCTGTGCTGTCGGTCGCGAGGATCGCGTCCAGGATGTGGTTCACGGTGTGGCCTCCGGCGAAGCGCGTCGTGGGAACGGCTTGAGGGAACGTCGGGGGTGGTGCAGAGGCGGTGCCGTCGGTTCGGCGGGTGGTGCTCGGCTGCGCGGGTGAGCGCTTGCGGTGTAGCCCAGCTGTGACTGGGAGCCTGTGACGCAGGCGTCCGGGCGCACAACGGGGTTGTGGGGACAGCCGACGCGCGACGGTTGTGTCAGACGCGCCGGCCGCCCGGACACCCACAAGGTATGGCACCGCGTGCCACTGGACAAGACACTGGGTGCCAACAATTTCTCTCAGATGTCATCCGCCGGGCACGTATGAGCAACATTCGGGGCGGCATGCGAACGACGGGGGCACGGCAAAGGCCGCCCCGATCGGGGCGGCCTTTGTGGTGGTTCGGCGGAAAATATCCGCTATGGGATGCGGTGGGGGTGCGGAATCGCGTGCTCAGCTCTTCTTGAGCGCCTTCTCGATCACGCGCATGACCTCCTCCAGCGGGGCGTCCGTACGGGCCACCGTGACCAGCACCTCGCCCTCGGCGCCCGCCGTCCGCGCCGTGGCGGCCGGCCCGCTCGCCGGGGTGCCGGCCGATGTGGTGCGCCCGGCGCCGATGCCCGAGCCGAAGGTGTCCCGCACGATGGCGAAGGCGTGGTCGAGCTGGGCCTCCACGTCGCCCTCGCCGCCGCCGCGCAGCCAGCGCCGCAGCACGTGGTTGTGCGCGGTGACCACGGCCGAGGCGGCGACCTCGGCGAGCAGCGGATCGTCGTCGCCCACGTGGTGGGCGCCCTCGTCGAAGTGACCGAGGAGGTAGCGGGTGAACAGCCGCTCGTAACGCGCCACCGAGGCGATCTCGCGTTCCCGCAGGGCGGGCACCTCGCGGGTGAGGCGGTAGCGCTCGACGGAGACGGCGGGGGAGGCCGCGTACATCCGCATGACCTCCTTGATGCCCCGGCAGACGGTGTCCAGCGGGTTCTCCTGCGGCGGGGCGGCGTCCAGCACCCCCGCGGCCCGGACGAGCGTGTCGTCGTGGTCGGGGAAGATGGCCTCTTCCTTGGAGCGGAAGTGGCGGAAGAAGGTGCGGCGGGCGACACCGGCCGCGGCCGCGATCTCGTCGACGGTCGTCGCCTCGTAGCCCTTCGTCGCGAACAACTCCATGGCGGCCACCGCGAGTTTGCGGCGCATGGTCAGTCGCTGGGCGGCGGCACGGCGGGTGCCGGTGCTCTCGGAGCCTTCCGCGGGCTCCTTCTTGGCGCGCGACGGTCGAGCGGGCTTCACGGGCTGGGACATGTGGGGAACGTAACACGCGTCCGTATGGGTGTGCCGGGGCGGACTGCCGACCGGTTCGAGCAGTCCGCCCCACCCCGCCCCTCGGCCGGGCACGGCCGGGTCAGCGCCGGGCGTACTCACGGAAGCCGCGGCCCGTCTTGCGGCCCAGGCAGCCCGCCGCCACCAGGTGCTCCAACAGCGGCGCCGGTGCCAGTCCCGGGTCGCGGAACTCGCGGTGCAGCACCTTTTCGATGGCCAGCGAGACATCGAGACCGACGACGTCGAGCAGTTCGAAGGGGCCCATCGGGTAGCCGCCGCCGAGCTTCATCGCCGCGTCGATGTCGTCCAGCGTCGCGTAGTGCTCCTGCACCATCTTGATCGCGTTGTTGAGGTAGGGGAACAGCAGCGCGTTGACGATGAACCCGGCCCGGTCGCCGCAGTCCACCGGGTGCTTGCGGACCGCGGCGCACACCGCGCGGACGGTGGCGTGCGCCTCGTCGGAGGTCAGCACCGTGCGGACCACCTCGACCAGCTTCATCGCCGGCGCCGGATTGAAGAAGTGCATGCCGACGACGTCCTGCGGGCGCGAGGTGGCGCGGGCACAGGCGATGACGGGCAGCGAGGAGGTGGTCGTGGCCAGCACCGCGCCCGGCTTGCAGACCTCGTCGAGCGTGGCGAAGAGCCGCTGCTTGACCGCCAGGTCCTCGGCGACCGCCTCGATGGCCAGATCGACCTCCGCGAACGCGTCGAGCGAACCCGCCGGGGTGATCGCCGCGAGCGCCGCCTCCCGTGCCTCGGCCGTCAGCCGGCCCTTGTCCACCGAGCGGGCCAGGGACTTCGCGACCCGGGCCTTGGCCGCCTCGGCCTTCTCCGGCGAGCGCGCCGCGAGCACCACCCGGTACCCGGCCTTGGCGAACACCTCCGCGATACCACTGGCCATCGTCCCCGAACCGGCGACACCGACCGAGGTCACCACCCGCGCCCCGGCCACCTCGTGCCGCGGGCCCGGGGTCCGCGCGTCCGCGACGACGGTGGCCGAGCCCGGCGTCTCGTACGTGTAGAAACCGCGCCCCGCCTTGCGGCCGGTCAGCCCGGCCTCGGCGAGCTGGCCGAGGATCGGCGCGGGAGCGTGCAGCCGGTCGTGGGAGGCGGCGTACATCGCCTCCAGGACGGTGCGGGCGGTGTCGATGCCGATCAGGTCCAGCAACGCGAGCGGGCCCATCGGCAGACCGCAGCCCAGCCTCATCGCCGCGTCGATGTCCTCGCGGGTGGCGTAGCGCGCCTCGTACATCGCGGCCGCCTGGTTGAGGTAGCCGAACAGCAGGCCGTCGGCGACGAACCCCGGCCGGTCGCCGACCGCGACCGGCTCCTTGCCCAGCTCGCGGGCGAGATCGGTGACGGCGGTGACGGCGGCCGGCGCGGTGAGCACCGAGGAGACGATCTCGACCAGCTTCATCGCCGGCGCCGGGTTGAAGAAGTGCAGCCCGAGAACGCGCTCGGGCCGCGCGGAGTCGGCGGCGAGCCGGGTCACCGACAGGGCGTTGGTGCCGGTCGCCAGGATGGTGTCGGGCCGCACGACCGCGTCGAGCGCGGTGAAGACCTCGTGCTTGAGGGCGTAGTCCTCCGGCACGACCTCGATCACCAGATCGGCGTCGGCGGCGGCCGTCAGCTCACGGGAGGTGCGGAAGCGGGCCAGCGCGGCCCGCCGCTCCGCCTCGGTGATCCGCTCGCGCCGCACCGCCCGGGCGGTGGCGGCGTCGAGGGCCGCCGTGGCCCGCACCGCGGCGGCTTCGCGGACGTCGATGCCGACGACCTCGCGGCCGGCCAGCACCAGCACCTCGGCGATGCCGGTGCCCATGGTGCCGAGGCCGACCACGGCGACGGTCCCCAGCCGGGGCGCGGGCAGGGGGGAGGAAGGGGACAGAGGGGACGGCTCAGGGCTGGACGTACGGTCCATCGCGAGACTCCAGGATGTGTTCCCGTGCGCAGGGGGATGTCGAAGGAGGGGCCCCTGGCCGGGCTGCGGCGACTGAGGATTTTCCGGGCGCGGGTAAGGAACGGCCACGGAAAGGGAGTTGTGCGACCGGCGGGCCCTGTCCCGGGGCCGTGCCGTACTCGAAGCGCCGAACCGACGAACCGCCATCGAGAGTGCTGAACGAGAGCGCCCAAGGGTGCCGCGGCGGCTGCGTCACCAGGCCGCCGAGCGGATGTGCTGCTCTTGTCCGGGAGATTAACTTACCGGTAACCGAGAGCGCCAGAGGGCGTGCGCGCCACATACCATGTGGCCTGGGCCACTCCGGGAGGGAAGCGGTACATGGAAGAGGAATTCCGCGCACTGCTGAGGCGGGTGCGGGCCGAACTGGTCACCCCGGCCGAATTCTCGGCGTACGAGCGGTTGCTCGAACTCGCCGTCGAAGGCGCCCCGGCCACCGGTTCCCCGGCCGCCGCGGAGCGCGCCGACCGGCTCGCCGAGATCCTGGTCGCCGCCGAACAGCCGCTCTGGGCCCGCGAGATCGCCGCCTTCACCCTCGGGGCCTGGGGCGACCGCCGCGCCTTCGAGACCCTCGTCCTCCTCCTCAACTACCGCGAGCCCGTCCGCTGCGCGACCGCCGCCCACGCCCTCGGCCGGCTCCGCGACCCCCGCACCGCCCGGGCCGCCGCCGCCCTCGCCACCAACCCGCTGCGCACCGCCTACGCCGTGCACCCCGTCCGGCTGCTCGCCGAACTGCGCGCGCCCGAGTCCGTGCCCGCCCTGACGTCCACCCTGGAACGGCTGCTGGCCGCCCCGGACCACTGCTGGCCGGTGGCCAGGGCCTGCGTCGAAGGACTCGGCCTCCTCGGCGACGACCGTGCCACGCCCGTGCTCCGCGCCGCGCGGGCCCACGAGCGGCTGCGCGCCGCGGCCGACGCATCGCTGGCCCGCGTCCGCGGGGATGAAGGCTAGGGCGCACCTCCGCTGCGCGGCGGTGTCCTCAATCTCCCCCAGCTACCGCTGGGGGGACCCCCAGCGGGCTCGATTCGAGCCCGTCCGGCGATTGAGGACGCGCCCGCAGGGCGCTCAGCCGCCGCAGGCGGCACAGACGGCCGGTAGCCGAAGATCCGCCGGCCAGGCAAGAGTGGCACATGCGTTCGTCCTCGATGGGCCGCCCCGGATTTGGGCGGGTGTGGCGATGATGGTTGGCTTTGCCGGACAGGCGGATATGCCAAGCACGACGTCCGGGAGGACAAGCCATGGGCCAGGTCGAGGCCACCACGGAGCGGATCATCGCGGCGGACCCGGAGGAGGTGTTCGACGCGCTGGCGGACTACAGCGGCACCCGCGCCAAGCTGCTCCCCGAGCACTTCAGCGAGTACGAGGTGCGCAAGGGCGGCGACGGCGAGGGCACCCAGGTGCACTGGAAGCTCCAGGCCACCAGCAAGCGGGTCCGCGACTGCCTGCTGGAGGTCACCGAGCCGACCACCGGACAGCTGGTCGAGAAGGACCTCAACTCCTCCATGGTGACCACCTGGACCGTCACCCCCGCCGGCGAGGGCAAGGCCAACGTCGTCGTCACCACGGTCTGGCAGGGCGCGGGCGGCATCGGCGGCTTCTTCGAGCGGGCCTTCGCGCCCAAGGGCCTCGGCCGGATCTACGACGCCGTCCTCGACAAGCTCGCGGACGAGGTCGAGAAGTAGCGGCGGTCTGCGGAAATGCCCGGACCCCGCACGGTTCGGGCTCACCGATTCGAGTGGTTTTCATAGCGGCGCCTCAACGTGCCGTACGCCTCCGACCGGCACGAAAGCCGCACAGCCACCCCTCTCGGGCCCTCTCCGGTCAATCGTCGCGCTTGCTCGCCGTTGTCGCGTAATGCGAGAAATGGGCGGCGACGCAGGCGCGACGAGGGGAGACGTACGTGGGCGTGACCACCTTCGAGACCATCGTGGTGAGGAGCGGGGAACCGCTCGCCCTGCCCGCCGCCGAGCCCGCGCCGGCCGTCCGGGAGCCACACCCCGGGCCGGTCCGGGTCCGCCTCGTCTTCACCGCTCTGCTGCTCACCCTGTTCCTCGCGGCGCTCGGCCAGACCGTCATGGCCACCGCCCTGCCGAGGGCCGCCGGTGTGCCGCACGGCGTGGGCGGTCCGTCCTGGGCCGTGACGTCCTACCTGCTGGCCTTCATGGTGGCCCTGCCCCTCCACGGCAAGCTCGGCGATCTCCACGGGCGCAAGAGCGTCTTCCTCTTCGCGCTCGTCGTCTTCGTCGCCGGTTCCGCGCTCGCCGGTGCGTCCCGCACGACGGAACAACTCGTCGTCTTCCGCGCGCTCCAGGGGATCGGCGGCGGCGGACTGGTGATCGGGGCCCAGGCGGTCATCGCCGACATCGTCCCGTCCCGTGAGCGCGGCCGCTTCCTCGGCGTCCTCGGCGCCGCCTACGCGATCGCCGCCCTCGCCGGGCCGCCGCTCGGCGGCTACCTCACCGACCATGTCTCCTGGCGCTGGTGCTGCTACGGCAACGTCCCCCTCGGCCTGCTCGCGCTCGTGGTCGTCGCCACCGCCCTCAGGCTGCCCCGGCCGCCGCGCCGGGCGGCACGGTTCGACGCCTTCGGGGCCCTGCTGCTCGTGGCGTCCTCGACCTGTCTGGTGCTGCTGGCCACCTGGGGCGGTACCGCCTACGCGTGGCGCTCCCACGTCGTCCTCGGCCTCGGGGCGGGCGCACTGGGCACCGCGCTGCTCTTCGTCGTGGTCGAGTCCTACGCAGCAGAACCGATTATCCCACCGCGCCTTTTCCGGGACCGGGTCTTCGTCGGCAGCGCGCTTCTCGGCGCGGTCGTCGGTGCCGTCCTCATGGGTGCCGCCGGTTACCTGACGGCGTTCGCGCACCTGGCCGACGGCGCCGGCGCCACCGCGTACGGACCGCTGGTGCTGCCGCTGACAGGAGGCCTCGCCCTCGGCTCCTCGGCGGCGAGCCGCCTCGTCGGCCGCGCGGGACGCCACACCCTCCTGCCCGCCCTCGGCTGCGCCCTCGGCGCCGGGGGCCTGTACCTGCTCTCCCGTCCCGACGCCGGCACCGGCCGGCCGGCCCACAGCCTCGGGACGGCCGTCCTCGGCCTGGGGGTCGGCCTCGTGCTGCCGGTCCTCGTCCTCGCCGTGCAGAACTCCGTACACCCGGCCGACATCGGCGCGGCCACCGGTGCCCACGCCTACTTCCTGCAGCTCGGCGGTCTCGCCGGCGCCGCCGTCCTCGGCACCCTCGGTGCCCGCCGGCCCTACGCCGAGGCCATGCCGCGGGTCTTCCTCTGCCTCGTGCCGGTCCTCATCGTGGGCGTCCTGCTCGCCTTCCTGCTGAAAGAGAAACCACTGGTGTCCCACAACGCCCCCGAGGCCCCCGTCGTCCCGTCCCCCCGCGCCACCGCCCTCCCCCCGGCCGGTGAACAGGCGCCGCTCACCGCGGGCATCCCCGTCACCGGAACCGTCCAGCACCCCGACGGCACCACGGTGCCCCGCGCCGCCCTCACCCTCATCGACGTCCAGGGCCGCCAGATCGGCCGCGGCGCGACGGGGGAGGACGGGCGGTACGCGCTGAGCACGCCCGGCACCGGCGCCTACGTCCTCATCGCCGCCGCCGGCGGCCACCAGCCGCAGGCCGTCACGGTCACCGTCGGGGAACGGCCGGTCGAACTCGACGTCGTCCTCGGCGGCGCCGGACGGCTGGCCGGCACCGTGCACACCGGCGACGGCATCCCCGTCCGCGAGGCCATGGTCACCCTGACCAATGTGCACGGCGAGGTCGTCGCCTCCACCCGCACCGGACGCGAAGGCGGCTACGTCATCAGCGAGTTGGTGTCGGGCGAGTACACCCTCGCGGCCAGCGCCCCGGCCTTCCGCCCCGCCGCGCTGCCGGTCACCGTGCAGTCCGCCCGCGAGACCCGGCAGGACGTCGAACTCGCGGGCGGCGCGGTGTTGCGCGGAACCGTGCGGGCGGGCGCCGGGCGGCCCGTGGAGGACGCCCGGGTGACCCTCCTCGACGCCGGGGGCAATGTGGTGGACACCGCCACCACCGGAACGGACGGGGCCTTCCGCTTCGTCGACCTGTCCGCGGGCGAGTACACGGTCGTCGCCACGGGCTACCCGCCCGTCGCCACGGTCCTCCAGATCGCGGGCGGCGGCCGCACCGAGCGCGACCTCCAACTCGGCTACGCCGACCAGCCGTGACGGGCTGTTGAGCCTGTCCGGCACTCGAGGACACGCCCGAAGGGCGCCCGTTCGTCGCCGAACGACCGCCGGCCAGGCAAAGCGCACGACGGATTCCGCTAATGGACCACGGTAGGACCCGCCCTGGGCCTACCGTGGTAGTGGTGGCGCAGATCTTGCGTACGCGTACGAAGGAGCAACCGCTCATGGACCGTGGCACGTCAGAGCCCGCCTTCGCGCAGCGGGAGGCCGCCCTCGGGCGGCTGCCGCTCGCGGTCGTCGTCGTGGACTCCGCGGGGTCGGTGACCCATTGGAGCACCGGCGCCCGCAGGCTGTTCGGACCTACGCGTGAGGAGGCCGTCGGCAGCGCCGCCACCGATCTGCTGCCCGTGCACGGCGCCCTGCCCGGCGCCGACGGCTTCCAGGGCTACGCCGCGCACGACTCCCTCGACTGGGACGAGACCCCGCCGGCCGGCGCGGACCCGGCCCCCGGCTACCCCAGGGCCGGCCGGGCCCGTCTCGCCGGCCCCGGGCGCGGCCCGCTCGACGTGCTGTGGTGGGCGTACCCCCTGGCCGGTCCCGGGCCGGAGCGGCTGCTGGTGGTGGCCGCGGACACCTCCGGCCTGCCCTGCGGGGAGGGGGAGCGGGTGGCCCCCTGCTTCGCCCCGCACACCGAGCTGTCCGGCGCCGACGGCCTCGCCGACCGACTGCCGGACATCCTGCCCAACATGGGCCCCACCGCGAGCGGCCGCATCGTCGAGCAGGTACTCGAACTGGGCTATCCCGCCCTGGAGTTCAGCCGGTCCGAGCGGGTCCCCGTGACCCCGGACTGGGGCACGCCCAGGTACGCGGGGCGGCGCGCCCGGCGGCGCCGCGGCTTACCGTCGGCGGACGGCCGGATCCCGGACCCGCGGGCCGGCGCGGACCGGGCCGAGGAGCCCGGCGGTGCCGTGGGGAGGGACGGGCCGGCCGGGCCGGAAGGGGCGTACGAGGGCGAGGACCTCGAATACGCGGCCGTGCGCGAACGGCTGGAGTTCCTCAACGAGGTCAGCGGCGGCATCGGTACCTCCCTCGATCTGGAACGCACCATCCGCGAGGTCACCAGCGCCGCCGTACCGCGCTTCACCGACTTCGCCGGTACCCATCTGCGGGCCGCCGTCCTGGCGGGAGAGGGTTTCCCCGACGGTCCGCCCGACGTCACCACCGTCTGGCACCGGGTCTGGGTCGAGCACAACGACGAGCCCGGCCGCTGGGACGACACGGTGCCGGTCGGCGAGGCCATCGCCTTCCCCGAGCACACCCCGTTCTTCCGGTGCATGGTCAGCGGCGAGCCGGTGTTGATCCCCCACGTCAGCGAGGAGATGGGCAACCGCATCTCCGGGCAGTTCGAGAAGCGGGACCTGCGGCCGCTGATCAACGGCCGGTCCATGCTCATCGTGCCCCTCAAGGCCCGTGACGTGGTGCTCGGCTTCATGGTCCTGATGCGCCGCGCCGGACGCGCGCCGTTCGACGACATGGACCGCGCGACCGGCGCCGAACTCGCCGCCCGCGCCGGGCTCGTCCTCGACAACGCCCGTATGTACACCTACCAGGAGAACGTCGCCGACACCCTCCAGGACAGCATGCTGCCGCGGCTTGACCCGCGCATGGCCGGCTGCGACACCGCCACCCGCTATCTGCCGGGCACCCGCCTCGGCCGGGTCGGCGGCGACTGGTTCGACAGCGTCAAACTGCCCGGCTCGCGCACCGCCCTCGTCGTCGGCGACGTCATGGGCCACGGCCTGAACTCCGCCGCCATGATGGGCCAGTTGCGTACCGCCGTGCAGACCATGGCCGCCCTGGACCTGCCGCCCGCGCAGCTGCTGCGCAATCTGGACGACATCGCGCAACGCCTCGGCGAGCACTATCTCGCCACCTGCCTCTACGCCGTCTACGATCCCGTCCGCTCGGAGCTGACCATCGCCAACGCGGGGCACATCCCGCCCGTCCTGGTGCGGGCCGAGGACGGGCGCAGCGTGCTGCTGGAGCTGCCCACGGGCGCGCCGATAGGAGTCGGCGGAGTGCCCTTCGAGGAGGCGGTGGTGCCGGTGGCACCCGGCGACCGGCTCGTGCTGTGCACCGACGGCCTGGTGGAGGTGCGCGGCCAGGACATCGGCACCGGCCTCGCGGCGCTGTGCGAGTCCGCCGCGCACCCGGCGGCCTCCATGGACGACGCCTGCGACACCATCATCCGCGCCCTCAACACGGGGGAGGGGCGCAAGGACGACGTGGCCCTGTTGATGGCCCGGCTCAACGGCATCGCGCCGGAGCACGTCGCCGAGTGGGAGCTGGGGGCGGACCCGCGCGAGGCGGGCCGGGCCCGGCGGCTCGTGGCGGACCGGCTGGTCGCATGGGGGCTGTCGGAGGCGGTCGGCACCGCCGAACTCCTCGTCGGTGAGATCGTCGGCAACGCCGTACGGCACGCCCGCACCGACCGGATCGGGCTCCGGCTGGTGCGGACCGACGTGCTGCTGTGCGAGGTCACCGACGACGACCACACGCTGCCCGCGCTGCTGAGCACGGGCGCCGGCGACGAGTACGGCCGGGGACTGCGGGTGGTGGGCGCTCTCGCGCGGGCGTGGGGCGCGAGCCACTCGGGGCGGGGCAAGACGGTCTGGTGCGAACAAGCGCTGCCGCGCCCGCCACGGCGGGCCTCGGCCGGGTGAATGTGGGCGGGTGACTCTTGCCGGGGGACCGGCGACGGCGTAGTCAAGATCGTGACGAGTCGTCGCCCCTCGGCATCGGGAGTGCCCATGAGTGTGTCGGACCGGTACAGCAAGGCCTGGGAAGGGTTCTGGGAGGAGACCTCCGACGTCCCGGGTGACGCGATCTGGGACTCGGACCCCGCCCTGACCGCGGCGCCCCATCTGGCGTTGCTCGCACCGTACATGGACCCGGCGCTGCCGGTCGTCGACCTCGGCTGCGGCAACGGCACCCAGACCCGCTTCCTCGCCACCCGCTTCCCCCGCGTGCTCGGCGTGGACCTCTCGCGGGCCGCGGTGGAGCACGCGCGACGCACGTACGGCACCGCCGCGAACGTCGCGTTCGAGCAGCTCGACCTGGTGGACACGGAGGCGGTGCGGGCGCTCCACGAGCGGCTCGGGGACTGCAACGTCTATATGCGGGCCGTGATCCACCAGAGCGATCCGCAGGACCGGGCAGCCGTCGCCGGGGCGGTGGCCGAGCTGGTCGGAACCCGCGGGCGGGGCTTCGTGGTCGAGCTGCGGGGGCGGGCCAAGGACGTCCTCCAGGAGGTGGCGCGGCAGCCGGGCGGTCCGTCGCACAAGCTCCAGCGGGTGTTCGCCCACGGTCTGCGGCCCGCGGAGGTCGCCGACGACGAGGTGCGCCGGCTGTTGCGGACGGCGGGCCTGGAGTCGTTCGCCGAAGGGGACATCGATCTGGCGATGGAGGAGTTCCACGCGGACGGCAGGCGCATCGAATTGCCCGCCCACTGGTTCGTCGTCGGACGGAATTGACGGGTACCGCCCTCGCTCGACAGCACGCCCGAACAGCCCGGACATGTACCGGGCCCAGCTCGCCCCGCGCATACGGGGCGAGCTGGATGCCGGGGCCCTGCGCGCGGCGGGGGCGGCGCGAGCTGCTCGACACGCATGTGTGAGCGTTCATCTCGTCGCTCATTGCGCGGTGGTGCGTCTCCAGTCCCAGGAAGGGTCGGCCCGGAAACGGGCCAGGACGTCGGCGAACGGCACGAGTTCGCCGTGATTGGTGTCCAGGAGCCCATGCATTCCCCGCACCGTCCCGATCAGGAGTTCCCGCACGGCGGGTACGGCCGGGTATTCGAGGAGGACCGCACCGAATTCCCCGAGTCGGCCGGAGATCGCCGCGGTCTCCTCCTCCTCGTACTCGTCGAGAACGTCACCGGAGACGTCCACCCCGAAAACGTCCTCTCCCCGCTCCAGACGGTCGAAGACCGTCCCCTCGGTGTACGAGCCGGCTCGCCGTAGCCTGGCCACGACCTCCCGGTGATCGCTCAGGGGACTCAGAAGCACGATGGTGGGCCGCATGCGGTTCCTTCCTTTGGGCCACCCGGGTCGACCTTCGGTGGTCTGGACCTCCGGAGTTATCCACAGGCCTGGTCCGGGTGTTCGCCGACGCGTAACGTGACGGGGCATGAAGATCCTGATCTCCGCGGACATGGAAGGCGCCACCGGCGTCACCTGGCCCGCCGATGTGCTGCCCGGCACGCCGCAGTGGGAGCGGTGCCGCCATATGTTCACGTCGGATGTGAACGCGGCGATCGCCGGGTTCTTCGACGGCGGCGCCGACGAGGTCCTCGTCAATGAGGCGCACTGGAGCATGCGCAATCTGCTGCTGGAGAAGCTGGACGAGCGGGCCGAGATGCTCACCGGCAAGCACAAGACGCTGAGCATGGTGGAGGGCGTCCAGCACGGTGACGTGGACGGTGTCGCCTTCGTCGGCTACCACGCGGCGGCGGGCGCGGAGGGGGTCCTCGCGCACACCTATCTCGCCAACTCCCTCACCGGCGTATGGGTGAGCGGTGAGCGCGCCAGCGAGGGTCTGCTGAACTCGCTGGTCGTGGCCGAATACGGTGTTCCCGTGGTGTTGGTGACCGGCGACGACCGCACATGCGAGGACGCCGAGGGATATGCGCCGCTGGCCCCTTCGGTGGCGGTCAAGGACTATGTCTCGCGGTACGCGGCGGTGTGCCGGACCCCGGCCCGTACCGCCGCGGACATCAGGGCTGCGGCGTCCCGGGGCGCCGCGCTCGCGATGCGGCACGAGCCCGTCGAAGGCGGCCCGTTCACGGTGGAGCTGGAGTTCGACGCCACCCATCTGGCCGGGGCGGCGACGGCCGTGCCGGGCGTCGAGCACACGGGTGAGCGCCGGGTCTCCTACACCACGCCGACCATGTACGAGGGCATCCGCTGCTTCAAGGCGGTCACGACCGTCGTGTCGGCCGCGGTGGAGGAGCAATATGGCTGACGTCATGACGGAGCGGGTCGACGGACAGGCGCTGGAGGAGGCCGTGCGCTTCACTTCGGAGCTGATCCGTATCGACACCACCAATCGCGGCGGTGGGGACTGCCGGGAGCGCCCGGCCGCGGAATACGTCGCTGAGCGGCTCGCCGAGGCGGGCATCGAGCCGGCCCTGCTGGAGAAGGAGCCGGGCCGTACGAACGTGGTCGCCAGGATTCCCGGCACCGATCCGGGCGCGGACGCGCTGCTGGTCCACGGGCATCTCGACGTCGTCCCCGCCGAGCCCGCCGACTGGAGCGTCCACCCCTTCTCGGGAGAGGTCCGCGACGGGGTGGTGTGGGGCCGGGGCGCGGTCGACATGAAGGACATGGACGCGATGGTCCTGGCCGTGGTGCGGGCATGGGCCCGGGCCGGCTTCCGGCCGCGGCGGGACATCGTGCTGGCCTTCACCGCCGACGAGGAGGACAGCGCCGCCGTCGGCTCCGGCTTCCTCGCCGACGAACACCCGGAGCTGTTCGAGGGCTGCACCGAGGGCATCGGCGAGTCCGGCGCGTACACCTTCCACGGTGACGGCGGGCTGCGGATCTACCCCGTGGCGGCGGGGGAGCGCGGCACGGCCTGGCTCAAGCTCACCGCACGCGGCACCGCCGGGCACGGCTCCAAGGTCAACACCGACAACGCGGTCAGCGCGCTCGCCGCCGCCGTCACCCGCATCGGCGAACACCGGTGGCCGGTCCGGCTCACCCCCACCGTGCGGGCCTCGCTGCGGGAGATCGCCGCGCTGTACGACATCGAAACAGACCCGGACGACGCCGAGTTCGACGCCGACGGGCTGCTGGGCAAGCTGGGGTCCGCCGCCGCGCTGATCACCCCGACGGTCCGCAACAGCGCCAACCCGACGATGCTCCACGCCGGGTACAAGGTCAACGTCATCCCCGGCACCGCCGTCGGCTTCGTCGACGGGCGGATGGTCCCCGGCGGCGAGGAGGAGTTCCGCACCACCATGGACCGGCTCACCGGACCCCAGGTGGCCTGGGAGTACTACCACCGGGAGAACGGCCTCCAGGCGCCCGTCGACGCCCCGGTGTTCGCACGGATGCGGGCGGCCCTGGAGCGGTTCGACCCGGGCGGCCACGTGGTGCCGTTCTGCATGTCCGGCGGCACGGACGCCAAGCAGTTCGCCCGGCTCGGCATCGCCGGCTACGGCTTCGCACCGCTCCGGCTGCCCCGGGGGTTCGACTACCAGGCGCTCTTCCACGGCGTCGACGAACGGGTCCCGGTCGAGGCGCTGCACTTCGGGGTGGGCGTGCTGGACCACTTTCTGGCCGATGACGGCCGCAAGGAGGCGCGGTAATCATGGTGTCCACGGCGCCCTACGGAGCCTGGCCGTCCCCGATCGACGCCGCGCTCGCCGCGTCGCACGACGGCAAACCCGAGTACGCCGGCACGGTCGGCGACGAGGTGTGGTGGGTCGAGCCGCGCCCGGCGGAGCGGGGGCGGCAGACGCTGGTGCGCCGCCGCCCCGACGGCAGCGAGACCAGCCCGCTGCCCGCCCCGTGGAACGTGCGCAGCCGGTTCCTGGAGTACGGGGGGCAGCCCTGGGCGGCGGTGCCCCGAAAGACCGGCGGACCCCTGCTGGTCTTCGTCGACTTCGCCGACCAGCGGCTGTACGTCTGCGAGCCCGACAGCGCGGCGGGTGGTGAGCCGAGGCCGCTGACGCCGCTCTCGCCGGTCGGCGGCGGACTGCGCTGGGCGGATCCGGTGCTCCGGCCGGAGCGGGGCGAAGTGTGGTGCGTCCTGGAGGAGTTCACCGGGGAAGGGGCGGGCGAGGTGCGGCGGGTGCTCGCCGCCGTCCCCCTGGACGGTTCCGCCGCCGGGGACCGCGCGAGGGTGCGCGAGCTGACCGACGACCGGCACCGTTTCGTCACCGGGCCACGGCTCTCGCCGGACGGTCTGCGAGCGGCGTGGATCGCCTGGGACCACCCCCGTATGCCCTGGGAGGGCACCGAGCTGAAGCTCGCCGACGTCACGGCGGACGGCCGGCTCACGGACGCCCGCACGGTCATGGGCGGCCCCCGGGAGGCCGTCGCCCAGGTGGAGTGGGACCGCGACGGCGCGCTGCTCGGCGCGACCGACCGCACCGGCTGGTGGAATCTGCACCGCCTCGACCCGGAGACGGGCGAGAGCGTCAACCTCTGCCCGCGCGAGGAGGAGTTCGCGGGCCCGCTGTGGCGGGTGGGCCACCGCTGGTTCCAGCCGCTGGACCACGGCCTGATCGCCGTGATCCACGGCCGGGGCGCCACCGCCCTCGGGATACTCGACACCGAGACCGGCGAGCTGGTCGACGCGGCCGGCCCGTGGACGGAGTGGGCCCCGACGCTGGCGGTCGCCGGCACCCGCGTCGTCGGAGTCGCGGCGAGCCCCCGTACGGCCTATGAGGTGGTCGAGCTCGACACCCGCACCGGCCGGGCCAGGGCGATAGGCGCCAGGCACCGCGATCCCGTGGACCCCGCGTACTACCCGGAGCCGCTGATCCGCACCTTCGTCGGGCCGGACGGGCGGGACATCCACGCCCATATCTATCCGCCGCACAGCCCCGACCACACCGCGCCCGCCGACGAACTGCCCCCCTTCGTAGTGTGGGCGCACGGCGGCCCCACCAGCCGGGCACCGCTGGTACTGGATCTGGAGATCGCCTATTTCACCTCGCGCGGCATCGGGGTGGCCGAGGTCAACTACGGCGGTTCGACGGGCTACGGGCGTGCCTACCGCGACCGGCTGCGGGAGCGGTGGGGCGTCGTCGACGTGGAGGACTGCGCGGCCGTGGCCGAGGTGCTCGCCGACGAGGGCAGTGCCGACCGGGCCCGGCTGGCCATCCGGGGCGGCAGCGCGGGTGGCTGGACGGCCGCCGCCTCGCTCGTCGCCACCGGCGTCTACGCCTGCGGCACCATCAGTTACCCGGTGCTGGATCTGCCGGCCTGGGCGACGGGAGGCACCCACGACTTCGAATCGCACTATCTGGAGAGCCTGATCGGTCCGTTGGCGGAGGTGCCCGACCGTTACCGGGACCGCTCGCCGCTGCATCGCGCCGACCGGGTGTCCGCGGCCTTCGTCCTTCTCCAGGGATTGGACGATCCCATCTGCCCGGCCGCGCAGAGCGCGCGATTCGTCGAGGCGATGGCCGGGCGGGGGGTGCCGCACGCGTATCTGACCTTCGAGGGCGAGGGGCACGGTTTCCGGCGGGCCGACACCATGGTCCGGGCTTTGCACGCGGAACTCTCCCTTTACGCGCAGACCTTCGGTATCGGCATCCCCGGCATACCCGTTCTCCGGCTCTCCACATGACGACGCGTCGGGCCGGGCCCCGGCGGCCGGCCGCACGGGCGGCCCGGTGGGAGTGCTGGAGGGAGGCCGTGGGGAGGGGGGAGCTTGCCACCCCCAAAGAGAGTGAGGTTAGGCTGTCCTAAGCCATGGCGGGTCCGAGGGTGCGGCCTTCCGGCACCTTTCTTGACGTTTCCGCATTTCCCGTCATTTACCGAAACCTGGAGTTCCGCATGGTGTCCCGGTGTTCCGTGCGAGGGGCCTCGGCGTCGCGCGGCCGGGCACACGGCATTCCGGCCGGTCAATTCCCTTCGGGCATGTCCGTCATGTAAGGTAAGCCTTACCTAATTCGAATGGAATGGGGGAACCGTCGTGCAGCAGGCAGAACTCGCCGGCCGCGTCGCGCTGGTCACCGGTGCCGGACAAGGCATAGGCGAGGCCGTGACCCGCGCCCTCGTCGAACGTGGAGCACGGGTCGCGGCCGTCGACTGGGCCACGGAGGGCGTCAAGGAACTCGAAGCGGAATTCGGTGCGGACCGGGTCGTCGCCCACAGCGCCGACGTCGCCGACAGCCGCGCCGTCGACGCCGTCGTCGACGAGGTGGAGCGCACCCTCGGGCCGATCGCGATCCTCGTCAACGTCGCCGGTGTGCTGCGCACTTCCCCCGTGGTGGACATCACCGACGAGGTGTGGGACCGCACCTTCGCCGTCAACTCCACCGGGGTCTTCAACGCCTCCCGGGCCGTGGCCCGCAGGATGAGCGAGCGCCGCGACGGATGCATCGTCACCGTCGGCTCCAACGCCGCGGGCGTGCCCCGCACCAGCATGGCCGCGTACGCAGCCTCCAAGGCCGCCGCCACCATGTTCACCAAGTGCCTCGGCCTGGAGCTGGCCCGCAGCGGAGTCCGCTGCAACGTGGTCTCGCCCGGCTCCACGGACACCGCCATGCAGCGCGGCCTGTGGGCCGACGAGCAGGCACCCCAGCGCGTCATCGACGGTGACCTGGCGTCCTACCGCGTCGGCATCCCCCTCGGCCGCATCGCCGCCCCGGCCGACATCGCCGACGCCGTCACCTTCCTCGTCTCGGACCGGGCCCGGCACATCACCATGCACGACCTGTACGTCGACGGCGGCGCCACCCTGCGCGCCTGACGGCCCGCCCGGTACCGACAGGGCCGGCCGACCGGCCTTCGGCCGCTCCGCCGCCCGCCCCCACGACGCCCTCCCCCCGACCGGACCCCCACCCGGTCCACCCGATCGCCACCGGGGCCCCGCCCGACCCGGGGCGGTCCCGCCGCACCACCAGCACCGCGCGCGGCCCGCCCCACCGGGATCCGGCCGGCCCGGCCCCGCCCGACCCCCTTCACACCACGCCGGTGCGACCCACCGGAGGAAACGGAGCAGCAGGTGACCACGGTTCACCACGTCGCCGACCGGCCGCGCGAGCCCGAAGCCCGCGCGGACGGCCGCCTCGCCGCAGTGCCGGGAGGCGCCGGTCAGCGGACCGGACGGCCCGAGGACACCGTCGGCGCCGCGACCTCGCTGCTCGACGCCTACGAGCCCGGCCGGGCCCGCTTCTTCGCCTCGCCGACCCGCACGCTCCTCGCCCACGGGACGCGCGCCGAAGTGCCCCACGGCGAGACCCCCTTGGCGCGGCGCGTCACCGAGACCCTCGACGCCGAACTGCTCGCCGGCAACCCGGCGCCCGTCGTCGTCGGCGCGGTCCCCTTCGACCACGGCGCCCCCGCTTCCCTCGCCGTGCCGCAGGCCGTCCGCTGGGCGCCGCCGCTGTCCGAGGACCCGCTGATCGCGCTGCCCGCCGCCGCCCCCGCCGCCGCCGACTGGGACATCCGGCCCATACCCGAGCCGGGCGTCTACGGAGCCGCCGTCGCCGAGGCCGTCCGCCGGATGAGACGGGGCGACCTCAGCAAGGTCGTCCTCGCCCGGACCCTGGAACTGCGCTCCTCCCGCGAACTGGACCTCCCCGCACTCCTCCAGCGGCTCGCCCGCCGCGACCCGGCCGGATACACCTTCGCCCTGCCGACCGGCCCCGGCCGCACCCTCCTCGGTGCCAGCCCCGAGCTGCTCGTCGCCCGGCGCGGCGGCGCCCTGATCGCCAACCCGCTCGCCGGCTCCACCCCGCGCAGCGCCGATCTCGCCGAG
This sequence comes from Streptomyces sp. NPDC042259, assembly GCF_055582085.1. Classification (NCBI taxonomy): domain Bacteria; kingdom Bacillati; phylum Actinomycetota; class Actinomycetes; order Kitasatosporales; family Streptomycetaceae; genus Streptomyces; species Streptomyces sp. NPDC042259. The sequence continues at coordinate 189,257 of NZ_JBVJDW010000003.1, read as the reverse complement.
GACGTGCGCCGGGCCGCGGCGCTCCTGCGGTCGGAGAAGGACCTGCACGAGCACGCCGTCGTCGTCGACGCGGTCCGCGCGGCGCTCGCCCCGTTCTGCCGCACCCTCGACGTTCCCGCGCGCCCCACCCTCGTGCGGACCGCCGCCATGTGGCACCTGTCGACGACCGTCACCGGCGAGCTGTCCGACCCGGCCGTCTCCGCCCTCGAGCTGGCCTGCGCGCTGCACCCCACCCCGGCCGTCTGCGGCACCCCCACCACCACCGCGCGCGAGGTCATCAAGGAACTGGAGCCCTTCGACCGGGGCAACTTCACCGGCATGGTCGGCTGGGGCGACGCGAGCGGCGACGGCGAATGGGTCGTCACCATCCGCTGCGCCGAGGCCGATGCCGAGGAGCGCACCCTGCGGCTGTACGCGGGCGCGGGCGTCGTCGACCGGTCCACACCGGAGGCCGAGACCGCCGAGACCGGCGCGAAGTTCCGTACCTTCCTCGACGCCGTCGGCGCGGACCACCAGGAGACCGGCCGATGAGCACCCAGCCCACCCCCACCGCCGACGCCCCGGGTTACCCCGCCGAGTTCGCCGAGCGCTACCGCGCCGCCGGCTGGTGGCGCGGCGAGACGTTCGGGCAGATGCTGCGTGAGCGGGCGCTGAACCACCCCGACCGCGTCGCGATCGTCGACCCCGCCGGAGCGGGCCGGCGCTGGACGTACGGCGAGCTGGACGACCGGGCCGACCGCCTCGCCGCCGGTTTCCTCGCCCGGGGCATCGCGAAGGGCGACCGCGTCGTCGTCCAACTGCCCAACATCGCCGAGTTCTTCGAGGTGATCTTCGGCCTGTTCCGCATCGGCGCCCTCCCCGTCTTCGCGCTGCCCGCGCACCGCGAGACGGAGATCCGCTACTTCTGCGAGTTCACCGAGGCGGTCGCCTACGTCATCGCCGACACCGCGGGCGGCTTCGACTACCGCGACCTGGCGACGAAGGTACGGGCCGAGGTGCCCACCCTGCGCCATGTGTTCGTGGCGGGGGAGCCCGGTGAGCACACCGCGCTGCGCGAGGTGCCCCGTGAGCCCGTCGCCATCACCGACGGCCCGGCCCCCGGCGACCTGGCCTTCCTCCAGCTCTCCGGCGGCTCCACCGGCGTGCCCAAGCTCATCCCGCGCACCCACGACGACTACATCTACTCGCTGTGGGGCTCCAACGAGCACTGCGCGGTCGACGAGAACAGCGTCTATCTCTGCGCCCTGCCCGCCGCCCACAACTTCCCCCTCAGCTCGCCCGGCACGCTCGGCGCGCTCTACGCTGGCGCCCGCGTGGTCCTCGCCCCGCAGCCCAGCCCGGACGTCGCCTTCCCGCTCATCGAGCGCGAGGGCGTCACCATCACCGGTCTTGTGCCGCCGCTCGCGCTGGTGTGGACCGAGGCCGCCCCGAGCAGCCCGCACGACCTGAGCAGCCTGGAGGTGCTGCTGGTCGGCGGGGCGAAGTTCAGCGAGGAGGCCGCGCGGCGCGTCAGGCCCGCGCTCGGCTGCACTCTCCAGCAGGTCTTCGGGATGGCGGAGGGCCTCGTGAACTACACGCGGCTCGACGACCCCGAGGAGACCATCGTCACCACCCAGGGCCGCCCGATCTCCCCGGACGACGAGATCCGCGTCGTGGATGACGAGGACAACGAGCTGCCCGTCGGCGCCACCGGCCATCTGCTCACCCGCGGCCCCTACACCATCCGCGGCTACTGGCGGGCCCCCGAGCACAACGCCAGGTCTTTCACCGCCGACGGCTTCTACCGCACCGGTGACGTCGTCCGGCTGACCGAAACCGGCCACATCGTGGTCGAGGGCCGGGCGAAGGACCAGATCAACCGGGGCGGCGAGAAGGTCGCCGCCGAGGAGATCGAGAACCACATCCTCGCCCACCCCGCCGTGCACGACGTCGCCGTCGTCTCCATGCCCGACGACTACCTGGGCGAGCGCACCTGCGCGTACGTCGTGCTGCGCGAGGGCGCCGGGCCGGTCAAGCCGATCGCGGTCAAGAAGTTCGTCCGCGAACGCGGCCTCGCGGCCTACAAGGTCCCCGACCGGGTGGAGTTCGTCGAGGAGTTCCCGCAGACCGGCATCGGCAAGGTCTCCAAGAAGGACCTCCGCGCGGCCATCGCCGCCCGCCTCGCCACCTCCTGAACTGCCCGCCGCCCGCCGCCCGCCGCCCGCGCGCCTGCCCGTCCCGGCGGCCCCGGCCCACCGCACGCTTTCCGAAAGGCTCCCCACCACCATGGCGCTCCCTGCCATCACCCCCTACGCCATGCCCACCGCGGCCGACCTCCCGGCGAACAAGGTCGACTGGACCGTCGACCCGGACCGTGCCGTGCTGCTCGTGCACGACCTGCAGAACTACTTCCTCGGCGCCTTCACCCCGGACGCCTCACCGCTCACCGAACTCCTCGCCAACACCGCCCGGGTCAAGAGCGCCTGCGAGCGCCTCGGCGTGCCCGTCGTCTACTCCGCCCAGCCCGGCGGCCAGAGCGCCGAGGAGCGCGGCCTCCAGCAGGACTTCTGGGGCCCCGGCCTGCCGGACGACGAGCGGGCCAAGGCGATCGCCGACGCCGTCGCCCCCACCGGGCGCGACACGGTCCTGACGAAGTGGAAGTACAGCGCCTTCGTCCGCACCGACCTCGCCGAGCGGATGGCGGCCCAGGGCCGCGACCAGCTGATCATCGTCGGTGTCTACGCCCACATCGGCGTCCTGATGAGCGCCTGCGACGCCTGGATGCGCGATATCCGGCCTTTCCTGGTCGCCGACGCCGTCGCGGACTTCTCCGCGGACGACCATGAGATGGCCCTGCGCTACGCCGCCGCCAAGTGCGCCGTCGTGACGACCACCGACCGCCTCTTCGAAAAGGTCTGACCCTCATGGCACTCACCCTGGACCGGATCCGCGCCGACGTCGCCGACGTGCTCGGCGAGGACCCCGCGGACATCCCCGACGACGAGAACCTCGTCGACTACGGCCTCGACTCCGTGCGCATCATGACCCTCGTCGAGCGCTGGCGCCGCGAGCACGGCACCGAGGTCACCTTCGTGGACCTCGCCGAGCAGCCGGCCATCGAGCAATGGGCACCGCTGCTGGGGGTCGGGGCGTGAGAGCCGCGCGCACCCTCGACCGGCCCGCCGCCGGCGCACCGCGCCCGGCGGCGCCGGAGGGGCTGCCCCTGACCGCCGCCCAGTCGGGCATGTGGTTCGCCCAGGCCCTCGACCCCGGCAGCCCGGCGCTCAACACCGCCGAGTGCGTCGAGATCCACGGCGAGGTGGACCCCGGCCACTTCGCCGAGGCCCTGCACCGCACCGTCGGCGAGGCCGACGCCCTGCGGGTACGGCTGGTGGCGCCCGCCGAGGGCGAGAGCGGCCCCCGTCAACTGCCCATCGCCATCGAGCCGCCCGGCCGCGGCTTCCCGCTGCACACCGCCGACCTGCGCGGCGAGCGCGCCCCCGACGCCACCGCCCGGGCCTGGATGCGCGCCGACCTCGCCGTGCCCTTCGACCTGGCCACCGGCCCGCTGTTCGCCCACGCCCTCTTCCGCGTCGGCGACCGGCGCTGGCTGTGGTACCAGCGCGTCCACCACGCCGTCATGGACGGCTACGGCTACTCCCTCATCGCCCGCCGCGTCGCCGAGGTCTACACCGCCCTCGCCGCCGGCACCGCACCCGGCCCGAGCCCCTTCGGGCGGCTCGCCGCGCTGGTCGCCGAGGACGCCGCCTACCGCGACTCGGCGACCCACGACCGCGACCGCGCCCACTGGGAAGAGCGCTTCGGCGACCGGCCCGCCGTGCCCACCCTCGCCGGCCGCACCGCACTGCCCTCGCGGACGGCCCTGCGGCACTCCGCCCACCTGGGGCCCGAGGCCACCGAGCGGCTGCGCGAGCTGGCCGCCTCGGTCCGGGCCACCTGGCCGGACGTCCTGTTCGCCGCCCAGGCGCTCTACCTCGCCCGCGCCACCCGCAGCGAGGACGTCGTCCTCGGGCTGCCCATGATGGGCCGCATGGGATCGGTGGCGCTGCGCGTCCCCGGCATGGTCATGAACGTGCTGCCGCTGCGCTTCACCCTCACCCCCGACACCACCTTCGCCGAGCTGACCCGCCAGGCCGACCTGGGCATCCGCGAGGCCCGCCGGCACCGCCGCTACCGCTACGCGGACATCCGCCGCGACCTCGGGCTGCTCGGTGAGGGCCGGGCGCTCGTGGGCCCGCTCGTCAACGTCATGCCGTTCGACTACGGGCTCACCTTCGCCGGCGCGCGGTCGACGGCGTACAACCTTTCCGCCGGTCCCGTGGACGACCTCACCGTCCACATCCACGACCGGGTCGACGGCACCGGGCTGCACATCGACTACGACGCCAACCCGGCCCTCTACGACGCCGCCGACGTCGCCGCCCATCTGGAGCGGTTCCTCGATCTGCTGGCCCGGATCGCCGACAGTGACCCCCACCAGCCGCTCGGCGCGCTGTCCCCGGGCACCGCCGAGGAGCGCGAGCGCGTGCTCGTCGAGTTCAACGACACCGCCGTGCCGGTGCCGCCGACCACCCTCATCGGCCCGGTCGAGGCCCGCGCCGCCCGCAGGCCCGGCGCGACGGCGCTCGTCGCCGACGAGGTGACCCTCACCTACGGCGAGCTGAACGCCCGTGCCAACCGGCTGGCCCGGCACCTGGCCACCCTCGGCGTCCGCCCCGGTGCCATCGCCGCCGTCGCCTTGCCCCGCTCCGTCGATCTCGTCGTCGCCCTCCTCGCCGTCCTCAAGGCGGGCGGCGCGTATCTGCCGCTGGACCCCGGGCACCCCGCCGGGCGGCTCGCCCGCATGCTCGACGACGCGGCCCCCGTCTGCGTCCTGACCGACACCGCCACCCGCGCCACGCTGCCGGACACCGCGCTGCCCGTCCTCACGCTCGACGACCCGGCCCTGCGCGACGGGCTGGCCGCCTACCCGCCGACCGACCCGGGCCGCGCGCTCACCCCGCACCACCCCGCGTACGTGATGTACACCTCCGGTTCCACCGGCCGCCCCAAGGGCGTCGTCGTGCCGCACTCCGCGATCGACAACCGGCTGCGCTGGGCACAGGACCGGTACGGGCTCACCCCCGAGGACCGGGTGCTGCAGAAGACACCGGCCGGATTCGACGTGTCGGTCTGGGAGTTCTTCTGGCCGCTGCGCGTGGGCGCCACGCTCGTCCTGGCCGGGCCCGGCGCCCACCAGGATCCCGCCGCCCTGGCCCGCACGATCCGCGAACAGGGCGTCACCACCGCCCACTTCGTGCCCTCCATGCTGCGGCTCTTCCTCGACGAGCCGGCCGCCGCCCGCTGCACCGGCCTGCGCCGCGTCCTGTGCAGCGGTGAGGTACTGCCCCGCCCGGCCGCCGATGCCTTCCACCGCACGCTCCCCGGCGTCGAGCTGCACAATCTGTACGGGCCCACCGAAGCGGCCGTCGACGTCGCCCACCACGCCTGCGTGCCGGGCGAGGAGGGGCCCGTGCCCATCGGCCGGCCCGTCTGGAACACCCGGCTCTACGTCCTCGACCCCGGCCTGCGGCCCTGCCCGCCCGGCATCCCCGGCGAGCTGTACGTGGCGGGCGCCCAGCTCGCCACCGGTTACCTCGGCCGCCCGGACCTGACCGCCGAACGCTTCGTCCGCGACCCGTTCGCCGAGGCCGCCGGGCGGCCCGGCGAGCGCATGTACCGCACGGGCGATGTGGCCCGCTGGCGGCGCGACGGCACCCTGGACTACCTCGGCCGCACCGACCACCAGGTGAAGCTGCGCGGCCTGCGCGTCGAACTCGGCGAGGTGGAGGCGGCCCTGACCGCCGACCCCCGGGTCGGCGCCGCCTGCGCCACGGTCCGCGAGGACCGCCCCGGCGACCGCCGTCTGGTCGCCCATGTGACTCCGGCCTCGGTGGATGCCGCCGCCGAGGCCGGTCCTTCCCCGGCGGGAGGATCCGCGGGAAGAGGGGCGGGAAGAGGGGCCCTGCCGGATCCCGGCGCCCTGCGGGCGCGGCTCGCCGCCCATCTGCCCGAGCACATGGTGCCCGGCGCGATCGTCGTCGTGGACGCCTTCCCGCTCACCCCCAACGGGAAGCTGGACCGCGCGGCGCTCCCCGCCCCCGCGCCCGCCGCCCGCCCCGGCGGCCGTCCGCCGCGCGGGCCGCGCGAGGAGACGCTCACCCGGCTCTTCGCCGAAGCGCTCGGGCTGCCGCGCGTGGGGGTCGACGACCACTTCTTCGCCCTCGGCGGCCATTCGCTGCTGGCGGCCCGGCTCGTGGCCCGCATCCGGGCCACCTTCGGAGTGGACCTCGCCCTGGGTACGCTGTTCCGCGCCCCCACCCCCGCCTCGCTCGCCGGCCTGCTGCACGGTGACGGCGAGGAGGGCGCGCTCGACGCCGTGCTGCCCCTGCGCCGCACCGGCGGCCGCACACCCCTGTTCGTCCTGCCCCCGGCGGTCGGCCTCGCCTGGTGCTACACCGGGCTGCTCGAAGGGCTGGGCCCGGACCAGCCGGTGTACGGGCTCCAGGCCCGCGGCCTGAACCCCGGGGAAACCCTGCCCGCCACCCTGGAGGAGCAGGCCCGCGGCTGGCTGGAGCACGTCCGGGGGATCCAGCCGCACGGCCCCTACCGGCTGCTCGGCTGGTCCGTCGGCGGTGTCGCCGCCCACACCCTGGCCGTCCTCCTCCAGGAGGCGGGCGAGAAGGTGGACCTGCTCGCCCTCATGGACGCCTACCCCGCCGACCAGTGGCGCGAGGCACCCGCCCCCGGCGAGGCCGACGCCCTCGCCACCCTGCTGAGCATGGCCGCGGACGACCCGCCGGGCGCCCCTCGGAGCGGCCCGGGCGGCCCGGGCACCCCGGAAGGCGGGCCGCTCACCCGCCGAGAGGTCACCGCCCGGCTGCGCGCCGAGGGCAGTGCCCTCGCCGCGCTCGACGACGACACGCTCGCCGCCGTCCTCGACGTCACCGTCAACAACGTCACCCTCATGCGCGCCCACCGCCACCGCGTCTTCGACGGTGACGTCCTCTTCCTCACCGCCGCCGTGCCCCGCGCCGAGCACTGGCTGTCGCGGGACGCCTGGCGCCCCTACGTCACCGGTAGCCTGATCAACCGTGACATCGATTGTCCGCACTCGCGGATGACCCGCCCGGGGCCGATCGCGGAGGTCGCCGAGGCGGTGGCCGGCCACCTGGAAGAGGGCTGATGCGTCGTGGACGGCGATGAGCGGGCCGGCGGGACGCGGCCCCGGGTCCTCGGCCGCGACCCGCTGCCCGGCCGGTGGACCCCCGGCCCGCCGCACGTCTGGCTGCTGCGGATCCCCGGCCACGCCCCGCGGCCGCCCGCCGGGTACGAGCGGATCCTCGACGCCCGCGAACGGGCCCGCGCCGCCGCGTTCGTCCGGGAGGAGCACCGTGCGCGCTACGCCGCCGCCCACGTCGGGCTGCGGCGGCTCCTCGGCGCCTATCTGGGCCTGGACCCGGCGGCGGTCGAGCTGGTCCGCGAGCCGTGCCCCGGGTGCGGCGGGCCGCACGGCCGGCCCGCCCTCCCCGGGGCGTCCCCGCACTTCAACCTCTCGCACGCGGGCGACCTGGCCCTGTTCGCCTTCGCCGGCACCCCCGTCGGTGTGGACGTCGAGGAACGGCAGCCCGCCGCCGTCGTCTCCGAGGTGGCGCCCTCGCTGCACCCCGCCGAGGCCGCCGAGCTGACCGGGCTCCCGGACGCGGCGCGCGTCGCCGCGTTCGCCCGCTGCTGGACCCGCAAGGAGGCCTACCTCAAGGGCATCGGCACGGGGCTCTCGGAGGACCCCTCGGTCACGTACGTCGGTTCCGGCCCGGAGCCGGCGTCCCCCGCGGGCTGGTCCCTGACCGACATCCCCGTGGACCCCGGTTACGCGGCGGCCCTGGCGGTCGCCGACACCCCCGGGTGAGGCGGAAGACGCGCGCGGGCCGCCCTGGGACCGCCTCGCCGAGCGGGCGGCGCCCCGGGTTTGTTAGCGTCACCCGAATGAACAAGATCCACAAGGTGCGGGTGACCGTGGCCGCGACCGCCTGTGCGGCGGCGCTGATCGGTGTCACCGCTTGCGGCGGCGACAGCGGCGGCAAGAGCGGCGGCAAGAGCGGGCTGGACGCGATGTCCGCCCGGCAGATATCCGACAAGGCGATGCAGGCACTGCGCGACGCGAAGTCGCTGCGCTTCAAGCAGGACGGCTTCACCCAGGGCCAGCCCGTCAAGATGAACCTCATCCTGGACCGCCAGGGTTCCTGCGCCGGACAGGCGGGCGGGGCGAAGGGCGGCTCCACCGACGTCATCAAGCTCGGTGACAAGGTCTGGATGAAGCCCGACCACGCCACGTGGGAGGAGCAGATCGGCGCGACGAAGGCGGCGACCATCGAGGGCGTCACCAAGGGCCGCTACATCCACGGTCCGACGAGCGACCCGCTGCTGGCCGGCATGGCCAACACCTGCGACCTCACGAAGTTCCAGGCCGCGATCAAGGGTTCCGGCGACGACATGACCAAGGGCAAGCCGACCACGGTCGACGGCACGAAGGTCGTCCCCCTGGAGGGCAAGAGCGGCAAGGGTGACACGACGACCGTGTACGTCGCCTCCGAGGGCACGCCCTACCCGGTGAAGATCGTCCAGACCGAGGGCGGCAAGACCACCACGACGGTCATCACGGACTACGACAAGCCCGTGCCGACGACGACGCCCTCCCCGGCCGAGTCGATCGACATCGCACAGCTGCGGAAGCAGCTCCAGGGCGCGTGAGCGGGCGCCCCGGATCCCGGCTCCCCCTCTGCCGGGAACGGTGACGTTCCGCTGACGCGCCGATGGCGGTGCGCCCTCCGTCCGGAGAGCGCACCGCCATCGGCGCGCCGATACGTTCCGGGATCAGACGGGGGAGAGGAAGTCCCCCAGCACGGACGCCAGTTCGGCGGGGGCGTCCTCCTGGACGAGATGGCCCGAGCCCTCGATCAGCTCCAGCCGCGCCCCGGGGATCGCGGCGGCCAGCCGGTGGGCGCGGTCGACGGGAATCCAGGTGTCGTCCGTACCCCAGCAGATCAGCACCGGCAGGTCGAGCGTGCCGTAGAGGCCCTCGATCTCATCGGTGAAACGCTGGTCCGCCTGCGCGATCTGACGGTAGAAGGCAGGCTGGCCGTCCTCCCCGAGCCACGGCTCCACCAGCCCGTCCAAGGTCCCCGGGTGCAGCCCGGGGGAGCTGGCCGAGGTGATGTACTCCCGGACCAGCGCCGCGTGCAACGGCGGTGGCAGCGCCTCGAAGACGTCGGCGTTCCGGCCGACCAGCCGGAAGAACGGCGACCCCCACGGCGCCAGGGCGACCGGGTCGACCAGCGCCAGCCGCCGGTACCGCGCCCCGTGCAGCAGACGCGCGCGCAGCGCGACCGTTCCGCCGAAGTCGTGGGCGACGACGGCCGGTTCGGCGAGCCCCCAGTGGGCGAGCAGCTCGGTGAACACCGTGCCCTGCGCGCCGAGCGAGACGTCCTGGCCGGCGAATTTCTCCGACGCCCCGTAGCCCGGCATGTCCCAGACGAACACCTGATGGCGCCGCGCCAGCCCACGCGCCACGGCCCGCCAGGTGTACGACGACCACGGCGTGCCGTGCAGCAACACCACCGGATCCCGCCCCGGTTCACCGAGGCTGTCCCACCGCACCTCGCCCGCGCTGCTGCCGAATGTCCTGCTCAACTTCCAGGTGCCCATGGGGCGCACCGCCTTCCCCTTCGTGATCACGCCCAGCGTAGGCCGCGCCACCACGAGGGCCGAGACCCGGCCCGGGCGCCGGCACCACCGGTCATCAGACGCCGTCGGCGGCCGGGACGAGGTGGGCGGTGACCGCCTCCGCGAGGGGCCCGGCCACCGGGGGCGTGATCATGTGGCCCATCCCCGGCACCATGACCGTCCGCGCGCCGGCGATCTCCCGTGCGATCAGCCGCGCGTGGCCCGGCTTGACCGGCTCGCTCGTGCCCTCCACGACGAGGGTCGGTGCCTTGACGCGGGCCAGTGCGCCCACCGGCTCGAATTCCGGGTCGGCCGCCCAGGCGAGCCGGTGGTTCGCCGTCGTCCGGGGGTCGCGGGCACGGTCGAGGAGCCGTTCCTCCAACAACCGCTGGGCGTCCTCGTCGAAGGGAAGCTCCGTACCGCCCAGCACCCGGGCGACCTCGATCTGGAAGTCGATCAACTCGGCGCGGGTGGTGGGCGGCGGAGCCACGGCCGCCCGCCGGAACAGCTCGACGAACGCCGGCAGCGGCCCCGGAAGGCTGCCCTCCGGCTGGGGCTCTCCCCTGAGGGCCCGCATGACGACCTGCCCCTCCCGGCCGCCGAGCGGCGAGGAGCCGATCACGGTGAGCGTCTCGACCCGGTCGGGGTGGTCCGCCGCGATCCACTGGGCGAACAGACCGCCCGCCGAGTGGCCGACGAGGTGCGCCCGCTCGATGCCCAGGGCGTCGAGCAGCCCGACGGCGTCGTCCTTGAGGGCGGCGCAGGTGTACGGGTGGGCCGCGAAGTCCCGGGCCGTCGAGCGGCCGACGTCCCGGTGGTCGTAGCGGATGACCCGGTGCCCGGCGGCTGTGAGCCGGCCGACGAACTCGTCGGGCCACAGGGCCGCCTGGCTCATCGAGCCCATGACGAGCAGGACGGCCGGGTGGGCGGGGTCACCGAACTGCTCGGTCCAGAGTTCGATGTCGCCGACGCGGACGAGCTGTGCTGCTGCGGTCATACGGTGCCGTTCTCCTGTGTCCGTGCTGGTGTCTGGCTGCTGGTGTCCGGCTGACAAGGGTGAACTCTGCCGCGCGGCGGCCCGTGGCCCATCCGTAGGACCACTGGTGTGATTACGTGGCCCGCCATCCACGTAGTCCACCAGCCACGTGGTCCGCCATCGCCTATGCCAGTAGCCGGGCCAGCTCGGTCCGCGAGGTGACGCCGAGCTTCGGATACACCTTGTACAGGTGGTACTCGACGGTGCGGGTGCTGAGGAACAGCCGGGTGGCGACGTCCCGGTTGGCCAGCCCCTCGGCGACGAGCCGCGCGATCCGCAGTTCCTGCGACGTCAAGGTGGCGAGGGCGGCCGGTTCGGCACGGCCGCCCGCCTCGCCCGCCGCGCGCAGCTCGCCCAGGGCACGGCGCTCCCACGGCACGGCGCCCAGCCGCCCGAACGTCTCCGCGGCCTGCCGCAGATACGGGCGGGCCTCCCCGGCCCGCCGCTCCCGGCGCAGCCGCTCGCCGAGCAGCAGGGCGGTGCGGGCCCGGTCGTAGGCGGCACCGGGGTCACCGGCCAGCTGGTCGAGCGCCGTGCGCAGCAGCTCCGGCGCGGCGCCCTCCGCCGCGACGAGGGCCCGGCAGCGGGCGAGCAGCGCCCGCGACCGGGGCGACGTCGCGTGGGCCGACCACCGCTCCAGGAAGGCGACGGAGGCACGGGCGGCGTCGAGGTCACCCGCGCCGACGGCCGCCTCCACGCGGTCCGCCGTCGCCCCCCACACGGCGGCGGGGTGCCCGGCACCCGGCCCGGCCGTGGTCAGCGCGGTGAGCCGCTCGTGTGCCCGCTCGAACCGGCCGAGACCGAGGTCCAGCAGCCCCAGCGCGTACGAGGCGACGCCCACCCGCAGCCCGAGACGGTGCGGAATGGCGATGGCCAGCGCCTCGTGGGCGTGGGCCCGCGTGGCGGTCTCGTCGCCGCGCACGGCGGCGCAGACGGCGAGGTTCGCCAGGTGCGCGGCGGCGCAGTTGCTGAGCCCGGTCTCCCGCGCCAGCGTCAGCCCTTCTTCGGACAGGGCGGCGCTGAGCGTGAAGTCGCTGTTCATGCGCTCGGCGGTGGCGGTGTTCTCCAGCACGACGGGAAGCGTGCCGACCATGCCCGAGACCCGGCCCGCACGGCCCGCGCGGGCACCGAAACGGGCCGCGGCGTCGCCTTCGCCGAGCAGGCTCGCGGCGGCCGCCGCCCACAGCAGGAGCGCGGCGTCGAAGCCGTCGTCCGGGACGGCGTCGAGCGCGCGGCGCAACCGCCGCGCCCCACCACCGTCCCCTTGGGGGGCGCCCATGCCGATCAGGACGTCCCGGAGGAACACCTCGGCCGGATCACCGGGTTCCGGCAGCGCCTCGGCGCGCCGGCCGATGAGGACGGCGGCGTCGGTGTCCCCGACGTAGGAGGCGGCCTCGGCGGCGTCCGCCAGGATCGCCAGGCTCCCTTCCCGGCTGTGTTCGGCCGCCGTCAGGAAGATGCGCAACGCCTCCGCCGCGTCCCCCGAGTGCAGCTCGAACCGGCCGCCCAGCCGGGCGATCTCCGCGACCGGCCCGCTGTTCCCGGCGGCCTCACGGGCCGCGGCCAGCGCACTGCGGGCCTGCCCCGGCCGGCCACCGAGCCAGGCCGCGGTGGCCGCGTCCGTCAGCCTGCGGGACCGCGTCCCCGGATCCGGCGTCAGCTCCGCCGCCCGCAGGAGCGTCCGCGCGGCGTCCGCGTAACCGCCCCGGGCCCGGGCGAGGCCGGCGGCGGCCGCGAGTTCCCCGGCGATGTCCTCGTCCGGGCCCAGCGCCGCTTCCGCCCGGTGGCGGGCCCGGCGTCCGGTGTCGCCCGCCTCTTGCGCCTGGGCGGCGAGCGCGCGATGCGCCGCCCGCCGGTCGGCGGCGCTCGCCCCCGTGTGGACGGCCGACCGGATCAGCGGATGCCGGAAGCGGATGCCCGTTGGCCGTATCTCCAGCAGCCCCGCCGCCTCCGCGCCGTCCAGCGCGTCCGCCGCCACCCCGAGGCGCGCGGCGGCGCCGAGCACCAGTCGTGGGTCGCCCAGGCCCTCCAGCGCGGCGACGAGCAGGACGCGCCGGGTGTCCTCGGGCAGCCGGGCCATCCGCTCGCCGTAGACCGCGCCGATGCCGTCACCGACCGGCAGCGGATCGGGCAGCGGCGCACGCCCGGTCAACTGCTCGGGCGTCAGCAACTCCGCCGTCTCCCGCAGCGCGAGCGGGTTGCCGCCGGTGGCGGCCGCGACGAGCGCGGCGACGTCCGCCACGGGCGGCACGGCCGACCTCGCGGCCAGCACCCGCGCGGCGTCCGCCGCGCCCAACCCTCCGATGTCCATGCCCGGCACGTCCCGGAGCGCGTGCCGGGCCTCGGCCGTGTCCCGCGCGGCGAACAGCAACCCCACCCCGTCCGCCCCGAGCCGCCGCGCCGCGAACAGCAAGGCGTCGGCCGACGCCCGGTCGACCCACTGGAAATCGTCGACGACACACACCAGCCCATCGGGGACGGCGGCCTCCGAAAGCAGCGACAACACACCGGCCGCCACCAGGAACCGATCCGGCTCCCGCACCGGCGCGGCCAGCCCCAACGCCCCCCGCACGGCCTCGCGTTGCGCCTCGGGCAGTGCGTCCACCAGTGCGCCGACGGGCCGCAACAGCTGGTGCAGCGCGGCGAACGCCATCTGCGCCTCCGGCTCGGCGCCCGTCGCCCGCAGCACCCGGGCGGGAGCGGCCCGCTCGACGGCGCACAGCAACAACGCGGTCTTCCCGGCCCCCGGCTCACCCCGCAACGCGAGCGCCCGCCCGGCGCCGGCCCGCACACCGGTCAGAAACGCGTCGATCTCCGCGAGTTCGCTCTCCCGCCCGGCGAGCCGGTCCACTGCTGTCATGCGTACGTACGTCCCTGGCACCCCGGGCCCGACCCCCGCGCCGCGCCTCCGGGCCGACTGTACCGGGGCCGCGGTGGCGGTTCGTCGCGGGGAGAGCGGTGTTGCCGGGTGCCGCCCGTGCCGGCCTCCGACCTCGCTCAGCTTGGACTCGTATCCGGTGGGCCGGGCAGGACCAGGGTGAAGGTGGTGCCGGGGTGGGGGTGGTCGGAATGGGCGGTGAGGGTGCCGTGGTGGCGTTCGGCGATGTCGCGGGCGATGGCGAGCCCGAGGCCGCTGCCGCCTGTGTCGCGAGCGCGGGCCTCGTCGAGACGGGTGAACCGCTCGAAGACGTGCTCGTACTCGTCCGGGGCCAAGGGCGTGCCGTCGTTGTGGATGGTGACGGTGTGTGCTCGGCCGTCGGTGGTGATGTCCAGGACGACCGCGGTGTGCGCGTGCCGTACGGCGTTGTCGAGGAGGTTGCGCAGCAGGCGGTGGAGCTGTACTCCGTCGCCGCGGACGGGGACCTGGTCAGGGCTGTGGCGCAGCGAGACGGGGTGACCGCGGTGCTGGTACTCGTGCACGAGTTCCGCGGCGAGGCCGGCCAGGTCGACCAGGGAGTGGGCGGCGGGATGGTCGGGGAGGGCCAGCAGGAGCAGGTCTTCGGTGAGGGTGTGGATGCGCCGCGTGGCGGAGAGGGCGTTGTGGAGTGTCTGGTGCGCGTCGATGGTGTCGGGGTGGGTGAGAGCGGTTTCGAGTTCGTAGCGGAGCGCGGCGACGGGTGAGCGCAGTTCGTGCGAGGCGTCCGCGACGAAGCGGCGTTGGCGTTCCACGGCGGTTTCCAGCCGGTCCAGCGTGGTGTTGGTGGTCAGTGCGAGGCGGCGGACGGGGTCGCGGGCGTCGGGGACGGGGACCCGGCGGTCGAGGCTGGTATCGGTGATTTCGGCGACCTCCCGCCGGATGGCCTCGACCGGGCGCAGGGAGCGGCGTGCGGCGGTCCAGGCGAGGGTGGCGACCAGCAGCGCGGCCAGCGGGACTCCCGCCATGAGCGGGGTGCGCAAGGGGGTGGTGGCGCGCTCGGCGTCTTCGGAGGGCACGAGGACGTAGAGGGTGGAGCGGCACGACCCGTCGGCTTCCGTGGGCAGGCGGCACGCGTTCGCGGGGGTGTGCACGGCGGTGGCGAAGACGGTGGTGGCGCGGTGGGCGAGAACGTGGGCGTGCCGGTGGGCGATGAGAGCCTTCTGCTCGGCGGAGGTGTCACTGCTGGGTGGCGGCTTCAGCGCGCCGTCGGGACGGTGGAAGCGGCCGTGGTCGCGTTCGTCGACCGCGCCGATGTGGACCGTACCCCGCTGCGGGCTGCCGGTTGCCCGGCGGGGAGGCGGGACGGGGGGTGGGGGGAGCAGAGCCGGCAGGTCGGTGAGGTGCTGGGTGCCGCCGGCCGCGGCGATGGTGCGGCCGGCCCGGTCGATCTCGATGAGCGGCCAGCCGCGCAGGGGGTCGCTGAGGATTTCCTTGCCTTCGGCCGCTTGGGCGGCAAGTTGAGTGGACAGCTCGAATGCCCGGTTGTCCGTCGTCCGGAAGGCGTCGGCACGGACGTGCTGGAACAGCCACCACGCCCCGGTGCCGAACAGCACGAGGGCGGTGATTCCCGCCACGAGTGCGATGCGCACCTGTCCGGGCAGGCGGTGGAGCAGGGCGGGTGTGCGACGCGAGGGATGCTGCCGGGCGGTCATCAGGGCTGTTCACGGGGCGTGAGGCGGTAGCCGCGTCCGCGCACGGTTTCGATGCTGTGGGTGGCGAAGGGGGCGTCGACCTTCTTGCGCAGTGCGGAGATGTAGACCTCCACGATGGCGGTGCCCCCGGTGTAGGCCGGATCCCACACCTCGTCGAGGATCTCCTCCTTCGACACCGGGTGGTCCGGTGCGTGCAGCAGACAGGTGAGGATCGCGAACTCTTTCGGTGTCAGGGCGAACTCGACGTCGCCCCGGCCGGCGCGGCGGGAGGTCACGTCCGCCCACAGGTCACCGGCGCGCAGCACGGACCCGCCGGCCGCGGCGGTGGTGCCCCTGCGCAGCAGGGCCCGCAGCCGTGCGAGCAGGACCACCGAGGAGAACGGCTTGACCAGATAGTCATCGGCGCCGGTGTCCAGACCCTCCGCCTCGTCGTACTCGCCGTCTTTCGCGGTGAGCATCAGCACGGGCGTGTGGACGCCCGCGGCGCGCAGCGCGGAGCAGATGCGGTAGCCGTTCAGGCCTGGGAGCATGATGTCCAGCACGATGACCGAGTGGTCGCCGGTCAGGGCTCGTTCCAGTCCGGTGGTGCCGTCGCGCACGAGTTCGACGCGGTAGCCCTCCGCTGTCAGGCCGCGGTGCAGGGCGGGCCCGAGCTGCGGATCGTCCTCGACGACCAGGATGCCTTTCACAGGATGCAGCCTGTCACGCTGTACGCCTTGTCCCTAAAGATCACCTTTAGGTTTTTTAGATCATCTTTGGGTTGGTTCGCGCATGCTGTGACGGCAGGTGCGGGCCACGACGGCTCGCATCGGTCCAGGCGCGGGCTGGGGATCGGCGCCCGCGTCCTCGGTCAGGTGACCGCGAGGACATCGCCCGCCCCGTTCCCCGACCTCCCCGTCGGCACCGCCCCCGCCGTCCCCAGGACTGTCGAGGGGGCAGGTGCCCGGGGGTGACTTCGTCACCTTCACCCGGCTTCTGTCCCCGGCCGCTCCGCGTCCCGGCACCGTCCACCGCCCGTGACCCTCTCCACCAGCCAGCCGGAGGTGTGCAAACGCATGCGTATTTCGTTCCTGCTCCACAACGCCTACACCATTGGCGGCACGATCAGATCGACGTTCAACCTCGCCTCCGCACTGGCCGACCACCACGACGTGGAGATCGTCTCGGTCCTCCGCTACCGCGAGACCCCGGCGATGGGCGCACCACCGCGGGTGCGGCTGACACACCTGGTGGACCTGTGCCGCGATTCCGCGCACTACGACGGCGACGATCCCCGCCACGCCCAGCCCGCCCGGGTCTTTCCCCGCGCGGACGGCCGTCACAGGCAGTACAGCCGCCTCACGGATGAACGCATCGGCCGCCATCTCTCCCGCCTGGAGGCGGACGTGATCGTCGGCACCAGACCGGGGCTGAACGTGCACGTCGCCCGGCAGGCCCACCCCGCCGCCATCAGAGTGGGGCAAGAACACCTCACCCTCTCCGGCCACGGGTTGCGCATGCGCCACGAGATACGCCACCGTTACCCCTTGCTCGACGCGCTCACCACCGTGACCGAAGCCGACGCGCATGCCTACCGGCAACTCGGTCTGCCCGGCGTGCGGGTGCGGGCGATCGCGAACAGCGTCCCCGCCATGACCGCAAGGCCGGCCGAACGCACCGGAAAGATCGTCGTAGCCGCTGGACGGCTCGTCCCGGTGAAACGCTACGACCTCCTCATCGAGGCCTTCGCCGACGTCGTCGCCTCCCACCCGGACTGGCAGCTGCGGATCTTCGGCAGAGGCGACACCACCGGCAACGAAAAACGCGCCCTGACCGCCCTCATCGACCGTCTCGGGCTGAACGGCCACGTGTTCCTCAACGACCATGTCCGCGAACTGGCAACCGAGTTGGGGAAGGCGTCCATCGCCGTCTCCGCCTCCGACCGGGAGTCTTTCGGCATGACCATCGCCGAGGCCATGCGCTGCGGCCTCCCCGTCGTCTCGACCGACTGCCCCAACGGGCCGCGCGAGATCATCACCGACGGCGTCGACGGACGCCTGGTCCGCCCCGGCGACGTCGAAGGGCTCACCGCCGCGCTGTGCGACCTCATTCGTGATGCTTCCCTGCGCCGGCGCATGGGAGAGGCGGCCCGGCGAAACTCGGTCCGCTTCACCCCGGACCGCATAGCCGAGCAACACCTCGCCCTCTACCAGGACCTGCTCAAGCGCGGCCCTGGCAAACGCTCACTCAGCCCGCTGCGGGAAGCCGCTCACCGCACGCGTACCGCGGCCATCGACACCGCGCACGCCCTACGGTCGACTACGCGCCGGGCAGTGAGGAGGTAGCCCGCCGGCTCGGAGGCGGCAACCGGTGATCCCCGGCCCGCACCGCACCAAGGGCGGCGCCCCGCACCTGGGCGCGGAACCGGGAGAGGAAGACCCGTTCGGACCGTACGGCGATGATGCCCCGTCCTGCACGGTGAGCGAACCGTCAGACGATGACACCGATGCGGGCGGCGAGTCCGCGTAGCTCGGTGGTCGTTCGTCCGGAGACCAGGAGTCCGGAGACCAGGGATTTCACGGCGGGGCGGGCGTGGGTCTCTTCCGGGGCGTGGTGTTCGGCGGCCAGGAGTGCGCGGATGCACTCGTCCCGGCGGTTCCAGCGGGCGAAGGCGGTGGCGACGTCGGTGTAGTAGCGGGCCCGCCGCTCGGTGCTCGGCAGGCTCCCGGGCGCCACCGTCTTCGCCACGGCGAGCGCGGCGGAGGGGTCGCCGGCGGAGTTCTCCGCGGAGATCAGATGGAGCTGGACGGTGGTGGGGCTGAAGCCGCCGCCGTGATCCCGCAGCACGGCGGCCGGGCCGAGCCCCCTGGCGATGGCGGCGGCCTCACCGGTCAGCTCCCGCATCCCGGCCGCGTCGCCGGTGCGGGCGACGGTGTACGCGGCGGACTGGACCAGCAGGCCCCGCTGGGCTGCCAAGGCCGGCTCACCGCCGCGGAGGGCGGGGTGGTCGGCGGCCGCCAGGGCGATGGACAGCGCCTGCTCGTGCCAGTCGGCCTTACGGGCCAGAACCGCGAGCTGCCGCGCAGCCTCCGCGACCAGCAGGGGCCGGCCGACGGCTTCGGCGGCCTGGCGGGCACGGTCGGCGGCCATCCAGCCGAGCTGCTGCTCGTCCAGCTTGATCAGCATGCGTGTGGCCAGCAGATAGCTGTGCGCCAGCAGCCCGTCGTCCTCAGCGCCTCCGGCCCGGGCGTGGGCCGCACAGATCAGCCGGGGCAGCCGCACGGCCAGGCTCCCGTACGCACAGGTATGGAAGTCGGCGAAGGCCCGGGCCAGATCCGTGTACAGGACCGCTGCGGATGGCACGGTGACGTCGCAGTGGAGGCCGAGCATGGCGTCCCGAACGCGCGCGACCAGGGCCTCGCCTACGGCGACGTTCTCGGAGGGTGTCTTGCCGGCGGGCAGGATGGGGGCGCCGACGGCCGCGGCTGCCGTGGCCGCGAGGTTCGCGAGCAACTTCCTGCGCTGCACCGGGGCCTCTCCGTCTTCTCGACGAGCCGTTCCTGCCACCCTAGGGCCCGGAAGGCGGGGGTATGCGGTGGTCGGGCCGATCGCGCGTCCGTGCCGGAGGTCCGGCTGCGGGGTCAGGCCGAGGGTCTGCGGCGGGATGCCCAGGGCGTCGGCGAAGCGCCGCAGCACGGTGACGTCGGTCAGCGGCGAGATGCCGCGCTCGTACCGGGAGACTTGGGCCGCGGAGAACCCGGTCAGCGCGCCGAGCCGGGCCAGGGTCAGGCCCTGCTTCTTGCGTGTCTGCCGGACCAGGTCGCCGGCGGTCATGTCCGCCACCGGCTGCGCTCGGACCGCGTCCATACCGTCCCCGCTCGTCGGCGAGAGGTGGGCCGCCGCTCACCGTACCGGCGCCGGCAGCTGCGGGACAGGGGCTTTGCACGGGATGCAAACGGCTTTGCGGTGCACGGCAACGCCCCTGCCGCCGACGTCGCGGTCGCGGTGTTCTCGGAAGGCAGGCGCCCCGGACGGCGGGCCGCCGCCGCACATCCGAAAGGGGATGTGAGCGATGAGCGTACGCAAGAGGGCCGCGATAGTGGGGCTCGGCGGCCAGGCCACCAGCGACCACCTGCCCGGGCTTGCCCAGTGCCACCTCGCCGAACTGGCCGGGGTCTGCGACGTCGACGCCGACCGGGTCGCCGCCGCGGCCGACGTGCACCGGGTGCCCGGCTTCACCACCGTCGATCGCCTGCTGACCGAGGTCCGGCCGGACCTCGTCGTCGCCGCGGTACCGCACTACGCCGGCCGGGAGGTCATCGCCGCGTGCGCCGAGGCCGGGGTGCACGTGCTCAAGGAGAAGCCGTTCGCCACCGACCCCCACGAAGCGGCCGAGCTGGCCGCGCTGTGCGCAAAAGCGGGGATCGAGCTGATGGTCACCGTCCAGCGCCGCTTCCACCCCGTCTACGCCGCCGCCCTCCAACTGCTGGAGCGGATCGGCACCCCCTACCTGGTCGAGGGCCGCTACACCTTCCACTGCCCGGAACCGGCCGCCGGCTGGCGCGGCCGCGCGAAACTCGCCGGGGGCGGGTGCCTGGCGGACATGGGCTACCACCTCATCGACCTGCTGATCTGGTACCTCGGGCTGCCCGACCGCGTCCTCGCGGACACCTCGACCGCCGCCGTGCCCGGCGCCGGATACGACGCGGAGGACACCGCCCTGGTCCACCTCGCCTACGACCGCGGCCTGTACGGCTCGCTGCTGGTCTCCCGCTCCGCTGGCCCGAAGACCGAGCGCCTGGCCATCACCGGCCCGCACGGCACGCTCGCCGTCGAGCGCGGCACCGCCCGCCTCCTCGCCCCCGGCGGGCAGGTGATCGAGTCGCTGCTGCGCGAGCCGGCCTGGCCCTGCCCACCCGCCGTGCAGATCGACCGCTTCTGCCGCGTCCTGGACGGCACCGCCCCCAACCCGTCCGGCCCGGCCGCCCACCTGCCGCACACCGCGTTCCTGGCCGCCGCCTACGCCTCCGCCACCGCCAACCGCCCAGCCGACCCGAAGGAGTTCCTGGCATGAACGTCTCCCCGCTTGCCCTGCTCGGCGGCGAGCCGGCCGTCACCGCCCCGGGGCCGCACTTCGCCTGGCCGCCGATCGAGGACGCCGACCGGCGCGCGGTCGCAGCTCAGCTGGAGACAGCCGTCTCGATCCCCGACCGCTCCGGCATCGTCGCCGACCTGGAGGACGCACTCGCCTCCTACCTCGGGGTCCGGCACACCGTGACCACCTGCACGGGAACGGCCGCGCTGCACTCGATGTACGCGGCCGCAGGGCTCGGCCCCGGTGACGAGGTGATCGTCCCGGCCCTGACCTTCCACGCCACCGCCACCCCGCTCTTCCACCTCGGCGCCCACCCCGTGCTCACCGACGTCGACGCCCGCGGCCAGCTCGATCTCGACGACGCCGCGCGGCGGCTGACCGCCCGGACGAAGGCCGTCGTCGCGGTGCACCTGTGGGGGCTGCCCGAGGACATGGACGCGCTGGTGTCGTTCGCCGACGAGCACGAGCTGATGCTGCTGGAGGACGGCTCCCACGCCCACGGTGCCACCTGGAACCACCAGATGGCCGGCACATTCGGCACCGCTTCCGCTTTCAGCCTCAACGGTCCCAAGCCACTCTCGGCCGGCGAGGGCGGGTTCGTCGCCACCAACGACACCGAGCTGTACTACCGCGTGCTGCTGCACGGCCAGTACAACAAGCGGTGCCGCCGCGAGATCCCCAACAGCCACCCGCTCGCCCGCTTCGCGGTCACCGGCATGGGCCTGAAACTGCGCATCCACCCCCTCGCCGCCGCGCTCGCCCGCGCTCAGCTCACCCGCCTCGACGGTCGCCTGGCCGGGCGTCAGGAGATCGCGGCCCGGATGTGCGCCGCCCTGGACGACGTACCGGGCATCCGGGTGCCGCACGTGCCGGACTCCGCTCGACCGTCCTGGTACGCGCTGCCGTTGCGTTACGAGCCGGCCGACCTTGGCGGGCTGCGGCTTCAGCAGTTCCTCGACGCCCTCCACGCGGAAGGCGCCACCGAGACCGACCAGCCGGGCTCCACCTGCCCCCTGGGCACGCATCCGCTGTTCCAGGCCCCCGGGGCCCTGCTGCCTGGCTACGCTGGCCGCCAGGGCCCCGCCGCCGGGGCCTTCCCGGCGGCCGAGCACGTGCATGCCACCACCTTCAAGCTGCCGGTATGGCACCGCGAGGAGGACATCCGCCTCGCCGACGCCTACACCGCGGCCGTCGCCAAAATCGCCTCTCATGCGAAGGACCTGTTGTGAGTTCCCTCGACACCGCTCTGCTCGCCGATCTCGCCTGCGCCGCCGAACGCGACGGCATTGCCAAGACCGTCGTCGGCGCCGTCATCGCCGACGCCGACGGCAAGGTCCTGCTGCTGCACCGCCCGGCCGACGACTACCTGGGCGGGCTGTGGGAGCTGCCCTCCGGCGGCGTCGAGGACGGCGAGGCCCTCATCGAGGCCCTGCGGCGGGAGGTCGCCGAGGAGACCGGCCTGACCGTGGCCGAGATCGGCAACTACCTCGGCCACTTCGACTACCGCTCCGGCAGCGGCCGCGCCACCCGCCAGTTCAACTTCACCGCCACCGTAACGGGCGAGACGGTCACGCTCACCGAGCACGACGCGCACCTGTGGGCCGACCGCACCCAGCAGAACCAGGTCTCCAGCACCGTGCAGACCGTTCTCGACGCCTGGCGCGACCAGACAGTCTGACCGATTCCCGAGCCCGATCGGGCCCCGGTCGTCCTCCCGGAGGGGCGACCGGGGCCCGCGGCCGTACGGGGGCCGGTGCCATTGCCCGCGGCGTACGCTGAGCCCTGGCCGGTCGAGTGCGCTACGTACGCCTCTGCCACTCGGGTACGGCGTCGGCGCCGCGCCTCCGGGCCGGCTGTACCGGGGCCGCAGCGGCGGCGCGTACCCGTGACGGCCGTCAGGCCGCGCCTGTTCGGCGCTATGGCATCGAACTATTTATTGATAGCGGGCCGTTGGGGTGATGGGGTTGTACGAATTTCACGGATGGTTCGGTATCGCCGAGTCGGCCGAGGAGGCCGACATGGGAACCCTGTCGGAGGGTTTGGCGGATCTGCGGGGCCGGATCTCCGGGATTGATTGGGCGACAGGTGGGCTTCAGCTGACGGCCTGCAACGGACAGTACTTTCTGACGGCCAACGGATTGGTGAATCGCCGCAGAGATGAGGCTCGGGAGTTGGAAGCCCTCCTGGAGCATGTCGCCGGTCGATTCCCGGGGGCGTGGGGACTCCTCTATGAGCGTTCGGACGACTTCACCCATCCGCCGGGGCCCGGAGCCTTTCGTGTTCGCGTCATGGCGCGAGGTGTGATCCAGGATCGCCTCGATCCTTTTCTTTCCCCATGCCGACCGACAATCGAAGACTGACCGGGCTCTGTCCGGCGGGCCGAAGTGCTGCCAGGGATGGAGGCCCGGGTACGGGGGCCCGCACGCGCCGGGCTGCCTGCTGGGCCCCGACACCCGCCCCGAGGCGCACGGCGGCGAGCACCAGTCGCCGACCTGGAGGACGTACTCACCTCCTGCCTCGGGGTCCGGCACACCGTGACCACCTGCACGGGAACGGCCGCGCTGCACTCGATGTACGCGGCCGCAGGGCTCGGCCCCGGTGACGAGGTGATCGTCCCGGCCCTGACCTTCCACGCCACCGCCAACCCGGGTTCACTCTGGCCGGGAACCGGTGCCGGACGATCCGATTACCCCCCACGGTCGGTGGTGGGCCCGGTGCCCGGGCGAGGTGGTGAACGAACGCCTTACTGCCCTTGAGGGCTTCGTCACGGCATCCCTGAGGCTGCGGCAGGGTGGGCTGCTTACCGACCTTTTAACGTCTCAACCGGGCCTGGGTCGCGGGCTGATCCCCGTCTGGTGTGATGACCATTTTTCGATGGACTGTGTCACTCCGAAGGGGCCCTCGGACACGGAGACCGCGTCGACGGTTGCAGCATCCTCTGACCTTCCAGCCAACCAGCCGGCCGCTCTACCAGCGGTTCCTCCCTCCCCCCTCGTAAGGGAGCGTTTGATGTCTGTTGCGCGTACCCGTATGGCCGCCGTCCTGGTGGCCGCCGCCGCGTCCGCCATGGTCTTCGGCCAGGCGTCCGCCGCGGTGGCCGACGACCACGACCGTGGCCACGGTCTGGGGCCGCTGCCGGTGGCGATCGTCTCCCCCGCACCGGGGAAGATCACCAAGGAGCGCAAGGTCACCGACACCTACCAGTACGACGCCAAGGGCGGATCGCCCTCCTCGCCCGAGCAGCCCCCGTCCTCCCCGGCTCCGGCCCCGGCCCCGGAGCCTGGCCCCGTCACGTCTGCCAAGGACACCCTCAACGCCACCGCCCAGACCGCAACCGCCGGCGCTGCGAGCACCGCCGACTCCGCCCTGAAGTAACTCCGCCCCAGGCCCCGTCCCCGTCCGGTGAGGAACGCCGCTGTCGGTGGGATCTGCCCCCGGGGCGGGTGCCGACGGGGACGGGACAGCCGGAGCCCGCGAGCACGTGACCGGCCCGCGGTACCCGCTGCGGCGCAACCATTCGCCCGCATGGGCCCCGGCTCCCGGCTGTCCGTGCCCGCGCATGCGCCTCCGCCATGCCCGCGGAGGCGCATGCCGGTCACCGCCCGGTCGGTTCGGCAGTGACCGCCGGGAGCCGAACGAGGCAGCACATTCGCCCTTGCAGCCTGTCGCCGCAGGCCCGACCCAAGCCGCGCGGGACGACCACCACGCTGCGCGGCGAATAGGAGAGAGCAATGACGACCGAAAAGCCCCCCGGCCAAGCGCCGGCGTGCCGGCCGGGTGCAGGTAGCGGCCGTGGTGTCGCTGGCCACCGCACACCTGGTCTTGATGCCGCCGGCCGCGCACGCGGCCGATCCGGCCGGCTGCACCCGCGACGGGACGCACATCACCTGCACCAACGGTGTACCCAAGGGGCAGACGGTCACCGGTACTAGCAGGGACGACACCATCGAGGTCACCGGTGCCCTGCACGGCACCATCGACGGTGCGGACGGCAACGACACCATTACCGTCCACGGCCGCAACGGCGCCCCCGGCCGAAACACCAGCGGCAGGAGAGCGGACGCCGGCGAGGGAGGGGAGGGGGAGAACGCTGTCGGCAGCGGTGGGACGGTGCTCGGTGGCGCGGGCAACGACATCATCACGCTCATCGGAGGTAACGGAGGCAAGGGAGGCACCTCCTTCGCCCGCTTCGGCATCGGCGGCCGCGGCGGACTGGGCGGTGACAGTGTGGAAGCCGGGGTCGTCGACGGCGGCCGGGGGATCAACCTGATCACCCTCCGCGGCGGGGCCGGAGGCACCGGTGGCGCCGCCTCCAATGGCAAGCCCGGCGACGGGGTCAATGGAGGCCGGGGCCTGGATTCCGGCCGTGTCGTCGTCGGCGCGGACCAGCACAGTTCCCTGACCATCGACGGTGGTACCGGCGGTGATGCCGCCCCTGGGGGGCACGACAGCGGCAGCGGAGGGGTGGCGGTTTGGAGGGGTGTCATGGAAGGCGGAACAGCACCCGAGGGCGTCTCCATCGACATCACCGGCGGGGACAGCGGCCGAGGAAGGGGTGAAGGGTGGGGAGGCGTCGGGCTTTTCCTCGGGGAGCTGATCGGCACGCCAGGCGGCGATGACATCACACTGGAAGCGGGCAAAAGCCGCAGCAACAGGACCAAGGGACGTGCCTTCAACAGTGGCCTGCTCGACACCAAAGCCGGCGACGACACCATCACTGTCCGAGGCGGCGTGACCGCACCGACCCAGTGCGGTCCGGGCAACGACACCTACAACTACACAGAGCAGCGAGGACTCCCCAACCGTCGCACCTGCGAGCACATCAACCGCATCCGGTAAGTCTGTCGTGGACGGTGAACGAGACGTCTTCCCGGCGCTCGCCGACGGGCCAGCGATTGGCCGTGTATCGCCAGTCCTCCACCGTGGTCCGGACGACACCGACCTCGTCCGCTTCGGCATGGACACCGACCCGGTGATCGTGAAACAGGCGGTCAAGAACCTGCGTGCGGCCGGTTACCGCCCGCAGGTCATCTGCGGCGACGTCGAGAAGGGGAGCCGTACGGGCCACGCGCCCTGTGGACGAGGCGGAAGCGGTCGGCCGGAACGCGACCGGGCCGGACTGACGGTCACGTCCGACGGGCAGGGCGTCTGGCTCGACACCCCGGACCACGTCATCGGCTGAGCGCGACCTCAGCGCACTACCCGCCCTCGGGCCGCGCGTCCGTGGAAGGTTCCGCTCCGGTCTGGCGCAGGAAGTCCCTGAGGGCTTCGGCGAGTTTGTCGGGCTGGTCCTCGGGGACGAGGGTGGAGGAGTCGGCGATCTCGACCAGTCGTCCCTTCGGGTACAGCTCTGCCAGCCGGGGGCCGTGCTCACGCGGCATCAATGGATCCTCGGTGGCCCAGACGACGAGGACCGGGCGGTCGAAGCCGCCGAGTTGCCGGCTCCAGTCGAGCAACGTCCTGCGGTCGGGTGCCGAGGTGGCGAACTTGGTGAAGTCCCTGCGGATGGCCTTGCTCCGGGTCGCGGGAGCGAACCAGTTCTTGATGATCTCGTCGGGGAGGCCGCGACGGCTCATCCCGCCGTATCCCTTGGGGCTGGTCCGGACAGCGGGGATGCGCATCAGCTGGGTCAGGAGCCGGAGGCCACCGGGCACCCGGCACACGGCGGCCAGCGCCTTGCCCGGCCCCGGGGGGTAGTTGTCGAACGCCTCGCAGGCCACCAGCACCAGCCGTGCGACCCGTCGGCCCTGCTTCTCCAGCACGAGGAACTGGCCGCCGCCCCAGTCGTTGAGGACGAGCGTCACGTCCTCCAGGCCCAGTCGCTCGATGAACTCGCCCAGGAGCCGCGCGACACCACGGTGGGAGAGATCGGCGCCGGGGTCCATCGGCCGGCGGTGACCGCCCAGGGGCAGCGTCGGCAGGATGCAGCGGTACCCGCCCAGCAAGGGAACCACCTTGCGCCACTGCGCGCCATCCATCGGCACGCCGTGGCCGAACACGAGCACCGGCCCGTCGCCACCGGTGTCCTGGTAGTCGATCGGCCCGGAGGACAACTCCATTCCCGGCATCGAACCCCCCTCGGTAGATTCTTCTACTGCAACGTAGCGGAGCCCGAAGTCGCCAAGAGAGGTCACGGCGTCGTGGCGTGGTTTCGCACGGCGAGTTCTGCTTCGAGGCCTGCCAGGTCCTGTGGAGTGTTGACGGCACGCCACAAGGAGTCCGTCCGCCACCCCATGAGCTGTCCGCGATCGACCAAGGCGGGAAGCGTGCCGTCCGCGTGGTCCCCCCGCTCCGGGAGCAGGCCGGCCACGCCCGGAGCGAATAGGTACACGCCGGCGTTCACCCACGAGCGCGGCGTCGAATCCGCCAGGAGCCGCGTCACCCGGCCGTCGTCGGCGCATTCCACGCCCCTGCCGCGCAGCCCCGGCCCGGCCATGGCCATGGTCGCCCACGCCCCGTGCCGTCGGTGGAACGCGGCCATGTCGGCCAGGGAGAACCCGGTCCAGATGTCGCCGTACGCGGCCAGCCAGGGCTCGCCGGGATAGGGCAGTGCCGCGGCGGCCCGCTTGAGCGCACCACCGCGTCCCAGCGGCCGGTCCTCGACGACCGCCTCAGTACGCAGCGGCAGTTCCCCGCGGTCGAGATAGTCGACGATCATCCGGGCGAGGTATCCCGCGGAGACCGCGACGTGCTCCACCCCGAACCGCGCGAACCATTCGATCTGGTGCCGCAGGATCGGCGTTCCGCACACCTCGACCATCACCTTGGGGCGCGACTGCGTCAAGGGGCGCAACCGCCGCCCCTCGCCCCCGGCCAGCACCACGGCCTGACGTACCGGCAGCCGCTCCCGGGCACTGACACCCGACACCCCGCACCACCTACTCACCGGGAATCCTGCCGCCAAGCATGCGACATGAACCACCGAACCAGAAGGCATACCCCTGCCACGCTTGCCCATTCAGGCGACGCCTCCCCGTCCCCGGTTCCACCCGGCCTCCGCCCGGCCTAGGGCCGGGCCCCGCACGAGCACGTCGCCGCTGCGACGCCTGGCGCCGTGCGGTGAATCGTCAGCCGCGCGGCGCCTCTCGCGGAGGACGTCGGCTGGGTACGGCCCAGCGGCCGTTCCCTGGCGGCCTGGGCGAGCGCCGTGTAGTCCGGGAACCGGCGCAGCCCGCACCTGTCGCAGGTCGCCGCGCCGTTCGTGGTGGTCCACGTGGGGTGCGGGCAGCGGATGGTGGAAGTGAGCCTCATGAGTGGGCGGTCCTTTGGTGACGGCCCATGGCCGTGGTCCACTCCTCGGCGAGCCGCCGGTTGCCGAGGGCGGTGGCGTCCCGGTGTCCGGCCTTGATCCTGTCGCACTCCATGCAGTGCGGCTGCGTCACGGGCAGCAGGTTCTCCACGGCCGCGTGCCACTCGATCCCACCGCCCGGCGGACGCAGTTGGTAGCGCAGCCACCGGGTGTCCATGACCTCGCCTACGCGCCTGGTGGCGGTGTCCCAGACGAGGTCCCCGGTGACGGGTGCGTAGGTGGACGGCGTGCCCGTCACTGTCAAGGCTTCGCGCGGTTGTTCGGGGGTATGGGCCATGGGGCTTCCTCTTGCGTTCCGTTCGCCCGTTCGGAGCGATGTTTCACTGACCGTGCCAATAGCGTCGCTCTCCGCTCGTACGGTGGCTAGGTAGACCACTTGGACAGGTGCAACTGTCCAGCCGATCGCGGGGGTTCCTGTGAGCGTGAAGAACGAGACGGATACAGACGACCTGCCGGTGACGCCGCTGGCCCACTTCGGTTCCGAGGTGCGGTTGGAGCGCGAGCGGTTGGGTCTGTCGCGCGAGGAGTTGGGCAAGAAGGCCCACTGCGGCTACTCGCTGGTGGCGA
Source organism: Streptomyces sp. NPDC042259 (assembly GCF_055582085.1). NCBI lineage: Bacteria > Bacillati > Actinomycetota > Actinomycetes > Kitasatosporales > Streptomycetaceae > Streptomyces > Streptomyces sp. NPDC042259. The sequence goes on along the minus strand of NZ_JBVJDW010000003.1, from coordinate 160,940 downwards.
AGGTCGAAGGTGGCGAACGCGTTCCGAGGCTCGAATTCGCGGAAGCCTGTGATCAGGTGTTCCCGCATGCCAACGGAAGGTTCGTTCGGCTCTGGCGGTTGGTGCTGAGGTTCGCCTTCCCGCCCTGGTTCCGCCAGTACGTGGAGCTGGAAGGTGTCGCCACCGACATCCGGATGTTCCAGTGCCAGCTCGTACCGGGGCTGGTGCAGACGGAGGACTATGCCCGGGCCATCATGGAGACGGGCCGGTTGCCCAACCTCGACGACCTGGTCACCGCACGGATGGAGCGTCAGCGCATCCTGGACCGCGAGACTCCCCCCAAGCTGTGGGTGATCCTCGACGAGGGGGTACTTCGCCGCACGGTCGGTGGGGTCGGGGTCATGAGGGCCCAGTTGGAACGGCTCCGAGACCTGGCGGACACGCCTCCGCATGTCGTGCAAATCGTCCCGGAGGGCGGAAAGCCCTACCACGGCTGGAGCGGTTCGTTCGCGCTCCTGTCGTTCAGCGAAGGAGCGGACGTCGTGCACGTCGAAGCCTTCCCGAGGGACTACGTGCTGGGAGGGCAAGATGACGTTGCGGCGGTCGTCCGTGCCTACGATTTGCTCAGGGCAATCGCGCTGCCACCGGACGAGACGGTTCCGCTGATCAACTCAATCCTGAAGGAACGCTACTCATGACCAATCAAGCACACGTGCCCGATGCGACATGGCGCAAGTCCAGCTACAGCGGCAACAACGGCGGCGGTTGCGTCGAGGTCGCCGACCACATACCCGGCATCGTCCCCGTCCGGGACAGCAAGAGCCCCCAAGGCCCCGTACTCACCTTCCCCGCCCCCGCCTGGACCGCGTTCGTCACTCATCTCGCCGCCGAGTGAGACGAGGGCGTCCAGCCCTCAATACGGGTGCCGGTCCGCCTTGTTCGTCCACGCCTCGTACGCGCGGGCGCCGATCTCCGGGTGGAGCTGCTTCATCTCGATCTGCCGGTCCTCGAGCGGCTTCTCGAAGTCCTCGTACTGGAAGGAGTCGTCGAAGCCGATGCCGCGCGTGTCCTCCAGGCTGCGGCTGAAATACACCGCGCTGATCCGGGACCAGTAGATGGCGCTGAGGCACATCGGGCAGGGGGCGCCGCTGACGTAGATGGCGCAGCCCTGGAGCATGCGGGCGCGCTTCGGCTCGGGGTCCGGGGAGCCCTCGGGGCGGGGGACGAGTTTCAGCGTGCTGTCGTCCCGGCGTTCCCCGGAGATCGACGGCGCGTGGGGGTTGAGCACCTGGGCGGCCTTGCGGATGGCCTCGACCTCGGCGTGGGCCGTGGGGTCGCCGGTGAGCAGGACCCGGTTCTGGCCGCGCGCGATGATTTCCCCGTCCCGGGTGATCACCGCGCCGAAGGGGCCGCCCCAGCCGTTCTCCACGGATTCGGTGGCAAGGCGTACCGCCTCGGTAATGAGTTCCTTATGGTCCAGCACGGAAGCCTCCGATCGATTCCCTGTCCCGTTTGCCCTGTAAATGGTGTATGTACTAGTCTGCTCGGGGTGAGTCCACGCGCGAGCCGTGACTCCGCGGCCGAGCATGCCACCGTTGTGATCTCCCACAAAGCGCGGCGCACCGCGGGTTGGGCGAGGAGGTCGTGATGCCCGGACCGACGCCCGCGGCACGTATGGAAGGGACCTTCATCCGGCGGGGCGACCGTGCCTACGACGGCGCCAGGTCCGACGCGGTGTGGAACGGGCTCAAACCGGAGCGCTTCCCCGACGTCATCGTCCGGGCGGTGTCCGGGCGGGACGTCCCGGAGGCGCTCGCGTACGCGCGCTCCGAGGGGTTGCGGGTCTCGATCCGCTCCGGTGGTCACAACTGGTCCGGTTCCGCGCTCCGGGACGGGAGTCTGCTGCTCGATCTCTCCCGCCTTCGGCAGTGCGACGTCGACCCGGCGTCGGCGACCGCCACCGTCGGGCCCGCCACCACCGGCAAGGGGCTGGTGTCGGCGCTCGCCCCGCACGAACTCGCCTTTCCCGTGGGCCATTGCCCGTCCGTCGGGCTGGGCGGATATCTGCTGAGCGGCGGGCTCGGCTGGAACTCCGGGGTGTGGGGGCCGGGCTGCGCGAACGTCCGGGAGATCCAAGCCGTGACCGCCGCCGGGCGGACGGTTGTCTGCAGTGAGACGGAGAACCCCGAACTGTTCTGGGCGGCCCGGGGCGCGGGGCCGGGTTTCTTCGCCGTCGTCACCCGCTTCCGGCTCCGCGCGCACCGCCTCCCGGGAGCCGTCGCGACCACCGCTCTCATCTTCCCGCTGGCCGACATCGCTCGTGTGGCGGCCTGGGCGGAGGAGACCGTGGGGGAACTCCCGGCGAACGTCGAGACGAGCCTCGTCCTCTCCGCTTCCGGCGAAGCCACCGCCCATGTCCCGCAGGGTCCGCGCGTCAAGGTCGGCATGACCGCGTTCGCCGCGACGTCCGAGGAGGCGGTGGCCGCCCTCGCCCCGGCGGACGCCTGCCCGTTCGCCGACCGCGCCGTCTCCCGGCAGCCACCCACGCCGACCTCGTTCGCCGACCTGCAGGCGGGCGCCGGCTCGGCGTGGCCGACGGAACAACGCTACGCGGCGGACACCCTGTGGTCGCGGGAGTCGTACGCGACGCAACTGAGCCGTATCGCCGACGCGGTGGCGCACGCGCCCTCCGCCAAGTCCCTCTTCCTCGCCGCGGTACGGCCCGTCTCCCAAGCGCCCGCCCTGCTGCGGAACATGGCCTTCTCGCCGCTCGGCTCCTCCTACCTCGTCGGTTACGCGATCTGGGACGACCCGACCGCCGACGCGGCCAACCGGCGCTGGCTGCGGGAGGCGATGGCCTCGGCCGACCCCTCGGGGCTCGGCGGCCGCTACATCGCCGAAACGGACTTGGAGGCCGACGCGTCCCGGGCCCGCCGGGCCTACGCGCCCGCCGACTGGGACCGTCTCCAGGAACTCAAGGCCGCCTGGGATCCGGACAACCTCTTCCACTCCTACTTGGCGCCGTGAGCCGGCCGCTCCCGCACCACGCACCGCTGTGCGGCGGTGTCCTCACTCAAGCCCGTCGCACAGCTCCAGCACCAGATCGGCCACCGCCTCCGGCGCGCGCAGCGTCGGCAGGTGGTCGGATCCCGGCAGCCGGACCAGGCGGCAGCCGGGGATGGCCGCCGCCATGTCCTCGTTGCAGCGCACGACTTCGGGCTGGTCGCGTTCGCCCAGCGCCAGCACGCACGGCACGTCGAGTTCGCCGAGCCTGCCGAAGGCGGGCGGGTCCGGTACCTGGTACGGCTGGTTGGTGAACCAGGCCGGGATCGATCCCCGGATCGTGGCCGCGGCCTCGGCGTCGTCGCCCACGCCCGCCGCCGCCCAGGTGCGCAGGGCCAGGGCGAGAATGCCGTCCGTGTCGCCCGCCTCGGCCCGCGCCTCCAGCTCGGCCATGAACTCCGGCGTGGTGAGTTCCCCGGGGTAGCCGGTGACGCCCGGGCAGAGCAGGGCGAGCGCGGCGACCCGTCCGGGGTCGTCCAGGGCGAGGCTCACCGCCGGGATGCCGCCCATGCTGGTGCCGACCAGGGCCACCCGCCGCAGCCCGAAATGGTCCAGGACCGCCCCCAAGTCCTTGACCAGGGAGTACGTCGCGGTCGCCACCGGGGAACGGCCGAATCCCCGTACGTCGTAGCGGATCACCCGATGGTGCTCCGCCAGACGTGGCACGACCGCGTCCCAGACGCGGGAATCGCCGATGCCGGGGTGCAGCAGGACCAGCGGCAGCCCGTCGCCGCCCGAGTCGTCCGCCCAGACCTCGCCGTTCTCGACCGGCACCATGAGTTCCATGGGCCAAGTCTGCTCCGATCGCAGGGGGCGACGGAAGTACGAAACGTGCCGCGGACCCCGGCATGTTCGTGGCTTCCGCCAGTACGACACCCCGGCCGACGGGAGGAAGACTTCCCGTGTACGGAGGGTCGGTGCCCGGGAAGAGCCAGGAAGCGCCAGGGAAGGGGGGCCCGCGCGATGAGTGGTCAGCTGTACGACGACTACGCCGCCAACCCCCCCGCTGATGATGCTGCGTTGCCGTGCCTGACCGCACTCGGCGGAACCGGCGGGCCCTACCGTCGCGTGGCACTCAGTGCCAGACTGAGGGGATGATCAAACGAGAGACCGGTGCGACGGACCAGGCCTGGGCGGCCCTCGGCGGAGACCCGGCCCTGCCCGCGAGCATCGTCTACGGCGGCCCCGCCGGCACGCTCGCGGCCGGACTCCCCGTGCGGGAACTGGCCCGGGCGACCGTCGCCGTCTGCGCCCTGGCCGCCGCCGAGCTGCGCACCGTCTGCGCGGGCGGCGGGCGGTTGCCTTCCGTAAGGGTGGACGACGGTGCCGTCGCGACCGCGTTCGTCAGTGAACGGTGGCTGCGCGTGGACGGCCGCGCCGTGTCGTCCTTCGCCCCGCTGTCACGGTTCTGGCGGTCCGCCGACGGCTGGGTGCGCACCCACGCCAACTACCCGCACCACCGCGCCCGTCTCCTCGCCGCGCTCGACGTGCCGGACCCCGACGGGGGCATCGAGCGAGGCAGCGAGCGAGGCATAGACGTCGAGGGGCGCGTCGCCGCCGCGCTCGCCGAACTGCCCTCCGAGCGGGCCGAGGAGACGATCTGCGTGGCGGGCGGCCTCGCCGTCGCCGTCCGGACGCCGGGGGAGTGGGCGGTGCACCCCCAGGGCGCGGCCGCCGCGCGGCGGCCGTTGCCGAGCGTCGAACGCGTCGCGGACGGACCGGTGCGCGCCCTCAGCGGGATCGGCGGACTGCGGGTCCTCGATCTGACCCGGGTCATCGCCGGGCCCGTCGCCGGCCGTACCCTCGCGCTGCTCGGCGCGGACGTGCTGCGGGTCGACTCGCCACGGCTGCCGGAGAGCCAGGACGCCCACACCGACACCGGGTTCGGGAAACGCTCGACGACGCTCGACCTCGCCCGCACGGCCGACCGGGCCACGTTCGAAGCGCTGCTGGCCGACGCCGACGTCGTCCTGAGCGGCTACCGGCCGGGGGCACTGGACCGGTACGGGCTCTCCCCGGAGGCCCTGGCCGAGCGCAGACCGGGGCTGGTGATCGGCCAGCTGAGCGCCTGGGGCACGCACGGGCCGTGGGGCGGGCGGCGCGGGTTCGACAGCCTCGTGCAAGCCGCCTGCGGGATCGCCGTCACCGAGGCGGGCCCCGACGGGCGGCCCGGGGCGCTGCCCGCCCAGGCACTGGACCACGGCACCGGCTACCTCCTCGCGGCGGCCGTCCTGCGCGCGCTCACCGAGCAGCGCAACGCCGGCGGCACGCACGTGGCGCGCCTCGCCCTCGCGCACACGGCGGCGTGGCTGACGAGCGGAACGGTGCCCCGGGACGGTGACGAGGCCGGAGAGGCATACGAGGCGGGAGAGGCGGGGGAGTGGCTGAGGGAGAGGGACAGTCCGCTGGGGCGGTTGCGGTACGCGCTGCCGCCGGTGACCTTCGACGGCGGCCCCCGGGACTGGTCACGCCCACCGGGCCGGTGGGGGACGGACGAGCCCCGCTGGAGCTGACACGCGGCGAGCGCACGCGCGAGCGTGCCGGAAAGGGCCTGTCCAGCCGGGCATCCGGCGCTCTAGGGTGTCCGGCGGATCATGTGGGCGGGCACTGCGCCCGTGGCGTCCGCACCACCGCTGCGCGGCGGTTGTCCTCAGTCTCCCCCAGCGGGCCGGATGGGACTGAGCCGGCCGGGAGATCGAGGACGCGCCCGCAGGGCGCTCAGCCGCCGCGGGCGGCAAGCCGGTCGGTAGCCGAAGATCCGCCGGACACGGCCTGGGGTCGTGAAGATCACGGGCGCGCCGGGCGTACGGCGGACCCCAGAGGGGAACGAGGTTGGCGTGGCCACGATCATCCGACGAGCTGTCCTGTCCCTTCCCGCCGCGTCACCGGGCCCCGAGAACCCGCTGCCCGCCCTGCGGCTCCGTGGCGAGGTGCACCGCGTCGACGTCGGGCAGCGCGCCGGACTCCCCGCCGACATGGCCCGGCAGCTCGGCCACGCGCCGTTGCGCACGGTCCTGCCCGTGCGGTTGCGGGACGGCTACACCCGCGAGCGGGTGCCCACCGACATCGACGCCGTCGTCATCGAGAACGACCGGCTGCGCGTCACCGTCCTGCCCGGTCTCGGCGGCCGTGTGCACTCCATCGAGCACCGGCCGACCGGCCGGCAGCTCCTCTACCGCAACCCCGTCCTCCAGCCCGCCGACTTCGCCCTCAACGGCGCCTGGGTCTCCGGCGGCCTCGAGTGGAACATCGGCGCGACCGGGCACACGACGCTCTCCGTCGCCCCGCTGCACGCCGCCCGGGTGCCCGCGCCCGACGGCGGCGAGATGCTGCGCCTGTGGGAGTGGGAAAGACTGCGGGACCTGCCCTTCCAGGTGGATCTGTGGCTCCCCGACGGCTCCGACTTCCTCTACGCGGGCGTGCGGATCCGCAACCCCCACGACCGCCCGGTACCGGTCTACTGGTGGTCCAACACCGCCGTACCGGAAACGCCGCGCACCCGCGTCCTCGCCCCGGCCGACGAGGCCTGGCACTTCGGCTACGAGCGCACGCTGAGCCGCGTCCCCGTGCCCGACCGGGACGGCATCGACCGCACCTACCCCCTGAACAGCGAGTTCCCCGCCGACTACTTCTACGAGGTCCCCGACGGGGCCCGCCGCTGGATCGCCGCGCTGGACGGCGACGGCCACGGGCTCGTCCAGACCTCGACCGACCCGCTGCGCGGGCGCAAGCTGTTCCTGTGGGGCTCGGGCGCGGGCGGCCGCCGCTGGCAGCGCTGGCTCACCGAGCCCGGCACCGGCGGTTACGCCGAGATCCAGGCGGGGCTCGCCCGCACCCAGCTCGAACACGTACCGCTGGAGGCGGGCGGGGAGTTCGCCTGGCTGGAGGCGTACGGGCCGCTCGCCGCCGACCCCGGCCGGATCCACGGCGAGGACTGGGCCGCCGCGCGCGGCGAGGTCGCGGACCGGCTGGAGGCGGCCCTGCCGCGCGCGGAGGTGGACGCCGCGTACGCCGCCTGGCGGCCGTACGCCGACCACGAACCCAAGGAACGGCTGGCCACCGGATCCGGCTGGGGCGCGCTCGAGACCGAGCGCGGCGGGTACCGGCTGCCCGGCACGCCCTTCGACCCGGCGACGCTCGGCGCGGAACAGGCGCCATGGCTGGAGCTGTTGCGGACCGGCCGCTTCCCGCACACCTCGACGGCCCGGCCGCCCGGGCCTTCCCTCGTGTCCCGGCAGTGGCGTGACCACCTGGAGGTGGCCGAACCCGATCCGGTCGTCTGCTACCACCTGGGGGTCGCCCAATGGCACGCGGGCGACCGCTCGCAGGCGGTCCGCAGCTGGGAGCGCGTCGCGGACGGCCACTGGCCCTCCCTGCGCTGCCTCGCGGTCGCCGACGAGGAGTCAGGCCACCGTGAACGCGCCGCCGACCGCTACCTCGACGCCTTCCGGCGAGCCGCCGCGGGGTGCGGCGCAGGCACCGAGGGGGCCGCCGCGGTGGCCGCGCTCGGCCGTGAGGCGATCACCGCGCTGCTCGCCGCCGACCGCGCCGACGACGCCGCCGACGTACTGGCGACGCTCCGCCCCCACGTCCGCGAGCGCGGTCGTTTCACACTGCTCAAGGCCCGGATCCTGCTCGCCCAGGGCGATGCCCCCGCCGCGCGGGCGCTCTTCGACGACGGCTTCGAGGTGGCCGACCTGCGCGAGGGTGACGAAACGCTGAGCGACACCTGGTACGCCATCGCCGAACACCTCGTCGCGGGAGGCGGACCCGTCACCGACGCCGTACGGGCCACGGCCCGCGCCCGGCACCCGCTGCCGGAGCGGTACGAGTACCGGATGCGCCCGCCGACGTGATGCCCCCCGGCCGGGGCCCCTCATCCGCCTGGCACGACCGCCTCGCCGCCCTCGCGCACGGCCGCCACGACCGCGCCGTGCAGGGCCGCCAGCCCGCCCGGCGGTACCGCGACCGGGCCGCCGGTGAGGGTGTACCACTCCTCCGCGCCGGTGTACTGGACCCGCACCGTCGCCCGGCCGTCGGGCAGCCGGGTGGTGGCGACGGTGAGGTCGCCGGTGACGACACCCACCTCGTCGGTCATCGCCCCGCCGGGCCCGGCGGTGACCTCGTCCGCGTAACGCGGGTTCTCCTCGCCCATCAGGCGCACGTGTCCAGCATCGACTTCAGCCTGTCCTTCTCCGGCCGGGTCACCGACAGCCGGTACCGGTGCTTGACGTCCGTCCACGCGCGGGCGTAGGTGCACCAGTAGGCGCGGCTCGGCGGGGCCCACTGGTCGGGTGACTGGTCGCCCTTGCTCCGGTTGGAGGCCGCGGACACGGCGATCAGCTGGGCGTGCTCCAGATCGTTGGCGAACTCCTTGCGCCGGGCCGTCGTCCAGTGATCGGCTCCGGAACGCCAGGCGTTCGCCAGCGGCACCACATGGTCGATGTCCACCTGGGACGCCGACGTCAACGTCTTGTCGTCGTAAAGGCTCTTCCAGGTGCCCGAGACGGCCCGGCACTCGTGGTCCCGCGTGACCCCCTCACCGTCCCGCCGCAGCACGACCTCCCGGGTGTCGCACCGGTCGCCCCGCTGGGCCCAGTGCGGGAACCTCGCCCGCGCGTAGCCGCCCATCGAGTGCGACGCCTCGACGGTCAGGTGGGCGAGCTCGACGCGGACGATGGCCAGCGGCGGCGGCTCGGGCATGCCGGGAGGCGCGGCGGCGGCCGGGGAGACCGCGACGGAATCGAGGGCGACGGCCAGCGCGAGGGCGAGGACGGCGACCGGGCGCCGCGCAGGCATGGTGAACATGCGTCAGGAGTACCGGACGGTGCTGATGGGGTGGGGTACCTCACCCGGTCGGTCGCGTGTCGATGAGGCCGCCCACCACCCGCACCCGGGCCCGACGCGGGCATACTCCCGTCATCCGGGCGCGGGGACGCTCTTATGGAATGCGGTTGATGTGCTCACAGGTTCGGCGGTCGGGCATTCCCCGTCGTCCGCTGAAGGCGTAGGTGTCATTGGTACCCGGACCGCAGTCGAAGGTCCCGAACTCGTTTTCGTGCACGGTGATGGTGTCGTGGCCGGCGCCGCTCTTGATGAACCCTGTCAGGACGCCGGCCGCTTGTACTTGCCCGTTGCGGGTCACGCCAGGGCGTACCGTGATGTCGTCGTCGCCTGGACTCCCGATGACGTCACCGTCATGCGCCAGACCTGAGCCGAACGGGTTGAGAACGCGGCGCCTGACCATGCCTCGGCCGGTGTCTCCTCCTGTGAGCGTGATCGAGACGCCTTCCGGAGAGGAGCCCCCGTCGATACGGGCACGGGGCCCTTCGACCGCGTAGCCTCCCTGAGCGCCTGCTGTACCGCGCTGCCGTGTCGGTGCCGATGCGCCGTCACCACCGTTCCCGCCTGTGATGAACAGAGCACTGTGACGGTCGGTACTGACCGTGACCCTCCCGTTTACCAGCCCCTCGCCTCCCAGGCCCGGTGAGCCGGCGTGAGTCGAGACCTCGTAGGTGGCCGGTCCACCGGTACCTCCGTCGCCGCCGCGCAAGGTGATCAGATTGATGCCGGGGCCTCCGTCAATGAGAGCACCGTCAACGGCTGTTCGGCCATGACCGCCGCGGCCGGCACTGATGATGTGGCGGTGGTATCCGCCTGTCGTACGTTCCGGGGCTCCGTTGCCGCCGTTGCCACCGCTGACGCTGATGGTGTCGTTGCCGTTGCCACCCAGCACGCTCCCGGGGTTTCCGACAGCCGGCTCGCCGTCCCCTCCGTTATGGTGGGCACGGGTACCGTCGGCGCCGTCGCGCCCGGTGACGGTGATGGTGTCGTTGCCGTCGCCGCCGTCAACGGTGCCGTACACGGTGCCGGTGACTTCGATGGTGTCGTCCCCGCCGGTACCGGTGACCGTCTGCCCCTTGGGTACACCGTTGGTGCAGGTGATGTGGGTGCCGTCGCGGGTACAGCCGGCCGGGTCGGCCGCGTGCGCGCTCGGCGGCACGAGAGCCAGGTGCGCCACGGCCAGCGACACCGCGATCGCGAGATGGGCCCGGCCGGTCCGCTGACGCGGCACCGGAAGGTAGTCGGTCACTGCACTCCTTTGCGACACGCCGCCCTTGAGGGCGTCGCCACGGCATGCCTGAGCCGTGGTGTGGGTGTGGGCTGGTTACCGACCCTGTAACGCCCCAACCCGGCCCGGGTGGCGGGCCGATCCCCGACTGGTGTGATGACCATTTTTCGATGGACGCTGTCACTCCGAAGAGGACGCGCGGGTCACCAAGGCTGTGTCGGCGGTTGCCGCATCGGGCCGGATTCATCCTTCCGGTATGTCGCGAGCGCGTTTGGGGTGCCACGTGACGGGCTGCCGGAGCGGGTCTGCCGGGCGTCGCTCGTCCTCACATCCCCATGTGGGACGCGGGTTCGACACGTTTTCCTGCCTGCTGGTCGGACGATTTGACCGGCGCGCTCCGTCGGCCGTAGGAAACACCCTCCCCGCGAGGGCCCCGGCGGGGGTCAGGCGGACTTGCGGTCGACGTACTCGAAGACCGAACCGTCCGGGTGGCGGGCCACGAGATTGCGGCCGATCGGGGTCGCCACCGGCCCCGCGATGATCTCCGCACCCACGCTCCGGAGATCGGCGTGCGCCTCGTCGACGTCCGTGACGGCGATGGTGGCCGTGATCTTCCGCAGGATCGACAACTCCCGCTCCGGACCGCTCATCAGGAAGAAGCAGCCGACCGCCGCGACGTCGACCCCGCCACGCCGGAAACGCAGCGCCTCGGCGCCGGTCAGCCGTTCGTAGACACCGATCGCCGCGTCGAGATCACCGACACAGACCCGTAGCGAAGTCCCCAGAATGTTCATGGAACAAGGCTAGTTGGCGCGCGGGGATCACGGGGGAGGGTGACCACTTCGCCCCCTGCTTCATCCCCCCGCCTCATACCCGGCACAGGAGTTCCCCGTTCAATACCGCGAACCACGCGTCCTCGTGCCGCCCCCACTCCCGCCACGCCGCCGCGATGCCCGCGAGCCCCGCCTCGTCCGTGTGACCGCCGGCCACCGCCAGCCGCGCGTACGAGGACGCCACCGTGCGGTCGGCCCACAACCCGCTCCACCAGGCGCGCTGCTCCGCACCGGCGTAGCACCAGGCACTCGCGGTGGCGGTGACGTCGGTGAGGCCCGCCCGCCGCGCCCAGGACAGCAGCAGCCGCCCGGCATCGGGTTCGCCGCCGCCCGCGCGGGCGACGCGCCGGTACAGGTCCAGCCAGTCGTCCAGGCCCGGCACCCGCGGGTACCACGCCATGGCCGCGTAGTCCGCGTCGCGCACGGCGACGACCCCGCCGGGGCGGCAGACCCGGCGCATCTCGCGCAGCGCGGCCACCGGGTCGCCGACGTGCTGGAGCACCTGATGGGCGTGGACGACGTCGAAGGTGCCGTCCGCGAAGTCCAGCGCGTGCACGTCACCGGTCGTGAAGCGGACGTTGTCCAGGCCGCGTTCCCGGGCGACGGCGCGGGCCCGTTCCAGCACGTCCGGCGCCGCGTCCAGACCCGTCACCTCGCCCCGCGGCACCCGTCCGGCCAGATCGGCCGTGATGGTGCCCGGCCCGCAGCCGATGTCCAGGACCACCGAGTCCGGGCGCAGTGCGGGAAGCAGATAGGCGGCGGAGTTCTCCGCGGTGCGCCAACTGTGCGAACGCAGCACGGACTCGTGGTGTCCGTGGGTGTAGACGGCCCTTGGACGCGGCATGGCGACTCCCTCGGTGTGCGCGATCCTGTCCCGCCACCGTAGAGGAGCGTCTCGGATTACGAGAGTGCTGTCTCGGTATTCGGTCTGCCCGTCATTCGGGCAGACGGTAGACGACCAGCCCCTCGTTCTCCTTCGCCATGGTCAGCGCGTGCGGTGCCTCGGCGATCTCACCGTCGTACGCCAGATGCGTACCGGGCAGGATGCCGCTGATGCGCAGTTGCCGGGCCCGGCCCGTGCCGAGCACCGGCGAGTGCTTGAGCGCGCCCGTCAACGCGGCCGCGAGCAGCCGGGTGCGGGCCAGCCGGCCGCCGTAGACCATACGGACGTCGAGGACCCCGTCGGCGAGGTCGTGGCGCCGCACGGGCGCCAGACCCACACCCCGGTAGGTGCAGTTGCCGACGAAGAGCATCCACAGCTGCCGCTCCCGGCCGTCGACCCACAAACGCACCGGCTTCGCCGAGTTCAGCACGTGCACCGCCGCCAGCACCCCGGCAGGCCAGGCCCCGATCCTGGGCGCCCACCGCTCACGGACCCGCACCAGCTCCGGATACGCGCCGATGCTGAAGGTGTTGAGGAAGTACTTGGAGGTGTCCGCGTCCGCGTTGTCGTCCGACGGCCTGAACCGCACCAGGTCGACCGCCACCGCCTCCCCGGTCTCCACGGCCCGGCAGGCGTCGGCCACGGACTCGATGCCCAGGTCGTACGCGAAGTGGTTGTACGTACCGCCCGGCAGTACCGCCAGCGGCAGCCCGTAGCGACGGGCGACGTCCGCCGCCGCGTTGACCGTGCCGTCACCACCGAAGACACCCAGCGCCCCGCCGAGTTCGGCCGCCCGGCCGGCCGCCGACCGCAGCGCCTCGTCCAACGGCTCGCCGTCGCCGTTCGTCCCGCACTCGACGACCTCCGCGAGCGGGAGCACGGCGCGCACCTGCTCCGCCACGTCCGCCCGGACCGCCGCCCGCTGCCCGGAGCCCGCGTTCGCTACCACGACGAGACCCTCGCCGCCGGGCAGCGCCGGGGCGCTCGCCCGCGGCCGGGCCGGCGGCGCGAGCTGCGACCGCGTGGGCACGAGCCCGCGCACCGCGAACGCCGCGCCCGCGCCCAGCAGCGCGCCCGCCAGGACGTCACCGGGGTAGTGCACGCCCGTGTAGACGCGGGAGAAGCACACCGAGGCCGCGATCGGCGCGAGGGCCAGGCCCCACGCGGGCTTCTCCAGCGCGACACCGGTCGCGAAGGCCACGGCGGAGGCGGAGTGCCCGGAGGGGAAGGAACTCGTGAACGGCTGGCGGGCCAGCTGCCGTATGACCGGCACGGCGTCCAGCAGCGGCCGGTGCCGGCGCACGGACGCCTTGGCGACGGTATTGACCGTCGCGGACGCCACGGCCAGCGACGCCACCCCGCGCAGCGCCGCCCGCCGCACGGGCCGCCCACCCACGACCGCGGCCCCGGCCGCCAGCCCGAGCCACAACGCCCCGTGATCGGCGCTGCGCGACAACTTGGGCAACACCCGGTCACCCCCAGGCCAATGCCGCACCGCGATCATCCTGAACACCGACCGGTCCCACGTACTCAACACACGTCGCATGCGCAAACGTGTACCCGGTCGTCGCGTTCCGATACCGGTTCCGCTGCGCGGGGGCATTGACGGTTGCCGGGTGCGGCTTCGTTGCCGCTGCGCGGGGCGTGCCCGCTGCGCGGGGCTGTTCAGGTGCGGTGCCGGGCCTCCGCGGGCCCCTTGCGGGGCTGCTTCGCTTTACGCCCCGCAAGGGGCCCGCTCCGACCCGCCACCTTCCGTGGGTGGGTAGGGAAAGACAGGCCCGCTGTGGCCGGGACGTCTGCCGACGGCGGGGCATCATCCTTACGCCTTCGCGGCCCCGTCCGCCGGGAGCCGGTAGCGGCTTGCCACGGCCCTGAGCGGCTGACGGGCGGCGCACAGCCGCTGGGCCCCGCGCCGGCGGCCACAGCCCCGCGCAGCGGATACGGTGCCGCGCTCGGTAACCGTCAAAGCACCGCGCAGCGGACCCGGTGTCACCCGGCTGACCGTGCCGGACCGCCGGGGGGCGGGGGATCTGCCAAGGTGGGGCGAGGGCGATCACCGTCCGCGTGAGCGCGGAGGAGGTACGGATGCAGGCGAGCTTTCCGCCGCTTCCCGCTCTGACCGCGCCGGAGCGCGGGCTGCCCGTTCTGGCGGAGCTGGCCGCGCAGGTCGCGGAGGCGGCCGGGCGGACCGGGCCCGAGGCGGTCGGGGGCGGCAGTGAGCTGCGGGCCGCCGCCGGGGGGTACTGGACGCGGCGCGGGCTGCCCACCGATCCCGGTGACGTCATCGCGGCCCCCGGCGCCGAGCCTCTCCTGCTCGCGCTGTTCGCGGCGGCGGGCGGGGACGTCCTGCTGACCCGGCCGTGCGCCGCCGCGTACGGGCCGCTCGCCCGGCTCGCCGGGCGGTCCGCCTACCACGTGCCCGTCACGGCCGAGAGCGGCGGTGTCCCCGATCCGTTCGCACTGCTGGAGACCGTGCGGCGGATCCGCGCCGAGGGCGGCCGGCCCCGGGTGCTGCTGCTGTCCGTCGCCGACGACCCCACCGGCACCGTCGCCCCGCCCGAGATCCTGCACGAGGTGTGCGAGGCCGCCGTCGCCGAGGAGCTGACCGTCATCAGCGACGAGACGTGGCGCGACACCCGGCACGACCCGCACGGCACCGTCTTCGTCGGGCCGGCCGAGATGATCCCCGGACACGTCGTCGTCCTCACCGACCTCGCGGGCTCCCTCACCCCCACCGCCTGGCCCGCCGCAGTGGCCCGCTTCCCCCCGGCGGGGCGCGGGCCCGTCCTGCGGGGCAGGGTCGTCTCCGCCCTCACCGCCGTACGGGCCGAACTGCCGCCCCCCATCGCCGCCGCCGCGGCCTACGCGCTGGGGGAGCCCCAGCCCGTGCGCTCCCGGTCCGCCGCCCTGTGCCACCTCTACGGCTCGCTCGCCGCCGCCGCCCGGGAGCGGCTGACCGCCGCCGGGGTGCTCTGCCGGCCCCCGCAGACCGGCCCCTACCTCTACGCCGACCTGGGCGAGCTGCGCGCGCCCCTCGCCGCCCGTGGCATCACCGACTCCGTCGACTTGGAAGCCCACCTCAGCGCGCGGCTCGGCCGCCCCGTCCCCGGCGGCCACCGCTTCGGCGACAGCCCCGACACGCTCCGGGTCCGGCTGTCCACCCCCACACTGCTGGGCCACGCCGACGAACAGCGCCAGCGCGCCCTCGACGCCCATGATCCGCTGGAAGTCCCCGATGTACGGGCGGCGTTGAGCGAACTGGGCTCGGTCTTCCGCGGAATCGCCGGGTGCTGACCGTGACCCACCGCGGGCCGTGGCGGGTGCACCACTGCTGCGCGGCGGTGTCCTCAATCTCCCCCAGCTACCGCTGGGAGGTGCCCCCAGCGGGCTTGAATCAAGCCCGTCCGGCGATTGAGGACGCGCCCGCAGGGCGCTCGCCGCCGCAGGCGGCAAAGCCGGCCCGCAGCCGAAGAACCGCCGGCCAGGCGAGCGGCGGCAAAACCGGCCCGCAGTCGGGGAACCGCAGGGGCGGTCAGCCGCCACGCACCCGCCGCCACACCGCAGGAACCGCTCCGACGGCCACCGTCAGGGCGACGGCGGCGACCACGCCCTGCCAGGGGCGGGCGAAGAGCGAGCCGCCCAGGACGCCGATGACCTGGTACGTCGCCGCCCACGCCAGCGCGGCCGGGAGCGCGCCCCGGGCGAAGCGGCGGGCGGGCAGGCGGGCGAGCAGACAGGCCAGCATCACCGGGATCCGCCCGGCCGGCATCAGCCGGGACAGGACGAGTACGGTCACCCCGTGCTCGTCCAGCCCCGCCCGCGCCCGCGCCAGCCGCTCCGGCGCGGCCCGCTCCCGCAGCCGGGCCAGCCAGCGCGAGCCACTCCGTGAGGCGACCCCGCGCAGACCGAGCCCGTACAGCGCCAGGTCGCCGAGGAACGCCGCCCCGGCGGCGACCAAAAAGACCCACAGCAGGGAGAACGGCGAACTCTGGTGGAACGCCACCACCGCCGCCGAACTCACCACCGCACCCGTCGGTACCACCGGAACCAGCGAACCCAGCACCACCAGCAGAAACAGCGAGGGATAGCCGACCGCCTGCTGGGTGGACTCCGGCGGCACGACCCGCGTCACCGTCTCGGCCAGCGACCCGATCACACCGTCTCCGTCGGCCGCACCGACTCGCCGTGGGCCGGCCGGTGTACCACCGCCTTCGGCGCGAGCCGGGCGGCGAACCGCGCGAACTCCTCGCCCGGCGCGTGGAATTCGTGCGGCCGGACCGCGTCCATGCCGATCGGCCAGTACGTGCCGTAGTGCACCGGCACCGCGTGCGCGGCGTCGAGCAGGGCCAGGGCCCGCGCCGCGCGGTGGGCGTCGAGATGCCCGTGGCCGAGGAACGGCCCCCAGCCACCGACCGGCAGCAGTGCCACGTCCACGGGCCCCACCTCGTCGGCCATGGCCGCGAACAGCCCCGTGTCACCGGCGAAGTACGTCGTGGCCTCACCGCGCACCACATAACCCAGCGCGGGCACCCGGCGCGGCCCGTACGGCCGCCGCCGCCCGTCGTGCTCGGCGTGCACCGCCCGCACCCGCAGTGCCCCCACGGTCAGCTCGTCCCCGGGCGCGGCCTCACTCAGCAGCAGGCCACGGGCGGTGGCCACCTTCCGCAGTCCGGGCACCGCCATGGGTGCGCCCCGGGGCACCACCAGGCGAGTGCCGGGGGCGAGCCGGGCCAGGGAGCCCAGGTGCAGATGGTCGGCGTGCAGATGCGAGACGAGCACGACGTCCGCGACGGCTGCCGCCGGGGGCGGCGGCGCGCCCCGGCGGCGCCGCAGATGCCCCAGCCGCCGCGCGAAGAGCGGGTCGGTCAGCACCCGCACCCCGGAGTCCTCCACCGTTGTGCTGGCATGCCCCCACCAGGTGATCTCCACCGGCATCCGGGCACCTCCCCGTATCGCTTCCCGCGTCACTTGCGCCACGCGCGTATGCGTCCCGAGCGTAGTTCAGCCGCGCCCGCCACCCCCTGCCCGCCTCCCGCACATCCCGCGCCTGCCGCACCTCGTGCCCTCAGGAACGTGCCTCGACGACGTGGACGCACAGCGGCCGCCCGTACACCGGGTGCGTCGTCTTCCGCTCGCGGCGCATGCCGAGCTTGCGCATGACCCCCTCCGACGCGTCGTTGCCGACGGTGTGGACGCTGACGACCCGGGCCAGACCACGTTCGCGCAACGCGAAGTGCAAGGCCGCGCGCGCCGCTTCGGTGGCCAGGCCACTGCCCCAGAACGCACGGCCGAGGCGCCAGCCCAACTCCACCGCCGGCAGGATCTCCGGCAGGAAGCGCGGCACCGACAGCCCCACGAAACCGGCCAGTTGACGACTCTGGCGCACCTCGACCGCGAAGAGCCCGACACCCAGCTCCTCCCACTCCCGCTCCCACGCGGCGATCGCGTCGGCCGTCTCGGCCCGGTCCCGCACCGAACCGTTCCCGATCCAGCGCATCACCTCCGGGTCGGCGTTGATGGCGGCCATCGGGTCCAGGTCGTCCGCGCGCCAGCGGCGCAGCGTCAGTCGGGGAGTGCGAAGGGTGGTCATGCCGCCATCCTGCCCAGGGACGGCTCCGAAGCCACGTGCGAAGGGAATGATCTGTGAAGTACGGGGATTGAGAGGGACAGAGGTGACACAGTCGCCCCGGGTCACATCGGGTCGCCCCGGGGGCCCGGCCGTCCGTAGCACCGCTGTGCCACGCTGGAGGAGAGCCCGTCGGAGCCCCCTCCCGCGGCGCGGGCGGTGATCGTGAGGTGAAACGCGTTGCGCAGGCCCCGATGGCGGACCGTGGGCGGAGCCCTGATCAGGGTCGTTGCCGTATGGGCGGTCAGCACCCTCACCCTGCTGCTCCTCGCCCTGATCCTGCCCGACGTCCGACTGCAGTCCGCCGACGGTGAGAGCACCACCCGCGTCGCGCTCGCCGCCGCCCTCGGGGCCGGGGCGTTCGGCCTGCTCAGCGCCCTGGTGTGGCCCGTGCTCGTGCGGGCCCTGCTGCTCGTCCCCGCCTTCGTGCTCGGGCTGCTGGTGTTCTTCCTCAACGGCTCCCTGCTGCTGATAGCCCTGCGCCTGGTGCCCGTCGGCAACGGCGCGGCCGAGCCGGAGACCGCCGTCGTGGTCGCCGCCGCGATGTCCGCGGCCTCCTCCGCGACCAGCACCTTTCTCGCCGTCCGCGACGACGGCGCCTACCGGCGGCGGCTCACCCGCCTCGCCGACCGCAAAAGACGCCGCCGGGGCGCGGCGGACGGCCCGACCACTCCCGGCACGGTGTTCCTCCAGCTCGACGGCGTCGGCCACGACGTGCTGCGCGAGGCCTTGCGCCCGCGCACCGGCAGGGGCGGCCGGAGCGGGCCGCCGCTGATGGAGACCGTCGCCGGGTGGGCCGCCGACAGCCACCGGCTCACCCCGTGGCGCACCGACTGGTCCAGCCAGACCGGTGCCAGCCAGCTCGGCATCCTGCACGGCACCAACGAGGACGTGCCCGCCTTCCGCTGGTACGAGAAGGAGACCGGCGAGGTGCTGGTCAGCGGGCGGCCCGCGGGCGCGGCCGAACTCCAGCGCCGGGCGGTGGCCCGCACCGGGGACGCCGGGCTGCTGAGCGCCGACGGCGCCAGCCGCGGCAACCTCTTCAGCGGCGGCGCCGAGCAAGTCGCCCTCGTGCTGTCCGTCGCCGCCCGCCGCGGCAGACACAACCGCTCCCGCTCCGGCTACTTCGCCTACTTCTCCGACCCCGCCAACGCCACCCGCACCGCCGTCTCCTACGTCGCCGAAGTCCTCCGGGAGATCGGTCAGTCCACCCGCGCCAAACTCCGCCGCGAGCACCCCCGGCTCGGCCGCGGCGGCCTCTATCCCTTCGTCCGCGCCTTCGCGACCGTCGTGGAGCGGGACGTGGTCGTCGCGGCCGTCATCGGCGACATCCTCTCCGGGCGCACCGCCGTCTACGCCGACCTCGTCGGCTACGACGAGGTCGCCCACCACTCCGGGCCACGCGGCCGGGACACCCACCAGGTACTGCGCCGCCTCGACCGCGCCCTCGCGCTGATCGCCAAGGTCACCGAGCACGCACCGCGCCCGTACCGCCTGGTGCTGCTCTCCGACCACGGCCAGAGCCCCGGCGAGACCTTCGCCGCCCGCTACGGCCTGACCCTGGAGGAGCTGGTGCGCACCGCCCGCGCCCCCCGTGCCGGGCGGGAGCCGGTCGTGCTGGCGTCGGGCAATCTCGGCCTGGTCTCCTTCCCCGACCTGCCCGGCCGGGCGAGCCGGGAGCGGATCGAGGAGCGCCACCCCGGGCTGCTGCGCACGCTCGCCGATCACCCGGGGATCGGCTTCCTGCTCGTACGCTCCGAGGAGTACGGGCCCGTCGTCCTCGGCCCCGGCGGGACCGAGCACCGGCTGGACACCGGCGAGGGCGCCGGGGACAGCCCGCTGCGGGCGCTCGGTCCCGGCGCGGAGGAGGCCGTACGGCGCACGGCGGGTTTCCCGCACACGGCGGACATCATGATCAATTCCGCCTGTGACCCGGCGACCGGCGCGGTGCACGCCTTCGAGGAGCAGATCGGCTCGCACGGCGGTCTGGGCGGCGAGCAGAGCCGGCCGTTCCTGCTGTGGCCGAAGGAGCTGAGCCCGCCCGTGGCGGAGGGCGAGGAGCTGGTCGGAGCGGAACGGGTGCACCGGGTGCTGCGCCGCTGGCTGCGCGAGGCGGACGGACCGCAGATACCGGTGGGTCGGATTCCGGTCCACCGAGAGGTGCTGGACGAATCGCTGCCGATGGGCGATTTGCCTGCACCTTTTGCGGTCGGCAACCCGGGAATGCTTGACAAAACTCAGTGATTTGGCGGAGTGTCGCGCCTCGTTGAACCATGTGTTGTCGCACGACCGGCGATTTCGCCAGCAGGACGAGAGGCGCACCACCCCATGCACGAAACCGACGGCAAGACACGCCGTTTCGGCCTTCCCACCGCCATAGCCCTGGTCATGGGGAACATCATCGGCGGCGGCATCTTCCTGCTCCCCGCCTCGGTCGCCCCCTTCGGGACGGTCAGCCTGCTCGCCTTCGGCGTCCTGACGATCGGCGCGATCGCGCTGGCCCTCGTCTTCGGACGGCTCACCGAACGCTTCCCGCGCACCGGCGGCCCGTACGTCTACGCCCGCGAGGCGTTCGGTGACTTCGCCGGGTTCCTCTCCGCCTGGTCGTACTGGACGATGACCTGGGTCAGCAACGCCGCGCTGGCGGTCGCCGGCGTCGGCTACGTCCACGTGCTGACCGGCGACGACGGCTCCAAGGCCGGGGACCTGGCACTGGCCCTGGCCATGATCTGGCTGCCCGCCCTGGCGAACCTCGCCGGTACCCGCTGGGTGGGCGCGGTCCAAATGATCTCCACGGTGCTGAAGTTCGTGCCGCTGCTGTTCGTCGCCGTCATCGGGCTGTTCTTCTTCGACCCCGACAACCTCGGCTCCTTCACCGCCGGCGACGGCAACTGGACCGGCGGGCTCACCGCCTCGGCCGCGATCCTGCTCTACAGCTACGTCGGCGTCGAGTCGGCCGCGATGAGCGCGGGCGAGGTCCGCGACCCGGAGCGCAACGTGGGACGCGCCAGCGTCTTCGGCACCATCGGTGCCGCCGTGGTGTACCTCCTGGGCACGCTCGCCGTCTTCGGCAGCGTCCCGCACGACAAGCTGGTCGGCTCCACCGCCCCGTTCTCCGACGCGGTCAACGCGATGTTCGGCGGCGAGTGGGGCGGCACGGTGATCGCGGCCTGTGCCGTGATCTCCATCGTCGGCGCGCTCAACGGCTGGACGCTGATGAGCGCCCAGGCGCCGTACGCGGCGGCCGAGGACGGCCTCTTCCCCGCCGTCTTCGCCAAGAAGCGGCGCGGGGTGCCCACGGCGGGCGTCCTGGCCGCCGCGATCCTCGCCTCGCTGCTGACCGTCATCAACTACACGTCGGGGGTGGCCGGGGTCTTCGAGATCCTCGTGCTGATCACGACGTTCTCGGCGACGGTCCCGTACCTGCTGTCCGCCGCGGCGCAGGTGTACTTCCTGCTGACCGGACGACGCGAGAAGATCCACCCGGCCCGCTTCACCCGTGACATGACGCTCGCGCTCGGCGCCTTCGCCTTCTCCTTCTGGCTGGTCGCGGGTGCGGGGTACGCGGCGGTGTACCAGGGCGTGCTCTTCCTCTTCGCGGGGATCCTCGTCTACGTGTGGATGGTGGGCCGCCGCGCTGCGGGTGACGCGCCTGAGGTGCCGGCCGCTGCCGCTGGGCGGTAGGGGGCGGTCCGCTGCGGGCCGGTGCCGGGCGCACCACCGCTGCGCGGCGGTTGTCCTCAATCGCCGGACGGGCTCGTTTTGCTGGGCCCAGCCACTTCGAGTCCGCCCGGATGGGCTTGTTTTGCCGGGCCATCCCCATCAGCCCGTCCGGGCTGGTTTCGGCTGAGGCAGCCAAAACCAGCCCGTCCGGCGTTTGAGGACGCGCCCGCAGGGCGCTCGCCGCCGCAGGCGGCAAGACGGGCCGGTAGCCGAAGATCCGCCGCCAGGCGAGAGGCGGCAAGACGGCCGCCGGACACGGCTACGCCGTGACGCCCCCGTCAAGCACCAGCTCCGTCCCCACCGTGTATCCCGCCTCCGCCCCCGCCAGGTACAGCACCGCCGCGGCGACCTCCTCGGGCGTGCCCGCCCGGCCCGCGGGGACTTCGCGGGACATGCGTTCGGCCTTGGCCGGTGCCGACTCGCCCGGCAGGGAGGACATCGACGTCTCGATGGGGCCGGGGCTGACGGCGTTGATCCGGACTCCGTCGCCGATGTGGTCCAGGGCCGCGTTACGAGTCAGCGCCGAGACCGCCGCCTTGCTCGTGGCGTACGCGGCCAGGCTCGCCTTGCGCAGATGGGCGCCGAGGTTGGACGAGACGTTCACGACGGCGCCGCCGCCGTGGGCGCGCATGTGGCCGATCTCGTACTTCATCGACAGATAGACACCGGTGAGGTTGGTGGCGATGATGCTCTGCCAGTCCTCCTCGGGAATGTCGGCGAGCTTGGCGGGCGGGACGAACAGCCCGACGTTGTTGACGGCCACGTCGAGGCCGCCGAAGCGCTCCACGGTCTGCCGGACCAGGTCCTGGACGTCCGCGGAGCGGGTGACGTCGGCGGTGACCGCCGCGGCCTCGCCGCCGGCTCCCTCGATGAGCGAGACGGTCTCCTTCAAGGGCTCCGCCCGACGGCCCGCGACGACGACCCGGGCCCCCTCCCGCGCGAACGCGAGCGCGACGGCCCGGCCGATCCCCGTACCACCGCCGGTGACGAGAACGGTCTTGCCGGTGAAGCGTGCGGTCATGACGACGACTCCTTGCGTGAGGAACGCGAATAAAGCACTGAATAGAGAACGATCGGTCTTGAATCGAGGCATGGCGAGACCCCCGGCGGCGCCCTCCGCCGCTCAGTCCAGCAGCGACAGCGCCTGCGCGGCGGCGTCCCGCAGCAGGCCGGCCCCGGCGTCGACCTTGCCGACCACCCGCATGCCCTGCATGAGAACCAGCAGCATCCGCGCGAGCGCGACCGGATCCCGGTCGGCGGCCAGTTCCCCCTGGGCCCTGGCCCGCATCAGCGCCGACGTCAGTGCCGCCTCCACGCTGTGCCAGCTCTGCTCGACCCGCCGGGCCGCGTCGGGATCGTGCGATCCCAGCTCCACGGCCGTATTGGTGACGAAACAGCCCCGCCGCCCCACATCGTGGGCGGCTTCCTCCGCGAACCGGTCGATCAGCCCCCGCACGGCGGGCAGGGCCGGGCCCGGCTGGGACAGCTCCTCCAGGACGCGCGGGCTGTGCTGCTCCGCGTACCGGTCGAGGGCCTTGGTGTACAGCTCGTGCTTGCTGCCGAACGTGGCGTACAGGCTCGCCCGGGCGATGCCGAGATGTGCCACGAGGTCCGCCATCGACGTCGCCTCGTAACCGCGCCGCCAGAACAGCTCCAGAGCTGACTGCAGGGCGGCGTCCGGATCGAATTCCTTGGTCCTGGCCACAGGAGTGACTCTAGGAGAATCGAGAACGATCAGTCAAGAAAAGAACAGTAGAGAAAATGTGGGGCGGCCCGTCGAGTACGGGTCTCGTACTCGACGGGCCGCCGTCTGGTGCGCGCGGTGGATCGCCAGGGTCTCAGTGGGCGTCCAGGCTGATCGCGGGGGCGGCGGCTTGGATCACGGCACGGCCGTGGGCCACCAGCACGGTGCGCAGCCGGTCCCAGCCCTCCGCGTCGTCCGGGGCCAGTCCGCTCATCAGTCGGCGCTGCTGCTCCACGACGAAGGGCCAGGACGCGATGCCGATGAGGGTCATCAGCAGCGTCCCGGCCTCCTTCGGGGAGCCGATCCGGAGCGCCTCGCTCAGGATCTCGCTCTTGAGCGTGTAGTACGCCTCCCGCTCGGCCTCGCCGGGGATCTCCTTGTTGCCGTAGTGCAGGCCTTCCCAGGCCAGCAGGCGGATGAGGCTGTTGTCGCGGCGGTGGTAGTCGAAGACGTGCCCTACGTACTCCTCGATCCCCTCCCTCGTGGTCGGCACCGGCACCTGCTCGCTCAGATCCCGGTAGGCCTGGGCGAGCACGGCGGCGAAGAGCTGGTCCTTGTTGCCGAAGTAGGCGTAGATACGCTGCTTGTTGGCCGTCGCCTGTTCGGCGATGCGGTCCACCCGGGCTCCGGAGATGCCGTACTGGGCGAACTCGGCCCGGGCGGCTTCCAGTAGGCGAGTGGGTGTGTCGGGGGTCGTTTCCTTGCTCATGAAGCCACTCTAGAGGAACTCCAACCAACCGTATAGTTGTCGGCAACCAACTGGATGGTTAGGAAAACCAACTGGATGGTTGCGCACCTCCCGAGCATGACCTAGTGTCTTCGACATCGGCCCGGCCGACTCACCGGAAGCACTGGTGAAACACAGCACGACGCAGCACGGGGGGCGTGCCGCGACCTTCTTCGCGGCCCCATGCCGCTGTAGCCGTTCTTCGCGCTTTTTCCACCTCTCAGCGCAGCTCTCACCTTCCATGTCCACCGCCTTGACGCAGTCATGTCTCGGGGCGGTTCTCACCGAGGAGTCCGTCATGAGCCAGACCCTTCACAGCGTCGTCCTGGTCGGGGACCGTTTCATCGGTTTCGCCGTGCAGGAGAACGTGTTCACCGTCTCCCAGTTACTCGACCGCATCCGTGGCGGCTTCTACGCCCCCCAGGGCGTGCCGGTCCTGATCGAGAGCGCCCAGGGCGTGGCCGAGTCGGACGTCGTCATGATCGTCGACGAGCTGCGGCACCAGGGCCTGCAGGAGCGGGTGCAGATCAGATTGCAGCCATCCACCCTCAGCGGGGCGGGCGAGGTGCACAAACGAGTGGTGGCCAACGCGCTGATCGCCGACCTCTACCAGGTCAGCGACGTGCACTACGGCGCCGGGCTGCGACTGCACAACGACAACGAGCTGCTGCTCGACCACCAGACCGGGCAGCACGTGCAGGGCATGGTGGCCGTCGAGGCGTCCCGGCAGATGTTCCTGGCCGTCACCGAGCGCTATTACGCGGCCCAGTGGTCGCAGCGCCGCTACTACTACGTCATCGAATCCATGAACACGGACTTCGAGAACTTCCTCTTCCCGCTCTGCTCCACCATCGAATACCGCGTCACCAAGGCGCAGACCCAGGACCCCGCACGGCTGTCCTTCTCCGCCGACATCGCCATCCACCAGGCCGGCCGCCGCGCCTCCCTCACCCAGGTGGCGTTCACCGCCTTCGACGCCGAACTCATCGAGGCCAAGGAAGACCGCCGGGCACGTCAGGCCGTCGAGCACATGCTCCGGTCCCCGATGCCGGCCCTCAGCGGCGTCTGACCGCCCCGGGCCGCCGCTCGCCCGGCCGCCGCGCTTCACCCCAACCCCCTTTGTTTTCCCGTTAATTTACTTTCTTTTTCACCATGAGGAGCACCATCATGTCCGCAGCCCTGATCACCGCCGTCGAGCTGTCCGTCAAGCCCGACCAGCTCGACGCCGCCGCCGAGGCCTGGAAGGCCCACCACGCCGCCTCGGCCATCACCGGCCGCGCCCTCTTCCGCAGCCTGGAGGGCTCGACCCTGCTCGAACTCGCCCCGGTCGACGGCTGGGACGAGTTCCCGGCCCTGCGCGAGGACTGGGCGAAGCTCTGGGACACCGTCGGCCCGCTGGCCGAGGGCGACTTCCGCCGCCAGGTGCTCGGCTTCGTCGACGCGCCCAAGCCCGTCGACACCCCGCTGCCGATGACGCCCTACGTGCAGATGCGCCACATCGAGGTGCCGCCCCGCGTCCACACCGCGTACCGCGCCTGGCGCGAGGAGACCATCTACGACGTGGTCCGCACCTCCGACGAGGTCGAGGCGTTCGTCGCCTACCACTCCGTCGTGAGCACCGAGCCCGGCGTCATGTTCGTCTCCGGATTCAGCTGCGACCCCGCCGAGTACAACGCGGTCTTCACCTCCCCCCGCTACCAGGAGATCGTCCGGCAGGCCGGCGACCGCTACATCGCGGGCGGCGAGCGCGGTCTCTACACCGAGATCTACGCCCGCGTCTCCTGACTCCTGGAACCCGAGAAGGAGAAGACGATGACCCAGTCACGTACCTTCCAGCTGAGTCTCACCACCCAGGGACCGGCCTACCCGCCCAGCGAAGTGATGGACGGAAACGGTGACTTCGTCGTCATCGGCCGTATCAATCGCGACAACGGCGCGGGCGGGGTCTCCCAGGTCTGGGGATCGGCGATCGTCTCCGCCGACAGCCCGCTGCCGAAGTTCGGCGAGCACGAACCGTACGACATCGTGCGGGAACTCCCCGACCACCCGGCGCAGTTCAGCCCGGCGGACAACGAGATCGTGCTGCACACGCTGCCGCTCCCGCTGCCCTGCAACAACTACCCCATGGTGTTCGCCCCCGAGCAGTGCCCGGACGCGCACCTGGTCAACCGCCCCAGCTACCCCTTCCACGAGGTCGCCGTGCCGGACCTGCGGGCCCAGGACGGCCCCAAGGTCACCGAGCCGGTCACCCTCGGCAAGTGGGCGGAGGCCCGCGGGGAGCTGGAGGTGCGGCTGGTGGACGGCGGCACCGCCGCGGAGTTCAGCTGTGACTTCTCCGGCATGCTGCCCAACAGCCTCTACACGGTGATGTCCCTGCGGGAGCACGACCTCGACCCCGACGGGCCCACCCGGCCCGGCCCGCTGGGCGTGCCCAACGCCTTCGTCACCGACCAGGACGGCAAGGGCCGCTACCGGGCCGTACTGCCGAACCCCTTCCCGGCGCCCGGCACCGGCAACCGCATCGTGAACGTCATCGTGCTCTGGATGAGCTACCAGCAGAACTACGGCGGCGCGATCGGCTGGTTCGGCCTCGGCGGCGACATCCACGCCCAACTGAAGCTCCAGGGGCCGAGCTTCATGGAATTCCTCACCACCGCCCCACCCGCCTTGGCCCCGTGACCGGCGCCGATACACCGAAAGAGGAACCACCATGCCCATCGTCTCCGTGACGACCTGGCCGACCGACAACGACGAGCAGTGCCGCGAGCTGATGGAGGAGCTGACCGCGACCGTGCACCGGATCACCGGCGCCCCCCTCGACAAGATCACGGTCTATGTCCGGGAAGTCCCGCGCGAGCGCTGGTCCGAAGGCGGCGTGCTCGGTTCGCACCCGGAATTCGCCAAGCTCAGCCGCCGCACCGGCTGACCCTGACGGAAACGGGCCCACGGGGCCGGGCGCGACGCCCGGCCCCCGCCCCCCAGCCCCCACCCGCGGCCCCCCGGCACCCGCATCCCCACACCGAAGGTTGATGGTCATGTCCACGAACTCCACCGGCACCGCCGCAGACGACCGCATGGAACGCGGCCTGGAGACGATCCGCCGCATCGAGCGCGCCGAACGGCCCGGAGTCCTCGATGGATTCAGCGACATAGCCCCCGGATTCGGCGAGATCGTCGTCGGCTTCGCCTTCGGTGACATCTGCTCCCGCCCCGGTCTTCAGACGCCCACCCGTCAGCTCGTCACCGTCGCCGCGCTGACCACCCTGGGCAACGCCGCCCCGCAGCTCTCCTTCCACGTCCGGGGAGCGCGCAACGTCGGCTGCACCCGGCAGGACATCGTCGAGACGGTCATGCACCTCTGCCCGTACGCCGGGCTCCCCGCGACCGTCGAGGCCCTGAAGGTCGTCGCCGCCGTGTTCGAAGCCGAACCCGCACCGGCCGGGGACGAGCCCGCCGGCTCCCTCGCCGAAGACGACCGCTACGAGCGGGGCCTGCGGATGCTGAAGGCCGTCGACGGCCTCGCCGGACCGTCCGCCGACCCCCGGGGCCAGGTCACCGACCTCGCCCGCTGCCTCATCGAGTTCGCCCTCGGCGACATCTCCGACCGCGGCGGCCTCGACGCCCGCACCCGGGAAATCGTCTCCATCGCCGCCTGCACCGCCCTGGGCACCCCCCTGCGACCGCGGCTGGAAACACACCTGCGCGCCCTGGCCGAAGCCGGCGGCACCCAGGAGGAAGCCATCGAGACGGTCCTCCAGATGGCCGTGTACGCCGGCATCCCGACCGCGGTCAACGGCCTCAACGCCGTCCGCCACGTCTACCGGACCACCGCCCCGCAGCCCGCCTGAACCCCCGCCCCCACGCCTGAACCCGTACTCGCCACACCGTCACCCCCACCCGGAAGGAGAGCCCCATGGCCTCTCGTCCCTACCTCGTCTTCGCCGACGTGGACGAGACCCTCATCAACTGCAAGAGCATGTTCGACTTCTTGCGGTACCAACTGACCATCCGGTACGGCGCCGACGGTGTCGCCGACTACGAACGGCTCCACGAGGGCTTCCGGCAGGCGGCCCGCGAGGGCGTCGCCCGGGAGGACATCAACCGCGCCTACTACGCCGCCTACGAGGGCGACGCGGAGGCCACCATCACCGCCCTGGGCGAGCACTGGTTCACCGACCGCGCCGCCGCCGGTCTCTTCATCGAGGAGACCCGCCGGGCACTGGCCGGCCACCGCGCGGCGGGCGCCGAGATCGTCCTGGTCTCCGGATCGTTCCCCGCCTGCCTCGACCCCGTCGCCCGGGCGGTCGGCGCCGACCACGTGCTGTGCACCCGCCCCCTGGTCGAACAGGGCCGCTACACGGGCCGGATCCGGACGCCGATGATCGGTGCGCACAAGGCGGACGCCGTACGGGCCCTGCTCGCCACCCGGCCCGACATCGACCCGGACGACTGCTACGCGTACGGCGACCATCCGTCCGACCTGCCGATGCTCGACCTGGTCGGCCACCCCGTCGCGGTCGGCGACGACCCCGTCGTCCTGAACCACCTCGACGACCGGGCCCGCATGAGCCACCAGAACTTCTTCACCCCCCTGGAGCCACAGCGATGACCGTCTACTCACCCGCCACCGCCGCCACCGGGATCATCGGCACTGGCTCGTACCTCCCCGCCGAGATCGTGCCGAACTCCGTGGTGGCCGACCGGGCCGGGGTCACCGCGGACTGGATCGTCCAGAAGACCGGCATCCTCGAACGGCGCCACGCCGCGCCCCACGAGGCCACCTCCGATCTGGCCTACGCCGCGGCCCGGGCCGCGATGGACGACGCCGGCATCACCGAGCGGGACATCGCCTGGGTGATCGTGGCGACCTCCACCCCCGACCACCCCCAGCCCGCCACCGCCTGCCTGGTGCAGGACCGGCTCGGCGCCACCCAGGCCGCGGCCTTCGACATCAACGCCGTCTGCGCGGGCTTCGTCTTCGCCCTCCAGACCGGTGCCCAACTGCTGGCCGGCGTCGGCGAGCGGACCACCGCCAAATACGCGCTGGTCATCGGGGCGGACGTCTACTCCCGCATCCTCGACCACACCGACCGCCGCACCGCGGTGCTGTTCGGTGACGGCGCCGGAGCCGTCGTCCTCGGCCCGGCCCGCCCCGGCCACGGCATCCTCGGCACCGGCACCAGCACCGACGGCAGCCTGCACGGCCTGATCGGGGTGCAGGCGGGCGGCAGCCGCCACCCCGCCTCGGCCGGGACCCTCGCCGACGGGCAGCACTTCTTCAAGATGCGGGGCCGGGAGGTCCGCGACTTCGTCAACCAGCGGCTGCCGCTCGCCGTCCAGGGCGTACTGGACGCCCACGGCATCGACCCCGCCCACGTCAAGCACTTCATCCCGCACCAGGCCAACGGCGTCATGGTCGGCGAGGTCATTCCCCGGCTCGGACTGCCCAACGCCCAGGCCCACCTGCCCGTCGACCTGCACGCCAACACCGGCGCCGCCTCCATACCGCTCGCCCTCGACCACGCCCGCCGCGCCGGTGCCCTCGCGGACGGCGACCTGATGCTCCTCGCCGGCTTCGGCGGCGGCATGGGCGTCGGCACGGCCCTGCTCCGCTGGGACACCGAACCGCCCTGCCGCCACACGCGGCAGCCGGTGCGGGAACTCGCCGGGAGCGCCGCCTGATGACCCTCCTCGCGACCGCCCCCGCCCTCCTCGCCCCGAGCCCGCTCCTGTCGGATCCCCTGACTCCCGAGCACTTCCCCGACCACGGCTACCCCGGATACCCGGTGTACGCCCGCCGCCGGCCCGCCCCCGCGACCGCCGACCTCTGCGCGATCCCCGGCTGTGCCGTCGCCTGCTGGTCGATGGGGCTCGACACCCCCGACACCGCCCCCTGCCCGCACGGCTGGGCCACGCGCCCCGCAGCAGGCCCCGCCACCCCCGTCCCGTCCCTGGGAGACCACCAGTCATGACTGCGACCACCACCTCCTACGCCCCGGAAACCGTTCCGGGAACCGACCCGGGCAGCAAGCGCGGGGCGAGCGCCACCGGCGCCACCGACCCCGCCGGCTACTCGCCGCTGCGCGCCTGGCTGGCGGTCATCGCCCTGGCGCTGGGCACCTTCTCCTTCGTCACCACCGAGACCCTGCCCATCGGTCTGCTGCCCTCCATCGGCGCCGGCGTCGACGTCTCCGTCGGCACCGCGGGCTTCCTCGTCACCGGCTTCGCCGCCGTCGCCGCCATCACCGCGGCACCGCTGACCACCCTGTGCGGACGCATCGACCGCAAGTGGCTGCTGGCCGCGCTGCTCGTCGCCTACGTCATCGGCAACCTGCTGGCCACTGTCGCCTCCAGCTACGCCATGCTGCTCGCCGCCCGCATCGTGGTGGCCCTCGCCCACGGTGTCTTCTGGTCCATCGCCGCCGCCATCGCCGTCCGGCTCGTCCCCGAGCGGCACGCCGTCCGGGCCACCGCCATCGTCCTCGGCGGCATCTCCCTCGCCTCGGTGCTCGGCGTCCCGCTGGGCACGATGATCGGCCAGCACTCCGGCTGGCACACCGCGTTCGCCGCCGTCGCCGCCATCGGCTTCGTCGTCCTGGTCGCCGTGCTGTTCCTGCTGCCGGGCCTGCCCGCCCAGGGCAGCGGAAGCCTCGCCGCACTGCCCCGCGTGCTCCGCAACGGCCGGCTGCGCACCGCCGTCGCCGTCACCGCGCTCGTCATGATCGGCCACTTCCTCGCCTTCACCTACATCGCCCCCTACCTGGAGGACATCACCGGCATCAGCGAGGGCATGGTCGGTGTCCTGCTGCTCGTCTTCGGCGTCGCCGGATTCGCCGGCAACTTCGTCGCCGGTGCCGTCGTCGGCCGCTCGGTGCGGGCCACCCTGCTCGGCGCGCTCGGCGTCATGACCGCCTCCCTCCTCCTGCTGTGGGCCTTCGGTGACAGCAAGGCCGCCGCCGTCACCCTGCTCATCGTGTGGGGCCTCGCCTTCGCCGCCCTGCCGGTCGGCCTCCAGACCTGGGTGCTGGAACTGGCCAAGGAGGAGTCCGACGCCGCGTCGTCCCTCTACGTCGCCGCCTTCAACGGTGCCATCGCCATCGGCTCCCTGGCCGGCGGTCTGATCGTCGACTCCTCCGCCGGCCCGCGCGCCGTCACGGCCATCGCCGCCGCCCTGACCGCCTGCGCCCTGCTCACCCTGGTCCTCGCCGGCCGGGGCACCCGCGACAAGCGGAACGCCTGACACCCGCCGCCCCCGGCACCCCCTCCCGGCCAGCACCGGCAAGCAAGCAACAGCACTGACAAGGACAGGGAATTCATGTACCAGCGCACCCTCGGCGCCTCCGGCCTCCAGGTCTCCGCGATCGGCCTCGGCTGTATGGGAATGTCGGCCTACTACGGCACGAGTGACGAGGCGGCCTCCCTCGCCACCCTCCACCGCGCTCTCGACCTCGGTGTGACCTTCCTCGACACCGCCGACGCCTACGGCAACGGCCACAACGAGGAGCTGGTCGGCCGGGCTCTGAAGGGCCGCCGCGACGACGCCGTCCTGGCCACCAAGTTCGGCATCCGGGGCGTCGGGCCCCAGGGCACCTCCGGCGGGGCGACCATCGACTCCCGCCCCGAATACGCCCACCAGGCCTGCGACGCCTCGCTCGCCCGCCTCGGCGTCGACCACATCGACCTGTACTACCTGCACCGCCGCAACCCCGAGGTCCCCATCGAGGAGACCGTCGGCGCCATGGCCGAACTCGTCGCCGCGGGCAAGGTGCGCCACCTCGGACTCTCCGAGGTGAGCGCCGACACCCTGCGCCGCGCCCACGCCGTCCACCCCATCACGGCCCTCCAGAGCGAGTACTCGCTGTGGGAACGGGACCTGGAGGACGACATCGCGCCCACGGCCGCCGAGCTGGGCATCGGTCTCGTCCCGTACTCGCCGGTCGGCCGGGGCTTCCTCACCGGCGCGCTCACCTCGCTCGACCAGCTCGACGAGGACGACTACCGCCGCACCACCGACCCCCGCTTCCAGGGCGAGAACCTCACCCGCAACCTGGCCCTGGTCGAGCGGGTCCGTACCCTCGCCACCGAGATCGGCTGCACCCCCGTCCAGCTGGCCCTGGCCTGGCTGCTCTCCCGCGGCGAGCACATCGCCCCGATCCCCGGCACCCGGCGCGTCACCTACCTGGAGGAGAACGCCAAGGCCGCCGAACTCGTCCTCACCGAGGACCAGTTGCTTGCCTTGGAGGAGGCGCTGCCCGCCACCGAGGTGTCCGGTGGCCGCTACCCCGAGGCCGGACTGCGGCTGCTGAACACCTGACCCGCCATGAGCGCGACGCCACCGGCCGCCCCCGTCCGCACGGGGGCGGCCGGCGGCGTCTACGGCCGGCGGCGGTGCGCCTCCCGCAGGTACGCGGCCGTCGGGCGGTCGGCGGGCAGGAACGTCTCCATCGCCAGTTCGGAGACGGTCACGTCCATGGGGGTGTTGAACGTCGCGATCGTCGAGACGAACGACAGCACCCGGCCGTCGTGCTCGATCACCATCGGCAGCGCGAACGGCACCCCGCCCGCACCACAGGCCGCCCGCTCGGTGCCGCCCTCCGGCAGGGGATACCCGCTGACCTCGTCGTAGAGGGCACGCAGCGGCGCCGACCGCATCAGGGCCAGCTGCCGTTCCATCTGGTGCAGCAGATGGCCGCGCCACTCACGGAAGTTGCGGATGCGGGACGCCAGACCGTCCGGATGCATGGTGATCCGCATGGCGTTCAGCGGTGGTGTCAGCAGTGCCTCCGCGACGCCCTCCAGCAGCATCGCGATCCCGCGGTTGGCGGCCAGCACCTGATACGTGCCGTCCACCACCAGCGCCGGGAACGGCTCGTACGCACACAACAGCCGCTCCATGCCTTCCCGGAGGTCCGCGAGCGCCGGATCGGCCAAGGACCGTTCGGGGTAGTGCGGGGCGTAACCGGCGGCGACCAGCAGGGCGTTCCGTTCCCGGACGGGCACCTCCAGATGGTCCGCGAGGCGCAGCACCATCTCCTGGCTCGGCCGGGCACGGCCCGTCTCGATGAAGCTGATGTGGCGTGCCGAGGAGCCCGCGCGCAGGGCCAGATCCAGCTGGCTGATCCGCCGCCGGTCCCGCCACTCGCGCAGCAGCGCGCCCACCCCCGTGGTCTCTGCGACAGTCGTCATGGCCCGACCGTAACCGGTCGCCGCCGCCCGCCCGCGGCTACCCCAGGTCGAGGGCGTTGCGCAGCCCCAGCCGGTAGCGCACGTCGTCCTGCGCCTTGAGAAGTTCCAGCTCCGGCGCCCGGTACAGCGGTGTGATCACACACCGCTCGGCCCGCGAACCCGACTCCTCCAGCAGGGCGTTGACGGCGGCACGGGCCGCGGCGTTGGCGCCCTCCATGGTTGCCAGATCGATGTCGGTGGCCACGTAGTCACCGCAGAGGAAGAGGTTGGGGATCGCCGTCCGGGCATCCGGGCGGTTGTACCAGGTGCCGGTGGGGTGGATGAGGAGCTGCTCGTCGTTGGTCGGCCGGGCTCCGCCGATCTCCACGGCCGGATCGAGGAACCACGAGTGGAGCGTGGCGTCGCGAAGGACCGTACGCCCGGTGTCGTTGAGCCCCGCCTTCATCTGCGCCCACACCTCGCGGGCGACCTCCTCGCGGGTGCACTGCTTGGCCGTCTTGCCGTAGAGGATGCCGGGCTTGTCCCACTCGGAGACGTCCGCCGACAGACAGTCCACGGCCGCGCCGTCACCGTAATCGGCCCCGAAGTCGCGCCCGGACCAGTACTGCGCCTGTCCCACCGAGGTGATCGACCAGGGAGAGTCGATGTGGTTGACGTGACCGTGGATGACGGGTGTCGGCTCGGTCAGATAGAACTGGATGCCCGTCATCCAGTCCGTCCGGAGTTCGTCGCAGCGTGCCAGCCGCGGGTCGGCGGCCCGCACCGCCGCGTTCCAGGTCGTGCGGGCGTGCTCGACCGGCATCGCCGAGACGAAGTGGTCGGCGGTCACCGACCGACGGGCGCCGGACGGGTCCTGGACGACGGCCTCGGTGATCCGGCCGCCGTCGATGCGCAGGTCCCGGACCGCCCAGCCGACGTGGAACGTCACCCCCAGCGACCGCAGATGCCGCACCCACGGGTCGATCCACGCCTCGTTGGTGGGCGCGTCGAGGACCCGGTCCGGCTGGCCGTCCGCGCCGCGGCCCAGCGCGTTGTAGAGGAACGCCTCGATACAGGTCGAGACCGTCTTGGTGCTGGCCACCTCCGCCTTCGTCGCCACGATGTTGCGGGTGATGCCGATGGCCAGCAGCCGCTGGTAGTTGGGCGACATCCGGGCGGCCCGGATGAACTCCCACCACGGCACCTTCTCCCAGGCGCCGACCCGCCGCCGCTCGCAACTGGTGAACCAGACGAGCAGTCGGCCGACGAAGTACAGGACCTCCTGCGGCGGGATGTTCCCGAAGGCGTCGAAGAAGCCGGTCAGCGCGCGGCGCAGGGCGTCCGGGGTGAGCAGCGGGGGAGGGGTGCCGACGCTGCCGAACGGGATACGGACGTCCTCGTGGCCGATGCGGGCCAGCATCACCTCGCTGGAGGCCACGAGGTTGCCGTGACAGCCGTTCGCGTTGCCGGGGAAGGGAATGCGGCGCAGGGTGTCGGGTAGGTTCCGGTAGAAGCCGGGGAAGAACCGGAATCCGTGCTCGCCGGGCAGCGGCTTGCGGCCGCCCTTCGCGCTGCCGGGTACGTCCATGCTGCGTGCCTTGCCGCCCGGTGCCTTCTTCTCGTACACCGTCACCTCGAAGCCGCGCTCGGCGAGTTCGTGAGCGGCCGTCAGACCGGCCACGCCGCCGCCCAGCACGGCGACGCTCCGGCCACCGGCCGCGCGCCCGGGCCCGCGCCGGGTGGCGGCGGCCGCCCGGCTGCCGAGCACGGCCGGCCCGGCCGTCGCGGCGACGGCCGCGGCCCCGCCGATGAAGCCTCTGCGTGTGCTGCCCTGACCGCCCATGAATCCGCCCCTACCGCCGGTAACATGCCTCGTCCGGCGCAGGAGCATAGAAGCGCCACCTGTATCCCGGAAGGGTGCATACGACTCGTCGCGCGCCCCCCGGCACATTGACGTGAAAGCGCCCCCGTCGCGTGGGACGCTTGGTCCACCGGTACCCGCGATGAAGGGGATGCGCCCATGGCAGTCGAACCGCTCTCGCAGAAGGACGTGGAGGACCGCCTCCAGGAACTCCCCGGCTGGACCACGGACGGCGATCGGATCAGCCGTACGTACTCCTTCGAGGGGCACTTCGCGGCGGCGGCGATGGTCGTCCACATCGCCGCGATCCAGGAGGAGCTGGGCCACCACTCCGAGCTGACGCTCGGTTACAACACGGTCTCTTTGACGGTGAACACGCACAGCGCGGGAGGCAAGGTCACCGGCCTCGACGTGGAACTGGCCCGCCGGGTTGAAGCGGTGGCCGGGCCACACGGGTGCCGCTGACGCGGGTCTTGCCGTCTGCGGCGGCGGTCTTTTGCCTGCGGCCGTCTTGGCCGCCTGCGGCGGCTGAGCGCCCTGCGGGCGCGTCCTCAATCGCCGGACGGGCTGGTTGTGGCTGGGCTTGGCTGCCACGCCCAGCCACAACCAGCCCGTCCGGCGATTGAGGACACAGCACAGCAGCCCGTCCGGCGATTGA
The DNA here is from genome assembly GCF_055582085.1 of Streptomyces sp. NPDC042259. Classification (NCBI taxonomy): domain Bacteria; kingdom Bacillati; phylum Actinomycetota; class Actinomycetes; order Kitasatosporales; family Streptomycetaceae; genus Streptomyces; species Streptomyces sp. NPDC042259. Next base: position 125,606 of record NZ_JBVJDW010000003.1, on the reverse strand, counting down.
GGACGGCCGCCGCGCAGCGGTGGGTCAATCCAGGCCACGGGCCCGGCGGAAGCGGGTCAGGGCGTCTGTGAGGTCGACGATGGGGTCGGGGTAGGCGAAGCGGGCCCGTTCCGCGGCCGGCAGGCGCCAGGGGTGGTGGACGGCGGGGCCCCGCAGCTCCGCCAGTTCCGGCACCCAGCGCCGTACGTACTCACCCGCCGGGTCGAACCGTTTCGCCTGGGCCAGGGGGCTGAGGACCCGGTTGGGGCGGGTGTCGCTGCCGGTGCCCGCCACCCACTGCCAGTTCAGCTGGTTGTTCGCGATGTCGCCGTCCACCAGCAGGTCCAGGAAGTGCCGGGCCCCCGCCCGCCAGTCGTGGTACAGCGTCTTGGTGAGGAAACTCGCCGCCAGCATCCGGGCCCGGTTGTGCATCCAGCCCTCGTGCGCGAGCTGCCGCATCGCCGCGTCGACCACCGGGTACCCCGTACGGCCCTCCCGCCACGCGGCCAGCTCCTCGGGGTCCGTGCGCCAGTGGTCGTGCCGGGTGCGGTAGTCGTGCCGGGCGGCGCCCGGGCGGGCCGCGAGCAACTGGTGGTGGAAGTCCCGCCACGCCAGCTGGCGCACGAACGCGTCGGCGCCCTCGCCGTCCGTCTGCCGGATCCGGGTGACCAGCTCGACCGGTGACAGACAGCCGAAGTGCAGATAGGGGGAGAGCCGGGAGGTCGCGTCCCCGGGCAGGTCGTCGTGCCGGTCGGCGTAGGCCGCCAGACCGGCACGCCGCCACGCGTCGAAGCGGCGGCGTCCCGCCCGCTCACCGCCCTCCGGCAGTGCCGGGGACGGCTCGCCCGGGGCGAGGGAAGCGGCCCGCGGCAGGGGCTCCGAGCGCACCTCGGGCACCGGGACCCGGCGCGGCGCGGCGACCACGGGCCGCAGCGCCTCGGCCGACCAGCGCCGGAAGTAGGGGGTGAAGACCGCGTAGTGATCCCGGTCCGTCGGCAGCACCGCGCCCGGCGGCACCGCCGTGACCACCGCGTCGTGCACCCGCAGCCGGCGCCCGTCCGCCGTCAGCGCGGCCCGCAGCCGCTCCTCGCGGTGCAGGGCGAAGCCACTGACGCCACCCGCGAGATGCACTTCCCCGGCGCCCGTCTCCGCGGCCACCCGGCAGGTCTCCTCGACCACGTCACCCCGGCGGACCACCAGCCGGCCGCCGCGCTCGCGCAGTGCCCCGTCGAGGTCGGCGAGGCAGTCCGCCAGGAAGGCGGCCCGGTTGGGCACGGCGAAACCCGCGGCCGCCACCCCGGTGTCGACGACGAACAACGGCACCACCTCGCGGGCCGCGCGCAGCGCGCCGGCGAGCACGGGGTTGTCCCGCAGCCGCAGGTCCGAGGTGAACAGGGCGATGGATGCGTCCATCCCCCGATTGTGGGCGCCGCGCGCCCCGCCGTCCGGCAGGGCGCGCGGCGCCGTCACCACTCTCGCTCAGCTGAAGTCGAACTCGTCCGGGTCCGGGCCGAGGCGCGTGCCGTTGTCGAGCCCGGCGATCGCGGTGAGGTCCTCGTCGTCCAGCTCGAAGCCGAAGACGTCGAAGTTCTCCGCGATCCGCGACGGGGTCACCGACTTGGGAATGACCACGTTGCCGAGCTGGAGGTGCCAGCGCAGCACGACCTGCGCGGCGGTCTTGCCGTGCTTGGCGGCGATCCGGCCGATGGTCGGGTCGTCGAGGAGGTCCTTGCCCTGGCCCAGCGGCGACCAGGCCTCGGTGGCGATGCCGTGCCGCGCGTGCAGGGCCCGCAGCTGTGCCTGCTGGAAGTTGGGGTGCAGCTCGATCTGGTTGACCGCGGGGACGAGGGACGTCTCGGCGATCACCCGCTCCAGGTGCGCGGGCTGGAAGTTCGACACGCCGACGGCCTTTGCGCGCCCGCTCTCGGCGATCTCCGCGAAGGTGCGCACGATGGTCAGGTAGTCGTCGCGCACGGCCCGGGGCCAGTGGATGAGGTAAAGGTCCACATAGTCCAGTCCGAGCTTCTCCAGAGAGGCGTCGAACTCGCGCAGCACGCTCTCGCGCGTCCACGTCTCGGACGCGCTGTTCCACAGCTTGGTGGTGACGAACAGCTCGTCACGGGCGATGCCCGAGGCGGCGAGTGCCTTTCCCGTACCCACCTCGTTCTCGTAGATCGCGGCGGTGTCGATGCTGCGGTAGCCGGCGGCCAGGGCCTCGGAGACGGCGGCCGTGGCCTCGTCGTCCGGTACCTGCCACACGCCGAAGCCCAGCTGGGGCATCTCGACGCCGTTGTTGAGGGTGATGGAAGGGACCTTGCTCACGAGCAATCGATCCTTACGTCGGGGGTGCTTACCTCATGGTCAACCGGCACCTGCCCGATCGCATTCCCATTACACCCATCTCATTTGCCCGTCCCTGAGCATCCCCTCAGGCGCTCTCTCAGGCGCGGTACAGCGCCTCCACCTCCCGGGCGTAGGCCTTCTCGATGGCCCTCCGCTTGAGCTTCAGCGAGGGGGTCAGCAGCCCGCGTTCCTCGGTGAACCGGGCGCCCAGTATCCGGAACGCCCGGATCGACTCGGACTGCGAGACCAGGGTGTTGGCGGCCACCACCGCCCGCCGGACCTCGGCCTCCAGTTCCGGGTCGCGCACCAGGTCGCCCGGCGGCGACACCGGCTTCCCGCGGATGGCCAGCCAGTGCGCCACCGCGTCCGGATCGAGGGTGACGAGAGCGGCCAGATAGGGCCGGTCGTTGCCGACGACCACGCACCGGTCGACCAGCGGATGCGATCGCACCCGCTCCTCCAGCGGGAGCGGCGACACGCTGCGCCCACTGGACGTCACCAGGATCTCCTTCTTCCGCCCGGTGATCGTCAGATAGCCGTCCGCGTCCAGCTCGCCCACGTCGCCGGTGGCGAGCCAGCCGCCGCGCAGTACGGCGTCGGTGGCCCTGCGGTCACCGAGGTAGCCGGTGAAGACCTGCCCGCCGCGCAGCCAGATCTCCCCGTCCTCCGCGATGTGCACGGTCGTCCCCGGCACGGGCACGCCCACCGTCCCGAACCGGGTCCGCTCGGGCGGGTTGGCGGTCGCGGCCCCGGTCGTCTCGGTCAGCCCGTACCCCTCGAAGACCGTGATGCCCGCGCCAGCGAAGAACAGCCCCAAACGGCGCTCCATCGCGGAGCCGCCCGACATGGCGTGCCGCACCCGGCCGCCCAGCGTGTCGCGCACCTTGGCGTAGACGAGCCGGTCGTAGAGCTGATGCTGCACGCGCAGCCCGGCGGACGGGCCCGGCCCGGTGCCGAACGCCTTGTGCTCCAGCGCCTGCGCGTACCGCACCGCCACATCGACGGCCTTGTCGAACGGCCCGGCCTTGCCGTCCTTCTCCGCGGCCCGCCGGGCGGCGGCGAAGACGTTCTCGAAGACGGAGGGGACGGCGAGGACGAACGTGGGGCGGAAGGCCCGCAGATCGGGCAGCAGCGCGGCGGCCGTCGCCTGCGGCTGGTGGCCCAGCTTGACCCGGCCGCGGACCGCCGCGACCTGCACCATCCGCCCGAAGACATGGGCGAGCGGCAGGAACAGCAGGGTGGCCGCCTCGTCGCCCGGCCGGGAGTGGAAGACCCCCTCGTAGCGCCGGACGATGTTGTCGGCCTCGGCCATGAAATTGGCGTGGGTCAGGACACAGCCCTTCGGCCGCCCGGTGGTGCCCGAGGTGTAGATGACCGTCGCCGGCGTCGCGGGGGTGAGGGCCATGCGGTGACGGTGGACCATCTCGTCGTCGATCCGCTCCCCGGCCGCGCCCAGCTCCTCCACGGCCCCCGCGTCCACCTGCCACAGCCGGGTGAGGTGCGGAAGCCGGTCGACGACCGAGCCGACGGTCATCGCGTGGTCCTCGTGCTCGACGACGCAGGCGGTGACGCCCGCGTCGTGCAGCATCCAGAAGACCTGCTCGGCGGAGGAGGTGGCGTACAACGGGACGGGCTGGGCGCCGATCGTCCACAGCGCGAAGTCGAAGAGCGTCCACTCGTAGCGGGTACGGGACATGATGGCGACCCGGTCGCCGAACCGGACGCCCCGCGCCAGCAGCCCCTTCGCCAGCGCCATGACCTCGTCGCGGAAGACGGCCGCGGTCACGTCGTGCCACCGTCCGTCCGTGCTGCGGCCGAGGGCGACCCGCTCGGGGTCCTCCTCGGCGTGGGCGAACACGACGTCCGCCAGTCCTCCGACGTGGGGCGCCGTCGCCAGCGGTGGGACGGTGAACTCGCGCAACTGCTCGCTCCTTGTGACGCTCCGCACAGCGCCGTGACCGTACCCGGTCGGGTACCGGCCCGAACCCCTTTCCTACCGCGTGATGCCCGGAGCCCGCCCGGATCCGCACGGAATCTCCGCGCCGGGCGCACCGGCGCTCCGCGCGCGGTACAGGGGCTCTCCCCACCGTCGTGAGCCCGGACGCGTTCTAGAAGGGCCGCAGGACCACCTTGCCCTGGTTGGCACGGGACTCGATGATCGTGTGTGCCGTGGCCGCCTCCTCCAGCGGCAGTTCGATGTGGACGCGCGGTCGCAGCCGTCCGGCGGTGAACAGCTCCCACAGCTCCTGCCGCCACCGCTCCATCAGCGCGGGACGGTGGCGGGCGATGAGCGCCATCTGGAAGCCGATGGCGGACTTGGCGCCCACCAGCAGGTCGTACGCCTCGACGGTCCCGCCGCCGGAGCCGTACGCCACCAGCCGGCCGCCGGGGGCGAGCGAGGCGACGGCGGGGGAGAGCAGCTCGCCGCCGACCGCGTCCAGCACGATGTCCACGGGCGCGAAGGGGGCGGTGGCCGCCCCGGCCGCGCCGCGTGCGGGGAGTTCGTCGTAGGTCACGACCTCGTCCGCCCCCAGCGACCGTACGAAGTCCGCCTTGGCGGCCGAACCGACGGCGGCCACGACGCGGCCGGCGCCACGTGTCCGGGCGAGCTGTACGGCGAGCTGACCGGCACCGCTCGCGGCCGCCGTCACCAGCACCGATTCGCCCTCGACGGGCCGGGCGGCCTCGTAGGCGCCGAGGGCGACGAGCCCGCAGCGGACGAGCGCGACCGCGTCGGTGGCGCTCGCGCCCGGGGGGACGGGGGAGGCCATGGCCGTGTGCAGGAGGGAGTAGTCGGCGTAGCCGTCACCGAAACACAGGCCCGTGACGCGCTCGCCGACCGCGAACCCCGTCACCTCCGGGCCGACGGCGACGATCTCCCCGGCGACCTCGCCGCCCAGGCTCGCGGGCAGCGGCAGGCCGCCGTCGCGCACCTTGCGGACCACCGGCAGGGTGACGCCGATCGCCTCGGTGCGCAGCAGCAGTTCGCCGGGGCCCGGGCGCGGTACGTCGGTCTCCTCGACGCGCAGTACCTCCGGGCCGCCGTTCTCGTGATACCGGACGCGACGCATGCGTTCCCCCACTTCACCGATGTCGTTGGTGGTCCCAACGGTAGCCCAATTCATGGGAGAGTCCAACGATTATTCGTGGGGGAGGCCAACGTTTTCTGGATAGGCTGCCGCCATGACGGAGAACGAGCCCGCCCTCACCCGGATCCGCTCCCTGCCCAGCTGGCTGCTGGGCCGCGCCTCCGCGCGCGGCCGCCGCCTCGTGAGCGAGGCGCTGGCCCATGAGGGCATGCGGATGCCGCATCACGCGGTACTGTCCGCCGTCGCGGAACTCGGCCCGGTCGCCCAGGCCGAACTCGGCCGCACCACCGGGTTCGACCCCAAGGACATGGTCGGCATCCTCAACGACCTCCAGGCCGAAGCGCTCGTCACCCGCACCCCGGATCCCGGCGACCGCCGCAAGAACGCCATCACCATCACCCCCGAGGGCCGCCGCCGCCTTGCGCTGCTCGCGAAGCTGGTCGACGAGGCGAACGAGACGTTGCTCGCGGCGCTGGATCCTGCGGAGCGGGAGCGGTTCTTGGCCCTGCTGAGGCGGGTGGCCGAGGGGTGAACACGGGCCGGTTTTGGCCGCCTTTCGCCTGGCCGGCGGTTCTTCGGCTGCGGGCCGGTGGTGCCGCCTGCGGCGGCGAGCGCCCTGCGGGCGCGTCCTCAATCGCCGGACGGGCTGGATATGGCTGGGCCCAGCCGAACCAGCCCGAGTGGGCTGATGGAAATGGCCCCTCAGCAAACCAGCCCGAACGGGCTGATCGGAACGGGCCCAGCCAAACAGCCCGGACCGGCTGATGGAGATGGCCTCAGCCAATCCAATTCGGACCGGCTGATGGGGACGGGGCCAGCCAAATCCAGCCCGTCCGGCGATTGAGGACACCGCCGCGCAGCGGTGGTGCGAGGCCAAGGGCCCGCAGCGGCCCACCCGAGCCCGTCCGGCGATTGAGGACAACGACCACACAGCGGTGGTGCGGAGCGAAGGGCCCGCAGCGGCCCACCCCAGCCCGTCCGGCGATTGAGGACAGAGCACAGCAGTCCGTCCGGCGCAGCGGCAGGCGGAGCCAAGCGCTCGGCCCATTCCTCGAAAGCGCGGACGAGAACCCCTCGCATCTGGTGGGATGTCACTGCGCACGGAACGGGCCGCGCACGGGGGCGAGAGAGACATGGGTCGGGACTTCGGGGATCTCCTCGGGCTGCCACAAGCCCTGCCGGACATGCCGCTCTCCCCGCTCGTGCCCCGCTGGAGCGAACTCCGCGCCGTCGAACGGGCGGCGGGCCTCCGCCACGCCGCCGACGCGCTCCTGCCCCCCGATGCGCACTTCCTGATCCTGGACGGGCTGCGCGTCCCCGGCCGCGGCGGCCGGCACCGGCACGTCGACCGCGCCCTCCTGGCCGAGATCCGCGACGCGCGGCTGCGCGCGGGCGCCCCGCAGGAGCTGCGGTCCCTCTTCGCCCGCTACGACGCCGCCCTCGCCGAACACCCCATGGGACTGCGCCGTGTCGTCCTGTACCAGCTCCTCCAGCTGTTGCGCGACGCCCCGCGCGGACCGAGCCCCGAGGCGGCGACGGCCCTGGGCGTGCACCCCGCGGAAGCCGCGGCCCTCGCCCACGCCGCCCGCCGCGCGGCGCGGCCCGGGGCCGCCGCCCGCGCGGCGGCCGAGACCCTGATCGACGTCTGGGGTGCCGGGCACACCCGGCGGGCCCACGCCCTCACCCGGCGGTTGCCCGCCGCGGCACCCGCCCCGGCGGGCGACCAACGCCTCGCCCACCTCGTCACCCGCATCGCGTCCCGGGCCCGCCGCACCGACGCCCTGCTCGGGGAGGCCCGCGCCCTGGAACGCCGTTCGGCCACGGAGTCGGCGGCCGACCACTACCTGTACGCCCTGCGCACCGCCGAGGACGACACCGACGCCCTCCACGGCCTCCTGCGCACCTGCCCGCCCACCGGTCTGCGCACCGAGGTCCGCCGGGACGGCGTACGGCTGCGATGGCCCGCGGGCCCGGCCGGCCGCACCTGGCGGCTCCTGCGCGGCGTGGCGGGGAGCGACGAGTGGACGGAGGTGGGCCCCGCCCCCGTGCCCGTCACCGGCGGAGCCGATGACGGTGACACCGTCGATCCGGCCGCGCCGCTCGGCGAGCGCGTCCGTTACGCCGCCCTCCCGCTCGACGGCGGCCGGGTCGCGGGAAGACCGCTCGTGGGCGCCGAGGTCCTCGTCGCCCACGAGGTGTGGGACGTCACGCTGACCGACGGCCGCGGCCGCGTCGACGCCCGGTGGCGGACCCCGCCGGGCGCCCACCGGGTCACCGCCGTACGGACCGGCCCGGGCCCCGCGGCCACGGACGTGCCCATCGGCCCACACGGGTTCACCGACGAGGGACTGCCGCCCGGCGAACACCACTACCTGATCCAATGCGTCTACCGCACGGCCGCGGGCCGCGAGGCCCGTTCCGAAGGCGTCGCCGCCCACCGCACCGTCCACCCCTGGCCCGACCCCGTGACCGCCCTGACCGTGAAACCGGGCACGGCCCCCGGCGTCGTCAGCGTCGACTGGACCGGCGGCACCCGTGGCCGGGTGCGGCTCCTCGACTGGCCCGGACCGCCGCCCACCCCCGGTACGGACCTGGCCACCCCCGCCGCCGACCTGCCGCCCGAGCTGGACTGGCTCCCCTGCGGGGCACCCCGGGCCGGCGGCGCCGACTACCGCCCGCCCACCGGCCTTGCCACCCGCGTCACCGCCGTCACGGTCCTCGGAGACCGGGCCGTCGCGGGCCCCGGTGTGCGCGTCGAGGTACCCGAGGGCATACCCGGCCTCACCGCCCGCCGCGTCGAACCCACCCGCGTCCGGCTGACCTTCGACTGGCCGCGCGCCACCGACCGCGTCCGCGTCCAGTGGTGGCAGACCGGCCGGGCGCACGAGCGGCGGCTGACCCGGAGCACCTACCTCCGCGAGGGCCTGCACCTCGACATCACCCGCGCGCCCGCCCGCTTCCGCGTCGAACCCCTCGCCACCGCCGACGCGGACGTCGTCCTGCCGCCCGCCGCCGCCGAGACCGCCCTCCCCGCCGACGTGGCCGTCAGCTACGCGCTCGACCGCCTCGGCCTCCTCGCCGGCCGGCGCCGTCGCGTCACCGTACGGGCCGCCACCGCCGAACCGTCCGGCGACACCCGCGAAGAACCCCCGGAACTCCCCGGGTTCGTCCTCGTCGCCCGCCCGGCGGACACCCCCCGGCGGGCACCCGCCCCGCCCCGCACGGTAGGCGACGGCATACCCGTACTGCGCCTGACCGGTGCGGAGTTGCGGGCCGGGACCGTGCGGCGCGACATCGACGCCGCCGTGGCCGACGCGGGGGTCCGCCGCCCCTATACTCTGCGAGCCTTCCTGACCGGGCCGCACGCCGACACCGTCCGACTCGAAGAACCCCCGCACAACGACCTGGTGGTGCGCTGACATGACGACCGTCATCTGTCCTTATTGCTTCGCCCGCGGCCAGTCCGGCCGCCTCCGCTACCGCTGCCTGATGTCCCCCTCCGGCATCCGCGGCGGCACCAAGTGCGACCCCGAACGGGACGACGTCTGGGCCCAGTTCAAAGGCTCCTCCGTCCCCCCGCAGGCCCGCATGCGCGGCCCCGTCTTCGACCCGCCGCGTGCCTTCCGTGTCGGCGGCAAGCGCGCCGCCTGCCCGGGCTGCGGCGTCGCCACCCCCGTACGGGTCTGCCGGCAGTGCCACAGCGACCTGCCCAGCGACTACTGCGACCAGGACAGCCGCATCATCGCCCTGGTGGGCGCCAAGGCCACCGGGAAGAGCACGTATGTCGCCGTGCTCGTCAACGAACTCAGACACCGCGTCGGCGGCGCCTACCGGGCCTCGCTGGCCGCGATGGGAAGCGACACCCAGCGCCGCGACCGGGACATGGCCGCCGAACTCTACGAACGCCTCCAGCTCCCCGAAGCCACCCGGCCCGCCGCCCTGGGCTTCAACGACCCGCTGCTGTACCGGCTGAGCCTGCCCCACCGGGGCCGGTTCGGCGAAGGCAGCCGGCACACCGCCCTCGTCTTCTTCGACGCCGCCGGAGAGGACCTGCGCAACGCCGAGGCCATGGACCGCTACACCGCCTACCTCGCCGCCGCCGACGGCATCATCCTGCTGGTCGACCCCCTGCAGATGGCACCGGTCAGGGAAGAGCTGGGCGGCACCGGCGGGCCGCCCCTGCCGTCGGTCGAGACCGCGCCCCAGCAGATCGCCGCCGACGTGGCCGCCCAGCTGCGCGGCCACGGCCGCGCCGGCTCCCGCGGCCGCCTCTCCACCCCCATCGCCGTGGCGCTCACCAAAACGGACACGCTGCGCCCGCTGCTCTCCCCCCACTCCCCGCTGCACCACAACGCCCCGCACCACGGCGGCGCCCTGGACGAGGCCGAGCGCCCCGTCGTCCACGAAGAGGTGCGGTCGCTGCTGGAGGGCTGGGACGGCGGGGCGCTGTGCCGGCAACTCGACAGCGACTTCTCCGACGTCGCCCTGTTCGGCCTCTCCGCGCTCGGCGCCCCGCCCCCGGCCGACGCCCCCGCCGACGCCCCCAGATCGGGCCCCCAGCCGACCCGCGTGGAAGACCCCCTGCTGTGGCTGCTGGCCCGCCGCGGTCTGCTGCCCGTACGCAAGGCGAAGAAGGGAGCCGCGTGAACCTGCCGCAGCTGCACTACACCTCCGCCGCCCCCGGCCCGGACGGCTCCGGCTTCCGCTTCACCGCCGTCAGCGCCGATCTCCCCGCCGCGCTGCTGGGGGAGATCGAGCAACTGGTGGGCTACGAACCCCCGCGCGACGCCCCCGGCCGCCCGACCCACGACGAACTCGCCGCCTTCCCCGTCGCGTTCAGCCACAACACGCTCTCCGACGGCAGCCGGCTGCTGTGCCGGGCCGTCTACACCGGCACCGACTACAGCGGCCGCTACGGAAACTTCCACGCCCACGCCGTGCGCCTGCCCGAGGACGGCGCCCTGCCCGGCGGCCTGCTGCCCATCGAGGCCTGGGAGTCACCGTCGTGGACCGACCGCACCCCCGGACAACGCACCCCCGGCCCGCTCACCACCCTGACCCCCGCCCGGCGGATCGACCGCGCCGGCCTCATCCGCTTCTGCCGCGCCCGCGCCGACCGGCTCGCCCCCTTCCTCGCGGACGTACGAACCCTCCAGCACACCCCCGACGCCCCCCAACTCCTCGTCGTCGAACGCGACAGCGCCGACACCGCCCACTGGATCGCCCTGGCCAGCGCCGTCCTGCCCCGCGACCGGGCCGACCGGCTCACCTTCACCACCTACACCCGCCGGCCCCAGCTCGCCCGCCAGCAGATCGTCGGCACCCTGCCCGACGCCGACTTCGATCTCGCCGGGGCCGCCGCCGACCACCGCTACCGCGTCCACGACTGCGCCGGCGGCAACTCCAGCCCCGCCCGCCGGGAGCCGGACCCCTGGGCGGCCGTCGCCGCCCGAGTCTGGCTGGCCGACCGGCCGGGGCTCTTCGCCGAGGCGGCCCGTCCCGGCGGCGACACCGGCTCGGACGCCGGGCGGCTGGCCGTCCTCGCGGCCCGCGCGGGCATCGCCCTCGACGCCGCGGGGCGGACCGCCGCGGCCCGTGCGGCCCGCGCGCACCCCGCACCCGAGGACCCCTGCCGGCCGGTACTGCTGACCACCCTCGCCGCCGGGGGAACGGACCGCACCCCCGAGGAATGGACGGCACTCGCCGGGCTCACCGAGGAATTCTCCCGGCTGGCCGACGACCCGGCCACCGCCCCCCTCAAAAGCGACCTGCACACCGCGCTCGACCGCGCGGCGGCCGACACCGAAGGCCCCCTCGGCCCGCTCCTCGCCCTGCTCGGCCTCGCCGACGCGCTCCGCGTGGACCACGCCACCACCCTGCCCGCGCTCACCGAACGCCTCACCACCACCCTGCTGGACGGCACCACCGAGGACCGCCGGACCGTGCACACCGCCCTCACTCCGCACACCGCCCTCACCACCACCGTCCTCGACGCCCTCGACGAACACGCCGCCACCGGCGACCCGGGCCGCGTCGCCCACGCCCTCACCGAACTGCCCGACGCGGACCTCACCGGCCACCCCCACCTGCGGCTGACCCGCGAATTCGGCGTGCTCACCGCCGACGGCCGGACGAGCCCCGACCGGCCGGCCCTGCTCGACGCGCTCATGAAGGCCGCCGGCCCCGAGCACCAGGGCGAACCGTCCGTCCTGCGCGCCGCCTTCCACCTCGTCCAGGGCGACCGCCCCCTGCGCCCCGTGGAAGCGGGAATCCTGCTCGCCAAGCTCCCCGCCGCCTGGCACCGCGCGGCGGGCCTCGACGACGCCTTCGTCCGGGCCGCCCTGGACAGCGCCCCCGACGACCGGGAGGCACCCGACCTCGCCAAGGCCCTGCTCGTCCACTGCGCGACCCGCCTCACCCCCCGGCAGCGGGCCGCGCTGCTCCTCCTCGAACTGGCCGGCGAGCTGACCACCGGCGAGGCACCTCCGGGGTTCACCGAACGGGCCCTGTCCGTCCGCCCCCAGGCCGCCCCCCTCGAAAAGGGCATCGACCAACGCCTCGGCACGGCCCTCGCCGAACGGCTGCTCGCCGAGCGGCCACCCCCCGGCGAACTACGGGCCCTCATCCACTCCGGCGACGAGACCCTGCTGCGCGCCTACGCCGAGCGGGCCCGCGGCGACGCCGTCGGCGGCAAGCTGCGCCGCTCCCCGCAGTACGCGGCCGCCTGCTTCGTCGCCTGGCACACCGGCTCCGGGACCGGCCCGCTGTGGGAGCGCACCCGCACCGAACTGCTGGCCTCCGTACTGAAACCCGTGGTACGCCGGATGCCCGCCGAAGACGTCGACGCCCTCCTGTACAGCCTGCGGCGGCGAGGCGGCGGCTGGGCCGAGGCGTTCGAGGACTGGCACCGGCCCGGTGTGCTCGGCCGGCTCGGCGGCCGCTGGCGCGGCCGCGGCGGCCGGGCGCCCGGCCCCGCCTACGGGCCGGGAGACATCGAACCTCCGGAGGAGGAGCACGGCCGATGAACTTCTTACTGACCGGGCCGCTCCAACTGTGCGTCCTCGTCGTCTTCCTCCGCACGGCACCGGAATTCCTGTGGCGGGCCCTGGCCGCGACCGGCCGCGGTCTGGGGCCGTGGCGGCCCGGCGCCGCGGACCCGCGCGTCGAACGGCCCGGCACCGCGGGCGAACCGGCCTACTTCTCGTACTGGTTCCGGCAGGTGTGGAAGGACGGCGCCTCCGCCGCGCGCGGCGGCGCCCACGCCGCCGAACACGCCCTGCGCAAGGAGTGGTTCGGGCGGATCACGGCCAATCTGCTGCGCGGCCGCCGCCCGTCCGGACCCCGGGGGGTGAACGGCTTCACCCGCTGCGTCCTGTGGCTGACCGGTGTGGGCGTCGGCGTGGGCGCGACCCTGGCCGCCGTCTGCGCCGCCGCGCTGTTCGCGGTCGTCCTGCTGACGTTCGCGCTGCTGATCGCCGTGGTGTGCGCGGCCCTCGCCGCGACCGCCCTCGCCGTACGGGCCGTGGAGCGGGCCGGGCTGCTCGCCCGCGGTGTCCGCATGAAGTGCCCCTACCCCGGCTGCTACCGGCCGATCGCCCTGCCGGTCTACCACTGCCCGGACTGCGGCGCCGCGCACCGGCACCTGCGGCCGGGCCGCTTCGGGGCGCTGTGGCGGATCTGCGCGTGCGGCCACAAGCTCGCCACCAGCCTCCCGGCCGGCCGCGACGCGCTGGCCGGGCACTGCCCGCACTGCGACGAGCGGCTGCCCCGGAAGCTGGCGTCCGCGCGGATCGTCCACGTGCCGATCGTCGGCGGCACGTCGTCGGGCAAGACGATGCTGCTGGCGGCCATGGTCGCCGGGCTGCGCTCGTGGGACCGGCGCGGCTCGCTGAAGGTCGAGTTCGCCACCCTCGAGGACGCCCGGGAACTCGACGCCCTCGACCGGCAGCTGGACGGCGACGGCTGGGCCCGCGCCACCACCGCACGCCAGCCACGGGCCTTCATGATGCGGATCTCCCACGGACGCCGGCGCCGGCTGCTGTATCTGTACGACCCGATGGGCGAGACCCTGCGGGACGCCAAGACGGTCCGCGAACAGCAGTACCTCGCGCACGCCACCGGGGTCGTCATGGTGGTGGACGCGCTGGCCGAACCCGGTGTGCGCACCCGGCTGGGCGGCGAGGACGCGCCCCGGGCGGTCGCCGCCCGCCCCTCCCCGGAAGGGCCCACCGCCACCTACGACCGGCTGGCGGGGGAGATGGAGGCACTGACCGGCCGGCGCCGGCGCACCCCCGTCGCCACGGTGGTCACCAAGCGGGACGTCCTCGACCGGCTGGTCTCCCTGCCCGTACCCGGCCCGCGCATCGACTCCTGGCTGGAGAGCGTCGGCCTGGGCAATCTGGTGCGCGGCCTCGACCACAGCTTCGGCCGTACCCGCTACTGGGCGGTCAGCGCCCACGCCGCCACGGGGGAGGACGCCCAGAGCGGCGAACAGCGCCGGGCCGCCGAGCCGGTCCTCTGGCTGCTGTCACAAACGGGACTTCCCGTACGGAAGTTGCTCACCGCCGAGGTCGCCGATGCCCCTGGGGCGGGAAAACGCTGACGCGTCCCCCGGACCCGGTTAGGGTCGAAGCCGTCCCCGAACGACGAGGGAGACCACCCGAGGTGACACCCACCACCACCCGGACATCCACCGGGGTACCCGCCCACATGGCACGGCAACGCCGCGTCGTCCTTGGCCTGTTCGTCGCCGCGGCCGCGCTCGTGGGTGGCGCGGCCGTGGCCATCGTCCTGCTCATGCTGAACGGAGGGTGATGTCGACGTGAGCGACATTCCCGGAGGCCCGATGGAGAACCGCCCGGTTCACTTCATCTGGATACTCGACTGCTCGTACTCCATGTCCGGGGAGAAGATCGGGCAGCTCAACTACGCGATCCGGGAGGCGATCCCGGAGATGCGGTCGGTGGCACACGACAACCCGTCGGCGCAACTGCTGGTGCGGGTCATGACCTTCTCCTCCACGGCGCGGTGGCACACGCCCGACCCGGTCTCCATCGACGACTTCACCTGGCAGGACGTCCAGGTCGACGGTGGCACCAACCTGGGCGCGGCGCTCAGCCTCGCCGCCCGCGAACTGGAGACGCCGCCCATGCCGCAGCGGGCGCTCAAGCCCGTGCTGGCCCTGGTCTCCGACGGCCAGCCCCTCGACGAATGGCGGACCGGCCTCAAGGCCATCGACGCGACACCCTGGGGCAAGAAGGCCGTACGCGTGGCCATCGCCATCGGCCAGGATGCCGACCGGGACGTCCTGCGGGAATTCCTCGCCAACCCCGAGCTGCCCGTCCTCGACGCCAACAGCCCCAAGCAACTCGCGGCGGCCATCCGCTGGGCCTCCACCGCGGCCGTGAAGGCGGCCTCCCAGCCCGTCGCCGGTGGTCTGACCAAAGCGCCCGGACCCGCGTACGCGCCGCCCACGCTCGACGACGACGATGACGACGCCGTGTGGTGACCATGCCGCACTGGGAAATCCTGCGGGGCAGCGAACCGGGCCCCGCCAAGGCCCGCAACCAGGACTGGTGCGAAGCCGACGACCGGTCCGAGGACGTCCTCGTCCTCGCCGTCGCCGACGGGCACGGCTCGGCCGCCTACACCCGCAGCCACCTCGGCGCGCGGTTCGCCGTCGACGTCTTCACCCGGTGCGGCCGGGCGTTCGCCGAGCGCGCCCGGATGCCGGAGGACCTCCGCCGGCTGCGCCACGCGGCCGGCCACTGGCTGCCCCGGGAGATCGTGCGCGCCTGGCAGGAAGAGGTCCGCCGGCACCTGCGCGACCACCCCCTGGACGACGGCACCGACGACGGCGCGGCCTTCCGCCCGTACGGCACGACGCTGCTGGGCGCCGTCCTCGTGCCCGGCCTCTTCGCCGCCTGGCAGCTCGGGGACGGCGACCTCATGGTGGTCGAGGCCGACGGCTCGATCGGCGCGCCGCTCGCCCCGGCCGAGCCGGAACTCGGGGACGAGACGGAGTCGCTCTGCGCCCCCCGGGCGTGGGAGCTGATGCGGGTGCACTGGGCCCCCGTCACGGATCCCGACCGGATGCCGCGCTGCGTCTCGCTGTCCACGGACGGGCTGTCGAAGAGCTTCGCCGCGCAGGAGGGGTTCGTCCAATTCGTCCGCGAACTCAACGAACGGCTGGAGACCGTGGGGGCCGACGGGGTCCGCGCGGCCCTGCCGGGCTGGCTCGCCCACGCCGGG
Source organism: Streptomyces sp. NPDC042259 (assembly GCF_055582085.1). Lineage (NCBI taxonomy): Bacteria > Bacillati > Actinomycetota > Actinomycetes > Kitasatosporales > Streptomycetaceae > Streptomyces > Streptomyces sp. NPDC042259. The sequence continues at coordinate 109,944 of NZ_JBVJDW010000003.1, read as the reverse complement.
GGGTACTCGGGCGACGACACCACCGTGGTCGCCGCCTGGCGACGGCCCACGGACGGCGGGGGCGAGGGCGGGGGCGACGGCGAGGACCCGCGGGAGCGGCTCCGCCGGGAACCGCCGCCCCCACCGCCGCCGGCACCGGAGACGGCTCCCGCACCGCACCCTCACGAAACGGAGAACTGATGTCCGGCATGCTCGACAACGGCACCCGGCTCACCATCGACGACGGCGGCGAAGCCGTGGTGACCGGGATGCTGGGCGCCGGCGGCCAGGGCGAGGTCTACCGCGTCTCGACCGATCAGGGCGAGAAGGCACTCAAGTGGTACTACCCGGCTTGCGCCACGGCGGAACAGCGCAAGATCGTCACGGAACTCGTCGGCCGGGACTTCGACGACGACCGCTTCCTGTGGCCCCAGGCGTTCGTGACCGGCCGGGGCGACGCCTTCGGCTACCTCATGGACGTACGCCCCGACCGCTTCCAGGGCCTGCCCGCCCTCTTCCGCCGTCGGCTGCGCACCACCCCCCGGGCCCTCGTCACCGCCGGGCTGCACATGGTCGAGGCGTACCAGGCCCTGCACTCCCGGGGCATCGCCTACCGCGACATCTCCTGGGGCAACATCTTCTTCGACCCGGCCACCGGCGACGTCCTGGTCTGCGACAACGACAACGCGGTGGTCGAGGGCGAGGCCAGCGGCATCTCCGGCACCATGGAGTTCATGGCCCCCGAACTCGTTCGCGGCGACAGCGGGGCCATTCCCGGCACCCAGACGGACCTGCACTCCCTGTCCGTCCTGCTCTTCATGCTGCTGATGAACCACCACCCGCTCAAGGGCAAGGCGGAGCTGGCCATCCGCTGCCTGGACGAGGCGGCCGAACGCAAGCTCTACGGCAAGAGCCCGCTGTTCATCTTCGACCCCGACGACAGCCGCAACGCCCCCGACCCCACCGAGCAGGGCACCGTCCTCGCCACCTGGGCCGTCGTGCCCCCGGCCCTGCGCAAGCTCTTCGTCCAGAACTTCACCGAGGGCCTGCGGGACGCCTCCCGGCGGGTCCGCGAGTCCCAGTGGCGGGACGCCCTCAGCCAGGTGCGCGACACGATCGTCGTCTGCGCGTCCTGCGGCCGCCAGAACATGACCGAGCCCCGCTCGGCCACCGCCCGCCCCTGCTGGTCCTGCGGCCGGACGCTCCTGCTGCCGCCCCGGCTGGTCATCACCACGCCACCACCACGCACCGAACGGCACGTCCGCCTCGGGCACGCCGCCCGGCTCCACGCCCACCATGTGCGGGCCGAGCCGGCCCGGCACGACTACACCGACGCCACGCTGGTGGCCGAACTGGTCGAACACCCCAAAAAACCGGGGAAGTTCGGCTTGGCGAACCGCTCGGACGCGGCGTGGACCGCACGCCGCTCCGACGGCACCTCCCAGACGGTCGCCCCCGGCCAGACCCTTCCGCTGCGCTCCGGCCTCACGGTTTCCCTCGCGGGGGCGGAGGCCGTCGTCCGGGCCGACTAGACGGTGCCGGCACCACCGCTGCGCGGCGGCGGGTGTCCTCAATCGCCGGACGGGCTCTTGTGCTTTGTCCTCAATCGCCGGACGGGCTTGATTCAAGCCCGTCCGGCGATTGAGGACGCGCCCGCAGGGCGCTCGCCGCCGCAGGCGGCAAGACGGCCCGCAGGCGCAGAGCCGCCGGCCAGGCGAGAGGCGGCAACGACGGACGGTAGCCGAAGAACCGCTCTCACATGCCCAGCGCGCGCCCCAGCTCCTGCGCCAGGGCCAAGGAACCCGTTCCGGCCGCCGCCCCCGTGGAGATCAGCTCCAGCCACCGCCGCAGCCGCCCCCGGTCGGCGGGCCGGCCCTCCTCGTCCGCCCGTACCAGCTCGCCCCGCAGCAGCTCCGCCTCACCGGCCAGCGCCGGGTTGTCGGCGCGCAGCTGCCGTACCAGCTCGCCCGCCAGCCGCAGGGCGTCGGCGGGCGACTGGCCGTAGTGCACCTCGATCTTCCCGTTGTCCCCGTAGTTGCCCGGCCCCGAGACGCCGCCGTGGAAGTTGTACGTACTCATCGGTTCCCTCCGAGTGATCGCCTGAGTGAGCGCGCCGACTGGGCGTCAGCGCGCTCAGGGGTGCGCGCCGCCCTGCTGCTGCCCCGCCCCCTGTTGCTGCCCGTACGCGTTGATCTGGCCGTTGTTGCCGAAATTGCTCGGGCCCGTGATGTCACCCGAGATGTTGTACGTCTGCGTGGTGATGACCTGCTGGGCACGGTCGAAGTCGCCGGTGTCGACGTTGTGGTCACGCAGGAAACGCTCCGTGGCGATCAACACCCCCTGCTGAAGCCGCTGGAAGATGTCCTGCGCGTCCGTACGCTCCGAGTGACCCATGGCGTCCCAGTCCGAGGCCCGCTCCCGCAGACTGTTCAACGCCCCGTAGTCGTAGGCGGCGTGATACTTGGTGATCTGCCGGCGCACCTTCTCCAGCGCCCGTTCGTGCTGGTGGCGGTCCGCCCGCCGGCGTCGTGCCCGGCCGGGGGCGCCCCACAGGGCACGCAGCGGATTGGACGACGGCAGCCGCACGACGGCCCACCACTGCTCGAAACCGCCCAGCGGCAGATACGCCACCGTGTGGAACCGGGGCGCCGTCGGGGCCAGTACATACGCGGCCACCTCCCACGACAGCCGTGGGTCCAGCAGCCGTGCCCGCAGATGCATCGACACCACCACGTTGCCGCCCTCGCCCACCATCTCCAGGCTCAGATACGCGCGCATCCCCGCCCCGGACCGCATCACGGCGGACTGCACCAACGCCGGCGGAATGCGGGGGAGGGGGCGCTTGAGGGGATCGGGCAGCAGATCCGCCCCGAGATGCGGAACGTTCAACCCCCGTATGTAGAGCCGGTTCTGGGCGCGCAGCCCCTCCAGACCGACGATGTTCGCCATCTCCTTCGCCACATAGGTGTGGAGACTGACGGCGTCGAACGGCTTGATGGTCAGTTTCCCGCCCGTCGGCGAATCGGCCGGACGCCCCACGTCGATCGGCGCCCACACCACCTCTTTGATCTTCCGGCCGCTGCCGACGAAGGGATTGGCGGACTCGGCCTCCGTGTCGTACGGCACGACGTTGGCCCGGCGCAGCGCCTTGAGGTAGTCCTCCGTCTCCCGGGGCGCGGGCGGTGCCAGCTTCTGTGGTTCGACGGTGCCCCGGTACACCTCCAACGCGGCGCGCCGCGCCTGGAGGGCGGCCCGGCAGGCCACCACCCACGCGGTCACCAGGACCGCGAGCAGGGCGAGGAGGAACCCGCCGACGGCCGTTGTGGAGCCTTCGCCCAGCGAGACGACCGTCCCGACGACGCAGACCACCGCCCCGGCCAGCAGCAGCGACAGCGTGCGGTCCCGGGCCACGGCCCGCCCGCGCGCCGCCAGCGCGTGCCGTACGAGGGCGACGAGATTGACGCCCAGCGGCAGCCCCACGGCCTTGAGCCGGTCCGCCGTGAACTCGAACAGCACCTCGTCGGTGAAGTCCTCGTCGAGGTGGGTCGTGGCGCACATCCGCCGCGTCACCGCGTCCACGCGGTACTGCGGTAACGGCGGCAACTGCCGTACTGACATGTGTCGTACCCCCACTTCGCACCCTCGCGTCGGGCGGCTTTCACCCTAGGGCAACACGCTGCTCCCCGGCGTAGACATTCATCGAGGAACCGCGGAGGAAGCCGACCAGGGTCATACCGGTCTCCGCCGCCAGGTCCACGGCCAGCGAGGACGGCGCCGACACGGCGGCGAGGACGGGGATGCCGGCCATGACCGCCTTCTGGACCAGTTCGAAGGAGGCCCGGCCGGAGACGAGGAGGACCGCGCCGGAGAGCGGCAGCAGCCCCTGCTGGAGCGCGCGGCCGACGAGCTTGTCGACCGCGTTGTGCCGGCCCACGTCCTCGCGCACGTCCAGGAGTTCACCGTCGGGGGAGAAGAGCGCCGCGGCGTGCAGCCCGCCGGTGCGGTCGAAGACCCGCTGCGCCTCCCGCAACCGGTCGGGGAGGACGGCGAGCAGGGAGGGCTCGAGAAGGATCGGTTTTGGCCCGTCCGCGACGGGCCAGCGGGCGGTGGTCCGTACGGCGTCCAGGCTCGCCTTGCCGCACAGGCCGCAGGAGGACGTGGTGTAGACGTTCCGTTCCAGGTTGATGTCCGGTACGGGCACACCGGGCGCGAGCCGCACGTCGACGACGTTGTAGGTATTGGCACCGTCCTGGGTGGCACCCGCGCAGTAGACGATGTTCGCCAGCTCCTCCGCGCTGCCGAGAACGCCCTCGCTGACCAGGAAGCCCGCGGCGAGCGCGAAGTCGTCGCCGGGGGTGCGCATGGTGATCGCGAGCGGCTTGCCGTTCAGGCGGATCTCCAGCGGTTCCTCGGCCACGAGGGTGTCGGGCCGGGTACTGACGGCCCCCTCGCGAATGCGGATGACGCGGCGTCGTTCGGTGACCCGTCCCATGTCGATCAGTCCCGGTGCTGGTGGCGGCGTTTGGTCGGCTCATTGTCCCCGGTGGGGACGGCGTCACCGAGCGCCGGGCGGATCCGCCTCCCTGCCCGTCCGGCGTTCGAGGACACGCCCACAGGGCGCTCACCGCCGAAGGCGGCAAGGACGGCCCACCCGCCGCGCACCGGTGGTACACCCCCGAGATCCGCCGGACAGGCGGACGTGACGTGGGCCTCATCCGCCCCGAGCCCCCGGCGGCCGGCCCGCCACATGGCTACCGTTCGGTAATACGCAACGGAACGTCCGTGGAACGGCACGACGCGTCACTTCCCCGCCCCGCACTCCCCCTGCCCCCGCGAGGGGAGTCCGTGCACCGAGAGCGGAGACACCGATGGCAGTCACCCCCGGCACCCCTTCCGGCACTTCCGCCGGAACCTCCTCCAGCGCCCTCGCGCTCAAGCCCGGCACCGAATGGGCCACCGCCTGGCAGCGCTGTCTGGCACTCGCCCCGGAAGCGTTCCGCGGCGAACGCGTCCTGAACCTGTGGAACGGCACCTGGCGGGCGGACGGCCGCCCGCTCCCCGCCACGACCCCGGTCGACGGCAGTCCCATCGCCGGTCCGCCCCGCCTGGACGGGGACACCGCCCGGCACGCCGTTCGGGCCTCCCTCGACCAGCACCGCGTCTGGCGCGAGGTCCCGCTCGCCGGGCGCAAGGCCCGGGTGACCGCGACCCTCGACGCGCTCACCGAGCACCGCGACCTCCTCGCCCTCCTCCTCGTCTGGGAGATCGGCAAGCCGTGGCGGCTGGCCCGGGCGGACGTGGACCGGGCCATCGACGGTGTCCGCTGGTACGTCGACGGTATCGACACCATGGCCGCCGGCCGGGTGCCGCTGCCCGGCCCGGTCAGCAACATCGCCAGCTGGAACTACCCGATGAGCGTCCTCGTCCACGCCATGCTCGTCCAAGCCCTCGCGGGCAACGCGGTCATCGCCAAGACGCCGACGGACGGCGGGCTGGCCTGTCTGACCCTCGCCTGCGCCCTCGCGGCCCGCGAGGGACTGCCGGTGACCTTGGTCAGCGGCAGCGGCGCCGAGTTGTCGGAGGCGCTGGTGCGCTCACCGGAGATCGGCTGTGTCTCGTTCGTGGGCGGCCGGGACACCGGCGCGCGGGTCGCCACGGCGGTCGCGGACCTGGGCAAGCGCCACATCCTGGAGCAGGAGGGCCTCAACACCTGGGGCATCTGGAACTTCACCGGCTGGGACGCGCTCGCCCCGCAGATCCGCAAGACCTTCGACTACGCCAAGCAGCGCTGCACCGCGTACCCGCGGTTCGTGGTCCAGCGGCCGGCGTTCGCGGACTTCCTCGCGGTGTACCTCCCGGCGGTGAGGTCCGTCACCTGCGGGCATCCGCTGGCGGTCGCCGACCCCGGGGACGAACCGCCGGAGCTGGACTTCGGTCCCCTCATCAACGCCGCGAAGGCCAAGGAACTGACCGATCAGGTGGCGGAGGCCATCGACCGGGGCGCGATACCGCTGCACCGGGGCGACCTGGCCGACGGCCGCTTCCTGCCGGGCCAGGACCTGTCCGCCTATGTGGCGCCCGTCTCCCTCCTCAGCCCGCCCCCGGCCTCGCCCCTGCACCACGCCGAGCCGTTCGGCCCGGTCGACACGATCGTCCTGGTGGACACCGAGGCCGAACTCCTCGCCGCCATGAACGCCAGCAACGGCGCCCTCGTCGCCTCCCTGTCGACGGACGACCAGGCGGTGTACGAGCGGCTGGCCCCGCAGATCCGTGCCTTCAAGGTCGGCCGCGGCAAACCCCGCTCGCGCGGCGACCGCGACGAGCTGTTCGGCGGCTTCGGTGCCTCGTGGCGCGGGGCCTTCGTGGGCGGGGAACTGCTGGTCCGGGCGGTGACGGACGGCCCGCGCACGGCGCCGGAACGGCTGCCGGGCAACTTCCCGGAGTACCACTTGATGCCGCCGCGGTAGGGGGCCCGGGCGGGGGCGCACCGCCCTGGGCGCCGGCCGGGGACCCGGTCGGCGCCCAGGGCGGGCGGCAGAATGACCGTCTGTGCCCATAAAGCAACCTTATGTACCCGCGTGAATACCCAGGTGAAGGGCACTCCAAAACCTTGGTATTGTTGTCCATGTCGCCGCGGGGAACACCTGCGGGACGACACCCGGTCCGGGTGGCGGAATGGCAGACGCGCTAGCTTGAGGTGCTAGTGCCCTTTATCGGGCGTGGGGGTTCAAGTCCCCCCTCGGACACCAGAGGAAACCCCAGCTTTCGCTGGGGTTTTTCTGTGTTTGGGAGGCGGTGTGGCCCGAGGTGTGTCCGAGGGCCGGCCGGCGACCCAGACATTGCCGTTCGACCGGACGCGGGACCCAAGACCCCGCCCCGGCAGCAGCCGCCGCGCTGCGCTCCCAGAGATCCCCGAGGCATGAACGTTTCCCTCACTGACCGCATCACCGACGACCAGCCCACCGGTCCGACGCGTGGCCGCCCCACCAGGGTGGCCGTGCTGGTCACCGCGCTGCTCACGGCCTGCATCGCCTTCCAGCTCAACGCGAGCATGCTCAGCCCCGCGCTGAAGAGCATCGAGGACAGCCTCGGTGCCGACTCCGCGGAGATCGGGCTGACGCAGACGGCCTTCTTCACCTCGGCCGCCCTGTTCTCGCTCTTCCTGCCGCGCCTCGGCGACGTCATCGGACGCCGGAAGGTCCTGGCCGGAATGCTGGTGCTCATGGCGGTCGGCTGTGTGATCGCCGCGCTGGCCACGAGCGTGCCCATGCTCTTCGTCGGCCGTGTCGTCCAGGGCGTCTCCGGCCCGACCGTCCCGCTCTGCTTGATCATGCTGCGGGTCGAGATCACCGACCCGAAGCGGTACGGCACCCTGCTGGGCGTGATCACCGCGGTCAACGGCGGCATCGCCGGTGTCGACTCCCTGGCGGGCGGCTTCCTCGCCGACAACCACGGCTTCGAGGCGGTCTTCTGGTCGATGGCCGTCGTGGCGGTCCTCGCCACTGTCCTCGTGGCCACGCTGACCCCCGAGTCCAAGGTGCCCGCCGCGACCCGGATGGACTGGCCGGGCGTCGCCCTGCTCGTCGTGTCCGTCGGCGCACTGCTCATCGCCCTGAACGAGGCCGGCAAGCTCGGCGCCGCGGACTGGATGCTGGTCGGTGGCCTCGTCGCCGTCTCCGCCGTCGCCTTCGCCCTGTTCTGGCGGACCGAGGGCCGCACCAGCCACCCGCTGGTCGCCACCGGTCATCTGCGCCGACGCGCCACCTGGGCGACCCTGCTGACCACGGTGCTCACCATGACGGGTGTGTTCGCCGTCATGAACGGGCTGATCCCGGCGTTCGCCCAGGACGCCGAGGCCGGCCTCGGCATGACCGCCGAACAGTCCGCGTGGTGGACGCTCACGCCCTACGCCCTCGCGGGCCTGGCCATGGGCCCGATCGCCGGCCGCCTCGCCGCCACCTTCGGCTACGGCCGCATCCTGCGCCTGGGCCTCGTCGGCGCCGCGGCCTCGGTGGTCCTGATGATCCTCACCATCCCCGCCCACTCGCGCGTCATGCTGCTCGTGGCCTCGCTCCTCGTGGGCATCACCTACGCGGGCGTGGCGAACATCGTCCTCAACGGCCTCGGCATCGTGCACTCCCCGGCCGACAACCCGGGCTTCCTGCCGGGCCTCAACGCGGGCGCCTTCAACCTCGGCGCGGGCCTCAGCTTCGCGCTGCTGTACGCGGTCAAGACGGCGACCGCACCGACGGACGCGGCCTCGTCCACGGGCTACACCTCCGGCATGATCGCGGGCGTCGCCATTCTGGGCGCCGCGCTCGCGGCGTCGTTCCTGATCCCGAAGCCGGCGTCGGCGGAGGCGCGCGACTGAGCGTTGTGGCGGGGCCGCCCCGGGGGACCGGGCTCCCCGGGGCGGCCCCCTGCTGACCTGCTGAAAGGCACTCCGAAACCTTGGTATTGTTGGCCGTGCCGCTGCGGGGGAACACCTCGCGGAGACACCTGGTCCGGGTGGCGGAATGGCAGACGCGCTAGCTTGAGGTGCTAGTGCCCTTTATCGGGCGTGGGGGTTCAAGTCCCCCCTCGGACACCAGTTAGATCAGACAAAACCCCTGCTCAGCGGGGGTTTTCCTGTTTTCCCGGACTGGCTCAGCGGTCAGCGTGACCCAGTAGCGTGACCAGTACGTTCTTAAACTTTCCGCGACCGGCGGCGTGACCAGGCCGGACAGGGATCCAGTGTCAGGCTGCCAGCGCTGGCAGGCTGCTCGGTCCGTTCGGAACGCGCCCCGCAAGGCCGACCCCGGGGGAGGCCGCAGGGAATCCTGATCGCGAAGGACTCGCCGCGGTCGCGAAAGAAGATTGACGCGGCCGTGGCCGCCATTTTGGCGTTCGAAGCGCGAGCCGACGCAATCGCTGATGGGCGCATGCGGCTGCAACGCCGCCGTGTTGTCGGCTTCTGATTTCCAGAGACCGGGCCGACCGGGCGTCACCGGCCCTGGTCGACCTGCGCACGCTGACCCGTGCTGCCGTACACCCGTGGTTACTCGGGTGATCGTCGGACCGACGTGAGGTCAGTGATATCGGAGGGGGCTGCACGCCCGCAAGTAACCCACGCCCGCACACGGCGTGAAGTCGCACAGGTTTGAAAGTCCGTACAGCCCCCATCACGCCCGTCCTCTTGCCCTCGGATAGGTTCACACCGGGCCAGAGGAGTTACTCACGCGACTACTCCCACCGCTGGTACTTGTTGCTGTCGCCCTCGTCAGGGTTGGTGTAAACCGAGCCGTTGTAGTTACTGTCAAGAACGCGGTTCGTCGCGACGTTGGTGAGCCGCCATCCAGTGGATCTGTCGTCTTCTATCCACTGCTGATTCTTGTTATAGCGGTCGCAAGGGCCCAAGTACACGGAGCCCCTGCTGTTACTGTCGAGGCACTTGGAGGGGTAACCCTTGAAATGGAAAAGATAGAAGTTTTCCCGCAGGTTCTCTTCCCACCACTGAGAGTAGTCGTAGCAAGCGGCGGCGAACACGGTGTCCTTCTGGATTTCTTTTGCCTGCACACACCTCAGGGTCTGTACATTTCGCCAGTTGACGGCTTTGTCATCTTTGCCAGCGTATGCTTCGCCCGTCATGGTGCCTGTTGCGAGCGCCGATATGGCGGTGATGGCCAAGACGTTGGCCACTGTCCTTTTCTTCACGCGATGCCCTTCCTTGGAATGCCCGCACGACTTCGGAGTGCTGTCCGTACGCGCCGGGCCTATGCAGGGTGAGGTTCGCGGCTGAGAACTGCCCAGCGGGTGTTCTGGCTCTCTCCGCCGCGCTGGACACAGCACACCATCGGTACAGCAGACGGAGCTAGAGGGTCTGAGTTTCCTTCTGTCATAGGAAACGGGCAATCACCTGCAAACTGCACCTTTCTCCGCCCTGTCGCGGCGAGACGGGCTCAAGGTGCGGCCAGGGTTTGCGTGTGCGGGCGAATTCCGCACTTTGGTGCTGACTGGGCATCAGCACCGGGTGCAGACTCTCCCCGACATTTTCCGCTATGCGGATTACTATGATGGTGAGCATCAGTGGCTCGCCTTCTCGCAGGCCCGGTTCAAGATCGGGCCCGCCGGGGGTGCCTCCTTTCGATCTGGCGAGGCTGGGAAAAGAGGATCCCGTGGCGCCTTCAGACGCCTTTGGCTGGGGCTGCGTCGGGGCCTGCGGGGTCCCCGCGACGCCAACGGGTGGGCGATCCGCCAACTCTGTGGTGCCCTCAATCACATTTCACCGCGGGTACCCGCGGAAGGGTTGTGCAGTGCGCTGTCAGCGGTAGCCCGTGGGCGGAGCTGCGATCGGCCCCCACGGGGGCAGCTAAGGGCGCATCTCGCGTTGCGCTCGTTAATCGTCGGCTGCACTGTCGGCAGATTGCGACCCGCGCTGGCGCACGTAGGACCCGCGCTCCGCCACCGTCTCGATGGGTGTGCGAGAGAGGCCGGGAACTGGGGCCCGGCGGTGTTCAACCGGCGGGGCCGGAGCCGATGGCGATCACATTGCGGATGTCCGCGGTCACGGCGTCTTCTCCGGGGCGATCTCGGCGATCAGGCCCTCGATCAGAACCTTGATCTGGTCGCGGATCGGGCGGACGGCTTCGACGCCCTGGCCCGCCGGGTCCTCGAGCTTCCAGTCCAGGTACTTCTTGCCGGGGAAGACCGGGCAGACGTCGCCGCAGCCCATGGTGATGCACACGTCCGACGCCTGGACGGCGTCGACGGTCAGGACCTTGGGGGTCTCGTCGGCGATGTCGATGCCGAGCTCGCGCATGGCCTCGACGACGGCGGGATTGACGCTGTCGGCGGGGGCGGAGCCGGCGGAGCGGACCTCGACGCGGTCGCCCGCCAGGTGGGTCAGCCACGCGGCGGCCATCTGGGACCGGCCGGCGTTGTGGACACAGACGAAGAGAACGGAGGGCTTCTCGGACATCAGGGTCTCTCTTGTCTCACAGAGGGAAAGGAAACATGACATCAGCATCCACTGGTGTCAGTCACCGCTGATGTGAAAGTATCAGTCCATGATGACGTCAGTCGACGCTGATCTGATCCGGGTTCTCGGAGACCCGCTCAGGCTGAAGATCGTGACCCTGCTCGCCCACGAGACCCTGTGCACCACGCACCTGGTCGAGGAGACGGGTGCCAGGCAGACCAACCTCTCCAACCACTTGAAGGTGCTGCGCGAGGCCGGGGTCGTGGAGACCGAGCCGTGCGGCCGGTTCACCTACTACAAGCTCAAGCCCGAGGTCATCGAAGCCCTGGCCGGACAGTTCACCGCGCTGGCCGAGCGGGCCCGCAGTGCCGCCGACCGGAAGAGGTCCTGCCCGTGACCCGCACCGAAGCCCCCGTGACCGTGGAGGAGACCTCGGTCGTTGCGAAGCTGTCCACGCTGGACCGTTTCCTCGCCGTGTGGATCCTCGTCGCCATGGGCCTCGGCCTCGGTCTGGGACGCCTGGTCCCCGGCCTGAACGGCGCCCTGGCCAAGGTCGAGATCGGTGGCATCTCCCTCCCGATCGCCGTCGGCCTGCTGATCATGATGTACCCGGTCCTGGCGAAGGTCCGCTACGACAAACTCGACGCCGTCACCGGCGACCGCAAGCTGATGATCTCCTCGCTGGTCATCAACTGGGTCCTCGGGCCCGCGGTGATGTTCGCACTGGCCTGGATCTTCCTGCCGGACCTGCCCGAGTACCGCACCGGCCTGATCATCGTCGGCCTCGCCCGCTGCATCGCCATGGTCATCATCTGGAACGACCTCGCCTGCGGCGACCGCGAGGCCGCCGCCGTCCTGGTCGCTCTGAACTCGGTCTTCCAGGTCATCGCCTTCGGTCTGCTGGGCTGGCTCTACCTCGACCTTCTGCCCGGCTGGCTCGGCCTCGGCGACGGCGAGCACCTGGACATCTCCATGTGGAAGATCGCCCTGAACGTGGTCATCTTCCTTGGTGTCCCGCTGCTGGCCGGGTTCCTCACCCGCCGGATCGGTGAGAAGAAGATGGGCCGCGAGGGTTACGAGCGGAAGTTCCTGCCGAAGATCGGCCCGTTCGCGTTGTACGGGCTGCTGTTCACGATCGTGATCCTCTTCGCCCTCCAGGGAAAGACGATCACCTCCCAGCCCGGCGACGTCGCCCGGATCGCGCTGCCGCTGCTGGCGTACTTCGCGATCATGTGGTTCGGCACCTTCGCCCTCGGCAAGGCCATCGGCCTGGCCTACGACCGCACCGCCACCCTCGCCTTCACCGCCGCGGGCAACAACTTCGAGCTGGCCATCGCGGTGGCCATCGCCACCTTCGGCGTCACCTCCGGCCAGGCCCTCTCCGGCGTCGTCGGCCCTCTCATCGAGGTCCCCGTCCTCGTCGCCCTGGTCTACGTCTCCCTCGCCTGGCGGCGGAAGTTCCGCTCGGCTCAGTCGGCGGTAGGCGCCGGGTGAATGGTGTGGACTGCCGTGACCGGGACTGGACCGTCCCGGCACCGACTGCGAGCAGCGGTACGACCTCGTCGGCCGCACCGCCCGCGAAGCGGCCCGCCACATCGCCACGCGGCTCAGCTGACCTTGGGACTGCGGCGCTCGATCAGCAGCACGTCCCGCCACACACCGTGGTGGCGGGCGATGCGCTCGCGGGTACCTATCACGCGGAAACCCGCCCGCTCATGGACCGCCCGGCTCGCGATGTTCTCCGGGAAGACACCGGACTGGACCGTCCAGATCCCCGCTGCCTCGGTCGAGGAGATCAGTGCGTCCAGCAGCAGGCGGGCGATGCCCCGGCCGCGGGCGGCGGGGTGGACGTAGACGGAGTGCTCGACCACACCGGCATACGCGCACCGGTCGGAGACCTTCGATGCCGCGACCCAGCCCAGCACCCGCCCGTCGGCGGTATCGACGGCGACGAAGCGGTGTCCGGGCAGCTTCCCGGCATCGAACACCTCCCAGGTGGGTGCGGTGGTCTCGAAGGTGGCGTTGCCTTCGTCAATGCCGGCCTGGTAGATCGCCAGCACCTGGCCGGCGTGCGCGGGCGTCAGCGGGGCGATGACGGCGCGGGCCGTCCCGGTCTCGGTGGACACGATGGTGCACAGCTCCTGTTCGCGCGGGCGGGGCCGGTCAGGGGGAGGGGGCGAGGAGCCGGCCCATGGCGGCCAGCACGGACGGCTCGATGCGGTAATACACCCACGTCCCGCGCCGCTCGGAGCTGAGCAGCCCGGCCTCGCGCAGCTTCTTCAGATGATGCGAGACGGTCGGCTGGGAGACCCCCACGTCCTGGATGTCGCACACGCACGCCTCCCCGCCGGGGTGGGAGGCGACCTTCGAGAACAGCCGCAGGCGCACGGGGTCGGACAGGGCCTTGTACATCGCCGCCATCGTCACCGCGTCCGTCTCCGACAGCTCCCCGGCCGTCAGCGGCGGGCAGCACGGCGCCACCCCGGCATCCACGACCGGCAGCTGAACGACATCCTCAGACTTCGACATGCGTCTATGTTGACATCCGTCGATGCGCGAGGCAATCTCGACTACATCGACAAATGTCGAAACAAATGCCCGTCGTGGCGCCGCGCTGCCTGTGGGGAGAACTTCCGATGAGCCAGAGCACCACTACCGCCCAGCCGCTGCCCGTCGTCGTGATCGGCGCAGGCCCCATCGGCCTGGCCGCCGCCGCCCACCTCACTGATCGCGGCATCGAACCCCTCGTCCTGGAAGCCGGACCGGAAGCCGGTGCGGCGGTGCGCGAGTGGAGCCACGTGCGGCTGTTCTCCCGCTGGGCCGAACTCATCGACCCCGCCGCCGAGAAGCTCCTCGCCCCCACCGGCTGGGTCCGCCCCGACGATGCCGCCTACCCGACCGGCGGGGACTGGGCCCGGCTCTACCTCCAGCCCCTTGCCGACACCCTCGGCGAGCGGGTCCGCTACGGCGCCCGCGTCACCGGCGTCGCCCGCGCCGGCCGCGACCGCGTCGTCGACTCCGGCCGTGACGGGCAGCCCTTCACCATCCACCTCACCACCGCCGGTGGCGGCGAGGAGCGGATCACCGCACGCGCGGTCATCGACGCCTCCGGCACCTGGACCACCCCCGGCCCCCTCGGCGCCGACGGCCTGCCCGCCCTCGGCGAGAAGGCGGCCGCCGACCGCATCACCTACCGCGTCCCCGATCTCACCGACCCCGCCGTACGGGCCCGGTACGCGGGCAAGCGGACCGCCGTGATCGGCTCCGGCGCCTCCGCCTTCACCGCCCTCGCCTGCCTTGCCGACCTCGCCGAGGACGCGCCCGGCACCCATGCCGCCTGGGTCCTGCGGCGCGGCATCTCCGGCAGCACCTTCGGTGGCGGTGAAGCCGACCAGCTCCCCGCCCGCGGCGCCCTCGGCCTCGCCGCCAAGGCCGCCGTCGACGCCGGCCACGCCTCCGCCGTCACCGGCTTCCGCGCGATCACCGTCGAACGAGACGGCGAGCGCCTGGTGCTGGTCGCCGAGGACGGCCGGCGCCTCGACCCGGTGGACGAGATCCTCGTGCTCACCGGCTTCCGCCCCGACCTGACCTTCCTCTCCGAAGTCCGCCTCGGCCTCGACGAACGCCTCCAGGTCCCGGTCGAACTCGCCCCGCTGATCGACCCCAACGTCCACTCCTGCGGCACCGTCCACCCCCACGGCGTCAACGAGCTCTCCCACCCGGAGAAGGACATCTACCTCGTCGGTATGAAGTCCTACGGCCGTGCCCCCACCTTCCTCGCCATGACCGGCTACGAACAGGTCCGCTCCATCGCCGCCGCCCTGGCGGGTGATCAGGAAGCCGCCGGCCGCGTCGAGCTGACCCTGCCGGAGACCGGGGTGTGCGGCGGCGCCGGCCTCTTCGACCAGCCCGACACCGACCAGGCCGACGGCGGAGGCTGCTGCGCTGCCCCCGCGACCCTCCAGATCGACGGCCCCGCCGGCTCCGGCGGGTGCTGAAGAATCTGTTTGCCTGGTGTTGTGGGCCGTGATCGTCGTAGACGGTGCTCCGGCCACGGTCGTGGGTTTGAACGGGTGGTTCTGGCCCCGCCCTTGCCGGGTCTCAGCGGGGGCCCATGATGGTTCCGCTGTCAGCAGACCGGCTGGATTTCAGACAGTGGCCCGCAAAGGATGACTGCATGCGGAAGAACATGGCGGTGCGCCGACTCGATCTCGGGTACTTCATCCGGCCTGCCTCGGAAGTGGGCGGCCCGCAACCGCGAGTAGAACCGGTCCTTGCTTACCTGGTGCAACACGACGACGGGCTGCTCCTCTTCGATACCGGCATCGGCGATGCAGACCCCGAAACCGAAGCGCACTATCGGCCTCGCCGCCGGGCGCTGCAGGATGCCCTCTCCGCGTCCGGTGTCGCCCTTGATGACGTCTCCGTGATCGTGAACTGCCACCTGCACTTCGACCACATCGGCGGGAACCCTCTCTTTGGCGGCAGGCCCATCCTGGTGCAGGACGTCGAACTGGCCACCGCACGCCGGGGCAACTACACAGTCGACGAGCTGATCGACTTCCCCGGGGCAACCTACGAGGAGGTCGCCGGCGAGACCGAGGTCTGGCCCGGAATCTGGATCATTCCGACACCCGGTCACACCCAAGGGCACCAGTCGCTGGTCCTCCAGCAGAGCGACGGCACAGTAGTGCTCGCCGGCCAGGCATACGACTTCGCTTCCCACTTCGCGTCTGAGCAGTTGGCCCGCCACGCGACACTTCACGGCGTGGAACAGCCGCTTCCTCCCTATCGGCACTGGTTGGATCGACTCGCCGACTTCGACCCACGACGCGTGCTCTTCGCCCACGACTGCTCGGTCTGGGAACCACCACAGACTGAAGGTGGCTGAAGCCCGACTTCCTGTCACATGGGACAACCCTTGATCGGGTGACGTTTACTGGCTGTCCCGGAGCGGAGCCGGATCGTGTCTGTTCCGGGGACTTCGCCGGCGCGCGCGTCGCGGTCGGGGTCGTCGAGGCTGAGCACGATGAGGCCCCCGGGGGCGGCCTGCGAAGATGGCGTCATGCTGCAGGTTTGTCTCAACGGTGCTCGAAGCCGTGCCGAGTGTTCCCATCTGCCGGTGACCGCCGACGAGCTGGCGGTGGCGGCCCGTGAGGCTGTCGCGGCCGGCGCCGAGGACGTCCATCTGCACCCCAAGGACCGCGACGGCCAGGACACGCTGGAAGCCACCGCCGTTGCCGCCGCCGTGAGCGCGGTGCGGAATGCTGTGCCAGGCATCCCGGTTGGGGTCACCACCGGTGCATGGGCTACGGCAGACCCTCATGCCCGTGCCGCGCAGGTCCGGGCCTGGACCGTGCTGCCTGACCATGCTTCCGTGAACTGGCACGAGGGCGGCGCCGCCGATGTCGCCACGGCCTTGCTGGACCGGGGGATCGGCATCGAAGCCGGCATCTACTCCGGTACCCCCGCCGCACAACGGTTTCTGGACTGGCCCGGATCCCGCCGAGTCCTGCGCGTACTGGCCGAGATCACCGAGGCCACCCCGCAGGACGCGCTCCGCGCCGCAGTCGGCTTGCTGAAAGAACTCCGATCGGCTGCCACGCCGATTCTCTTGCACGGCGAAGGCACCGCCGCGTGGCCCATTCTGCGCCTTGCGGCCTATCGCCGCCTGGATGCCCGTATCGGCCTGGAAGACGTGCTCCACCTCCCTGACGGCGCCCCCGCCCCGGACAACGCCGCCCTCGTCCGCGCAGCACGCGAGATCATCCAGCACGCACTGCAGGGCGCGTCTGAGACGTAACCCCGTTCCCGGAGGTGGGTCACGGCGTTCCACGCCGTGTTCCGGCTACGCCGCGGCCGCTGTGCCGACAGCCGCCCAGGGTGGTACGCCCGGGGCGTGTTCGACGGGCTCCGGGCAACTCACGGGCGGGGCGAGGGGGAGACGTCAGTGAGCGAATTCCGGGATGTCGTCGTCGGAGCCGGGCTCACCGGGCTCGCGCTCGCGATCGCCTTGCGGCAGACCGGCGCGACAACAGGCGTCGGCCGTGCCGGTGTCGTGGCAGAGTTCCACTCATGCGGATACCCAGATCCCGATACGTGGCTGTGAGCCTCCTCCTCGGCACCGCACTGACCGCCTGCGGCCAGGAGCGCACCGGCTCGACAGCGACCGACCGCGCCCCGAGCCTCGGAGCCCCCCGCTCCCCGGAGCCCGCGCGGTCTTCCGACGGCCCCGCACGGGGAAACGTGGAGCCCGACTCGCACGACGGAGCCCCGCACTATCGCGAGAACAACGGCTTCAAGATCCCCAAGGGCATGTCGGCCGACAGCGAGAAGGCCGCCCGCACCGAAGCCGCCCGCATCGAGCCCGTTCTCAAGCGGCTCTGGACGGCCAAGACGTGGGATGCCAAGAGCGTGCGTGAGGCGCTGCTCGAACTCGGCTATCGAAACGAGGGTCCGGGCAGCGAGCAGGGGCGCGGAACACTCGTCGTACGGGCCCACGACCCCGGCCGCAACCCAGGTGCCAGCGTTGCCCTCTACGTCCGTCACGACGCCTGTGTGACCGCCTTCGTGCAGACGACCAATTTCCAGGTCCAGGTCAACGGCCGGTTCCCGGAAACCGGCTGCTTCGAGCCGCCGAGCGGTCACTAGGGCTCCCCGGGCCCCCGCACACGTGGTAACAGATCCACCGCCGGGCAGCAGCGCTACCCCGAAGTGCGCACGTGAAGGGCTCCTACCCCGTTTCACGGCGGGGGTAGGAGCCCCTTCGGCGCTGGCCCCTGCGCGCATACGCCGGTGGATTCGGGCGGGAGGCCGCACCGCTTCCGGAGCGGGGCGCGAGCCGAGTACCCGGTCCTCACCAGCCGCGCGGGATGGCGTCAGCCGAAGCACCCAAGTGTTTCGTTGAAGCCCGCACAGCGCCACTTTCCCCACCAGTAGCAGGCCTCGCCGCTCACCTGGAGGCACTTCTTCTCGCCGTAGATCCCCACGCTGAGCTTGCCCCATACCGCTCCGAGGCTCTTCTCCCAGCTGATGCTGTTCATCTTGGAGTTGAGGTTGAATCCCTCTTTCCAGATCACCTTGCCGGACAGCTTGATGCCTGCCTCCGCGCGCACTACCCATTCCTCGCCGAACGAGAACTCAACGCCCCCGTAGACACTGATGGGTCCGATGACCTTGATCTCCCAGGGCTCCCACTTGTCGGCCTGACCGGACAAGGCCTTGGTGACCTCGGGGGCTTCTACTCCCTTGTCCTCAAAGGCCTGAGCCTCTGCGATGTAGTTCTGCCGCAGCTCCTCGGCGGTCGTGCCCGGATCGCCTTCCGGCTTCAGATCGTTGATGGACCGGGCCAGCTGATCCCAGACGCCGGGATCGATCCCTTGCAGCCCGGTAGCGGCGTCAGTCGCCATGTTCTCGTTCCCTTCTGTCGGAGCCGCGTCAACGTCCGCAGGGTGCGCGGCGTTTGTGGATGTCGGCCGAGCGCTCGGTCTTGGAAAGCCCGCGCCCGGGAACCTGCACTGTGCGCGTGCCCCACCCTTATGGGCTAATCCGCGGATACGACCCGTTTCGCCAGATAGAGTGACGGTTCGTTCGCGCGTGCGCCAATAACGCCCGGTGCTGTGGGAATGACTGCCCCCCGGGTGCGCCCCGTTGAGGCCCGGGCCCGCTTCCCGTCACGATGAACGGGCAGCGGCGTGGTTGCCGCTTGACGGGCGGGGCGAGGGGGAGACGTCAGTGAGCGCATTCCGGGATGTCGTCGTCGTCGGAGCCGGGCCCACCGGGCTCGCGCTCGCGATCGCCCTGCGTCAGTACGGGATCGACGTCCTCGTCGTCGAGAGGGAGGCGCGGGGAAAACGGGAGGCCCGGGCGGGGGTGGTGTGGCAGCGGGCGCTCGAGGTGCTGGGAGACCTGGGGTGTGTGGAAGCGTTCTTGGGAGAGGGGCTTCCGTTGCGGCAGGTCGAGGTGTTCGCCGAGGGACGGGAGGTCGGGGGGATCGGTCTCGAGGCCGGGGAGACCGCGTATCCGCGGCCGTTGTCGATCGAGCAGGACGCCGTGGAGCGCCTGCTCGGGGAGCGGCTCGGGCAGGTGGGCGGGGAGATCCGGTGGTCGACGGAGGCGGTCGCAGTACGGACCTTCGAGGACGGGGCCGTCGTCGGACTGCGGGGGGCCGACGGGGTCGGCACGAGTATCCGGTGTCGTTGGGTCGTCGGGTGCGAAGGGGCGCACAGTGTGGTGCGCAAGGCGCTCGGCATCCCGTTCGAGGGCGCGCGCCGGCCGGATCTCCAGTGCGTACAGATCAACGCCGAAGTCGACTGGAAACACCCCTACGCCTCCGACCGCGGCTACTTCTTCCTGGTGCGCGGCGCCTCCCTCGGGGTCTCGCCCCGGCCCGGCGGCGGGTACCGGTTCTTCTGCTTCAGCACCGACCCCGACCCCACGATCGACCGCGCCCCCACCGTCGGCGAGATGCGCGCTCTCGTCGCCGACACCGCCCACGACCCCGGCACGAGCCTCGTGCCGACCGAGCCGCCGTGGGCCAACCGGGCGCGATTCCAGGACCGGTTCGCGGCGTCGTTGCGGGTCGGCCGGGCGCTGCTCGCGGGGGACAGCGCGCATCTGTGGGCGCCGATCGGCGGGCACGGGCTCAACACCGGGCTGCGCGGCGCGCACAACCTGGGGTGGAAGCTCGCGGCCGTCCACCGGGGCTGGGCGGCCGACGCGCTGCTCGACACGTACGCCACCGAGCAGCGGCTCACGGCCGCCAAGGTGATGCGGGAGATGCGGCACGACGTCCTGGAGCTGCCGCCGACCCGGCTCACCCTGCTCGGGATGCGCCTCGCCGGGCCGTATCTCCTGCGCGGGGAGTGGTTCGCCGGGCGTATCCGGACCGTTCTCAGCGATCTGGCCATGCACCACCGGGAGAGCCGTCTCTCCCACGGCGGCCACAGCCGGCACCGGTCCCTCCGCGCCGGTGACCGGCTTCCCGACCTGCCCGTCCTCCTCGACGGGCGGCGCTGCCGGCTGCACGAACTGCTCTCCTACGAGCGCTGGACCCTGCTGACCGCCCCCGGCGCCCGCGTCGACGACGGGTGGCCGGCGCGGCTCACCGACGGCTACGCCATGCCGGTCGGACATTTCCGCCCGTACCCGGCGCCGGGCGCGCGGCGGCTGGCCGGGGCCGGGTCGCTGATCCTCGTGCGACCCGACCGGCACATCGGTCTCGTCACCGACACGGCGGAGGAGCTGGAGGCCTATCTCCGGCGGTGGTTCACTCCCCGGCAGACAGCGCGGCCCCAGTAGGCCGCTCGCCCAACCGCACCGGCAGCCGCGTCGGCCCGTGGAAGACCAGATCGTCCGCCCACCGCACCGGCTCGTCCCCCAGCGCGAGCCCCGGCAGGCCGTCCAGCAGCGCGGTGAACCCGGTCTCGGCCTCGGCACGGGCCAGCGGGGCGCCGACGCAGTAGTGGATGCCGAGGCCGAATCCGGTGTGGCGGCGCGCGTCACGGCGGAGGTCCAGGCGATCGGGGTCCGGGAAGCGTGCGGGGTCGCGGTTGGCCGAGCCGAGGACGAGGGTGACCTTCTCGCCCCGCCGGATGACGTGCCCGCCGACCCGGTCGTCCTCCCGGGCCCACCGGCTGATCATCTGGACGGGCGCGTCATAACGGACCAGCTCCTCCACCGCGCCCGGCGGCCACGCCGCCCGGGCCCGCAGCCGGGCCGGCTCGGCGGGGTGGGCCAGCAGCGCGAGCAGGCCCTTGGCGAGCAGGTTCGTCGTCGTCTCGTGACCCGCCGTCAGGAGATGCGTACAGGTGCCCGCCAGCAGGTCCTCGTCGGTCCCGGTGCCGCCCGGGTGCTCCAGCATCGCCGCGATCAGATCCGGTCCGCCGCCCGCCCCCGCGCGGCGGCGGGCGAACTCGGCGCGGAAGTACGCCCCCAGCTCCCGTGCCGCCGTCTCCGCCACCGCGAACCCGTCCGCCCTCCGGGCGGCGCGCGCACTGGTCGCCTGCTGGAGGTCCACCGCCCGGGCACGGAACCACGGCCGGTCCTCCTTCGGCACGCCCAGCAGTTCGCTGATGACGAGAAGGGGGAAGGGCGCCGCGAAGACCTCGATCAGGTCGGCTTCCCCGTCGGCGGCCAGCCTGTCACCCAGCTCCGCGACCAGGCCGGAAGCGAGTTCACCGATGCGCGCGCGCAGCCCCTCCACGATCCGTGGGGTGAAGGCACCGGCCACCCGTGCGCGCACCACGGTGTGGCGGGGCGGGTCCATGAAGACCATCCAGTTCGCGACGGTCCCCCGCAGATGGGGGCAGTCGCCGGGGAGGTGGGCGGGCGGCCCGCCCCGGCCGTAGCGGCGGCTCGACAGCACCCGCGCCACATCGGCGTGCCGGAACAGGTACCACCCGTCCTCCCCCCGGTGCACCGGATCCGCCTCCCGGTAGCGGCGGTAGTGGGGGTAGGGGTCGGGGACGCGGACGTCGGCCGCACGGAACGGGCCCGGGCCGTCGCCGCTCATCGCGCGCCCCGGACGGTGTCGGCCAGCCCCGCCAGGTCCCTGGGCAGGGTGGCACCGCGCCAGGCGACATGGCCGTCCGGCCGCACCAGCACGAACGCGCTGCGGTAGAGGCCCGCCACCGGCGCGTCGCGGCACCTCGACGCCCTCAGCGGGACGCCCCGGTGGGCGAAGGCCGCCTCGAACGCGGCCAGTCGGTCGGAGTCGGCGAAGCACAACAGCCGGAACCTGTCGCCGAACAGATCCAGCGTCGAGGTGTCCGCACCCAGCCAGGCGTGCGGGGCGCGGGCCCCGGGCAGGGCGTCGGTGCGCCAGTTCCGTTCCCTCCTGCCGTCGCCGATCACGACGGGGGACACGTACCGGAAGCCGAAGTGCACGTCCGGCGAGTCGAACTCGCGGCGTACCCCGCTGCGTTCCATCCCTTCCGACAGCTTCGCCCGCGCGCGGGCGCCCTCGGTGGAGTCGAGCAGGATCTCCTTGGGCAGCTCGCGGCGCGTGGTCCGCAGCAGATGGGCGTTGGCCTCCTCCAGACTGTGTTCGGCGACCGGCCGGCGCTCGGTGTCGTAGGAGTCGAGCAGCCCGGGGCCCGCCCAGCCCGCCAGCTCGGCGGCGAGCTTCCACCCGAGGTCGGCGGCGTCGCAGATGCCGGTGTTCATACCGAAGCCGCCGGACGGCGAGAGGGTGTGCGCGGCGTCGCCCGCGAGCAGGACACGGCCGTGCCGGTAGCGCTCGGCGACCCGGTGGGTCAGATGCCAGACGTTCTCGGAGAGCACCTCCAGCGGGGTGTCGAAGCGGATGGCGTTGCGGACCATCGTCAGGGCGTCCTGTTCGGCCGCCTCCGGCCCGGGCCCGCCCGGACCCGGGCCGGAGACCGTCAGCCGGTACAGACCCCGGCCGTCCATCGACCGCATCGGGTAGCGCAGGGTCGGCGGCTGGGTGAGGAAGTACACCAGGGCGGCCCGCGCGCCGAGGCGTTCGCGCAGTCCCGGCGCGCGGAAGAGGATGTTGCGGAAGACCCGGGTCTCGTAGTGGGCCGGCGCCGCGATGCCCGCCGCCTTGCGGACCCGGGACGCCGCCCCGTCGCAGCCGACGAGATAACGCGCGCGGATCGTCAGCCGCGAGCCGTCGGCCAGATCGGTGGCCCGCGCCACCACCTGGTCGTCATAGCGGGTGTAGTGGTCGAGGCGGCAGCTTCGGCGCAGCGGGCCGTCGGGGTGCACACCCACTTCCCGGGCGAGCAGCGGGCCGAGCCAGTGCTGCGGGCACACCTGTTCCGGCTCGGGGGTGTAACCCAGCGGCGGGCGGTGGTCGGCCGTGCCGAAGTCCAGGCGGTGGATCTCGTGGCCGCCGACCGCCGTCACCCAGGCGATGTCCAGCGGGTGGTCCCCGGGCCAGCCCGCGGCCCGGATCCGGTCGGCGACGCCCCACCGCCGGAACAGCTCCATCGACCGGGGGCCGACCGTGCCCACCTTCGGATGCGTGATGGTGCCGTCGGAGGCCTCCAGCACCATGAAGGCGACGCCGCGGCGCTTCAGATCCAGTGCCAGCGCCAGGCCCACCGGGCCGCCGCCGACGATCAGTACGTCCGTCGTGCGAAGAAGTCGATTCATGACCTCCCCTCCGTCCTGCGGAAGAAGTCGGCGTAGAACGCCATCATTTCGGGGACCCGCGCCGGCACCGGCGGGCAGGCGAGGGCCGCGGCCGACAGATGCGCGAAGCGCAGTGCGAGCGCGCGGCGCGCCACATCGGGGCGGGGGTTGGCGGCGGGCGCGGTGTCCAGCTCGAACGTCGGGCCCGCCGTCCGGCCGCGCCGCCCCGACTCCATGGTCACCAGCAGCTCCGCCAGCGGGCGCATCATGCCGGTCATGACGTCGATGGACGCGTTCATCAGTTTCGAGCGGCGCAGGCTCTCGTCGGGGCACTCCCCGAAGTGCTGCGCCATGAGCTGGAGCATCAGGTGGTACGAGTGGTTGAACAGCCGGGCCACCGCACGTGCCTCGGGATCCGTGATCGGGTCCTTCGCCCCGCCGCCCGTCCCGTCACACGTCTGCGCCACCGTCGGATTGCGCAGCACCGGATAGGCCGGTTGCCACGGCGCCAGGCGCCCGTGGGGGCCCTCGACCCGCTCGGTCGTCAGGGTCTCGCCGATCCGCAGGAACGTCTGGAAGTGCGAGACGTCCGAGGCCCGCGCGGGGCGGGGCGGCAGGGGGGCGCCCTCGCCCTGTTCGGTGATGAAGTCCACCGCGAACAGGGCGCTCGGCAGGTCGTCGACCTCCAACTGGTAGTCGGGATGCGTGGCGTTGAGCGACTCGCCCAGGAACAGGTGGTGCTCGCCGCCGCCCCGGCCCTTCTCCACCAGGAACAGGTCGGGCACCCGCGTCAGCCCCTCCCGGATCCCGGCGTACAGCTCGCTCACCGACCCCCACGCGAACGCCGACCGCCTCGGGCCGCCGTCCGGCCGCGACCGGACGGCGCCCTCCCGGCGAATCTCCGGGACGAGCCCGGCGGGCTGTTCGATCGCGATGAACCGCTGCACGCTGCCGGCGCTCAAGGGCTCCAGCGCGAAGTCCAGCGGGACCGGCAGCACCGAGTTGACCGTGGCGAAGTCGACGGCCGGGACGTGGAAGGGTTCGCCGATCGCCATGATGATGTTGTTGACCACCAGGAAATGGATCATTTCCTCGCGGGCCACGTTCAGCAGCGCCCCGCGCATCCCGTCGTCCACCGTGGCTCCGCCCTGGCCGCAGGCGAGTTCCAGCTGCCCGGGCGTCCACAGCCCGCGCCGTACGTACTGGCACCCGGCCCCGTGGGTCGGCAGCGAGAAGGCCGCGTACAGATACTGCAGCATCACCGCCAGCTCCAGCGTGGCCGCCTGTTTCAACGCGGCCCACAACTGACCGCGCGTGGTGATGGCGGACTCCGTGGCGAGCGGTGCGGCCACGGGCACGGGCGGGCGCACCCGAGCCTGCTGATTGCGCAGATACGCCAGCAGCAGCCGGGCCTTGGGGTCCGACAGATCGCGGGTGGGCGGCATGTAGTACGTCTTGGCCTTGTTGGCCGGATCGCACATCTGCCACGCGAGTTCCGCGTACGTCTCGACCTTGCAGCGGTCGGCGAGGCTGAACACCTCCGACGTCATGAAGGAGGAGACGTGCTCGTAGTACGCGAAGACCTCCCGGTGCAGCAGGACGAAGTCCACGTCCCGCCGGGGCACGTCGTCCAGGTGCCAGTCGTCGGGCAGGACCCGGACGGCCAGCGCCCCGGCGCCCGCCCAGAAACCGAGCGCGTCCTCGTCGTCGTACGCCGCCCACGCCGAGCCCGGTCCGGCGGGGTCCGTGCCCGGCCGGTCGCCGGGGCCGGTGGACAGCAGGACCCGGCAGGTGCCCGCTCGTTCACCGCGCAGGGTGAGCAGGCCGTGGCCGCGCTCGTCGGTCTCCACGACGCACTCGGGAGCGTACTCGCCGGGCCCACCGATACCGCCGGCCCCGCCGGTCCCGTCCGGGGTGCCCGCGCGCAGCCCCAGGATCACCGCGTCGCCGCAGCGGGCGCCGGGCGTCCCGGCCGGGCGGTGCCCGGGCAGGGCACGGGGGTTGAAGTACTGCCGCACGTACACCGGGCCGGTGCGCGCGGGACGGCCGCGTACGAAGCCGCGCAACGGCACCGTCACGGCGTGGTCGCGGCCGTGGAGCAGGTCGCGGTGGTGCAGGACCGTCAGCGCCTCGTCGCTCTGGACGACCGTCTCCCGCTCGGTCAGCAGCGTCGTGCGCCGGCCACCGGGCAGGACGCCGGTCAGATACAGCGCCGCGTCCCCGGCCGCCTCCCAGCCGGGGGCGACGGGCGCGGTGACGATGCCCGAGGTGCGGCCGTCGCGGTACGCCGCCGACGGCAGCCGCGCGACGAGCCGGCCGGTACCGGCCGTGCGCAGCTCCAGGTCGCCGAGGTCCACCGGCGGGCCGAGCCGGTGCAGCGGGCCGGGGCCCGGCCGCGGGGCCCGGCCGGTGAGCGGGACGGCGGAGACCATGTCGAACGTGGCCCGCCCGGCCGCGACCTCCACCGTGAGGTGATGCGGGGCCGGACCGCCCGCGCCGGGCACGGGCACCAGCAGCCGCCCCGCCGGGTAGGTGCGCAGCTCCTCGGCGTGCCACGGCGCGATCGTCCCCCGGACCCGCCAGTGGCTGGGCGCGTCCGGGACCACGGGCGAGGACATGCCGTCCAGCGCGAACCGCACGACGAGACCGTCGGCACCCCCACCCTCCACGGCCGCGCGCAGCGCGCGCACCACGGGTGAGGCCCCGGTGCCGGGGTGCCAGTCGGCGTCCTCGTCCCGCGCCACCACGAACTGGTGGACGGCGCAGTACCGCAGCTGCGCGGCCAGCACATGCTCACCGACGTCCAGGATGTGGCCGAAGTCGACCCAGCGCGGCGGCTGGAGACCGCTCACACCACCGGTGAACAGATAGCCCCGGTCGTGCGAGCGGCCGACGCGGCCGAAACCGAACCGGCCCACCATCAGGGCCGTGGTCCACCGCGACGCGGGGTCGAGGTCGAAGACACGGGCCCGGTTGACGGTGGTGCGCAGGTACTCGTTGTAGTGGCCCCAGACGTCCACGTTCCGGCCGACCACCGGATCACCGGTGTCCACGGCCCCGTCCGGGCCCTCGGCGGCGACGACGCGGGCGTCCATGAGGAAGTGGCCGTTGCCGTCGAAGTTCCAGCCCTTGGCGAGGCTGAACTCCCCGTGCGGCGCGAGCCGCCCGTCCCGGCCGAAGCGCGGGCCGCGCTCGTCGAGATGGGCGTGGAAATCGCGCGCGGGCCGGTCCGTGGGGAAGGGCCCCTCATCGGTCAGTACCCGGTGGGCGGACAGGTCGACGCGGCCGCAGCGCGGCCCGGTCGGCAGTTTCGTCGTCGCGACTCCGGCGAAGTGCAGCCTCGGCAGGTCGAAGACGCTCATCAGCGGGCCCCCGCCGGGTCGTGGACGCCCAGGAGGGCGGCCGGGCGGGGGCCCGGCGCGGCCCCGTCGATCTCCCCGACGACGCGCAGCGCCGATTCCACGGCACCCTCGATCCACGCCGGAGTCGTCGAGGTGTGCTCGCCCGCGAAGAACAGCCGGTGCACCGGGCGGGCCGCGCGGGCACGCTCCTCCTCGACCTCGGCGGCGTCCTTGCCCCAGCGCATCGCACAGCCCACGGTCCACGGCGTGTGCCCCCACGCGGCGCTCACCGCGCCCAGCACCATGCCGGGCCGCAGCAGCTCGGGATGGACCGCGCTCAGCTCCGCCAGGACGAGCCGGTGCCGGCGGCGGGGCGACATCCGCCCGAGCCGCTCCGCCTCACGGCCGATGGTGTAGCTGGCCAGGAGCGCCGCCCCCCGCCCCGGGTCGCCGTCCGCCGGCGGGTAGTACGTCTGTCGGATGCCGCCGCCGGTGAGCGACGCCCCGCCGCCGATGCCGTCCGCCTGCCAGAACGGCTCCCGGCAGTGGAAGGCCACCTTGGTGGCCGGGCAGTACTCCACCTCGCGCAGCACGGCCAGCTTGTCGGCGTCCAGGCCGGTCAGCCGCATGCGCCGGAGCGCGGGGAACGGCACCGCGCACACGACGAAGTCGCTGACCTCGGTGAACGTGCGGGTGCCCTGCCGGGAGCGGACCAGGACCTCGTGCTCCCGCACCTCGACGGCCACCACTTTGCGGCCGCACGCCACCGGGGCCCGCAACCGCCGGGCGAGCCGGCGGGGCAGTTGGTCCATGCCACCGTCGATCCTCAGCAGCGCGGGGCTGGTCTCGGTGAGGATGTCGTCGAGGAAGCCGCCCAGCCGGCCGCCGCAACCCGCCCGGATGCCGGGGTGCGCCGCGAAGAGCGTGTGGAGATCCACCCGGCCTCCGCCCGCACCGCTGAGGTACGGGGTCAGATCGATGCGGGAGACCAGATCGAGCAGATCCCTGCGCAGGTCCCCGCGCAACGCGTCCCGCAGGTCCGGCGGGGCGATGGCCCCGACGACGGCCGTGAGCCAGGCGCCGAAGGCGATGGTGGCGTCGTCGTACGAGCCCGGGTGGTCTTCCGCCGCGAGGTCACGCCGGAAGGCGCGGTACAGAGGACCGGACGCGTGACGAATGCGCACGAACCCCTCCGCCGTGTGCACGAAAGCGTTCTCGTCCGACAGCAGGGTCCGAAATTCCCGGAGCCTCTCGTCGAGGTGCAGATGTTCGACATAGGCCAGGGTGTGCCGGTGCCGGGTGGGGACGCGCATCGCGCCGAGTTCCACGGACGGGGCGCCGGGGCCCGGGCCGAACCGGTGGGTGAGGACACGGCCGCCGACGCGGGTGCTGCCCTCCAGCACCCGGACCCGGTAACGCAGCCGCTCCAGTTCGTAGGCCGCCACCAGCCCGGCCACCCCGGCGCCGATGACGGTGACGCGGCGGCCCTTGGGCTCCTCGGTCCGCTGGAGTGCATGAGTATGCCAAGTGTGGGAAGTGCTGCACATGGTGGTTCCCCCCGTGATGTACAACCATCGCCGCGCGGACGCCCCACGAGTTGGGAATTTATGGAGAGCGGGCGGCGTACGTATGACGTCGATTCCGGATATTCCGGTTGAGATGCGGGGAAGAATTGGCCTTCGTGACCACCCGCCCCGGACGCCGCCGGGTAAAGGAGAGCGCCACCCTCCGTATCTCCCCCGTACTCCATCGGTAGTAGGACCAAGTCCGTACCCAGGTACGACGACGGCGGCTCCCCGCGCGAGGCATTGTTGAGGGTATGAACGGTGTGGGAACGGACAGGCGAGGCGTGGCGTGACTTCGCTCATGGTGTCGGTGCTGCTGTGCCTGATCTCCGCCGCCGCCTACGCGGCCGCGGCCATCGCACAGGAGCGCGTCGCCGCCACGGGTGACGGTGTCACCTACGCCCCGCTGCGCCGCCCGGGCTGGTGGGGCGCCGTCGCCCTCACCGGCGTGGGCGCGGGCCTGCACGTGGTGGCCCTGGCGTTCGGGCCGCTGAGCCTGGTGCAGCCGCTGGGCGCGCTGACGTTGGTGTTCGCCCTGCCGATGGCCGCCCTGCTCGTCCACCGGCCGGTCGGGGCCGCAGGGTGGCGCGGCGCCGTCCTGGCGACCGTCGGCCTCGCGGGCCTGCTCTCCCTGACCGGCACCCCGCACTCCGAGACCCTCGCCGGCGCCGAGCGGCCGGTGCTCGCGGCAGTGGTCCTGGCGGCCGTGGCCGTGCTCGCGCTCGCCGCGCACCGGATGCGGCGGCCCGTCGTCCGGGGAGTGACACTGGCCTCCGCGGCGGGTGCCGCCTTCGGCATGGCGTCCGTCTTCACCAAGGCCGCGGCCGAGGACTGGACCGACCGCGCGACAAGCTCCCTGCTGCCCACCCTCGGCATCATCGCGGTCCTCGCCACGACGGGCCTGCTGCTGTCCCAGGCCGCCTACCGCGGCGCGGGGCTCGCGGCCCCGCTCGCCACCGTCACCGTCGTCAATCCCGTCGTCGCCGCGGCGGTCGGCATCACCGTACTCGGCGAGGGCTTCCGCTACGGTCTCGCCGGCGGCGTGCTGGCCCTCGTGGCGGGCGCGATCGCCGCGGCCGGGGTGGTCATGCTGACCCTGCGCGACGCGTCGGGGCCCCGGGCCCCGGAGCGCGTCGTGGCGGCGCGGGTACGCGTGCCGGGCACCGCGTCGGCGACCCCCGCGCCCCGCCTCCCCGCCGCGCGCCCGCCGGCCGCCCGTTGCCTCGTGCGCTCCGCGCCGGCGGATGACTGACTCCACTGTGGCGGGGCGCCTGTCCCGCACCACCGCTGCGCGGCGGTTGTCCTCAATCGCCGGACGGGCTGCTGTGCGGTGTCCTCGCGCCGGATGGGCTCGCTGTGGGGTGTCCTCAAGCGCCGGACGGGCTGGTTGTGGCTGGGCGTGGCAGCCGAGCCCAGCCAAATCAAGCCCGTCCGGCGATTGAGGACGCGCCCGCAGGGCGCTCGCCGCCGCAGGCGGCAACGACGGCCCGTAGTCGAAGGAGGCGCCGGCCAGGCGAGAGGCGGCCAAGACGCCGGCCAGGCGAGCCGCGCTGTGGTGTATCACCCCGCCGCCACGCCACCATAAGGCTCCGACACCTACCGAGGAGCATCCGTGGACTTCGATGTCATCGTGGAGATCCCGCAAGGCAGCCGGAACAAGTACGAGATGGATCACGAGTGGGGCCGCATCCGGCTGGACCGGCTGCTGTTCACCTCCACCCGCTATCCCGCGGACTACGGGTACATCGAAGGAACCCTGGGCGCCGACGGAGACCCGCTGGACGCGCTCGTCCTCGCCGGTGAGCCCACCTTCCCCGGCGTCGTCGTCCGCTGCCGCGCCATCGGCATGTTCCGGATGCGCGACGAACAGGGCGAGGACGACAAGGTCCTGTGCGTCCCCGCCCGCGACCCCCGGCACGAGCACCTGCGCGATCTGCGCCATCTGCCGGAGTTCGACCGGCTGGAGATCCAGCACTTCTTCGAGGTCTACAAGGAACTCGAACCCGGCAAGTCCGTGGACGGCGCCTGCTGGGCCGACCGCACCGCCGCCGAGGCCGAGATCGCCGCCTCCCGGCTCAGGGCCGAACGCTCCTGACGTCACCGGGCCGTTCGGGGGACCCGTAGCGGGCGTGGATGGGGTAGAAGAGGACCATGGCCACCACCGAGCGGGTCACCGAGCCCGTCCCCGTCCGCCCGGTCCGCCCGGCCCGCCGCGATCCGCGTCTGGCGGCCGTCGCGCTCGGTTACGCGGTGCTGCAACTGTGCTACGCCGTCGCGCACATGGAGCTGGGCTGGGACGAGAGCGTCTATCTCTCCCAGGTCGACCCCCACAATCCGGCCGCCTATTTCAGTGCCCCGCGCTCACGCGGCATCAGCTTCCTCGTCGCCCCCGTCATCGTCGTCACCTCCTCCACCCTCGCCCTGCGCTTGGTGCTGGTGCTGCTGTCGTCGGCCGCGTTGTACGCGGCGTTCAAGGTGTGGGAGCCGCTGCTGGGACGGGTGCGGCCGGCGCTCGCGGCGCTGTTCTTCGCCGGGTTGTGGATCACCGTGCTCAGCGGCCCGGAGGTCATGCCGAACCTCTGGGTGGCGCTCGCCGCCGTGGCCGCCGTGGGCTGGTTTCTGCGCGCCCACCACGACGTCACCGACCGGGGCACCGCCCTGGCGGGCGTCGTCGTCACCCTCGCCGCCGCCACCCTCTTCCGCGCCCACGACGGGGTCTGGCTCGCCCTGCCCCTGCTGGCCGGCTGCGCGGCCGTACGGGCCTGGCGGCGACCCGGTACCGTGGCGGCCGTCGTCGGCGGGCTCGCGCTCGGCGGCACGCAGTGGGCCGTCGAGGCGTACGTGCGCTTCGGCGGGATCACGCACCGGCTGGCCCAGTCCAGCGACACCGAAGGGGGCATGGGCGCGCACCTCGGCGCCGGATTCCGGGCCGCCTACCGTAGTCTCGACGGCCCCCAGTTGTGCCGGCCCTGCCGGATAGCGGGACCACCGCTCACCCACTCACTGTGGTGGCTGCTGCTCCCCGCCGTCGCCGCCCTCGCCTGCGCCCTCGCCCTGACGGCCCGCCGACGGGCCACGGAGCGGGCGGCCCTCACCCTGCTGCCCGTCGGCTGCGCGCTCGGCGTCGCCGCGCCGTACCTGCTGCTCCTCGACTACTCCGCCCCGCGCTTCCTGCTCCCCGCCTACGCCCTGCTCGCCCTGCCCGCCGCCGGTCTCGCGGCCCTGGCCGTCCGCTCCGCCCGCTCCGCCGGGCGGCGGTACGCCGTGACCGCCGTGCTGTGCGCGGTGTTCGTCGCCCATCTGTCGGTGCAGCTGGAGGAGTTGCGGGTGAACACGGCCGACGCCCGTGACACCACCGTCCGCTACCGTCGCGCGGCCGACGCCCTGCGCCGTCTCGGCATCGAGCCGCCCTGTCTCGTGACCGGGCCGCGCGCGCAGCCCATCGCCTACGCGGCGGGGTGCGCGTCCGCCCAGACCGCGGGCAACAACCGCTCGGCCACCCCGGCCGACATCCTCCGTACCGCCGGGCGCGAGCCGACGGCCGTCCTCTTCGATCCCCGCGACGGCTATCTGCCGCCCTACGCCCGTGGCTGGATGCGCCGTCCGCTGCCGGGCACCGACTGGGTCGCCTATATCCCGTGGGCGCCGCCGGGGCCGCCCGGTCAGGCCTCCCGCAGCAGCGCGGCGAGGTCGCTGTCCACGTCGAGGTGACCCGCCTCGGTGCCCGGGGGCACCAGTTCGTACGAACGTCCCAGGAACCGGCGGAGTTCGACGGTGTCGAGCTGGACCATGGCCACCCCCTCCCGGGCGTGGAACTCCAGCACCGTCAGGTCCGCCCCGCACGGCCACACCTGTACGTCGCCGCGGCCCGTCGACGTGTGGAGGCCGGTCGCCAGCAGCTCGCGGGCGAAGGTCCACTCCACCTCCGCCCCGTCGAGCGAGGCGGTGGCGGGGAAGGCGATATGCACGGCGAAGGGATCGGAGCGCACGTAACGCAGCCGCGCGGGAACGGCGCGGGCCGGCGGGGCCGAGACGATGAGCCGGGCCTGAACGGCCTGGTCGATGAGAGTGGACAACGCCTGCTCCCTTGCGCTTGATTCCGGGTGGTGCGGGTCCTGGTCCTTGCCTCTTCCGCTGGAGAGACGGCTTATCGATCGTCCCCGTGCACATGAATCGAGCGTGAGCTGCGTCACTTCCCTTGGATGCGGGGAGACATTTGCGATCTACGCTTGCGAACTCTCAGTAACCCCGCCAAGGGCGGGCGGACCCGCCGAGAACCCCGCAGTCCCTCGGGCGTCACGCCCCGGTGCGGGGGTGGCGCGGGGGTGGGGTGTCAGGGGCGTACGGGCAGCGCGGCCAGGACCTCCCAGCCGCCGCCCGGGGCCGGGCCCGCCGCGAGGGTGCCGCCGATCGCGTCGGCCCGCTCGGTGAGGCCGACGAGACCGAGACCGCCGCTGTCCCCGGGCGTGCGGTGCGGCTGCTGCCGGAAGGCGCCGCCGTCGTCGTGCACGGACACGAAAAGCCGGTGGCCGGCCCGCCGGAGCGTGACACGGACGGCCGAGGCGCCGGGGCTGTGCCGGGCCACATTGGCCAGCGCCTCGCCGACGATGCGGTGCACGGACGCCGCCAGCTCGGGGGCGAGGCCCGCGTCGAAGCGGGGGTCGACGCGCAAGGTGACCCGGGGGGCGTCCGGGTACGTCCGGTGGTAGCGGTCGACCAGCTCCGTGAGCCCGCCCACCCCCGGCAGCGGCTCCCGGTGCGGCTGGTCCCGGCGCAGCACGCGCAACAGCCGCCGGGCCGACGTCATCGCCTCGTCACCGGCCTCCTCGATGTCGCGCAGGGACGCGGCGACGCGCTCGTCCCGCGCCAGCGCGCCGGTGGCGCGCGCCAGCAGGGTCATCGCGGTCACGTGATGGGCGACGAAGTCGTGCAACTCGCCCGCCAGCTCCCGCCGTTCGGCGTCGCGCGCGGCGGCCACCGCCCGGGCGCGTTCGTGATCCCGGTAGCGCAGGGACAGGCCCAGCGCGGTGACCCCCGCCACCACGAGGGCGTGCGGCACGACGGTGGTGCCGAGCGCGTCCGCGTTCCGCACGGGCGCGGCGAGCACCCCGGCGGCCAGCGCGACGCCCAGCGGCACGGCGGCCCGTACCGCGACGCGCCAGGCGACGAGGGCCAGCAGCGTCAGCAGTGCCGCGCTCTCGGTGAATCCCCAGACCGGCACGTGCGCCCCGACGGCCAGCAGCCAGCCGGTCACCGACCAGGACACCCCGGCGGCCACCAGCGCCCGCCGGGGGAGCCGCGCCCACGGCACCAGGCACAGGGTGATCAGCAGCCCCGCGCACCACACGACCAGGTGCGCGTGGTGCCCGCCCGGATGATCGGCGACCGCCCGGGCCGTCAGCCGTCCCTCGATCAACCACAGGCCGCACAGGACGGCCGGCAGCCAGCGGAGCCGCCGACGCGCGACGTCGCGGACCCGGCCCGGGGGGAACGGCAGGGGAGTCGGGGTCATGCGTCTCACGCTAGGGACGCCCGTCGGTTCCCGGATCCCCCGGACAGCCACATCCGTCTCGGCCAAAAGGATGAAACTTGGACGACTTCCCTCGGTCGCGGCCCCTTGCTCGCGGCCCCATGGACGGGCCGCCCCCGGTGGGCTAGCTTCCCGCCCTATGAGGCGGATGGGGAAGTCGTTACGAGGATTACTCGCCGGGATCTGCGGGGTGATGCTCGCCGTCGGGGGTACCGCACCCGCCCGGGGTGCCGCACCCGAGGCGCGGGGCGGCGGCCCGCGGCAGCCGGCCTGGGAGACGAAGACCAGCGGATCCGACGCGCGGTTCCGCGGGCTCGCGGCCGTGAGCCGCCGCACCGCATGGGTGGCGGGCACCAAGGGGACCGTGCTGCGCACCCGCGACGGGGGGCGCCGCTGGCGCGATGTCTCACCGCCCGGCGCGGGCGCACTGGAGTTCCGCGACATCGAGGCGTTCGACGGGCGCCGCGCGGTCGTCCTGGCGATCGGCGAGGGCGAGGCCTCGCGCGTCTTCCGCACGGACGACGGCGGCACCACCTGGACGGAGAGCTTCCGCAACACCGACCCGAAGGCCTTCTACGACTGCCTCACGTTCTTCGACACCCGCCACGGCATCGCCCTCGGCGACCCCGTGGACGGAAGGTTCCGGATCCTTGCGACCGACGACGGCGGCCGCCGCTGGCGGGTGCTGCCCACGGCCGGCATGCCCCCGGCGCTCCCCGGTGAGGCGGCGTTCGCCGCGAGCGGCCAGTGCGTGGTCGGGGCGGACGCGCGCGCCGGCACCCACGCGTGGTTCGCCACCGGCGGCGGCGCGACGTCCCGCGTCTTCCACTCGGCCGACCGCGGCCGCACCTGGACGGCCACCGGCACACCCCTGCCGGCCGGTGACCCGGCGCGCGGCGTCTTCGGGCTCGCCTTCCGCGACCGCGCGCACGGGCTGGCCGTCGGCGGCGACTACCGCGCCGGCCGGCCGTCGGAACGGGCCGCGGCCGTCAGCGGTGACGGCGGCGCGAGCTGGACCCCGTCGGTCCGGCCGCCGGCCGCGTACCGCTCCGGGGTGGCCTGGCTGCCGCACAGCCGGTCCGCCGCCCTCGCCGTCGGACCGACCGGCAGCGAGTTCAGCACGGACGCGGGCCGCACCTGGCGCGCCTTCGACCCCGGCTCCTACGACACGGTCGACTGCGCGCCCGACCGCGGCTGCTGGGCGGCGGGGGAGAAGGGGCGGATCGCCCGCCTCGCCAGGCCGGGCCGGTGACGGCGGCCTGACCGGTGGGGCCCCGGCCGGCGGAGCCCCACCGGCGGGGCTCAGGACGGCAGTTGCTGCCGGTAGTGCTCCAGCGGCGGGGCGGTCTTGGTGGCGATGAACTCCGTGATGGCGTACTCGCACACCCCCGCCACGGTGAACGGGTCGCTCTCCACGATCTCCTCCATCTTCGACCGGTCGTCACCGACCGCGATGATGACCCCGCCGTCGCGCGGCTTCTTGCGGCCCGAGGCGATGAACACACCGGACGCGTAATGCGCGTCCAGCCAGGCGATGTGCTCGGCGAGGGCGGCCTCGACGCGCTCGACGGGGGCGATGTAGGTCAGCTCCAGTACAAACATGATCAACAGGCTACGCGCCCCGGGCGCCGGGGGCCCGCCCCGGGAGCCCGGCGCGCCCACCCCTCGATTAACGTGAGCCGCACTATGACCACTGCGCACTCTGACCACGGCGGCCGCGAGAACCGGCCGGACGACTGGCCGACGACGGAGGCGGAAGCGCTCGCCGTCCAGGACGAGTTGCGCGGCCGGGTCGTGACGGACGAGCCGGGTCCGACGCCCGGGCAGCCGCTGGTGGCCGTGGGCGTGGACGTGGCGTACGACGACGAGCGGGACCTCGTCGCGGCGGCCGCCGTCGCCCTCGACGCGCAGACGTTCGACGTCGTCGAGGAGGCCACGGCGGTCGGCCGCGTGGCCTTCCCCTACATCCCGGGCCTGCTGGCCTTCCGCGAGATCCCCACCGTCCTCGCGGCCCTCGGCGCGCTCACCGTCACCCCCGGCCTGGTGGTCTGCGACGGCTACGGGCTCGCCCACCCCCGCCGCTTCGGCCTCGCCTCCCACCTCGGCGTCCTCACCGGCCTCCCCACGATCGGCGTCGCCAAGAACCCCTTCACCTTCACCTACACCCCACCGGGCCCGCGCCGCGGCGCGACCTCCCCGCTCCTGGACGGCGACGAGGAGGTGGGCCGCGCCCTGCGCACCCAGGACGACGTCAAGCCCGTCTTCGTCTCCGTCGGCCACCGCGTGAGCCTCGACCACGCCTGCGCGCATACGCTGCGCCTGGCCGGCCGGTTCCGCCTCCCCGAAACCACCCGCGCGGCGGACTCCCTCTGCCGGCGGGCCCTGTCGCTCGCCGCCGCGGGCGGCGATGACGGCCCACGAGTCGAAGATCCGCCGGTCAGGCCCTAGGCCGTGTCCGGAAAGCCCCGCCTGGCCCGGGACGCCTGGCACGCACGATCGCCGCGTTGTCGGGACCGCCCGAGTACGCCCGGTACGAGGGCGGCCCTCCGCCTTGCGCTCGCACGCACCAGACGCCCCGGGCCACGCCCTGCGGGCGTACGGCGCTACTTTCCGGACATGGCCTAGCGTGTGACCGACAGCGGCGCCACGTGCCGCGACGCGTAAGACGGCCCCCGACCGGAGGACCCCATGCCGGCATCCCCCGCCCCCCTCACCGCGCGAGCGAAGGTCCGTGACTTCGCGCTCGGACTGCCCGGAGCCGTCGAGGAGTTCCCGTGGGAGGACGACGCCGTCATCAAGGTCAACAAGAAGATCTTCGTGTTCCTGGGGGCCGAGGGGAACACCGAGAGCCCCGGCATCGGCGTCAAGCTCAAGGACGAGGAGACCCACGGGCACGCCCTCGCCGTGCCCGGAGCCGCACCCAGCGGGTACGGGCTCGGGCGGTCGGGCTGGGTGTCCGTGCCGCTGACCGGCGGGACGCCGGTCGACCTGCTCTGCGACTGGGTCGAGGAGAGCTACCGGACCATCGCCCCCAAGAAGCTGATCGCCCAGCTCGACGCGGGCTGAGCCCGCGCCCCCCGCCTGGGGGCAATCACCCGGGACCGTCGACCCGGTCGCAGGCGAAGCCCGCCACTCGCCGGTGAGGCGCGTCCCGAGTGCGCGGGCCGTAAATCGCGGAGCCGCTCATGCCAAGGGCGTGCAGGAAGTTGGAGAGGGGGAAGCCGCGCTGGCGACCGAGGGGGTCCGGAACACCTCCGGGGGCTTGTGGAAAGTGGAACACGTTCTTAACATCGCGACTGTTACAGCAGTTGTGTCATAAGAGGTCGTCACCGGGACTGGGGTCTGGATGGCAGCGTCAGGGAACGGCCCTCTCACCGGGGTGCGCGTCGTGGAGCTCGCGGGGATCGGACCGGGGCCGTTCGCGGCCATGCTCCTCGCCGACCTCGGTGCCGACGTCGTCCGCGTCGACCGCCCCGGCGGCCCGGGGCTCGCCATCGACCCCGACTACGACATCGCCAACCGCAACAAACGCTCCGTCGTCGTCGACCTCAAGGCGCCGCACGGCCCGGCGACCGTGCTCGACCTCGCCGAGCGGGCCGACGTACTGCTGGAGGGCTACCGCCCCGGCGTCGCCGAACGGCTGGGCGTCGGCCCCGACGCCTGCCTGGCCCGCAACCCCCGGCTCGTCTACGGGCGGATGACCGGCTGGGGCCAGGACGGCCCGCTCGCGCACACCGCCGGGCACGACATCGGCTACATCGCCGTCACCGGCGCCCTCGGCATGACCGGCCCGGTCGGCGGCCCGCCGTACCCGCCCGCCAACCTCCTGGGCGACTACGCGGGCGGCTCCCTCTACCTCGTCATCGGCGTCCTCGCCGCCCTCCAGCACGCCCGGACCACCGGCACCGGACAGGTCGTCGACGCCGCCATCGTCGACGGCACCGCCCACCTCACCGCCATGATCCACGGCATGCTGGCGGCCGGCGGCTGGCAGGACCGGCGCGGCGCCAACCTCCTCGACGGCGGCGCGCCCTTCTACGGCACGTACGAGACGGCCGACGGCCGCCACATGGCGGTCGGCGCGCTGGAGCCCCGCTTCTACGCCACCTTCATCCGGCTGCTCGGCATCGAGGAGACCGCCCCCGCCCGCGACGACCCCGCCCGCTGGGGGGAGCTGCGCACCGCCGTCGCCGACCGCTTCAAGCAGCGCACCCGCGCCGAGTGGACGGCCGTCTTCGAGGGCTCGGACGCCTGTGTCGCACCGGTACTGTCACTGCGCGAGGCCCCCGAACACCCGCATCTCGCCGCGCGCGGCACCTTCACCGAACACGCGGGCCTCACCCAGCCCGCCCCCGCCCCGCGCTTCTCCGCCACCCCCGGCTCCGTCCGCAGGCCGCCCGCGCGGCCCGGCGCCGACACCGCCGAGGTCGCCCGCGACTGGGACGTCCGCGGCCTCGAGACGCCCCAGGAGGGCCCGTGACGATGCAGCGCCGGATCTACACCGCCGACCACGAGGCGTTCCGCGACACCGTGCGGCGCTTCCTCGCCAAGGAGGTGGCGCCGCACCACGAGCGGTGGGAGAAGGACGGCGTCGTCTCCCGCGACGCCTGGCTCGCGGCCGGCCGGCAGGGGCTGCTCGGCCTCGCGGTGCCCGAGGAGTACGGCGGCGGGGGAGAGACCGACTTCCGCTACAGCGCCGTGCTCACCGAGGAGTTCACCCGCGCGGGCGCCTCGGGGCTGGCGATCGGGCTGCACAACGACATCATCGGGCCCTATCTGACCTCGCTCGCCACGGACGGGCAGAAGCGCCGCTGGCTGCCCGGTTTCTGCACGGGCGAGACCATCACCGCCATCGCCATGACCGAGCCCGGCGCCGGCTCCGATCTGCAGGGCATCCGTACCGCGGCCGAGGACCGGGGCGACCACTGGGTGCTGAACGGCTCCAAGACCTTCATCTCCAACGGGATCCTCGCGGACCTCGTCATCGTCGTCGCGAAGACCACCCCCGAGGGCGGGGCGAAGGGCCTCAGCCTGCTGGTCGTCGAGCGCGGCGCGGAGGGCTTCGAGCGCGGCCGCAACCTCGACAAGATCGGCCAGAAGGCCCAGGACACCGCCGAGCTGTTCTTCAGCGACGTCCGCGTCCCCAAGGAGAACCTCCTCGGCGAACTCCACGGCGCGTTCGGACACTTGATGACCAACCTGGCCCAGGAGCGGATGAACATCGCCGTCGCCGGGATCGCGGCGGCCGAACACCTGCTGGAGATCACCACGGCGTACGTCAAGGAGCGTGAGGCGTTCGGCCGCCCGCTGGCCAAGCTCCAGCACATCCGTTTCGAGATCGCCGAGATGGCCACCGAGTGCGCCGTCACCCGCACGTTCCTGGACCGCTGCATCGAGGACCACGCCCGGGGCGAACTCGACGCCGTGCACGCCTCGATGGCCAAATGGTGGGCGACCGAGCTGCAGAAGCGGGTCGCCGACCGCTGTCTGCAACTGCACGGGGGGTACGGCTACATGACCGAGTACCGGGTCGCCAAGGCCTTCACCGACGGCCGGATCCAGACGATCTACGGCGGCACCACCGAGATCATGAAGGAGATCATCGGCCGGTCCCTGCTCTCCTGACCCGCCCCCGCACCCGCCCCGATCCCCTTTTCGAAAGGCTGCCGACCTTGAGCACCGAAGCGTTTGTGTACGACGCGATCCGCACCCCGCGCGGCCGCG
This sequence comes from Streptomyces sp. NPDC042259, assembly GCF_055582085.1. NCBI lineage: Bacteria > Bacillati > Actinomycetota > Actinomycetes > Kitasatosporales > Streptomycetaceae > Streptomyces > Streptomyces sp. NPDC042259. Next base: position 70,749 of record NZ_JBVJDW010000003.1, on the reverse strand, counting down.
GCAAGGCCAATGGGTCGCTGCACGGCACCAAGCCGATCGACCTCGTCGTCGGCCTGATCCACGAGATGCGCCGCCGCTTCCCGGACCTCGACCCGGCCGCCGTCGACGACATCGTCCTCGGCGTGGTCAGCCCCGTCGGCGACCAGGGCTCCGACATCGCCAAGGTCGCGGCCATCGCCGCCGGGCTCCCCGACACCGTCGCGGGCCTGCAGGAGAACCGCTTCTGTGCCTCGGGCCTGGAAGCCGTCAACCTCGCCGCCGCCAAGGTCCGCTCCGGCTGGGAGGACCTCGTCCTAGCGGGTGGCGTCGAGTCGATGTCCCGCGTCCCCATGGCCTCCGACGGGGGCGCCTGGTTCGCCGACCCCATGACCAACTTCGACGTCGGCTTCGTCCCCCAGGGCATCGGCGCCGACCTCATCGCCACCCTCGAAGGGTTCACCCGCCGCGACGTCGACACCTTCGCCGCCCGCTCCCAGGAGCTGGCCGCCGAGGCGTGGAAGGCCGGCCGCTTCGACCGCTCCGTCGTGCCCGTACGGGACCGCAACGGCCTCGTCGTCCTCGACCGGGACGAACACCCGCGCCCCGGCACCACCGCCGACTCCCTCGCCGCGCTGAAGCCCTCCTTCGCGGGCATCGGCGAGGCGGGCGGCTTCGACGCGGTGGCGCTCCAGAAGTACCACTGGGTGGAGAGGATCGACCACGTCCACCACGCGGGCAACTCCTCCGGCATCGTGGACGGCGCGGCCCTCGTCGCCATCGGCAACCGCGAGGTCGGCGAGCGCTACGGCATGGCGCCCCGCGCCCGTATCGTCTCCGCGGCCGTCTCCGGCGCCGACCCCACCATCATGCTCACCGGCCCCGCCCCCGCCACCCGGAAGGCCCTTGCCAAGGCGGGTCTGACCATCGACGACATCGATCTGATCGAGATCAACGAGGCGTTCGCCGCCGTGGTGCTCCGCTTCGCCCGGGACATGGGCATCGGCCTGGAGAAGATCAACGTCAACGGTGGTGCCATCGCCCTCGGCCACCCCCTCGGCGCGACCGGGGCGATGCTGCTCGGCACGGTCGTCGACGAGCTGGAGCGACAGGACAAGCGCTACGGCCTGATCACCCTCTGCGTCGGCGGCGGCATGGGCAGCGCGACCGTCGTCGAGCGCCTCTAGCCTGGCCGGCGGATCACTCGACCGCGGGCCGGCTCTGCCGCCTGCGGCGTGCCGCGAAGACCACCCGGACAAGCTCAGCGCCAGCGCACCGCCACCGGAACACCCTGGAGACTTCGACATGAGCGAGAGCACCACCATCCGCTGGGAGCAGAGCGGCGACGGCGTCGTCACCCTCGTCCTGGACGACCCGAACCAGTCGGCCAACACCATGAACGACGCGTTCCGGGCGTCCCTCCACGCGGTCGCCGACCGTCTCGAGGCCGAACGCGCCTCGGTGACCGGCGTCATCGTCACCTCCGCGAAGAAGACGTTCTTCGCCGGCGGCGACCTCAAGGACATGATCAGGATCGGCCCCGCACAGGCCCAGCAGGCCTTCGACGCGGGCATGGCCATCAAGCGCGACCTGCGCCGCATCGAGACCCTCGGGGTGCCCGTCGTCGCCGCGATCAACGGCGCCGCCCTCGGCGGCGGCTACGAGATCGCCCTCGCCTGCCACCACCGCGTCGCGCTCGACGCCCCCGGCACCCGGATCGGCCTGCCCGAGGTCACCTTGGGGCTGCTCCCGGCGGGCGGCGGCGTGACCCGCACCGTCCGGCTGCTCGGCATCACCGACGCGCTGCTGAAGGTCCTCCTGCAGGGCAAGCAGTACGACGCGCGCCGCGCCCTGGAGGCGGGTCTGATCCACGAGACCGCGGCCACCGGCGACGAACTGCTCGCCAAGGCCCGCGCCTTCGTCGCCGCCCACCCCGAGTCCCGGCAGCCCTGGGACGCCAAGGGCTACAAGATCCCCGGCGGCACCCCCGCCAACCCCCGCTTCGCCGCCGACCTGCCCGCCTTCCCGGCGAGCTTGAAGAAGCAGCTCGCGGGCGCCCCCTACCCCGCCCCCCGCAACATCCTGGCCGCCGCCGTCGAGGGCTCCCAGGTCGACTTCGAGACCGCCCAGGTCATCGAGGCCCGCTACTTCACGGAGCTGGTCACCGGGCAGATCTCCAAGAACATGATCCAGGCCTTCTTCTTCGACCTCCAGGCCGTCAACGCGGGCCGCAGCCGCCCTCAGGGCACGGCCCCCCGCAAGGTCCGCAAGGTCGCCGTCCTCGGTGCCGGGATGATGGGCGCGGGCATCGCGTACTCCTGCGCCCGGGCCGGCCTCGACGTGGTCCTCAAGGACGTCTCGCCCGAGGCGGCCGCCAAGGGCAAGGCCTACTCCGAGGGACTGCTCGCCAAGGCACTCTCCCGGGGCCGCACCACCGAGGCCAAGCGCGACGAACTGCTCGCCCGGATCACCCCGACCGCCGACCCGCGCGATCTCGCCGGCTGTGACGCCGTCATCGAGGCGGTCTTCGAGGACCCGGCCCTCAAGCACAAGGTCTTCCAGGAGATCCAGCACATCGTCGAGCCCGACGCCCTGCTGTGCTCCAACACCTCCACCCTGCCCATCACCGCACTGGCCGAAGGGGTCGAGCGCCCGGCGGACTTCGTGGGCCTGCACTTCTTCTCACCCGTCGACAAAATGCCGCTGGTGGAGATCATCAAGGGCGCGCGGACCGGCGACGAGGCCCTGGCCCGCGCCTTCGATCTCGTCCGGCAGATCCGCAAGACGCCCATCGTGGTCAACGACTCGCGCGGCTTCTTCACCTCGCGGGTCATCGGCCGGTTCATCAACGAGGGCGTGGCCATGGTCGGGGAGGGCGTCGACCCCGCCTCCGTCGAGCAGGCCGCCGCCCAGGCCGGCTACCCCGCCAAGGTGCTCTCCCTCATGGACGAGCTGACCCTCACCCTGCCGCGCCGGATCCGCGACGAGACGCGGCGCGCGGTCGAAGCCGCCGGCGGTGTGTGGGTGCCGCACCCCGCCGACACCGTCATCGACCGGATGGTCGACGAGTTCGGCCGCACCGGCCGGTCCGGCGGCGCGGGCTTCTACGACTACGCCGACGGCAAGCGGACCGGTCTGTGGCCGGGCCTGCGCGAGCACTTCGGCCGGGGCACGGAGGGGGGCGCCGCGGCCTCGCCCGTGCCGTTCGAGGACATGAAGGACCGGATGCTCTTCTCCGAGGCACTGGACACCGTCCGCTGTCTGGAGGAGAACGTCCTCACCTCCGTCGCCGACGCCAACATCGGCTCCCTGCTGGGCATCGGCTTCCCCGGCTGGACGGGCGGGGTGCTCCAGTTCATCAACGGCTACGCGGGCGGACTGCCCGGCTTCGTAGCCCGCGCCCGGGAACTCCAGGCCGCTTATGGCGACCGCTTCGAGCCGCCGGCACTGCTTTTGGAGAAGGCGGAGGTGGGTGGGACGTTCCGCTGAGGCGCGGGCCTATACGCCTGCGGCGGGCTGGTTACTTCGGGCCCCGGCCCGCTGCGGGTCGTCTTGCCGCCTGCGGCGGCGGGCGCCCTGCGGGCGCGTCCTCAAGCGCCGGACGGGCTGGTTTTGGCTGGGCTCAGCCGAATCCGGAGCCCGTCCGGGTTGATGGGGACAGCCTCAGCCAATCCAGCCCGTCCGGCGCTTGAGGACACAGGCACAACCAGCCCGTCCGGCGATTGAGGACACCGCCGCGCAGCGGAGGTGCGGCCCGACAACCGACCGGCCGGCCCGGCCTACGGATCCCCCTCGGCGTACACGGCCCGCAGCTCCTGTTTCAGCGATCGCTGGAACGCCGTCACCAGGGCCTGGACCACCAGCGGCTGCATATGGGCCGACAGGGACTTCATCGCCTCGATGTTGCCCGTGTCCACCTCGCCCTGGAAGAGCCGCGTCAGCTCCCGGGCCGTGGAGCGGGCGTGGTCCAGCAGTACCGTACGGGCCGCGAGGATCGTCTCCAGTGCGATCGGCACGTCCAGCAGGCGTACCCCCAGACCCAGCAGCCCCGGGTCCACCCGGAACGTTTCCTCGTCGCCGCTCCCGCCTTCCCGCCCGCCCATCCGTTCCAGGCGTTCCAGGACGTTCAGCGCGGCCAGCCGGTCGATGTCCTCCTCGGCCAGCGCCCGCCCGGCCCGCCGCTCCAGTTGGGCGCGGGTGGTCTCCTCCGCCGTGTCCGGCAGCCAGGAAGCCACCAACGCCCGGTGGATGGCCAGGTCGTGTGCGCTCAGGTCGGGCGGGAGCTGCCGCACATAGCGTTCGATGGCCGCGAGCGTCAGCCCCTGGTGCTGCAGCTCCTCGATCAGCGCCAGCCGGGACAGATGGTCCGGCCCGTAGTGCCCGACCCGGCGCGGGCCGATCCGCGGCGGGGGGAGCAGGCCGCGGGTGCCGTAGAAGCGGACGGTCCGGACGGTGACCCCGGCGCGGGCGGCCAACTCGTCGACGGTGAGGGTGGGTTCCCCGGTATCCGTGGCCATCGACGGCGCCTCGCTCTCTCTTCCGGCTCGGGTCCGGTTCTCGCCCGGCTCAATCGGGTTCAACAGTATTGCTGTACCACCACCCCTGTGAAACCTTCCCTCTCGACCGGTCGTCAGCCCAAGGCCCACGGACACCGACCCCTGGAGGCCGCATTGACCACGCCCGCGCGCCGTCGACTCCCCGCCGCACCGGACGAACTCACCCTCCCCGCGCTGCTGCTGCGCAACGCCGCGCAGTACCCCGGCCTGCCCGCCCTGACCTGGTGCGAACCCGGCACCGCCGCACCGCGCACCCTTACCTGGGCGCAGGTCCGCGCCCAGGTCGCCGCTCTCGCCGCGGGCTACGCCGCGCTCGGTGTCGGGCGCGGCGACCAGGTGCTGATGATGATGGGCAACCGGCCCGAACACTGGCTCGGCGACCTCGCCCTCGTCCACCTCGGTGCCGTCCCCGTATCGGTCTACGGCACCTCCTCGCCCGAGCAGGTCGCCCACATAGCCCGGCACAGCCGGGCCCGGCTGGCCGTGCTCGAAGGGGCCGGCGAGCTGGCCCGCTGGGAGCCGCTGACCGGCGACGACACCGTCCCGCTGGAACGGCTGGTGGTCGTCGACGCGGCGGCGGCCGGGCGGCACACCCCCTACACGGCGCTCACCGCGCGGCAGGCCGCGCCCCACGACGACGCGGCCTTCGAGAAGGCATGGCGGCAGGTGCGCCCGACCGACCCGGCGACCGTCGTCTACACCTCGGGCACCACCGGCGACCCCAAGGGCGTGGTGCTCACCCAGCGCGCCGTGCTGCTCGACTGCGCCGGCATCGACCGCGTGGTCGAACTCCCCGAGCACGTCGAGCACCTCTGCTACCTGCCCTTCGCACACATCGCCGAGCGGGTGCTCGGCATCTACCTCCCCCTCCTGCGGGCCGCGCACGTCCATCTCTGCGACGACCCGGCCACCATCGCCGCCCGGGTCCGCGAGCTGCGCCCGGCGGAGTTCTTCGGGGTGCCACGGGTGTGGGAGAAGCTGACCGCGTCGGTACGGGCCGCGCTGGAGGGGCTGCCGGAGGAGCGGCGGCGGGTGATCGAGGCGGCGGGCGAGACGGCCCGCGCGCACGTGGCGCACCGGGCCCGGGGCGAGGAACCGCCGGCCGCCCTGGCGGCCGCCTATGCCACGGCCCGGCAGCGGGTGCTGGTGCCGTTGCTGGCCCTGGCGGGCCTGGACCGGCTGGAGTGGGCCGGCAGCGCCACCGCGCCGATGCCCGGGGAAGTCGTCGACTTCTGGACCGGGTTCGGCATCGTCATCATGGACGGGTGGGGGCTGACCGAGACCTCCGGCGTGGTCACCCTCAACGCGCCGGCCCGCTTCCGTCTCGGGTCCGTGGGCCGCCCGCTCGACGGGGTGGAGGTGCGGACCGCCGCCGACGGCGAGCTGGAGGTGCGCGGCGAGATCGTCTGCGCCGGCTATCTGCGGGCGGACGGTTCGGTGGAGAGCGCGACGGACGCCGAGGGATGGCTGGCGACCGGTGACATCGGGCGGATCGACGAGGACGGTTACGTCTGGGTCGTCGACCGCAAGAAGGAGATCATCGTGACCTCGACGGGCAAGAACGTCTCGCCCGCGCTCGTCGAGAACGCCCTCAAGGAACACCCGCTCGTCGGCCAGGCGTTCGTCCACGGTGACGGGCGGTCCTACCTCGTCGCCCTGCTCGTCCTCGACGGGGAGCTGACGCCCTCCTGGGCCGCCCGGCACGGCATCGACGCCGACCCGGACACCCTGGTGGACCACCCGGCCGTACGCGCGGAGATCGACCGGGCGGTGGCCGCGGCCAACGCGCGCCTGAACCGCACCGAGCAGATCAAGCGCTACCGGGTGCTCAACCGCGAGTGGGGGCCGGAGAGCGGCGAACTGACGCCCTCGCTCAAACTGCGCAGGCGCGTCGTGCGGGAGCGGTACGCCGCACAGATCGAGGAACTCTACGCCCCCTGAACGCGACGGCGGCCCGCCACCCGCGCGACGCGGGGTGACGGGCCGCCCGGCGGCAGCCGAGGGGTGGATCAGTGCCTGTGCGCGCTCTGCGCGGACTGGATCTTCTTCCACGACTTGGGCTCGGCCACCTTGCCGGGCCGGTCGGCGGAGACACCCTTGCCCGCCTTGCCCGTGGTGGCGGCGGTCTTGCCGATGCCCGCCTTCGCGGCGCTCGCCTTCGAGGGCTTCGACGGGGTGAACAGCCAGGTGTCGAAGAGCTTCTGGAGCGGCTTGCCCGACGCCTTCTCCGCGAACTTCACGAAGTCCTGGACCGAGGCGTTGCCGAACTTGTTCGCCGTCGGCCAGTCCTTGAGGATCGCGAAGAACGCCTTGTCGCCCACCGTGTTGCGCAGCGCCTGGAGGGCGATCGCGCCACGGTTGTAGACGGCGGTGTGGAACTGGTTCTCCGCACCCGGGTCGCCCGGCTTGACCTTCCAGAAGGCGTTGTCGGCCGGAATCGAGGTGTAGAGATAGTCGGCCAGCTCCTGGGTGGTGCCCTCGCCCTCCTTGTCCGACCACAGCCACTGCGAGTACGTCGCGAAGCCCTCGTTGACCCAGATGTCACGCCAGTTCTTCACCGAGACGCTGTCACCGAACCACTGGTGCGCCAGCTCGTGCACGACCACCGAGGCGTTCGCGCCGTTCGCGAACTGCTTGGGGCTGTAGAACGGCCGGGTCTGGGTCTCCAGCGCGTACCCCGAAGGCACGTTCGGCACATAGCCGCCGGCCGCGTTGAACGGGTAGGGGCCGAAGACCTTGCTCTCCCAGTCGAGGACCTCGGTGGTGCGCTCGATGCTGGCCCGCGCCGACGCCGCGTTGTCCCCCAGGTCCTTGCTGTAGGCGTTGAGGACCGGCAGGCCGTTGGCCGTGGTGTCCGTCGTGATGTCGAACTTGCCGACCGCGAGGGTGGTCAGATACGTGGCCTGCGGCTTGGTGGCGCGCCAGTTGTAGCGCGTCCATCCGAGCTTCGAACTCTTCGACGCCAGGACGCCGTTGCTGATCGCCTGGACATCGTCCGGTACCGACACGGAGATGTCGTACGTGGCCTTGTCGGTCGGGTGGTCGTTGCCGGGGAACCACCAGATCGAGCCCTCCGGCTCACCGGCGATGACCGCGCCGTCCGGCGTGCGCATCCAGGCCGTGGACCCGTCGACCTTCACCTGGGACGGCACGCCGCTGTAGCGGACGACCACGCTGATCTGCTTGTCCTTCTCCAACGGGGCGGCGGGGGTGACCTCGACCTCGTGGGAACCGGACTTCGCGAACGTGGCCTTCTTGCCGTTGACCAGCACCTCGCTCACATCGAGCGCGAAGTCGAGGTTGAAGCGGGACAACGCCTGGGTGGGGGTGGCGATCAGGGTCGCCGTGCCCTCCAGCTTGTCCGTCTTCGGCTGGTACTTCAGCCGCAGGTCGTAGTGGGAGACGTCGTACCCGCCGTTGCCCGCGGCCGGGTAATAGGAGTCTCCGACGCCCGGCGCCCCCGGCGTGGCATCGGCTGCCGACGCCGGGATCGCCAGCAGCAGGCAGGCGGCGGCCGCGCTCGGAACGATGAGTCTGTGACGCACGAATCCTCCAACTCGTCAGGGAGAACGATCAATCACTCGCACCCTATGTACTCACTGTGGAGGAGGCCATGTCCATGGCCAATCCCGACATGTGATCGACATGCGGCTGTCATCAGTGCGTTCCCGGCCACCTCATGAGTCCCGGTCCGAGTGCTCCCGCCCCTTCTGTACGGCAGTTGACTCACGCTACGGTCCGGCCGTGCCCAAACGCGCGCGGGACACCCGCATACCCGTGGAAACGTTCACCGTCGCCGTCCTGGCCGTCCTGGCCGCCGTACTCGCCCTGTTGCCGACGGCGGCGCACGCCGCGCCCACGCCGGCGGGCAGCGGGCCACGGGCCGGGCGGAGCGAACCCGTCTACTCCTACGACCGCGCCGTGCGCGAGTCGGTATGGGTCGACATCGGCCTCGACGGTGACGGGGACGGCCGCACCGACCGGGTCGCCGTCGACATCATCCGCCCCCGGGAAGCCGCCGAACACGGCCGCCGGGTACCGGTGATCATGGATGCCAGCCCCTACTACTCCTGCTGCGGACGCGGCAACGAGAGCCAGAAGAAGACCTACGACGAGCGGGGGAGACCGGTCGGGTTCCCGCTGTACTACGACAACTACTTCGTGCCGCGCGGCTATGCCGTCGCCCTCGTCGACCTCGCCGGAACCAACCGTTCCGACGGTTGCGTGGATATCGGCGGCCGCTCCGACGTCCAGTCCGCCAAGGCCGTCGTCGACTGGCTGGGCGGCCGCGCCCACGGCTACCGCACCCGCACCGGCACCGAGGCCGCCCCGGCCGACTGGACCACCGGCGACGTCGGCATGATCGGCAAGAGCTACGACGGCACGATCGCCAACGCCGTCGCCGCCACCGGCGTCCAGGGCCTGCGCACGATCGTCCCCATCGGGGCCATCAGCTCCTGGTACGACTACTACTTCGCCCGGGGCGCCGCGCTCTTCGGCAGTGGCCCCGACCAGCTCGCGAACGGTGTCGAGAGCCCCGAGGCACGCGGCCGCTGCCAGGCCGTACAGCGCGCACTTGTCGAAGGCGCACCGCGCAACGGCGACTGGACCCCGCTGTGGAGCGCGCGCGACTACGTCCCCCACGCCGACCAGGTCCGTGCCAGCGTCCTGGCCGTCCACGGCATGCAGGACCTCAACGTCCGCACCAAACACTTCGGCCAGTGGTGGGACGCCCTCGCCGTAGGCGGCGTCGAACGCAAACTCTGGCTCTCGCAGACCGGCCACGTCGACCCGTTCGACTTCCGCCGCGAGACCTGGGTCACGACCCTGCACCGCTGGTTCGACCACTACCTCCTCGGCTACGACAACGGAATCGAACGCGAGCCGATGGCCGATGTCGAACACGCCCCCGACCTGTGGCGCACCGACCGCATCTGGCCGCCGCGCGCCACGGCCGCCACCACGCTGCGCCCCGCACCCGGAACCGCCCCGGGCGTCGGCGCCCTCGGCCTCGCACCGGCGCCGCCCGGCACCACCGAGGTGTTCACCGACGACCCCGCGAAGAACGAGAGCGACTGGGCGGCCCGCATCGACACCACCACCCCCGACAAGGCCGGATTCACCACCCCGCCGCTCACCCGTGAACTGCGGCTGTCCGGATCCTCCCGGGTGAGCCTGACGGTCACCCCGTCCACCACCTCCGCCCACCTCTCGGCCGTCCTCGTCGACCTGGGCCCGGCCACCGTCCGCGACTACGCGGCCGCCGGGGAAGGAATCCGCACCCTCGCCGACCGCACCTGCTGGGGCAGCAGCGCCACGGGCGACAGCGCCTGCTACAAGCGGACGGAGGCCGCGACGGCGCAGGTCGGCCACACCGTCTTCAGCCGTGGCTGGGCCGACCTCGGCCACCACGCGGACCCCGCCCAGGGCGGCCCGCTGACCCCCGGCAAGCCGTACACCATCACCCTCGACCTGGCGGCGAGCGACCACGTCGTCCCGGCGGGCCACCGCCTGGCGCTGATCGTCGCGGGCACCGACGCGGGCCTCGTCCGGCCGGCCTCCACCACGCCGCGACTGACGCTGGACCTGAACCGCACCACCGCCCGGCTCCCGCTCGTCGGCGGCTACGCGGCCTTCGCCCGGGCGACGACGCGCCGGCCGTGAGCCCGGTCGGCGGCGCCTCGGCCACCGGCCGGTTGTGCCGCCCGCGGCGGCGGGCGCCCTACGGGCGGACAGAACACGTCAGCCCGACCCAGCGGTGGCCCCCCGGAGGGAAACCGGTTCGGGAGGGATGGGCTCAGCGGCTAAAGTCGAAGGTCTTATGAGTGCCACTCTCGTCGCCAAGGACCTCGCCGCCGGACACGGCGACCGCACCCTTTTCTCCGGGCTCGACCTCGTCGTCGCGCCCGGTGACGTCATCGGCCTCGTCGGGGCCAACGGCGCGGGGAAGTCGACGCTGCTGCGCCTGCTCGCGGGGCTCGACACCCCCGAGGCGGGTGGTCTCCGGCTCAGCCCGCCGACCGCGAACGTCGGACACCTGCCGCAGGAGCCCGAGCGACGGGACGGCGAGACCGTGCGGGCCTTCCTCGCCCGCCGCACCGGCGTCGCCGAGGCCCAGGCCACGCTCGACGACGCCACCCAGGGGCTCGTCGACGGCGCGCCGGGCGCGGACGACGCGTACGCCACGGGCCTCGACCGCTGGCTCGACCTCGGCGGCGCGGACCTGGACGAGCGCGCGGCGGAGGTCGCCGGCTCCCTCGGCCTCACGGTCGACCTCGACCGGCCCATGACCAGCCTCTCCGGCGGCCAGGCGGCCCGCGCCGGGCTCGCCTCGCTGCTGCTCAGCCGCTACGACGTCTTCCTCCTCGACGAACCCACCAACGACCTCGACCTCGACGGGCTGGACCGCCTGGAGAACTTCGTCACCGGACTGCGCGCCGGCACGGTCCTGGTCAGCCACGACCGTGAGTTCCTCGCCCGCACGGTGAACAAGGTCCTCGAACTCGACCTCGCCCAGCAGCAGGTCACCCTCTACGGCGGCGGCTACACCGCGTACCTGGAGGAGCGCGAGCGAGCCCGCCGGCACGCGCGCGAGGAGTACGACGAGTACGCCGACACCCGCGCCGCCCTGGAGGCCCGCGGCCGCATGCAGCGGAACTGGATGGACAAGGGCGTCCGCAACGCCCGCCGCAAGTCCACCGACAACGACAAGATCGGCCGCAAGCTGCGCGCCGACGCCACGGAGAAGCAGGCCGCCAAGGCCCGCCAGACCGAGCGGCTCATCGAACGGCTGGACGTGGTCGAGGAGCCGCGCAAGGAGTGGGAACTGCGGATGGAGATCGCCGCCGCGCCCCGCTCCGGCGCGGTCGTCGCCACCCTGCGCGGCGCCGAAGTACGCCGTGGCTCCTTCACCTTCGGCCCCGTCGACCTGCAGATCGACTGGGCGGACCGGGTCGCTATCACCGGAGCCAACGGTTCCGGCAAGTCCACGCTCCTCGCGGCGCTCCTCGGCCGGCTGCCGCTGGACGCGGGCGGCGCGACGCTGGGCCCCGGCGTGGTGGTGGGCGAGGTGGACCAGGCACGTGGCCTGTTCTTCGGCGACGAAGCGCTGCTGGCCGCGTTCGAAGCGGCCGTACCGGAGGTGGAGCCGGCCGACGTCCGCACGCTGCTCGCCAAGTTCGGCCTCAAGGCCGCGCATGTGCTGCGCCCGGCCGCGACGCTCTCCCCGGGCGAGCGCACCCGCGCCGCGCTGGCCCTCCTCCAGGCCCGGGGAGTCAACCTCCTCGTCCTCGACGAGCCCACCAACCACCTCGACCTGCCGGCCATCGAACAACTGGAGTCCGCGCTCGCCTCGTACGACGGCACGCTGCTCCTGGTCACCCACGACCGCCGCATGCTGGAAGCGGTCCACACGACGCGCCGCATCGAGGTAACGTCCGGCCGCATCGCGGAGCGCTGACGCGCTCAACGCGCCGGTTCCCGCCCGCACCACCCGCTGCGCGGCGGTGTCCTCAAACGCCGGGCCGGGCTGGTGTGGGGTGTCCTCAAGCGCCGGACGGGCTTGATGGCGGTGTCTTGAAACGCCGGACGGGCTGCTGTGTTGTGTCTTCAAGCGCCGGACAGGCTGGTTTGGGCTGAGCCCAGCCAAATCAAGCCCGTCCGGCGATTGAGGACGCGCCCGCAGGGCGCTTGCCGCCGTAGGCGGCGTAGGCGGCGCAGGCGCCGGCCCGGCCAGGGCTACCGCTTCGGGTTCAGCAAGCCCGCCCGCCGCAGCGCGTCCGCCATCGCATCGTTCGACGGGGCAGCCGCCGCGCGGGCCGGTGCCGTGCCGCCGCGGCGCTGCTGCGGGGCGGCGGCACGGCGGTCGGCGCCGCGGCTGCCGCGCGCGCCCCGCGCCTCGCGGGCCGCAGGCCCACCCGTACCGCCACCGCCGGACGGCGACTCGTCGTCCAACCTGAGCGTCAGCGAAATCCGCTTGCGCGGAATGTCCACGTCCATGACCTTCACCCGTACGATGTCGCCCGGTTTGACCACATCCCGCGGGTCCTTCACGAACGTCTTCGACATGGCCGACACATGCACCAGACCGTCCTGGTGCACGCCCACGTCCACGAAGGCACCGAAGGCGGCCACGTTGGTGACGACGCCCTCCAGCAGCATCCCCGGCGTCAGGTCGCCGATCTTCTCGACGCCGTCCTTGAACGTCGCCGTCTTGAACGCCGGACGCGGGTCGCGGCCCGGCTTCTCCAGCTCCCGCAGGATGTCCGTGACCGTCGGCAGGCCGAAGGAGTCGTTCACGAAGTCCGCCGGGCGCAGCGAGCGCAGCGTCGTCGTGTTGCCGATGAGGGAGGCGACCTCGCCACCCGTCGACTTGATCATCGCCCGCACCACCGGGTACGCCTCGGGGTGCACGCTGGACGCGTCCAGCGGGTCGTCGCCACCGCGGATGCGGAGGAAGCCCGCACACTGCTCATAGGCCTTCGGACCGAGCCGGGCCACGTCCTTCAGTGCCCGGCGGGACCGGAAGGGGCCGTTGGCGTCACGGTGGGCGACGATGTTCTCCGCCAGGCCCGCGCTGATGCCCGACACGCGCGAGAGCAGCGGCGCGGAGGCCGTGTTGACGTCGACGCCCACACCGTTGACGCAGTCCTCGACGACCGCGTCGAGGGAGCGGGAGAGCTTCACCTCGGACAGATCGTGCTGGTACTGCCCGACGCCGATCGACTTGGGGTCGATCTTCACCAGCTCGGCCAGCGGGTCCTGCAGCCGCCGGGCGATCGACACCGCGCCGCGCAGCGACACGTCCAGATCCGGCAGCTCCTGCGAGGCGAAGGCCGACGCGGAGTACACCGACGCCCCGGCCTCCGACACCATCACCTTCGTCAGCTTCAACTCCGGCTGCCGGGCGATGAGGTCCGCCGCGAGCTTGTCGGTCTCGCGCGACGCCGTGCCGTTGCCGATCGCGATCAGTTCCACGTCGTGCTCACGGGCCAGCCGGGCCAGCGTCGCCAGCGACGCGTCCCACTTCTGCTGCGGGACGTGCGGGTAGATCGTCTCGGTCGCGGCGACCTTGCCGGTGGCGTCCACGACGGCGACCTTCACCCCCGTGCGGAAACCGGGGTCGAGCCCCATCGTGGCACGGGTGCCCGCGGGCGCGGCGAGCAGCAGGTCCCGCAGGTTCGCCGCGAAGACCCGGACCGCCTCGTCCTCGGCGGCCTGCCGCAGGCGCAGCCGCAGATCGATGCCGAGGTGGACCAGGACGCGGGTGCGCCAGGCCCAGCGGACGGTGTCGGCCAGCCACTTGTCCCCGGGCCGCCCCCGGTCGGCGATGCCGAACCGCCGGGAGATCGCCTGCTCGTACGTGCTCGGGCCGCCGTCCTCGCGCGGCTCCTCCGGTTCCAGGGTGAGGTCGAGGACCTCCTCCTTCTCGCCCCGCAGCATCGCCAGCACCCGGTGCGAGGGCAGCTCGGTGAAGGGCTCGGCGAAGTCGAAGTAGTCGGCGAACTTCGCGCCCGCCTCCTCCTTGCCGGGCCGCACCTTCGCCGCCACGCGCCCGCGCGACCACATGCGCTCGCGCAGGTCGCCGATCAGGTCCGCGTCCTCCCCGAAGCGCTCGGTCAGGACGGCCCGCGCGCCCTCCAGCGCGGCGGCGGCGTCGGCAATGCCCTTCTCCGGGTCCACGAAGGCCGCGGCCGCGGCGAGCGGTTCGACGTCGGGGTCCCGCAGCAGCCCGTCCGCCAGCGCCTCCAGCCCGGCTTCCCGGGCGATCTGCGCCTTGGTGCGCCGCTTGGGCTTGAAGGGCAGATAGATGTCCTCCAGCCGCGCCTTGGAGTCCGCCTCGCGGATCCGCGCCTCCAGCGCCGCGTCCAGCTTGCCCTGCGAGCGCACGGACTCCAGGACCGCCGTCCGCCGGTCCTCCAGCTCCCGCAGATACCGCAGCCGCTCCTCGAGGGCGCGCAACTGCGCGTCGTCGAGCATCTCGGTCGCTTCCTTGCGGTAACGGGCGATGAACGGCACCGTCGACCCGCCGTCGAGCAAGTCGACGGCCGCCTTCACCTGCCGCTCCCGCACGCCGAGCTCTTCGGCGATCCTGCCTGCGATCCTGCCTTCGGTCGACGTACCAGCTGCCGTCACGATCACGCTCCGCTTTCTCTTCGGGCTGCGATCTGCATTGTGGCAGGTACCGCCGACGGCACCGCCCGCCGCCGCGTGTTCCCTCGCGCGGCGGCGGGCGGCCTTCGTGCCGGGGCCTCAGCCGCGCAGGTCCGGCGGGAACGCGCCCGCCTTGACGACCGCCGTCGCGAAGACCGTCGCCAGCTCGGTGAGCCGCTCCACGCCCGCCGCGCCCAGGTGCTCGTACGGGCCCGCGTCCAGCCGGTCCGTGGTGTCCTCCAGCTCCTCGCGCTGCTTGACGCCGGTCTCCGTCAACTTCCCGTCCGCGTCGAGCAGTCCCCGCTCCCGCAGCCGCTCCCGCCCGGCGGCCAGCTCCTCCTCGCTCCAGCCGCGCGTGGCCAGCAGCCACTTCTCGGACATGCCCTGGCCGCTCGCGGCGTGGCAGAGGATGGCCTCCACCGGTCCGACACCCGCCGTGGCCAGCGCCATCACATGACCGTCGCCGCGGTGCTCGCGCAGCAGCGTGGCGGCGTGCCAGTAGGCGAGGTGCGGGGCGTCGGGCACCGGCAGATCGGCGTGCGCGGAGTACAGCGGGCGGGCGGCACGGCTACAGCCCTCCGTGGCGCGCAGCGCGAGTTCGGCCGCCTCGGCCATCTCCGCGGAGTCCACGACGTCGTCACCCAGCAGCCGCCGCATCATGCTGTCGCAGGCACGCAGCCGGGCCTGGAGGACGTCCTGCGGCGAGGCGACGTCCCACAGTCGCGGGATGAACCCGGCCACCAGTTCGTGCTTGAAGTTGTAGAAGGCCGCCGTGATGGTGCCCGCCCCGACCCGGCCGAAGGCGGCGCCCCGTCCGGCGAAGTAAGCGCCCTCCTGGAGACCGAGCCGTCCCAGCTCCTCCCGCAGGTCCGGCGAGAAGTACAAAGCGGAGTGCACGGTGTTGACAGCATTGTGGCAGCGCCGACCGGCGCGCTCGGGCAGAGTGGTCATGTCCCGCACGTTACCCACTAGTTGACAGGGGTGGTAGGGCGGGGTGGCTCCCGCCGGGTCTTCGGTTACCGGCCCGTCTCGCCGCCTCTCGCCTGGCCGGCGGTCTTTTCGGCTACGGGCTGTCTTTGCCGCCTGCGGCGGCGGGCGCCCTGCGGGCGCGTCCTCAAACGCCGGACGGGCTTGATTTGGCTGGGCTCGGCCGCCAGTACTGGCGGCTGATGTGGACGGCCGCAGCCACCCAGCCCGTCCGGCGATTGAGGACACCCCACAGCAAGCCCGTCCGGCCCGAGGACACCGCACAGCAGCCCGTCCGGCGATTGAGGACAACGCCGCGCGGGCGACGGCGCCCGCTAGCGCGGTCGGCCCACCGTCCAGCCGAAGCGTGGCGCTCGGCGTTCCAGGAAGGCGGTCACGCCCTCGGCGGTGTCGCCGCTGGTGCGGGCCTGCTCCGCCCAGTACGCGAGGCGCTCGGGGTCCTCCCCGGAGCCCGGAGCCGTCGTGAATTCCTTCGCCGCCGCCTGGGTCAGCTGTGAGCGCGAGGCCAGCACCCGGGCGAACTCCGTCACCCGCTTCTCCAGCGCGTCCCGCGGCCACACCTCGTCCACCAGGCCGGTGCGCAGCGCGCGTTCGGTGTCGATCAGCTCGGCGGAGAAGAGCAGGTACTTCGCCGTCGCCGGGCCGACCAGGTCCACCAGTCGCCGGGTGGACGACGCCGCGTAGACGATGCCCAGCCGGGCGGGGGTGATGCCGAAGGACGCCCCTTCGGCCGCGAACCGCAGATCGCACGCGGCCGCGAGCTGGCAGCCGCCGCCGACGCAGTGGCCGCGCACGGCCGCGACCGTCGGCTTGGGGAACGCGGCGAGGGCCTCCTCGGCCGCGACCGCCAGGTCCCGGGATGCCTCGGCGCCCTCGGTCAGACTGGAGATGTCCGCGCCCGCGCAGAAGGTGTCCCCCTCGCCGGTCAGGACGAGGACACGGACGGCCGGGTCGGCCGCGCACCCCGCCAGCAGACCGGGCAGCGCCCGCCACATGTCCGTGGTCATGGCGTTCCGCTTGGCGGGGTTGGCGATGCGGACGGTCGCGACACCGTCGGCGGTGTCCAGATGCAGTGCGGGCTCCATGCGCCGGATGCTATCCGGGCGCGATCATGCGATCCGGCCTATGATCCGAGCAGGGGGCGCTACGAGGAGGCGCTGATGTCCGCAGCCCGCAGGCGACAGGACGGGCGGTCCGGCCCCCATGGCGAGCTGAGCCGCGGCTTCGGCCGGCTCGCGCTGCTGGGCGGGGTGCTCGTCGTCGCGGGGCTGGTGGGCCTGGCCTATGTCGCCTTCGCGACCCTCACCACCATGATCCTCTTCGGCTGGCTGCTGCTGGTGGGCGGCGTGGTCGGGCTGCTGCACGCCTTCCAGTCGCGGCAGAGCAACTTCTTCTGGCTGGCCGTGGTGGTCGCCGCGCTGAATCTCGCCGCGGGCGTGGTCGTGCTCCGCCGGCCGGAGGGCGCCGCCGAGACCCTGACGATGTTCGCGGCGCTGCTCTTCCTGGCGGGCGGGGTGTTCCGGCTGGCCGGCGGCCTGGTGGTGCGCGGCCCGCAGTTCGGCTGGACGCTGGTGCAGGGCGCGTTCGGCCTGCTGCTGGGCGTTCTGGTGCTCGCCGACTGGCCGCACAGCAGCCTCTATGTGATCGGCACCTTCTTCTCCCTGGCGCTGCTCTTCGACGGCCTCGGGCTGATCGCGATCGGGGTGGGCGGACGCCGTGTGGTGAGCCTGGTGGAACAAGCGGGACGCGAGGGACAGCAGGGGCGAGACGGGCCGGCGGGGCCGGGGACGGCGGGGGGACCGGGGCCGTCGGCCGCCGCGCCCCCGGACTGATCCAGGAGTCTGATATTCCACATCGTTCATGGAACGCGGAACACGGCGACCGAAACCGGTCACCCGGGAATCCGAATGCCGCGACCTCGGTCAAATGTCATCGGTAAGTGATGATTTCTACACAGTGCGCCGGTGTGGACCTTTATATTCCCCAACACTCGTGGATGCGGCACAGCCACGGTGAGGGGTTGGTATCGGACATGGAAATCCTCGGGAGCGTCCCGCCCGAACCGGGGCGGGTCGCCCCGCTCCGGAGACCGATGGAGTACGACGGCACCTGGCGGTTCACCGCCCCCGCACTCGACGCCTCCGTGCCCCAGGCCCGGCACGCGGTCCGCGATCTGCTCCGGCACCAGGGCGTCCGGCTCCGCGACGACCTGTTGCACGGGCTGCTGCTGATCGTCTCCGAGCTGGTCACCAACGCCGTACAGCACGCCGCGCTGCTCTCCCCGGAGGTGGCCGTGGAGGTCTCCCTCGGCCCGGACTGGGTGCGGGTGGCCGTCGAGGACAACCATCCCTACCGTCCCAAACCCCTGGAGGCGGACGACCGCCGCACCGGCGGCCGGGGACTGCTGCTGGTCAAGACCATCTCGGAGGAGGCCGGCGGCCGGTGCGACGTCGAGCACACCGCGAGCGGCGGCAAGGTGGTCTGGGCCGCCCTGCCGCTCCTCGCGACGGCTACCAGCCCGCCGCGTCCCCGGTGATCTCCCGCACCACCGGCCGGGCGGCGTCCAGCACGGTCGTGAACCACGCGGAGAAGGGGTACTCAGCCATCAGCGCGTCCAGCTCGGCCGGGGTGACGAACGCCGTCTCGCCGATCTCCTCCGGATCCGGGCGCGGCTCGGCGGTCACGGATCCGACGAAGAGGTGGTTGTACTCCTGCTCGACCAGGCCCGAGGCCGGGTCGGGGTGGTTGTAGCGCACGGTGCCGGCCTCCCGCATCAGCGCGGGGGCGAGCCCCAGCTCCTCGCCGGTGCGCCGGGCGGCGGCGACGAACGGAGGCTCGTCGGGGTACGGATGGCCGCAACAGGTGTTCGACCAGACCCCGGGGGAGTGGTACTTCCCCAGCGCCCGGCGCTGGAGCAGCAGCCGGCCGCGGTCGTCGAAGAGGAAGACCGAGAAGGCACGGTGCAGTCTGCCGGGCGCGACATGGGCGGAGAGCTTCTCGGCGGTGCCGATGGTTCTGCCGTTCTCGTCGACCAGCTCCAGCATGATCGGTTCAGCGGCGGATACGGAGTCGGCGGAGCCCTCGGCTGATGTGATCGGCATTGACCATCCTCTTTGTCGGTCTTCGATTGACAAGTCTGCCGTACGCGCCCCCGGCGTCAGTGACAGAGTTTGGCTTCGTGCGCGGCATGTCCGCTGGGCTCCAGCTGGAACGTGCAGTGCTCCACGTCGAAGTGCTCGCCGAGGCAGCCCTGCAGGTCGTGCAGCATCTTCTCGTGGCCCCCGCCCTCCAGCGCCCACTGGTCCACCACCACGTGCGCGGAGAGCACCGGCATTCCGGATGTGATCGTCCACACATGGAGGTCGTGCAGGTCCACCACCCCCGGCAGCGCCGTGATGTGCGCCCGGACCTCGTCCATGTCGACGTCCTTCGGCGCGGCCTCCAGCAGGATGTCCAGGGCCTCACGCAGCAGCTTCACCGTGCGCGGCACGATCATCAGACCGATCACCAGCGAGGCTACGGGGTCCGCCTGGGTCCAGCCCGTGGCCATGATCACCAGGGCCGAGATGACCACCGCCAGTGACCCCAGGGCGTCCGAGAGGACCTCCAGGAACGCTCCGCGGACATTGAGGCTCTCCTTCTGGCCGCGCATCAGCAGGGCCAGCGAGATCACGTTGGCGACCATGCCGACGAGACCGAAGACGACCGTCATGCCGCCCGGCACGTCCGTCGGGTTGATCAGCCGGTCGACGGCCTCGAAGAGGATGTAGCCGCCCACGCCGAGCAGCAGCAGACAGTTCAGCAGCGCCGCCAGGATCTCGGCGCGCGCGTACCCATAGGTGCGGCGGACGCTGGCCGGCCGGTTGGCGAAGTGGATCGCCACCAGCGCCATCGAGACGCCCACCGCGTCCGTGGCCATGTGCCCGGCGTCCGCGAGCAGGGCCAGCGAACCGGTCAGGGCGCTACCGATGATCTCCGCGACGAGCACCGTGAGCGTGATGCCGAGCGCGATCCGCAGCCGCCCCCGGTACGCGGCGGCCGCGGTGCCGCTCGTACCCGGCGGCGGTCCCCCGTGCGAGTGGCCGTGGTCGTGCCCTGCGCCCATGAATGCCGCCTCCCGAAACCGTCGCACACCCGGCCGACGAACATCGGCCGGGCCCTCAGTGAACTACGGGAGGGGGGTATTGGCAACGCGGCACTGAACACCGTTGTCATTGCCTCTGACCTGCGGCGATGCTCCAGACGGCTGATCAGCGAAGACGTGCCTCGGGGTGGTGCAGACACCATCCTTCCCAGGCCGAGGCGACCATGGCGCGCACATCGTGCGCCGGGCTCCAGCCGAGCTCCTTCGCGATCCGCTCGCCCGACGCCACGACACGCGCCGGATCACCCGGACGGCGCGGCTCGAGGACGGGCGCGGGCTCGGTGTATCCCGTGATCTCGGCGATCAGATCGGCCATCTCCCGCACCGACACCCCCTGCCCGGTGCCGACGTTCAGCGTCAGATCACCGGAGCCCGGCCGCTCGGCGAGCCGGCGGGCCGCGGCCAGGTGGGCGGTGGCGAGGTCCTCGATGTGGATGTAGTCACGGACGCACGTGCCGTCGGGGGTGTCGTAGTCGGCACCGAAGACCCGGGGGCTCTCGCCCCGGGTGAGCCGGTCGAACATCATCGGGATGATGTTGTAGATCCCCGTGTCGGCGAGCTCCGGCTCGGCCGCGCCCGCGACGTTGAAGTACCGCAGACAGGCCGTGGAGATCCCGTACGCCGCACCGGTGGCCCGTACGAGCCACTCGCCGGCCAGCTTCGTCTCCCCGTACGGGTTCATCGGCGCACAGGGCGTCTCCTCTGTGACGAGGTCCACGTCCGGCATGCCGTAGACGGCCGCGGAGGAGGAGAAGACGAAGCTGGCGACCCGCGCCTCGACCGCCGCCTCCAGCAGCCGGGTCAGACCGTGCACGTTCTCGCGGTAGTACAGCAGTGGCTTCTCGACCGACTCCCCGACCTGCTTCTTCGCCGCGAGGTGCACCACTCCCGTCACGTCCAGATCCCCGAACGCCTGGTCCAGCGCCGCACGGTCCAGGACCGAGCCCCGGATCAGCGGGCACTCCTCCGGCAGCCGGGTGGCCACGCCGCTGGACAGATCGTCCAGCACGGCCACCTTCTCCCCGGCCTCCACCATCGCCCGCGCAACGTGCGCCCCGATATATCCGGCTCCGCCTGTGATCAGCCACGTCATGACGGGCACCCTAGGCCGTGTCCGGCGGCTCGTGCGAGTTGGCTGCGCGCCACGTGTCGTCCACACCGGCGGGTGCCGTCGGCACCACCGCTGCGCGGCGGTGGTCCTCAATCGCCGGACGGGCTGGTTGTGGCTGGCCTCAGCCGCATCAAGCCCGTCCGGCGATTGAGGACGCGCCCGCAGGGCGCCTGCCGCCGCAGGCGGCACGGACCGGCCCGCAGGCGAAGAGCTGCCGGCCAGGCGAAAGGCGCTCAGCCGCCGCAGGCGGCACCACCGGCCGTCAGCCGAAGGTCCGCCGCAGGCGGCAAGGCAGGCCGTCAGCCGAAGGGGCCGCCGACCGGGCGAACGGGCCGCTCCGGTGATCCGATAGCCTCTGCCGACGTGCCGCACGCCGCCCCCCCCTCGGGGCCCTGGCGCGTCACACCGCTGCTCGGCCGCCCCGCGGACACGAAGAGCGGCCACGTCCGTTTCCAAGGAGTGAGTTCGTCTGTCGACCGCCATCCTCACCGGTTTGCCGCCCGTCGGCTCCTCCCTCGAGGACGACCTGCGGTCCCTGGGCTTCGATGTGCGCGCGGCGGCCGACGCCGCCGGCGCCGCGGCGGCGCTGGCCGCCGTCCCGGCGGCCGAGCGGGTCGCCCTCGTCGACGCCCGCTTCGTCGGCCACCTCCACGCCCTGCGCCTGACCCTGACCGACCCGCGCTTCCCCGCGGCCGCCGCCCCCGGCGCGCTCACCGCGCAGCCCGATGCGCGCGGCGCGCTCAGCCGCGCGCTCGCCACGGTCACGGACGCGGCCCCGGGGGAGAACCTGCCCGACGTCCTCGCGCCCCGGCTGGAAGCCGACGGCGTCGGCGTGCACCGCCCCGACCTCGGGGTGCTCGTCGCCACCGTCCCCGCCGACGCCGACGTCCGTGCGAAGGCCGAAGGGGACGTCGCCGCGGTTGACGACGAGGCCGTCCGGCTGCGCAGCGCCGTGAAGTCCCGCGACGGGTTCTTCACCACCTACTGCGTCAGCCCGTACTCCCGCTACCTCGCCCGCTGGTGCGCCCGGCGCGGACTCACCCCCAACCAGGTGACGACCGCCTCACTGCTCACCGCGCTCGTCGCCGCCGGCTGCGCGGCCACCGGCACCCGGCCCGGCTTCGTCGCCGCCGGTGTGCTGCTGATCCTCTCGTTCGTGCTCGACTGCACCGACGGCCAGCTCGCCCGCTACTCGTTGCAGTACTCCACGCTCGGCGCCTGGCTCGACGCGACCTTCGACCGCGCCAAGGAATACGCCTACTACGCGGGCCTCGCCATCGGCGCGGCCCACGGCGGCGGCCACGACGACGTCTGGGCCCTCGCGCTCGGCGCCATGGTCCTGCAGACCTGCCGGCACGTCGTCGACTTCTCCTTCAACGAGGCGAACCACGACGCCACGGCCAACACCAGCCCCACCGCCGCCCTCTCCGACAAGCTGGACAGCGTCGGCTGGACGGTCTGGGCCCGCCGCATGATCGTGCTGCCCATCGGTGAGCGCTGGGCCCTGATCGCGGTCCTCACCGCGCTCACCACCCCCCGGACCGTCTTCTACGTGCTACTCGTCGGCTGCGCGCTGGCCGCCTGCTACACCACCGCCGGCCGGGTGCTGCGCTCGCTGACCCGCAAGGCGCACCGCACGGACCGCGCGGCCCGGGCCCTGGCCGACCTCGCCGACTCCGGCCCGGTCGCGGAACTCGCGAGCCGGACCGTGGGCACCACCTTCCCCCCCGGCGCCTACACCGCCCCCCTGTGGGCGCTGCTGGCCACCGCCTCGCTGTTCGTCGGCCCGCTCCTCGCGGGCACCGCCGGCACCTGGCAGGCCGTCGCACAGGCCGCGGTGTACGCCGTCTTCGCCGGCTGCGCCGTCGCCCGCCCCCTCAAGGGCCCCCTCGACTGGCTGGTACCGCCGCTCTTCCGGGCGTCCGAATACGGGATCGTCCTGCTGCTCGCGGCCAAGTCCCAGGCCGAGGGTGCGCTGCCCGCGGCTTTCGGCCTGGTGGCCGCGGTCGCCTACCATCACTACGACACGGTGTACCGGATCCGTGGCGGCAGTGGCGCGCCCCCGCACTGGCTGGTGCGGGCGATCGGCGGCCACGAAGGACGCGTCCTGGCGGTCACGATCGCCGCCGCCCTGTGGCACGACCAAGGTTTCACCATCGCGCTGACGGCCCTCGCGGCCGCCCTCGCGCTCGCGGTGCTCATCGAGAGCATTCGCTTCTGGGTGTCCTCCGGGGCCCCCGCAGTACACGACGAAACAGGAGAACCCGCATGATCGGCCTCGTGCTGGCAGCCGGCGCTGGACGGCGTCTGCGCCCCTACACCGACACCCTGCCCAAGGCCCTGGTGCCGGTCGGCCCCGAGGGGGAAGAGGAGTCGATCACCGTCCTCGACCTCACCCTCGGCAACTTCGCCGAGGTCGGCCTGACCGAGGTCGCCATCGTCGTCGGCTACCGCAAGGAGGCCGTGTACGCGCGCAAGGAGGCGCTGGAGGCGAAGTACAACCTCAAGCTCACCCTGATCGACAACGACAAGGCCGAGGAGTGGAACAACGCCTACTCCCTGTGGTGCGCGCGTGAGGTCCTGGGCCGCGGTGTGATCCTCGCCAACGGCGACACCGTCCACCCCGTCTCCGTCGAGAAGACCCTGCTCGCCGCCCGCGGCCAGGGCCAGAAGATCATCCTCGCCCTCGACACGGTGAAGCAGCTCGCCGACGAGGAGATGAAGGTCGTCGTGGACCCCGCCAAGGGCGTCCAGAAGATCACCAAGCTCATGGAGCCCGCCGAGGCCACCGGTGAGTACATCGGTGTCACCCTGATCGAGGCCGAGGCCGGCGCCGAACTCGCCGCCGCGCTGAAGACCACCTTCGAGCGCGACCCCGACCTCTACTACGAGGACGGCTACCAGCAGCTCGTCAACGACGGCTTCAAGATCGACGTCGCGCCGATCGGCGACGTCAAGTGGGTGGAGATCGACAACCACGCGGACCTCGCCAAGGGCCGGGAGATCGCGTGCCAGTACTGACGAGGCTCATCCCCTCGCCGGTCGTCGTCGACATCCGTGCCGGAGCGCTGGACGATCTGGCGAAGATCCTCGCCGATCAGCGGATCTCCAGCTCCGGCAAGCTGGCCATCGCCATCAGCGGCGGTTCCGGGGCGAAGCTGCGCGAGCGGCTCGCCCCGGCGCTGCCCGGCGCCTCCTGGTACGAGGTCGGCGGCGGCACGCTCGACGACGCCATCAAGCTCGGCGACGCGATGAAGTCCGGGCGCTACGACGCGGTCGTGGGCCTCGGCGGCGGCAAGATCATCGACTGTGCGAAGTACGCCGCCGCGCGGATCGGCCTGCCGCTGGTCGCCGTCGCGACGAACCTCTCGCACGACGGTCTCTGCTCACCCGTCGCGACCCTCGACAACGACGCGGGCCGCGGCTCCTACGGCGTGCCGAACCCGATCGCCGTCGTCATCGACCTCGACGTCATCCGTGAGGCCCCGGTCCGCTTCGTGCGCTCCGGCATCGGCGACGCGATCTCCAACATCTCCGCCGTCGCGGACTGGGAGCTGGCCCACCGCGAGCGCGGCGAGGACATCGACGGCCTGGCCGCCGCCATCGCCCGGCAGGCCGGCGAGGCCGTGCTCCGCCACCCCGGCGGCGTCGGCGACGACGGTTTCCTCCAGGTGCTCGCCGAGGGCCTGGTGCTCACCGGCATCTCGATGTCGGTCGCCGGCGACAGCCGCCCGGCCTCCGGTGCCTGCCACGAGATCAACCACGCCTTCGACCTGCTCTTCCCCAAGCGCGCCGCCAGCCACGGCGAGCAGTGCGGCCTCGGCGCGGCCTTCGCCATGTACCTGCGCGGCGCCCGCGAGGAGTCCGCGCTGATGGTCCAGGTGCTGCGCAGGCACGGGCTGCCGGTCACGCCGCAGGAGATCGGCTTCACCACGGAGGAGTTCGTCCAGGCCGTCGAGTACGCCCCGCAGACCCGCCCCGGGCGCTACACGATCCTGGAACACCTCGACCTCTCCACCGACCAGATCAGGGACGCATACGCCGACTATGCAAAAACCGTCAGTCGCTGAACTCCGCCCGGTCGTCCACCCCGCAGGGGTCAAGGACCGGCGCAGTGGTGAGCACTGGGCCGGTCGCCTGTACATGCGAGAGATCTCGCTGCGCTGCGACCGGTACCTGGTGAACACCCGGATCACGCCCAACCAGCTCACCTACCTGATGACCGTCTTCGGCGTCCTCGCCGCTCCGGCCCTGCTGGTGCCGGGCATCGCGGGCGCCGTGCTGGGCGTGCTGATGGTCCAGCTCTACCTGCTGCTCGACTGCGTCGACGGCGAGGTCGCCCGCTGGAAGAAGCAGTTCTCGCTCGGCGGCGTGTACCTGGACCGGGTCGGCGCCTATCTGTGCGACGCCGCGGTCCTGGTCGGCTTCGGGCTGCGCGCCGCCGATCTGTGGGGCTCCGGCCGCATCGACTGGCTGTGGGCCTTCCTCGGGACCCTCGCCGCCCTCGGCGCCATCCTGATCAAGGCCGAGACCGACCTGGTCGGCGTCGCCCGGCACCAGGGCGGGCTGCCGCCGGTCAAGGAAGCGGCGTCCGAGCCGCGGTCGTCCGGCATGGCGCTGGCCCGCAGGGCCGCCGGCGCGCTGAAGTTCCACCGCCTCATCCTCGGCATCGAGGCGTCCCTGCTGATCCTGGTCCTCGCGGTCCTGGACACGGTCCGGGGCGACCTGTTCTTCTCGCGGCTCGGTGTGGCCGTCCTCGCGGGCATCGCGCTCGTGCAGACCCTGCTCCACCTCGTGTCCATCCTCGCTTCGAGCAGGCTCAAGTGAGTGCCCCGCTGAAGCTCGGCGCGGTCGTCCTGACCATGGGCAACCGCCCCGAGGAGCTGCGCGCGCTGCTCGACTCCGTCGCCAAGCAGCAGGGCGAGGCCATCGAGGTCGTCGTCGTCGGCAACGGCTCCCCGCTGCCGGAGCTGTCCGTGCCGGGGCTGACCGTACGGACCGTCGAGCTGCCCGAGAACGTGGGCATCCCGGCGGGCCGCAACGTCGGCATCGAGGCGTTCGGGCCCGGCGGCCGCGAGGTCGACGTCCTGCTCTTCCTCGACGACGACGGGCACCTGCCCGGCCAGGACACCGCCGAGCTGTGCCGCGCGGCGTTCGCCGCCGATCCGAAGCTGGGCATCATCAGCTTCCGGATCGCCGACCCCGACACCGGGGTCACCGCCCGCCGCCACGTACCGCGGCTGCGGGCCGCCGACCCGATGCGCTCCTCGCGCGTGACGACCTTCCTCGGCGGTGCCAACGCCGTCCGCACGAAGGTCTTCGCCGAGGTCGGCGGGCTGCCGGACGAGTTCTTCTACGCGCACGAGGAGACCGACCTCGCGTGGCGGGCCCTGAACGCGGGCTGGATGATCGACTACCGGTCGGACATGGTGCTGCACCACCCGACCACGGCCCCCAGCCGACACGCGGTCTACCACCGCATGGTGGCCCGCAACCGGGTCTGGCTGGCCCGTCGCAACCTCCCCGCCCCGCTCGTCCCGGTCTACCTCGGGGTGTGGCTGCTGCTGACGCTGGCCCGGCGGCCGTCGCCGCCCGCGCTGCGCGCCTGGCTCGGCGGCTTCAAGGAGGGATGGACGACGCCCTGCGGTCCACGGCGCCCCATGAAGTGGCGTACCGTTTGGCGCCTGACCCGACTGGGTCGCCCTCCCGTGATCTGACAAGCTCGTGTCTGAGAGCATCGGGCGCTGCCCGGGGCACCGCCCCGGCAGCGCACCTTGAGGACGAAAGTGTCAACTGTGAGCGAGACAACGCACGACAGTGCGGTCGCCCTGAGTGCCCCACCATCACCCGACGACGGGCTGCCCGCCGCCGAGCTGGCCAAGAAGTACGGCCTGGCGGTCAGCGGTGCCCGGCCCGGACTGGGGGAGTACGCGCGGCAGCTTTGGGACCGGCGTCACTTCATCGTGGCGTTCTCCCGGGCGAAGCTGACGGCGCAGTACAGCAAGGCGAAGCTCGGGCAGGTCTGGCAGGTGGCCACGCCCCTGCTCAACGCCTTCGTCTACTTCCTCATCTTCGGCGTGCTGATGGACGCCAAGCGGGACATGGGCCCGGACACCTACATCCCCTTCCTGGTCACGGGTGTCTTCGTCTTCACCTTCACCCAGACCTCGGCGATGGCGGGGGTCCGGGCGATCTCGGGGAACCTGGGTCTGGTGCGGGCCCTGCACTTCCCCCGGGCGGCGCTGCCGATCTCCTTCGCGCTCCAGCAGCTCCAGCAGCTGCTGTACTCGATGGGCGTGCTGCTCGTCATCCTGGTCGGCTTCGGGC
Source organism: Streptomyces sp. NPDC042259 (assembly GCF_055582085.1). Taxonomy (NCBI): domain Bacteria; kingdom Bacillati; phylum Actinomycetota; class Actinomycetes; order Kitasatosporales; family Streptomycetaceae; genus Streptomyces; species Streptomyces sp. NPDC042259. Next base: position 43,496 of record NZ_JBVJDW010000003.1, on the reverse strand, counting down.
ACTTCCCGAAGCTCTCCTGGCTGCTGATCTTCCCGACGCTGGTGCTGCAGTTCGCGTTCAACACGGGCCTGGCGCTGATCATGGCCCGGGCGGGCAGCAAGACGCCGGACCTGGCCCAGCTGCTGCCGTTCATCACCCGGACGTGGATGTACGCGTCCGGCGTGATGTACAGCATGACCGACCAGCTCAAGCGGGCCCACGCCCCGGGGTGGGTGATCGACGTCCTCGGGGCCAACCCGGCGGCCGTCTACATCGACCTCATGCGCTTCGCGCTGATCGACGGCTACGGTGCGGACAAGCTGCCGCCGCACGTATGGGCGCTGGCGCTCGGCTGGGCGCTGCTGCTCGGCCTCGGGGGCTTCGTGTACTTCTGGAAGGCTGAGGAGCAGTACGGCCGTGGCTGATCAGAACAGTGTCGACACGACGGCGGCGTCCGGCCGCGTCCCCACCGTGATCGCGGACGATGTCCACATCGTCTACCGCGTCTACGGGGGCAATACCGGCCGGGGCAGCGCGACCGCCGCCCTGAACCGGATCATCAAGCGCAGACCGGACGCCGGTGTCCGTGAGGTGCACGCCGTCAAGGGCGTCAGCTTCACCGCCTACCGGGGCCAGGCCATCGGCCTCATCGGCTCCAACGGCTCCGGCAAGTCCACCCTGCTCAAGGCCATCGCCGGGCTGCTGCCCGCCGAGCGGGGCAAGGTCTACACCGACGGCCAGCCCTCGCTGCTGGGCGTCAACGCCGCGCTGATGAACGACCTCACGGGCGAGAAGAACGTGATGCTCGGCGGGCTGGCCATGGGCATGACCCGGGAGCAGATCCGCGAGCGCTACCAGTCCATTGTCGACTTCTCGGGCATCAACGAGAAGGGCGACTTCATCACGCTGCCCATGCGGACGTACTCCTCCGGCATGGCGGCCCGGCTGCGCTTCTCCATCGCCGCGGCCAAGGACCACGACGTGCTGATGATCGACGAGGCGCTGGCCACCGGCGACCGTTCCTTCCAGAAGCGCTCCGAGGCCCGCATCCGCGAGCTGCGCAAGGAAGCCGGCACCGTCTTCCTCGTCAGCCACAACAACAAGTCCATCCGCGACACCTGCGACCGGGTGCTGTGGCTGGAGCGCGGCGAACTGCTGATGGACGGCCCGACCGACGAGGTCGTCCGGGCCTACGAGAAGGAGACGGCGCGCTAGGCCGTGTACGGCGGGGCGCCCCCGCGGGCGCGTCCGCAAGCCCCCCGGCGGGCCGGTGCCGGCCGAGTCCGGCCGGCACCGGCCCGTCCGGCGTTCGCGGGCCCAGCGCGGACTTGACCGAGCTGTAACGATCAACTCGCCTATTGGCAGGGTTGATTCACGCCCTGCGTGGCATTGTATGGATCAAGCACATACCCCGGCGGTCGTCGGACATTTGTGCGGCGTACGCTGTACCGTGCTGATTTGTGCCGAAGCGGGCTGATAGTTGGCCATCCCCGGCACCAGGGGCGAGGTGGGGGGGACCTGCGGCGTGTCCGAAATAGGATGTTCTGGGTTTGCAGTGTAGAACGGGAGATGTGACGGCAATGGCTACGGGAACTCTCCAGCTCCGCGGCGCGCACGCCGTCCCCGGTCCTGGCAGCCCGCGGTGACCGCAGGGACGGACGCGCACGCGCGCGCCGTGCTCGACAAGGCCGCGCACGAGAACTTCCCCGTGGCTCCCTTCTTCGTGCCCCGCTCCTGGCGCGCCGACCTCATGGCGATCTACGGCTACGCCCGGCTCGTCGACGACATCGGCGACGGCGATCTGGCCCCCGGCGGCCGGGACGCCGAGCTGCTCGGTCTCGACCGCGAGCAGGCCGACGACCGGCTCGCCGTGCTCGACGCCTTCGAGGCCGACCTCCGCCGGGTCTTCGACCACACCGGCACCGGCCCCCGCCACCCGCTGCTGCTCCGGCTCCGGCCGACCGTCCGCCGCTGCGCGCTGACCCCCGAACCCTTCCTCGCGCTGATCGAGGCCAACCGCCAGGACCAGCGGGTGCGCCGCTACGCCACCTACGGGGAACTGCTCGCCTACTGCGAGCTGTCCGCCAACCCCGTCGGCCACCTCGTCCTCGGCATCACCGGCACGCTCAGCCCCGAGCGCGTCCGGCGCTCGGACGCGATCTGCACGGCGCTGCAGATCGTCGAACATCTCCAGGACGTCGCCGAGGACCTCGCGCGCGACCGCGTCTATCTTCCCGCCGAGGACATGCGACGCTTCCGCGTGAGCGAGAGCGACCTAGCCCGCCCGACCGGCGGCGCATCGGTGCGCGCACTCGTGGCGTACGAGGCGGAACGCGCCGGGGACCTGCTGAATGAGGGCACCCCCCTGGTGGGTAGCGTCCACGGCAGGCTGAAGCTGTTGCTCGCGGGGTTCGTGGGCGGCGGGAAGGCCGCACTCAAGGCGATCGCCGCCGCGGGCCACGACGTACTCCCCGGACCGCCCAAGCCCACCAAGCTCAGCCTGCTGCGCGAGGTGGGGGCGACACTGCGAAGAGAGGGGTGAGCGGGACCGTGAACGGAACGCCGACCGCGTCCGCACCGGTGCTCGCCGCGTACAGCTACTGCGAGGCCGTCACCGCACAGCAAGCAGGAAACTTCAGCTACGGCATCAGACTGCTCCCGACCGCGAAGCGCCGGGCCATGTCCGCGTTGTACGCCTTCTCGCGGCGGGTCGACGACATCGGCGACGGCACCCTGGACGCGGCGTCCAAGACGCTGCGGCTGGAGGAGACGCGCGCGCTGCTCGACCGGATCAGAGAGGGCACCCTCGACGAGGACGACACCGACCCGGTGGCCGTCGCGCTGACGCACGCCGCACGCCGCTTCCCCATCCCGCTCGGGGGCCTCGACGAACTCATCGACGGCGTCCAGATGGACGTCCGCGGCGAGACCTACGAGACGTGGGACGACCTCGCCCTGTACTGCCGCTGCGTCGCGGGCGCCATCGGCAGGCTCTCGCTCGGCGTGTTCGGCACCGTCCCCGGCGCCCGGGACACCGCGCGCGCCTCGGAGTACGCCGATACGCTGGGCCTCGCCCTGCAGCTCACCAACATCCTGCGCGACGTCCGCGAGGACGCGGCCAACGGCCGCACCTACCTCCCCGCCGAGGACCTCGCCAAATTCGGCTGCTCCGCGGGCTTCCACACCGCCACGCCCCCGGCCGGCGCCGACTTCACCGGCCTCGTGCAGTACGAGGTCCGGCGCGCCCGCGCGCTGTTCGCCGAGGGCATGCGGCTGCTGCCCATGCTGGACCGGCGCAGCGGTGCCTGCGTCGCCGCCATGTCCGGCATCTACCGCAGACTCCTGGACCGCATCGCCCAGGACCCCGGGGCCGTGCTGCGCGGCCGGGTCTCCCTGCCCGGGCGCGAGAAGGCCTATGTCGCCGTCCGCGGCCTGTCCGGCTTCGACGCCCGCAGCGTCCACCGGCAGACCGTCAAGGGGCGCGCTTGATGGCCCGAACTCACACCGGTGGCCGGTGTGCAACCCTCCGCCCCGCGGACGCGTCCCTGACAGCAGCCGAGGGAGAGGGCGCATGACAGCACGGACGACGACCGGGCCCGACCGGCACCGCACGCAGGAGGCAGGCCGCCCCGTCGGGGCGGCCGCGGTGGTGATCGGGGGCGGCCTCGCCGGCACCACGGCGGCGCTCGAACTCGCCGACGCGGGGCTGAGCGTCACCCTCATCGAGGGCCGGCCCCGGCTGGGCGGCCTGGCCTTCTCCTTCCGCCGCGGCGTGCTGACCGTCGACAACGGCCAGCACGTGTACCTGCGTTGCTGCACCGCCTACCAGTGGTTCCTCGACCGGGTCGAGGCCCTGGCGCTCGCTCCGCTGCAGAGCCGCCTCGACGTCCCCGTCCTCGACGTCGGCCACCCCTCCGGGCGGCCCGTCCTGGGGCGGCTGCGCCGCACCGCGCTGCCCGTACCCCTGCACCTGGCGGCCAGCCTCGCCACCTACCCGCACCTCTCGCTCGCCGAGCGGGCCAAGGTCGGCCGCGCCGCGCTGGCGCTGCGCGGCCTCGACCCGATGGACCCCGCGCTGGACGGGGAGGACTTCGCGAGCTGGCTGCACCGCCACGGCCAGTCCCCCCGCGCGGTCGAGGCCCTGTGGGACCTCGTCGGCGTCGCCACCCTCAACGCCACCGCCGGCGAGGCCTCTTTGGGCCTGGCCGCCATGGTCTTCAAGACCGGGCTGCTCTCCGAGCCCGGCGCCGCCGACATCGGCTGGGCACGCGTACCGCTGGGCGAGCTGCACGACGTCCGCGCCCGCGCCGCCCTCGACCGGGCGGGCGTCCGTACCCGTCTGCGCACCCGTGCCACCGGCCTCACCCGGGGCACCGACGGCACCTGGCACGTGGACATCGAGTCCGGTCCGGGCCCGGCCGAGCGGCTGGACGCCGACACCGTCGTGCTCGCCGTCCCCCAGCGCGAGACCCACGCCCTGCTGCCCGAGGGCGCCCTCGACGACGCCGACGCCCTGCTCGGCATCGGCACCGCCCCGATCCTCAACGTCCACGTCGTCTACGACCGCAAGGTCCTGCGACAGCCCTTCTTCGCCGCCCTCGGCTCCCCCGTGCAGTGGGTCTTCGACCGCACGGACTCCTCCGGCCTCGCCGGCGGCGGCCAGTACCTGGCCGTCTCCCAGTCGGCCGTGCGCGACGAGATCGACCTGCCGGTCGCCGAGCTGCGCGAGCGCTACCTTCCCGAGCTGGAGCGGCTGCTGCCCGCGGCACGCGGCGCCGGCGTCCGGGACTTCTTCGTGACCCGGGAGCGGACAGCGACGTTCGCCCCCACCCCCGGCGTCGGCCGGCTCCGGCCGCACGCCTCCACGAACGCGCCCGGCCTGTACCTGGCCGGCGCGTGGACCGCCACCGGCTGGCCCGCGACCATGGAGGGCGCGGTGCGCAGCGGTCTGTCCGCCGCCGGCGCGGCCCTCTCCGCACTCGGGCGCCCGCACCAGAGCCCCCTCCGGGAGCCGGTATGAACGAGCGAGCCACCCCAGGCATGCACCCCCGGCACGGGGGACGCATGAGCATGAACACCAGAGGAGAGACCGTGACTTCGGCGATCCCAGCTGTCGACACCGCAGGCGTCACCGCCCTGCTGGAGCGCGGACGGACGCTTGCCACGCCGGTGCTGCGTGCCGCCGTGGGCCGGCTCGCGCCGCCCATGGACACCGTCGCCGCCTACCACTTCGGCTGGATCGACGCCGAGGGCCGGCCCGCGCACGGCGACAGCGGCAAGGCCATCCGCCCCGCCCTCGCCCTGCTCTCGGCCGAGGCCGCCGGGGTCGCCCCCGAGGTCGGTATCCCCGGCGCGGTGGCCGTGGAACTCGTGCACAACTTCTCGCTGCTCCACGACGACCTGATGGACGGCGACGAGCAGCGCCGCCACCGCGACACCGTGTGGAAGGTGCACGGCCCGGCCCAGGCCATCCTGGTCGGTGACGCCCTCTTCGCCCTCGCCAACGAGATCCTGCTGGAGCTCGGCACCGTCGAGGCCGGCCGTGCCACCCGGCGGCTGACCACGGCCACCCGCAAGCTCATCGACGGCCAGGCCCAGGACATCTCCTACGAGCACCGCGAGCGCGTGACCGTCGAGGAGTGCCTGGAGATGGAGGGCAACAAGACGGGCGCCCTGCTCGCCTGTGCCGTCTCCATCGGCGCGGTCCTCGGCGGCGCCGACGACCGTACGGCCGACACCCTGGAGGCCTACGGCTACCACCTCGGCCTCGCCTTCCAGGCCGTCGACGACCTGCTCGGCATCTGGGGCGACCCGGAGGCCACCGGCAAGCAGACCTGGAGCGATCTGCGCCAGCGCAAGAAGTCCCTGCCCGTCGTCGCCGCCCTCGCCGCCGGCGGCCCCGCCTCCGAGCGGCTCGCCCGGATCCTCGCCGCCGACGCCAAGCTCAGCGACGCCCAGGCCGCCGACTTCGACGAGGAGGAGTTCGCCAGCCGTGCGGCGCTGATCGAGGAGGCGGGCGGCCGGGAGTGGACCTCCCAGGAGGCCCGCCGCCAGCACACCACCGCGATCGAGGCGCTGGACGGCGTCGACATGCCCGCAGAGGTCCGGGCGCAGCTCGTCGCGCTCGCCGACTTCGTCGTCGTACGAAAGAGATGATTCCCATTCACCCGATCTAGACCTCGCAGTCGCCGGCAGGCGCCCCTCGCTCGGGGCGCCGCCGACGGAACCCCCAAGTACGGCAGTACGGCAGAGAAGAAACTCACTGCAAAAGGGGAAACCATGACAGCGACGACCGACGGAAGCAGCGGGGCCCAAATGCCCCTCGCGGCCGCGGCCAACGAGAGCACCACCGTCCTGCCCCGCGCCGACCTGGCCGGGGAGACGGGGGCCGGGCAGCCACGCGCGGCCGCGGAGCGGGCCACCGCCCGCGCGGTCGAGCACCTGCTCGCCCGGCAGGACGCGGCGGGCTGGTGGAAGGGCGACCTGGAGACCAACGTCACCATGGACGCCGAAGACCTGATGCTGCGCCAGTTCCTCGGCATCCAGGACGAGAAGACCGTCCAGGCGGCGGCCCTCTTCATCCGCACCGAGCAGCGCCCGGACGGCACCTGGTCCACCTTCCACGGCGGGCCCGCCGAACTCTCCGCCACCATCGAGGCCTATGTGGCGCTGCGGCTCGCCGGAGACGCCCCCGAAGCCCCGCACATGGCCGCCGCGGCGCGCTGGATCCGCGAGCAGGGCGGCATCGCCGCCGCCCGGGTCTTCACCCGGATCTGGCTGGCCCTCTTCGGCTGGTGGAAGTGGGACGACCTCCCCGAACTGCCGCCCGAGATCATGTACTTGCCGAAGTGGTTCCCGCTCAACATCTACGACTTCGGCTGCTGGGCCCGGCAGACCATCGTGCCGCTGACCATCGTCTCCGCCCTGCGCCCGGTACGGCCCGCGCCGTTCCCCCTGGACGAGCTGCACACCGACCCGCGGCGCCCCAACCCGCCCCGCCCGGCGGCTCCGGCCGCCAGCTGGGACGGCCTCTTCCAGCGCCTGGACAAGGCGCTGCACGTCTACCGCAGGTTCGCGCTCGCCCCGCTGCGCCGCACCGCGCTCAGGGCCGCCGAGCGCTGGATCATCGAACGCCAGGAGAACGACGGCTGCTGGGGCGGCATCCAGCCCCCCGCCGTCTACTCCGTCATCGCCCTCCACCTCCTCGGCTACGACCTCCAGCACCCGGTGCTGCGCGCGGGGCTGGAATCGCTGGACCGTTTCGCCGTCTGGCGCGAGGACGGCGCGCGGATGATCGAGGCGTGCCAGTCACCCGTCTGGGACACCTGCCTCGCCGTCATCGCGCTCGCCGACGCGGGCGTCGCCGCCGACCACCCGGCACTGGTCAAGGCCGCCGACTGGATGCTGGACGAACAGATCACCCGGCCCGGCGACTGGACCGTACGCCGCCCCGAGCTGCCCCCGGGCGGCTGGGCGTTCGAGTTCGACAACGACAACTACCCCGACATCGACGACACCGCCGAGGTCGTCCTCGCCCTCCAGCGGGTACGCCACCCCGACCCCGGGCGCGTCGAGGCGGCCGTCCGGCGGGCCACCCGCTGGAACCTGGGCATGCAGTCCAAGAACGGCGCCTGGGGAGCCTTCGACGCCGACAACACCAGCCCCTTCCCCAACCGGCTGCCGTTCTGCGACTTCGGCGAGGTCATCGACCCGCCGTCCGCCGACGTCACCGCCCATGTGGTCGAGATGCTGGCGGCCCTCGGCAAGCAGCACGACCCGCGCGCCCGGCGCGGCATCGACTGGCTGCTCGCCGAACAGGAGGCAACGGGAGCCTGGTTCGGCCGCTGGGGCACCAACTACGTCTACGGCACCGGATCGGTGGTGCCCGCCCTCGTCGCCGCCGGGCTGCCCGCCTCGCACCCGGCCGTCCGCCGGGCCGTGAGCTGGCTGGAGAGCGTGCAGAACTCCGACGGCGGCTGGGGCGAGGACCAGCGCTCCTACCGCGACCCCGAGTGGATCGGACGCGGTGCCACCACCCCCTCGCAGACCGCCTGGGCGCTGATGGCGCTGCTGGCGGCGGGGGAGCGGGAGAGCAAGGCCGTCGAGCGCGGCGTGGCCTGGCTGGTGGACAACCAGCGCCCGGACGGCTCCTGGGACGAGCCGTACTTCACCGGGACCGGCTTCCCCTGGGACTTCTCCATCAACTACCACCTGTACCGCCAGGTCTTCCCCGTCACGGCCCTCGGCCGGTATCTGCACGGCGAGCCCTTCGCCCCCGAGCGGCGGGACGGCTGATGACCCCCGGCACGGGCACCCCCGGCTCCGCCCCGCTGCTGATCGCCTGTGCGCTCGGCATCGAACGGTTCGCCCTGGGCGGTGGCTTCGGCGGAGCCGCCGGGCCCGTGACCGTACTGCGCACCGGCATGGGACCGCAGGCCGCGGACCGTGCCGTGGCCCTCGCGCTCGGGGACGACCCGGCGCTCGGGGACGCCGCCGTGATCGCCACCGGCTTCTGCGCCGGCCTCGCCCCGGGGATGCACCCCGGGGACCTGGTCGTCGCCGACGAGACCCGTGACGGCGCCGGGCGCACCGAGTGCGTCGGCGTGGAACTGCTGGCCAAGGAGCTGGCCGGGGTCGCGCCCCGGCGCGTCATCCACACCGGCCCGGTGGTCGGCTCGGACCACGTCGTACGCGGCGCGGAACGGACGGCCCTGCACGCCGCGGGAGCGCTCGCGGTGGACATGGAGTCCGCCGCCACGCTCCGAAGCGCCGTGCGGGCCGGTCCGCGCCCGGTTGCGGCCGTCCGGGTGGTCGTGGACGCTCCAGAACATGAACTCGTCCGAATCGGGACCTTGCGGGGTGGAATATCAGCATTCCGCGTACTGCGCACTGTTCTTCCGGCTTTTTTCGAATGGCACCGTTCTTTGTTGCTCCCCAGGAGGTGAGCTAGATGGCCATGCCGCTCCGCCAGACCATCCGGGTCGGGACCTACCTTTTTGAACAGAAGCTCCGGAAGCGGGAGAAGTTCCCGCTGATCGTGGAACTCGAGCCGCTTTTCGCCTGCAACCTCAAGTGCGAGGGCTGCGGGAAGATCCAGCACCCGGCCGGGGTGCTCAAGCAGCGGATGCCGGTCGCCCAGGCCGTGGGCGCGGTGCTGGAATCCGGCGCGCCCATGGTGTCCATCGCGGGCGGCGAACCCCTGATGCACCCGCAGATCCACGAGATCGTGCGCCAGCTGGTGGAGCGGAGGAAATACATTTTCCTCTGCACCAACGCCATGCTGATGCGCAAGAAGATGGACAACTTCACGCCCTCGCCCTATTTCGCGTTCGCGGTGCACATCGACGGGCTGCGCGAGCGGCACGACGAGTCCGTCGCCAAGGAGGGCGTCTTCGACGAGGCGGTGGAGGCGATCAAGGAGGCCAAGCGGCGCGGCTTCCGGGTCACCACCAATTCCACCTTCTTCAACACCGACACCCCCCAGACCATCATCGAGGTACTCAACTACCTCAATGACGACCTCCAGGTCGACGAGATGATGATCTCGCCCGCCTACGCCTACGAGAAGGCCCCCGACCAGGAGCACTTCCTCGGCGTCGAGCAGACCCGCGAGCTGTTCAGGAAGGCATTCTCGGGCGGCAACCGGGGCCGGTGGCGGCTCAACCACAGCCCGCTCTTCCTCGACTTCCTCGAGGGCAAGGCGGACTTCCCGTGCACCGCGTGGGCCATCCCCAACTACTCCCTCTTCGGCTGGCAGCGCCCCTGCTATCTGATGAGCGACGGGTATGTGCCGACCTACCGGGAGCTGATCGAGGACACCGACTGGGAGAAGTACGGGCGGGGCAAGGACCCGCGCTGCGCCAACTGCATGGCGCACTGCGGCTACGAACCCACGGCCGTGCTGGCCACCATGGGCTCCCTGAAGGAGTCGCTGCGCGCCGCCCGCGAGACCATCTCCTCGAACCGGAACTGAGCCCCGCGGGGGCCGGCGTACCGGCCCGGCCGTTCGCGACCCGCCGCCCCGCGCGGCGGGTCCCGTCCGGCGCCCCCGACGTCACCGCCGGCCGGGAAGGCGAGCACGAGAGCGAAAGAAGAAAGCGTAAGGACGAGCACGAAAGACGAAAAGGGGCTCGCGTGTCGTTGTTGGAGAACATCCGCGGTCCGCGCGATCTGAAGACTCTCGCCGCGGCGGACCTGCCCGAACTGGCCGAGGAGATCCGGCACTTCCTGATTCACGCGGTCGCCAGGACCGGCGGCCATCTCGGCCCGAACCTCGGCGTGGTGGAGCTCTCCATAGCCCTGCACCGCGCCTTCGACTCGCCCGCCGACCGCATCCTGTGGGACACCGGGCACCAGAGCTACGTGCACAAGCTGCTCACCGGGCGGCAGGACTTCTCCAAGCTGCGCGGCAAGGGCGGCCTCTCGGGCTACCCCTCCCGCGAGGAGTCCGAACACGACGTCATCGAGAACAGCCACGCCTCCACGGTCCTGGGCTGGGCCGACGGGCTCGCCAAGGCCAACCAGGTGCTCGGGCGCTGGAACCGCCATGTCGTCGCCGTCATCGGCGACGGCGCGCTGACCGGCGGCATGGCCTGGGAGGCGCTGAACAACATCGCCGCCGCCAAGGACCGCCCGCTGATCATCGTCGTCAACGACAACGAACGCTCCTACGCGCCCACCATCGGCGGCCTCGCCCACCACCTCGCCGGACTGCGCACCACCGACGGTTACGAGCGCGCCCTGTCCTGGGGCAAGGACGTCCTCCAACGGCTGCCGCTGCTCGGCACACCGCTCTACGAATCGCTGCACGGCGCCAAGAAGGGGTTCAAGGACGCCTTCGCACCCCAGGGCATGTTCGAGGACCTGGGCCTGAAGTACGTCGGCCCGATCGACGGACACGACATCGGGGCCGTCGAGGAGGCGCTGCGCCGGGCGAAGCGTTTCCACGGTCCCGTGCTCGTGCACTGCCGGACGGAGAAAGGGCGCGGCTACCGGCCCGCCCTGGAGGACGAGGCGGACCGTTTCCACACCGTCGGCGTGATGAACCCGCTGACCTGCGAGCCGCTCGTCGCGGCCGGCGGCCAGACCTGGACCTCGGTGTTCGGCGACGAGATGCTGCGGATCGGCGCCGAACGGCCCGACGTGGTGGCGATCACCGCGGCCATGCTGCACCCCGTGGGGCTGACACGGTTCGCGGCCGCCTACCCCGACCGGGTCTGGGACGTGGGCATCGCCGAGCAGCACGCGGCGACCTCGGCGGCCGGGCTGGCCACGGGCGGGCTGCACCCGGTCTTCGCGGTGTACGCGACGTTCCTCAACCGCGCCTTCGACCAGGTGCTGATGGACGTGGCCCTGCACAAGTGCGGAGTGACGTTCGTGCTGGACCGGGCCGGGGTCACCGGCACCGACGGGCCCAGTCACAACGGCATGTGGGACATGTCGGTCCTCCAGGTCGTGCCCGGACTGCGGATCGCCGCCCCGCGCGACGCCGACCAGCTGCGCGCCCAGCTCCGGGAGGCCGTCGACGTCACGGACGCCCCGACCGTCGTGCGGTTCCCCAAGGAGACCGTCGGCCCGGCCCTGCCCGCCGTGGCCCGCGTCGGCGGCATGGACGTGCTGAGCGCCCCGGAGACCGCCCACCCCGACGTGCTGCTGATCGCGGTCGGCGTCATGGCCCGGGTCGCCCTCGACGCCGCCGGACTGCTCGCCGCGCGCGGCACCGCCTGCACCGTCGTCGACCCCCGCTGGGTCAAACCGGTCGACGAGGCGCTGCCCGCGCTCGCCGCGCGGCACCGCGTCGTCGCCGTCGTCGAGGACAACAGCCGTACCGGCGGCGTCGGCTCGGCGATCGCCCAGGCGCTGCGGGACGCGGACATCGACCTGCCGGTGTGGACCTTCGGCATCCCCGAACAGTTCCTGCCGCACGCCAAGCGCGGCGAGGTGCTGGCGGACCTGGGGCTGACCCCCGCCGAGATCGCCGGCCGGATCAGCGCCGCGGCGGCCCGCCGGACGGCCGCCCCGGCCACCAAGGAGGAGGACGCATGACGGACGGCCCCCGCGGCTTCGACCTCGCCCGGCTCCTGGCGGAGCGCGGCGGGGAGGGCTACGACCTGCACACCCGGTACCTCAACCACCAGCTCCCGCGCATGCTGCGCACCATCGGCTTCGACAAGGTCTACGAACGGGCCGAGGGCGCCTACTTCTGGGACGCGGACGGTCAGGACTACCTCGACATGCTCGCGGGCTTCGGGGTGATGGGCCTGGGCCGGCACCACCCCGTCGTACGCAAGGCACTGCACGACGTCCTCGACGCCTCCCTCGCCGACCTCACCCGCTTCGACTGCCAGCCGCTGCCCGGCCTCCTCGCCGAACGGCTGCTGTCCCACGCACCGCATCTGGACCGGGTCTTCTTCGGCAACAGCGGCACCGAGGCCGTCGAGACGGCGCTGAAGTTCGCCCGCTACGCCACCGGCAGACCGAGGATCCTGTACTGCGCGCACGCCTTCCACGGGCTGACCGCCGGTTCCCTGTCCGTCAACGGCGAGGACGGCTTCCGCGACGGCTTCGCCCCCTTGCTGCCCGACACGGCCGTCCCGCTCGGTGACCTCGACGCCCTGGAACGCGAACTCAAGCGCGGCGACGTGGCGGGCTTCGTGGTCGAGCCGATCCAGGGCAAGGGTGTCCTCCAGCCGCCCGCCGGGTTCCTGCGGGCCGCCCAGGAGCTGCTGCGCCGGCACAAGGCCCTGCTGATCGCCGACGAGGTGCAGACCGGCATCGGGCGGACCGGCGCGTTCTTCGCCTACCAGCACGAGACGGGGCTCGAACCGGACCTGGTGTGCGTGGCCAAGGCGCTCTCCGGCGGCTATGTGCCGGTCGGCGCCACCCTCGGCAGGGACTGGATCTTCAAGAAGGTCTATTCGTCCATGGACCGGGTGCTGGTCCACTCGGCGAGCTTCGGGTCCAACGCGCAGGCGATGGCGGCCGGGCTCGCGGTGCTCGCCGTGATGGAGGACGAAGACGTGGTGGCCAACGCCCGGCGGACCGGTGATCTGCTGCGCACCCGGCTGGCGGCGCTCGTCGACAAGTACGAGTTGCTGCACGAGGTGCGCGGCCGCGGCCTGATGATCGGCATCGAGTTCGGCCGGCCCAAGTCGCTGGGACTGCGGAGCCGTTGGGCGATGCTGCAGACCGCGCGGAAGGGACTGTTCGCGCAGATGGTGGTGGTGCCGCTGCTCCAGCGGCACCGGATCCTGACCCAGGTCTCCGGTGACCGGCTGGAGGTCATCAAGCTGATCCCGCCGCTGATCATCGGCGAGAAGGAGGTGGACCGGTTCGTGGACGCCTTCACGGCCGTCATGGACGATGCCCACGGGGGTGGCGGGCTGATGTGGGACTTCGGCCGGACCCTGGTGAAGCAGGCGGTCGCCGGCCGCTGACGGCCGCGGGGGAGCGGCCCCCGCGACCGCGAAGCGGGCCGGCCGGGTCAGTCGGTGAGGAGCCGTTCCCGCAGCCGCTCGCGCGTCGCCGTGGTGACGCCGAGGCCCTCGGCGAGATAGCGCTCGGTGGTGCCCCACGTCTCCTCGATGGCCGTGAACGCGGCGGCCAGGTACTCCGCCCGGGCCTCGAACAGCGGTGAGAGCAGCTCCATGACCTCGGGGGACGTACCGCCGGGCGCGCCCTCGCCCCGGCGTACCCGGTAGCGGCGGTGCGGCGCGTTCGACTCCAGGTAGTCCGCCTCGATGGTCGCGCGCGAGGCGCCGAGGGCGAGCAGGGTCACCGCGATGGACAGCCCCGCCCGGTCCTTGCCGGCGGCACAGTGCATGAGCGCGGGCACGCTGTCCTCGGCGAGGGCGTGCAGCACCCGGCTGTGGTCGGCGGTGCGGGTGGTGATGATCTCGCGGTAGGTATCGGACATCCGGCCGGCGGCCCGGCCCTCGGCCAGGATGGACCGCAGCAGATCCAGGTCCCCGTCGCGCACCATCCGCCAGAACTCGGTGCCGTCCGCCGGGTCGGTCAGCGGGATGTTCACGTTCCGCACCCCGGTGAGGGCGACGTCCTCACCCTCCAGCGCGATGTCGGCGGCGTTGCGGAAGTCGAAGACGGTGTGCAGCCCCAGGGAGTCGAGGAAGCGCGCGTCCGCCTCGGTCGCGTGGGCGAGATGACCGCTGCGGAAGAGGACGCCGGGGCGTACCCGCCGTCCGTCGGCGACCGGCAGCCCACCGAGATCACGGAAGTTGCGCACCCCCGCCAGCTCCGGCTCGGTCGACGGGATCTGCGGCGTCTGCGTCACGGGCGCTCTCCTCTGGTCCGGCTGTCGACGCTGCTCGTCGACGAAGCGGCCCAACGACCTTACGACACCCTTTTCACGGTGTGATCGGCTCGTACGGGAGCCGTGCCCGCGTATTCCGGTTGAGCCGACTTTGTCGGGGTGGGATACATCACGGCACGTCAACCCTTGGTTACGGTGGCGTAAGTCACTCGGTGAGGTGAAGTATGTGCTGACGTGGCAGACGATTCGAATTCATTCAGCAAGGGCGCGATCGGGTCGTACGCAGCCGTCGGGGACAGCTTCACCGAAGGCGTCGGCGACCCTGGGCCGAACGACACCTTCATCGGCTGGGCCGACCGACTGGCCGTACTCCTCTCCGACCAGCAGGCGGAGCACTCCTTCCGATACGCCAACCTCGCGGTCCGCGGCAGACTCCTCGACCAGATCGTGGAGGAGCAGATCCCCCGGGCGAAGGAGCTGGCGCCGGACCTGGTCACCTTCTGCGCCGGTGGCAACGACATCCTGCGGCCGGGCAGCGATCCCGACGACGTGGCCGAGCGCTACGAGGCGGCCGTCGCCGAGCTGACCGCTTCCGTCGGCACGGTCCTGCTGTGCACCGGCTTCGACACCCGTGGCATCCCGGTCCTGCGCCATCTGCGGGGGAAGATCGCGACGTACACCGCGCACGTGCGGGCCATCGCCGACCGGCACGACTGCCCGGTCCTCGACCTGTGGTCGCTGCGCTCGGTCCAGGACCGGCGGGCGTGGAGCGACGACCGGCTGCACCTCTCGGCGGACGGTCACACGCGCGTCGCCCTGCGGGCCGCCCAGGTGCTCGGGCTCCGGGTGCCGGCCGACCCCGACCAGGCCTGGCCGGAAGAAGGGCACCGCTCGCCCGCCGAGGTGCGCCGCGACAACATCCACTGGGCGCGCGAGCACCTCGTGCCGTGGATCGGCCGCCGGCTGCGCGGGGAGTCCTCGGGGGACCACGTGGAGCCCAAGCGGCCGGACTTGCTGCCGCTGTAACCACCGCACCCCGGTTCGTGGTCCCCGGTGAAAGGGCTCGTACGGAAAGACAGGCCCGTACGGGCTCGGCGGAGGATCCGTCAGTGCGGGATCCGACGGTGCGACAGGTCGGCCCAGACGACACGGCCACGGCCGCTGTCGTCGGGCCGCACCCCCCAGGCCTCGGACACCGCGCCGACCAGCAGGAGGCCGCGTCCGCTCTCCTCGTCCGCCCCGCTGCACCGCGCGCGGGGCTCGGTGGGGGTGTGCCCCTGGTCGGCGATCTCTATGCGCAGCCGCGCGCCGCTGATCCGCAGCTGACAGCTGACGTTGTCGCTGTCGGTGTGCCGCACGGCGTTGGTGAAGAGCTCCGACACCACCAATTGGGCGTCGTCGCAGGCCACTTCGTCTATGCCCCATTCCCGTAGCCGCGCGAGGACTCGTCTTCGCGCCTCCGCCACCGAGGTGTTGAGGGCCGGGAAATGGAAGGCGTCTTGCAGACGCTCGGCGATGGAACTGCCGCAGCGCCCGAGCAGGGGGGCGTCATGGGAGGGGACCACTCCGCAACTATGTGCGATGCGCCTCGGGTGTGGCAAGGTTCAATCTGCAAATTACAGAATCGCATGCACAGTCTGTCGGCTCCACAGGTCGCGTGGCACACTGCTGGCATATGACAGCAGTTGGAGGGGGTGGACAGTGGCGGACGCGCGCGGTGTAGGCGCCCCGACCGTTCTGCGAGTCGTGCTCGGCAAGCGGCTGCAGGATCTCAGGGAGAAGGCCGGGCTCTCCTTCGAGCAGGCGGGCCGCGCCCTCGACGTCACGCACGCCACCGTCCGGAGAATGGAGAAGGCCGAGGTCGGCCTGAAGATCCCGTACGTGGAGAAGCTGCTGGGCGTCTACGGCGTCACCGACCCGGCGGAGGTCGAAAGCTTCCTCACCCTCACCCGGGAAGCCAACCGCCCCGGCTGGTGGCACCGCTTCCGTGACGTCCTGCCGGAGTGGTTCAGCGCGTTCGTCAGCCTGGAGCAAGAGGCCAACCTCATCCGCGCCTACGAACCCCACTACGTGCCCGGCCTGTTGCAGACCGAGCAGTACGCCCGCGCCGTGCTCCGCGCCGGAATGCCCCACGCGCCCGAGGCCGACATCGACCGGGCCGTGGCCGTCCGCCGCGTACGCCAGAGCCTGCTCACCCGGGACCGGGCGCCACTGCTGTGGGTGGTGATGGACGAGACCGTGCTGCGCCGGCCGATCGGCGGGCCGGGTGTGATGCGCGAGCAGATCGCCCACCTCGTCGAGGCGACGGCACTGCCGAACGTACGACTGCAGATCATGCCGTTCGCCGCCGGGCCGCACCCGGCGATGTACGGACCGTTCCATATCTTCCGGTTCCCGCTTCCCGAGCTGCCGGACATCGCCTACGCGGAAAACCTCGTCGGGGCCTCCTACTTCGACCAGCGTGACGATGTCTCGGCCTTCCTGGAGGCGCTGGACCGGATGTGCGCGCAAGCCGCGCCGGCACAGACCACCGAGGCCTTCCTGGGTGGCATTCGTAAGGAGATCTGAACCATGGATCGCATCTACAACGGCATGCGGGCCACCGACCTCGGCACCGAGGGGTGGAGCAAGCCGTGGAGCGGCGGCAACGGAGGCAGCTGCGTCGAGGTCATGCGCCTGGGGGACGGCCGGGTGGCCGTCCGTCAGTCCACCGACCCGGCGGGCCCCGCTCTGATCTACACGCACCACGAGATGGAGACGTTCATCCGCGGCGCGAAGGCCGGCGAGGCCGATTTCCTGCTCGCCGGACCGAGCGTCAGCGGCGAGTGAGGCCGGCCCCGCCGACGGCGTCGGCGGGGCCGCACCGGCATCGAAGGCCATGCGTACCGAAGGGAACAACCGCGTGAGCGAGCAGGGTTTCACGGCCGACCAGATCGACACCAGCAGGCCGCACCCGGCCCGGATGTACGACTACTACCTCGACGGCTGGGACAACTACGAGGTCGACCGGCAGGCCGCCGAGCGCGTCATCGAGGCCCACCCCCAGGTCCGCCTCTCCGCCCGCGCGAACCGTGCCTTCCTGCGCCGGGCCGTGCGCGAGGTGGTGGGCGGCGGCATCCGCCAGATCATCGACGTCGGCACGGGCATACCCACCTCGCCCAACACCCACGAGGTGGCCCGGGAGGTGGCGCCGGACGTCAAGGTGGCCTACGTCGACAACGACCCCATCGTCGCCACCCACGCCGGGGCGAAGCTGACGAACGCGGGCGACGCCGGGTTCGCGCTCGGCGACGTCCGCGACCCCCGGGCGATCCTCGCCGACCCCGTGGTCCGCTCCCTCATCGACTTCGACCGGCCGGTGGCCCTGCTCCTCGTCGCCGTCCTGCACTTCGTCAAGGACGAGGAGGACCCGGCCGGCATCGTCGCCGCCTTCGCCGAGGCCCTGCCGTCCGGCAGCTGTCTCGTGCTCTCCCACGCCACCGGCGAACCCTACGAGGCGTACGAGGCGGGCCGCACGGACGAGACGGCCCGCGACGGCGTCCTCGACGTCTACAAGAACGCCACCGCCACCTTGAACCTGCGCGGCCGCGCCGAGATCGCCCCGCTCTTCGGCGACTTCACCCTCCTCGACCCCGGCCTGGTCCGGGTGCCGCTGTGGCGCCCGGACGGGCCGGTGCCGGGGCCCGAGGAGCTGAGCAACACGATCTTTTACGGGGGAGTCGGGCGGAAGTCCTAGGGGCTGCCCGGTGGGTCTTCGGCTGCCGACCGCTGTGCCGCCTGCGGCGGCGGGCGCCCTGCGGGCGCGTCCTCAAACGCCGGACGGGCTGCATTGGCTGAGCCCGGCCGAGTCAAGCCCGTCCGGCGATTGAGGACACCGCCGCGCAGCGCAGGTGCACCCGCCATGGTCTATGCCTCCGCGGGGACGTCACAGCTGTCCTTGAACCCCTGACTGGTCAGCCCAAGCGCAGCGTTGACGCGCGAGCGAAGGTTCTCGACCGCGATCATCGCGGTCAGCTCGACCAGCCCCTCCTCGCCGAGGCGCTGCCGCAGCCGTTCGGCCAGGTCGTCCCCGACCGTCGGCGGCGTCGCGGTCATCGCCTCGGCGTACTCCATGACGTCCCGTTCCAGCGGGGTGTAGACCTCGCTCTCCCGCCACCTGGGCACGTCGTGCAGCTTCCGGTGCGCCATGCCGTGCCTGCGGTTCTCCCAGTAGCCGAAGTCCACGCACCACGAGCAGCCGATGGCCGCCGCCGACGCCATCACCGCGAGGGCCTTCAGCCCGGGGTCGAGCTTCTTCCAACGGGCCACCGACAGTTCGAAGCGGGACGTGGTGATCAGCACCCGCCGGTGGTGGGCGTAGGCCGCCAGCGGTTCGAGGACCTTCCCGTACGTCCGCCGGGAGTACCACTCCACGAGGCGGACCAGCGGGGTGCGGGGCGGGTCGAGAGAGATGCGGGCCATGTCGGGTACCTCCGGTGATCGTCCTCGGCGGCCGCTGCCGCGGCCGCTCCGCCCATACGACGGACGAGCCGGTGCCGTTCGTGACATCCGGGAGGGGAACGCGCGAAAAAACTTCCGCCCGGGCGCCGAAGGACCCCGGCCTACGCTGGAGGACATGCACGACGAGCTGTTCCCCCGCCCCGCCACCGAGATCGCCCCGGGCGCCGTGCACGTCCCCGGCTGGCTGGACGAAGCCGCGCAGCGGCGTCTGCTGGCCGACTGCCGGGAATGGGCGAAGCCTCCGGCTGGCCTGCGAACCGTGCGGATGCCGAGCGGTGGCGAGATGTCCGTACGGTCGTTCTGCCTGGGCTGGCACTGGTACCCCTACGGCTACGCCCGTACCGTCGTCGACGGCGACGGCGCACCCGTCAAACCCTTCCCGGCCCGGCTCGGCGAGCTGGCCCGCGCGGCGGTGACGCGCGCCTACGGGCAGCGGGCGACGGTGCCGGAGTACGACATCGCGCTCGTGAACTTCTACGCGGCGGGCGCGCACATGGGCCTGCACCGGGACGGCGACGAGAAGTCCGGCGCACCGGTCGTCTCGCTCAGCCTGGGCGACACCTGCGTCTTCCGGTTCGGGCACCCGGGCGGCCGGGGCCGCCCCTGGAACGACGTCGAGCTGCGCAGCGGTGATCTCTTCGTCTTCGGCGGCCCCTCCCGGCTCGCCTACCACGGCGTCCCCCGCACCCGGCCGGGCACCGCGCCACCCGGGCTGGGCCTGACCGGACGGCTCAACATCACCTTGCGCGTCAGCGGGCTGTGAACGCACCCCCGGCGGCAAGCGTGCGGCGCGGAAAACGACGTGCGCTCCGGGCGCCGAACCTGCACAGTGGATTCCCGGCCGGTACGGACGCCGCCGTCCGGGCCCGCATGTCAACGGGGGTGGGCCCGGGCGGTGACGTCCCGGTGTCCGCGCAGCTCAGCGGCCCGGCGCGTGGGATTGATCACCATGTGCTCCGGCCGCTCGGGCAGATAATGGGAGTGACCCGCCCTCCCCCGTGGCCCGCACGGCACGGGGGCGCCCCCATCGCCCTGGAGGTGCCGTGACCGGCTCCCGACCGCACCGCTCACCGCTCGCCTCGCTGCGCCCGGCCGCCTTCGGGGCGGATCCGTCCGGGGAGCGGATGGCACGCATCCGGCGATCGCCGCACTTCGCCGACGGCCGGTTCGTCAATCCGGTGGGTGCCGACCTGACGCCGTCCGGCTCCATGCTGAAGTTCTTGCCCACCTACTTCCGCAAGGGCGAGCGCGTCCGCAGAGCCCCCGCCGGGACCGTGCCCGTGCACCCCACGACCATCGCCGACCTCGCGGAACCCGCCGACTCCGGGCTGCGCGTCACCTGGATGGGCCACTCCAGCGTGCTCGCCGAGATCGACGGCCGCCGACTGCTGTTCGATCCGGTGTGGGGCGAGCGCTGCTCGCCGTTCGATTTCGCGGGCCCCAAGCGCCTGCATCCGGTGCCGGTGCCGCTGACCGAGGTCGGCCCGGTGGACGCGGTGATCATCTCGCACGACCACTACGACCACCTGGACCTGCCGACGGTCAAGGCCCTGGCCCGGGCCGGTACGCGCTTCGTCGTACCGCTCGGCGTCGGCGCCCACCTCGAACACTGGGGGGTGCCCGCCGCCCAGGTGACCGAACTCGACTGGCACGAGTCGACTCAGGTAGTCGAGGGCCTCACCCTCACCGCCACTCCCGCGCGCCACTTCTGCGGCCGGGGGCTGCGCAACACCCAGCACACCCTGTGGGCCTCCTGGGTGGTCACCGGCCCCGAGCACCGCGTCTTCCACAGCGGTGACACCGGCTACTTCCCGGGTTTCGCGGAGATCGGCGCCCAGTACGGGCCCTTCGACGTCACGATGGTGCAGATCGGCGCGTACAGCGAATTCTGGCCGGACATCCACATGACCCCCGAGGAGGGCATGCGCGCCCATCTCGACCTGCAGGGCGGCGCGCCCCGCGGCATCATGCTGCCGATCCACTGGGGGACCTTCAACCTCGCACCGCACCCCTGGGAGGAGCCCGCGGAAGGGACGCTCGCCGCGGCGCGCCGAGTCGGCGCGGTGGTGGCCACCCCCCGCCCCGGGCAGCCGTTCGAGCCCGCCGCCGGGCTGCGGGTCGATCCGTGGTGGCGCGCGGTCGCGGTACCTCCCGCGGGCGGTTGGGCCGACGTCGCGGACGGCGCCGAGAGCGGTGCCGAGGACGACGCCGAGGTCATCCTGCAGGCGTAGCGGGCCGCGCGGGCGTGTGGCGGGTTTTCACCAGGATGCGCACGATCCCCTTGTGGTGTGCGCGGACGGGCCGCTTCAATGACGCCGATGGTTAGGAAAGCTTCCTAACAGCTGATCGGGAACGGAGTCCCGCATGCCCGCGCGCACCTCGAAGAGGATCCCTGTGTCCGGCCGTCTCGCCCTCGTCGGGCTGGCCGCCGCGATCCCCACCGCCCTCATGCTCACCGGGGTCGACCAGGCGTCCGCCACCGCGACCTCCCCCGCCTCCGCCCCCGCTCCCCGGGCCACCCTCCACACCCTGGCGGCGGGCACCGACCTCAACGACCCGTACAAGAAGGACATGGCCATGCGGCTGGTGTCGAGCGCGGAGAACTCCTCGCTCGACTGGCGCGCCCAGTTCACCTACATCGAGGACATAGACGACGGCCGCGGCTACACCGCCGGCATCATCGGCTTCTGTTCCGGCACCGGCGACATGCTCGACCTCGTCGAGCGGTACACCAAGCAGAAGCCCGACAACCCGCTCGCCAAGTACCTCCCCGCCCTGCGCAAGGTCAACGGCAGCGACTCGCACGCCGGCCTCGGCAAGCCCTTCGAGGACGCCTGGAAGAAGGCCGCCCAGCACAAGGCCTTCCAGGACGCCCAGGAAGCCGAGCGCGACCGCGTCTACTTCGACCCGGCGGTCAAGCAGGCCAAGGCCGACGGCCTGCGCGCACTCGGCCAGTTCGCCTACTACGACGCGATCGTCATGCACGGCCCCGGCAGCGGCAAGGACAGCTTCGGCGGCATCCGCAAGGCCGCACTGGCCAAGGCCAAGACCCCGGCGCAGGGCGGCGACGAGAAGACCTACCTGAACGCCTTCCTCGACGCCCGCAAGAAGGCCATGCAGCGCGAGGAGGCGCACAGCGACACCAGCCGCGTCGACACCGCCCAGCGCGTCTTCCTCAACAACGGCAACTTCGACCTCAAGCCGCCGCTGAAGTGGAAGGTCTACGGCGACTCGTACGAGATCAACGAGTAACCGGCGCCCACCGCGTAATCGGCGCTCACCGAGCAACCGGCGGCACCGCGCACCCTCCACCGAGGGTGCGCGGGCGGCCGCGGCTCAGAGCACGTCCATGTCGCAGCAGGAATCACGGCGCAACTGCCGCCCCACCGCGAGCCAGTCCTCGTGCCGCACCCCCGCACGCGGCGCCGGAATCCCCGCGGGCTCGAACGCGCCGACCAGCCGCGCCTGCTCGAACGGCACCCCGCCCCGCAGCACCGACTCCGTGCGGACGAGCGTGTCGAAGTCCGTGAACGGATCGCCGTCGATCACCGTCGCGTCGGCGAACTTGCCGACCTCCAGAGTGCCCAGGTCCCGCTCGGCACCGAGCGCCCGCGCCGGCAGCACCGTCGCGGTACGCAGCGCCTGAGCCGCCGACAGCCCGAAGCGGTGCAGGGCGCGCAGCCCCAGGTGCAGGGAGAGCCCGACCGGCACCAGCGGCGCGTCCGTGCCCAGGGCCACGATCCCGCCACCGGCCAGCACCCGCCGGTAGACACCGATCTCACGCTCCAGCGTCGCCAGCTGGTCGGCGGTCGGCCGGGCGGCTGCCGTCTTCTGGACCACCGCCAGGTCCCACGGCGGCATCAGCCGCGTGACCCGGGGGTCCTTCGCCAGCCCCGGGTCCTCACCCAGCAGCGGAACGGACGTGAACATCGTGGCCACCAGATGGAAGTCCGTGGCCGTGTAGATCTCCGTCACGTCCTGGTAGGCGTGCCCGGACGCGGTCGTCGCATGGCCGAACTCCAGCCGCTGCGTCGCCTGGAGGTGGGTCGTCAGGTCCTGCCCGAGCTGCACGCCCGGCGAGCACAGATGACTGCCGGCCCGGACCCCGAGCCGCTCGTGCGCGAACCGCGCCGCCTCCCGCATCACCCAGCCCGGCGCCCGCACATAGGTCTTGACGAAGTCCCAGTCCAGCGCGGCGGCACGGGTCAGCGACCGGCGCAGGCCCGCCTCGGTACGGTGCGCGCGCCCCATGCTGTACGCCACCCGGGCCCCGTCCAGCAGCTCGCCGGTGGCCAGCAGCCGCGGCCCGGCCAGCTCCCCGGCCGCGACGGCCTCCCGGATCCGGGCCTGTTCGTAGGCGAAACCGCCGAAGGAGACCGCGGTGGTGATCCCGTAGGCCAGTTGCAGCGCCGTCTGCCGGCCGCCGTAGGTGTTCTGGTAGGGGTGCGTGTGGGTGTCCCACAGCCCCGGGATCACCGTCCGCCGCGACGCGTCGACGGTGCGCAGCGCCGCCCGTCGCGCCCGGTGCGGCTCGACGGCGGCGACGCGCCCGCCCCGCACGACGATGTCGACGTCCTCACGGACGGCCTTGCCCGTGCCGTCCCAGAACCGCCCGGCCCGTACGACGGTGTCGGCGGGCGTGAGCCGGCGGTAGTCGAGCGGAACCGGCACGGTGCGCGCCGCGCCGTCCGGCTCGCCGCCGGTGAGGTCGAACAGCCGCAGCCGCCCGGCCGAGAGGTACAGCAGCCGTCGCGAGTCCGCGGACCACGAGGGGTGGTCGGCGGCCTCGTCGGTGATCCGGCGGGCCGCCCCGTCCGGGGTCCCGTCGGGCCGTACGGGCAGCAGCCACAGCGCGGACTCGACGATCACCGCCATCAGCCGGCCGTCCGGCGACCAGACGGGGCCCGAGTCGTAGCGGTCGGCGATCGAGGTGTGCGGGGCCACGGGGTGCAGCCGGGCGGTACCGGTGGTGGTGTCGACGACCCGGATCAGGTTGTAGCCCTCGCGGAAGCGCTGGTTGAGGCGGTTGCGGTCACAGAACGCGACATAACGGCCGTCGGGCGACCAGCTCGGCCGCCCGGGCAGCCCGCCACCGCCCAAGGGGGCCGCCAGCACCCGCTCCGTACCGGCCGCGAGGTCGCGCACGAGAAGGTTGCCGGAGAGGTCCAGACAGGCCAGCCGCTCGCCGTCCGGCGAGAGCGCCGGATACGCGCGCCCGCCGTCGGCCAGCACGGTCTCCTTGCCGGAGGCGAGGTCGTGGCGGCGCACGGCCGGCAGCCCGCCGCGGTCGTCGGTGTAGACCAGCGCCCGCCCGTCGGGCGACCAGGCCGGGGCCAGCAGGTAGCTCGTGGGGTCCGTCCGCACCACGCGCCGCGGCGCCCGGCCGCCGGAGACGTCGGTCACCCAGAGGGAGTTGAGCGCGGCGAACACCACCCGCCGGCCGTCCGGCGACAGCGCCGGCAGATGCACCGCCCGCACCCGGCGCACGACGCCGCCCTCCAGGTCGTACCGCTTGCCGCGGTAGCGGGGTCGGTCGACGGGCAGGCGCGCGGCGAAGGCGATGGTGCCGTCCCGGGCATCCGCTGCCGGGCGCGCGGGACGGACGATCCGGAACTGGCCGCTCACCGTCAGCAGCAGTTCGTCGCGCGACACCCACCGCGGCGGAACGGGCTCGACGTCCCCGTCCACCGCCACCGCGGCCCCGTCCACGACGAGGACGCAGGAGGCGGCGGGCGCGGCCGTGGTCCGCAGGTAGGCCAGCTTCCCGGCCGGTGACACCGCCGGCGTCATGATCTGCGCGGCGGCGCTCTCGACGTGCTCGACCCGTACCGGCCCCCGCCCGTCGGACGCCACGGAGGCGATCGTGCGGGCCTCCAGCGCCGACCCGGCGGCCTTGGCGCGGACGAAGAGCAGCCGGGCGCCGTCCGGCGACCACACGGGGTCGAAATCCTCCCAGGCCCCGTCCTGCGCGGGTCCCTCCTGCCCCGGCAGCCCGGTGACGCGGGTGAGCGCGCCGGACCGCACATCGATCACCCATACGCGGTACGGGCTGCCCGCCACCGGGTCGCCGCCGCGCTCGGAGGCGAAGGCGAGCCGGGTGCCGTCCGGCGACCACGACGGCCCACGGTCGTCCCACGGCCCGTCCGTGAGCTGCCGGAGCCCGGAGCCGTCGGCGCGGCAGGTCCACAGATGGAAGCCCCCGCCCCGGTAGGCGCAGAGCGCGAGGTGCGCACCGTCCGGGGAGTGCACGGGGCGGGTGGGCTCGAGGTCGGCCGGGGTGATCGCGACGGCCTCGCCGCCCGCGCGGGGAATGGACCACAGGACGTTCTGCACCTCGGCGACCAGCCGGTCACCGGCGGGGGAGAGCGAGGCCGCGCCGTTGGTGGCGGCGGTGAAGGAAAGGGTGACCTCGCGCGTGGCGGCCGCGCGGGCGGCCAGGCCGGGCACCGCCGCCACCGCGTCCACGGGAAGCGCGACGGCCGCGCCGGCCACGGCGGCGGTACCGGCGGTGGCCTGCAGGAATCTACGCCGGGAGAGGGCGGAGGGGGTAGCGTCCGCCGGGCCGTTGGTGTCCAACTGTCCTCCTGATGCGGGGGAGTTGCGCGGTGCGGGAGCTGAAAATGAGAGGCTTGATACTTGCACGCCGCACCGGTCCAAGGTCAACACCGCGCCGCCCCGGGATCGGCAGCCGGTGCGGGTACCGATGCCGGCGGCTACCGTCGTGGGTATCCGCACCGGCCCGCCCTGCCGCGAGGAAGCGAGACGGACGATCATGATTACCGCCGCCGATGTACGCGCGATCGCGCTGTCCCTGCCGGGGACGGTCGAGAAGCCCGCCTGGGGGATGCCCACGTTCCGGGTGGCCGGGACAGGCGCGAAGAGCGGAAAGATCTTCGCCGCGCTGGCGGACGACGACGCGTCGATCGGGGTGACGTGCCCGCGCGAGGACCGGGCGGAGCTGATCGCGGCGGAGCCGGAGAAGTTCTTCGTCCGCCCCGGCCACGACGACCGCTACGACTGGCTACGGGTCCGCCTCGCCGCGATCGAGGACCTCGCGGAGCTGCGCGCGATCCTCTACGACGCCTGGCGCGACGCCGCGCCCCGCTCGGTCGTCGAGGCGCACGGTACGGAGGGGAGGGCGGATCCGGACCCGAACGCGGACGCGGGGTGAGGTGCCGGACGCGCGGCTGCTCAGATGCCCCGGCCTTTTGGATGCCCGGCCTTTCAGATGCCCCCGGCCTTGAAGACGTCCTGCTCGATGAGCAGCTTGTCGATCCGCGCCTTGTCCACGCGGTTCGTCACCTCCTCCACTTCCTGCCGGTCCCGCACACACTTGGCCAGGGTGAACGCGGACGACACCACGAAGATCAGCCCCAGCCCCAGAAACGCCCGCTCCCACGCCCCCACGGGCAGCTTCGCGATCCCGACGGCCAGCGCGACCAGGGACAACCCGAACGAGAGGGCGGCCTGCACGAAGAAGGCCGTGGTCGTCGGCCGCTGTATCGATGGAGTGCTCATGCGCGTAGCGTGTCCGCGCCCCGACCCCGTGCGCATGAGTACGCCTACTCATCTCCACGGCACCCACCGCCGACGATCATGCCCGGACCGGACTCCGCGACCGGGCCCCCGACCGTCTTCGCCCGAGGTCAGAGCCTTCCGAAAGCCGTGCGCGACCACCGGCTGGAGTGCGGTATTGTTCTCATGCGCGGTCGGCGAGGGCGAAAGCCCGGGCCGGTTGAGCATCGGGACGTGGCGCAGCTTGGTAGCGCACTTGACTGGGGGTCAAGGGGTCGCAGGTTCAAATCCTGTCGTCCCGACACGGTGAAAGAAGCCTCTGACTAGCGGGAAACCGCAGGTCAGAGGCTTTTTTCGGATGGGTCGACGGACGAGTCGCAGGTGCCGCGCGGGCGTGGTCTCCGGGACCGGTTCGGGACTGTCGGTCTCTTGGCGGCCACGCGGAGCACGTGCACGGGGATACCGGCGTCCGCCATTCCCGTCAGTCCGGTGTGCCGGAGAGCGTGACGCCGTAGGTGCTCGTAGCCCAGGCGGACGACCACTTCGTCCCCGTGGGTGGCGCCGTGCGGGACGGCAGGGGTGATCCGGCCGCCGCGGGGCCCGGTGAACAGCCGGGCCATGGGGCCGTGTCCGACCGCGTCGAGCCGCTTCACGCCGATCGGCGGAACCTGTTTCATCATCAGGCGGGCCTCGCCGTGTCGATCCGGCAGCCCGTGAGCCACTGCCGAACGTCATGGACGCTGTACAGCACCGCGCGCTGCGAGAGCCGCACGAAGGGCGGCCCTTGCGGCGGCCTGGCGGTGCGCCACCGGCGAAGGGTGGAGGGGGCGCGCTGATGGGCCTTCTGGCCGCGCTGCCGGTGGCACAGGGGTACGTGGCGGCGATGACCGTCTCCCTGGCGGTCCGGCCCCTAGCGGGGTGACGCTCCCCGCAGATGACGGGCGAAGCGGGCCGAACGCCTGCCCGGCCTTGCCTCCGAGGCCCGCCCGCACTCCACGGCTTGGGGGAGCGCTGTGCGCGGTGAGCGCCGGGTGAGTGCGCGAGGCGCCGGGGTCTCACCCCCGGCCGCCGCGTAACTGGCCTGTGCATTATGTGGTTACAGGACCGAGTGACTGGAAGGTAATACTCCGGTCGGCTGATTCGTTTCCCACCCCCATCGCAGCGAGGAAACCTCATGAACCGAACCTTTACCGCCCGTATCGCCGGTATCGTCGGTGCCTCGGCGCTCGCCCTGGGCGGGGCCGTCATCGCCGCCCCCGCCGCGCAGGCCGACGGCGCCGGTTGCGCGAACTACCTGGCCCAGATCCCCAACTCGCGCAGCACCACCGACGGCAACCTCGCCTGCGCTGTCGGCGGCCTCGGCCTCCCGGTGAGCCCGGCTGTGTGCAAGGCGGTGCTGACCAACGTCTCCCAGGTCGCCGGGACCGCCACGGACGCGGCCTGCAAGCAGGCCAAGCAGTAGGCACTACCGCCCCCACGCAAACCAGTACCCCCGGGCAGGCTGCCCGGGGGTACTGGTCTGTGTCCCCGGCGAGGGGAGTCAGGTCAACCGACGGTCGCGCCGAACGCCGTAAGGGCCTCGACCACCGGCTGGAAGTAGGAGTTGGTCGTCCCCTCGTCACAGTCTGTGACGCTCTCCGCACCCGAGAGGATTCCGATCGCGTCGGAGCCGGAGTAGAGGGGTGCCCCGCTGTCGCCTTCCTGGGCGCACGTGTTGGTCTTGATCAGGCCGGTGACCTGGCCCTCCGGGTAGTTCACGGTCGCGTTGAGGCCGATGACCGTGCCTTCTTGCAGGCCGCCGAAGGCGCCGTAGGCCGTGACGGCTTCGTTGAGGACGGCGTCACGGGCAGCGGTGATCTCCTGAGCAGGCTGCACCGTGCTCGGGCGTTCGGGGGTGGTGGGGCTGTCGTACTCCGCGATGGCGTAGTCGTTGCCGGGGAAGCTCACTCCCCCAGCGGGGACAGTCGCTACTGCCAACCGCCGGTCGACGCTGCTGCCGATGGTCCAATGTTTGTCGGGCAGAGCGCCGCAGTGCCCCGAGAAGAGGAAGGCGTCCGGCTTGCCCGCCCTCTTGACATTGAATCCCACGGTGCAGGCGGTGCTGTCACCGAGATTTTCGATCTTGTCGCCGCCCTGAAGGCGGATTTTGAGCTCGGACTCGGTCCGTTCCAGCTGGACCGTGTCCCCCAGTGGCTTGAGCATGGTGTTGAGCTGGTCCTGCTTCTTACCCGTCACCGTGCGGTCGGCGGTGACGACGACCTTGTTGGCCCTGACGTCCTGCACCCACGCGGTCCCCGCGATCGGCTTGCCGGCGTTGAGGGCCGCCACGGTGGCGGCCAGTGTCTTGTGCGCGTAGCGGACCTTCCTGGGTTCGGCCCCCGCCTTGCGGACCTTCGCGGCGGCTTCCGGGGTGGTGACGTTGACGACGAGTCTTTTCGCCGCGCGGTCGTAGTACGAGCCGGCCTGCTCCCCGTGCAGTTGGGGGGCGAGGGACTTGGCGAGCTGTCCGGCCGCGACGGGCGTCATGCCCTTGGCGGGCTGGGCGGCCGAGGCGTCGATGCTGTGCGGAGTGAGAGCGACGGCGGCCACCACGGCGAGTGCGGTGGCCGCCAGAGTGGCGACGCGGCGGAGCGGAGCGGATGGTCGCAAGGCATCTCCCGTGTGAATGCCGGAACCACGGGTCCGGAAGGGCACTGTCCCACGCCGTGCGGCGCGGGGTGGAACTTCATCCTCACAGCGCCCCAAGGCCACCACGGGGGCGGGCCAGTAGCCCCTGAGTAAACCACCCGCAACAGCGACAGGCCGTGCAACTGCCGTTCGTTCCCGGCTCGTTCGTCCTATATCGACGCTCTGCCCACCAGGGCTGCGAACATCATGAAGGCGGCCCATGCAAATGACAACGCCCCACCGCGTCCCGGTCACAGATGTGGAAGCCCCGGTCCGCTGGTGGCAGACCGGGGCTTCCAGGGTGAGGTTACACGGTCCGTGGCGCGCCCTTGACGTACGTCACGAAGGCGGACCAGGCTGAAGACGACAGCAACAGTGCGGGGCCCGCGGGGTCCTTGCTGTCACGGACCGGGACGACGCCGGACGGAGCGAATGCGGGGGCCCATTCGACGCACTCGCCGCCGTTGCCCTCGCTGTAACTCGACTTCACCCATATCGGGTGGGGAAAGTCGCGGGTGGTGCTCATGGGTGTACGCCTCCATTGCGTGCCGGACGAGAGAGAGGGAGTCGTGACGTGAGAGAGCGTCGGCGCGCAGGCGCTCGTACGCATCCCGTGCATCGGAAACCGCTTGCGCCGAGTCGTCGATCTGCCCTCTCGTGTAGGTCTCCGCGTACAGGACTTCGCTCTCGTCCTGTCGCCTGAGCACAATAAAGGGCGTCCCTCGCGCCGGAGTGCCCGCACTGGCGGGGAACACTTGCAGGTTGATGCGCGGCGACTCTGTGACCGCAATCAGGTGCTCCAACTGGCCCCGCATGACCTCTGAGCCGCCCACGCCCGACCACAGGACGGACTCATGGAGGATCACCCACAGGGACGGCGGGTTGGGGCGGTCGAATAGTTCCCGGCGCCGCATGCGGCGTTCCACGCGCCCTTTGATCTGGGCTCTGGTCTCCTCCGGGTGGGCGGCCCGATAGATGGCCCCGGCGTACTCCGGCGTTTGCAGTATGCCCATCACGAAGAGGCTTGAGTATCCACAGATGGCTGTGGCTTCGCGTTCAAGTTCGAGGTACGGGATGAACCAAACGGGATTTCCCGCGTCAGCCGCTCGCTGCCGCATGCGCGCGTAGACCCCCGGCGTGCCGAACACCCGGTCGCACTGTTCGGCGAACTGCGGCGAGGCCAGTTGCTGCCCCGTCTCCACCTTGCTGACGTACGGCTGCCGGCAGCACAGCATGACGGCGAGCCGCGCCTGCGACCACCCACGCGCCTCACGGGCGAACTTGATCTCCGCGCCGAATGTGTCGGCCGGTGACTCCGGTGAGTCCGACTCATCGCTCATGTGTTCAACTCCCCTTATTCCAGCGCTTTTTGGAATGGACGAAGCCCTGGTCAGCGTAGCGGGGCCGGTGGAACCTGAGTCCCACGATTGATGCCCGTTCCCCCTGAGCGGGACACATGGAGGCTCGAACGAAATGACGACACCAACAACCCCGGTGATCACCTACCGATTGGGTGTGTGGCTGGTGGACACGCACCGGGACCGAGTGGGAGAGGTCATGGCCACCGACGACGGTGCGATCCAGCTCCGGCCGCCGGGTGGTGGGCTCGAATGGGACGCCTCGCTCCAGGTCGTCCGACTGGCCACGGCTGCCGAACGGTGGGCCGCAGGCGTGGCGACGGAGAGTCAGCCGTTCGTCGTCAACCAGAGCGGTACCGCCACGAGGGGCGGGCGCGCGTGATCGGCCCGCGCCCCATCTGGGGTCTGCCCGGAATGATCCCCGTGGCGCACGCCGGCGGGCCGCCCGCCTACCCGACCCGGCGGGAGTGCGGTATCTGCCGCCGGTTCCGACGCGCCATCGCGGAAGCCGAGGAAGCCGCCGCACGCGAATCCGAGAACAAGTCCGAAGGGGCGGCTTTTCGCGCCGCCCTGTATCTGCACAACGCCGCCGGGTACCGCCAGGCCGAGGCGGTCCACTTGGACCGCATGTCCCACAGGGGCGGCGTCTGACGGCCCGCCCGGGGCGCAGGGGCCCAGTGCGCAATGGCCTCCACCGGCCCGCCCGCTTACGGCCCCCTTCGGGCCCCCGCCCCGGCGCCGCGTGTCGCCTGTCAACTGCGGGCAACCAACTCCTGGAGGGACGACCCGCGCGGAACGGTGAGCGCTCACCGGCAGGAAGGGAAAGATGACCAAGGCAGTCCTGCGGCCGCCAACAGGCGGGCGAGGACGCGCGGGGTGAAGAGCGTGGCGGGTGGGGAGAGCATGTGGACGACGTCGAGGAATGCTTCCTGCACCACCGGGTCGCGAGTTCCGGCGGCCAGCACGTGCTGCGAGTGGCGGGCCAGCAGTCGCCGGCGGCGGGTGAGGCCGGGGCCGGCTGTGCCGGCCAGGAGAGCGTCGGCGGTGGTGGCCTGGGCCCAGCAGGCGTCGTGCAGCGGGGCGAGAGCGCGGTGGAAGGCCGGTGCGAACCCCTCCGGGGAAGGGTGACGGGCCAGGTGGCTGCGCAAGGTACGGGCGGTGAGGACGGCGGCCGTCATGCCCTGGGCATACAGGGGGTTGAAGCAGCAGGCGGCATCACCGACGAGGATCAGGTTGTGGGGCTGCGGGGTGAGACGGTCGAGGTGGCGGCGCCGGTTGGCGCCGGCGTGGGTGAGGGTGACGCCGCTCAGCGCGGTGGCTTCCTCGAGGGCATCGGCCAGGTCGGGCTGGGGGAGAGTGCGGGCGTAGGGCAGGAAATCGGGCTCGCCTTTGGTCGGCCGGTCGGCGCCGACGCCGCACAGGGTCACCAGCCAGCGGCCGTCCTCGACGGGCATGATGATGCCCCCGCGGGCCGACGGCGGGGTGATCATCACATGGCACACCCGCCAGGACGGGCGGCGGGCCGGTGGGCGGTAGAGGCGGCTGGCGAAGGCGAGACCGGCGTCCACCACACTGACCCGCACCGCGGGACAGCCCAGTGCGGTGAGCCACCGGTCGGCCCTCGAAGCCCTGCCGGTGGCATCCACCAATAGCTCGGCCTCCAGCAGCCGGCACGCCCCACCGGTGGCTTCGCGCACCACTACCCCGGTGACGCGGCCGTCGTGGCCGGTGAGGTGGTCAGCCCGGTGCCCGGCCAGCACGGTGACACCCGGCAGGGCCAGGACCCGGCGGCGCACGGCCGACTCCAGCAGCGGCTGCCCGGCGGCCAGCATGTGCTTGCCGGCCACGAACGAGGCACCGCGACCGAACCGGCTCACCAGCGCGTACTCCGCCCCCACGTCCACCGCGAGCGCACCCCGGGCGGTCAGCTCACCCACGACGCCGGGCAACAGCTCTTCAAGCACCCGCACACCCCGGACGAACAGGCCGTGCGCGTGATGCCCCTGAGGCGCCCCCGGTCGCGGGCCCTCTGACGCGCCCACGGGATCGGGCTCGACGACGGTCACGGCGAACCCGCCCTCGGCCAGCACACAGGCGGCCAGCAGTCCGGCCAGACCGCCACCGCACACCACAGCACGCCCACGGGCCCAGGACGCGTCCGGCACCGGGCTTCCCCCGGTCAGGCCGGCTCGATACGCAGGGAGACCACACCACTGGCATCGGTGAGCCCTGCAGGCGTGAGGCAGGCTGTGGGCAGCCCCTTGTCCAGCAGGAGCAGCGTCCGCACAGCCCGTTGGCCCTTTCCACGGCCCTCCAGGACCCGGCCGCGGAAGAGGACGACATTGGCGTTGGCGACCTGGGCCACGGTGTCGTCGGTGTAGAGGATCACCGACCGCCTGCCGTCGGCATAGGTGATGACCTCCCGGGTCAGACCGCCGCTGACATCCACGCACGACGTCCGGGTCTGCCCCGTGATCTGGCCCGT
Source organism: Streptomyces sp. NPDC042259 (assembly GCF_055582085.1). Classification (NCBI taxonomy): domain Bacteria; kingdom Bacillati; phylum Actinomycetota; class Actinomycetes; order Kitasatosporales; family Streptomycetaceae; genus Streptomyces; species Streptomyces sp. NPDC042259. Next base: position 10,723 of record NZ_JBVJDW010000003.1, on the reverse strand, counting down.
CGCTCGCCCGGCCTCACCCGACCCACCCGTACACGTGTAATCGATGTGCGCACTCGCGTGCACCAAACGAGGCAGAAGCGTCTTCCCGGGCCAGAAATGCGTGCTCTCCCGGCCATGGCAGGAAATCACCTCGTCATCGTGCGCCACTGCCGACGGCGCGCACGTCAACGATGCGGCGACCACAAACAGCCCACCGGCCACCATCCCCACGAATCTCCTGACCAGCATCCGCACGCCTCCCCGGTCCAGACCGCTCCGGAAGCCATCCGTACCCCCTGCGGCAGCTGATACCGCGCGCACCGATGCCCAGCCGCAGCAGACCCAACCGCTCACCACGCCCACCGCACCACCCGGCGCGCGCGGGTGCCGCGCACGCCGACCGAAGCGACCAAAGCCGAACTGTGTCTGTGCTCACGGACTTTGCGCCTGGGTCGCCCACATATGATCGACAGAACCTGGGACTTGAGCACCGAGCGAAGGGGCCTGTCCCTGTCCATCGGCATCTCGTGCGCGAACCTCCACGACAGGCAGGCCCTCAAGCCCCGGGCTGTAACCGGCGGCGGACGAGCGCGATCAGGGAAGGTCCTCCGCAAAAGCACCACAGGGCGATGACCGGATCACAGATGGCACATGCCAGAGACGCGTCGTGGTGGAACGGCAGGATCGGATTGCCCTTGAGGTGGTGGGCCATGTCCCAGGCCGTGTGGAGCAGCCAGCCGACGCCGATGAAGGCCCAGGAGTCCAGGCCGCGGTAGGCGACGTAGGCCGTGAGTGCGACGAATGGGAGCTCCCACGGGCCGAACCCGCCCCCGCTCAGATAGGCGGCGCCGGCTCCGCCCACCATGATCGCGTTGAAGTGGCGTCGGTGCGGTTCTTTGATCAGGGACATCAGCAGGCAGTAGATGATGCCGACGATCACTGGTGACACAAGATTCATAGGGGATGACTACTTCCTTCTGGGGCGGGCCGAATCGCCGCCGTCGAGCTGTCGCGCGCGAGCACCGACGTCTCGGCCGGAGCGTGGTCCCGGGTGGGCAGGATCAGGAGTGTCAGTACGCCGACGACCGTCGCGGTCAACAGGATCGAGGCGACCAGTCAGACGTCGGCGAGGGCGCGGCGCGGCGTAGTGAGACACATACTCGCGGGGACGGTGATCGGGTCGACGGCGACGGTGCCCTCGACGGACACGCTGATGTTCTTCCTGCTGTGCAGGGGGGATTGGTGAGCGACTGTCGGGACGCTCCGAAGTCAACCGGCTTCCTGACCGCTCGCCCAGTGGCACGAGTGACAGGTTGCAACGGAATAGTGCCAACCCCTTCTCGAAGCGTGTGGACTGCGATGACGCGGGCCCTCCGGAAGGGCGGCCCAGGTCCGTCGAGCCCGTGGGGAGGTAAGTTCCGGCCATGCATACGGTTGCCGTGCTCGCGTTGGATCAGGTGATCCCGTTCGACCTGTCCACCCCGATCGAGGTCTTCTCCCGGACCCGCCTGCCCGACGGGCGGCCCGGCTACCAGGTCCGGGTGTGCGCCGAGCGCGACGAGGTCGACGCCGGAGCCTTCACCCTGCGTGCCCCTTGGGGCCTGGAGGGCCTTCAGGGCGCGGACACGATCATCGTGCCGGGCGTCGCCGATCTCACTGCCGCACTCCCTCCCGCCGTGCACGACGCGCTGCGGTCGGCCGCTGCCGACGGCACCCGGATCGCTTCCATCTGCGTGGGCACCTTCCTCCTCGCCGACACCGGGCTCCTCGACGGACTGCGCGTCACGACCCACTGGCGCGCGGCCGGCCTGCTGGCTGCCGCCCGCCCGGACCTCGACGTCGACCCGGACGTCCTCTACGTCGACAACGGCCAGTTGCTCACCTCGGCCGGCGCCGCGGCGGGCATGGACCTGTGTCTGCACATGATCCGCCGTGACTACGGCTCGGCCGTCGCCGCCGACGCCGCCCGCCTGTCGGTGATGCCTCTCGAACGAGAGGGCGGGCAGGCGCAGTTCATCGTCTATGACCACGCACCCACACCGCAGGGTTCCGAGCTTGAGACGCTGCTCACCTGGCTACGGGAAAACCTGGCCCGCGACCTCACCCTTGCCGACATCGCCGAGCGGGCCGGAACCAGCACCCGGACTCTGATCCGGCGCTTCCGCGACCAGACCGGCACCACGCCGCTCCAGTGGCTCCACCGGGCCCGCATCCGCCAGGCACAGCACTTGCTGGAAACCACGGAGCACTCCGTGGAGCGCATCGGCGGCCAGGTCGGCTTCGGCTCACCCACCACCTTCCGTGACCGCTTCAAACGCACCACCGGCGTCAGCCCGCAGGCCTACCGGCGCACGTTCAGTGGAACAGCCAAATGAGACGTCGCCCAAGGACGGTCCGGCGGTTCACGACCGAAGCCACAGGCGAAACGTGCGGGGCACCTTCGCGTCCGCCGCGCGGTCCGCTACGGCTGCCGCCGGTCTCCCAACCGGGGTTCGTCGGCTCGGGGAGACGCGACTGGCGTGTTCGCGGGTCACGGACGAGGAGCAAGCGCGGGATCCGGCTCGCGCGCCGTGCGGGGGAAGCGGATTCCGGCCTTTCGGTCGGACTCGGCTGTGTCGCACGGTGTCATCTGGTGCCTGTCGCTGTGCGGTGTGCGCTACCGACGTAGGGATCCGGCCAGTGGCATACACGGGTTCGAATGCGCGATCTTGTCCCATGAGATGCCCGGCCTGCAGGATGACGAGCCTCATCAGGCCTGGGCGACGTCCTCGGCGTGGTCTCCGCCGTGACCGGCGTCCTCGCGCCCGCTCCCGTGCTGACCCCTCGACGACCTTGTTTTTGACGTTATGGAGCCAATCGCACGCTCCTTGTGGTGAACGATCGACGAACGGTGAAGGGATGGCGATGAGCACTGACCAAGCTGCGGCAACAGGTGTCGAGCAGCCCGCCCCTCCGATCAGCACGTGCGCGGGGACCGGGAGCGCGGGGTCTCAAGGGAACGACGGGCCCGCGGTTTCGGCTCAGCTGAACGGTCCGTACGGGGTCGCGGTGGACGGCTTCGGCACCCTCTACATCTCCGACTACTACGGCCACCGGGTCCGGAAGGTCACGACTGACGGAAAGCTGAGCGCGGTCGCCGGTACGGGCGTCGCGAACTTCGGCGGCGACAACGGCCCGGCCACCGCGGCCCAGTTGAACTACCCGCGTCACATGGCAGTGGACAACACAGGCAACCTCTACATCGCCGATTCCGCCAACCACCGGATCCGGAAAGTCGGGGCCGACGGGAAGATCAGCACGGTCGCCGGTACGGGTGTCGGGAACTTCAGCGGCGACAACGGCCCGGCGACCGCGGCCCGGCTGCAACACCCGGTGGGGGTGGCGGTGGACAGCGCCGGCAGCCTCTACGTCACCGACTGCCACAACCACCGGGTCCGGAAGATCACGGCCGACGGGAAGATCAGTACCTTCGCGGGGAACGGGTCCCCGGGGGCCGCCGGCGACGGCGGCCTCGCGGTTTCGGCCCAGTTGAAGTACCCGCGCGGAGTGGCGATGGACGCCGCGGGGAACGTGTACATCGCCGATGGCGAGAACCACCGGGTCCGGAAGGTCACCGCCGACGGGAAGATCAGTACGGTCGCCGGTACGGGTGTCGCGAGCTTCGGCGGTGACGACGGCCCGGCCACGGCGGCCCGGTTGAATCTCCCGATGGGGGTGGCGGTGGACAGCGCCGGCACTCTTTACATCGCCGAATACAACAGCCACCGGGTCCGGAAGGTCACCGCCGACGGGAAGATCAGTACGGTCGCCGGTACGGGTACCGAGGGCTTCGGCGGTGACGGCGGCCCGGCCGCCTCGGCCCAACTGAACAGGCCGCACGGGCTCGCCGTGGATTGCGTCGACGCCCTCTACATCGCCGACTTCGTCAACCAGCGGGTGCGGAAGGTCGCGTCGGCGCGGATGGCCGGGCTGCCTGATTCGGGCGCGGTGGTCTCGTGGGCCAGTGTCCGCAGCAGGCTGCGGATGGGGGTCGCGCGTGAGTCGACCAAGGACGGGGCCGAGGTCTGTCAGCTGCTCGCCGTCCCCAGGGACCACCAGCGGTGGCGGCTGGTCGCGTCGGGCCAGGCCGACGGCGAGGTCCTGTACCGGATCGAGAACGTGCGCAGCGGCAAGGTCCTGGAGGTCGTCGGAGCACAGGAGGCGCCCGGGGCGGTGGTCGCCCAGCGCGCCTACGAGGGAGGCGACGCCCACCACCAGCAGTGGCGGCTGATCCCGGTGGGCTCCGTGACCGACACGCCGCGGGTCTACGAGATCGCGAACCGGAACAGCGGTCTGCTGCTGCGGACCGACACCAACGCCCGTGCGGTGATCAAGCAGGACGCGGCGGACGGCGACCACCGGGACCGTCAGTGGCAACTGCTCCCCGTATGACGCCCGAGGGGGCAGGGGCGTGCACGCCCCTGCCCCCTCGGAAGACGGGTGCTACTGAGATGCGGACGGGTCCTCGGCGGTCGGCTTGGCGGCTTTGGGGGGCTCCGGGGTCTTGGGGGCTGTGGCGTAGTCGCTCTTCGACGGCTTGTCCTGCAGGTCCGCGTTCTTCTGCAGGCCGCTGTGCTCCGTCACCGTCGCACTCGACTTCTGCATGCCGTCGGCCGCGGCCGTGGACACCGAGCCGGGGTCCCGGGCGTATTCGGCCTGCACACCGGCCGATGCCTGGGTGGTCGCGATGAAGGAGCCGAGGAAGCCCAGGACGGCCCGCGCTTCGGGTGACTGCTCCTGTACGACCTTCGCCCGGGAGGAAGCTCCGTGGATCGCGTCGCCGAACAGGCTCGTGCTCGTGTCGTCGTACGTACCTTCCTCGGCGTCCTCGAAGTCGACGCCCGCACCCGGCTGTGGCCTGGGGCGGCCGGTGGTCACCGAGAAGAGGCCCGCGCCCTGGCTCGCGAAGCCGAAGACATTGTCGAACACCATGGTCGTCACTCCTCGTCGTCCGGTGAAATGTGCTTGTGCGGCGCTCGGTCGCTGTGGGTCAGGCTCTCGCTGTCGAACATCGTGTGGTGGACGTTCAGGGCGGAGACGACCTCGGCCACCCCGTGCAGCAGGAAGCCGCCGCCGGTCAGGTCGAGGTCGCCGACAGGACGGGCGACCACCTGGTCGAGACCGGGGTAGTCGCCGGACTGCGGAGGAGCCAGAACCGCCACCGGCACGTCGTACTTCACCGCGATCAGACCGGAGAAGGACACCGGGATCTCGTAGCAGTACAGCCTGCGGCAACGCCGCTGCGTGACGATGGTCTGTACCCGGGAACCCGGTGGTACCTGGCCGGAAATCTGCGATTTCGAGGCCCAGCTGGTATTCAGGGAACCACCGACGGAGGCCTGGATGCCCAGCGCCAGCTGCGCGTTGAGCGTAGCGGTTCCGGTGGCACTGCCCTGGGTGGTGAAGGCGACCGAGTTCGTCACCGTATTCGCGGCGGAGTTCGTCGCCGCGTTCCTGGTCGCGTTCTCGGTGGTGTTGGCGTTGTCGGTCCCGACGTTGTCCTTGCTGTTCTTGTTGGTCGTCGTGTTCGCGTTCTTGTTGGACATCTCGTTCTGACACGACGTCTGAAGCTGCGACTGGAGGTCCATCTTGAGCTGGTTCTGCAATTGGAGCTGCAGCTGCGCGCTGACGGTGCCCCCGAAGGTGAGCTTGGCATCCCCCTGGAGCGACCAGTTGACTCCGTTCGACACGGTGAAGTCGACCGAGTCGGTGAAGGTCATGGAGGATGTCTGGTTGCGATTGACGTAGGCGCGCGAGGAGAACGTGTCGGGCGGCGGCTGGTCGATGTTGCACCGCTCTTCGATCAGCGGCTCCCCGAGGTGCATGTACGCGAGCCAGCCGAGCTGGAAAGCGGTGCCCGGAAAGGCGCCGAAGCTCGACTTGTTCACGGAGAACCCCACGGGCTTGTGCCGTACGCCGTAGTCGTCGACGTAGACCAGGTTGGGGTGCTGCAGTATGGTCTGCCAGGTTTGCGCGATGTTCAGTTCCCGCAGGTTCTTCTTGGTCAGCGGCTGGCGCTTGGCTCGGTTCAGGTTGTACGCGCTGGAAGGCATTCCCCGTCCTCGACTGATCCGGCCGAAACGCGCTCGGCATAGCCGAAACGCGCGCTCGGCGAAATGGAAACAGGCATCCGCAGGTATCCGTGCGCTTTCCGAAGGGCGAAGCTATCAGAAGGTTAATCGCCCGGGAAGGTGTCTTTGCGTATTTTCCTCGAACGAGTGAAAAAGATTGGTGGTAAGCCCCCAACTCGCATGAGTGGGCGGTTATTTGGGGAGCTGACAATCGCGGCTCGGCGGCCTTCGAAGATTCTTTTCTTCGGGTGTTATGTCTGTGAGTGCTGTTGCGAACAGAGTTACCCGGGGCGGCCGCCCATTCATCTTCCGGTCATCTTCCGGATTTTCCGTCGAGGTCGATCGGAATGCTGGCAATACCGCGTGACGGATCACTGCACCGAGCGTCCGGCCCATTGTCCTTCTCCGCATCCAGAACAGGTGAGGTTTCCGCGATGTACACCCAAGAGCGCACGGCGATGTCGAATTTGGTGGTCGGCGGCCCGGTGGCGGTGAACAGCTACGACAACGCCATCGTTGCCGCGCTGGTCGAGAACCGGCCGGTCATGCTCGTCCACGCCTTCAACGGCGGGTACCTGCGGCCCGCCGAACTGAAGGAGGACAGCCACGACAAGGGCGTGAAACTGGCCACCGCGCTCGACCCGGCCACCAAGGAGGCGCAGGGCCACCTCTGGCACATCACCCCCGCCGGCTTCTTCGGCCAGCGACCGCTGTACTGCATCGAGAGCGCCGCGGGCCAGGTGCCGCCCAAGCCTTCCGGCGCGGGCGGAACCGACGACGGGCGCGGCGACGACGGTGCGCCGAAGCCCCGGCGCCGGCGCGTCACCGTGCACCAGGAGGCTCCCAAGAGCACGGCCGACACCGTCCAGGTCGGCCTCCCCGACAAGGTGGGCGACAAGTGGCGCGGGAAGAACGGCGCGCCCGAGGACACCCAGCTCTGGATCGTCACCCTGACGCCGTGGGGCGGGATCACGTTTGTGCCGATCACCCACCCCGACACCATTCTCGGGTTCAAGGACCACGCCGTGGCGGCCGACAGCGAGGCGCGCGTCACCTACAACTGGGGCGGGGACTTCACCGGGACGGTCATCAACACGTTCTACCCCCGGCTGCCCAGCGAGTGGAGCGTCCCGTACCACCACGTCTTCACCTGAGCCGCGGGCCCCGCCGCGTCCACCCGTCCCGAGCCGACCTCCCGACCGTCTGGAAGAGGCACCACGATGCCCGTGCCCACGGAAGAACTGAAGCTGGAGATCGTCAACGCCGCCACGGGGCAGACCCTCGGCGCCAGGGCCGCGCCGGGCGCGGACGGCGCGCTGGTCGTCCATGAGGTCCCCGACGGCGGCCCGAGCCCGGAGCAGTGGCTGCTCACCCCCGCGCAGTCCACACCCGGCGACGAGGCGTACGTCATCCGCAACGCGGACGGCGGCAAGGTGCTCGACAACCCCGGCGCCGCGGACCGCGGCGTACGCCAGGGGGACGCCGTCGCCGGCAAGAAGACCCAGCAGTGGCGCGTCGTCCCCGTCGAGGGCGAAGCGGACCTCTACTTCATCGAGGCCACGACCGACGGCGCCGTACTCGACCTCGCCGACCCCGGCAAGGACGACACCCGGATCGTCCTGCGTGAGTACGACGACGACGCGGAAAGCCAACGGTGGCGGTTCGTTCCGGCCGAGCCGGAACGCACCAGCGACCTCGTACTGCACTGGGCGCCCCTGAGTCACTGGAACGGCCGCCGCTCGTGGCGGCTGGCCCGCTCGACCGCGCTGCGGCCGGTACCCGACGCCACGCCCTCTTTCAGCGACATGCTGCTGGTCCTGCGGAAGTTCGGGAGCGATCAGGAGGCGGGCGGGTGGAAGAGCGCCGGCACCGACCGCTCGCCCGACGGGCGGCCGGGCCGGTGGTCCGGGGTCGGTGAACGGTTCCTCGCCGACACCACGGGAGCGGGGCGCGCGGACATCGTAGGGCGCAAGCCCCCGCACGGAGTGGTGACGTCGTCCAGCAGGGGGGACGGCACGTTCGACGACGACGAGCGCGTCCTGCACCAGCCCGTCCCCTCCCCGGACCCCGCGGACCTGTGGACCCTCGCGGACACGACGGGCGACGGCAGGCCCGATGCGGTCGTGCTCTGTGCCGACGGCGTCCGCGTATCGCTCCAGGGCGAGGGAGGGACGTTCGCGCCCGTGGGCGCCGAGCCCGCGCTCAAGGCGTTCGGCCACGGCCGGCAGGCGGGTGGCTGGCTCGCGGACGAGCATCCCCGCTTCCTCGCCGACACCACCGGTGACAGCAGGCTCGACATCGTCGGCTGCCACGACGACGGCGTCTGGATCTCACTGCAGGACGAGGACGGGACGTTCGCACCACTCGCCGACGAACCGGTCCTCAAGGCGTTCGGCCGCGACGAGAAGGCGGGTGGCTGGCTCGCGGACAAGCACCCCCGCTTCCTCGCCGACACCACCGGTGACGGCAGGCTCGACATCGTCGGCTGCCACGACGACGGCGTCTGGATCTCGCTCCAGGACGAAGAAGGCGCCTTCGCCGACCCCCTCTACGTCCTGGACGACTTCGGGACCGACCAGGGGTGGAATTCGGTCGAGGAGCACCCCCGGTTCCTGATCGGAACCACCGGTGGCAAAGCAGTGGACATCGTCGGGTTCGGCCCGCAGGGCGTCGTCGTCTCCCGCGGGCGCGGCGACGGCACGTTCGAGCCCTCCAAGCTCGTCCTGAACGACTTCGGGCGCGCCCAAGGGTGGACGAGCGAGAAGCACCTCCGCTTCCTCGCCGACGTCACCGGCGACGGCACCCCCGACATCGTCGGATTCGGCGACGAGGGCGTCTGGGTGTCACACAACCGGGGCGACGGCGGGTTCGACCAGGCCCAACTGGTCTGCCGCGGTTTCGGGTACAACGACGACGCCGGCGCCTGGCGCGTCGGCCGCCACCCCCGCTTCGTCGGCGACATCACCGGTGACGGACGCGTCGACATCGTCGGCTTCGGCGGCCCGGGCGTGTACGTGGCCCGGAACCTCTACCGCCACTTCAGGACCAGGTAGCCCTTGGGTGCTCGTGTGCCGAGCGCGGACGTCGGTACGGTGACGGCCCGTTAACTCCGTTGTTGAAGAGGGCGATTGGGTGCGTCTGATGTCGCCGATGACTTTCGGACGGATGTGTCGCAAGGGTCGAATCCGTATGCCTTCGCACGGCATGCTCGGAGCAATCGGGGCGGCCGTACGGGCCGCCCGTCGAGCGAGGGGGTAGTCCGATGCGTTCGCTGACGAAGAGGGCCAGGTTGTTCACGGCGGTCGCCGCGCCGTTGCTCCTGGCCGGTGCGACGCTCACCGTCACGGCACCCGTGGCCGGTGCCGCGCCCGCCGGTGCTGACGCGTGTACCCATCCCAGCTGGTCCAACAAGTCGCCCGGCAAGGGGACGCCGTCCGGCGCGAGCGCGCTCATCCGTACCGGTCCGAGCGAGGACTGCGGGGTGACCGCCGAGGTGGGAACGTCCGTCGTGCTGCAGTACCACTGCTGGGTGACCAACTCGGCGGGCCATAAGTGGACCCACGTCCGCATCGACGGCTCCGAGATCAACGGCTGGGTCTACAACCAGCGACTGGACGACGGCGGGTCCACGCATCCGGACAACAAGTGCTGACCTGACCTGGGCCGACCCGGTCCGGTCGGCCGGGGCCGACGGCGCCCCCACCCGTCGACGCCACCCCGGATGCCTTGGGTTATATCGGGCATAACGCCACTTATCTTGGCTTCATGACCGAATCGGCGCGGGGAACGCACGGCAGTGGTGACGAGCAGGTCAGCGTCGTCTACACCTGGCTGGTGGAACCGGGCAGGGAAGACCAGTTCGAGGAATGGGCGCACGGTATCCAGCGGGTGGCCCGCACCTTTCCGGGGCAGCTGGGCGTCACCTGGCTGCGCCCGGAGGGTGCCGGTAACCGGTTCCATACGGTCGTACGGTTCCAGGACACCGACAGCCTGGAGCGGTGGATGGAGTCCCCCGAGCGCGCGCAGTGGCACGACCGGCTCACGGGTATCGCCCGCCCGGCTCATCCCCACCTCACGACCACCGGCATGGAGTCCTGGTTCACCGTGCCCGGCGGAGCCGGCCGGGCGCCCGCCCGCTGGAAGATGGCGTGCGTGACGCTCCTGGCCGTCTATCCCTTCGTCCTCGTCTACACCTGGCTGGTGGCGCCGAAGCTCCTCGCCTGGCCGATCCCCCTGCGCGCCGCCGTTCTCCCCCTCGTCCTGTCCCCGACGCTGACCTATCTGGTCATGCCACGCCTGAGCGCGCTGCTGCGCCGCTGGCTCTACCCCGGGACGGCCTGAGGGCCGGGGCGCGGTCGCCGAACTTTGCCGGGGGTCGCGCGCACGCCGTGCGTATGAGCCGTCACGCGGTGTGGGGAGGTGTGGTGCGGGCTGTGAGGCCGCTCATGGGACCCAGGTCACTTACGAGTCCGGGTAGTGGAGCCCTGATTCGGACATAAGGGTGCGAAGTGGGGTGTGGTGGGGGGTGTGGGCCCCCCTGTTGTTCCGGGGTGGGGTAGTAGGTCACACCTTTGCCAGGGGGTTTTCGGGCCGCTAACAATTGCCGAGTCGCATGGCGCCGTCGATCGAGAAAC
>NZ_JBVJDW010000002.1:911048-1063952 GCF_055582085.1 Streptomyces sp. NPDC042259 | reverse complement strand
GGGACCCCTACGACCCCGTCGCCAACATCACCGCCTCCTGCAACTACGCCGCCGACAAGTACGGCACCATGGACAACGTCAACTCCGCCTACTGATCGAGCCGGACGGACACCCTCCCCGGAACCGCGGCCGGGGTCCTTCCTGGACTTACCCGGGCGGCCGGCTATAGGTTCGAGAGCAAGATCTTCCGCCTCGTCGTGGCACGCAGGGGACGCATGTGCCCAGGCCGGCCCGTGGACCGACCGGAGCAGCCCCATGACCCCGACGACGGCCCCGACGGACGACGCGGACGACTCCGTACTGCTGCGCACCGAGGGCCGCGCCGCGTTCCTCACCCTCAACCGGCCGAAGGCCCTCAACGCCCTCAGTCACACCATGGTGCGCCGCGTCGACGAGGCCCTCACGGCCTGGGAACACGACCCGTCGGTCGAGACCGTCGTCGTGACCGGCGCGGGCGAGCGCGGGCTGTGCGCGGGCGGCGACATCCGGTCCATCCACGCCGACGCCCGTGCCGGTGGCAGCGCCTCGGCCGCCTTCTGGCGCGACGAATACCGGCTCAACGCCCGCATCGCCCGCTACCCCAAGCCGTACGTCGCCCTCATGGACGGCATCGTGATGGGCGGGGGAGTGGGCATCTCGGCCCACGGCAGCGTGCGGATCGTCACCGAGCGTTCCCGGGTCGCGATGCCCGAGACGGGCATCGGCTTCGTCCCCGACGTGGGCGGCACCCATCTGCTCGCCCGCGCCCCCGGCGAACTCGGTACGCACCTCGCCCTCACCGGGACGGCCGTGGGCGCGGCGGACGCCCGGCTGTGCGGCCTCGCCGACCACTTCGTACCGGCGGACACCCTGCCCGCCCTCGCCGCGGACCTCGCCACCGGGGCCGTGGCCGACGTCCTGCCCCGCCACGCCCGCGAGGCGCCGCGGGGGCGGCTGGACGCCGAGCGGGAGTGGATCGACCACTGCTACGCGGCCGACACCGTCGAGGAGATCGTCGACCGGCTGTTCGCCGCCGGTACCCCGGCGGCCAAGGAAGCCGCCGAGACCATCTTGGGCAAGTCGCCCACCGCCCTCAAGGTCACCCTCACCGCGCTGCGCCGCGCCCGGGACCTCGGCTCGCTGGAACGGGTCCTGGAGCAGGAGTACCGCGTCTCCTGCGCGGCCCTGACCGCGCCCGACCTGGTGGAAGGCATCCGTGCCCAGGTGATCGACAAGGACCGTGCCCCCCGCTGGTCCCCGGCGACCCTCGCCGAGGTCGGCGAGGCGGACGTGGCCCGGTTCTTCACACCGCTCGGCGCCGGGGAACTCTCCCTCGCCGACCGTCACCGAAAACCATTGGCCTGAGATTTCGTCGTGGGAGAGGCTGCCGCCGAACGATCTACGAACGGGGAGCGGATTCCATGAGCGGAACCATGAGTGGAACACTGACGGCGGGCGACGCGGTGACGGTCAGGCTGGTGAAGGACCCCAGGCCCGAGGTGCGGTATCCCGCGACCGTCGTGCGTGACGACGGTACGCACGTCGTGGTGCGCGCGCCCTGGGCGGGCGCCGGCACCCGGGACTTCGGGTTCGTGCGGTTCGAGAAGGGCGACGTGTTCACCGAGCACTACTGGCGCGACCGGTGGTACGCCGTCAAGGAGGTACGGGACGCCGCCGGGGCCGTGAAGGGCTGGTACTGCGACGTCACCCGCCCGGCCCGCGTCGAGGCGGACGGCCTCGTCGTCGCCGACCTGGACCTCGACCTGTGGCTCTCGGCCGACGGGGCCACGGTGTTGCGGCTGGACGAGGACGAGTTCGCCGAGAGCGGCATCGCCGAACGCGACCCGGCCGCCGCGGTGGCCGCTTGCCGGGCGCTGGACGAACTCGAGACGCTCGCGCGGGCGGGCGGTTTCGCTGCGCTCCTCGCCTGAACGGCTTGTTCCTTGGGCGCGGGCCGTCTTGGCCGCCTTTCGCCTGGCCGGCGGATCCTCGACTGCCGGCCGGTTGTGCCGCCTGCGGCGGCAGAGCGCCCTGCGGGCGCGTCCTCAATCGCCGGACGGGCTTGATTTGGCCGGGCTTGGCTGCCACGCCCAGCCAAAACCAGCCCGTCCGGCGATTGAGGACAACCAACCGCGCAGCGGTGGTGCGGGCCACGACACGGTGCCCCGCGAGCCCGCAGGGCACCCCGCATGGCAGGGTGGCCCCATGAGTGCTACGAGCCCCCGCGTCTCCGCCCTCGGTCTCGTCGAGGCGGTGGTGGATCCCGGCAGTTGGCGTGGGTGGGACGCACCGGTCGAGGTGACGACCGGTGACCCCGCCTACCGGGCGGATCTGCTCGCCGCGCGCGAGCGCACCGGGCTGGACGAGTCGGTCGTCACCGGTGAGGGCCTGCTGCGCGGGCGCCGAGTGGCGGTCGTGGCCTGTGACTTCCGGTTCCTGGGCGGATCGATCGGCGTCGCGGCGGGGGAGCGGCTCGTCACCGCCGTGGAGCGGGCCACGGCCGAGGGGCTGCCGCTGCTGGCGGCGCCCGCCTCGGGCGGCACCCGGATGCAGGAGGGCACGATCGCCTTCCTCCAGATGGTGAAGGTCACCGCCGCGATCACCGACCACAAGGCCGCCGGGCTGCCCTACCTCGTCTATCTTCGCCACCCCACGACGGGTGGCGTCCTCGCGTCCTGGGGCTCCCTCGGTCATGTCACCGCTGCCGAGCCGGGTGCCCTCATCGGGTTCCTGGGGCCGCGGGTCCACGAGGCCCTCTACGGCGAGGAGTTCCCGCCGGGCGTCCAGACCGCGGAGAACCTGCTGGCGCACGGTCTGGTCGATGCCGTACTGCCCGCCGACCGGCTGCCCGAGACGGTGGCGCGGGCGCTCACCGTGCTGTGCGGAGACGCCACCGCCCCTGCGGAGGAACCCTCCGCCACGGCCGGTCCGGCGTCGGCGCCGGAACCGGCCCTCCTCTCCGCCGCCGAGTCGATCCGTCGCTCCCGGCGCCCCGACCGGCCCGGTGTGCGGCGGCTGTTGAGGGCCGCGGCCACCGATGTGACCCTGCTCAGCGGCACGGGCGCGGGTGAGCGGGATCCCGGGCTGCTGCTCGCGCTCGCGCGTGTCGGCGGCACCCCGTGCGTCGTGCTCGGTCACGACCGCGGCGGCCAGGCGGAAGAACCGGGCACGGGCGGGGCGGAGGCGGGTGTTCCCGCGCATGGTCAGGCGCTCGGTCCGGCCGGGCTGCGCGCCGCGCGACGGGGCGTGCGGGTCGCCGCCGAGCTGGACCTGCCGTTGCTCACCGTCGTCGACACGGCCGGGGCCGCGCTGTCGCGGGACGCCGAGGAAGGCGGGCTGGCGGGGGAGATCGCCCGGTGCCTCGCGGACCTGATGGCCTTGCCCGCCCCCACGTTGTGCCTGCTGCTGGGGCAGGGCGCGGGCGGGGCCGCCCTCGCCCTGCTCCCGGCGGACCGGGTGCTGGCGGCCCGTCACGCGTGGCTGTCGCCCCTGCCGCCGGAGGGCGCCTCGGCGATCCTGTACCGCACGACGGACCGGGCGTACGAAGTGGCCGAACGTCAGGGGGTGCGGTCCGACCACCTGTTGGCGAACGGCATCGTGGACCGCATCGTGGAGGAGGGCGAGGGCGAGACGGCGGACCCCGACGGCTTCCTTCCCCGGCTCGGCCGGATCCTCGGCGCCGAACTCGCTGTCCTCAAGGGGCGTGAACAGGGTGAACGGCTTACCGCCCGCCGCGCGCGCTACCGAAACCTCGGCGTGCGCAGGTGACTTCACGCCCCGAAAAATGGGGGCATTGCCTCCATACCCCCAAGGGAGATTGGCATCCTTAGGTTTGCCTAACCTAAGGTCTCTGGTGTGAAGGCGAACGATCTCCGGGATGCCCGGACCCCGTCCGCGTGCCCTCGGACGACCGCGCTCCGCGGCACCCGGCCCCGCCGGCCGCAGCCCCCCGACGGGCCCCGGCGCCGCCCCCGGTCCCGGCCCCGGTCCCTTCCAGTTGCCCGGGAAGCCGGGCCCCGGGCCCGGCCGGGCCGTCGTGACGGCCCCGGACAGTCGTAGCCGGCCGGGCCACCCCGGGCCGGCCCGGCGGAAACACCCAGCGCGCCCCCAGGTGCTCAGACCTGCCCGAAACCCGCCACCCGCCCCGAAAGGCGCCTCCCGTGCGGCTTCATCTGCTCGCGCTCAACCCGACCGACTCCGTCACCGAGGGCTTCCTCCCCGCGGCCGCCCGGCTCGGTCTCGCCGTCACCGTCCTGACCGACCAGCCGGCCGCTCACCGGCGCGCCTACGCCCGTCCCGCCGGGGGAACGACCCACGGCGGACCCCGGCCCGAACTCACCGTCACAGGCTGCGACGTACGCGACTTCCGCGAGGTCATCGGGCGGATCTCCGCACTCGGCCGCCCCGACGCGGTGTTCACCAACAGCGACCATCTCCAGACCCAGGCCGCCCTGGCCGCCGACTACTTCGCCCTGCCCGGCAAGGACTGGCGCGCCGCGCTGCGCACCAAGAACAAGACGCAGCTGCGCCGCGGCCTCGCCCGAGCGGGCCTCGACACCGTCTGGTGCGCCGAACTGGCGCCCACCGAGGACCCGGCCGTCCTCGCGGACCTCAAGGCCCCCTTCCCCTGTGTGGTCAAGCCACGCGAGGGCGTGGCCAGCGAGGACGTCGTACGCGTGGAGGACGGGGCCGAACTCGTCGCGCGCTGCCGGGAGATCCGCGACCGCGGCTCCCGCGCCACCCTCCTCGTCGAGGAATACCTGGACGGGCCGCTGCACACCCTGGAGACGCTGGGCGACGGCCGCACCCTGCACATGATCGGTGCCTTCCGCACCCGGCTGTCCCCACCGCCCCACTTCGTCGAGGAGCGGCTCGACCTGCTGCCCGCACCGCCCAGACCGCACACCGACCAGGTCCTGCGGCAGCTCCACGCCCTCGGCGTCGGCTTCGGCGCCTGTCACACCGAGTTCGTCGTCCAGGGCGAGCGCGCCCGCCTCATCGAGGTCAACTACCGGGCCATCGGCGACCAGTGCGACCTGACCCTCGCCCACGTGCTGGACATCCCGCTCTTCGAGCACATCCTCCGCGTCCACCTCGGCGAGCCGCTGCCCACCGGCCTGGGAGCACGCACCGACGGCCGGGCCCGGGTGGAGTACGTCCGCGCGGACCGCGGCGGTACCCTCGTCGCGGCCCCCCGGGCGAGCGACACCGAGCGCGACGGCGTACGGCTGGTCTACCGGCCGCTGCGGGAACGGGGCGAGAAACACCCGCTCCACCACACCAACCGCGACTACCTCGGAGTACTGCGGGCGACCGGCACCGACCAGGGCCGGATCGACCGGGCCGTCGAGGAATTCCTGGCCGACCGGCGCTGGGAGATCGTGCCATGACCCCGAACGGCTCCGACCCGGAGGAGGAACTCCTCGGGCGGATACTGAGCACACTGCTCCGCGAGGACGCCTACGGCCTGCGCACCCGCGCGCGCGTCGAACGACGCCCCGACGGCGACTGGCTGCGGCTCCCCATCGGCGGCGACGGCGGCGCACTGCCCGTCGGGCCCGAGGGATTCCAGTGCGAGGTGCGGGCCCGCCGGGCCCTGCTGGAGACGCCCGACGGCATCCTCACCGGGCTGCGCCCCGTCCTCACCCGGCTGCGTGCCGCGGTCGCCCCCGAGGACCGGGCCGGATTCGACCACTTCCGCGCCGAGTGCGACGAGGCGCTCGCCGCCACCCGTCTGCACGGCCGGGTGCGCGACGACGTCGTCGAACGGCTGGCCGGGACGTACGGACGGGACACCGGCCGGTGGACGGGACCGCACCGCTCCCTCGCCTACGACACCCTCGCCGCCTTCCGCGACCACCCCGTCTACCCCACCGGCCGGGCCCGCGCCGGACTCACCGAGACCGAAATCCGCGCCTACGCACCGGAGTTCCACCCCACCTTCGCCCTGCGCTGGCTCGCCGTCCCGCGCGACGCCGTACGCGGCGACCGGGCGGGGCTCCCGCCCTGGTGGCCCGCGCCCGGCACCCTCGGCCTGCCCGGACTCGACACCACCCACCTCACCCTGCCCGTCCACCCCCTCACCGTGGGCGACCCGCTCGCCGGAGCGCTGAAGGCCGCCGGCCTCGAAGGCTCCGCCCACCTCGCCGAACGGCCCTGGCTCCAGGTGACACCGACGCTGTCGACGCGCACCCTCGCCGTGCTCGACGACCCGGCGACCCACCTCAAACTCCCGCTGACCACCGCCACCCTGGGGTTGCGCAACCGGCGCACCATCAAACCCGGCACCCTCGTGGACGGCGAGGTCGGACAGCGGCTCCTCGAAGAGATCATCGCGGCGGAGCCCCGCTTCGCGCCCACGGTGCTCCTCGCCGACGAGCGCACCCACCTCGGCACCGACCACGAACTCCTCGCCGCCCTGGTCCGCCGCCACCCACCCGGCCTGCGCGGCGCGCACCTCGTGCCCGTCGCCGCGCTGCTCGCCCGCACCCCCGACGGCACGCTCGTCGCCGACGCCCTCGCCGACCGCTACTACGGCGGCTCGCTCGCCGCGTTCCTCGACGCCTACCTGACGCTGCTCCTCGACTGGCACACCACCCTGTTCGCCTACGGCATCGCCCTGGAGTCGCACCAGCAGAACACCACCGTCGTCCTCGACGAGACCTCCGCGGGCCCCCGGCTGCGGCTGCTGCTCAAGGACAACGACGGGCCGCGCGTGCACTCCGTCCGGCTCGTCGGACGGCTCGGCGGCGGTGCCGCCGACCTCCTCGGCTTCGACGACCGGCGGATCCTCGTCGGCGGCGACGGCCCCGTCGCGGACGTCTTCACGACGATCACCGTGCATCTGTGCGCGGGCGCCCTCGCCTTCGAACTGGCCCGCACCGGACGCACCCGGCTCGCCCCCCTGCTCGGACAGCTCCGCGCACGGCTCACCGAAGCCGTGGACCGGCTCGCCCCCGGCCCGGCGGCCGTGCTGCGCGCCCGGGTCCTCGACGCCGACCGGCTGCCGGTCAAGGCCATGGTCACCGCCGGCACCCTGCTCACCAAGGAACGCTCCGGCGCGGCCGACATCAACAAGTACTACACCGAAGGCCCCAACTACCTGCGCCGACCGGAGGCATGACGACACGGCGCACACTCGTGGCCGCGCCCCTCCCGGTGGGCAGACTCACTCCACGGACGTCACCGCACCACCGGTACCCGACCGCCGCCGACCGCCCCCGACGGCACCCCCACCGCCCTCCGTACCCGCTGGAGCCGCCGCATGTCCTCCGCGTCCCTTCCCGCCTCCCCGCCCCGGACACCCCGGCCGCCGCACCGCCCGCGGACCACCGCCCTCGCGGGCCGGGCGGACGCCGACCACGTCGTCGCCCACACCCTGCTCAACTGCCTGCTCCGCGAGGTGTCCGGCCCCGAGCACCAGACCGCCGTCACCGACGGGCACCTGCTGCTGCGGCTGCCCCGCTGCGACGTGCTGCTGCGCGTCGCCCTGCGCCGCGCCTCCCTGATCGGCGCCCACCGCTTCACCGGCCCCGTCAGCGTCCGGCGGTCCGACGGCTGGGCCGAACTGCCCTGGCAGAGCGTCGCCGAGTACATCCACCGCGAGCTGGGACTGCGCACCGGCCTCCGCAACGACGAGTTCCTCGCCCAAGTGGCCGCCAGTCACACCGGCGTGAGCGCCGCCCTGCGCGCGGCACGCCGGGAGACCGCGGCCCCCGGCACGGCGGCCGCGGACCCCTACCTGGACTCCGAGCAGTCCCTGCTCTTCGGCCACCGCTTCCACCCCACCCCCAAGGCCCGCACCGGCTCCCCGGCCGACTGGGACCGCTACGCCCCCGAGGCCCGCGCCCGGTTCCGGCTGCGCCACCTGGCCGTGCGACGGGAGTACGTACGCGAGGAGGCCGCGACGCCCGGCGCCCTCGCCGCCCTCGACCGGCAGGGCACCGTCCCCGACGGCTACCGGCTGCTGCCCGTGCACCCCTGGCAGTACGCGATGCTCCGCGACGACCGGGCCCTGCGCGCCGCCATCGCCCGCCGCGACGTCCTCGACCTCGGCCCGCGCGGCGCGGAATTCGCCCCGACCGCCTCGGTGCGGACCCTCTACGACGGCCGGGACTTCCTCAAGTTCAGCCTCAACATCCGCATCACCAACTGCCTGCGCAAGAACGCCGAGTACGAGCTGACCGGCGCCGTCGCCCTGACCCGGCTGCTGGAACCCGTCGCCGCCGACCTCGCCGCCCGCTTCCCCGGCACCGACCTGCTGCGCGAGCCCGCCTACCGCACCCTCGACCTCGGCGGACGCGACCTGGCCGAAGGCTTCGGCGTCATCGTCCGCGAAGGGCTGGGCGCCCGGCTCGCCCCCGGTGTCACCGGGCTGCTCGCCGCCGCCGTCGCCGACGAATACCCCACGGGCGGCGCCCGGCTCGCCCGGCTGCCGGCCACGGCCGGCCCGGCGGAGGCACTCGCCTGGTGGAACGCCTACCTCGGCCTGCTCGTCCCGCCCGTGCTCGCCGCCTACTTCGACCACGGCGTCGTCCTCGAACCACACCTGCAGAACGTCGTCCTCGGCGTCGCCGCCGACGGCACCCCCCGGCAGATCCTCTTCCGTGACCTCGAAGGGACCAAACTGCTCCCCGACCGGCACGCCGCCGCCCTCGCCGCCCTCCCCGACGACGTGGCCCGCCCCCTGACGTACGACCGGGAACGCGGCTGGGACCGGGTCGTGTACTGCCTGCTCGTCAACCACCTCGCCGACATGCTCGCCGCCCTCGCCGACCGGCACCCGCCCCTGGAGCCGGAGCTGTGGCGCGCCGTGCGCGCGACGCTGGACCGCCGCGCCGCCGCCCACGGCGACCCGCCACCGCTGCGCGCCCTGATCGCCGGGGCACCGCTGCCCGCCAAGAGCAACCTGCTGACCCGCTGGGAACGCAAGGCCGACCGCGACGCCGGCTACGTCCGCATCGCCTCCCCCCTGGTGCCGGACCTGCTGTCCGCGTTCCCGGCCACCACCCGCACCACCGAACCCTGGAGTGCCACCCCGTGATCACCCCCCGCGTCGCGGCCCGCGCCGCCGCCCTGCCGGCCGAGGAACTGCCCGCCTACCTCTACGATCTGGCCGCACTGCAGGAGCACGCGCGCACGGTACGGGCCGCCCTGCCCGGCGGCGTCGAGCTGTACTACGCGGCCAAGGCCAACCCCGCCCCCGAGATCCTCCGGGCCCTCGCCCCGCACGTCACCGGGTTCGAGGTCTCCTCCGGCGGCGAGCTGGCCCACGTACGCGAGGCCGTGCCCGCCCTCCCGGTCGCCTTCGGCGGCCCCGGCAAGACCGAGGCCGAACTACGGCTCGCCCTCCGCCTGGGCACCCGGCGCTTCCACGTGGAGAGCGAAAGCGAACTGCGGCTGCTCGCCGGGCTCGCCGGCGAACAGCCCGGCGACGCCCCCGTGGACGTGCTGCTGCGCGTCAACCTCCCGGCCGGGGACGGCGAGCTGGGCGGAGCGGCCCTGGCGATGGGCGGCGGACCCGGCCCCTTCGGCCTCGACCCCCGCCGCGCCGAGGCCTGCCTGCCACTGCTGCGCGGCGGACCACTACGGCTGCGCGGCGTCCACGCCCATCTCGCCAGCGGACTCGGCCCGGCCGCGCATCTCGCCGTGGCGGCCCGGGTCGCCGACTGGGCGCGTGAACTGGCCGACCGGCACGGCCTCACCCTCACCGAACTCAACGTCGGTGGCGGCATGGCCGTCGACTACGGCCGCCCGGCCGTGCCCTTCGACTGGGCCTCCTACGGCGCGGGCCTGCGCGACCTGGCCGCCCGCAACCCCCAGCTGACCCTGCGCATCGAACCCGGCCGGGCGCTCACCGCGTACTGCGGCTGGTACGTCACCGAGGTCCTCGACCTCAAGCACAGCCACGGCGAGGCCTTCGCGATCCTGCGCGGCGGCACCCACCACTTGCGCACCCCCGCCGCCAGGCAGCACGACCAGCCCTTCACCGTGCTGCCCGTCGACACCTGGGAGCGATCCTGGCCGCGCCCGGCGGCCCTGGACGAACCGGTGACCCTCGTCGGCCAGCTGTGCACCCCCAAGGACACCCTGGCGCGCCGCGTTCCGGTGGCCGAGCTGCGGGTGGGGGACCGGGTGGCGTTCGCCATGGCCGGCGCGTACGCCTGGAACATCTCGCACCACGACTTCCTGATGCACCCCGCGCCGGCCTTCCACTTTCTCACCTGAGAGCCCGGGGGCTCGGGGTGCCCCCGGGGGCGGCTCGGGCGGGCGTTCAGACCAGGCCGGTGGGCTGCCCGACGGCCAGGTGGGACGCGCCGTTGAGGAGACCCACGCCCAGCCCGGTGGCGGTGTGCAGGACGGTCTCGCCGACCCGCCGGGTGCCGATCAGCCCCGCCTGGCGCAGCACCGAGGTGTGATGGCTGACGGTGGCGGGCGAGATGCCCACCTGGCGGGCGACCTCACCGGTCGTACAGCCCGGGCCGCCCGCGACGGCCTCCAGCACGGCGGCCCTGCGCATCCCCAGCAGGGCCGCCAGCGCCCGCCCCGCGGCCGGCCGGGGCTCCCGCTCGCCGAGCCAGCGCAGATCGTGGGCGATGGGGTAGACGAGTACGGGCGCGAGCCCCCGGTCACGCAGCAGCGTCGGCGTGGGCCAGCAGAAGAACGAGGGCACGAGCCGCAGACCCCGCCCGTCGAGATGGAGATCGCCCCGCACGTGCGGGCCGCGCAGCTCCAGCACCGGCGGGCTCCAGCACAGCGACGGGTGCAGCGTGGGCAGCAGGTGCGCGCTGCCGCCGGTGAGCAGGGCACGAGTGCGCACCGAGCAGTCGGCGCCCAGCCGGCCCCGGATATGCGCCCAGTGCGGCAGCAGCGCCGCCCGGTGGTAGTCGCGCACCGCCTCGGCCAGGCCGTCGAGCGTCTCCCGGTCGCCGTCCCCGAGCGACCGGGTCCAGCGGGCGGGCGGCCGGGTGGCCGACAGCTCCGTCAGGTCCTTGCGCAGCCGGACGCGGGGGGTCGAGCGCAGCGCGTCGATGCCGCTCTCCAGGCCGTCGGCGGAGGCGGCGGGGGTGAGGAAGTCGGGGGAGTAGCCGTAAGGGGGCGCGAGGTCCAGCAGCCGCCGGTCGACCGCACCCACGTCGGCGCGGACCCGGCGACGCCAGCGGGCGAACACCGGGGCGGCGTCGGTGCTCTGCAGCATGTGCAGGCTCAGGAGCACTTCCCACAGCGGATCCGGGTGCTGGGCGATCGTGATGCGGGTCAGGTCCTCGCTGGTGAAGTGGATGCGCAACGTCATGGCGGCGTCCCTCGTGGCTCGGGATGCCTCGCGCTCCCACGGTGGTGGCCGCGGTTGCCAGGCGTGTCCGTGTGTCCCCCCTTGCTGGGTGGGACGCACGGCGCGCCCAAAGGGTTGCTTTGAGTTGACGAAATGTGACGTTCCGTAAAACTTGCGGACGTACGCGGTCCATGACGGCGTCCGGCGCTGCACCCCCTCGGCCCCTCGGTCGGACGGCGTGCCCGCCGCCGCCCGGCCGGTCCCTTGGCCGCCCCCGGCGTCCCCTGCGCGCCGGGGGCGGGTCGCGCCCCGGGCAAGACCCGGGCCGCCCGGTCCGCGCTCGGTCCGGTGCCGTGGACCGGCCCCCCGACCCGGCCCAGCGGCAAGTCCCAACGTGCCAGGTGCGCCGGGGAAGGTCCACCTTTTCGAAGCCCCTCTAAAACCCCAGGTGGGACCGGGCGTGGGGGAGTCGGCGGGCGACATGGGCCTCATGCGCCCCGGCGGGCGCGGACCGGTGCCGCAAGAGGCGGACGGGTTCCCTCCGGGCCCGGCGGACCCCCGCGCGCCCGCCGGTTTCGGCCAGGTCGCGGCACCGGAACGCCCGCGCGGACCGGGCGCCGGAGGCGCGGAACGCCCGGGCAGGGCCGCAGCGGTGATGACGGACCACCCCGGGCCTACCGTGGGGCCCGGGGCGGCCGAAGGCGAAACCGCGCCCCGCGAGACGCCGGCGACGCGACGGCCCTCCGCGCCGGAACAGCGGCCTGAGCGGCGGTTTGACCGGCGCGCCCACCGCTCCCGGGGTGCTCGCCCGTAAGTCGTGACCATGAAGTGCGGGCCCGCCCGGGGGACTTCGGGAACCGAGCAGAACGGGACTGGCTGGTTCCGGGGGGTCCCAAACGATCTTAGATGGTGCATGCATCTAGATGGGGCGTACGGTGATCATCGCGATCCGCCCGTGAACCGTCGCGGACCGTGATCGACGAGGGCACAGCCGACCCGGGCACCCGGGCGGCCTACCGAGAAGGAGACCGCGACCATGTGCGGGATCACCGGATGGATCTCCTACGACCAAGACCTCAACACCCCCACCACGCGCCACACGCTCGACGCGATGACCGAGACCATGGTGTGCCGCGGCCCCGACGCCGGAGGCGTCTGGCTGGACACCCACGCCGCCTTGGGCCACCGCCGGCTCGCCATCATCGACATCGAGGGCGGCAAGCAGCCGATGCTCGTCGAGCACGACGGCCGCACCCTCCTCGCCACCACCTACAGCGGCGAGGTCTACAACTACCGTGAGCTGCGGGCCGAACTCGAAGCCCTCGGCCACGCCTTCCGCACCTCCAGCGACACCGAGGTCGTCCTGCACGCCTACCTCGAGTGGGGCGAGGCGTTCGCCGAGCGGCTCAACGGCATGTACGCCTTCGCGATCTGGGACCCGCGCACCGAGGAACTCCTCCTGGTCCGCGACCGCATGGGCATCAAGCCGCTCTACTACCACCCCACCCCCGACGGCGTGCTCTTCGCCTCGGAGGCCAAGGGCATCCTCGCCCACCCCACCGTGCGCCCGGCCGTGGACGCCGAGGGCCTCGCCGAGCTGCTGGCGAACACCAAGACCCCCGGCCACGCCGTTTACAAGGGCATGTACGAACTGCGCCCCGGACACCTCGCGCGCATCAGCCGCGACGGCCTCACCGTGCGCCGCTACTGGGCACTGGAGGCACGCGAGCACACCGACGACCTCGACACCACCATTCACCACATACGCGAGCTGCTCGACGACATCGTGGCCCGCCAGCTCATCGCCGACGTCCCGCTGTGCACCCTGCTCTCCGGCGGGCTCGACTCCTCCGCCATCACCGCGCTCGCGGCCAAGGGCCTGGCCGACGCCGGCCGCGGGCCGGTGCGCTCCTTCTCCGTCGACTTCGCCGGTCACACCGAGAACTTCGTCCCCGACGCGATGCGGCCCACCCCCGACGGCCCCTACGCCCACGCCCTCGCCGCACACGTCGGCTCCGACCATTCCGACATCATTCTCGACACCGCCGCCCTGATGGACCCGGCCCACCGCGCGGCCATCCAGTCCGCCCGCGATCTGCCGCTGGCCTTCGGCGACGGCGACACCTCGCTCTACCTGCTGTTCAAGGCCATCCGCGAACAGTCCACCGTCGCCCTCTCCGGCGAGTCCGCCGACGAACTCTTCGGCGGCTACCACTGGTTCCACGACCCCAAGGTCGTGGCGACCGACACCTTCCCCTGGATCGCGGCCGGCATCGCCGACAGCTTCTCCGGCCCGCGCAGCGGCGGCCGCGTCGCCCTCCTCGACGCCGGCTTCCTCGGCAAGCTCGACGTGGACGCCTACCGGGACGCGCGCTACCACGAAGCCCTCGCCGAGGTCCCCCGGCTGGCCGGCGAGAGCGGCCACGAGAGGCGCATGCGCGAGATCTCGTACCTGCACCTCACCCGGTTCGTGAACCTCCTCCTCGACCGCAAGGACCGCGCCAGCATGGCCGTCGGCCTCGAGGTCCGGGTGCCGTTCTGCGACCACCGCCTGGTCGAGTACGTCTTCAACACCCCCTGGGCGATGAAGACCTTCGACGGCCGGGAGAAGTCGCTGCTGCGCGCCGCCACCCGCGACACGCTCCCCGACATCGTCGCCGACCGGGTGAAGAGCCCCTACCCGAGCACCCAGGACCCGCGCTACGCCACCGCCCTGCGCACCGAGCTGAAGCGGGTCACCGCCGACCCGGACGCGCCCGTGCGTCCGCTGCTCGACACCGCGGCCGTCGCGCAGGCGCTCGCCGACGACGCGGGCGAGTCCTTCCGGACCGGTACGGAACTCATCCTCGGCATCAACTCCTGGCTGCGCACCCACGACACGGCCCTGGAGGTGTAGCGCGCCGCCGGGCATTGCCCGAGGAACGGGCACGGTGGGGCCTTGGAGGCGCACAATGGGTGACACCACCCCGCCCAGCCAGGAGTCCCACCGTGGCCTTGCACCTGACCGTCGACCCGGACGCGGCCGAACCGCCCTACGAGCAGATCCGCGCCCGCATCGCCGACCGGGCCCGCTCCGGCGCGCTGCCCGTGGGCTACAAACTCCCCACCGTACGGGGCTTCGCCGAGGAACTGGGCCTGGCCGCCAACACCGTGGCCAAGGCCTACCGCGCCCTCGAAGCGGACGGGGTGATCGAGACCCGGGGCCGCAACGGCACCTTCATCGCGGCCCCCGGCGACGCCGCCGACCGGGAGGCGGCCGCGGCCGCCCAGGCCTTCGCCCAGCGCGCCCACCGGCTGGGCCTGGACCGGGCGGCCGCGCTCGCCGCCGTCGAGGACGCGCTGCGCGCCGCGTACGACTCCGCCCAGGACGGCGGGGATCAGCGGTAGAGCTTGCCGACCGCCGTGGCCGTCGTCGTTCTGAAGGCGGCCACCGGGGCGTCGGCCCAGCGGCCCATCCGCCCCCACGCGACCACGGTGACGGTCGCGCCGTCCCGGCCCACCCCGTACAGACCGATGTCCAGCGCCCCCTCGGGGCGGGCCGCATGCACCCCGAGGACCCGCGCGCCGTCCTCGGTGTTCAGCACACCGAAGTCGCGGCCCTCGGCCTTCGCCCCCGGCGACTCGCGCACGATGCGCCCGGCGCAGCCCCGGACGGACTTTTCCACCGCGGTGGCCAGCGCGGCGGCCCGCCCGGGGCCGTCGGTGGTGACGACGACCTGGACGGCACCCGTCTCCAGGTCGGTGGTGAACCGGCGGTGCGCGGCGCCCGCCGCGCCGAGCACCTTCTCCTCGACACAGGGCACGCCGGACTCGGGCAGCCCCCGGGTGACGGGGTGCGCGGTCCAGCCACCCGGGTGCGGGGGCAGCTCGGAGGCGCGGAGAAAGGCCGGCCCCGGGGACGCGGCCCGTACGCCCTCGGCGTGGGCGGTGCCGAGCGGTATCGCGGTCAGGGCGGTGGTCACGGCCAGGATGCCGAGAGCGGTGGCGTGGGTACGGCGGTCACGAACGGACATCGGTGATCCCCTGTCGGGTGAGTGGCTGTCGTCGGTGGCCCCGGGCCGGCCCACGGTCGCCGCCCGTGGGACCCGGCCCGCTGCCCTTGTCCTACAGATAGAGTCCCGCGTCCGCGCCGTCGTGCTGCGCCGGCACCGACGCGGGTCCGCTGCCGCGGCGCAGCGCGAACAGCTCCGCGAGGGTCGCCCCCTCCCGGCCGATGCCCTCCTCCCTGCCGAGCCAGTTCACCGCCTCCGGTCGGGTCAGCGAGCCCACCTCGATCCGGGCGAGACACCGGCCGGGACGGACGACGGCGGGATGCAGCCGCTCCAGGTCCTCGTTGGTGGTCACCCCGACGAGCACGTTGCGGCCCTGGCCGAGGAGCCCGTCCGTGAGGTTCAGCAGCCGCGACAGCGCCTGCCCGGCGGTGTGCTTGGCCTCGCCCCGGATCAGCTCGTCGCAGTCCTCCAGGAGCAGCAGCCGCCAGCGGCCCTTCGCCGTCCCGTCGTCCTCACCGATCGCGATGTCCATCAGATAACCGACGTCGTTGAACAGCCGCTCGGGGTCGAGCACGCAGTCCACCTGGCACCAGTCCCGCCACGAGCGGGCCAGGGTGCGCAGCGCGGAGGTCTTGCCCGTGCCCGGCGGGCCGTGCAGGAGCAGCAGCCGGCCGGCGATGTCGTCCGGGGTGAGCTTCATCAGCCGGTCCATGGCGTCCGCCACCGGCGCGGTGTAGTTCGCACGCACCTCCTCCCACGTGCCGGCGGCGATCTGCCGGGTGGTGCGGTGCGGGCCGCGCCGGGGGGAGACGTACCAAAAGCCCATGGTCACGTGCTCCGGCTGCGGCTCGGGCTCGTCCTCCGCGCCCGAAACCGCCTGGTCCAGCACCTTCTTGGCCAGCTCGTCGGTGGCGGCCGTCACCGACACGTCCGCGCCCCGGCTCCAGCGGGAGATCAGCAGCGTCCAGCCGTCCCCCTCCGCCAGGGTCGCGCTGCGGTCGTCGTCCCGCGCGGCACGCACCACACGGGCGGACGGTGGCAGGAGCGTCACCCCGGTCCGGACGCGGTCCACCGAGTGGCTGTGCGCGTACGGCTGCTCGCCGGTGGCGAACCGGCCGAGGAAGAGGGCATCGATGACATCGGACGGCGAGTCGCTGTCATCCACGTTCAAGCGGATGGGCAGGGACTTCTCCGTGGGAGTGGTGTCCGGTTCGGCGGGCGGGGCCTGCCTCCTGGCAGCGGGGCGGTCGGCACACATGCCGCCCATGATCCGGCACGGAACGCCCGGGCGCACCATGGTTTTCCCGGCTTCCGCCGTCGTTACCCGGTAAACCGCCGCACACCGATTCCCGCGCCGATACTCTGGCCGGTGATGGGACGTCATCAGACGAGCCGCGGATTGTCCCGGGCGGGGCGGTGGGGAGTCGCCGCGCTGCTCGGTCTCACCCTGCCCGTCCTCGCGCTGCTGGTGGCCATGTGCGGCGGCGTCCTCCAGCCGCGCGGCGGTGAGATGGAGACCCACCGGGGCACGGCCGTCGGCTGGGGGTTCACGCACACGCAGTACAGCGCCGACCGCGGCGACGCCGGCGCCCGCGAGGCCGCCGGAAAGCTCCTCGCCTCCGACCCCGTGTCGCAGAACCAGCACATCATGGGCTGGGGGGTGGACAACCCCGAGCCCAAGCCGGGCGTGTACAACTTCGCCGACCTGGACCGGCGTGTCGCGCTGATGCGAAGATCAGCCGGGACGCCGGTGCTCACGCTGTGCTGCGCCCCCGACTGGATGAAGGGCGGCGGACAGCGGACGGACTGGTCCCAGAAATCGTTGGAGACCGCTCCCGACCCGAAGTACTACAAGGACTTCGCGAAGCTCGCCGGAGTGGTGGCCAAGCGTTATCCGGATATACGTCATTTCATCGTCTGGAACGAACTCAAGGGTTTCTTCGACGAATCCAAGAACCGCTGGGACTACGAGGGCTATACCGAGCTGTACAACCTCGTCCGCGCCGAGCTGAAGAAGCAGAACAAGAACAACCTCGTCGGTGGCCCCTATGTCGTCATGGACAGCGAGGCCCCCGGCTCCAAGGCCAACGCGTCCTCGCTGCGCGGCCCCTGGGGAGTCGTCGACCAGCGGTCCCTCGACGCCGTCACCTACTGGAACAAGCACAAGACGGGCGCCGACTTCGTCGTCGTCGACGGCTCCAGCTACACCCGGGAGACCGAGCAGTTCCACCCCGACGAATTCGGCGCCACGACCAAGTTCGCCGACGTCACGAACTGGCTCAGAAAGACCACCGGGCTGCCGGTCTGGTGGGCCGAGTGGTACGTGGAGCCCGCCGACGGCAATGACGACCGAAGGGGATGGACCGAACAGCACCGCCTCGCCGTCCAGGCCACCGCGATGACGCAACTGGCCGGCTCGGGCGCCGCCGCGGCCTTCTACTGGAACCCGCAGGAGCAGAGCGCGTATTGCCCCGGCTGTCTGTGGCGCAGCACGGAACTGGCCGACGGGGGGAAGGAACTGCCGATGATGGACCTGCTCACCCGGTTCGCCAAGGAGTTCCCGCCCGGTTCCGAGTTCCGCGAGGTCGACACCGGGGGCGCCTCCGGCGTCCGCGCACTCGCCACGGACGAGACGCTGCTGGTTGTCAACACCCGGAATCAGCCTGTCTCGGCCCGAGTGGACGGCCGCCTCCTTGACCTGAAGGCCTACGAGGTCCGCTGGGTGCCCTAGGGCGGGCTGCTGTGCTGTGTCCTCAAGCGCCGGACGGGCTGCTGTGCTGTGTCCTCAAGCGCCGGACGGGCTGGTTTGGCTGAGCCCAGTTACCACCAGCCCGTCCGGCGATTGAGGACACCGCCGCGCAGCGGTGGTGCGCCTCCATGATCCGCCGGACGGGCCCCGCCTCAGCTCTCGGAGATGACTGCCCCCGCGGCCGTGGTGGTGACGATGACGGTCAGCAGGTTCTGCGCCGCGTCGACGACCCGGCGCACGGCCGGTGCCGCCCACTGTCCGCGTGCCACAGCCGCCGTACCCGCCTCGACGGCGCGCGCGTCGGCGTCGGGGAAGGCCAGCCGGTGCAGCTTCGCGCCGTGGACCAGGGCCACCAGGCTCGCCGTACGCTCGTCGGGGTCCGCTCCGTGGAGAACGACCGCCGTCAGCCGCCGGCGCAGCGCGACCTCCACGGAACCGTCGGCCTCCGGGTAGCGGCGGACGGGGAAGAGCCCCAGCACCTTCTTGGTCTCCTCCCGGACCAGCCCCTTCTCCCGCAGGCCCTGGCTCGCTCCGGCCACCGCGGCCTTCTTCAGGTGCTGCATCCAGTGCTTGACCGTGCCGGGCTTGTCCGACGCGACGATCTCGGCGAGTTGGGCGTCGAGGCACGGCACACCGAGCGGCGCCGGGTCGCGGACGGAGACCACCTCACCGGTGACCTCGATCCGGTCGGCCAGCGCCAGCTCCACCAGCGAGGCGGCGGCGATCGCCCACGCGGTCCTACCCGGCTCCCGCCCGTAGCCCCACTCGTCATCCAGCGACAGCAGGAGGAGCTGCTCACCCAGGGTGGTTTCCATCGGTGTTCCTTTCAGCACGTCAGATCCAGCCACGTTGGCGGGCGAGGTGCGCGGCGGCATGCCGGTTCTCGACGCCGAGTTTGGTCGTGACCGCGGACAAGTAGTTGCGGACGGTGCCCTGCGCCAGCGCGGCCCGCTCGGCGATCTCCTCGATCGGCGCGCCGTCGGCGGCCAGGGTGAGGAGGTCTGTCTCCCGGGAGGTGAGGGGGGAGTCACCGGCGCCGATGGCGTCGGCGGCCAGGGCGGGGTCGATGTACCGGTTTCCGTTGTGGACGTTGCGGATGATCGAGGCGAGCTCCTGGGCCGACACGGTCTTGGACACGAACCCCTGCACTCCGGAGGTGAGCGCACGCTTGAGATGACCGGGCAGACCGTGGCTGGTGACGATCAGGGCCCGGCAGGCGGGAAGCACGCGGCCGAGGTCCTCCGCGACGGTGATGCCGTCCTTGCCCGGCATCTGGAGGTCCAGAACGGCCACATCGGGCTGATGATGGCGGGCCATGGCCAGGGCCTCGGGGCCGGTCGACGCCTCGGCGACCACCTCGAGGTCGAGTTCGAAGGCCAGCAGGGCGGCCAGGGCGCCGCGGATGAGGTGCTCGTCGTCGGCGAGGAGGACACGGATCATCGCGCTGCCTCATTCGGTATACGGGCGATGAGGTGATAGGTGTTCTTCGGACCGGGGCCGTGGTGGAGGGTGCCGCCGAGCGGGGCGAGTCGCTGGACCAGCCCGTCCAGGCCGGTCCCGCTGCCGGGGCTGTTGTCCGGCCGCGTACCGTCGTTGGTCACTTGTAATCGCGTTCCTTCGGTATCGGAGCGGGTCACGGTGATGGTGCACTGGCCGGCTCGGGAATGACGCAGCACGTTGGTGACGGCTTCTCTGACGACCCAGCCCAGCAGAATCCGGGTGCTCTCCTCGATCTCGTCCGTCGGGACGGTTTGGTGAATGTGGCAGTCGGCTCCGGCCGCTTCCAGGACGGCGCGGGCACCGGCGAGTTCGGCCGTGAGGTCGGCGGTCCGGTAGTTCCGGACGACGTCTCTGATCTCCTTGTGCATTTCGCGTGCCAGCCGCTGGATCTCCACCATCTCCGCTTCGGCCTTGGGGTCCTCCGTCAGCCGGGCGGCCAGTTCACCCTTGAGGGCGATGACCGACAGATTCCGGCCGATCACGTCATGCAGGTCCCGGGCGAAGCGGAGACGTTCTTCGGCGAGGACGAGGCGGGCTTGTGACTCGCGCGCCGCGTTCAGCTGCCACAGGACGGACAGGAACCACACCGACGACCGCATCAGCACACCGACGACGCCCCAGCCCGCCAGTGTGATGGCCAGGGTGGGGAGCGTCGTCCGAGGATCGAGGTAGAGGGTGACGCAAGCGGCGGCGGCGGTCTCGGTGAGCGCCACCGCACCGTAGAGGCGCAGATTGGCTGTGGCGGACAAGGAGAAGGCCAGCGGCAGCGCGACCACGAGTGATCCGGTGGCGATCGGATGCGCCTTGGTCAGCCATCCCATGTCGTACAGGTACGGCACCAGCGCGAGTTCGAGCGCCGTAAGGGCGGCGATACCGCTGATCAGTGGTTTCGGCTGGGTCTGGCGTCCGATGACGTAGGCGACGGCGGCGGAGGCACCGATTCCCTGGAGGGCCGTGAGCGCCGCTGCCGCCAGTGCCGCCGCGACGGGCGCATGGCCGGTGCGCAGATCGGCCACGAGCGGCCACAGCAGGGAAGCGAGGAAGAGCCAGGGCATGGAGCAGAGCATCCATTGGGTGTAGACCGTGGCTTGCTTCACATTGTTGCGGTGCTGCGAGATCTCCATCCCGCCTCCCTTCCCCCCGGCTATTCGATCAACCTCTGGGTTCCCAGCGGAACCAGCGCCGCACCCCCCAGGCAGCCAGGGCGGTCCAGACGAGCAGGGTCACGACGCCGACCACCGAGTCGGCCAACCCCGCCCCCTCTCCGGTCCATCCGGCCTGGACCAGACCGATCGCCGGGCTGAGCGGGAAGAATCGGAGGATGTCGCCGACGATGCCCGGCAGGACGTCCATGGGAATGAGGGTGCCAGAAGTCAGCAGGAGAACGAGAAAGCCGACGGTACTCACGCCTTGTGCGCTCTCGGCGGTGCGGGCGAGGGCCGTGCTGAGCGCGGCCGCGGCGGTCGTCAGGACGGTCCCGAGAACGATGCCCAGGACCGCCAGATGCGGTGCCGCCGGTGCTCCCGTGTCGGCGACGACCGAGATGGCCGTGGCGATCACGGCGAACTGGACCAAGGCCGCCAGGGCCATGGGGGCGGCGGCACTGGAGAGGATGACGATGTCGGTGACCTCGCCGGTGCGCAGCCGCTTGAGGAGATGATCCTCGCGGCGGATGACGTAGACGCCCATGAGGGGGGCGTAGACGGCCATCACGAGGATGATGCCGGCGGAGGTGGCGATCATCACCTGGCCCATGCCCAGTCCGGCACCGGCGAGGTCGTACCGGTCCATGAACGTCGACGTGCCGAGGATGATCATCACGGGGATGACCAGCACGTTGACCAGGTTGGTCTTGCTGCGGGCGAAGAGAGCGAGTTCGACCCGGCCGAGCGCGGCGAGATGGGCGACGGCGGTGCTCATGCGGTGTCCTTCGTGCCGGTCCTGGCGATGCGTAAGAACGCTTCTTCCAAGGACGCCGAGCTGGCGTCGAGTTCACCCAGATCGATGCCCTTGTGGCGTGCCCAGATCAGGACTTCCGTCGTGGTGTGCTGAAGGTCCTGGGTGGACAGATGAGTGCGCCCTTCCTTGCCGGTGGTCACCGTGGCCCGGAGATCCGTCGGTGCGGGAAGGTCCTCCGGGCCGAAGCCGGGCGGCAGGCGGAAGGTGAGGGTGGAAGGGTGCGCGGTGACGATGTCGGCCACCGTTCCGGCTGCCGCGATCTCCCCCTGGTGCATGATCGCCAAATGGTCGGCGAGTTGTTCGGCCTCCTCCAAGTAGTGCGTGGTCAGCACGATGGTGGCGCCGTCGTCGTTGAGCTGCTTGATGATCTGCCAGGTGTCGTGGCGGCCTTCGGGGTCCATGCCGGTGGTCGGCTCGTCCAGGAACAGCAGGTCGGGCCGGCCCAGGGTGGCCATGGCGAGGTCCAGGCGCCGTTTCTCGCCGCCTGAGAGGTTCTTGACCGCCACGTCCTTGCGAAGGGACAGACCGACCATGTCGAGGGCTTCCGCGACGGGGCGGGGGGCGGTGGTGACGCTCGCCCACATGCGGACGGACTCCTCGGCCGAGAGGTCGGTGAGGAACCCCCCGTGTTGAAGCATGACGCCGGTGCGCGGGCGGGTGTGTTTGCGGTCCCGAAAGGGGTCGTGCGTCCCGAACAGGCGAATGGTGCCGCCGGTCGGGCGGGCGAGGCCTTCGAGGAGTTCGACGGTGGAGGTCTTGCCCGCACCGTTGGTTCCGAGGAGGGCGAAGATCTCGCCCCGCGCGACGGTGAACTCGACGCCGCGTACGGCCGCGAAGCCCTGTGCACCGGAGGGTCCGTACCGCCTCCAGAGGTCTGTGACCTCTATCACATTCCGTGTGGCGCTGGTGTCCATGCCTCAAATCGTCGCTCACGAACTGCAGTTGAACAGGTGAGAACTGTCATGCCTTCGTGTGACAGACGTCATGGGCGACCGTGACGCATGTCAGTAAATGGACTACCTCATTCCCTAGTAGCGATGTGATCTGCGTCATACGGACGGGGTTGGCGTTGATGCTTGTATCCGGCCTGTCGGCGCGGTGATCGCCCCAACAGCCGAAGCCGATACCCCGTCAATTGCACTGCGATGCCCAAGACTTCGGCGCCGGTATCGGTGGCCGACGGACTCCCACGCTTCCGTGGGGGTCGGACATATCTAGAGATGGGAACGTCCCATGACGGAGATCGTTTCGTACGTCAACGAGAAGCTGGACCTCGGCCGGCTCGAGGACGGCCGGTCCGCCACCGAGCAGTCCCCGGTCCTCGCCACCCCCGCCGCCGCTCTCGCGGCGCTCGGCGGCGCCAAGGTCGTCGGTGCGGCCGTCGGTGGCGCGACCCTGGTCGGCGGCGCCTACGCGCTCGGCCGGGCCATCGGCTGACCTCACTCACCACATCGTCGATCACCGATCGACCGATTCATCCGAAGGGAGGCAACACATGAACGACATCATCGACGCGCTCAACGAGCTGCAGATTCCCAACGAGGGCACGGTCTTCCCCGACGCCACTCCGGTTCTGGCCACTCCGGCGGCGTTCCTGGGCGGCGTAGCGGTCTCTTCCGCCGTCGTCGGCGCGTTCGAAGCGGGCCGCGGCTGATAGCCGGCCTCGCCCCGTAACACGAACACGCAGGGGCTTGGTGTCCGCCGCTTACATGTCTGCCGGGCCAGAGATGCGTTCTGGCCCGGCAGACCCTTATCCACTCTACGGGAGTCGTCCTACAGGGCGGTTATGAAGGGAACCCTGTGAGATTCGCAAAAAGGATCGCCTCTGCGGTGTTCGGTCCTGTCCCGGTGTCCCGGGACGGCGCTGTGGCCCTGTCCGAGCGGATAGCCGCGGTCACCACACTGACCTCATCGCTCGAATACCTCTCACAAAGCAAGGAAATGCGGCAGGGGGGATTGAACGACTGGGCCATCGTCAAGGACGTACAAGCCGTCTCCACTCCGCTGGTCCGAAAGATGCTCGACGTCGTCAGCGGGCCCAGAACCACGGTCGCCCTGCACGTCGCCCGCGCGGCCGTCAGCGCCGGGATGCTGCTTCCGGGTTCGTCCCGCCGGCGCGGCGCCGGCAGCCTCTTCCTCGGCACGACCTCCGCGATGCTCTATCCCCGGCACCGCTACGGCACCGACGGCTCCGACCAGGTGGCCATCCTGGTGCAGACCGCCACCGGAGCCGCTCGCCTGGTGAAGTCGCCGGAGGCCAAGGACGCCCTCATCTGGTACGTGGCACTGCAAGCCAACCTGTCCTACGTGATCTCCGGCTGGGTGAAGCTGCTCGGCAAGCCGTGGCGGGACGCCTCCGCCCTGGGCGGAATCATGCGTACCAAGACCTACGGCCATGAGCCCATGTTCCAGTGGACCCAGAACCACCCGCGGGCCGCACGCCTCCTGACGCACGGCGTGCTGGCGCTGGAGTGCCTGTTCCCGCTCGCCTACGTGGCCGGCGGACGCCTGGCCCGCCCCGTGATCGGCAGCGCCGCCGCCTTTCACCTCGCCAACGGGTACTTCATGGGCCTGGGACGCTTCGTGACCTCCTTCGTGGCCATGCATCCGATGGTGGCCTACACCTCCGCTCCCAGGAGGCACCAGGCGGTCAAGGGGCGCGACGACCGTGTGCTGCCGGTCGCCGCTGCCCTGATGGGCGGTGCGGTGGCGGTGGCGGGACTGGTCGCCGCCCAGCGACGCCTGCGCACGCTCGAGGGGTGGCACACATCCGACTTCCTGACCACCCGGCAGGGCAACGAGCTCCAGTACGAGGTCCAGTCCCACGGTGACGGCGACAAGCCGGTGATGGTGTTCGCGGCGGGCATGATCGCGACGTCCGAGCACTACTCCTGGGTGACGGAGCAGCTGGCCAAGGAGACCGGCTACGGCGTCATCACATACGCCCGTGCCGGATACGCGGGAAGCCGCTACAAGTCGGCCTCGCCCTACCGGCTCTCGGAGTCCGTCGAGGACCTCGTCGACCTCGTCCGCGGTGCCGTCGCGGAGAGCCGGAAGGTGATCCTCGTCGGGCATTCGCTCGGCGGCGAGATCGCCCGCCGGGCCGCGCTCCGGCTCGGGGACCGCGTACACGGCGTCGTCTATCTCGACTCCTCCCACCCCGATGAGCTGAACCGGTCACAGCAGCAGAGCAACACCGCCGAGCGGCTGCGCGAGTCCCTCGTCCACATGGTGTGGTTCCTGCGGGCCGGTACCGGGATCCTCATGGCCCGCCCCACGTGGGTGGACGCGCTTCCGACCGCCTATCGCACGCGGGCCTTCGCCCAGTGCGCGGACGTACGGATGTGGGCGGCGGGGCTCCGGGAATGGGA
This sequence comes from Streptomyces sp. NPDC042259, assembly GCF_055582085.1. Taxonomy (NCBI): domain Bacteria; kingdom Bacillati; phylum Actinomycetota; class Actinomycetes; order Kitasatosporales; family Streptomycetaceae; genus Streptomyces; species Streptomyces sp. NPDC042259. Next base: position 1,039,130 of record NZ_JBVJDW010000002.1, on the reverse strand, counting down.
TGCCGTGCATGCCGAATTCCGCGCCTTCAGCGGTGAGCTGGAGAAGGTAGGGGCGCACGCTCTGGTGGTGTCGGCGCAGCAGACCGTCGACCGGGACCCGGACCAATTGCTGATGCACAACGAGCTGGCCGCCGCCCACCGGGGCGGGGAACACCGGGCGGAGACGGTGGTGATCGAGGGATCGGACCACGACACCCTGCTGACCCACAGCCGCTTCGCCCACCAAGTGGCGGAGCGCGTCGTCGGGTTCTTCGACGCGACCCTGACCGATGAGCCGAAGGAGAACGCACGCGAAGGAGCGGTCCAGTGACACGGATGCCAAGCCGGATTCCCGCCGCCATGTTCTCGGGGCCGGGCGCCGCGTGGCGCATCGCGGGAGCCGCCATGCTGGTCGGCACCGTCGCCGTCCAGCACCCGAACCGGATGTTCAACCGGCTCACGCTGAAGGACACCTTCTCGGTGCTCCCGAACTGGCGCTTCTTCGCCCCCACGCCGGCCGTGCACGACTACCACCTCCTCTATCGCACCCTCGGTACGAACGACGAGCCTTCGCTGTGGAAAGGCGTGGACGTCATCGCCGGCCGGAAGGTGCGGCAACTCGTGTGGTTCCCCACGCGGCGCCCGGAGAAGGCGATCTTCGATATCTGCACCGAGATCCTGCACGTCATCGACAAGGGCTTCCCCGTCATCCTGCGTACGGCCGGCTACCGCACACTGACCGCGTACCTGCGGGCCACGATCCACGAGCAGGAGGACGCGCGGGACATCAAGGGCTTCCAATTCGCCCTGGCTCGCGCCACCGGGTACGACAAGAGCGAAAACCCCGAGGTGGTCTTCGTGTCGCCCTACACACCGCTGGACCCCGAAGCGGCCGCGCCCGTCGAGGCCGCCGTCGGAAGGGAGGGAGCGCACCGATGAACAAGGTGCTGGTAGCCGTCTGTGTCCTCGTCGCCGTCGCCGTCCTGGTGTACCTGCTCGTCGCCGACGTCATCAACTACCCGGCTGCCATGGGCGTCGGAATCGCTCTGGTCCTGGCCCTCGGCCTGGAAATGAACAGGAAGAAGAAGCGCCAGTGAACGACATCGACGACATCGGCTACGGCCGCCAGTTCGACGGCTGGTACGACCGGCTCTTCCCGAAGGGCGCGTCCGCGGCCGAGACCGCGAAGAAGATAGCCTCGCTCCACCCCGACCCGTCGGCCGGCACCCTCGAGTTCGGCGTCGGCACCGGCCGCATCGCCATCCCCCTGGCCGCTCACGTCGGCCCTCTCACCGGTGTGGACTCGTCCGCGGAGATGCTGGCCGCGCTGCGCGCCGACCCCGAAGCGGGCGACCGCGTGGAGCCGGTGCACGGCGACATCCGCACCTTCACCGCCGACCGGCGGTTCGGCCTCGTGTACTGCGTGTGCGGCACCCTGTCCATGCTGCTCACCGCGGAAGAGCAGCAGCAGGCCATCCTCCGGGCCGCCGACCTCCTGATCCCGGGCGGCAGGCTCGTCATCGAGACACACAACAAGTCCGCGATCCTCGCGCTCCACGAAGGACGCAGCCGGGACACCTACTTCGCCCCCTACCCGGAGCCGGGCACCGGTCTCCAGACGCATTCCACCTTGCTGCCCGAAGGTGATCTGTGGCACTGCTCCCACATCTGGTACGAGTCCGACGGCACCACCAAGGTGGGCTCTGAGATGTCCCGCCTCACCACGCCGGACGAGGTCGACGTCTACGCCCGGACCGCCGGACTGGAGCCCGAACACCGGGGCGCCTCATGGGACGACGCGCCCTACAGCGAGCGGGCGCCGATGTTCATATCCACCTACGTCAAGCCCGCACGGTGAACGTGTGGCACATCGCCCGCCGGCATCGAACGCTCCTGCTGGCGGGCACCGTCCTCGGCGTCCTCGGTGCGGCCGCCTCGCTGGCACAGCCGCTGGCCATCGGGGAAATGGTCAAGGCCGTCGCCGCCGACGAGTCGCTCGTCATGCCGATCCTGCTCGCGGCCGCCCTGTTCGTCACCGACGCCACTCTCGCGGCCACCCACGCCTACGCGATCGGCAGGGCCGGCGAGGACATCGTCTTCGACATCCGCAGCATCCTCACCGCGCGGCTGCTGCGCTCACGGACCGCCGCCTTCGACCGGTGGGAGCACGGCGATGTGTTCACCCGGATGGTCACCGACACCTCCCTCGCCCGCATCTGCATGGCACAGGCGCTCGCGCAGATCGTCACCAGCGCCTTCATGGTCGTGGGCGGCATCGCGCTCATGGCCTGGATCGACCCGATGCTGCTCGTCGCGACCCTCCTGTGTCTGGGCGCCGCCAGCGTCGTCTCCCTGCTGCTGGCCCGCCGGGTGCGCAAGGTGTCCTTGACCAACCGCGAGGACACCAGCGACTTCGGATCCGCGCTGATGCGGGTGTTGGGCGCGATGACCACGGTCAAGGCATCGCGTGCCGAAGACCGCGAGGCCGAACGCATCACCGGTTACGCGCAGCGGGCGCGCCGCTCCGGCGTCCGGGTCTCGGCGCTGTCCGCGATGCTCACGCCCGCCATGAACGTCGGTACGCAGATCGCGCTGACGGTCGTCATCGCCTGGGGCATGGCCCGCGTCGCCACCGGCGCGATGCCGGCCGCGGACCTGACCTCGTTCATGATGTATCTGTTCTACCTGGTGTCGCCGCTGGTGATGCTGTTCATGTCGATCGCGCAGTTCCAGCAGGGCCGCGCGGCCCTGGACCGCATCGGTGAACTGGCCGGCATCGAGCAGGAGGAGTACGCCCCCGGCTCCGCCCCGGTGGCCGTCCAGAACCACGCGGTCACCTTCGACCGGGTCACCTTCTCCTACCCCGGCAGCGAGGAACCCGTCCTCGACGAGGTGTCCTTCACCGTCCCCGACAAGGGGCTCACCGCGATCGTCGGGCCCTCCGGAGGCGGCAAGACCACCGTCTTCCAGCTCATCGAACGCTTCCACCAGCCCAGCTCGGGAACCGTTCGCCTGGGCGGCACGGACATCGCCGGCATGCCTCTGGAGCAGATACGCGGCCTGATCGGTTACGTCGAGCAGGACCACATCCTCATGCGGGGCACCATCCGCGACAACCTCACCTACGCCGCCCCCGACGCGAGCGACGCCGACATCGCCGACGTACTGGACATGGCCCACCTGAGCGACGTCGTCAACGCCCTGCCCGACGGACTGGAAACCGAGCTGGGCGAGCGTGGCAGCGGGCTGTCCGGCGGCCAGAAGCAACGTCTGGCCATTGCCCGCACCCTCCTGCAAAAGCCCCGCATCATCCTGCTGGACGAAGCCACGGCCAACCTCGACAGCCAGGCCGAGGCCGCCCTGCGGGACACCATCTCCGCCGTCTCCGACACCTGCGCGGTCATCGCCATCGCCCACCGCATCTCCACGATCACCCAGGCGAGCCAGATCATCGTGCTCGAGCAGGGCGGCGTGCGCGCCACCGGCACCCACACGGAACTCACCACCACCGACGACCTGTACCAGCGGCTCGCCGGCGACCGGGAGGCCGCCGCATGACGGCGGACGCCCTCGTCGTCGGCACGGGGCCCAACGGCCTCGCCGCCGCCGTCACACTCGCCCGGGCCGGCCTGACCGTGGAGCTCTACGAAGCCCGCGACACCATCGGCGGGGGGCTGCGCACCGAGCCCCTCTTCGACGAAGACATCGTGCACGACATCTGCGCGGCCGTGCATCCGATGGCGGCGGCCTCCCGGTTCTTCCGGGAGTTCGACCTCGGTGCGCGTGGTGTCGAGCTGCTCCACCCCGAGATCAGCTACGCACACCCCCTCGACGCCGGTGACGCCGCACTCTCCTACCGGGATCTGGACGCCACCTGCGAGCACCTCGGCCCCGACGGACGGCGATGGCGCCGGCTCATGGGCCCGTTGCTGGACCACAGCGAAGGCCTCGTCGATCTCATGCTGTCCGGCCGGAGCAGCATGCCGCGGGACCCGGCCGCCGCGCTGCTGCTCGCGCCCAGGGTGCTGGCGCACGGCGGCCCGTCCGCCGCACGGCAGTTCACCGGCGGACGGGCGAAGGCGTTGTTGACCGGTGTCGCCGCGCACGCGGTCGGGAAGCTGCCGAGCCTCGCGTCCGCGGCGATCGCCATGCTGCTGGGCCACCTCGCGCACGGCACCGGCTGGCCGGTCCCGCGCGGCGGGAGTGCCCGGATCGCCGAGGTGCTGGCCGCCGACATCACCGCGCACGGCGGGAAGCTGCACACCGGTCGGCACATCGAGGACCTACGTGAACTCGGGCACGCGAAAGCGGTGTTCCTCGACACAAGCCCGAAAGGCTTCGCGCGGATGGCAGGCGGCCGCCTGCCCGCCCGTTACGCGCGCGGCCTCGCCGATTTCCGCTACGGCCCGGCGGCCGCCAAGGTCGACTTCCTGGTGTCCGACCCGATCCCCTGGGCCGACCCGGAAGTCGGCAAAGCCGGAACGGTGCATCTCGGCGGCACACAGGCGGACATGTTCCGGCAGGAGACGCTGACCGCGAGAGGCGTCGCCACCTCCGAGCCGTTCGTGCTCCTGGTCGACCCGGCGGTTACCGATCCGGAGCGGGCCCGGCCCGGCAAGCGGCCCGTCTGGGCATACGCGCACGTCCCGAACGGCGACGGCACCGACCCGGTGGAGACGGTGCGCGCGCGCATCGAGCGTTACGCACCGGGATTCACCGACACCATTATCGCCCAGCGCGGCATCACGGCGGCCGCGTACGAGGCGTACAACCCGAACTACGTGGGCGGAGACATCGGGGCCGGCGCCATCACCCTCAAACAGTCCCTTCTACGCCCCACCCCACGCATCGACCCCTATCGCACTCCGCTGCCGGGCGTGTACCTCTGCTCCGCCTCCACCCCGCCCGGTCCCGGTGTGCACGGCATGTCCGGGTACCTCGCGGCCCGGTCGGCGCTCCGTCGCGAATTCGGCATCCGCACACCGCCGGCGCTCGGTGGTGGCTAGGGCCTGTCCGGCGGATCACGGAGGCGTACCACCGCACGCGGTGGTGTCCTCAAGCGCCGGACGGGCTTGCCGTGCTGTGTCCTCAAACGCCGGACGGGCTTGAATCAAGCCCGTCCGGCGCTTGAGGACGCGCCCGCAGGGCGCTCGCCGCCGCAGGCGGCACAGCCGGTCGGCAAAGTCGCTCGCCGAGGCATACGTCAACCCCGGCATCGCCTGGCCCCGGCTCATCTGCGATGGCGACGAGGTCATCGGGTTCCTCATGGCCTTCTTCGACATCGACTGGACCGGCGAAGGCACCGACTTCCGCTCCGGACTCTGGCGTCGCAACATCGCGGAGGAAAAGCAGAGCCGGGGCTGGGCGCGCTGACGCTGGACTGAACCCGGGCCTTTCGGCGCTCTTACCCCCAGCCACCTGCTCAGGAGATCGTCGCGAGCCGCACCGCCAACGACACCAGCAACAGCGCCAGCAGCGGCAGCGCGAACCAGTACGAACCCTGGAGCCAGCGCAGTTGCCGTACGCCGGGTCGTGCGGTGACCCGTGTCAGCTCCCGGGCCGTGAGGAGCAGCATCAGCGCCAGGGCCGCCAGCCCGCCGATCACCGACATCGGTGTCCATGTCACGCGCGGCCCGGGCGGGCCCGGCCGGGGTTCCGAGGCCGGGCCGGGGGACGGCCGGGACAGCTCGTACAGCACCGCGTCGTCGTTGGAGAGCACCCGGCGCAGTTCGGGACGGCGGTCGAGCGAGCGCAGCAGGCGCGGCTCCCAGGTGACGGCGTAGCCCGCGTCCAGCTGGAGGGTGACGGACTGGCCTCGGTTGACCATGAGATAGGAGTTGGGGCCGGCCTTCCGCAGCGCGCCGACCAGGCCGTCCACCAGGACCGGATCGCGCGGTGCCTGCGTCGGTTCGTACGTCACCCGCTCCATGTCGCGGGCGCCCCACGGCATCGCGGGCGTCACGCTGTTGACGGGGTCCTGGCTCATCCACAGCAGCCGGACGGTCGGCCGGTCGTGCTCGTACACGTACTCCATCGCGGCGACCTCACCGGGCCGCACCCGCTCGAAGGGCTCATTGCCCCAACGCGCCACCAGGAAGCCGAAGATGAGCACCAGCCCCGCCAGCAACGCGGCGAGCGGCCCCGCGGCGGTGCGGCCCGGTGCCGTTCCCGTACGGGGGAAGATCGCGAGGGCGGCGAGGACGCAGGCACCGGGCAGTGCGAAGAGAAAGACCCGCAGGGCCACTTCGCCGCCGTACGACTGCATGCCGAAGGCCAGGAAGGGAACAGCCGTCAGGACCAGGAGCGCGGTGTCGGCGCGCCCGGACCGCCGGCGCCGCCACCAGCCGAACGCGGCGAAGGCCAGCACGCCGCCCGCGAGCGCGACCCGGGTGTACAGCACCAGCTTGTGGGTGCTGCTGCCCCCCTCGATGCGGCCCGAGACGGACGAGGACACATTGCCGCCCAGCGAGCCCAGCCCGCCGAACAGCTCGTCGAAGTGCCCCGACCAGTACGGCTCCGCGAGGAACCCCACCCACACCGCCAGCATCACGCCACACAGCAGCGGCAGCCCGGTCAGTGTCGAGCGGCGCGTGAGCACCAGCACGGTCAGCACGCCCAGCATCACGAAGGGGGTCAGCTGGTGACTGGCCACCGAGGCCGCGAAGAGGGCGATGAGCAGCGCCAGCAGCACCCCCTGCTGCCGGCGGCCGACGGGCGCGACCTCGGCCTCGCCCGGGGCCAGCTTGCCGCGCAGCTGCCGGGGCCAGCGGAACCACACCAGCAGCACGGCGACGAACAGCAGATAGATGAAGTAGTTCAGCGCCTGGGGCGAGAAGTAGTCCTGTCCGACCCAGCCGCACAGCGCGAACAGCCATAACGCCGTCCACTTCGCCCGCCAGCCCGCCCGTACGGCTCTCAGCAGCAGCGCCAGCGGCGCGAGGCACAGCAGGGAGACGGCCGTCGGCCACCAGCGCAGCACCTCGGTCAGGTCGCTCACCCCGCAGGCCCGGGCGGCGAGGGCGGCCAGGGCGAAGAAGCCGGGCCAGCTCCAGCGGGCGTCGAGGTCCGGCGCGGCCGTCCCGGTCCGGTCGATGTAGTCCAGGAAACCGAGGTGCTGCCAGGCCGTCGCGAAGCGCGGCTGGTCCTCCAGCAGCGCGGGCACGGCGTGCAGGGACACCACCGTCACCAGCAGGAGCGCGGTCAGCAGCCCGTGGCGCGGCCGGTCCAGCCACAGCGCGGACGCGAACGCCACCACCAGCAGCGCGGCCCCCAGCACCGTCGCCACGGGGAGCACGGACACCAGGCCGAGCCCGCCCATGCCATCCAGGTCGGACTCCCCGAGGGAGCCCAGCGGCACCCAGTACAACGCCAGGGCGACGCCCAGCAGCGACCAGATCCCGGCCTCCGGGCCCCGCCACCACGGCCCGCGCGCCCCCAGCCGCGCGCGGGCGGACGCGGGAGGCGCCCCCGGGCCCTCGGGAAGCGCGGACACCTCGGAGGCCGCGGGGACGGACGCGGCCGTCGAGGCCGAGGAGGCCGACGAAGCACCGGCCGGCCCGGCCGGAGGGACCGCCGCGGACGGGCCGCTCGACGCCGGGGCGGCGACCGACGCGGCCGCCGAGGCGGCGGCCGCCGTACGCGGCTTGTCCGGCTCGGAGGGGACTACGGAGGGCATCGGTACCGCCTCGGGGGTGTGCCGGAGATCGGGGCGCCTCTCCAAGTGGTCGAAGTCCAGCCGCACGCCCAGCGGCATCGTGTCCGCGTCCAGCGCGGCACGCAGCGCCCAGCGGGTGCCGTAGCCGCCGCCGTCGCGATCCGTCCCGGCCGCCGCCCCGCGGCCGTGGCTAAAACCCGGGCGGCCCCGCCGGTCCGCCCGCCGGTCACCGCGGGCCGCCAGATCCGCGAGATCACCGTCGGGCGCGGCGCCGGGGGAGCGGGGCGGGGTGGCCGCCTGCTCCCTGAGGACGGCGCGGAGCCTGACCGCCGAGATCGAGGCGATCACCGCGAGGCTGACGACCTCCGCGACCCCCGCGCCCGCCAGACCCAGCCGGGGAAGCAGCAGCAGCGTCAGCCCCAGCACCAGGACACACAGCAGCCCCTGGAGATAGGCGAGCCCGGCCGTCCGGCTCTGGGCCCGCAGCACCGCGAAGTACACCTCCATCACCACCCGCAGCGCCGCCCCCACGGCGAACCACCGCAGCAGCGGCGTGGCCGCGTCCGCGTAGCCCTGCCCGAAGACCCGCAGCACATAGGGCGCGAGGAGGAAGAGCAGCACACAGACAGGAACCATGATCTTGGCCATCCGGCGCAGCGCCGCCCGGCAGTTCTCCGCCAGCCGGGCCGGGTCGTGCGAGCCCTCGACGGTCAGGGAGGCGCCCATATTGATGGCGAGCAGGTTCACCGTGCCACCGATGGTGGTGGCGATGTAGAAGTACGCGTTGTTGGTGGAGCTGACCTGCGAGGCGACGATCACCGGCACCAGATAGACCACGGCCAGGGAGAACAGCGACCCGGTGTAGTCCCCGGCGAGGAAGCGGCCCATCTCCCGGTAGGTGGGGGGCCGGGCCGTCTTCGCGGTGGCCAGGGCGTGTCGCGGCACGAGCCGGCGGAAGACCAGCCAGCCCAGCGGCAGCACCGACACGCCGATGGAGACGACCCAGGACGTGAACACCCCGGCTCCCGGCAGCGCCGTGGCCAGCGCCACCAGCAGGGCCAGCTTGGCCGCGGAGAACACCGTATTGCCCACCGGCACCCAGAAGGCGCTGCGCAGCCCGGTCAGCACCCCGTCCTGGAGGGTGAGCAGGGACCAGGCGACGACCGCCACGACGAACCCGAGACCGGGCAGCACTCCGTGCAGAGAGCGGTAGGAGGGACCCCAGAGGTCCAGTGTGGACAGGAAGACTCCGGCCGCGACGGCGACGACGGCCGAACTCCCCGCGTAGGTACGCAGGACGAGGCGGCCGGTCGACCGGCCGGCCACGGGGATGAAACGGGCCAGCGCCCCGGTGAGGGTGATCGCGGTGAGCCCCGCGAGCAGCTTCATCGCGGCGATGGCCGCGGAGCCCTGGCCGACCGCGGCCGGGGTGTAGTACCGGGCGGCGATCAGCCAGTAGCCCACACCGAGGACGGCACTGATGCCCGTGTTGAGCATCAGGGCGAAGGCGTTGCGGAACAGTGGGCTGCTGCCGCCGCGCCCCGGGAGCCGCAGTCTGCGGCTCACCGGACTCTGTGCCTCCCGTTCCTCGGCCCGGGTGGACGTGTCAGACACGGACTTCGTTTACCTTCCTCATGATCTGTCGAGTTCTGCGAACCACGGCGTAACCCTTGGTCAACGCGCGGTCCCCGGCGAAGTGACGGCCGACGCCCCGGCCCTCGACGAGCCGTTCGAACTCGTCGATCGTGGTCGAACGGCCCACGGTGACGCGCTCCAGTGCGTACGGACCCTGCCGCCGCGCGGCCAGGGCGTTGCCCACGGCCAGCGAGACGCCGAAACCGGCCGTCCGCACGGCGCTTCGCACCCGACGGCTCGAATAGCCGTAAGGGTAGGCGAAGGACACCGGCGGACGGCCGAGTTCCCACGTCAGTACGTCCCGGCAGCGTTCCACCTCGAACCGCAGTGAGTCGTCGGCGAGTTGGTCGAGCTGTGGGTGGGTATGGCTGTGACCGCCGATCTCCAGCCCGGCCCCGGCCAGCTCGCGGACCTGGTCCCAGCTGAGCATGAGATCCAGCGCCCCACCCGTCTCGTGCGTCCCGCGCACCCATCCGGTGGAGGCGAACAGCGTTGCCGCGAAACCGTGCTCGAGGAGGACCGGCAGGGCGTGGCGGTGCACGCCCTCATAGCCGTCGTCGAAGGTGATCAGGACCGGGTTCGGGGGCAGCGCGCGGCCCTCGCGCCAAGCGGATGCCAGGTGCCCGGCGGTCACCGGGGTGAACCGCCGTTCGGCGAGCAGCCGCAGCTGCTCGCCGAACGCGGCCGGTGACACCGACAGCGCGTGCGCCGCCCGCGAGGGCGTGTGCGCCACCGCGTGATACATCAGTATGGGCACCGGACCCCCGTTCATACCTCGGTCCTCTCCCCTGCCGCCCCGGGCGCGGGGCGGGCCGGGGCCGTGCCCGCGGGGGCGGACAGCGGCCCGGGTCGGCCCCCGGTGCCCGGTACGGCCGCCAGCGCGAACCGTTCGCCGCCCCGGCGTGCCCGGACGGTGCCGAGCGCGTAGCCCCCGGCCGCGGCGGCCACGCCGGCCACGATCGCCCCCGCCCGGCCCGCACCCCCGGGCCGGCCGAGCAGCGCGTCGCGGAGCCCTCGCGCGATACCGGCGGGCAGCACCCGGGTGGTGTACCGGCGCTCCGTCTCCAGCCCCGCCCGGGCGCCGACGCTGCGTGCCACGAGCGCCTTGGACAGCCCCTCCGCGTACGCCCGCGTGCGGAAATAGGCGAATCGCTCACGGGCGGCGGGCACCCGGTGATGGATCACCGAGCGGTCGTCGATCAACAGCAGCGCGTCCGGTAGGGCCCGGGTCAGCCGGATGCACAGCTCCGTCTCCTCGCAGCCCAGCGGCAGCCGGTCGCCGTCGCGGCCGATGCCGTTGGCGAACCCGCCCACCACGGCCAGCGCCGACCTGCGGAAGGAGGCGTTGCCCCCGAGGACGTTGCGGACCTCGGTGCGCCCGGGCGGCAGCCCCAAATATGTACAGCCCACGACCCAGTCGAACTCGGCCGGGAACCACACGGGTCTGCGCCGGGACTCCCACACGGGCAGGGTGCGCCCGCCCACCGCCATGACCCGGGGGTCGGCGTAGGCCTCGGCGAAGTACCGCAGCCAGTCCCGCTCGGCCACCGCATCGTCGTCGAGGAAGGCGACGACCTCGCCCGTCGATGCCGCGATGCCCGTGTTGCGGCCCGCCGACAGACCGCGGGGGCCCGCGTTGGCGAGCACCCGCACCCGGTCCGGCGCGCCCCCGGCGCCGTCGTCGTCATAGGCCTTGGCGAGCCGGCGCAGCAGGGCGGGATTGTGGTCCACGACGATCAGCGTCTCCAGTGCGGGCCGTGACTGCGCGCGCACCGAAGCCACCGCCGCGAGGATGTCGTCCCACCGGTCCTCGGTGTAGACGCAGATGACCACAGAGACGTCAGGTGCCCCACCTGGCCCGGCCGGTGGAGGTTTCAAGACACCTCCCCCCGGCTCGCGGCCGGCGCGATCGCGAGCCGCGGCGGGCGGCTTCGGAGCCGTTTTGCACCGTGTTCACGCAGAATCACATGCAGCACCCGTAGTCCGTCGCGCACGGCCCGTAGATTGCTGGTGCCGTGGATGCGGACGAACTCATGGCTGGGAATCTCCTGTACCCGCAGCCCCGCTTTGGCCACTCTGATGTTCATCAACGTCTCCACCTCGAAACCCGCGCAGTCCAGGGCGAGTTCGTCCAGGCAGCGCTTCCAGAACGCGTTGTAGCCGTAGCACAGATCGGTATAGCGTGCCCCGAACTTGTGATTGACGATGGAGGTCAGGACCCGGTTGCCGAGCTTCCGGATCAACGTCATGTCGTCAGTGCCGCCCCCGTTGGCGAATCGAGAGCCCTTGGCGAAGTCCGCGCCACCGACGAGCGCGGAGACATAGCTGACGATCTCGTTGCCGTCCGCGGAGCCGTCCGCGTCGACCATGACGATGATCTCGCCCGTGCAGGCCGCGAAGCCCGTGATCAGGGCATCCCCCTTGCCCTTGCCGAGCTGTTCGACGACCTTGACGTCCGGCCACAGGTCGCGGGCGACCCGCACGGTGTCGTCGGTCGAATTGCCGTCGACGAGGACCACTTCGTGAATCCACTCGGGCAACGTCTTGAACACGTACGGCAGGTTTTCCGCCTCGTTCATCGCCGGGATGACGACGCTGACCGGTGGTGCGATGGCGAAATGTGAGGTGACCGGGCGGTAGCGACCGCTTATCGATGGATCTTGTTCGGCCGCTGGGCGCAGAAAAGAACTCATGTACTGTCTCCCTCTCGTCCGGTGGACCGCCCGCCCAGAGCGGTCCGGTGGTTTTCCGGGTCGAAAAGGGGGTACTCACCTTGGCCCGCACGGAATGGATGGCCGTACGGACAGGGTGAGTTGGCAAGTGTTGCTGGCCGCGCGGCACGCGACTCGGCACACGGTGAAGGCCGAGCGCGGCTACCCCCTACCGCGCCCCGCTCCGGACACCATCGCGACGCTTGAGCCCTCCCCTAGTGCCGCTTTGCATGATGGACCGTTGCGGGTGGATGTACGACGGTATTGATGCTTGAGACTGTATGGCAAGAGCTGCCGCGGTGACTCCTCCTTTGGTGTTTTCCCGCCGCGTTCGAGGTGTCGGGTATTGGTGATCTGTGTCGACGGCGCATTCGAATTTCGTGCGCCTCAACTACCTTCGCGCAGGCTCCCCATGCGTTTGAGAAGCCGGTCCGCCGGCTCGAAGAGACCGGGCCGTGACACCACGGTGTTGCGGAGCGCCCTCAGGGGCGCCCGGCGTGCGCGGTGCCCGAACGCCACCGGGTGACGGCGCATCACCCACCCCTCGCACACGCGGAGTTCGCGTGTCTTGAGGGAGTCCTTGTACTCCTTCTCGCCCCGCCCCAGATCCACATAGCCCAGGCCCTCCGCGGCGGCCCCCTCCGCCATCCGCAGATGCAGCAGCAACCCGGGGGAGTACCTTCCGAACTCCGGGTCGTACGCCGGAAACCAACAGGACAGCACCGTTCGCGAACGCGGTCCGAAGTGCGCCGCCACCGGCCGGCCGCCCGCGTAGAGCACCGACAGCAGGCCCGCGAACGACGTGGTGCGGGTGTGGAAGAGCTGATCGACCAGCCGGCAGATCCAGGGGCGCGCGAAACGGTCACTGCGCCCTGTTCTTCGATACTGCGCCGATTTCCATCCGATCAGCGTCCGCAGGACGGCCGGATCGCGCTCGTCGTGCACGTACCGCACCTCGCCGACGTTGCGCGCGAGCCGGCGCTCCTTGGCGCGTGTCGCCCGGACGAACTTCGGCCGCTGCTTGCGCAGTGTCGTCAGATACCGCTCGAAGCCCTGGTCCACATCGATGACCGGTGAGGCGAACGCCCCGGAGGCCGCCATCTCGAACGGCTTCTGCCCCTCGACCAGGTGGTCGAACTCCCAGACGGACAACCCGCAGGCCTGCAGCAACTCCCGTGCGTCCCAATGGAATCCGGGCCGGTGGACGAGGCCCTGGGCGTCGGAGACGCCGAGGCCGATCGCCCGGCCCACGCCCAGGGGAGTGCGCTGGTACGGAAAGAAGGCCACCGGCTCACCGTCCTCCCGCATCACCGCGATCCGCGCGCCGTGCCGTGCCCTGCCGACGGCGAGCGTGAACTCCGGTGCGAGAAAGGGGTTCGCGAGCTGGGGCGAACCGTCGAGCACGGCACGCCGCTGCATGGCGGACCAGGCCGCCCGGTCCGCCGCCGTGAGGTCACCGGGCCGGTGCACCCGGATGTCCACTTCAGACGACCCGGCTTCGCGGCGCGCCGCCCCGAAGGCGGCGTGCGTGCGCCAGCAGGAACAGCGTCAGGCTGACGGCCGCGACCGCGGCCACCCCACCCCGCACGCTCCAGGCGTGCAGCGCGAGCATGGTCTGGGCGACCAGGAGATCGATGGCGACCGCCCCGCCCGCCGCGACGACCGAGCGGCTCAGCGGGTCGAGACCGCGCAGGGCCGCCCCCACGGCGCCCGCCGGTGCCACGAGCAGGAAGAAGAGGGTGAGCGGCGCGCGCAGCGGCGAGCCGATGTCGGCGAGCGCCAGCACGGCTCCGACCCCCGCGATGGCGACGGCGGCGCCGGCGACCATGGGAAGGGATGCGGCTGTGCGCGTTCTCCTGCCGACGGGGTCGTCGGCCTGGTCGAGTTCCGTGGGATCGGTGACGTTCTGCATTGGCGACTTTGCCCCCCGAAGCGCCGGATGCCGGGCTTCAATGTCGCGCAGTCGACGGAGGCGCGTCAAGGTGTGTAGGCCGTACGAACGGGCTCCGGTCATCGTGCCGCGGTATGACCGGATGCCGTCCCTCAGGTGAACACGGCACCACGGTCCCGTGTCGTCAACCTCGCGCCGCGTGGAGCCCGTTGGGGCGTATGGGGGACGCCGGGCGACGGTGACACCCGAACGGACGCCGACGTGGGCCGACACCCTCCGGCCACCGGGGCCGCGCGGGGGCGGTGCGGGGCGCGCACGGGAAGCGGAATGTCATAGACCTGACACGCAAAGGCCATGAATGGGACCGCTGTTCCCTGATTTTGGCATGGACACTTCCATTGTTGCGGGGGTGGCTGCTACGACGGACGTGGCCGAAACCCTGCTATGGGAGGTTCCATGAAACTGTCCACGCTCACCGGCTCCGTTTCCGCGTTCGCCCTCGCCGCCGTCTTCGCCCTCACCGGGGCCGGGGCCGCACAGGCGGTGGAGAGATCCGCAACTCCCGCCTATGTGGCCCTCGGTGACTCCTATTCCGCGGGGGTCGGGGCCGGCGGATACCTCGCCTCCAGTGGCGACTGCAAGCGCAGCAGCAAGGCCTACCCGGCGCTCTGGGCCGCCGCGCACGCGCCCGCGAGCTTCGCGTTCACCGCCTGTTCGGGCGCCCGAACGGGTGATGTTCTCAGTCGGCAGCTGACCCCGCTCAACGCCTCGACCGGACTCGTCAGCATCAGCGTCGGCGGCAACGACGCCGGGTTCGCCGACACCATGTCGACGTGCGTCCTCAGCTCGGACAGCGCCTGCCAGACCCGGGTCGCCCAGGCCCGTACGTACATCGAGAACACCCTCCCCGGGCAGCTCGACTCCGTCTACTCCGCGATCAAGGCCAAGGCGCCGGCCGCCCGCGTCGTCGTGCTGGGGTATCCACGCTTCTACCGGATCGGCGGCGGCTGTATCGGCGGCCTGGGCGACACCAAACGGATCGCCATCAACGGCGCAGCCGACCACCTCAACACCGTCCTGGCCAAGCGCGCCGCCGACCACGGCTTCACCTTCGGTGACGTGAACTCCACCTTCGCCGGCCACGAGATCTGCTCCGGCAACGCGTGGCTGCACAGCGTGACGCTGCCCGTCGACGAGTCGTACCACCCCACCGCCTCGGGACAGTCCGGCGGCTACCTGCCGGTCTTCACCTCGGCGGCCTGAGCCGCGCCCTCGGCTGCTGTGCTGTGTCCTCAAGTGCCGGACGGGCCGGTTTGGCCGAGCTGAGCCACGTCAAGCCCGTCCGGCGCTTGAGGACGCGCCCGCAGGGACGCCCGCCGCCGCGGGCG
Source organism: Streptomyces sp. NPDC042259 (assembly GCF_055582085.1). Classification (NCBI taxonomy): domain Bacteria; kingdom Bacillati; phylum Actinomycetota; class Actinomycetes; order Kitasatosporales; family Streptomycetaceae; genus Streptomyces; species Streptomyces sp. NPDC042259. Next base: position 1,023,872 of record NZ_JBVJDW010000002.1, on the reverse strand, counting down.
GCAAGGCGGCCGGTGGTCGTGACTCATACCACGTCCTGGCGCCCGCGCCCCGCCCGCCGGGGCCGACGCGCCGTTCCACCCGCCCTTCCCGGCCGGTTTTCCGGCCGGGCGCCCCGCGTTCCCGCAACCGAGCAATTCAGGTTAAATGCACCACAACGGAGTGTGATTACCGCCGGTTCGTCACTGCTTTCGCCTCATCAACTCGCCCTCCGTGACGGCAGGTTCGCGCCAGGGCCGTCAACGCCCTTGACGGGGTGGTGAATCCGGGTTCCCGATGCGCGGGTGACGCGATGGGGCGATAGGGTTACTCTGCCTGGGCCGGGTGCCTCGTACGGGTGGGGAGTCTCAAATGGATCAGATAGCAATGCGCGGCAGGCCACGTATGCCTGCCATCAACTGCGGAAACAGCGCTTCCAGCGCGCGTCTCGACCGTCATCTCGCCGTGCTGGGCGGGCCCGCCCTGCCGCAGCGCGAGGTGGAGGGCGCGACGGTGCTGATGCGCGAGCTGACCGCGCGTGACCGTGCGCGCACCAAGCAGAGCCGGACCGCCAGGGTCTCGCTGTTCGCACCGCTGCGACGGCTTCGCCGTTCGCTGTTCGGCAACCACAGCTGACCCGGGGCCCGGCCCCCGTACCTCGGAGCCCGGCAGCCCCACCGACCCGGCACAGCGCCGATGGTCGCACCCCCTTCCCCGGGGGTCGGCCATCGGCGTTTCGGCTGTGGGCCGCCGGTTCGCCCGCGCGGCGGTTCCCGTCCGTCCGCGGCGCCGAGCGTCCTGCGGGCGTGTCCTCGCTCAGTCGGCGGCCGCGCAGTCGGCTTCGAGAGTGACGGTGAACGAGAACCGGTCCCCGCGGTACCGGATGCGCGCGACGTCGACTGCGCGGCCGGTCTCGTCGTAGGTGACGCCCGTGTAGTGCAGGATCGGGCTGAGCAGCGGCACCTTGAGCAGCCGGGCCGTCTCCGGGTCCGCCAGGCGCGCCTCGACGGTGTCGGTGATGCGGCTGATGCGCACCCCGACCGCGTCGCGCAGCACCTTCGTCATCGGCCAGCGGGCGAGGTCCGCGAGGTCGATGCGCTCGGCCAGCTCGGGGCGGACGAGGTTCTCCGCCCAGTTCGTCGGCTCGCCCGACTTCTCGTCGCAGCGCAGCCGCCGGTAGGCCACCGCCTCGTCGATGTCCGGGAAGTGCTCGGCCAGGTCGGCGGGGACCGGCACCGGGCCGTGGCCCAGCACGGAGGTGTGTTCCCCGGACTGCTGGGCCACGATCGTGTCCACCGAGCCGAGCAGCCGTACCGGCGAGCCGCGCCGGGCGCTCGGTTCGATGAACGTGCCGCGCCTGCGGTGGCGGCTGATCAGCCCCTCCGCCTCCAGCTCCTTGAGCGCCTGCCGCATGGTGAGCACGCTGACGCCGTAGTGCTCGGCGAGGGCGTCCTCGGTGGGCAGCCGCAGCGGGTCGTGCGGCCGCCGCCCGAGTATCGAGGCACGCAGGGACTGCGACACCTGATACCAGAGCGGCAGCTTGCGGTTGAGCGCGAGGGAGTCGGGGGCGAAGGTGGTCACGGGAACTCCGGCTCTACTGCGGCACTGACGGCGGGGTCCTGCCGGGGGTCACGCCCCGGAGCCCCAATGGCGCTCCAGACCCTGCCACACCTCGTCGTACCCCTTCTGCAGATGCCCCGCGGTCCGCGCCTGCTCGGTCGCCGTCACCGGCCAGCGCGTCTCGAACATGAACGCCAGCCCGTCGTCCACCTTCTGCGGCCGCAGCTCGGCCGCGCTCGCCTTGTCGAAGGTGTCCCGGTCCGGGCCGTGCGCGGACATCATGTTGTGCAGCGAGCCGCCGCCGGGTACGAATCCACCCTTGCCGGCGGTCTTCGCGTCGTACGCGCCCTCGATCAGCCCCATGTACTCGCTCATCACGTTCCGGTGGAAGTACGGCGGCCGGAAGGTGTCCTCGCCGACCAGCCAGCGCGGTGCGAAGACCACGAAGTCGACACCGGCCAGGCCCGGGGTGTCGGACGGCGAGGTGAGGACCGTGAAGATCGACGGGTCGGGGTGGTCGTAGCTGATCGTGCCGATCACATTGAAACGGCGCAGGTCGTAGACGTACGGGGTGAGGTTGCCGTGCCAGGCGACGACGTCCAGCGGCGAGTGCCCGTATGTCGCCGACCAGAGGTTGCCACAGAACTTGTTGATCACCTGGACCGGGCCCTCGACGTCCTCGAAGGCGGCGACGGGAGCGAGGAAGTCACGCGCGTTGGCCAGACCGTTGGCACCGATCGGGCCGAGGTCGGGGAGGACGAACGGCCGGCCGTAGTTCTCGCAGACGTAACCGCGGGCCTCGGGGTCCAGCAGCTCCACCCGGAAGCGCACGCCGCGCGGGATCAGCGCCACGTGTCCCGGCTCGGCGCGCAGCAGACCGAACTCGGTGCGCAGCAGCAGCCCGCCGCGCTGGGGGACGATCAGCAGCTCGCCGTCGGCGTCGCTGAACACCCGGTCGGTCATCGAGGTGTTGGCGGCGTAGAGGTGCACGGCCATGCCTGTGCGCTGGGTGACGTCGCCGTTGCCGCCGAGGGTCCACAGCCCGGCGAGGAAGTCCGTGCCCGGGGCGGGCTCGGGCAGCGGGTCCCAGCGCAGTCGGTTGGGGTCCGGGACGGTCTCGGTGAACGGCGCGCTGCGCAGCCCGCCGTTGTCGATCCGGGTGAACGGCGGGTGCACGGCGGACGGGCGGATGCGGTAGAGCCACGAGCGCTGGTTGCTGTGCCGGGGCTCGGTGAACGCGGTGCCGCTCAGCTGCTCCGCATACAGCCCCAGCGGCGCCCGCTGCGGTGAGTTGCGGCCGTGCGGCAGCGCCCCCGGGACCGCTTCGGTGCTGTGTTCATTGCCGAAGCCGGACGAGTGGACCAGCCCTTCGGCCGTCTTACGCGCCTGGTCGTTGCCCGTACCGCTCATCGCGTGCTCCCGCTGCCGGTGGATTCCTATGGAAGACCGTAGGATTCCATCCGGGGCACGTCAATGGATCAATTCCCCGTGGCGTCGGACGGGTTTGCTGTGCTGTGTCCTCAATCGCCGGACGGGCTCGATTCGAGCCCGTCCGGCGATTGAGGACGCGCCCGCAGGGCGCCCGCCGCCGCAGGCGGCACGGACGGTCCGCAGCCGAAAGAGCCGCCGGCCAGGCAATCGGTAGGGTCGGCCCGACCGTGTGTCACCGCCGCCGTCCCCGGGAGGGACCGATGACCCGACCCCCGAGCAGCACCCCGACCGGGACCGCCCCGCGGATCTGTCCGCTGTGCGAGGCCACCTGCGGGCTGACCCTCACGCTGGAGGACGGGCGGGTGACCGGCGCCCGCGGCGACCGGGCCGATGTCTTCAGCCGGGGCTTCATCTGCCCCAAGGGCGCCGCCTTCGGCGAGCTGGACGGCGACCCGGACCGGCTCGCCCGCCCCCTCGTACGCCACGGCGGACGGCTGCGCGAGACGGGCTGGGACGAGGCGTTCGCCGCGGTCGCGCGCGGACTGCGCCCGGTCGTCGAGGAGTACGGGCCGCAGGCCGTGGCCACCGTCCTCGGCAACCCCAACGCGCACACCATGGCGGGGGCGCTCTACCCGCCGCTTCTGATCGGGGCGCTGGGCAGCCGCAACGTCTTCACCGCCAGCACGCTCGACCAGATGCCCAAGCACGTCTCCAGCGGGCTGCTCTACGGCGACGCGATGGCGGTGCCCGTGCCCGACCTGGACCGCACCGACCACCTGCTGATGATCGGCGCGAACCCGCTCGACTCCAACGGAAGCCTGTGCACCGCGCCGGACTTCCCCGGCCGCCTCAAGGCGCTCCGGCGGCGCGGCGGACGGCTCGTCGTGATCGACCCGCGCCGCACCCGCACGGCCGCCCTCGCCGACCGGTACGTGGCGATCCGGCCCGGCGCCGACGCGCTGCTGCTCTTCGCGGTGGTCCACACGCTCTTCGCGGAAGGGCTCAGCGACCCCGGCCCGCTCGACGCGCACCTCACGGGCGTGGCGGACGTGCGCCGACTGGCCGAGGACTTCGCCCCGGAGACCGTGGCCGGGGCGTGCGACGTGCCCGCCGAGGAGATCCGCGCCCTCGCCCGTGAGCTGGCCGCGGCCCCCCGGGCCGCCGTCTACGGCCGCATCGGCAGCACCACCGTCGCCTTCGGCACGCTGACCAGCTGGCTGATCGACGTACTCAACGTCCTCACCGGCAACCTCGACCGGCCGGGCGGCGCGATGTTCCCGCTCTCCGCCACCGCCGCCGCGCCCCGTCCGCCCCGGCCGGGCAGGGGCTTCGCCCTCGGCCGCTGGCACAGCCGGGTCGGCGGGCACCCCGAGGCGAAGTCCGAGCTGCCCGTCGCCGCGCTGGCGGAGGAGGTCGACACACCGGGGGAGGGCCGGGTCCGGGCGCTGGTCTCCATCGCCGCCAACCCGGTGCTCTCCGCGCCGAACGGCGCCCGTCTCGACCGGGCCCTGGCCGGGCTCGACTTCATGGTCAGCGTCGACCCCTACCTCAACGAGACCGCCCGGCACGCGCACGTCGTCCTGCCCCCGCCCCCGCCCAGTCGCAGCGCCCACTTCGACTTCACCTTCAACGCCTTCGCCGTCCGCAACCAGGTGCGCTACACCCGGCCGCCGGTCCCCCTCGACGCCGGCCGCCCCGACGAGGCCGAGATCCTCGCCCGGCTCGTCCTGTGCGCCGGCGGCCGGCCGGACGCCGACCACCGCTCGATCGACACCACCGTCATCGCCCGCACCCTGGGCAAGGCCGTCACCGACCCACTCTCCCCGGTGCACGGGGACGACCCCGCCGCCCTCGCCGAGCGCCTCACCGGCGCCACGGGCGCCGAGCGCCGGCTCGACCTGATGCTGCGACTGGGCCCCTACGGCGAGGGGTTCGGTGCCGATCCCGACGGCCTGACGCTGGAGAAGTTGCTCGCCCACCCGCACGGCATCGACCTGGGCCCGCTCACCCCGCGCGTGCCGGAGCTGCTGCGGACCCGCAGCGGGAAGATCGAGCTGTGCCCCGAACCCCTCGTGGGCGAGGTGCTCCGGCTGCGGCGCTCCCTCGACGAGGGCGCCGCGTCACCGGACTCCCTCGTCCTGGTCGGCAGGCGTCATCTGCGCTCCAACAACAGCTGGATGCACAACGTCCCCGCCCTGACCGGCGGCAGCAACCGCTGCACCCTCCAGGTCCACCCCGAGGACGCCGCGCGACTGGGGCTGCTCGACGGCGGCGGTGCGCGGGTCACCGGCGACGGCGGCACGGTGGAGGCACCGGTCGAGGTCACCGACACGGTGCGCCGGGGGGTGGTCAGCCTGCCGCACGGGTGGGGGCACGACCGGCCGGGCACCCGGCTGTCGGTCGCGGCCGGCACACCGGGCGTCAATGTCAACGCCCTGTCCGACGGCACCCGGCTCGACCCGCTCTCCGGCACCGCCGTGCTCAACGGCTATCCGGTGCGCGTCACTCCGGTCACCCCCGTGCCGCTCGCGCCAACCCCGTGACCTGGGGTTCTGCTCGTATTGCGCAGGTGTCAAGGCCTTGTGGACCCAAAGTTTGCGCACTTAGCGTCACCAGGACCGCCGTCCCGCGGTGGAGTTCAAAGGCGAACGTGAGGTACCCGCATGCTGACCATCCTGGGCTTCGGCATGATCGCCACCTTCCTGGTGCTGATCATGCTGAAGAAGATGTCGCCCATGGCGGCGCTGGTGATCGTCCCCGCGCTGTTCTGCGTCCTGGTGGGCAAGGGCTCCCACCTCGGCGACTACGTGCTCAAGGGCATCGGCTCCCTGGCGCCGACCGCCGCGATGCTGATGTTCGCCATCGTCTACTTCGGCGTGATGATCGACGTCGGGCTCTTCGACCCGGTCGTCCGCGGCATCCTGCGCTTCTGCAAGGCCGACCCGATGCGGGTGGTCGTCGGTACCGCGGTGCTCGCCGCGATCGTCTCGCTCGACGGGGACGGTTCCACCACCTTCATGATCACCGTCTCGGCGATGGTGCCGCTCTACCGCCGCCTCAAGATGAGCCTGGTCATCATGACGGGCGTCGCCGCCATGGCCAACGGCGTGATGAACACCCTGCCCTGGGGCGGCCCGACCGCCCGCGCCGCCACCGCGCTCAAGCTCGACGCCGGCGACATCTTCGTCCCCATGATCCCGGCGCTGGCCGTGGGCCTGCTGTTCGTCATCGGTCTCGCGTACGTCCTCGGGCTGCGGGAGCGCAAGCGGCTCGGCGTCCTGACGCTGGAGCAGGCCCTGGGCCGGCCCGACGGCGAACCGGAGCCCGAGCAGGCGCTGATCGGCTCGGCCGGCACGGGCGACGCCCCGGCCCGCAAGGTGGCTCCGGCCGGCGCCGGGTCCGGGGCGAGCGGCGCGGCGACCGGTCCGGCTGCCGGCGACCACACGGCCGTAGGCGGCGACATCCAGGACGAGGCCGACGCCTCCTCCGAGATCCTCGACCCCCACCGCGCCACCCTGCGCCCGCGCCTGTACTGGTTCAACGCCGCGCTGACCGTCGCGCTGCTCACCCTGCTGATCCTCCAGACGCTGCCCATCCCGGTGCTGTTCCTGCTCGGCGCCGCCATCGCCCTGACCGTCAACTTCCCGCACATGCCCGACCAGAAGGCCCGCATCGCGGCCCACGCCGAGAACGTCCTCAACGTCTCCGGGATGGTCTTCGCCGCCGCCGTCTTCACCGGGGGGCTGACCGGCACCGGCATGGTGGAGCAGATGGCCCGCACCGTCGTCGACTCCGTCCCCGACGCGATGGGCCCGCACATGGGCCTGGTCACCGGTGTCCTGTCGATCCCGTTCACGTACTTCATGTCCAACGACGGCTTCTACTTCGGCATCGTGCCGATCCTCGCGGAGGCCGGCGCCGCCCACGGGGTCTCCCCGCTGGAGATCGCCCGGGCCTCGCTCGTCGGCCAGGCCCTGCACATGTCGAGCCCCCTCGTGCCCGCCGTCTACGTGCTCGTGGGCATGGCGAAGGTGGAGTTCGGCGACCACACCCGCTTCACCGTCAAGTGGGCGGCGCTCACATCCCTCGTCGTCCTCGGGGCCGGGATGCTGTTCGGCATCATCTGAGGCCGCGGGCCGGACGGCGCGGCCCGCGGCGCCGGCGCAGCACACCGGAGGGCCCCTGGCGTACCGGACGAGTTCGGCGTTAGCGTGAGGCGCGTACGGGCATCGAACGGGCGAGCGAAGTCGTGGCCGCCTGCGGGCCCGTCCCGATACCGAGGAGACGGTCTGTGATCGCGCACGACGGGATGTTCATCGACGGCCAGTGGCGGCCCGCCGCCGGACCGGACACGATCGAGGTGGTCAACCCCGCCGACGAGCGCGTCATCGGCACCGTCCCGGCCGGTACGCCCGAGGACGTGGACGCCGCCGTGCGGGCCGCCCGCGCGGCCCTGCCGGGCTGGGCCGCCACCTCGCCCGCCGAGCGGGGGCGGCACCTCGCCGCGCTGCGCGACGCGCTCGACGCCCGCCGCGAGGAGATCGCCGCCACCGTCGTCGCCGAACTCGGCTCGCCCGCCGGCTTCGCGCGGCGGGTCCACACCGGCCTGCCGATCGCCGTCACCGGTTCCTGCGCGGAACTCGTCACGACCCACCCCTTCGAGGAGAAGATCGGCAACTCGACCGTCCTGCACGAGCCGGTCGGCGTCGTCGGCGCCATCACCCCCTGGAACTACCCGCTCCACCAGATCGTCGTCAAGGTCGCGCCCGCCCTCGCCGCGGGCTGCACGGTCGTCCTCAAGCCCGCCGAGGACACCCCGCTCACCGCCCGGCTCTTCGCCGAGTGCGTGGCCGCCGCCGGGATCCCGGCGGGTGTCTTCAACCTCGTCACCGGGCTCGGCGCCGTCGCCGGCCAGGCGCTCGCCGAGCACCCCGGTGTCGACCTCGTCTCCTTCACCGGGTCGACGGCGGTGGGCAAGCGGATCGGCGCGATCGCCGGGGCGGCCGTCAAGCGCGTCACCCTCGAACTGGGCGGCAAGTCCGCGAACGTCATCCTCCCCGGCGCGGACCTGGCCAAGGCCGTCGCCGCCAATGTCGCCGACGTCTGCCGCAACACCGGCCAGTCCTGCAACGCGTGGACGCGGACGCTCGTCCACGCCGACGACTACGAGGAGGCGGTCGCCCTGGCGGCCGAGGCCGTCGCCGCGTACGTCCCCGGTGACCCGGCCGACCCGGAGGTCCGCCTCGGCCCCCTCGTCAACGCCGCGCAGCACGCCCGCGTCCGCGGTTACATCGACCGTGGCGTCGCGGAAGGCGCCCGGCTCGTCGCGGGCGGATCCGACGTCCCGGAAGGCCGCGAGAAGGGCTACTTCGTCCGTCCGACCGTCTTCGCCGACGTCACCCCGGACATGGCGATCGCCCAGGAGGAGATCTTCGGCCCGGTCCTCAGCTTCATCAAGTACACCGACGAGGACGAGGCGGCCCGCATCGCCAACGACACCGTCTACGGACTGGGCGGAGCCGTCTGGGCCGCCGACGACGCGACGGCCGCCGCGTTCGCCCGGCGCATGGACACCGGGCAGGTCGACATCAACGGCGGCGGCTTCAACCTCCTCGCGCCCTTCGGCGGCCACAAGCAGTCGGGCATCGGCCGCGAACTGGGCACGCACGGCCTGGCGGAATTCCTGCAGACCAAGTCCCTGCAGTTCTGACCGGCGCCCGGCCGACCAGCCCGTCCGGCGCTTGAGGACGACCGCCGCGCAGCGGCGGTGCCGGTGACCTCCGGCGGTTCTTCGGCCACCGGGCCGGTTGTGCCGCCTGCGGCGGCGAGGCGCCCTGCGGGCGCGTCCTCAAACGCCGGACGGGCTCAGCCACACCAGCCTGTCCGGCGCTTGAGGACGACCGCCGCGCAGCGGCGGTGCGCACGACAGCCGCGGATCAGGACGTCACCCGGTACCCCCACGGGACATGCACGACGACGAGCGTGAATCCGGCCAGCATGACATTGCGGCCGGCGGCTTGGAGGCCGTTCCACTTCGAGGACTGCCACATCGCGAACCACTCGCCGCCGATGGCGATGAAGCCCATGCCGAAGAGCAGCAGCATCATCACGAGCCCCACGGTGGTGGCCCGGCGGGCCGCGTCGAATTCCCGGGGGTGGGCGGCCCGCCCCCGCAGCCCCCGCACCCACAGCGCCGTCCCCGCGACGAGGGCGAGCGCCGTCAGCGCCTCCCAGCCGATGATGGCGACGTAGGCCAGGTCCTGGACCGTACGGGAGGTGACGGCCCGCCACATCAGGTCCTCGTCCTGGAAGGTGGTGTCCATCGCCAGGACGTGCCGGACGAAGTCCCGGTTGGTGCCGAAGTCCGTGACGTTGCCGAAGACGACCAGCGCCATGTACAGCGCCAGGGTCGCCGTGAGCACCGCCGCCGCCACGGGCAGGGTACCGAGGGCGGATATCCCGCCGCGGCCGCCGAGCATCGGGCGCCCCGCCCACCGGCGATTCCGTTTGCCGTCCATCAGGCCCTCCCCTGAATCCCCTCGGATGCTTCTCCGGGATGATTCCCGGACACGACCCCTCCGCACCCTAAGCGCTTGCTCAGCTTCGCGGTATGGTGTTCGTTCTGTCGGAACAGGCCCGGGGCGGGCCCGGAGAGCGGGGCGTGGTGATGGGCACGGAGGCGAAGCGGGCCGGGGAATGGGCCGACGTCACACCCGATGCCGCCCGGCGGCTGGTGATCGCGGCCGTCCAGGCCTTCGCCGAGCGCGGCTACCACGCCACCACCACCCGTGACATCGCCGGGCGGGCCGGCATGAGCCCCGCCGCGCTCTACATCCACTACAAGACCAAGGAAGAACTGCTCTACCAGATCAGCGGCGTCGGCCACCGGCTCGCGCTCGGCATCCTCCGCCGCGCCCGGGAGGGCGACGGCAGCCCCGCCGAGCGGCTCGCCGAAGCCGTGCGGGCCTTCGTCCGCTGGCACGCGGAGCACCACACCACCGCCCGAGTCGTCCAGTACGAACTGGGGGCGCTCGGCGAGGAACACCACGAGGAGATCGTCGGGCTGCGCCGCGCCTCGGACGCCGCCGTCCGCGCCATCATCGAGGACGGGGTGGCGACGGGCGACTTCGACGTCCCGGACGTGCGCGGCACCACCCTCGCCGTGCTGTCGTTGTGCATCGACGTCGCCCGCTGGTTCAACGCGGACGGCAAGCGCACCCCGGACGAGGTGGGCGAGTTGTACGCCGGGTTGGTACTGCGCATGGTGGGGTACGCGGGCGGGGAGTGAGGCGACCGCGGGTGGGATTCAGCGGTAGAAGCGGCTCACCGACTCCGCCACGCACACCGGTTTCTCGCCGCCCTCGCGCTCGATCGTCACCGACGTCACCAGCTGCACGCCGCCCTCCACCTCCGACACCCCGGTGATCCTCGCCGTGGCCCGCAGCCGTGAGCCGACCGGGACGGGGGAGGGGAAGCGGACCTTGTTCACCCCGTAGTTGATGCCCATGCGGACGTTGTCGACGCGCATCAGCAGCGGCACCAGGGACGGCAGCAGGGAGAGCGTCAGATAGCCGTGCGCGATGGTCGACCCGAAGGGGCCGGACGCCGCGCGCTCGGGGTCCACATGGATCCACTGGTGGTCCCCGGTCGCCTCGGCGAAGAGGTCGATCCGTTTCTGGTCCACGTCGAGCCAGTCGCTGGGGCCGAGTTCCACACCGACCGCGGCCCGCAGCTCGTCCGGCGAGGTGAAGATCCGGGGCTCCGTCATCCAGGTGCCTCCCCATAGAGGTTTCCAAGCGCTTGCTCAGCATGCGGGGAGGCTCTCCCGGTGTCAACGCCCCGCGTTGACGTAAGGTCTTGAGCCGTGCCGCAGATTTCCACGAAGGTTCACGAACTCACCGTCGGCCAGCTGTCCGCGCGCAGCGGCGCGGCCGTCTCCGCGCTGCATTTCTACGAGTCCAAGGGCCTGATCAGCAGCCGCCGCACCGCCGGCAACCAACGCCGCTACGAGCGTGACGCGCTGCGCCGGGTCGCCTTCATCCGTGCCGCGCAGCGGGTCGGCATCCCGCTCGCCACCATCCGTGCGGCGCTCGCCGAACTGCCCGACGAGCGGACCCCCAACCGCGAGGACTGGGCCAGGATGTCCGAGCTGTGGCGCTCGGAACTGGACCAGCGGATAGCGCAGCTCAACCAGTTGCGCGACCGCCTCGCCGACTGCATCGGCTGTGGCTGCCTCTCGCTCGACAAGTGCGCGCTGTCCAACCCCGAGGACCGCTTCGGCGGTTACGGCAGCGGCTCGGTCCTGCTCGCCGGGGCCGACAAGCCCGGCGGACCGGGCCCCTCGGGGAAGGCCGCCCCGAAGGCCGCCCCGAAGGCTTCCGACGCGGCCACGCCGAAGCGGAGGGCCGCGCCCGACCAGTGCGCGGGAGCCACCCCCGGGACCTGAGGTCCGAAGGCCTTCGCACCGGTCCCGGGACGATCAGCCGGTCGCCCCGGGCGGCGTGCGTGCCCGTCCCCGCGGACACGGGACGGACCGGCCCTCACACCGTGGCGTACCGGGCCGCGTAGGCGTACCTCCTCGCCGCGGCCAGTGCCTCGGGGGTGAGCACGGACACCGGCACCACGATGCCGCAGTCCGTGCAGACGGGTCCCGTCAGCGGGTAACGCTCCAGATCGGTACGCCACTCGATCCGCTCCTGCGAGCAGACCGGGCAGGCGTCCCCGGGGCCGGACTCCATGGCGTTGATCATGCGTCGCAGCACCTCGGCGAGGCGCGCGCTCGGGAACAGGGTGGGACTCGCGCATGGCACGATGTCACACCCGCCCCAGGTGTTGCGGTGCCAGTCGTCGACGGCACTGGGCTGCCGGATGCCGTCGTGCTTCTCGCGCTTGCGCCGGCCGGCGAACTCGACCTCGTAGGCCAGCCAGAGTTCCCGGGCCTCCTCCAACTCCTCCAGCGCCGCGATCAGCAGCTCCGGGTCGGGTGCGCGGTCCTCGGGTGCCAGCCCGGCCCGGTTGCACAGATGGTGCCAGGTGGCCCGGTGCCCGTAGGGGGCGAAACGTTCGAGGCATTTGCGCAAGGAGGTCCGTCGCAGCGCGATCGTGTTCCGTGGATTGCGCACCTCTCGTGCGAGTGCTCTGAAACCTGCCACTGCATCCCACCTCCGACAGCGCGGACTCGGATCGACATGGAAGGGACGTAACTCATCGCCATTCGGATCCATCGGACGCCCGACGCGGCCGACTCCGCTCTGCTACCCCCATCACGCGTACAGATGTGAGGAACCGCGAAGGTGGCGGATCCTCACCCTCCGTTCCGTCCCGGAAGGTGCTCAGCCGACGATCCGGCCGGCCAGCAGGATCAGCCGCGCCAGCTCGTCGTGACAGATGTCGCCGTGGGCGCCCGAGGGCGGTCCGCCGCGCGAGACGACCGCCGACGCGTCGACGCTCGCGCACCCCTCGGCGGGCAGCCCGCCGTCCAGCGCCCGCGCGAGCGACAGGCGCGCACAACCGTCCACGGCCTGGACGCCGTCGTAGCCCATCGCGCCCCACCGGGTGTTGTCGATCCCCCGCACCGAGTCCGCGTCCCGGGCCAGCCGGGACGCCAGGGGATACAGCACGCCGAGTGCCGTGTCGTGACGCGAGTGGACACACACCACCGGCCCCCGCACCCGGTGGTGGGCGCCCTTCAGCGCGCCGCCGCGGCCGGTGTCGAAGGGCAGCCGGGAGGAGAAGGCGTAATGCGAGAAGGCACCCTGGAGCAGCGTCAGGGAGGAGACGGTGGCCTCCTCCGGCAGCCCGCGCAGCGCGAAGGCCATCAGCCGGGCACCGAAGCTGTGTCCCACGAGGTGCACCCGCGGGCCGGGCCCGGAGCGGGCGAGCACCCCGAGCACCGGGCCGAGCCCCCGCTCGCCCACCGTGCCGGCCCGGCGCTTCATCGTGTAGTACGAGGCCTGGCGCAGCAGCTCGTGGGCGCCCTTCCACAGCTTCTTCCAGCCATCGCCGAACAGCCCGGCCGACGCCTCGTCACCCGCCAGGGCATCGGCGAACGCTGCGCAGACCGCCTTCGGATCCCCGGTGAGCACGGCGGGCGCGCCCTCGCCCTCCAGATCCCGGACGACACGCGCGGCCCCCTCTTCCGTCGCTTCCCCCACCGTGACGAGCGCGCGGGCGAGACCGGCGAACTCCGCCAGCCGCTCCGGAGCTTCCGGCCGCCGGTCGAGCAGTTCCGCGAGCCGGGCCACCGTCTCCTCGCTTCCCGGGAAGACCGTGGTCAGCGCCTGCCGGGTGGCCGGGTCGAGCACGGGCGCCCCGGGGGCGGCGGTGACGGGCACCCGCTGCGGGAAGTCGGGGACGGGCTCGTCGGCGAACCGCATCGACGGCCAGATCACGCCGCAGTAACCCACGCGCACCTCGTCGCGCTCGACCCCGAGGACCCTGTCGAGGAGCGCCGGAAACGGGGCGAAGAAGCGCCGGTAGAGCCCGGTCGCCATCGACCGGTCGTTGTTCCAGCCGTGCGCGAAGATCACCAGATCGGTGAGCCGTTCCTGTCCGACCCCTGCCACCAGGGCGTCCCGTTCGCCGGTGTGGACGTCGCCGTCCGCGTCGAAGGTCAGCTCCCAGTAAGGCTCCACACGCGTGCCCGCCATGGCCAGTCCCCCTGTGCCGGTCGGATGTGCGGCGCATCGTCCCGCCGTCAAGAGGGCCTGTCCAGCGTTTTCGCCGGCGCTGGCCGGGGCGGGTGTGTCTGTGCCTGTGCCACACGGTGGGTGTCCTCAAGCGCCGGACGGGCTCGGTTTGGTGGGGTCCTCAAACGCCGGACCGGCTTGGTTTGGTGGGGTCCTCAAGCGCCGGACGGGCTTGGTACGGCTGGGCTCAGCCAGATCAGCCCGTCCGGCGATTGAGGACACGCCCGAAGGGCGTTCGCCGCCGCAGGCGGCAGCGGCGGCAGCGGCGGCAGCGGCGACGGCGGCCTTCGGCCGAAATCCATAGCGCGCCAGGCGCCCACGGCGCGAACGCGCTCTTCCGCTCGCACATACCGACTGGTTAGTCTGCGCACGCGGCCGACGCGGCCGGGTACCGACCGAGGGAGACACGAACGTGCACACCGTGCGGGACGCGGGAGTCGTGGTTACCGGAGCGGGTGGCGGCATAGGTGCCGCCCTCGCCCGCCGGTTCGCCGCCGAAGGCGCCCGGGTCGTCGTCAACGACCTCGACGCCGCCAAGGCCACGGCGGTCGCCGCGGAGATCGGCGCCACCGCCGTCCCCGGTGACGCCTCCACCATCGTCCCCGCCGCCCGGGAGGCGCTGGGCGGGACGATCGACGTCTACTGCGCCAACGCCGGCGTCGCCGCCACCGGCGGCCCCGAGGCGGACGAGGACCAGTGGGCCGCCTCCTGGGACGTCAACGTCATGGCCCACGTACGGGCGAGCCGGGAGCTGCTCCCCGCGTGGCTGGAGCGCGGCAGCGGGCGCTTCGTCGCCACCGTCTCCGCCGCCGGACTGCTCACCATGGTCGGCTCGGCCCCCTACAGCGTCTCTAAGCACGCGGCGTACGCCTTCGCCGAATGGCTCTCCCTCACCTACCGGCACCGCGGCATCGCCGTCCACGCGATCTGTCCGCAAGGCGTCCGCACGGACATGCTGCGTGGCACCGGGGCGGCCGGGGACCTGCTGCTCGCGCCCACCGCCATCGAGCCCGAGCGGGTCGCGGACGCCCTGTTCGAGGGCATGGCCGCCGGTCGTTTCCTGATCCTCCCGCACCCCGAGATCGCGGACTACTACACCGCACGGGCCGCCGACCCCGACCGCTGGCTCGACGGCATGAACCACCTTCAGCGCAAACTCGAACCGGCCCCGGACCCCGACCGCGCGTAGCCGCGGAGGCGGCCGGAGCCTCCCGGAAAGGGCGGCACCCACGATGACAGCGAACCCTTCCCCGTCCCGCCCCCGCCCGGCCCGTGCCCCGGTGGCACGGGCGGTAGCGGGCTCCTACGCGGACAGGCCCTGGCTCGCACTGCTCAACGAAGCCCAGCGGGCACCCGTCGAGCCGCCGCCGAGCGTGCTGCACGCCTTCCGGGACGCCGTGCGGCGTGCTCCCGACCGCCCCGCGCTCGCCTACTTCGACGGGCGGCTGGACTACCGCCAGGCCGACGAGATGTCCGACGCGATCGCGGGCCACCTCGCCGGGCGCGGCTTCCGGCCCGGCGACCGGGCGGCGGTCGTGCTGCAGAACTCCCCGCACTTCGTCCTCGCCGTCCTCGGCATCTGGAAGGCGGGCGGCATCGTCGTCCCGATGAATCCCATGTACAAGGCGGGCGAGGCCGGGCACATCCTGCACGACGCCGAGGCCACGGCCCTCATCTGCGCGGACCGCGCCTGGGTGGACCGGCTGCGGGAGGCGGCGGACGCCTCGGCCGTCCGGATCGTCCTCACGGCCTGCGAGTTGGGCCTCCAGACCCGCGACGACACCCGGGTGCTGCGCGGCGGACGGCTGCCCGTGCCCGAGGACGCCGAGGACCTGCTGACCGTGGCCCGCTCGGGTGCCACCGCACCCGAGGGCATCGACCTCGGCCCCACCGACATCGCCCTCATCAGCTACACCTCGGGCACCACCGGCCGTCCCAAGGGCGCCATGAACACCCACGGAAACATCTGCCATAACGCCGAGCGGCAGCGCACCGGCGCCGGACTGCCCGAGGGCTGTACCTACTTCGCCCTCGCCCCGCTGTTCCACATCACCGGCATGGTCGCCCAGCTCGCGGCCTGCGTGGCCGGGGCGGGGACCCTCGCGCTCGCCTACCGCTTCGAACCCGGCGTCGTCCTCGACGCGTTCCTGGAGCACCGCCCCGCCTACACCGTGGGCCCGGCCACCGCGTTCATGGCCCTGATGGCCCACGACGGCGTCGGCCGGGACCACTTCGCGTCCTTCCGCATGATCTCCTCGGGCGGGGCCCCGCTGCCGCCCGCGCTGGTCGAGACGTTCCGCGCCACCCTCGGCCCCTACCTCCACAACGGGTACGGGCTCACCGAGTGCACCGCCCCCTGCGCGGCCGTCCTGCCCGGCCTCGAAGCCCCGGTCGACCCCGTCTCCGGCACCCTCGCCGTCGGGGTGCCCGGCGCCGACACGCTCGTCCGTGTCCTCGACGAGCACGGCGCGGAGGTCCCCTTCGGCGAGCAGGGCGAGATCGCGGTGCGCGGCCCCCAGGTGATCCCCGGCTACTGGCGGCGCCCCGAGGACACCGCCGCCGCCCTGCCCGGCGGCGAACTGCGCACCGGTGACATCGGCTTCATGGACCGCGAGGGCTGGCTGTACGTGGTCGACCGCAAGAAGGACATGATCAACGCGTCGGGCTTCAAGGTCTGGCCCCGCGAGGTGGAGGACGTCCTCTACACCCACCCCGCCGTCCGCGAGGCGGCCGTCGTCGGAGTGCCGGACCCCTACCGGGGGGAGACGGTCAAGGCCTGGATCAGTCTGCGGCCGGGCACGACCGCGGACCCCGAAGCGGTCGTCACCTACTGCCGCGAGCGGCTCGCGGCGTACAAATACCCGCGGGCGGTGGAGATCCTGCCGGACCTCCCCAAGACGAGCAGTGGCAAGATCCTCAGACGGGAGCTGCGCGACCGGGCGTAGCACAGCACTTCGGCGACAGGCGGGTGACGGCGATGACCAGGACGACGACGGCCGGGACGACGGACGGCGGCGGCAGGGCCGTGCCGCAGCGGCTGCTGGCCGCCGCCACCCGCCTCTTCGCGGACCAGGGGTACGACCGGACGTCCGTACAGGAGATCGTCGAGGCGGCGGGCGTCACCAAGGGCGCGCTCTATCACTACTTCGGGTCCAAGGACGATCTGCTGCACGAGGTCTACGCACGGGTCCTGCGGCTCCAGCAGGAGCGGCTGGACGCCCTGGCGGACTCGGACGCCCCCGTCGAGCGGCGGCTGCGTGACGCGGCCGCCGACGTCGTGGTCACGACGATCGAGAACCTCGACGACACGAAGATCTTCTTCCGGTCCATGCACCATCTCGCACCGGAGAAGGACAAGCAGGTGCGGGCCGAACGCCGCCGCTACCACGAGAGATTCCGCGCGCTGGTCGAAGAGGGCCAGCGCACCGGAGTGTTCAGCACGGCGACCCCCGCCGATCTGGTGGTGGACTACCACTTCGGCTCGGTCCACCACCTGAGCAGTTGGTACCGCCCCGACGGACCGCTCCGCCCCCAGCAGGTCGCGGAGCACTTGGCGGACCTGCTGATGCGGGCCCTTCGGCCGTAGCCGGGGCTCTGCGGCTCGGCTGCGGGCCCGTCGTGCCGCCTGCGGCGGCGGGCGCCCTGCGGGCGCGTCCTCAAGTGCCGGACGGGCTGAATCCAGCCCGTCCGGCGATTGAGGACAGAGCACAGCAGCCCGTCCGGCGATTGAGGACGACCGCCGCGCAGCGGTGGTGCGGACGGCACGGCCCGCAGCCGGCACGACATGCCTTGCCCAGCTGCTCAGCGATACCGCTTCAGCTCCCGCCGCGCCAGCGACCGCTGGTGGACCTCGTCCGGCCCGTCGGCCAGGCGCAGCGTCCGCGCCGCGGCCCACAGCTCGGCGAGCGGGAAGTCCTGGCCGACACCGCCCGCGCCGTGCAGCTGGACCGCCTTGTCGATGATGCCGGCGACCGTACGCGGCGTCGCGATCTTGATGGCCTGGATCTCCGTGTGCGCCCCGCGGTTGCCGACGGTGTCCATCAGCCACGCGGTCTTCAGCACCAGCAGCCGCAACTGCTCGACCGCGACCCGGGAATCGGCGATCCACTCCTGGACGACACCCTGCGCCGCCAGCGGCTTGCCGAACGCCGTACGGTCCGCCGCCCTCCGGCACATCAGCTCGATGGCGCGCTCGGCCATGCCGATCAGCCGCATGCAGTGGTGGATCCGGCCGGGGCCGAGGCGGGCCTGCGCGATGGCGAATCCGCCACCCTCCTCGCCGACGATGTTCGCCGCCGGGACGCGGACGCCGTCGAAGACCACCTCGGCGTGGCCGCCGTGGTAGTGGTCCTCGTAGCCGTAGACCCGCATGGCGCGCCTGACCTCGACGCCGGGCGTCCCGCGCGGGACCAGCACCATGGACTGCTGGCGGCGCGGGTCCGCGCCGTCGGGGTCGGTCTTGCCCATGACGATGAAGATCTCGCAACGGGGGTTCATCGCACCGGAGATGTACCACTTGCGGCCGGTGATGACGTAGTCGTCGCCGTCCCGCTCGATCCGCGTCCCGATGTTCGTGGCGTCGGAGGAGGCGACATCCGGCTCGGTCATCGCGAACGCGGACCGGATCTCGCCGGCGAGCAATGGACGGAGCCAGCGCTCGCGCTGCTCCTCGGTGCCGAACTGGGCGAGCACCTCCATGTTCCCCGTGTCGGGGGCCGCGCAGTTGAGGGCGGTCGGGGCGAGCTGCGGGCTGCGGCCGGTGATCTCGGCGAGCGGCGCGTACTGGACGTTGGTCAGCCCGGCGCCGTACTCCGCATCCGGTAGGAACGCATTCCACAGCCCCCGCCGCCGGGCCTCGGCCTTCAGCTCCTCGACCACCGGCGGGGTGTCCCAGGGATCGGCGAGCGCGGCGCGCTGTTCCTCGGCGACCGCCTCCGCCGGGTACACGTGCTCGTCCATGAAGGCCAGCAGCCTGCCCCGCAGCTCCTCGGTGCGCGCGTCGAACGCGAAGTCCATGGCTCAGCCCTTCCGAAGCGTGGTGAGGCCGCCTTCGACGAAGAGCGGCACGAGCTGCCCGATGCGGTCGAAGCCCGCGCCGACGGTCTGCCCGAGCGTGTAGCGGTAGTGAATGCCCTCCAGGATGACCGCGAGCTTGAAATAGGCGAAGGCGGTGTACCAGGGGAGGGCCGACACATCACGGCCCGAGCGGGCGGCGTACCGCTCGACGATCTCGGCGGGCTCGGGGTGGCCGGGGGCGTCGCGCGTGGTGGCGACCGGCGAGCCGGGAACGGGCCGTTGCTCGCTGTACATCATCAGCAGCCCGAGATCGGTGAGCGGGTCGCCGAGCGTGGACATCTCCCAGTCGAGGACGGCCTCGACGGTGTCGTCGGCCCCGATCAGGACGTTGTCCAGCCGGTAGTCGCCGTGCACGACGGTGGGGGCGGGGGAGTGCGGGAGCGCCGCGCCCAGGGCTTCGCGCAGTTCGTCGATGCCGGGCAGCTCGCGGTTGGCGGAGGCTTCCAGCTGGGTGCCCCAGCGCCGCAGCTGCCGGCCGAGAAATCCCTCCGGGCGGCCGAAGTCGCCGAGACCGACCGCGCCCGGGTCCACGGCGTGCAGGTCCACCAGCGTATCGGCGAGGCCGAGGACGACCTCGCGGGTCCGGGCGGGGCCGAGGACGCGGAGCTGCTCGGCCGTGCGGTAGGGCGTGCCGGTCACGAACTCCATGACGTAGAAGGGTGCTCCGAGGACGTCCTCGTCCGCGCAGAGCGCGATCGTCCCCGGCACCGGCACGGCGGTATCGCGCAGTGCGCTGATCACCCGGTGCTCGCGCCGCATGTCGTGGGCGGTGGCGAGGACGTGCCCCAGCGGCGGCCGGCGCACCACCCAGCGGCCGGTGCCGTCCGTGACGGCGTAGGTGAGGTTGGAACGACCCCCCTCGACCAGCTCCGCGCTCAGCGGCCCGTGGACCAGCCCCGGCCGCTCCCGCTCCAGATACGCGCGCAGCCGTTCCAGGTCGAGCCCTGGGGGGTTGCCCTTGCTCATCGAGTGTTCCTCCACGGGGAGTCGAACAGGTGGATGTGCGGTCCCCGATCATGATGCCGACCGGTCGGTATGCCGTCTAGGGGGCGCCGGGGCCGATTTCCGGCCACGGGCCGAGCCCGGCGGCCGGCCCGTCCGCGGTGGAGGTCAGGCGTGGCAGGCCATCGGTTCGCCGCCGTTCATCGTCATCATGTCGCCGAGGACCTCCGGCAGGTCCAGCGGGCTGCCCAGGGGCTGCCCGTCCAGCTCGGCGTAGGCGCGGTGCAGATTGGCGACCAGGCGCTCGCTCTCGCGCAGTGACGCGAACTCGCCGAGTTCCGCCTCGCGGGCGGCCTCCAGCGGTGTGCGGCCCGCCGCGCGGGAGGCGCGGGCCAGCTCGTCGACGTACCGCAGATAGGCCTCCGTGGCGTCGTACACCCCGGGGTCGGTGACACGGCCGTGACCGGGGACGACGACCTGGGCGTCGAGCGTGCGCAGCCGCTCCAGGGCGCGCAGTGATCCCGCGAGGGAGCCCATCATCAGGAAGGGGGTGCCGCCGTTGAAGATCAGGTCGCCGGTGAAGACGATGCCCTGCTCGGGCAGCCAGGCGACGGTGTCCCCGACGGTGTGGGCGACCCCCGGGTGGATCAGCCGTACCTCGATGACACCGACGTGCACGGTGAGTGTCTCGGAGTAGGTGAGCGTGGCGGGGGTGATGGCGACGTCGCCGTAGTCGACCCCGGGCCAGATGGTGTGCAGCTGGTGCCCCGCGGCGAGGGTCTCCTCGCGGCAGGCCGTGTGCCCGATGATCGTGGCCTCGGGGAACACGCAGTTGCCGTAGGTGTGGTCGCCGTGGTGGTGGGTGTTGACCACGGTGGTGGGCGGCGGCGCGCCCTCGGCGGTGACGGCGGCGCGCAGCAGCCGCGCCCGCCGCTCGGTCGCGGCGGTGTCGATCAGCAGGGTCCGGCCGCCGGCCGTCACGAACCCGGCGTTGTTCAGGCACCAGCCGCCGTCGGGCTGGACGAACGCGTGCACCCCGGGGGCGAGCGGGACCGTATACGGTTCCGTCTCCGCCGGTTCGACGGCTCGGGCGGTGGTCGGACTGGACATCGCTGCCTCCCCTGGCGTCCGCGCGGGGCGCGCGGATCGGACCGACCGTCAGAATACGGTCCGGGGCGGGCGGCTGAGGACCGGTCAGGCGCGGTGCTCCAGGCCCGGGCGCAGCCGCTCCAGGAGCCCGTAGAGCGCGGTGCGCTCGTCCTCTTCGAGGGCGTCGAGCGCGCTGTGGGTGGCCTGCATCTCGGCGCGGACGCGGCGGATGGTCTCCAGGCCCTCGTCGGTGGCGACCACGTTCTTCACCCGGCGGTCGCGGGGGTCGGACTCGCGGCGGACCAGGCCGCGCGATTCGAGGCGGTCCACGATGCCCGTGACGTTCGAGGCGTCGCAGACCAGCAACGTGGCGAGGCCGCGCATCGGGACCGGTCCCTTGAGCTGGGCGAGCAGCTTGGCCTGGACGGAGGTGAGCCCGTGCCGGGCGGCGGCGGCCGCGAAGTCCTGCCACTGGGCGGTGCCGAGCGCCGCCACCAGCTCCAGGAGCTGGGCCTTGGTCGGGGACTGAGGGGTGCCGGTCATGGTTGAAGTGTACTCAAAGAGCTTGAGCCCGTAAAACATTAACTTGACTATGTGAACTATTTCGACCTACCGTGCATCGAGTTGCTTGACGATCTCAAGCATCCATGTCGTGAAGTAACTCGAAGGACCCGACACCCCTCATGAGCACCCAAGCCACCACCGCCCCGGCGGGCAGGCAGCGCAACGAGACGGTCATCGTCTTCGCCCTGAGCCTCGCCGCCATGGTCGTCTCGATGATGCAGACCCTGGTCGTGCCGATCCTCGGCCTCATCCAGACCGACCTCGAAACCTCCTCGGCCAACGTCAGCTGGGTCACCACCGCCACCCTGCTCTCCGCGGCGGTCTTCACCCCGCTGCTGGGCCGCTTCGGCGACCAGCACGGCAAGAAGCAGACCCTGGTCGGCGTGCTGATCGTCATGGTCGCGGGCTCGGTCCTCGCGGCCGTCACCCACTCCCTGCTGTGGCTGATCGTCGGCCGGGTGCTCCAGGGGGCCGCCACCGCGATCTTCCCGCTCGCGCTGTCCGTCCTGCGCGAGGAGGTCCGTCCCGCCAAGCTGCCCGGCGCGATGGCCATGGTCAGCGGCACGCTCGCGTTCGGCAGCGGTCTCGCGCTGGTCGCCACCGGTCTGCTGACCTCCGGCGACAACCCCGACTACCGCAGCGCCTTCTGGCTGGCCACCGGCCTCGCCGCGCTCGCCCTGCTCGCCGTCGTCCTCCTCGTGCCCGCCACCCGGGAGACCACCGGCGGCCGTACCGACGTCCTCGGCGCCCTGAGCCTCGCCGCCACCCTCGTCCTGCTCCTGCTGCCCATCACCCAGGGCCACGAATGGGGCTGGTCCTCCGCCCGCACGATCGGCTGCTTCGCCGGTGCCGTGCTGATGGCCGCCCTCTGGACGGTCATCGAGCGCAAGGTGCGCGAGCCGCTGGTCGACATGCGGATGTTCTCCCACCGGCCCGTGCTCTTCGCCAACATCGCCGGCCTGCTCGTCGGCTTCGGCTCCTTCGCGCTCTTCATCGGCGTCTCCTACCTCGTACAGATGCCGTCGAAGATCGCCGGTTACGGCTTCGACGCCAGCGTCCTGCGTGCCTCCGTCCAGTTCCTGCTGCCCAGCACGATCGTCTCGCTGCTCGCCGCCCCGATCGGCGGCCAGCTGGTCCGCCACAAGGGCCCGCGCCTGGTGCTGCTGCTCGCCTCGCTCATCGGCACCGCCGGCTTCGTCTGGATCGCCCTCGACCACGAGCACGCCTTCTCCGTCATCGCCGCCGGCATGTTCGTCGGCGCGGCCATCAGCTTCGGCTACGCCGCCATGCCCGCGGTGATCGTCGCCAGCGTGCCGCCCCGCCAGACCGGCATCGCCAACGGCATCAATTCCATCTCCCGCTCGACCGGCAGCGCCATCGGCAGCGCGATGATCACCACGGTGCTCGCCTCCAAGAGCCTGGAGCACCTGCCGCCGGGCGCGCCGAAACTGCCCGCCGAAAGCCAGTTCTCGCTGACCTTCGTGATCGCGGGCACCGCGTTCCTGCTGGTCGCGTTCGTCGCCGGGCTGGGCCTGCGCAAGGTCTACGGCCCCCGCCCCGCCGAAGTGGCGGACCACGCCGCCACGGCGGACGCTGGGACCGCATCCGCCAACGCCTGACCCGCCCCCGCCCTCCCACCCCGTAAGGAGCACCACCATGAAGGCCATCAGCTACCGCGCCTACGGCGGACCCGAGGTCCTGGAGTTCGGCGAGCTTCCCCAGCCCAAGGTGGGCCCGGACTCCGTCCTCGTCAGGGTCAGGGCCGCGGCCGTCAACCCCGTCGACTGGAAGGCCCAGGCCGGCTACCTCGACGGAATGCTCCAGGCCGTCTTCCCGGTCGTCCCGGGCTGGGACGTCTCCGGTGTCGTCGTCGCCCTGGGCGCCGACACCCCCGAGTTCGAGATCGGTGACGAGGTCATCGGCTACGTCCGGGAGGACGTCCTCTCCCGGGGCACCTTCGCCGAGTACGTGGCCGCACCGGTGCGCACCCTCGCGCGCAAGCCGGCCAACCTCACCTTCGAGCAGGCCGCGGGCCTTCCGCTGGCCGGGCTGACCGCCTACCAGTCCCTGCGGGCCGCCGGTGCCGGCGAAGGGGACACCGTGCTGGTCCACGCCGCCGCCGGCGGGGTCGGCACGATGGCCGTCCAGCTCGCCAAGCACCTCGGAGCCCGTGTCATCGGCACGGCGGGGGAGCGCAACCACGACTACCTCCGTTCGCTGGGCGCCGAGCCCGTCACCTACGGGGACGGGCTCGCCGAGCGGGTGAAGGCCCTGGCGCCCGAGGGCGTCGACGTCGTCCTCGACTTCGTCGGCGGCGGCACGATCCACACCTCGCCGGAGGTCACCGCCCCCGGTGCCCGGCTGATCTCCATCGCCGACCCGGAGGTGACCGCCCTCGGCGGCCGCCTGCTGTGGGTCCGCCCCGACACCACCGACCTCACCGCGCTCAGCCACCTGGCGGAGCAGGGCGTGCTGACGGTCGAGGTCGCGGAGGTCTTTCCGCTGGAGAAGACGGCGGACGCGCAGCGGCTGAGCGCGGAGGGGCACACGCGGGGGAAGATCGTGGTCACCCTCTGACCGTGTCACGGGCGGCGGTGCTCGGCTGCGGGCCGGTTCGGCCGCCTGCGGCGGCGAGCGCCCTGCGGGCGCGTCCTCAAGCGCCGGACGGGCTGGTTAAACCAGCCCGTCCGGCGCTTGAGGACACAGCACAGCAGCCCGTCCGGCGATTGAGGACACCGCCGCGCAGCGGTGGTGCGGGACGGTGTTTCGTCACTCGGCGAGTCGCCGGTACGCCTCCAGCCCGTCCGGGACCCAGTCCCACTCCCGAAGCCGGGCCGTCAGTTCCTCGTCGGTGAGGAAGGCGTGCCAGGCGATCTCCTCCGGCTGGGGTTCGACCGGCAGGTCGCACCGCACCTCGTAGACCGCCGACCACCACGCGTGTTCCGGCGTGCGGTAGAGGAAGCGGAAGAGCGGTGTGGGGGCCGGCAGGCCGCTGACGCCCAGTTCCTCCTCGGCCTCGCGCAGCGCCGCCGTGTCGTAGGACTCGCCGGCTGCGACCACGCCCCCCACGAACATGTCGTAGCGCGAGGGGAAGACGAGCTTCGTGGCCGTGC
Organism: Streptomyces sp. NPDC042259; assembly: GCF_055582085.1. Classification (NCBI taxonomy): domain Bacteria; kingdom Bacillati; phylum Actinomycetota; class Actinomycetes; order Kitasatosporales; family Streptomycetaceae; genus Streptomyces; species Streptomyces sp. NPDC042259. The sequence goes on along the minus strand of NZ_JBVJDW010000002.1, from coordinate 999,432 downwards.
GGCGGTGTACGAAGATCCGTCCCGCGCCGTCCCTGGCCAGGACGAAGACGCAGCGGTGGCACAGACCGCGCGCGTAGGCCTCGCCGCGGGGTGCCTGTCCCACGACCTCGTCCCGCTCGTCGACGATGTCCAGCAGTTCGTCGGCCGGCCGCGCTCGCTGATCGCTCATGCGGCCCATCCAACCAGCCGCCCGCCGCGCACGGCTCAGCGCGGCTGGAGGTCGCGCACCCGGTCCGCGTCACCCACCCCCGGCGGCATCGCCGGATGGCGGCCGATCAGGACGATGCCGGCCACGATCGCCGCCAGTCCCGCCGCCTCCCAGGCCAGTGCCCCGGTCGTGGTCCGTACCCGGTCCCCCAGGAAACCCACCCCGCACACGATGCCCGCCAGGGGCTGCGCCGCCGTGAGGGCGGGCAGCGACAGCCGCAGCGGGGCCGTCTCGAAGGCGCTCTGGACGAACATCAGCCCCAGCAGGCCGAGTGCCAGCACCGCGTAGGGCTGCCAGCCCAGCAGCAGCGCCGTCCAGCCACCGCTGTGCAGCCGCTGGCCGCTCACCCGGGTCAGCGCGTCCTGCACGCCGTACAGCAGTCCGGCCGCCACGCCCAGCAGCGCCGCCTCCACCGTGATCCGCACCCGTTTGGAGGCCACCGCCAGCAGCAGCGCCGTGCCCACCATCACGCCGATGATCAGCCATTGCCGCCAGGAGCCCGCGGTGGCGTGCCCGCCGTGCGGGCGGCCCGCGACGATGAACGCCGTCACCCCGCCCGCCAGCAGCCACAGCCCGCCCCAGCCCGACAGGCCGAGCGACTGGCCGGTCTGCCATCGGGACAGGGCCATCGCGAACAGCAGATTCGTCGCCAGCAACGGCTCCACCAGCGAGATCTCTCCCCGGCCGAGCGCCATCGCGCCGAGGGCGGTGCCGCAGACCATCAGCCCGATGCCGGCCAGCCAGCGGGGCATCCGGGCCAGGTCCAGCAGCAGCCGGAAGGAGAGGAAGTCGCTCATCGGGGCGTGCTGGGCCGCGTTCTGCTGGAGAACGAATCCGACACCCAGGCAGCACGCCGCGCTCAGGGCGAAGACGAAGAGCAACACGCCGCGCACCTCAAGACCAGCGGGTCGTAGGAGACTTGACGGGACGAGGCTAACCGTCGTACGGCGGTGCGAGCGCCGAGCGCGGGCCTTTCGGCTCCCCGGCCGGGCAAACGGCCGAACGGCCACCCGGGCCCCACCCCCACGACCGAACAATCGTTCGCTGGTCGGATGTACTGTCCTGTCGGTGCGTCGAGCTGACGGCATGTCAATTGATGAAGTGTCAGCGCAAGATCGGTCTTGACTCGGAGCCGTGACTACCGCTTTGCTGTGCGTGATTACGACAGCTTGTGTGCGGACGCCTCGACCCGGCGCCCGGAGGGGACGTACGCCGTGGAGGAAGCCCGACGATGACGCCCCCACCCCCCTTGGGCCGCCCCCGGAACAAGGACGGGCTGACCTTCGACCCCGCCCTCGACGACACCGAACTCGCCACCGTCCGCGACGCACTGGCCAGAGGGCGCTGGGCGGACGCGCGGAGACTCCTCGCCGAGACCGGCGACGACTGGGACCGCCGCGGCCACCGCCTCACCGTCCTCGGCGAGGGTGCCAGCAGCGTCGCCTGGGCCCGGGAGTGGCAGCTCGCCGAGCCCGACAGCCCCGACGCCGCGGCCCTGCTGGCCAGTGCCACCGTCTTCCGGGCCGTGCGCGGCAAGGGCAGCCCCGAGGCGGCCCGCGCGTGTGCGCTGACCGCGGCCAGGATGGCCCCGGCCGATCCCTCCCCCTGGCTCGCCATCCTCGTCCTCGCCCGCCGGACCGGCACCGACGACGAGCGCGTCCGCGCCTTCGACCAGGTGCGCGCCCGTCACCGCGACCACCACCACGCGCACCATCTGATGGCTGCCTGTCTGGCCGAGCACCAGCGCGACGACCGGGACGACCCGCTGCACGAGGTCTACGACTTCGCCTCCTGGGCCGCCGAGCAGGCACCCGCCGACTCGCCCCTGGCCGTCCTGCCCGTGGTGGCCCACGCCGAGCGCTACCGCGTCCTCGCCCGGGCCGGTCTCGAACCCCGCGACCCCGCCCGCTCCGGGCACTGGACCACCCGGCGGGCCCGGCAGGTGATGAAGGCGGCCTTCGACTGGTGGCTGGAATGGGACATCGACGAGGACGCCGCGGACGCCGCCGCCACCGCGCACCCCCGGCGCAAGGTCGACCTCAACTACCTCGCCCACGCCAAGCTCTACGAGGGCCGGATGGCCGAGGCCGCGGCCCTGCTCACCCGCATCGGCCCGCACGCCGTGCGGGCCCCCTGGTCGTACCCCGACCGGGACCCCGCCAAGGCGTTCCACGCCGCCCGGCGCGCAGCGCTCGGCGCGGCGTGACCCGCGCGGACCCCGCGTCACCCCACGCGCGGCCCCGCCGGCCCGCGTGCGCACCCCAACCCGCTCACCCCCACGGGAAGGACGAACCCGCCATGTCGACGGGCACCACGAGCGAGATCAGCACCTTCAAGGGCCAGGACAGACGGCTGCGCGCCGACCGGATAGGCCTGGCCGGACTGTTGCTGTCGGTGGTCGCCGCCAGCGCGCCCCTGATGGTCACGGCCGGCGTCATGCCCACCACCTACGGGACCATGGGCATCGTCGGGCAGCCCCTCCTCTACGTCATCCTCGGCGTGGTGCTGACCCTGTTCAGCTTCGGCTACGCCGAGATGAGCCGTCATGTGCACAACGCCGGGGCCTTCTACGCCTACATCGCCCGCGGCCTGGGCGGTACCGCGGGCGCCGCCGCCTCCGTCGTCGCGCTGGTCGCCTACAGCGCCATGCAGTTCGCGATCTACGGCATCTTCGGCTACGAACTCTCCGGTCTGCTCGCCACGTATCTGCACGTCGACGTCGCGTGGTGGCTGCCCGCGCTCGGCGCCGTCACGATCGTCGGCGCTCTCGGCTGGCTCAAGGTAGACCTCAACGCCAAGGTCCTCGGCGTCCTGCTGCTCGTCGAGTGCGCCATGGTCGTCGTCTTCGACATCGCGGGCGTCACGAGCCCGGGCAAGGACGGCTTCTCCCTGCACGCCTTCAACCCCGAGACCCTCGGCGGCGCCGGGCTGGGCACCGCGCTCTGCTTCACCATCGCCTCCTTCGTCGGCTTCGAACAGGCCGCCGTCTACGCGGAGGAGACCAGCCGTCCGCAGGAGGTCGTCGCCCGGGTGACCTTCCTCGCCGTCGGCTTCGTCGCCCTCTTCTACGCCCTCGGCTCCTGGGCGCTGAGCGTGGCCGCCGGGCCGTCGCAGATCGTCGGCGCGTCCCGGCAGGAGGGCCCGAACCTGCTGTTCGCCCTCACCGCCGACCGGTTCGGAAGCACCTTCGCCGATGTGATGCACGTCTTCTACGTGACCGGCATGTTCGCCGCGATGCTCAGCTTCCACAACGTCGTCGCCCGCTACGCCTTCGCCATGGGCCGCGAGGGCCTGCTGCCCGCCGCCTTCGGCCGTACCTCCAAGGCCAGCGGGGCGCCCGCCCTCGGCTCGCTGCTCCAGAGCGTCGTCTCGCTGCTGATCGTCGTGGTCTTCGCGGTCACCGACGACAAGCCGCACGGCGATCCGACCGCGCCCGTCCTGCGGCTGTTCACCTGGATGGGCAACGTCGGCGCGCTCGGCGTCATCGTCCTGATGGTCGCCGCGAGCGCCGCCGTCATCGCCTTCTTCGTCCGGCGCGGCGCCGCTCGTGCCCAGGCCCCGCGGCTGATCGCCTCCGGCGTCGCCGGGCTCGCGCTGCTCGGCATCCTGGTCTATGCGGTCAAGGACTTCGACGTGCTGCTCGGCGCCGACCCCGGTTCCGTGCTGCGCTGGGTGCTGCCGGGCATCGTCGCCGCGGCGGTCGTCCTCGGGCTGGTCTACGGGCTGGTGCTGAAGTCCGCCCGGCCCGAGCGGCATGCCCGGATCGGGCTGGGGAACGAGGCGTTCCAGCTGGAGAAGGCGGCGGCCGCCTGCGCGGAGCCGGCGGCTTCCGAGGCGTCGGTCCGCTGACCGGTCAGGCCTCGAGTCCCTGGCCCACCCGCCGGGAGACCGTGAACGCGTACAGGTCCAGCACCCCCGGCGGCTCAGCCAGGCCGGGGCCGCCGGCCCGCACCCACGCGGCGATGTCCGCCAGCGCGTCGTCGTCGTTGACCAGGCCCAGCCACACGGGCCGCCCACCGGCGGCCCGGCCCGCCGCCGACGGCTGAACCACCATCACATTGGCCTGGTCGCAGACGTCCAGGCACTCCGACGCGCGGATCTGCGCGGCCCCGTCCACGGCGCCGCGCAGCTTCGCTATCTGCCCGCCGTGGTCGACGCCGGGCACCTTCGCCGGATCGCCGCAACAGCAGCCGCGGCAGACCGTGATCCGGCAGGGGGCGGGGGCGGCGGGGGAGCGGCGGGCGCTGTTGGAGATCACCGGCCCGATGATACGCAGACCTCCGCCGGCCGTCCGTTGACGAGAGGGTGACCGTGCGTACGGCACAACACCCCGGCGCACCGGCCTCTTTCGGAAAACCCCGGGTGACAACTGCTTGAAGCAGGAAGGAAACACCCGGCCGGTGGCTTTCACGGGGGCATTTCTTTTGAGCCAAAGGGCCGGAACGGATCTCCGGCGCGAACTCTAGCCAACGTGCGTACCGCTCCCTATTATTCGAACGCTCCCAGTCCTACGGACCGCGGGAGGGCAGCACAGTGGCTTGGCATGTGCATGCTCGTACCGCTTTCGCTCGAAGGACAATGCCGTGGTCCATGGCTCTTTCGTCGGTCCGGAACCACTCATTCCTGACGCTCCCGCAGTCGAGCCGGCACCCGGCCGGCCCACCCCCCACCGCTCGGGGGAAAGCGCGCATTCACCTTCGTGATTCCCGCGGTGCGGGCACTTCAGGATCCTTTCGTCTTCCCCTCGTGCCGTATGGCGCGAAGACAACCGACAGGAGAACCCATGCCCGGCGGCATTCTCACCGGCAGCGCGATCGCGGCATTACTCGCCGCGCCGTTCGCCACGCACAACCCGGCGGCCCTCATCACCCCGCCCCCCGACAAAATCGTGATCGAGATAGCGACCGTCAACGGATCGGGATGTCCCGCGGGAACCGCGGCGGTGGCCGTCGCCCCCGACAACACGGCCTTCACCGTCACCTACAGCGACTACCTGGCCCAGGTGGGCGTCGGTTCCAAGCCGACCGACTTCCGCAAGAACTGCCAGCTGAACCTGATCGTGCACGTGCCGCAGGGCTTCACCTACGCGATCGCCAGCGCCGACTACCGGGGCTTCGCCTCGCTGGAGTCCGGCGCCGTCGGCACCCAGAAGGCCTCGTACTACTTCCAGGGGTCCTCCACGACCACGCCGAGCAGCCACGGCTTCAGAGGCCCCTACAAGGACAACTGGCAGGCCAGCGACCGGGTCCCGGTCGGCGCACTGGTCTGGGCGCCCTGCGGGGAGAAGCGGAACTTCAACATCAACACCGAGCTGCGCGTCGGCGCCGGCAGCTCGGACCCCGCCAAGACGACGAGCTTCATGACGATGGACTCGACGGACGGCGACATCAACACCGTCTACCACCTGTCGTGGAAGGAGTGCCCCCGGCCCTGACCCCCGGGTGAGCGCGGTGGCGCTCGCAGGGTGGACGGGCTTGGTTTCGGCCGAGCAGGGCCGGAACCGAGCCCGTCCGGCGATCGAGGACGCGCCCGCAGGGCGCTCGCTGCCGCCGACGTGCCCGGGGCCGACGTGTCCCCGGCCGCGCCGCCGGGCGTCCCGGCTTTGCCCGCCTTTTGCGTACCGCGACTTTATGGCCGTACGACCGTTCCCACCTGCGGCGATAGCGCTCCGCACGCCGACCGTCACCCATAGGGTATAGACCTCTGGCGGAAATCGAGCGAATGTGGGAAATCCCCCTGCGAAGACGAGCGGCCCGCCGAGCCCCCGGAGCCGCCCAGGCGCCGGAGACGAGTCCTCGTTCAGCGCCCTTCGCGCTAGTCGATTGCCAGAGCCCCCTATGCCTCCCAGTAGCCACACCCTGAGCTCCTCGCATACGGCCCACGTTCTTCCCGGAGCCTTCCCCGCCGCGCCCGACCCCCTCCGAACCAGGGCGGCGCATCCGCAGCGACTCCTCGGCCACGGGAGCCACGGCACGTCCCGGACGCCCGGCATGCCGCTGTGCATGCACAGCCCGCCCTCCCGCTGGGCGCCGCACTACCTGCCGCCCGGTCTGCCGTCCCACACCATCTCGCTGCCGTCCTCGACCCGGTCCGTAGCGGCCGCGCGGCGCTTCTCCGAATGCCTGCTGAGCGACTGGGGCCTCACCGAGCTGGCGGCGGACACCGTGCTCCTGCTCTCCGAGCTGGTCACCAACGCCATCGTGCACGTCCCCGTGGCGGCCGGCGACGTGCGTCTCGTCCTCACCCGCGCCTTCGACCATCTGGTCGCCCAGGTCACCGATGCCGGCGGACTGCTGCCGCACTGCGCGGAGGCCGGTGTGGACAGCGAGAACGGGCGGGGGATGTGGCTGGTCGAGCAGATCGCCGCCCAGTGGGGCCACCACGCGTGCGACGAGGGCAAGACCGTCTGGTTCACACTGCGCATCCCGGCGGGCGCGCCCGGCGCCTGACCGGGGCCACCCGGGGGCCGGGGCTCCTCCCGACGAGCCGCCGGTGCCGTTTCCCCGGTCCCGCGGGCTGCGAGGAGGGCCGGTTCGGAGAGACCATGGAAGTCGCGCGGCGCACGGGACGAGGAGACGGGACGGACAGACCGGCACGAGGCCGCCGCACCACCCCGAGCGGGCGGAGGGAGGACCTCGCATGGGCCAAGCCGACACACCGTTCCGGCCCGAGCCCGGCCGGATCCCCGCCGGACGTGCCGCCCGGAACCAGCCGGGCAGCCTGCTGGACGTACTGAGCGTCGCCGCGGTGGTCCTGGACCAGGACGGCCGCATCGTGCTGTGGAGCCCCCAGGCCGAGGAACTGTTCGGCTGGACCGCGGGGGAGGCGCTGGGCACGTTCGCCGCCCGGCTGCTGGTCGCCGAGGAGGACTTCGAGACGGTCCTCGCGGAATTCGCCCGGGTGGTCAGCGGGGGCGGCGGCTGGGCCGGTGTCTTCCCCGCCCGGCACAAGAACGGCGGCTCCCGGCTGATCGAGCTGCGCACCATGCGGCTGGAGGACGAGGACGGCAGGCTCTACGGCCTCGGAATGGCCACCGACCAGGCCGTCCTGCGGGACGTCGAACGGGACCTGGCGCTCTCGCTCCGGCTGGTCGCCCAGTCCCCGATCGGGCTCGCCGTGCTGGACACCGAGCTGCGGTACGTGCTGGTCAACCCCGCCCTGGAGCGCATCAACGACCTGCCCGCCGAGCGGCACATCGGCCGGCATGTGCGGGACGCGCTGCCCCACGCGGACACCGAGCAGATCGAAGCCGCGATGCGCCGGGTCATGGCGACCGGCGTCCCGCTGCTGGACGAGTTCTCCGTCGGCCCTCCCGTGGGCAGCGGCCTGGGCCCCGACCTGGCCCTGCTGGTCTCCTACTACCGGCTGGAGGGCCCCGGCGGCCGACCGCTGGGCCTCGCCACCTCCGTCGTGGACGTCACCGACCGGCACCACACGGCCACCGAGGCCCGCCGCAGGCTGTCACTCGTCGCCGACGCCTCCGTGCTGATCGGCACCACCCTCGACCTGGACCAGACCGCCCGGGAGCTGGCCGAGGTCGTCGTGCCCGACCTGGCGGACGTGGCCGCCGTCGACGTCCTGGACACCGCCCTGAGCGGCACCCGCCCCGGTCCCCTCCCCGACGGGCAGGCGGCCGTCTTCCGGGCCCTGGCCGTGGCGGCGGGCGACTCGGCCGAGGCCGCCGACGCCGTCCGCGCGGCCGACCCCCCGGGACAGATCACCAAGTACGGCGCCGACCGGCTGGTCACCCAGTGCGTCAGCACCGGCCACCCCGTGCACATCGCCCACGTCACCCCCGCCGACCTGCCCCGCATCGCCCGGGACGAGGACGCCGTCCGGCTGCTGGCCGACGCCGGACTGCACTCCTACATGGCGGTACCGCTGATCGCCCGGGGCGAGGTGCTCGGCGCCCTGGACCTCAAGCGCATCGACAACCCGGCGCCCTTCGGCGAGGACGACGTCGTCCTCGCCGGCGAACTCGCCGCCCGCGCCGCGGTCTGCATCGACAATGCCCGCTGGTACCAGCGCGAACGCGCCACCGCCCTCACCCTCCAGCGCGATCTGCTGCCGCACCGGCCCCCGCGGCTGGTGGGCCTGGACATCGCCTACCGCTACCAGCCCGCCGGGCTCGCCAACAACGTCGGCGGCGACTGGTTCGACGCCATCCCGCAGCCCGGGGGCAAGAGCGCCCTCGTCGTCGGCGACGTGATGGGCAGCGGCATCAACGCCGCCGCGGCGATGGGGCAGCTGCGCACCGCCGCCCGTACCCTGACCGGCCTCGGCATCGACCCGGCCCAGGTGCTGCGCCACCTCGACGACACCGCCGCCGGGCTCGACCAGATGATCGCCACCTGCGTCTACGCGGTCTACGACCCCGAGCGCGGGCAGGCGTGCGTGGCCAACGCCGGACATCTGCCGCCCGTCGTCGTCCGCCCCGGCCGCCGCCCCGAACTGATCGAACTCCCTTCCGGGGCCCCGCTCGGCGTCGGCGGCATCCCCTTCGAGAGCGTCAAGGTGGAGCTGGCCCCCGGCGATCAGCTGATCCTCTACACCGACGGCCTGGTGGAGACCCGCGACCAGGCCATCGATTCCCGCCTGGAGACCCTCCTCGCCCTGCTCGACGGCCCGCCCCGGGAGCCGGAGGCCACCTGCGACCTGCTGCTGAGGGACCTGCCCGAAGGCAATGACGACGACGTCGCCCTGCTCATCGCGCGGGTCCGCACCGAGCGGGACCCCGTCAGCGAGCCCCCGCCCCCCACGTCACCGGCAGCTCTTTGAGGGCGTGCGAGCGGAACGAGGTGCGCCAGCGCAGCCGGTCCGCGGGGACGGCGAGTTCCAGGCCGGGGAACCGGCGCAGCAGCGTCTCCAGGGCGATCTGGATCTCCATCCGGGCCAGCGGCGCCCCGAGGCAGTAGTGGATGCCCTGGCCGAGCGCGAGGTGCGCCTTGTCCGCCCGGTGGATGTCGAAGCGGTTCGGATCCGGGTAGCGGGCGGGGTCGCGGTGGGCGGAGGCCAGACACAGCAGCACCGTGTCACCGACCGGGATCCGTACGCCGCCGAACTCCACGGGCTCGGTGGGGAAGCGGCGGATGGCCATCTGGTTGGGGTGCGCGTAGCGCAGCAGTTCCTCGACGGCCCCCGGCAGCAGCGCGGGGTCGGACCGTACCTCGGCGAGCTGGCCGGGGTGGCGCAGCAGGGTCAGCAGACCGCCGCTGATCAGGTGCTGGGCGTTCTCGCTGCCGGCCATGAGGATCAGGAAGGCGAGGGAGACCAGCTCGTCCTCACTGAGCCGGTCGCCGTCGTCGCGGGCGGCGATGAGCGCCGAGAGGAGATCGTCGCCGGGCGCCGCCCGACGGGCTGCGACGAGGTCCACCAGGAAGCGGTGGATGTGGTCCACGGCCTCCGCGATCTGCCCCGGGTGCTCCGGGGCGAGCATGGTCGCCACCCGGTCCGAGAAGGGCCGGCGGTCCGGCTCCGGCACCCCCAGCAGATCCCCGATGACGACCAGCGGCAGCGGGTTGGCGAACGCGGTGACGATGTCGACGGGGCCTTCGCGGAGGGCGAGTGCGTCGGCGAGCCGGTCGGCGGCGGCCTGAACCCGCCCCCGCAGGTCCTCCACGCGCCGCGGGGTGAAGCCCTTGGAGACCAGGCGGCGCAGCCGCAGATGGTCCTCGGGGTCGATGTTGAGGAGGTTGGCGTCCAGCGCCGGGGGCAGTGAGAAGCCCTTGTAGCCGACGCCGGACCGGTCCTTGTTGACCGACAGCCGCGGATCGGTGATGCCGGCGCGCACATCGGCCTCCCGGGTCACGAGCCAGACCGGGGAGCCGTCCGGCAGCGCGACGCGGTGCACGGGCGCTTCCTCGCGCAGCCGCGCGTAAGTGGGGTAGGGGTCGGTGAAGAACGCCCCCACGAACGGCTGGGGGAGGGCGGGGGTCGTGGTCCGGTCTGTCATGCGGTCTGCTCCGACGAGGCGTGGCTGAGCGGGATACGGGCGAGGGTGTCCGCCACGACCGGGGACGTGGCGAAGGCGCGGGCCAGCGTGCGCTGGAAGGACAGTTCGGCGGCCAGGTCCTGGGGTTCGGCGGCGATCGGGGTGACCGCGTGCTCGGCGGGTTGCAGGCCCCGCTCCTTGGCCCGCAAGGCGGCGGCGAGCAGCGCGGCCTCGACGGTCGCCGCGAGCGCGTCCCCCGTGAGCCCGGCGTCGGCGGCCCGCGCCCTGGCGGTGTCGGCGACGGCGGGGTCCATCCAGATCCGCAGCGCCCACTGGGCGTCCCGGATCTCGATCACCGTGCGGTACACCCGGGTACGCCGGTCCGCGTCCGGTTCGAGTTCGAGCACCGGCTCCGGCACCTGGGCGGTCAGGGCCCGGTGCAGGGGCCGCAGTTCGCGGTGGGCGCGGCGCAGATCGACGCGTGCCCACAGGGCGCTGAGCGAGCGCCCCCAGTCGGGCATCGTCCAGCCCGCCGTCTTCCCGATCGTGTTGACCGTGACCGCGATCGGCACGAGCGGCTCCCAGGCGTGGCCCGACGTGCCGAACTGCCCGGCGACGATGTCGGCGGCCCGGCAGCCCGCGTAGAGCAGGCCCGCGGGCAGTGTGAGGCTCACGAGCCGCAGACCCCGGCGCAGCCACGGGGTGGGGGCGATGTCGGCGTAGCGCCAGCACAGGATGCACACGTCGATCTGGTTCCAGGCGTAGGCGATCAGATAGACGGTGAGGTACGCGGGGTAGAACTGAGCCCTGCTCAGCGCGAAGTCGGTGGGGCGCTCGCGCAGCTCGGTGGCCACGGAGAACAGCGTCACCATGATGAGGAGCGTGATGCCGATGCCGATGAGGCGCGGCAGGGCCTTGCGCCAGGCGACGTCCCGCTCGTAGGTGAGGTGCAGCAGGACCAACTGCTGGCAGGCGGTCAGGAGCATGACGCAGCTCTGGGTGAACAGGCCCGAGAAGTTACGGATGCCCACCGCCTCGCTGGTCGCCACCCAGACCGCCGGGGTCGACACGGTGAAGATCAGGAAGGGGATGAGGAAGTTGCCGGCGAGGGCCCACTGCGCCGGGGACCGGTCGACGCGCAGGACTCTCGCCTTGTAGCCGAACGCGAGCAGGTTCACCGCGGCGCACGTCGGATACATGACGCTGTTCAGGGTGTTGTTCATTCGTTCACCGTTCGTCTCGCTCACGGTCCGGGCGCTCCAGCGCGGACAGCCGGGCCGCGAGTTCCGCGGCCTCCGGGGGCACTTCCCACACGCGGCGGGTGGTCCAGGTGCCGATGCGCCGGCCGAGGAGGGAGCCGATGAACTCGGCCTCGCGCTCGGCCGGCGAGTGCGCGTGCTCGCGGCCCAGGACCCGGCGCACCAGCTCCGGGTCGAGGGAGGGCAGCAGCAGCCGGGTCGCCTCGGGGGTCAGCACCGGGGCCGCCTCGTGGTCGCAGACGAAATGCCCGATCTCGTGCAGGATGACCTGGCGTTGGTGAATGGGTGCGAGCCGCGCCTCGAACGCGATGAAGTCCCGCTCCTCCGCCGATACCCACATCCCGTCGGGGCTGCCGGGCGGAAGGGCGAGCGGCACCAGATGAATGGGCCGGCCGAACCGCTGGCCGAGATGATCACAGAGCGACTGAATGGTCAGTTCGCCCGGAGGAAGCCGGAGCGCGCGGACGCGCTCCTCACATTCGAGCCGGAACGAGGTGAATTCACGGTCCGGCTCTTTCCGGCGCCAGCGCATCACCATCATCAACGGTCGTGGTGCGGGGCCGACGGCCCGGGCGGCGCGGGAAGTTCCCGTAACTCGTTCTGCGCCTGGGCGGCGGAGGCGAGGATTTCCTGGAGCAGTCCCGACAGCCGGTCCACGGGCGGCGCGTGGCCGGCGCCGTGCCCTGTGCCGGGCGCGAAAGAGGCGGGGGAGATGGGGGAGGAGGTGCGCAGGGCCACGCCCTCCACGCGCTGGGACCGCAGCACGCGCAGGGTCTCCAGCTCCTCGTTCACCTGGTGGAAGACCTGCTCGTCCAGGAAGTACGCGTCACGGGAAATGCCCAGGCTGTAGGAGACCTTGAGGAGGGTCTCCAGGGTGAGGTTCGAGCCGTCCGCGGATTCCGCGTGGGACAGCGTCCGCTTGGAGACACCCGCGCGCTCGGCCAACCCCGCCAGGGTGAAGGGCCCTTCGGGATGGTGCTGGCGTACGTACCGCAGCCGGCGGCCGATTTCGGCCTTCGCCGCCTGGATCCGCTGCTCCAGGGAGGGCCGTGCCGACGCCTCCGGAGCCCCGCCCCCCTGATTCATCCTTCAACCTCTCGGATGTCGACGCGTGGCATGGCCGGCGCCACGGCGCGGCGCTCTGCCGACCGGAGGACTCTAACTTCCTGGTGAAGCCCCTAGCCAGTCACCGACCGGCCGTTCCACGGCCGGGCGCCCGCCCCGCGCACGGCGGTCACACCGGCCCGCGAATCGATTGCCCGGCTTACTGACGGTGCATACGGATATGGGGCCGAGTGCGAGTGCATTATGTTGCAACTTCGATGCAGCAAGTTGCGATGACCGGATCGGGATGACTAACGTCCCCGGTGTTACGTGCGGCGGTCACTCAGAGCCACGGGGGTGCATTGAGTGACACCGCCGTTTCTTTTTTCTTGCGTCCTCGAACGCGCGTGCGCGTAAAATACGGACACCATGTACCGCACCATGATGAAGTCCAAGATCCATCGCGCCACCGTGACCCAGGCGGACCTGCACTATGTGGGTTCCCTGACGATCGACGCCGATCTGATGGAAGCCGCCGACCTGCTGCCCGGCGAGAAGGTCGACATCGTCGACATCGACAACGGCGCCCGGCTGTCGACTTACGTGATCGAGGGGCCCCGCGGCTCCGGAGTGATCGGCATCAACGGTGCCGCCGCCCGTCTGATCAGCCCCGGCGACCTGGTCATCATCATCGCCTACGGGACGATGGACACCGCCGAGGCCGCCGCCTTCGAGCCCCGCGTCGTCTTCGTCGACGAGCACAACGCCGTCGTCGACCTCGGCAGCGACCCGGCCGCCGTCCCGGACGGGTCCGGGCTGCGCCGGGGCGACCTCGTCGAGAGCTGAGCCGGCCCGGACCGGCCGGGCCGCACGCCCCCGGGGCCCGCACCGGATCACGGGAGCGCGTGGCGCCGGTCGGGATGTCCGCCGAGCCGCGCACCGGGCGGTCCGGCGTCGCGCCGCGGCCGGCCGGCCGCCCGGCCGGGAGGCCGCGCCCCCTCGTCCGCGCCGGGCGGCCGCAACCCCGGTCGGTACCCACGACCGCCATGGGCCGCCGGCCGCCGGCCGCCCCCGGCGGCGAAGCGCCCCGCGCCGCGACCGAGGGCCCCCTCGCCCGGACCGGCCGGCCGGACCACGCCGTCGCACCGCCCGGCGGCATCGGCCGGCAGGTCCTTGAAGGCGACCGCCACCCGCACCAGCCAGGCCGTCTCCGCGGCGAGGTCGGTGAACGCCGGCCCCTCGGGCCCGCCCCGGGCGCGGTCGGCGTCGGCCACCGTCCGGCCCCGCGCCCGGGCCCGCAGGGCCGAGGCGATCCGCAGGGCCTCGACCCTGGCCCGCAGCGCGTCCCCGGACAGCCCCGCCGCACGGCTCGCGCGCGTCAGCTCCGCCAGCGCCCCGGGGTCGGTGTGGGCCCGCAGGGCCAGCTGCCCGTCCCTGATCTCGATGACCCGGCGGTACAACCGGAACTCCAACTGCCGCAGCGCCAGCCGGTCGGCGAGTTCACCGCGCGCCGGGGCGAGCGCGATGCCGGGGACGGCCTCGTGGAGCGCGGCCCACAGCGGATAGAGCCGCCGGTGCCGCCGGTAGGCCGTCACCCACCGGCCCGCCGCGGCCACGCGCGGACCCCACCCCGGCAGCGTCCAGCCCACCAGCACGAGCGCGGAGCCGAGATCCCCGCACAGCCAGGCGAGGGTCTCCAGACGGCGCAGATCGAAACCGAGCACGATGCCGAGGACGTTGCCGGCCCGGATGGCGCCGTAGCCGAGGGTGATGGACGCCCCGACGGCCGTGACCCGCAGCCCCCGCCGCAGCCAGGTCCGGCCGGCCACCGCCGAGTACCCCCAGCAGACGCGCACGACGGTGATCTCGCCGATGAGGTACGCCCCGCTGTAGAGGGACAGATAGGCGATGTAGTACGGGTCGTGCACGTAGTAGAGGGTGAAGTCCCGCGGGCGCTGCGCGGTCGGGGCCAGCAGCAGGAAGAGGACGACCAGCGAGGCGACGGCCGCCGCCCCGAAGCACAGCTGCAGCCGGGCCAGCACCCGGGCCCGCTCGGGCGGGCGCGCCCAGTACGTCAGCACCACCTGCTGGCCGACGAGAAGCGCCATCACACAGCTCTGGCCGAGCAGTGCCGCGATGTTCGGCACCCCCAGGAGACGGTCGACGCGGACCCACACCGGGGGCAGGGAGATGAAGAAGCTCAGACCCGAGAGGGCGAAGACGGTGCACAGGGCGAGCAGGGCGGGGTCCGCCGGGTTCTGCCGCAGGGAACGGAGCTTGTAGAACAGGCCGGCCCAGGCGGCGACGGCGCCGAACGCGTGGAGGGAGGTGATCACGTCTCGTCCAGGGTGGAGCTGCGCAGCGACCGGTCCAGCCGCTCGACGCTTTCGGCTGCCTCGGTGGGCACGGTCCAGTTGCGCTCCAAGGGGCGCCGGTTGGCCTCCTGGAGGATCAGCGAGGCGATCATCTCGGCTTCCTGTTCCTCGGCCGAGGTGTAGTACGTGCGTTGCAGCACGCTCTGAACCATGCGGGGGTCGAGCGTCGGCAGCACCAGCCGCGAGGTCTCCTCGCCCAAAACCGCGTTCTCCTTGTGACCGCAGATCACATGGCCCAGCTCGTGGGCGATGATGTGCTCCTGATGGAGCGGACTGGTGTCCTCTTCGTAGAAGATGTAGTCGACTTCGGGCCCAGATATCCACAGTCCGCACGGCCCGTCCACGGGCAGGTGGACGGGCTCCAGACGGATGGGCCGGCCATGGCGCTCGGCCACCCGGGCGCACAGCTCCCAGACATCGAACGGTATGGGTATGTCCAAGCTGCGAACCCGTTCCAGGCTTCGCCGGTGCAGCCTCTTGAAGTTCACGGTGTGGGTCCCCCCGTGGCGTTGTCGCGCCGTGCTCCCGACGTGCTAGGGGTGTTGCCGCTCGGGCCGGTTGGCCGGCAGGCCCTCCAGCTCGCGGACACGCTCGATCACTTCGTTGATCGAATGCAGACTCTTGGGGGACAGCCCGGCCGCCCGCAGCGCGACCCGCTGCACCTGGGTGTCGCGGAAGGCGACGAGCAGGCGCAAATCGGCGTTGACGGCCTCGGTCACCCGGTCGTCGAAGAAATAGGCCGGCGGCACACCGAAGAACTTCGCCAGCGCCTCCACATGCCGCAGCGTCGGGTTGTCACGCTGGCCCTTGCGTAGCAGCCAGATGTAGCTCCCGGAGATCGACACACCCCCGGCGGTGATCGAGCGCGCCACTTCCTCGGTGCTGTACGGCTCACGGCCGGCCGGGACCACCGTGTTGAACAAATGGTTGAGCTTGTCGGCGAGCGTGTGCTCGGCAGGGGCGTCGGGGTCGTTGATCATCACACCTCCCTCCAGCGGGTCAATCTAGCGTAGAGGCCCCGCAAGGACCCCATGAGGCGCACCCGGCAATGCAGTTGACAGTCGTACCGGTCGCTGCCTAGCGTCGCTGGTGTCGGTGGGATCAACTGGTGTTGGATCGCCCGCTCCGGCGATCGACTGCCAGTTGGCGAGGCGGGGGCCCCGGGTAACTGTCTTCGTCACGTGCGTGATTTCCATCGCGGTCCGTCGGAGGAGTTCCTGGAAGGGTGTCGTGACGACTTCGCAATGTGCTCGATCGGGAGAGTTGGCAACGGACGCGGGGCCCGCGGAGTTCGCGGTGCGTGAGGGGCGCGTACACAGCGAGAACGGATCGGACCGCTGTCTGACGGCGGTGGTCTGCCTCGACGCGTTACTGCCCGCCGACTCCCCCCGGGTGGCCGGTGAGGACCCCCGCCATGTCCAGGCGCTCGCCAAGCTCGACACGCGCCTTCCGCCGATCATCGTCCACCGCTCCACGATGCGCGTCGTCGACGGCATGCACCGGCTGCATGCCGCGCGGCTGCGCGGCGAGGACCGCATCACGGTCCGCTTCTTCGAGGGCAGCGAGGCGGACGCCTTCGTCTACGGCGTCAGGCTCAACACCCTCCAGGGGCTGCCACTCACCCAGGCCGACCGCACCGCCGCCGCCGAGCGCATCATCGGCACCCACCCGCAGTGGTCGGACCGGCTGATCGCCTCGGCCACCGGGCTCGCCGCGAGCACCGTCGCCTCCCTGCGCCGGCGTTCGAGTGCGGGCGCCGCGCAGTTGAACGCCAGGACCGGCCGCGACGGGCGGGTCCGCCCGCTCAACGCGGCGGAGGGCCGCCGCCGGGCGGTCGCCCTCATCACCGCCAAGCCGCACGCCAGTCTGCGGGAGATCGCCGACGTCGCCGGAATAGCCGTCGGCACCGCGCGGGACGTACGGCAGCGGCTGCGCCTGGGAGAGGACCCGGTGCCCAAGAAGCTGCGGGAGGCGGAGAGCCGGACCGCCGGCGAGCCCCCCGTGGCACTGCGCGAGCCCCCCGCGGCCGCCGCGCCGGCCACCACGGGCGCGGAGCAGCCGCTGCCCAATCTGCGCCGGGACCCCTCCCTGCGCTTCACCGAGGGCGGCCGGGCGCTGCTGCAGCTGCTGAGCGCCCACGCCATGGGCGGCGACCGGTGGCAGCGACTCGTCGAGAGCGTGCCCGCCCATCGCACCGCGATGGTGGCCCAGGCCGCCCGCAACTGCGCGGAAGCGTGGCTCCGCTTCGCCCTGGAACTGGAACGCAAGGGAGCTTGAGCCCGTCACCGGACGGGCTGCGGTGTCCTGTCCTCAAACGCCGGACGGGCTGATGGCGGCCGAGCCCAGCCAAATCAAGCCCGTCCGGCGATTGAGGACGCGCCCGCAGGGCGCCATGCCGCCGCAGGCGGCGCGACACCCCCCGGCAGGGAGGGGCTCAGTGCGCCAACCCCCGGCAAGGGGAGAGGCTCAGTCCCGCAGCCGGATACGGAACGCACCCTGCTTGTCCGTCTGCGTGAGCGAAGCCTCGCCCCGCGCCTTGGCGTACGCCCCGGTGCCGCCGGTCACCGCGGCGGTGCCGGTGTGCGGGCCGCGGCCGAAACGGTCGGTCATGGAGGTCAGCACCAAGGTGCCGTTCTCGGTGCGCAGCACCCGCTGGCACTGCACGACCACACCCTCGTACCGGGCGAGGACCACGTCGCAGCGGTCACTGCCGTCACCGACCCGGCGGCCGGCCGTCTCCTTGCCGTCCCGGCCCGTCTCGGTGGTGTGCACGTCGAAGTAACTCACCCAGTGGTCCCCGGCCTTGGGGTATTCGGGCCGGGTGTCGCTCTTCTCCACGGTGGTCAACCGCAGCTCCGTGTCCTCCTGGGCGGCGGAGGCGGTGTGCGGGGACGTCAGGCCGAAGGCCACGGCACCGAGGGACGCCGCGGCGGCGGCGACGGCGGCGACGGTGCGGCGGGGACGAGCACGGAACATCGGTTCCTCCAGGTCGGGTCGGGAGCGGTCCGCCGGACCACCGGGCTCCCCCCACCCGCCTCGTCCGACGCCGCGTTCACCTCGACTCCCGACCGTACCGCCCGGCCGACGCCGCCGACAGAACATCACCCGCCAGAGAAAGCGGCCGTCCGGTGGGACGACGACGACCGGAAATCCGTCCGCTATGCGGGCAATCCCGGCGCCGGTGGCAGCTCGTCGAGGGTCGGATACGACGGCTGCGCACCCGCCTTGGTGACGGACGCGGCCCCGACCCGCACCGCGAACCGCGCGGCCGCGGCCAGCGGTGCGCCCGCCGCGAGCCGCACCGCCAGGGCCCCGGTGAACGCGTCCCCGGCGCCCGTGGTGTCCACGACCCGGGCGGGGGCGCCCGGCACCGTCACCGGCTCCGTGTCCGTGTGGTCCAGGGCGAGCGCGCCGTCGCCGCCCAGGGTGACCACGACCGACCGGGCGCCCTGGTCCCGCAGGGCGCGCGCCCATGCGGCGGCGGTGCCGTCCGCGAGCCCGGACAGCTGCCGCGCCTCGTGCTCGTTGACCACCAACGGATCGGCTGCCGCCAGCAGTTCGGGATCGAGCCGGTCCGGCGTGGGGGAGGGGTTCAGCACGACCCGGGTGCCGGTCTCCCGCGCCACGGCGGCGGCCGCCCGTACGGTCGCGGGCGGGACCTCCAGTTGTAGCGAGACGACCGCCGACGCGGCGACGGTCTCCCGGGCCGAGGTGACGTCGTCCGGCGTGAGACGGTCGTTGGCGCCGGGGGAGACCACGATGGAGTTGTCCCCGTCGGGGCCCACCACGATCAGCGCGGTGCCCGTCCGCGCACCCGCCTCGACCAGCACGTGCCGCAGCTCGGTGCCGGCCTCCCGCTGGGCGGCCAGCACCAGTTCGCCGTAGGCGTCGTCACCCACCCGCGCGAGCAACGCCGTCCGCGCGCCGAGCCGGGCCGCCGCCGCGGCCTGATTGGCCCCCTTGCCGCCCGCCGACTCGACCAGGTCACCACCGTGCACGGTCTCGCCCGCTTCCGGACGCCGGTCCACCCGGACCGTCAGGTCCGCGTTGGCCGAACCGATCACCAGCACGTCGTACGTCCGCGTACCGCCGGACTTCTCGCTCACCGTCATACTCCCACTGTCCCAGCCGGACGGTCCCGGCCGTTTCGTCGCCCCCGGCGTCCCGTCGCACGCGGCCCGCGCCCGCCGGTCAGCCGGACCAGAACCAGTCGGCGACCTCCGGCAGGTCCACCCCGTGTTCGCGGATCCAGGCGTGGTGGCGGGTGCGGACGTCGGTCATGGCCTGCCGCACGGACGCCGCGCGGACCCCGAGGCCGGGGACCCGGTCGATGACGTCCATGACGAGCCGGTAGCGGTCGAGGTCGTTGCGGACGACCATGTCGAAGGGCGTGGTCGTGGCCCCCCTCTCCTTGTAACCGCGCACATGGGTATGGGCGTGGCCGGTGCGGCGGTAGGTGAGCCGGTGGATCAGCCACGGGTAGCCGTGGTAGGCGAAGATGACCGGCTTGTCGGGGGTGAACAGCGCGTCGTACTCCGCGTCGGTCATGCCGTGCGGGTGTTCCCCGTGCGGCAGGAGCCGGGTCATGTCGACCACGTTGACGACGCGTACGGCCAGCTCGGGCAGGTGACGGCGGAGCAGGTCGGCGGCGGCCAGCGTCTCCTGGGTGGGGACGTCGCCGGCGCAGCCGAGCACGACGTCCGGTTCGCGTTCCCCGGTCTCCGTGCCCGCCCAGTCCCACACCCCGGCGCCCCGCGCGCAGTGGGCACGGGCCTCGTCCATGCCGAGCCAGTCGAAGCAGGGCTGCTTGCCCGCGACGATGACGTTGACGTAGTCACGGCTGCGCAGGGCGTGATCGGCGACGGACAGCAGGGTGTTGGCGTCCGGCGGCAGATACACCCGGACGACCTCGGGGGACTTGTTGAGGACGTGGTCGACGAAGCCGGGGTCCTGGTGGGAGAAGCCGTTGTGGTCCTGCCGCCAGACGTGTGAGGTGAGCAGGTAGTTGAGGGAGGCCACCGGGCGGCGCCAGGGCAGCGCCCGGGAGGTGCGCAGCCACTTGATGTGCTGGTTGACCATGGAGTCGACGATGTGGGCGAACGCCTCGTAGCACGAGAACAGCCCGTGCCGGCCCGTCAGCAGGTACCCCTCCAGCCAGCCCTGGCACAGGTGCTCGGAGAGCACCTCCATGACCCGGCCGTCATGGGCCAGGTGTTCGTCGGTGTCCAGGGTGCGGGCCTGCCAGGCCTTGCCGGTGGCCGCGTAGAGGGCCTCCAGCCGGTTGGACTCGGTCTCGTCCGGGCCGACCACCCGGAAGTTCCGGCTGCCGGCGGTGTCGGCCATGATCTGGGCGAGGAACCGGCCGAGGATCCGGGTGGGTTCGTGGTGTGCCACCCCGGGCTTGTCGACGGGGACGGCGAAGTGCTCCAGCGGCGGCATCGGCAGGGACCGCAGCAGCAGACCGCCGTTGGCGTGCGGGTTGGCGCCCAGCCGCCGGTTGCCCCCGGGCACGCAGGCCAGCACCTCCGGACGGGGCCCGCCGTGCTCGTCGAAGAGTTCCTCCGGCCGGTACGAGCGCAGCCAGTCCTCGAGCTGGCGCAGGTGCTCGGGGTTGTCGCGGACCTGTGACAGCGGAACCTGGTGGGAGCGCCAGGTGTCTTCGACGGGAAGGCCGTCGACCTCGGCCGGCCCGGTCCAGCCCTTGGGGGTGCGCAGCACGATCAGGGGCCAGTGCGGCCGGTCGGTGACGCCCTCCTCGCGGGCCACGCGCTGGGCGGCGGCAATGTGGTCCAGCGCCCGGTCCATGGCGTGCGCCATCGCCCGGTGCACCCGCGCCGGGTCGTCGCCGCTCACGTAGAGGGGTTCGTGGCCGTAGCCGCGCAGCAGCCGGTCCAGTTCCTCGTCCGGGAGCCGGGACAGCACGGTGGGGTTGGCGATCTTGTAGCCGTTGAGGTGCAGGATCGGCAGGACCGCGCCGTCGTGGACGGGGTCGAGGAACTTGTTCGCGTGCCAGGACGTGGCGAGCGGCCCGGTCTCGGCCTCGCCGTCGCCGATGACGCAGGCGACCAGCAGATGGGGGTTGTCCAGGGCGGCACCGTAGGCGTGGGCCAGGGAATACCCCAGCTCGCCGCCCTCGTGGATCGAACCGGGCGTCTCGGGGGCGACGTGGCTGGGCACCCCGCCGGGGAAGGAGAACTGCCGGAAGAGCCGTTCCATGCCCGCCGTGTCCCGGCTCACGTCCGGATAGACCTCACCGTAGCTGCCGTCCAGCCAGGAGTTGGCGAGCACGGCGGGTCCGCCGTGCCCCGGCCCCCAGACGCAGATCGCGTCGAGGTCCCGTGCCGTGACGACACGGTTGAGGTGGGTGTGCACGAGGTTGAGCCCGGGGGAGGTGCCCCAGTGGCCCAGCAGCCGTGGCTTGATGTGTTCCGGCTCCAGCGGCACCGCCAGCAGCGGGTTGTCCAGCAGATAGATCTGGCCGACCGACAGGTAGTTGGCCGCGCGCCAGTGGGCGTCCAGGGCCGCCACCTCGCGGTCGGAGAGGTCGTGGGCATCCGGCTCGGCCCAGTGGGCGGGAGGCTGGGGGTGCGTGGGCACGGGGGTCTCCTCGGTGATGGCCGGACGGGCTGCCGCTGCCGCGAGTACCCCGTTCGGGGCAGGGGAAACGAGGGCGGCGCCGGCGCGAGGGGGCCCGGCCACCCCCACACACTCACTGCGGGTGACGGTTCGCTCGCGTCGAGTCGCGCGTTCGGCCCATGCGCGGCATGCTGAGAGCCGTGGCCGACACCGGCCGCCCCGGCCCCGGCGCCGATCCGTTCACGGGTACGCGAGGGTGGCGACCGGGCGGACGGTGTTCCGGCCGGCACTCCTTGTCACACGAGCGAGGGGACCACTATGAGCATGGCCGAGACGACGTCCCCCCGGTGTGTGCGCGACGCACCCGACACGGCGGCCCTCTTCCTGCGGATGGCCGCCCTGCCCGACGGGCCCGAACGGGACCGGCTGCGGCAGGAGGTGATCGCCGCGTGGCTGCCCATGGCCGAGCGCATCAGCCGGCGGTTCCGCGCGAGCGGGGAGAGCCCGGCGGACCTGCGGCAGGTGGCGGCCCTGGCACTGGTCAACGCCGTGGACCGGTTCGATCCGGAGCTGGGCTTCGCGTTCGAGTCCTTCGCCGTCCCCACCATCAACGGCGAACTCAAACGACACGTCCGCGACCACGTGTGGTCCCTGCGCATCCCCCGCAGGGACCAGGAACTGCGCTCCGCCGTCCGCTCCGCCCAGGGCCGGCTGGAACAGCGCGCCGCCGGCGGCCGGGTCACCCTCACCGAACTGGCCGTGGAGGCCGGGCTGACGGAGGAGGAGGTGCGGCGCGGGCTCGACGCCGACGGCGTGCACCGCACGCTCTCGCTGGACCAGCCGTCCTCCGGGCTCGGTGAACTGCCGCTCGCCGACACCCTCGGCCGCGCCGACCGCACCCTGGACCTCGTCCTGGACCGCCAGTCCCTCAGGCCCCTGCTGGACGCGCTCCCCGAACGGGAGAAGTCCGTCCTGTACTGGCGGTTCTTCGCGGGCCTCACCCAGAAGCAGATCGGTGCCCGGCTGGGCGTCTCCCAGATGCAGATCTCCCGCATCCTCGCCCGCACCTGCGCCCGGCTGCGCGAGCAATTGCTCGCACCGGTGTGAGGCTGCCCCACCCCCCCCACCGGCTGCCACCGCCCGTCCACCGTCGAAGGGATCCCCCTCATGCTGATGGCTCACCCGGCGGTTCTGCGCGACCTGCTCGACCGGTACGAAAGGCTGCGCGCCGTCGCGGGCGAACGGGTCGTCCGCGCGCACGTCTACCGCCGGCTCCAGGACACCGCCTACACCTTGTGCGTCACCACCGGCACCCGCGACATAGACGCCGCCCTGCGCGCCGCGCGATCGCGGCTGGCGCAATATCCGACGGCCGAGGCCCTCGCCGTCTGATCGCTCGTCCCCTCCACACGACAGGCCAGGCGCCCCACCATGACCTCACGCCATACCCATCTGACCCCCGATCTGCCGCCGATCGTCGAGGTGCCCGACCTTCCCGGTGCCCCGCACCCCCACGACCCCCGCACCGACCACGGTGAACGCGAGCCGCACCGCGAGGAGCCACCCGACGGCTCGTCCGGGCGGCACGCACCCGCCGACTGAACGCGGCGTCCGGGCATGGCAGTGGCGTCCACCATGAAGCACGGTGGACGCCACGGACGCGCGAGTAAGGGCTCCGGCGGCTGACTGTGGCTCCCTCCCCACGCGGGCTGTGCCGGACGCGGACCGCTGCCCGCGCCCCCGGGGGAGACTCAGTAGCGGCCGTTGTGGCCGTTGTGCCCGTCGTGGTCCTTGTGGTCCCCGTGGTCGCCATCGGCGTTGACGCAGGTGTTGCCGAAGGTCGGGTTCAGCAGACCGACGATGTCAACGGTGTTGCCGCAGAGGTTGATCGGGATGTGCAGCGGGACCTGAATGACGTTGCCGGAGATGATGCCGGGCGAACCGACGGCCGCACCCTTCGCGCCGGAGTCGGCGACGGCGATGCCCGCCGCACCCGTGATGGCGGTGCCGGCGGCGACGGTCAGGATGGCTGCCTTGGCGATACGCGACATGACTAAACCTTTCTAAGGGGCGTTGAGCGGCAATTGTTACCGCCGAAATGGCGACGGTTGAGCCAATTCGGGCCCGGGGAGACATGATTAACCCGGAAAGGTCAATAAGTCGTATGAAATGCGGGGTCTTATGCGGCTTCGAATTCCCTGGGTATTCCGTCGTGGCCGAGACGCGTTTTCCGCCGGATTTCCGTCGGCGTTTCCCCGTATCCGGACCGGCTTCCCGGGGTGATCGCAGCACCTCCTTCGGTGCGGCCGGATCTGTGACCTGCGTCACCCCCCAGGGTGGCCGACCCCTGCACCGCACCCCCCGTGCAGCTCCGCCCAGGGCATGCTCTAAGGTGCGCGTTTGGCGTGGCCGCCCCTGTCTACGTACAGTTCTTCGAAGCTTCAATGAAGATCAGACGAACTGGGAAACGACAGCGCCGATGACGGTCACAGAAGAAAGCCGGGACGGTGCGGGTCACCAGTCCGGCGAGTCCGGTATCGATCCGGAGCGCATGGCGATGTGCCTGAGCGTCCTCGAGGAACTCGACGCACTGCCCGTCGACCACCCCGACGCCATCGAGATCCGCCGGGCCACCGCGGGCATCTACCGGACCGTCAAGCAGCGCCGCCGCCAGGAGCGCCGGGCCGCCAAGACCGCCAACGACCGGGCCGTGACCGAGGCCACCGCCACCGGCGCCGCCGACCGCATCGACGACGAGACGCGCGGCATACCCCTGGCCGCCACCTCCGCCGCCCAGATCGTCGGCATCCTGGAGCGCCCCCGCTCCTGCTACATCTGCAAGACCCGCTACACCGAGGTCGACGCCTTCTACCACCAGCTGTGCCAGCCCTGCGCCGCCGAGAACCGTGCCCGCCGCGACGCCCGCACGGACCTGACCGGCAAGCGCGCGCTGCTCACCGGCGGCCGGGCGAAGATCGGCATGTACATCGCGCTGCGGCTGCTGCGCGACGGGGCGCACACCACCGTCACCACGCGCTTCCCCAATGACGCCATCCGGCGGTTCAAGGCCATGCCGGACAGCGCGGACTGGCTGCACCGCCTCAAGATCGTCGGGATCGATCTGCGCGACCCCGCCCAGGTCGTCGCCC
Organism: Streptomyces sp. NPDC042259; assembly: GCF_055582085.1. Taxonomy (NCBI): domain Bacteria; kingdom Bacillati; phylum Actinomycetota; class Actinomycetes; order Kitasatosporales; family Streptomycetaceae; genus Streptomyces; species Streptomyces sp. NPDC042259. The sequence continues at coordinate 974,890 of NZ_JBVJDW010000002.1, read as the reverse complement.
TGGCCGACTCCGTCGCCGCCGAGGGCCCGCTCGACATCCTGATCAACAACGCGGCCCAGACCGTGCGCCGCAGCCCCTCCGCCTACCGCGAGCTGGTCGCCGCCGAGGCCGCCCCGCTGCCCGCCGGCGAGCTGCCCGCCTCGGTCGTCTTCGGTGCCTTCGGCAGCGGCGCCCAGGCCGCCCTGCCCGCCCCGGCCGGCAGCCGGCACGACGAGCTGACCCCCCAGGCCCTGACCGACCTGGCCCTGACCAGCGGCTCCGCCTCGCTCGCGCGGGTCGAGGCGGGCACCGCCATCGACGCGGGCGGGCTCGTACCGGACCTGGACGCCACGAACACCTGGGTCCAGACGGTGAGCGAGGTCGACCCCGTCGAACTCCTCGAAGTGCAGCTGTGCAATGTGACCGCGCCGTTCGTGCTGGTCAGCCGGCTGCGCCCGGCGATGGCCGCGTCCGCCGCCCGCCGTAAGTACGTGGTGAACGTCTCCGCGATGGAGGGCGTCTTCAGCCGCGGTTACAAGGGCGCCGGCCACCCGCACACCAACATGGCCAAGGCCGCCCTGAACATGCTCACCCGCACCAGCGCCCAGGAGATGCTGGAGAGCGACGGCATCCTGATGACCGCCGTCGACACCGGCTGGATCACGGACGAGCGCCCGCACCCCGACAAGGTGCGCCTCGCCGAGGAGGGCTTCCACGCCCCCCTCGACCTCGTCGACGGCGCGGCCCGGGTCTACGACCCGATCGTCCGCGGCGAGCAGGGCGAGGACCTCTACGGCTGCTTCCTCAAGGACTACGCCCCCGCCAACTGGTGACGTGGCCGTGCGGCGGCACCCGCGGGGGAGCCGCCGCCCCCGTCGGCCCGTCCGGCGGCCCCTGAACCCCCGAGGATCCACCGGACAGGCCCTAAAGGACCAGCCCCGCCTGGCGCGAGGTGCACCGGGCGGGAGACCGTGGATCCCATGGGCACCACAGACAACGACCAGGACCGGGCCCCGGGCGGGCCCGCCGGCGCCGCCGAGCCGTCGCCCCGCGCGCTCGTCGCCGGGGCGACGGGCTACATCGGGGGCCGGCTCGTCCCCGAACTGCTCGACGCCGGGTACCGGGTGCGCTGTCTGGCGCGCGATCCACGACGGCTGCGCGACCAGCCCTGGGCGGGCCGGGTCGAGACCGCCAAGGCCGATGTGACCCGCCCGGACACCCTCCCCGACGCCTTCGCCGACGTGGACGTCCTCTACTACCTCGTCCACGCGCTCGGCACCGGCAAGGACTTCGAGGAGACCGACCGGCGGGCGGCGCTCGCCGTCGGGCGCGCCGCAAAGGCCGCCGGGGTGCGCCGCATCGTCTACCTCGGCGGACTCTCCCCCCGCCAGGTACCCGAACGCCTGCTCTCACCGCACTTGCGCTCCCGCGCGGAAGTCGGCCGGATCCTCCTCGCCAGCGGCGTCCCCACGGCGCAGCTGCGCGCCGCGGTGATCATCGGATCCGGTTCCGCCTCCTTCGAGATGCTCCGCTACCTCACCGAACGGCTCCCGGTGATGGTCGCCCCGAAGTGGGTGAACACCCGCATCCAGCCCATCGCCGTCCGCGACGTGCTGCGCTGCCTCGTGGCGGCGGCGCGACTGCCCGACGACGTCAGCCGCAGCTTCGACGTCGGCGGCCCCGACGTCCTCACCTACCGCCGGATGATGCAGCGCTACGCGGCCGTCGCCCGACTGCCTCGACGGCTCGTCCTGCCCGTGCCCGTCCTCACCCCCGGCCTCTCCAGCCTCTGGGTCGGCCTGGTCACCCCCGTCCCCAGCGGCATCGCACGCCCCCTGGTGGAATCGCTGCGGCACGAGGTGGTCTGCCGCGAGCACGACATCGCCCGCTACGCGCCGGACCCGCCCCAGGGCCTGATCGGTTTCGACGAGGCCGTGCGCCTGGCCCTCGCCCGTGTCCGGGACGCCGACGTCGCCACCCGCTGGTCCTCCGCATCCCTGCCCGGCGCCCCCAGCGACCCGCTGCCCTCCGACCCCGACTGGTCGGGCGGCAGCCTCTACGAGGACCGCCGCGAGGTGTCCGTCGACGCCGGGCCGAAGGCGCTCTGGCGGGTCGTCGAGGGCATCGGCGGGGAGAACGGCTGGTACTCCTTCCCCCTCGCCTGGTCCCTGCGCGGCCTCCTCGACCGCCTCGTCGGCGGCGTCGGCCTGCGCCGCGGCCGCCGGGACCCGCACGCGCTGCGCGTCGGCGACTCGCTCGACTTCTGGCGCGTGGAGGAGATCGAGCCGGGCCGGCTGCTGCGGCTGCGCGCCGAGATGCGGCTGCCCGGCCGGGCCTGGCTGGAACTGACCGTCACCCCCGACGGGCCGTCGCGCGCGACGTACCGGCAGCGGGCACTGTTCCGCCCCCACGGGCTGGCGGGCCACGCGTACTGGTGGTCTGTCGCGCCGTTCCACGCGATCGTGTTCGGGGGAATGGCCCGCAACATCGCGCACCGGGCGCGGTCGTACCACGGTTCGTAGGCCGCGGGCCGTCCGTTGCCGCCTGCGGCGGCGGGCGCCCTGAGGGCGCGTCCTCAAGCGCCGGACGGGCTTGATATGGCTGAGCTGACGGGGACAGCTCAGCCAAAACCAGCCCGTCCGGCGCTTGAGGACAACCGCCGCGCAGCGGCGGTGCGGGCGACGCGGGCCCGCGCGGGCCCGCGCATGGTGCGCCCCGCACACGGCCTAGGCGGCGCCGGCCAACGGGTGGAGGGCGGCGTATTCCAGCGGTGCCGACGGGTCGATGGACACCTCCAGCGGCGCGGGTTCCGCGCCCGACCGGACCAGCAGGTCGCCGACGGCCGCGATCATCGCGCCGTTGTCGGTGCACAGCCGCAGCGGCGGCACCCGCAGTGCGATGCCCGCCGCCGCGCAGCGGGCCTGGGCCAGCGCCCGTACCCGGGAGTTGGCGGCCACCCCGCCGACCACGACGAGGGTGCCCACGCCGTGCTCGACGCACGCCGCGACGGCCTTGCGGGTGAGGACGTCGGCCACAGCCTCCTGGAGGGACGCGGCCCCGTCCGCGACGGGCAGCGGCCGCCCGGCCTGCCGGTGCTTCTCCGCCCAGCGGGCGGCGGCCGTCTTCAGGCCCGAGAAGGAGAACGCGTACGGGGCGTCGCGCGGGCCGGTCAGCGGGCGGGGGAACGCCACCGCGCGCGGGTCTCCCTCGCGGGCCGCCCGGTCGACGGCGGGACCGCCGGGGTAGGGCAGGCCGAAGACCCGGGCCACCTTGTCGAAGCACTCGCCCGCCGCGTCGTCCAGGGTGTCACCGAGGTGGACGATCGGGTCGCGCGCCAGGTCCCGCACGAGCAGCAGCGAGGTGTGGCCACCGGAGACGATCAGCACCATGCCCGGGTCGGGCAGCGGCCCGTGCTCCAGGGTGTCGGCGGCCACGTGCCCGGCGAGGTGGTGCACCCCGTACAGCGGCACCCCCAGCGCGTACGCGAGCCCCTTCGCCGCGGCCACACCGACCTGGAGCGCGCCCGACAGGCCGGGGCCGGTCGTCACCGCGACCGCCCCGATGTCACGCATCGTCAGGCCCGCGTCGGCCAGCGCGGCCCGCACCACGGGCGCCGCCGCGTGCACATGCGCGCGGGCCGCGATCTCCGGCACGACACCGCCGAACCGCGCGTGCTCGTCCATGCTGGAGGCCACCGCGTGTCCCAGCAGCTTCCCGTCCCGCACGAGACCGGCACCGGTCTCGTCGCACGACGACTCGATCCCCAGCACCACCGGTGAACGCCTCACGAGCGGACCTCCTGCCTTCAATACGTAATTGCAAATCATATGCAACTGTAGTCAACCGGGTCCCGGCCGTGATGCCGTCGTCGCAGGTCAGTAGAGTTCCGATGCCCCTGTACGCCGCGAATCCCGAGGTGCGCCCACGTGAGCCAAGCCCCCGTGACGGTCGTAGGCATCGGCGCCGACGGCTGGCCGGGCCTCGCCCCCGGCTCCCAGGAGGCCCTGCGCCGGGCCGAAGTGATCGTCGGCGGCCCCCGCCAGCTCGGTCTGCTGCCACCCGAGTGCGCGGCGGAGCGCGTCGCCTGGCCCACCCCACTGCGCCCGGCCGTCCCCGGACTGCTGGCCGCGCACGCCGGACGGCGGCTGTGCGTGCTCGCCAGCGGCGACCCCATGTTCTTCGGCATCGGCCGCACGCTCGTGGACGCCCTCGGCACCGCCGAGGGCCTGCGGGTGCTGCCGCACCCGTCCTCCGTCTCGTACGCCTGCGCCCGGCTCGGCTGGCCGCTCGACGACACCGAGGTGCGCAGCCTCGTCGGCCGCCCGCCCGGCGCGCTGTCCGCCGCCCTGCACCCCGGCCGCCGGCTGCTGGTGCTCAGCGCCGGCGCGGACACCCCCGCCGAGGTCGCCGCCCTGCTGCGCGACCGCGGCTTCGGACCGAGCCCGCTGACCGTGCTGGAACAGCTCGGCGGTGGTGCCCGCGAGCGCCGGGTCGAGGGCACCGCCGACGACTGGCACCACGCCCCCGGCGACGCGCTGAACGTCATCGCCGTCGAATGCCGTCGCGCCGACGGGGCGCTCCGGCTGCCGCTCACCCCCGGGCTGCCGGACGAGGCCTACGAACACGACGGCCAATTGACGAAGCGTCATGTGCGGGCGGTGACCCTCGCCGCGCTCGCCCCCGCCCCCGGCGAACTGCTCTGGGACATCGGCGGCGGCTCCGGCTCCATCGGCATCGAATGGATGCGCACCCACCGCTCCTGCCGCGCCGTCACCGTCGAACGCGACCCCGTACGGGCCGCGCGCGTCGCCCGCAACGCCGAGACCCTCGGCGTCCCCGCGCTGCGCGTCGTCACCGGCGCCGCCCCCGCCGCGCTCGCCGGCCTGCCCACCCCCGACGCCGTGTTCATCGGCGGCGGGCTCACCGCCCCCGGCCTGCTCACCGCCTGCTGGGACGCGCTCCCGCCGGGCGGCCGGCTCGTCGCCAACACCGTCACCCTCGAATCCGAGGCGCTGCTCACCGACCGGTACCGACGCCACGGCGGCGAGCTGACCCGCCTCGCCGTCGCGCACGCCGTGCCCGTCGGCGGCTTCACCGGCTGGCGGCAGGCCATGCCGGTCACCCAGTGGTCCGTGGTCAAGCCCGCGGAGTCCGAGGTCACCCCCGCAGAAGGAGAAACCGACGCATGACCGTGTACTTCATCGGCGCCGGCCCCGGCGCCGCCGACCTGATCACGGTGCGCGGGGTGCGGACCCTGGCCCGGTGCGGGGTCTGCCTCTACGCCGGCAGTCTCGTCCCCCCGGAACTCCTCGCCGACTGCCCGCCGGACGCCCGCCTCGTCGACACCGCACAGCTCGACCTGGACCAGATCACCGCCGAGTTCGTCGCCGCCCACGAGACGGGCCTCGACGTCGCCCGGCTGCACTCCGGGGACCCGGCCGTCTTCAGCGCCGTCGCCGAGCAGATGCGCCGCCTCGACGCGGCCAAGATCCCCTACGAGATCGTCCCCGGCGTCCCCGCCTTCGCCGCCGCCGCGGCGGCGCTCGGCCGTGAGCTGACCGTGCCGACCGTCGGCCAGACCGTCATCCTCACCCGCGTCGCCCAGCAGGCCACCCCGATGCCCCCCGGCGAGGACCTCGCCACCCTCGGCCGCAGCAAAGCCCTGCTCGTCCTGCACCTCGCGGCCCGCTACGCCGACCGCGTCGTGGCCGAACTGCTCCCGCACTACGGCCCCGACTGCCCCGCCGCCGTCGTCGCCATGGCCAGCCGCCCCGACGAACTCGTCCTGCGCGGCACCCTCGCCGACATCGCCGGGAAGGTGAAGGAGGCGGGCGTGGTCCGCACGGCGGTCATCATCGTGGGCCGCACCCTGGCGGCGGAGCAGTTCCCGGACAGCCATCTGTACTCGACGACGCGCGACCGCCGCACAGGCTGACCACGGGCGGCCGGAGCCGGGCCACGCGGGCGGGCGAGCCGGGGCTCAGCGCCCGGCCGGACCGCGCGGCTCGGCCCGGCCCACGATCGTGCCCGCCCGGTCGATGCAGATGACGTCGACCGTGACCGGCGCCCCGCGCAGCACGGCGAGGGCCTCGTCACGGGCGGTCGCCGCGACGAGGTCGCCGAGGGGGACACCGCGTGCCGCGCACAGGGTCAGCGCCTCCAGACCGGTGTTGGCGGCGGCCACCGCGGCCGCCAGTTCCGCGTCCGCGCCGCCGTGACGGGCCAGCTCCGCGAGGAAGCCCTTGTCCACCTGCGAGCGGGCCGAGTGCAGGTCCAGATGCCCGGCCGCGAGCTTGGAGAGCTTCGCGAAACCACCTGCGACGGTGAGCCGGTCGACCGGGTGACGGCGTACGTACTTCAGGACCGCCCCCGCGAAGTCGCCCATGTCCAGCAGGGCGTCCTCGGGCAGCCCGTGCACGGCGACCGCGACCTTCTCCGACGTCGAACCCGTACAGCCCGCCACATGCGTGCGCCCCGCAGCGCGGGCCACGTCCACCCCGCGCCGGATGCTGTCGATCCAGGCCGAGCAGGAGTAGGGAACGACGATGCCCGTGGTGCCGAGGATGGAGATGCCGCCCAAAATGCCCAGGCGCGGGTTCCAGGTCGAGCGGGCGATCTCCTCGCCGTGATCGACCGACACCTCGATCTCCACGTCCCCGGCCCCCTTGTACCGGGCGGCGACCTCGGCCACGTGATCGCGCATCATCTGCCGGGGGACGGGATTGACCGCCGGTTCGCCGACGGCCAGCGGCAGCCCCGGCCGGGTGACCGTCCCCACCCCCGGGCCCGCCCGGAAGACCACCCCCGAGCCGGGCGGCAGCGCCCGGACCGTGGCCCGGATCAACGCCCCGTGCGTGACGTCCGGATCGTCCCCGGCGTCCTTGACGATCGCCGCCATGGCCGTCCGGCCGCCGTCGCGCAGCTCCTCGGCGGCGAGCGCGAAAGCGGGGGTCTGCCCCTTCGGCAGGGTGATCGTCACGGGGTCGGGAAAGTCGCCGGTGAGCAGCGCGGTGTACGCGGCGGTGGTCGCCGCCGTCGCACAGGCACCGGTGGTCCAGCCGGACCGCAGCCCGGTGTGCGCGAGCTGCGCGCCGCGCCCGCTCGCGGTCGCCTCGGCCTTGACGTCAGTCACGGGGGGCTCCGCCGGTCCGGCTAATCTGACCAGTCGGTGCCACGGCGGCACCGGCCGGGCCGGGCGCCCGGCACACCGGCCCACGACGGGCCCGACGGAGGAGAGCCGCGGTGCACGTCCTGATCCTCGGCGGCACGACCGAGGCGCGGCGGCTCGCGGCCGAGCTGGCGGCCGACCCCGCGCTGCGCGTCACCAGCTCCCTGGCGGGGCGCGTCGCCGCACCGCGCCTGCCCGCGGGGCAGGTACGGATCGGGGGGTTCGGGGGGCCCGAGGGCCTGGCCCGGTGGCTGCGCGAGCAGCAGGTGGACGCGCTCATCGACGCCACCCATCCTTTCGCCGGCACGATCAGTTTCAACGCGGCACGGGCTGCCGCGGACGTCCATGTTCCCCTGCTGGCCGTCCGGCGTCCCGGCTGGGTCGCCGGCCCGGACGACGACTGGCGCCCGGTCGGCTCACTGACCGAGGCGGCGGACACGCTGCCCGGGCTCGGACGGCGGGTGTTCCTGACCACGGGGAGGATGGGCCTCGCGGCCTTTGCCCACCTGGAGGATATGTGGTTCCTCGTCCGCTCCGTGGACGCCCCGGAACCACCGATGCCGGTGCGCACGGAGATACTGCTGGACCGGGGCCCCTTCACGGTGGAGGGCGAGGCGGAGCTGCTGCGCCGGTACGGCATCGACGTCCTGGTCACGAAGGACAGCGGGGCGGCGGCGACGGCCGCGAAGCTCGTCGCCGCGCGCGAGGCGCGCATCCCGGTGGTCGTCGTCCGACGCCCCCCGGCCCCGGAGGGAGTGCCGGTCGCGACGGACCCGGCGGAAGCGGTGCGCTGGCTGCGCGCGCAAGTGGGCTGACGGTGCCGGTTCCGCTCCGGCGCGCGGACGGGAGCCGATACGGTTCGGAGTACGCCGGAAGGAGGCCCCATGACCGCACAGCCCGCCGAAGAGCCAGCCGAGCTCATCCCACGGCCCGAGATGACCTTCCCCGCGCTACGGGCCGCGCTCGCGCGTGTGGCCTCTTCCCGCCTCGCGGAGTTCCAGGCGGACCGTGATTCGACGTTCACCGCGGCCACCCAGCACGCCTCGTTCCAGCCGATCCGGATGTTCCAGATCAAGTGGGCGACCGAGATCGAGATCGAGCGCCGCCCCGCCCTGGCCGCCCGCTACCGTGCGGCTCTGGACGGTGCGAACACCCTCGACCGCGACGACCCGAAATGGCGAGAAGCCATGGACGCGTGCATGGCCGTCCGTGACGAGGCTCGCGCCGCGGTGACCGGTGAGTGACACCTGGGCGTGGGAGTACGACCCGGACCCCGAATTCGTCATCGGGGGTATCGAGAATCGCCTTCATCGCGAAAGTCGAAGAACGGGCCGATGAACTGGTCCGCGCCGCAGCCGCTTTGTACCTCGACGGGACGAAGTACTCGGGCGCGTCACCCCGGATGCAGGAAGAGACCATCGACGCGTCGGGCATGTTCGTGTACCAGGTCGTCCCACGCCACCAGTGCGTCTACATCCGCCAGGTTTCCTTCCTCGGCCTGTGACCAGTTCCGGTGGTCCGGTCCGGCGTCGGCTGTGAAGCCGATGCCGGACCGCACCTGCTCGGATCACCGCTCCGGATACCGCCGGGGCGTCCAGACGATCTCCTCGCCGTCGCCGCGGCGTACCGCGCGGGTCTGCGTGGAGCCGACGATGAGGATCGTGCGCATGTCGACCTCTTCCGGGTCCAGGGCACCGAGGCGGACGATCCGTACGCTTTCCTCCGGGCCGCCCACGTCCCGGCCCAGAACGACCGGGGTGTCGGCCGGGCGGTGTTCCAGCAGGAGGTCGCGGGCCTTGCCGACCTGCCAGACGCGGCTGCGGGAGCCGGGGTTGTACAGGGCGAGGACCAGGTCCGCCGCCGCGGCGGACCGCAGGCGTTCCGCGATGACCTCCCACGGCTTGAGCCGGTCGGACAGCGACACGACCGCGTAGTCGTGGCCGAGCGGCGCGCCCGCCCGTGCTGCGGCCGCGTGGGCCGCCGTCATGCCGGGCAGCACCCGGACGGGCACCTCGCGGTACGGGTCCTCCGAGGCGATCTCCAGTACGGCCGTCGCCATCGCGAAGACGCCCGGGTCCCCGGAGGAGACGACGGCGACCCGCCGCCCCTGCCGGGCGAGGTCGAGTGCGAACTCGGCACGCTCGGACTCCACCTTGTTGTCCGACGGGTGCCGCCGCTGGCCCGGCCGCACGGGCACCCGGTCCACGTACGTGCTGTAGCCGACGACGTCCTCGGCCGCCGCCAGCTCGCCGCGCGCCTCCGGCGTCAGCCACAGCGGGCCGGCCGGGCCGAGCCCGACGACCACGACCTCGCCGCGGCCCGAGGCGGCCGGAGCCGCGTCGACGCGGCTCGGCAGGACCGCCACCGAGAAGTACGGCACCGACGCGGGGTCCACCTCCGCCAGCGGGCCCGTACGCTCCCCGGGCATCGTCGCGCGCTCGACGTACCGGGCGTCCGCGAGCCGGCCCGCGCGCTCCAGCGCGCCCCGGACGGCGGGGAACGTGCGGCCGAGCTTCATCACCACGGCCGAGTCGGTGGCGGCCAGGCGGGCCGTCAGCTCCTCCTCGGGCAGCGTGCCCGGCAGGATCGTCAGCACCTCCTCGCCCTCCACCAGCGGCTCGCCCAGCCGGGCCGCCGCCGCGCTGACGGAGGTGACCCCGGGGACCACCTCCGTGGGGTAGCGGTCCTTGAGCCGCTTGTGCATGTGCATGTACGAGCTGTAGAAGAGCGGGTCGCCCTCCGCGAGCACCGCGACCGTGCGCCCGGCGTCCAGGTGCGCGGCCAGCCGCGCCGCGGCCTCCTCGTAGAACTCCTCCATCGCGCCCCGGTAGCCGCCGGGGTGGTCGGTGGTCTCCGTGGTGACGGGGTAGACCAGCCGCTCCTCGATGTGGTCGGGGCGCAGATGGCGCTCGGCGATGCCGCGCGCGATGCTGCGGCCGTGCCGGGCGCTGTGGTACGCGACGACATCGGCCGAGGTGATGACGTCGACGGCGCGCAGGGTCAGCAGCGACGGGTCGCCGGGGCCGAGGCCCACTCCGTACAGCCGGCCCGTCGTCGAAGGCTTCTCGTTCACTCTTCCTCGCTCGCTATCGCGTTGATCGCCGCCGCTGCCATGGCGCTGCCGCCGCGGCGGCCCCGCACCACCAGGTAGTCGAGCCCCAAGGGGCTGTCCGCCAAGGCGTCCTTGGACTCGGCGGCCCCGATGAAGCCCACCGGTATGCCGATGACCGCGGCCGGGCGCGGCGCGCCTTCCTGGACCATTTCCAGCAACCGGAACAATGCCGTCGGCGCGTTGCCGACGGCCACGACCGCGCCGTCGAGCTTGTCGCGCCACAGCTCCAGCGCCGCCGCGCTGCGGGTCGTGCCCATCCGCCGCGCCAGCTCCGGCACCGACGGGTCGGCGAGGGTGCACAGCACCTCGTTGTCCGCGGGCAGCCGCTTGCGGGTCACCCCACTGGCGACCATGTTCGCGTCGCACAGGATCGGTGCCCCGGCGCGCAGCGCCGCCCGGGCGCGCGCTACCACCTGGGGGGAGTACGCGAGGTCCCGTACGAGATCGACCATCCCGCAGGCGTGGATCATGCGCACCGCGACCTGGCTGACGTCCGGCGGCAGTCCGCCGAGGTCGGCCTCGGCCCGGATGGTGGCAAAGGACTGGCGGTAGATGGACGCGCCGTCCTTCTCGTACTCGAACACTGTGCCTCGCTTGCTGGGTTGCGCCTGGTGGTGTCGTGCAGGTCGGTCCGCCGAGCGGCGGGCCGCCGCGACCGCGGCGGCCGGTCCCCCCGCCGTGGCGGGTGCGGTCACCGGTTCCGTTTCCGTCCGGCCGTCCCGTACCGCGATCCGGTAACCGTCACCGGTCGCGAGCACGTCGACCCATCTGCCGCCCGGGTGGCCGCACCGCCGCTCGCATCCGGACCAGTACACCGGCAGCCCCGCCGGGGGCAGCCCCGCCAGGCAGGCCGCCGCGTCCGCCCGTACGTCCGCGCGGGACTTGGCGCAGCCCGGCCGGCCCGCGCAGGCGCCCGCCCGGTGCCAGGGGGACGCGGTGGAGGTGACGAGTCCGGCGTCCGCGAGCGCCGCCAGCCGGGTGGGAGCCGTACCGGCCGGCAGACCGGGGACGACGATGCCGCGCCAGGGTGTCACACGCAGCTCGCCCGCCCCGTCCCGGGCGGCCGCGTCGGCCACCAGGGACCACTGGGCGGTGCTCAGCCGGCCGAGCGGCGCGGTCACCGACAGCGCGCACCGCCCGTCCGGGCCGGTGACCAGGCCCGGCTCGGCGGGGGAGCCGTGCGGGAGCCGGGGGTCGGCAAGCGGTGCGCAGGCGATGCCCGCGGCCCTCAGCCGGTCCGCCAATGCCGCGATGCGCGGGCGGTGTTCGGGCGCCAGGTCCCGCACGCGCCAGGCCTTGGCGCCGCTGTGGGACAGCGCCGCGAGGAACTCGCGCGCGGCCAGCGCGGCCGCGCGCGGCGCGTCGGCGGCGGCGATCCGCAGCCCGGGGCCGGAGGCGGCGAAGCACAGGACGGCTTGCCCCTCGCCGCTTGCGATCAATGTCACATCGGGACCGAGGGCCACGATGTCACCGCGCCCGTCGTCCAGACCGAAGAGGAAACGTCCCGACAAACCTGACAAATCCGGGTCGTCGGCACGGTCGGAGCCGGGGGCGCACAGCAGTGCGTCCAGGGCGCGCGCCCAGGCCTGCACATCGATTGCCCCCGTGCGGGACGGCTCGGCACCCCCGTGCGTCCCTCCGTGCGTCCCCGCGTCCAGGCCGCACAGCGGTGAGGCCGCCACATTGCGCACCCGGTCGTGCCGGTCCGACGGGAGCAGTCCCGCCGTCCGCAACCGGTCGGCCAGTTCGCCGCCACAGCCCTCGGCCAGCCCGCGCAACTGAACGTTGCCACGCGAGGTGATGTCGAGATTCCCGTCGCCCAACTCCCGCGCCACCTGCGCCAACACCATCGCCTGAGGGGCCGTCAACAGACCGGCGGGCAGCCGGACGCGCGCCAGCGCCCCGTCGTCCGCGGCGTGCAGCCGCAGCGCTCCGGGGCACGCGTCGCCGCCCGCGCGGACGGTCCGTCCGCCGGCGGCCGGTTTATCCCGCTCCGGGGGGGATGTGGGGGTGACGGGCATGGCGGCGAGCATACCGACGATCACACCGGGTGCACCGTCCTGTGCCAAACGGCCAGCGCTTACTATGCTCACCGGTGGCCAGAATCTCTTTATTCGTCCTCTGGTCCGCCAAACGCCAGCGACGGCGTCAGGGGAGGAAGCCGGTGTGACTCCGGCACGGTCCCGCCACTGTGAGCCCGGCAGCGATGCCGGGCGAGTCAGGAACTCCCGCCGTCCTCCAACCGCCCGGGGCGCGGACCCCGAGGAAGGCCAGCCGCCGCATGCGCACTTTCCGGTCCGGCACGCCCCGGGCGACCCTCGATGCCCTGGGGAGCGCCGCGTGATCCTTCTCCTGTCGACGTCCGACACCGACCTGCTCAGCGCCCGCGCGGCTGCCGCCCACGGAGGCCCGGTCCCGTACCGGCTCGCCAACCCCGCCCGGCTCGCGCTCGACGACCTGCCCGCGCTGCTGGAGGGCACCGACCTCGTCGTCGTACGACTCCTCGGTGGCATCCGCGCCTGGCAGGAGGGGCTCGACCTGCTGCTCGCCGGGGACCGCCCCGTCGTCGTCCTCACCGGCGAACAGGCACCCGACGCCCAGCTGATGGAGGCCTCCACCGTCCCCATCGGCATCGCCGCCGAGGCGCACGCCTACCTCGCGCACGGCGGCCCCGCCAACCTCGAACAGCTCGCGCGGTTCCTCTCCGACACCGTGCTGCTCACCGGACACGGCTTCGAGGCGCCCGCGCCCGCCCCCACCTGGGGCCCGCTGGAGCGCACCCCCAAGCCCGGCGCGAGCGGCCCGCTCATCGCGGTGCTCTACTACCGCGCCCACCACATGAGCGGCAACACCGCCTTCGTGGACACCCTGTGCGGGGCGATCGAGGACGCGGGCGGCCGCGCCCTGCCGCTGTACGTCGCCTCGCTGCGCGCCCCCGAGCCCGCGCTCGTCGAGGCGCTCACCGCCGCCGACGCCGTCGTCACCACCGTCCTCGCCGCGGGCGGCACCAAGCCCGCGGCCGCCTCCGCCGGCGGCGACGACGAATCCTGGGACGCCGGCGCCCTCGCCGCCCTCGACGTGCCGATCCTCCAGGCCCTGTGCCTGACCGGCCCGCGCAGCGCCTGGGAGGAGAACGACGAGGGCCTCTCGCCGCTCGACGCCGCCACCCAGGTCGCCGTCCCCGAGTTCGACGGCCGCCTCATCACCGTCCCGTTCTCCTTCAAGGAGGTCGACGAGGACGGTCTGCCGATGTACGTGGCCGACGCCGAGCGCGCCGCCCGCGTCGCCGGCATCGCCGTGCGCCACGCCCGGCTGCGGCACATCCCCGCGGCCGACAAGCGCCTCGCGCTGGTCCTCTCCGCCTACCCCACCAAGCACTCCCGCATCGGCAACGCCGTCGGGCTCGACACCCCGGCCAGCGCCGTGGCACTGCTGCGCCGACTGCGCGAGGAGGGCTACGACTTCGGGTCCGAGGAGGTCCCCGGGCTCGCGTCCGGCGACGGCGACGAGCTGATCTACGCCCTCATCGAGGCCGGCGGCCACGACCAGGAGTGGCTCACCGAGGAGCAGCTCGCCCGCAACCCCGTCCGCATCCCGGCCGCCGACTACCGGCGCTGGTTCGCCGAGCTGCCCGCCGAGCTGCGCGAGGCCGTCGAGGAGCACTGGGGCCCGGCGCCCGGCGAGATGTTCGTCGACCGCAGCGCCAACCCCGAGGGCGACATCGTCCTCGCGGCCCTGCGCCGCGGCAACCTGCTGATCCTCATCCAGCCGCCGCGCGGCTTCGGCGAGAACCCCATCGCGATCTACCACGACCCCGACCTGCCGCCCTCGCACCACTACCTGGCCGCCTACCGCTGGATCGCCGCCGCCCAGGCCGACGGCGGTTTCGGCGCCGACGCCATGGTCCACCTCGGCAAGCACGGCAACCTGGAGTGGCTGCCCGGCAAGAACGCCGGCCTGTCCGCCGCCTGCGGCCCGGACGCCGCCCTCGGCGATCTGCCGCTGATCTACCCCTTCCTCGTCAACGACCCCGGCGAGGGCACCCAGGCCAAGCGCCGCGCCCACGCCACCCTCGTCGACCACCTCGTGCCGCCGATGGCCCGCGCCGAGTCCTACGGCGACATCGCCCGCCTGGAACAGCTCCTCGACGAGTACGCGTCCATCTCCGCGATGGACCCGGCCAAGCTGCCCGCCATCCGCGCCCAGATCTGGACGCTGATCCAGGCCGCGAAGCTCGACCACGACCTCGGCCTCGACGACCGTCCGGACGACGACGGCTTCGACGACTTCCTGCTGCACGTCGACGGCTGGCTGTGCGAGGTCAAGGACGCCCAGATCCGTGACGGTCTGCACGTCCTGGGCGGCGCGCCCACCGGCGAGGCGCGGGTCAACCTCGTCCTGTCGATCCTGCGCGCCCGCCAGATCTGGGGCGGCACACAGGCCCTGCCGGGCCTGCGCGAGGCCCTCGGCCTCGACGAGTCCGCCGCCACCCGCACCACCGCCGACGAGGCGGAGGAGCGGGCCCGCGCGCTCGTCCAGGCCATGGAGGACGCGGACTGGGACCCGGCCGCGGTCGCCTCCGTGGCGGGCGGGCACGGCGACCAGGTCGCCGCCATCCTCGACTTCGCCGCCCGCGAGGTCGTACCCCGCCTGGCCGCCACCACCGACGAGATCGACCACGCGGTGCACGCCCTGAACGGCGGCTTCGTCCCGGCGGGCCCCTCCGGCTCCCCGCTCCGCGGCCTGGTCAACGTCCTCCCGACGGGCCGCAACTTCTACTCCGTCGACCCCAAGGCCGTCCCCAGCCGGCTCGCCTGGGAGACCGGCCAGGCCCTCGCCGACTCCCTGTTGCAGCGCTACCGCACCGACCACGGCGACTGGCCGAAGTCGGTGGGCCTGTCCCTGTGGGGCACGAGCGCCATGCGCACCTCCGGCGACGACGTCGCGGAAGCCCTCGCCCTGATGGGCATCCGCCCGCTCTGGGACGACGCCTCACGCCGCGTCAACGGCCTGGAGCCGATCCCCCTGGCGGAGCTGGGCCGCCCCCGCGTCGACGTCACCCTGCGCATCAGCGGCTTCTTCCGCGACGCCTTCCCGCACGTCATCGGCCTGCTGGACGATGCGGTCCGGCTGGCCGCCGCCCTCGACGAGGACGCCGACGACAACTACGTCCGCGCCCACGCCCAGGCCGACCTCGCCGAACACGGCGACGAACGCCGCGCCACCACCCGCATCTTCGGCTCCCGCCCCGGCACCTACGGCGCGGGCCTGCTCCAGCTCATCGACAGCCGCGACTGGCGCACCGACGCCGACCTCGCCGAGGTCTACACCGTCTGGGGCGGCTACGCCTACGGCCGCGAACTCGAGGGCCGCCCGGCCCGCGCGGAGATGGAGAGCGCCTACAAGCGCATCGCGGTCGCGGCGAAGAACACCGACACCCGCGAGCACGACATCGCCGACTCCGACGACTACTTCCAGTACCACGGCGGCATGGTCGCCACGGTGAAGGCACTCAAGGGCAAGGCCCCCGAGGCGTACATCGGCGACTCCACCCGCCCGGAGACGGTCCGCACCCGCACCCTGGTCGAGGAGACCTCCCGCGTCTTCCGCGCCCGGGTGGTCAACCCCCGCTGGATCGAGGCGATGCGCCGCCACGGCTACAAGGGCGCCTTCGAACTCGCCGCGACCGTGGACTACCTGTTCGGCTACGACGCCACCACCGGCGTCGTCCCCGACTGGATGTACGACAAGCTCGCCCAGACCTACGTCCTCGACCCGGAGAACCGCGCCTTCCTCCAGGAGGCCAACCCCTGGGCCCTGCACGGCATCGCCGAACGCCTCCTGGAGGCCGAGAGCCGCGGCATGTGGGCCAAGCCGGACGCGGAAACGCTGGAGGGCCTGCGCCAGGCGTTCCTGGAGACCGAGGGCAACCTGGAGGGCGAGGACTAGATCCGGGCGGCACGCCGCGGTGCGCGGGACACGGCTCTAGTGTGCTGCCCCATGAGTGGGTACTTACGTGAGAGCGAAGAGCGACCGTCACGCTTTCTCGGCGTGACGCTCGCGCAGCTGATCGGCGGGCGGCTGTGGGACGCCCTGCTCCGGGAAGGGCAGCCGCGGACGCACCGGCCCGGGGAGGTGCTGCTGCGGCAGGGGGATCCGGGCACGCACGTGCTCGGGATCACGGGCGGTTCCGTCAAGGTCGAGCGCAGGGAACGCGACGGGCGGGTGCGTGTGCTCGCCTTCCGGGGCGCGGGAGACGTGGTCGGCGAGGCGGCGGTGATCGACGAGGACGAAGTACGGCTCGCCTCGGTCGAGTCGATCTCCGCCTGCCGGGTCGTGGTGGTCACCAAGCCGCGGTTCACCCGCTTCGTGGACCGGCACCAGCTGTTCCCCGTCCTGCACCGGCACGCCCTGACCAGGCTTCGCGAGTCGGACCGGGCCCGGAGCTGTTACGGCGGTTCGCCCGAGCGGCTGGCCGAAGCGCTGCTGGCACTCGCGGAGGCGGAGGGAAGGGGAGCGCTGGAACTGGTGGTGACCCGGGCCGAACTCGCCCAGTACCTGGGCATTTCGCGCAACACCGTCAGCGCGCTGCTTCAGGAGATGGGCACCCGGGTCGTCACGGGGGAGCGCAAGTCCATCCTCGTCCACGATGTGGCGGCCCTGCGAGCGTTGGCCGGTGCGGGAGAGCCCCGGCTCTGACGAGGGGTGACGGCCGTCACAGTGGGTGTGCACCGGCAGTGCACACCCCGACGGCGGGCTCCAGCAGCATCGAAGGCATCGAGCCGAGGGCGGTCCGCACGGAGCGCCCTCGCCCGCCCCCTGTGGAGGAGCGACGCATGCCTTCGTCCGAAATGCTGCCGGCCGGCCCCCTGCCGTGGAGCGAGAGCCGCCCCCTGCCCCCCTACCGCGGCATCCTCGCCGTCGACGCCAAGGACTTCACCGGCAGTCCGGCCATCGAGCACGTCCACATCACCTCAAGCATCCCGCAACTCCTGGAGCAAGCCCTGGACCGGGCCGGGCTCCACCAGCTGTGGCGGAACCAGAGCTTCCCCAACAACACCGGCGACGGCTTCGTCTTCGGATTCGACCCCGTGTCGCTGCCTCATGTCATCCACCCCTTCCTGGGACATCTCCAAGAGGTGTTGACCGATTACAACGTCCACTCCATGGGCGCCTTCCGCATCCGCCTGAGGGCAAGCGTCCACGTCGGCCCGCTCCCGGACTCCGGGCAGCCCGGTGACGGCAACGGCACCCCACGCAACGACACCCACCGGCTGTTGGACTCCAGGCCGGTCAAGGCCATCCTCGCGGCGTCGAGCGAGAGCATCACCCAACTGGCGGCCATCCTCTCCCACCGGGTCTACGAGGACGCGATCCTCTCCGGCTACACCGGACGGCACCCCGACCACTTCATCGAGGTGCCCGCCACAGTCGAGGGGAAGTCCTTCCAACAGCTCGCCTGGCTGTACGTGCCCTCGCCGTCGGGGAACCTCTACGACCGGCGGATCCTCGGCGACAGCATGCCGCCGCCCGCGCCCGCCGCCGCGCCCGAACCGGCTCCCGCGCCGCCGACCGGCATGGTCGTCAACAACCGTGGCTTCTACACCCCTGACGCCCATGTCCACGGTGGACAGCATCAGAACTACGGCGGAGCCACCGGCCAGACCGGCGACGCGTGATGAGCCCCGAGGGCGGCGGCGGGGCGGAGATCCCCGACGTCCAGGACTTCGCCCGCATCTTCGCGGAACTGGGCTCACCGCCCCTGATCTGGAACACCATCTACAACCACGGTTCGGTGACCCAGGGGACGGTCCACGGCGGCCAGCACCTCGATGCCCGTCACGGTGGCCAGGGCGACGCGTTCGCGACGGCCGTCATGGTCGAGCGGCGGGAGGGCGCCATCTCCGCCGAACAGATCCGGCTCGCGATGGCGGGCTTCGCGCAACCGGCGTGGTTCGGCAGGGCCCTCGCACTGCTGGGTGGCCGCCTTCTCTTCCTCGCCGGGGAACCGGGAAGCGGCCGCAGGACCGCCGCACTCAACCTCTTGCGGCGGCACACCACGACGTTCGACCTGCGGGCCGTCGACTCCGACGTCGACCTGGCGGCCTGGCGGGCGGGCACGACCACCGCACGCGGGTACCTCGTCGACGGGTTGCTGGAGACCCGGGTACTGGAACTCGACACCATGGCCCTCGACCAGGTGAAGGCCCAGCTCGACCGCATCGACGCCTGCATGGTCATCGTCGTCGACAGCCGGTCGCCGCGTGTCTGCCAACACCTGGACGATGTGCTGAACGCCGCGTCCGTCCGCGCCGTACCACCGCCCCCGCGCACCGTGCTCGACGCCCGGCTCGACTCCGTCCTCCCCGGCCCCGAGCGGCGTCAGCGTGTCCTCGCCGCGCTGCCGCCCGGCCTGCTGGCGGAGATCCTCCCACCCGGCCTGGGGCCGGCCCAGGTGGTGGAAGTGGCTTCCGAGATCGCCCGCTTCGCCGGCCGGGAGTCCGACGCCGCGCAGATCCGCGAGCACTTGAGCTTCCGAGCCGCCGAGAGGGCGCCCCAGCTGCTGAGTTCACTGGCGGGCAACGCGGACGACCTGGCTCTGCTCCTGGCCACCAGCGTCTTCGAACACTTCGATCACACCCTGGTCGAGGAAGAAGCCCTGCGACTCCTGGAGATCGCGGCAGGACGCCTGGACCGGTCTCCTCGATCTCCCCAGTCTCCCCCGGGAGAGCCGCCCGACGGTGGGACCGCTGCCGTGCCCGCCCGTCCGCCCTTCGCGTTCCAACGGTCCCGTCAGGAGCGTTTCGCGGCCGTGGGGGCCCGCCGGGCGCCCGAGCAGGTCCGGGCCGCCTCCACCTACAGCTACCTCGTCCAACCGGTCGCCTTCACCCGGCACCTCCAGGGCCGGGCGGTGCTCGAACACGTCTGGCGTGAACACCGCGAGGCCGGCGAACTGCTCGTGGAGTGGCTCAAGGAAACCCCCGAAGGCCAGCGCCGGGGCGACCGGGCCGGGTTCATCCTCGGCCAACTGGCCCGCTGGAGCTCCGGACACCGGGCCCTCGACCCCGTCGGCGACCTGGCGGACTCCGCGAAGGCGGGGGACTGGAGGATGGCGGCCCGCGCTCTGGGGTCGGCGGCCGCCGACCCCGTGCTCACCAGCATGATCAAGTCGCGACTGCGCGACTGGAGCCGTGGCGCGAGCACCTCTCGGCGGGCTGTCGTCGCGCTGACATGCGCCACGGAATTCGGCCTGGCCAGACCGGAGATGGCGCTGATGCTGCTGCGGGAGTGTGCGAGCCGGGAAGACCCTTCCGGGGCCGTGCAGCCAGCCGTACGACGGGCCCTGTCGGCACTCTTCACCGAGCCCGGAAACCGGACGCTCGTCCGCGACACCTTGCTCGACTGGTCCGAGGGAACGGACCCGGTGCGCCGCACGGCATACGCGGCGTTGGCCCACCTGCTGCGGGCCGCGGCCGTGTCCGTGGAAGCGGGCGAGTGGTGGAGCCGCCATCTGCTCGGCATCCACCCCGGCGCCGGACGCTCCGACGAACGACACCCCACCCTCACGCTGATCCGCCGCGCCCTGAACGAGCCGGACACCTACGAGCCGATGCGCGCGGCCGTGCTGCAGTGGCAGCAGCGCTCCCTCACGGCCCCGCAGCGCGCCGAAGCCGTGGAGCACCTCACCGACACACTCGCCCATCACCTGCACGGCGGTGTCTTCAGGCTCTTCACCGACCTCGAGCGCGCGCGTCCCGCCCCCGGCGGCGCCCGGGCCGCCCAGGCCCTGGCCGACTGGCGCAGGGCCCCCTGACGAAAGGCCGAGCATGACAACGACCACGTACTACCCGGCCGCCCGGACCCACGGCGGCCGCCTGTGGACCACCGCGGAACGCGGACCCCTCGGGGAGCTCCTGCGCTTCCGCCTCAACCGGCCGGATCACACCGCACTGGTCCTCGTCGACCGCGCCGGCCGGGCCGTGCACGAGCCCACGTCGCGGATCCCGCTGTGGAGAACGGTCTTCGGCGGCTACCGCGACGCGTATCTGGTCGACACCGCGCCTCGGACCGGGGTGTGGCGGCTGCCCGTCGCCTCCCAGCCGGCCGCATTGGAGATCACCTGGTGGGTCGGCGACCCGGCCCGCCTGGTCCTCGGCGGGCACGGCACGGCCGACGCCTGGGAGACGGTCAGCGGACACCTGGACCGCATGCTGCACGCGACGGCGACCCGCGCTCGTGCCACCGGTCAGGAACCCGCCCCGCACCACATCGTGGAGTACCTGTCGCGGCCCCAGCCCGTCGAGGAGACCGGTCTCACGTGCTGCGTCGCGACCACACCGGCGGCGTTCGACCCCGAGGGGCCCGTCGGCACCACCGGTGGCCCGCCTCAACTGTGGGCGCCGCAGCGCCGGGAAGAGTACGAGTTCTATCTGCGGGCCGTCCGCACCGGCACCGACGCACTGGCCGCCCTGTGGCTCCTGCACCACCCGGACGAAGTACGCCAAGTCCTGGAATGGGTGACCGACCACCCCGCGGCCGACGACGACGGGCGGGGCGAACGCGACATCACCCGCACCCTCCTCGACCGCCTCTCGCAGGAGGAACAACGGCAAGTGGCACAGTCCGCCGCCGAGCGCATCCATGCGATGGCGGCACCCGAATCCGAGCCGCGGTAGCGGTGCGAGGGAGGAATCCGATGCCTGACGACAAGTACTACTACCGGCGCGGACACTGGGTACGCAAGAGCGTGCCGAAGCACCGTGCGGGCGGCACATGGCTGGGGTTCGCCGTGGCGGCGGTCCTGGGCTGGGGACTGCTGAACGGATGCCTCGGCCAGGAGACGCCCGCGGACGCACCGCCGAGGCCGCCCGCCACCTCCGGGGCAGCACGGTGAAGCGGCGGTCGCGCCGGCGGTTCCCACCACTGCCGAGGACATCGGCCGAGACCGCGGCGGCCGTCGTCGCGCTCGTCTTCCTCGCGTTCATCGTGCTGCGCCTCCTGAGGTACCTGGCGGGCTTCGGCGCCTACGCGTGGCTGTTCGTGGCCCTCACGCTCGCCTGCGGCGAACTCGTCGCCCTGCGGCGCAGGGCACGCCGTCGGTCGATCGAGCGGGAACGGGCGGGCCGTCTGGCACGACTGCGGCTGTCGCTCCGGCACGTCGACTCCCTCACTCCCGCCGAGTTCGAACTCGCCGTCCGCGACCTGATGATCCGCGACGGGATCGCCGCACGGCACGTCGGCCGCCAAGGCGACCAAGCCGCCGACGTGATCGGCACGGACACCAAGGGCCGGGTGTACGTCGCGCAGTGCAAACACACCCTCACCGGCGGCCGGGTCGGTTCCCACGTGATGTACGAAGTGAAGGGCACGGCCACGCCGGTGCACGGTGCCGACGTCGCCGTCGTCGTGACCAACGGCGGCCTGACCCGTGACGCCCGGGCCTGGGGCGACCGCAACGGAGTCCACTGGATCGACCGCGACCGCATGCGGGCCTGGGCGGAACAGGGCAGCTCCCTGCAGCAGATACTGGGGCTCCCCCCAGCGCCCGTGCCTCCCGTTTTGGGGCTGCCGCCCGCCGCTCACTAGGATCATTTGGATGATCATCAGAAAACGGCTGGCGGCGGGTGCGTGCGCCCTGCTCGCCGCGTTGGCCGCGGGAACCGCGCCGGCGAACGCCGCCGACGAACCCTCGAAGAACTCCCCGAAGGTCGAGCTGGTCCTCGACGTCAGCGGCTCGATGCGCGCCCGGGACGTGGACGGGCAGTCGCGCATGGCGGCGGCCCAGCAGGCGTTCAACGAGGTGATCGACGCCGTACCGGACGACGTACGGCTCGGCATCCGCACCCTCGGGGCTAACTACCCCGGTGACGACAAGGAGCTGGGCTGCAAGGACAGCAAGCAGCTGTACCCCGTCGGGCCGGTGAACCGGACCGAGGCCAAGACGGCCGTCGCCACGCTGCGGCCCACGGGCTGGACGCCCATCGGGTACGCGCTGCGCGGCGCGGACGCCGACCTCGACATCGGTGGCGGCACCCGCAGGATCGTGCTCATCACCGACGGTGAGGACTCCTGCGGGCAGCCCGACCCGTGCGACGTGGCCCGGGAACTGGCCGCCAAGGGCACCCACTTGACCGTCGACACCCTGGGCCTGGCCCACGACGACAAGACGCGCGAGCAGCTCAGCTGCATCGCCGAGGCCACCGGTGGCACCTACACCACCGTGCGGCACACCAAGGAGCTGTCGGGCCGCATCAAGCAGCTCGTGCGGCGCGCCGCCGACCCCGTCGAGACGCCCAAGGCGACGCAGGGCGCGGCCGAGTGCGCGAAGGCGCCCGAACTGCGTGCCGGGCTCTACACCGACCGCGCGACCTTCGGTCAGCACCGCTGGTACCGCGTCAAGGTGGCACCCGGCCAGGAGCTGCGCACGTCGGTGAGCGTCGCCGCGGACCGCGCGGTCGACCCCGACTACGGGGTGCTGCTACGCGCCGTGGACGAGGGCAACCGGGAGCTGGTGCGCGGCACCGACGCGGGCAGCGGCCGGACCGACGTCATGTCGGCCGGGCTGCGCTACCCGATCGCCGAGGCGAAGAAGAACGAGGACAAGCAGGCGCGGACCGTCTGTCTGGAGGTCTCGCACTCCTTCTCCGCGCCCGCCTCCGTCAAGCGTGACCCCGGCCTTCCCGTCGAGCTGGCCGTCGACCTCGTCGACGCCCCGGACGACCCCTCCGACCTGGCCGCCTTCGGCCTCGGCCGGGGCTGGGTGCTGCTGGCCGTACTGGCCGTGACCGGGCTGCTCGCCGGTCTGCTCTGGGGCTGGCTGTCCCGCTGGCGTGTCTCGGTGTGGAGGACGAACTGATGCGTACGACACGAGTGCTGACCTCCGTGCTGCTCGCCGCGGCCGCCCTCCTCACCTCCGCGACGGCCGCCACGGCGGACGACGCGAGCCCGAGCCCCTCCGCCACCGAGCGCGACGCGCCCACCGAGGCGGGGACCACCTTCCGCACCGCGACGGCGGTCAAGCAGGGCCAGAAGGCCACGGCCGACGCGTCCACCGGTGACTACCTCTACTGGCAGTTCCCCGCCGGTGCGGGCCAGCGGGCCACCGTCAAGGCGAAGGTCGAGCTGCCGGAATCGGCCGCCCGGCACGGCGCGTCCACCTGGCAGCTGGACGTCTTCGACGGACTGCGCCGCCGTCAGGCGTGCGCCGCCGGCGTGCCCACCCACAAGGCGTCGGCCCAGGACGCCTCGGTGACCGTGACCTGCACCCTGCGGACCGTGCGGCCCTGGTCCGAGCGCTGGGCCAACGACCCGCTCCCCGGGGCGTACTACATCAGGCTCACCGTCACCGACATCCCCGACCGCGACCTCGGGCAGCCCGTACGGGCCGAGGTCGAGGCGAGTGCGAAGGACATCGGCGGACCGCGCGCCGAGGGCGGCGAACTGGGCGCCCCGCTGCACGCGGCGGCCGTCACCGAACCCGAGAGCGGCTGGAACGGCGGCTGGTTCTCCGACCGCTGGGTGTGGACCGTGGGCGGCGCCCTGCTCGGCGCCCTCGCCGCCATCGGCGGCTACACCCTCACCCGGCGCCCCCGCCGGAACGGCTCTCCCCCCGCCGGAAACTGAAGTCCCCGAAGTCCTTCACCCGACGCGCCCGTGGTCCCCGTGACCACGGGCGCGTCCCGCTGCGCGGGCCCGGTCAGACCGGCTTGGGCCGGTTGGGCGGATCACCGTGGACGGCGTGCAGATACAGCGCGAGCAGATCGCGGGTGAAATACGAGCTGTAGGAGATGTCCGGTGTGTCACCGCCCGTGTGGTAGCCGCCGATGACACCGATCAGCGCGTACCCCCGCGGGCCGCGCACCAGGAACGGCCCGCCCGAGGTGCCGCCCACGTACCCCGCGCACGCGATCTCCAGGAAGTCACCCGGTGCGCCCGGATCCGTACTGGTGTAACGGTGGGTGGCGGACCGGCAGTCCAGGGGCTTGGGGTACTTGGCGTCACTGCTGCCCGGGTAGCCGATCAGCCGCACGTCCTCGTGCCGGTAGCCGGGGTAGGGCAGCAGATCGAAACCGCCCACGGCGCTCTGCACCTCCGCGCCGTCCGCCCGGACGCCGAGCCGGACCACCGTGTAGTCCCAGCGGGCACCACCGCCCGAACCGAGGTCGTAATAGCGCTGGTCGATGTAGATCAGCTCGACCGGGAACACGCCGTGCGGCTTGAGGCCGTCGTGGTACTGCGGCACGAACGACAGACGCTGCTTCGGGCTCGGCGAGCGCAGGCAGTGCGCGGCGCTGACCACGAGGTCACGGTGCGGGCTGCGCACCACCGTCCCGCCGCAGAACCGCCCACCGTTCTGCCCGTCGGTCCAGAAGAACGTACCCACCTGCGGAATCCCGTCGAAGGGGCGGCTGGGCGGCACCGGCTCGCCCACGGCGGCCGGCTGCCGCTCCCCGCGCGGGGCGACCGGCCGCGCTGCCGCCATCCGCTCGGCCGTCCAGTAGGCGTCGGCGGCCGCGGCGGCCGCGATCGCGGCGGGCGGGCCGCCCGCACCCGTGGCGAACGCGGCCGGCCCCGGCAGCGCCGTGGCCAGCAGTCCGAGGACCAGGACCGCGAGGCCGCGCAGGGGAAGACGTCTGTCCGTGCGTCTGTCCATGAACGGGTTCCTCTCTGTTACGCCGATGACCGACGGGCGCAGGGGAATGCGGACACGTACGAGGCGAGCGTGACACCACCGCGCCACGCAAGCGAGACACGCGACACAAGCCACCGCGTTCACCCGTACGAATGTGAGCAAGCGATAGCCTGGCGTGACGGGGTTCGTCCGACTGCTGCGTGGGGGAGTTGACTCATGGTGGATCCGGTGTCCTTGGGCGCGATCACGACGGCGGTGACCGCCGCGGCGGGTTCCGTCGGAACCGAGGCGGGACGCCAGGCCTGGGGATCCCTGGTGGATCTCGCCCGCCGGGCCTTCGGCAGAGGACGGGACGACGACACCGGCACGGTGGCGCTGCCCCTCGACCCGCGGGACGACGAACAGGTCCGGTCGCTGTCCGCGCTGCTCTTCGCACACGCGCTCCAGAACCCCGGCTTCGCCGAGGAGTTCCGGGCCTGGTCCGAGAGCAGCCGCGCGAGCCTCGCCCTCGACAACAGCCACGTCACCAACACCGTCACCGGCAACGCGCGGGTCGGTACGCTGATCCAGGGCAGAGACATCAACTGGAGATCCGAATAGCGGGAGTTCCCTTGGACGGCGGCACCAACGGCAGGGAAGACGACTTCGACGACGAGCTGAAGGACGCCGTCGACAACGCGTTCTCCGGCCGGGCCGACGCGGTCTTCCAGGGCAGGGACTTCACCTACCACGACCACCGGGTGGTCACTCCCGCCGCATGCCCGATCCCGCACCAAGTACCCGCCTGCACACCCCGGTTCGTCAACCGCTCCGACGAGCTGGCGGCCTTGGACGGCTTGTTCGGCGCGGGCGGAGACGCGCCTGACGGCAACGGCGACGGTGCCGGCGGTGACGCCGGCTCGCCCCGGGTCGTCGTGCTCAGCGGCCTGCCCGGGGTGGGCAAGTCCGCCACCGCGCGGCGCTGGGCGGAGCGATCCCGCGGCCGGTTCCCCGGCGGCCAGCTCTACGTCGACTTCGCCGACTTACGCGGCCCAACCGGCGCCAGCGACGTCTCCGGCGGCCTCGCCGCGATCCTGCGCGCCCTCGGCGTGGACGAGAACTTCCTGCCGACGACCCTCGCCGAGCGGACCAAGCTCTTCCGCTCGCGTACCGCGGAGCGCGGCGTCCTGGTCGTCCTCGACGACGTCACCCACCCCGCGCACGTCACTGCCCTCATCCCCGGCGCGCCCGGCAGCGCCGTCGTCGTCACCAGCAACCGACGGCTCGGGGACCTGCTCCTGGACGGTGCCCACCTGATGCCCCTCGACCCCCTGGACGCGGCCGCCGGAAGCAGGCTCCTCGCGGACCTGTGCGGCGAGCACCGCGTACGGGCCGAACCCGAGGCGGCGGCCCGACTGGTCGAGCGCTGCGCCGGGCTGCCCGTCGCCCTGCACATCGCCGCCTCCCGGCTGGCGGCGCACCGCCGGCTCACCCTGTCCGCCCTCGTCGCCGAACTGTCGGCGGGCCGCGGCGGCCTGGCCGCGCTGCGCCCCGGCCCGGGGGAGGACAAGCGGGGCGTCCGCGCCCTCTTCGACGTCGTCTGCCGTGACCTGCCCGACGACGCGGCACGCCTCTACCGCCGCCTCGGGCTGCTGCCGCACCGCACCTTCGACGCGGACACCGCCGCCGTCGTCGTGGCCGACGGCGACCCGGGCACGGCACAGGCGCTCCTGGACACCCTCGACGCCGCCAGCCTCCTGGAGGACGCGCCCGACGGCCGCTACCGACTGCACCCCCTGGTGCGTCTGCACGCCCGGGCCCTCGCGGAGGAGGACGAACCGGAGGCCGAGCGGGAAGCGCTGCTGAGCCGCGTCGTCGACCACTTCGTCGCCTACACGGCCTTCGCCGACCGGGCCCTCATGGGCGACCGGCTGCGCATCACCGACCACGCCGAGGTGCTGGCCGGGCACACCGACCCCTTCACGGGTGACACCCCCCGCGACGCCGCCCTCAGCGGACTGGAATCCGTCCGCGCCGACGCGCTGGCCGTCCTGCGCGCCGCCGTCGGACACGGCCTGGACCGGCGCGCCTGGCAGCTCGCCGAATCCCTCACCGCGCTCTACTTCCACCACCGGCACCTCGCCGACTGGATCGAGTCCGGCGACCTCGGCGCCGCCGCCGCTGCCCGCACGGGCGACCGGGCCGCCGAGGCCCGGCTGCGCAGCCTGGTGTCCCGCCCGCTCATGGACGTGGGCGACACCGACCGGGCCCGCGCCGAGTCCGAGTCCGCCGTCCGACTCGCCGACGCGTCCGGCCACCTGGTGCTGCGCGCCTCCGTGCGGGAGTTCGCCGGCCGCTACTGGGACCACGTCGACCCGCGGCGCGCGATCGGCGCGTACGAGCACTCCCTCGCCCTCAACCTCGAAGCCGGTGAACCGCGCGGCGCCGCCCTCGCCCGCTTCTTCATGGGACGCACCCAGGACGCCTGCGGCGACCACGAACGCGCACTGGCCACGCTCCTGGAGGCGTACGAGCAGCTGCGCGCCCTCGGTGACACCCGCATGGCGGGCCGCGCCCTCGCCGCCGTCGGCCGGGCCCAGGACCACCTGGGCCACGAGGCCGAGGCGGTACGGTCCCTGGAACGCGCGGCGGACATCCTCCGCGAGCGCCGCGCCACGCACTACGAGGCCGAGGCGCGCGAGGACCTGGCCGCCATCGCCACCCGCTCGAACGACCACACGGCGGCCCGCCGCCACCTGTCCCGTGCCCTGGAAATCCACGAGGCCGGGGGCAGCCCCCGGGCGGAGACGTTGCGGGATCGGTTGCGCGAGGTGGGGGAGTAGACGACCGTATCGTCCGCACCACCGCTGCGCGGCGGTGTCCTCAAGCGCCGGACGGGCTGGTGTGCTGTGTCCTCAAGCGCCGGACGGGCTGGTGGTGGCTGGGCATGGCAGTCAAGCCCAGCCACATCAAGCCCGTCCGGCGCTTGAGGACGCGCCCGCAGGGCGCCCGCCGCCGCAGGCGGCCAAGACGGCCCGCAGGCCGAAGGAGCCGCCGGCCAGGCGAGAGGGGCCCGCCGCCGCAGGCGGGAGACGGGCCGGTTGCCGAAGAGCCGCCGGCCAGGCGAGAGGCGCCTCGCCGCCGCAGGCGGCCAAGACGGCCCGCAGGCCGAAGGAGCCGCCGGCCAGGCGAGAGCCATCAGCGGCCTACCGGCCGAACCCGTAGCGTGACGTCCTCCTCGCGGGCACCCACCCGCAGTGCCACCGTGCCCGTCAAAGCGTGCCCCGCGCGGAGGCAGGCGTAGACGACCGCCGTGAGGAGGGCCGGGTCGGTGACCGGGCCGGTGGCGGTGGACGTCACGACACGGCCGTCGCGCAGGGCCGTCAGACAGCCGCCCCGCACCGGTACCGCCGCGAGCCGGGCGCCCGGGTACCGGCCGAGGGTGTCACGGGCCCAGCGCAGCGCCGACACCACCGCCCCGGCGGGTACGCGGCGGGTGATCGCCGACGCGCTCTCCAACTGCCGGAGGTCCGGCTCCTCCTCGTCACAGGACAGATACCGGAAGACGCCCGGCTCTTCCGGCTCCTCCGGCTGCGAAGCCGCCGGCAGCCGGCTGACGGAGACCGTCCACTCCCCGTCGGTCCCGGCGACGGCCGTCCGTACGTAGGCCGCCGTGACCTCGTGTCGCCCGTCGGCCACCGGGAGGGGGAACGCGTGCAACGGCGGCCGGGGCGAAGGCCGTTCCGGCAGCCGCAGCAGCTCGTAGACGGCGGACCGCAGCATGTCCAGGGCCCGCCCGGGCTCCATGAACGCACCGGCCGCCACCTTCGTCAGGCGTTCCGCGTCGTGCTCCGCCACGGCCCGCTCCACCTGCGCGCCGAGCGGCGCGCTGGGGTCCAGACGGGGCGCGATCCGGCCCAGCTCGCTCATCGGCGTCCCCGGCACCGACTCCTCGCCGAACGCGGCGAGGAGCAGCGGTATGCCCAGCGCCGCGGCGTAGAACGTCACCGAACCGTGGTCGCCGACGACCGCGTCCGCCGCCAGCAGCGCCGCCTGCCAGCCTCGTTGCGGCGGTATGAGCAGCAGCCCGGAGTCCAGGGCGGCCGCCTCGACCGAGCGGACGTGCCAAGGGCTGTGCGCGGACCACACATTGGGGTGCACGATGGCGGCCACCCGGTGCTCGTCCAGCGCGAGCCCGGCGAGCAGTGCGGCGGGCAGCCCGGGCACCGAGCCGAGCAACGACTGCGGCCCCCAGGTGGAACTGATCACCACCAGCCGCTGCCCGCGCTCGACGCCGAGGGCGGCCCGGTAGCGCTCGCGCAGCCCCCGGGAGGCCAGCAGCCGGTCGTAGCAGGGGTCGCCGACGGTCAGCGCGCGGGCGGCGAGCGAGGGGTGGTATTCGGCCAGTTGCCGGACCTGATCCGGGTGCGAGACGGCGTGCCAGGCGCGCTCGTCGTCCATCACACCGGACAGCCGCCGGCCGGACCCCCGTGAGTCCGGCACCAGCTTGTGGAAGCCGACACCGTGCGGGAGGACGAGGACGGGACAGTCGACCCCGCCCGGATCGACGTTCTCACTGGCGGACACGAGGAGGTCGCATGCCGTACGGGACAACTGGCCCCAGGGCATGACGCGTACCCCGGCGTCGGTCAGCAGGGCGTGGACGCCGTCGGCGAACGCGGAGGTGGGGTCGAAGGCGAAGACGACGTCGACGCGGGGGTCGGAACGGAAGAGGGAGGGAAGCACCTCGAGCAACCGGGTCGTGGACGTGACCGTCCGCGCCGCCGCGACCACGACCCGCTCACCGGGAAACGTCCGCCACCGCCACGCCTGCGCCCCCACCGGAACCAACAGGTCCCCCGGCTCCCGGCTCCCGGCTCCCGGCTCCCGGCTCCCGGCTCCCGGCTCCCGGCTCCCGGCTCCCGGCTCCCGGCTCCCGGCTCCCGGCTCCCGGCTCCCTATGCTTCCCTTACCGGCCCGCAATTCGTTTCGCAACCTCTCGCGCCCGATCGCCCCGACTGCCGCCACCACCGTAGATCAGGGGCGAACAGGTGATCCCCGCAAGGGAGATATCAGGTGGTTCTTCCGGTCTTTTCGATCTCACGAAGACGTCGGTACTTCCTTCCCCTCCGGCTTGTCCACCCGTCCATCAACTCCTGGTTAAGTCGCCGGCTCGCCTTTCACGAGGGGTGGACTAGTGCCAGGCCTTCTTCCCGTGGCAGGATGCCTACCGCGGCCGGGCCGGGCTTAACTGGCCGTGAGGTGCCGTGAGGAAGAGTCCGAAGGACGGAGCAGATGGCAGTCGGGGGCGACAGGGCGGCAGGTGACGTGGGCAGCGCGCTCGCGGAGCGGCTCAACTACCTGTTCGCGAACATGCATCCGCCGGGGGCGCCGTACACCAACGGGCACGTGGCCGAGGAGATCAGCCGCGGCACCGAGGAGTACGGCGGGATCACGCTGACCGAGCAGTATCTGTCGATGCTGCGCAACGGCCGGCGGGCCAACCCCAGCCCGGATGTGCTGCGAGCGCTGGCGAAGTTCTTCGCCGTGCCGGTCGGCTATCTGATGGGTGACCTCTCGGCCTCGCAGGCCGCGCGGGTCGAGGAGGAGGTCCGGTTCCTCGTCGCCATGAGGGATCAGCGTGTCAGGGGCATCGCCCTGCGTTCGGTGGGTCTGCCGCCGGAAGTGCAGGACAGCCTCACCGCGATCATCTGTCAGTTCCGGCAGCAGATGAATCTGCCCGCCGATCCGCCCGACGCGGGCGGTGACGAACGCCCGTGAGCGTCATGGCGGATGACCGGCTCTTCTATACCTGGCGGCGTTCCGAGGACGAGGACGGTGCAAGCATGCGTGTGGGGCGGATACGGCGACGGTGCAAGCAGCTCATCCATGAGCTGGCACTGCCCGCGTCGACCGATCTCCAGGGCATGTGCGACGCCGTCGCGCGCCGGGTGGGCCGGCCCATCCGTCTGGTGCCGATGAGCCTGGACGGGGTCGTCTCGGGCATGACGGCCACCACCGACGACGCGTTCTGGGTGTTCTACGAGCAGAAGACCTCGCCCTGGCACCAGGTGCACATCGTGCTGCACGAGATCGGGCATCTGCTCCTGGGCCACGACCAGGACCCGGCCGTCACCGAGGACGCCCTCAAGATGTGGACTCCGTCGGTCGACGTGGCCACCGCCATGCGCCGGATGGGCCTGACGATGGGTCTCGCCCGGCACCACTGCTACGACAACCTCACCGAGCGCGAGACCGAGATCCTCGGCACCCTCCTCATGGAGCGGGTGGTGCCTCCGCCGCCGGGCCAGGACCTGCCCCTGGAGGGCCAGGCGGCCGAGCTGGCCGCCTCCCTGGGGCCCGCGCTCCAGCACGTGCGCCGCCAACTGCGAGCGGGAGGCGCCGTACGCCCCGAGACGGGCATCGGCCCCCGCGACGACACCCGCGCGCCCGCCGCCGACGGCGAGCACACCGACGGCACTGACGGCACCGACGGCAGGGCAGCCGGGGACACCGGGGGAGGGGACGCCGGTGTTTGACGCCCTGTACCTCACCTTCAGCGCCATCGCCTGGGCCATCGTCGGCTACAAGGCCCGCGCCTGGTTCCGCGACCGCGGCAACACCGACCTCGGGCTGGCCGCCCTGATGACCGCGGGCGTCCCCGTCGTCTTCCTCTTCTCCGCGCCCAGCGTCTACCGCTGGTTCGACCGGCTCACGGGCGTGGCCAATCTGGCGATGGTCTTCCTGTACTCCGCCGTCGTGCTCTTCGCGTCCGGCGCCACGGTGCTGCTGCTGCGCTGGACCGGCCGGGGCGACGAGACGGTCAGGGCCCGCGCGGCCGCCCGGTCCCGGTTCGCGGTGATCACCGTGGCCGTGGTGTGGACCGCGGCGATCGTGTGCTTCGCCGTGGGCCGACCCGACGCCGTGGAGCACCCCCGGGACTTCTCCACCGCCTACGCCGACGCGCCCGGTGTGGTCGCCTTCCTGGTGCTGTACCTGACCATCTTCGGCGTCAGTCTCGCCGGGCTCGGCACCCTGTGCCCGCGCTACGCCGCCCAGCTCGGCCGCTCCTGGCTCGCCAAGGGCCTGCGGACGCTGGCCGCCGGGTGCTGGCTCGGTCTGCTGTACTGCGCCTGCAAGCTGGCCGGGTTCGTGCTGAGCTGGGCCGGCCACGAGACGTACTGGCTCTCCAACGGGGTCGCGCCGATGAGCGCCTCGGTGGCCGCGCTGTTGGTCCTCCTCGGGTTCTCGCTGCCCGCCGTGGGCCCGCGGGCCGCCGCCTGGCGTCGGCTGCGCCGGCTGGGCCCGTTGTGGCGGGCCGTCACCGAGCACGCCCCGGAGGTCACCATCGGGGAGTCCCGGTGGAGCCGTCGCTGGCCGGTCGCCGACCTGGAGTGGCGGGCCAACCGGCAGATGGCCGAGATCCGCGACATCCAGCGCGGCATCCGGCGCCACGTGGAGCCCGAGGCCCTCACCATCGCCCGGCGGAAGGCGACCGCCGCCGCGCTCGACGACCGCCGGATCGCCGCGGTGGTGGAAGCCGCGGCCCTGCGCCGGGGCCTGGCGAACCAGATCACCGGACACGTGCCGACACCCCACGCCGACAGCGTGGTGGTCACCGTCAGCGCCGACCCGGCCGAGGAACACGAGCACCTGGCGCGCGTCGCGGACGTCTACCACGACCCCATGGTCGACGCCGTGCTCACCGAACTGCGCGAGTCCTGCTCGGCCCGTCTGTTATGACGGCGGGCCCCACAGACGAGGCGGCCATGGACGGGGGTCAAGGCCGCCTACGACACAGGCCGGCGCTGGATCCGTACGACCGTACGGATCCAGCGCCGCCGGTGCGCACCACCACCCCGGGGCGGCGACGCCCCCCTCCAGAGTCGGATCTCATGCAGAACTCCGCCCAGCCCGGCACCCCTACACCCGCCGATGTCACCACCCGGCTGATCCACGACCCGCACGGCACGGCCGCCGAACTCCGCGAGGCGGCACCCGCCCACCGGATCATCGGCCACGACGGCCGGCCCGCCTGGCTGGTGACCCGCTACGACGACGTCCGCCGGGCGCTCGCCGACCCCCGGTTCTCGCTGGACAAGCGCAACGCCCTGCCCGGCAACTACAGCGGCTTCGCGCTGCCCCCGGCACTGGAATCCAATCTGCTCAACATGGACCCGCCCGACCACACCCGGGTGCGCCGCCTGGTGGTGAAGGCGTTCACCCCCGGCCGGGTCGACAAACTCCGTGAGCCGGTACGCCGGCTCGCCGGCGAACTCCTCGACGCCGCCGAGGCCGACGGGCGCGCGGACCTGCTCGCCGCCTACGCCGGCCCGCTGCCCATCACCGTCATCTGTGATCTTCTCGGCGTCCCGAAGGAGGGCCGGCTCGACTTCCGGGCCTGGACCGACGCCCTGATCACCCCGGACCGCACCCGGCCCGAGCAGGCCAAGCGGGCCGTCGGCAATTTGCTGGGCTTCTTCGCCGGGCTCATCGCGAGCAAGCGCGCCGACCCCGCCGACGATCTGCTCTCCGACCTGATCGCCGCCCGGGACGAGGAGGGCGACGGCGACCGGCTGTCGGAGGACGAACTGACGTCCTTGGCGTTCCTCATCCTCTTCGCCGGATACGAGAACACCGTCCATCTCATCGCCAACGCGGTCCTGGCCCTGCTCGACCACCCCGAACAGCTGCGCGAGCTGCGAATGAATCCGGACGGTCTCGGAAGGGCCGTGGAGGAGCTGGGACGCTGGGAAGGGCCCGCCCCGCTGGCGATCCGGCGTTTTCCGCTGGAGGACGTCGCCCTCGGTGATGTGGTCGTGCCGGCCGGTGAGACGGTGCTGCTCTCGCTGGCGTCCGCCAACCGCGACCCCCGGCAATTCTCCGACCCCGACCGCCTTGACCTGCGGCGGGACCGGTCCGGGCAGCTCACGCTGGGCCATGGAATCCACTACTGCCTGGGCGCGCCGCTGGCCCGGATGGAGACCGAGACGGCGCTGGCCGTGTTGTTGGAGCGTTTCCCGAACCTCGCGCTCGATGTGCCGCGGGAGGAGCTGAGGTGGCGTCCGACGGTGCGCGCGCGTGGCCTGATTTCACTCCCCGTTCGCTGGTAATCGACAACCCGAACAGGTTTTTGGTGCATAACCCATCCTTGATGAGGTAGAACTGTCCTCGAGCCCGCCCGGTGTGCATCCCCCGTCGCACCGGGCGGGCCTTCGACTGCCCGGCCCCGGCGGAGTGCCGGCGGAGCACCCGGAGCGGGTTCAGCCGCCGTTCCCGTAGGGGAATTTGAGCAGGGCCACGGCCGCCAGCATCTGGATGCTCACCGCCGCCACCGCCTTGTGGGTGGGCAGGTGGTGCTGGCCGCGGATCAGCAGGGCCGCGAGCGCGTAGCCGTACGCCGAGGTGATCCAGGCGGCGGCCCGGACCGGGACGGTGTCGCCCGCCAGCCAGGTGTCCAGGAGCAGACGCGGCAGATCGGTCGCCCAGAACAGGACGACGAACAGCCCGACGGTCGGCCCGAACTTGCCGTTGCCGCCCAGCCGCCGTGCGATGGCGTGGGTGACGATGCCCAGCAGCAGGCTGGCGAACAGCACCACGACAGCGGCGATCCCCATGGCCTCCAGTGCGAGGGTGGGATCGACCCGCCACTGCCCCCAGAAGGAGTCCTTGGCCAGCGTTCCGAGTGCTCCGCACAGCAGGCACAGAAACGCGGCGGCCCCCCAGACGCTCCGGTCCCGCGCCTCGTCGAGCATCTCGACGGGGCGGTACCAGAGCCCGAATATGAGGCGGTGCCAGAGCAGCTTGCGCCGTGGGGCGGTGGCGGAGGACGAGGTGGCAGCGGTGGTCACAGGCATGGGTGCCGTTTTATCACCGTTCGGCCCGGCCACCTGAGTCCAGGCGGTGGCCGGACCGGACGGGAAGCGGCGCCCGGGCCGCTCACCCGGGGTCAGAAGGCCACCGGTGCCTTGGTATCCGGGTCGGTGTCCGGGTCCGCGTCCGGATCGGTGCCGGGGCCGGCGTCCGGGTCGGTGCCCCGCAGATACTCCTCGTTGATCTCCCGTGGCCCGAACGGCCACACCTTCTCGTAGCGCGCCCACAGCGCGAAGGCCACACAGCCCGCCGCGACCCAGGCCAGGGACCATTCGATGGGGTGCCGGCCGGGGGAGTTCTCGTTGGCGTAGCCGTAGATCACCAGCCAGCCGACGAGCGCGACGACGCTCGGCAGCGGGTAGAGCCACATGCGGTACGGGCGTCGCAGGGCCGGCTGACGGCGGCGCAGCACCGTCACGGCGGCGACCTGTGCCAGTGCCTGCACGATCACCATGACGGCGGTCAGCAGTTGGATGAGCGTCGCCAGATCCGTGTGGCGGCCGATGAGGAAGCCGACGGCGGTCAGTGCGCCCATCGTCACCAGCCCCAGCACCGGGAAGCGGTGGCGTGGGTGGAGCCGGCCGAAGGGCCGGAAGAAGACCTTGTCCCGGGCGGCGTCGTAGGGGACGCGGGAGCCGCCGAGCAGTCCGGCGAAGACCGAGGCGACCGCCGTGAGGAGGATCAGCACGGTCACCGTGTTCGCCGCCGTCTTCCCCCATGCCTTCTCCAGGACGGCGGAGGCGACGGAACGCGAAGCCGTCGAGTCGGGATCGAGCATCTGCTTCCAGTCGATGACGCCCAGGGTGCCGATCTGGAGCAGCAGATAGATGCCCATGATGCCGAGGATGGAGAAGACGATGGCGCGCGGCAGGGTGCGTCCGGGGTTCTTGATCTCGGCACCCAGGTAGGCGGCGGTGTTGTAACCGAGGTAGTCGTAGATGCCGATGGTCAGGCCCGCGGCGAAGCCGATCCAGAATTGATTGGTCGTCAGCTCGAAGGCGTGCGACGGGTAGGTGAAGGCCCTCTCGGGGCTGAAGTGGGTGAAGGCGGCGACGATGACGAGGGCGACCGAGGCGATCATCACGCACCACAGCACCACGGTGATCTTCGCGATGTTCTCGACCCGCCGCCACAGCACCGCGACGATCAGCGCGACGACGGCCAGTCCGACGAGGTCACCCTGCGTCTGCCGCATGCCGGGCCACAGATAGCCGAGGTACTGCACGAACCCGATGACGCCCGTGGACATGCCGAGCGGGATGAAGAGCATCGCCGTCCACACGAACAGGAACGGCATCAGCTTTCCGGTGCGGTACTGGAACGCCTGCCGCAGATAGACGTAACTGCCGCCCGCGCCCGGCATCGCGGCACCCAGCTCGGCCCAGATCAGCCCGTCCGCGAGCGCGAGGACCGCCCCCGCCACGAACCCGATGACGGCCTGCGGACCGCCGAACGCCGCGACCATCAGCGGGATGGTGACGAAGGGTCCGATGCCGCACATCTGGCTCATGTTGAGGGCGGTGGCCTGGAACAGCCCGATGCGCCGGACGAATCCGACCCGTGGGCCCGGCTCGTCTTCCGTGTCTGCCATGGCGGTCAGCCCCTTCTCGTGGCCGGGTGCGTACGGTCCGCGCGATGTGCTCAGGGTGTGCGTAGCACCGGCCCGCCCGGCGCGTCCACCACATGGACGCCGCCGCACGAAGCGGACGCGGCGCCACCGCCCGTTCGGCGCACAACGGGCCGCACCGGTGAAGGCGCCCCCTCGGTCACACCCCGGGCAACCCCGGACCCCCGCAGCGGACGTCCGCCGTCGGTACGGAGCCGTCCACCAGATACGCGGCGACCGTGTCGTCCACGCAGGCGTTGCCCCGGCTGGCGAAGACGCCGTGCGAGTAGTCGTCCGCCAGGGTCACCAGGCGGGAGCCCGGCAGTTCGTGACGCAGTCGGCGGGCGCCCTCGACCGGGGTGACCGGGTCGTGGGCGGACGCGACCAGCAGGACGGGCGGGGTGGCCGGGCCGCCCAGTGGGGTGCGGCGCTCCGGGCGGTGGTGCCAGTACGCGCAGGCCGACGCCTCGATGCCGGTCAGGACGGGGAGCGGGTCGAGGCGGCGCAGCGCGCGGAGGTCCGCGGTGACCCGGGCGGGGGCGGGCCCGGGGCCGTCCGCGCACTTCACGACGCGGTTCGCGGCCTCGTAATTGCGGGACTCCGGGCCGTCGAAGGGTGCCTTGGGGCGCAGCCCGTTCACCCCGCCGTCGCGCAGGTAGGCGCGCAGCCCGTCACCGAGCGGTGCCCAGCGTTCGGTGCGGCCGAGGGCCCGGTACACCGCGCGGTCGAACTCGGCCGGGCCGAACCCGCCGGACGGGTGGGCGGCCAGCCCCGCCCGCACCCGTTCGTACGCCGCGCGGACCTCGCGCGCGCTCCCGCCGAGCGCGAACCGGCCGTCGTGGGCGGCCAGCCAGCCCAGCAGGGTGTCGCGCTGCCGGAGCATCGCCCGGGCCTGGCGCAGGTCGAAGTCGTACCAGCTCCCGGGGCCCACGACGCTGTCGAGCACCATCGGGCCGGTCCGGTGCGGGAAGCGCGCCGCGTAGGCCGCGCCGAGGTAGCTGCCGTAGGAGACGCCGAGGAAGCCGATCCGTGCTTCGCCGAGCGCCTCGCGTATCGCGTCCATGTCCCGGGCCGTGGCCTCGGTCGACAGCCGGGGCAGGGCCGGGCCCGCGCCGGCCGCGCAGTCGTCGGCGAGGTGGCGCAGCGCGGTCAGGTGGTCCCGTTCGGCGGTCCGGTCGTGCGGGACCGGGTCGGCGGCGGGGGTGCGGAACAGGCCGCCCATCGGGCCGCAGTCGACCGGGGCGCTGGCGCCGACGCCGCGCGGGTCGAAGCCGACGACGTCGTACGCGCGGCGGACCCGTTCGGGCAGTTTGGCGCGCTTCGTCACGGCGTAGGGGAGGCCGGAGCCGCCCGGCCCGCCGGGATTGACGAGCAGGACGCCCCGGCGCTCGGCCGGGGTGCCGTCGGCGCGGACCCGGGAGACCGCGACGCGCAGCCGGCGGCCGTCGGGGCGGGGCCGGTCCAGCGGCACGTCCAGCGAGCCGCACTCGACGCGGGCCGGGG
Source organism: Streptomyces sp. NPDC042259 (assembly GCF_055582085.1). Lineage (NCBI taxonomy): Bacteria > Bacillati > Actinomycetota > Actinomycetes > Kitasatosporales > Streptomycetaceae > Streptomyces > Streptomyces sp. NPDC042259. The sequence goes on along the minus strand of NZ_JBVJDW010000002.1, from coordinate 937,038 downwards.
CGGGCGGGGCCGGTACCGACTCCGGGCAGGCGCCGAAGCGGATGCCGGAAGCCGGGGAGCCCGCGACGGGTGGGCCGGTGGCCCGTGCCGGGGCGGCGGGGGAGAGGGCGGTGCTCGTCGCGAGGAGGGCGCAGAGGAGACCGGGCAGACGGGTGGGGTGGTGCACGGGGCTCGCAATCGGGGTGGGGGAGGGGTGTGGGGCCGGAGCAGGTGTGGGGCTGACGGGACGGCAGATGACAATGAAAACGATTATCGATAACGTGTGGGCTCAGTCAAGACGGGACCCGGGCCCCGAGGGCTCTCCTCGGCATGCCCCGCCCTCGGACACCACCACCCCAAGGGAGAGTTGTGGGACACCTGCTGATGGTCGAGAGCTGGGTCGGATCGATGAGCAGACTCCTGCCACGGGCGATCCGCGAAGGCGGCCACGAGTTCACCTTCCTCACCCGCGACCTCCACCACTACCTGCGGGCCGCCCCCGAGGGCACGGCCCATCCGCTGCTCGCCGCCCGGAACGTCGTCACCGCCGACACCAACGACCCCGGCACGCTGCTCCCGCTCGTCGAGCGGCTGCACGCCGCCCTGCCCTTCGACGGCGTCGTCACCTCCTGCGACTACTACCTCCCCACCGCCGCCCGGATCGCCGCCCGCCTCGGACTGCCCGGCCCCGCCGAGCGGGCCGTCGCCGCCGCCTGCCGCAAGGACGCCACCCGCCGCGCCCTGGCCGCCGCCGGCCTGCCCGGCCCCCGCTTCGCGCTCTGCCCCGACTGGGCGGCCACCGCCGAGGCCGCCCGCGACCTCGGCTACCCCCTCGTGCTCAAGCCCGTGGACCTCTGCGCCGGAATGTACGTACGCGAGGTCGCCGACGAGAGCGAGCTGGCCGGGGCCCACCGCGCCCTCGCCGACTTCCCCGTCAACGCCCGAGGCCAGCGACGCGAGGCCGCCGTCCTGCTCGAAGAGCTGCTCGAAGGCCCCGAAGTCAGCGTCGAGACCGTCTCCTTCGCCGGGACGGCGCATGTCGTCGGCGTCACCGACAAGAGCGTGAGCGGCGCACCCGCGTTCATCGAGACGGGCCACATGTTCCCCGCCGACCTGCCCGAGGAGGCCGTCCGGGCCGCCACCGGCACCGCGCTGCGCGCCCTCGACGCCCTCGGCCTCGACGACCTCGTCGCCCACACCGAGATCAAGCTCACCGGCCACGGCCCCCGCGTCGTCGAGGTCAACCCCCGCCCCGCCGGCAACCGCATCACCGAACTCGTCCGCCACGTCACCGGCATCGACCTCACCGCCGCCTGTGTCGACGTCGCCCTCGGCCACGCACCCGACCTGACCGTCCGCGAGACCGGGCTGCGCAGCGCCGCCATCGGCTTCCTCGTCCCCGAGGCGCCCGGCACGCTGGAAAGCATCGACGGGGCCGCCGGCCTCGACGGGGCCCCCGGCGTGCTGGAAACCCACCTCGCCCGCCCCGGCACCAGCGTGAAGGCGAGCGGCAGCAACAACGACTACCTCGGCCACATCATGACCGCCGACCCCGACGGGCCCGGCGCCCGCGACCACGCCGAGCGGCTCCTGGCCGGTCTCCGTCCCCGGATGGTGCGGCCGTGACCGTCACCGGCATCCCGCTCGCCACCTCCCTCGCCGACCTCGAACAGCGGGTACGCGCGGGCGACTTCGGCCCCGACCCCGGGCGCGCGCGGATCAGCGTCGCCTTCACCACCAGCCAGGCCGTCCGCCACGACGGACGCGGCGGCGGCTACCGCAACGAGGTACTCAGCCTGCGTCTTGACGAAGCCGTCGGCTCCTGCGCGGTCGAGCCGGGCGCGCTGTCCACCGCCATCGAAGAATGCGTCGGCGCGAGCGTCGCCACCCTCCTCGCCCACCCCCTGCGGGCCGTCCGCGTGGCCGCCCTCGACGCCTACCTGATGCACGTCGCCCCGCACACCCCCGCCAACGGCGCGATCCCCTGGCCGCTGCCCGCCGGCGGCTCGCTGCACAAGTCACGGGCCCGGGCCCGCGGCGTCGTCGGCCTGCTGGGCGCCGCCCCCGGCCGCGTCCTCGTGGTCGGCGTCGTCAACTCCCTGCTGGAGGCCCTGCGGGCGCGGGGCGCCGACTACGTGCCGTGCGACCTCAAGGGCGGCACCACCGAATGGGGCGAGCCCGTCCGGACCGACGCGCTCGCCGAACTCCCCGGCTGCGACGCCGTGCTCGCCTCCGGCATGACCCTCGGCAACAACACCTTCGAGGCACTGCGCGCACACGCCGCCCGGCACGGCAAACCCCTCGTGATGTTCGCGCAGACCGGCAGCGCCGTCCTGCCCCGACTGCTCGGCGCCGGCGTCAGCGCGGTGTGCGCCGAGCCCTACCCCTTCTTCTGGCTCGACGGCGGACCCGGCGTGATCCACCGCTACGGAGGCACCCCATGACCCCCGCGCTGCTGTCCGCACCGTCGGCCAACCGCGACCTCCTCACCCTCCTCGGCCGGACCCCACTCGCCCGCGTCACCGCCGAACTCCCCTTCCCGCACCCCGGATTCTGGGCCAAGCTCGAAGGGCTCGGCGCCGGAGGCATGAAGGCCCGCGCCGCCGTGTCCATGCTCATGGGCGCCCGGGAGCGGGGCGAACTCCTCCCCGGCGCGCCCGTCGTCGAATCCACCTCCGGGACGCTCGGCATCGGCCTCGCCTTCGCCGGCCAGGCCCTCGGCCACCCCGTCGTCCTCATCGGCGACACCGAGCTGGAACCCTCGATGCGGCAACTGCTGCGCGCCTACGGCGCCCGCCTCGAACTCGTCGACCGGCCCGCCCCCGAGGGCGGCTGGCAGGCCGCCCGCCTGACCCGGCTGCGCGAAGTCCTGGCGGCACACCCCGATGCGTACTGGCCCGACCAGTACAACAACCCCGACAACGTCGCCGGCTACGCCTCGCTCGCCGCAGAGCTGGCCGGGGCGCTCGACCACCTCGACATCCTCGTCTGCAGCGTCGGCACGGGCGGCCACAGCGCCGGGGTGGCCGCACCCCTGCGCCGCCACTGGCCCGCGCTCCGGCTCATCGGCGTCGACGCCACCGGCTCGACCATCTTCGGCCAGCCCGCGCGGACCCGCCTCATGCGCGGGCTCGGCAGCAGCATCCACCCGCGCAACGTCGCCCACGACGCCTTCGACGAGGTCCACTGGGTCGGCCCCGCCGAAGCGGCCGGTGCCTGCCGGCGCCTGGCCCGCGCCAACTTCGTCAGCGGCGGCTGGAGCACCGGCGCCGTCGCACTCGTCGCGGCCTGGGCCGCCCGCGTCCACCCCGGCGCGGTCGTCGCCACCGTCTTCCCCGACGGCCCGCACCGCTACCTCGGCACCCTCTACGACGACGACTTCACCACCGCCCACGGCCTCGACCTCGCGGGCGCCGCCACCCGGCCCGTGGAGATCCCGCACCCCCGCGCGGCGGAGGCCACGGGCTGGGCCCGCTGCGCGACCGTCAGCGACCCGGCACCCACCGCCCCCCGCGGAGGCACCCCGTGAAGAGCACCCTGCACACCACACGTCTGACGCTCGCCGAGCCGCTGCGCATCTCCCGGTCCGTGACGGCCGCCCGGGACGCCGTGTGGCTGTCCGTCGAGCACGGCGGGGCACACGGCCACGGCGAGGCCGTGACCAGCGTGTACTACGGACTGGACGCCGCCACCCTCGGGCGGCTGCTGCACCGGGCGACGGTGGCACTCGGCCGGTTCGCCGCACCGGAGAGCGCCCTGGAGGCGGCCCGGGACGGCGTACTGCTGCCGCACGACACGCCGCCCGCGGTGACGGCCGCCGTCGACGCGGCCCTGCTCGACCTCGTCGGCAAACGCGCGGGCGCCCCCGCCCACCGCTTGCTCGGCGCCCAGGCCCCGCCCGTCGCCGCGACCGCCCGCACCATCGGCATCACCTCGCCGGCACAAGCCGCCCTGCGGGCCCGCTGCCTGGCGGACAGCGGCTTCACCCTCATCAAGGTCAAGGCCGGTTCGCCGGACCCCGCCGACGACCTCGCCCGGGTGCGGGCCGTCCGCGAGGGAGCCCCCCACGCGCGGCTTCTGATCGACCCCAACGGCGCCTGGACCACCACCGAGGCCAAGCGGCTGCTGCCGCGCCTGGCCGCACTCGGCGTCGAGGCCGTGGAACAACCCACCGCCCCCGGCGACCCCGAAGGACTCGCCCGCCTCGCGGACACCTCACCACTGCCCGTCATCGCCGACGAGGACGCCGTCACCCTCGACGACGCGCGCCGCCTCGCCGGCCGGGTGCACGGCGTCAACGTCAAGCTCGCCAAGTGCGGCGGCCCCCACGCCGCACTGCGCGTCGCCCAGGCCCTGGAGGGCAGCGGCACCGACCTCATGCTCGGCTGCCTGACGGCGAGTTCGCTCGGCATCGCCCCCGCCGTGCACCTCGCCGACCGGGCCCGCTGGATCGACCTCGACGGCCATCTGCTGCTCGCCCACGACCCCTGGCAGGGCATCGGCGGCACCGACGGAACCGTACGCGCCACCGACCGCGCGGGCCTGGGCGTGCACCGGACCGGTCCGTCGCGGGCCCCCGGACCCACGACCACCACGGGCGCCACCACGCCCGGCATAGCCGCCCCGCCCAAGGAGACACCGCACCGTGCGCACCTGGCATGAGATACGCGGCTTCCCGCCCGCGATCCGCCTGCTGCTGGTCAACCAGCTCGGCGTCAACACCGGCTTCTACCTGCTCATCCCCTACCTCGCCACCCACCTCGGCCAGGATCTCGGCATGTCCGCGGCCGTCGTCGGCATCGTCCTCGGCGTCCGCAACCTCAGCCAGCAGGGCCTGTTCCTCGTCGGCGGCTCGGCCGCCGACCGGCTCGGGGCACGCGGCGTCATCATCGCCGGATGCGCGCTGCGCACCGCCGGCTTCGCCCTCTTCGCGCTCGGCGACGGGCTGCCGGTGCTGCTCGCGGCCTCCGTCCTCAGCGGACTCGCGGGGGCCCTGTTCAACCCGGCCGTACGGGCCTACCTCGCGCAGGAGGCGGGGGAGCGCAAGGCGGAGGCGTTCGCCCTCTTCAACGTCTTCGCGACGACCGGCGCCCTCATCGGCCCCCTGCTGGGCAGCGCCCTGCTGTTCGTCGACTTCCGCGCCTCCGCGCTCACGGCCGCCGGCATCTTCGCCCTGCTGACCGTCGCCCAGGCGCTCGTCCTGCCGGCCCGCGAGGTGACGCCCACCGGCGGCAGCGTACTCGCCGACTGGCGCGAGGTCCTCTCCAACCGGGCCTTCCTGGCCTTCTCGCTCGCCATGGTCGGCATGTTCACCATGGAGAACCAGCTCTACCTCCTGCTGCCCGACGGCGCCCGCCGGGCCACCGGCTGGGACGGCGCGGCGGGAATCGTCTTCCTCGTCGGCACCCTCGCCAACCTGGGCCTGCAACTGCGCGTCACCCGCGCGCTCAAGGACCGGGGCAGCCGGGCGCGGTGGATCGGCGCGGGGCTCGCCCTGATGGGGCTCGCGTTCGGGCCGCCCATGGCCGTGGCGGGAGCCGGTGAACCGGGCGGCCCGGCCCGGGCGGCCCTCGGCCTGCTGCCCGTGCTGGCCGGTGCCCTGCTGCTGTACGTCGGCGTGATGGTCGCGCAACCGTTCGTGATGGAACTCATCCCCGCTTTCGGCCGCCCCGAACTGACCGGCACCTACTTCGGGATCTTCTACGTCGTCTCCGGCATCGCGGCGGCCGTCGGCAACACCGTCGTCGGCTGGGCGATGGACGCGGGCGGAGGCGCCGGGGCCGCGTGGCTGCCGTGGGCGTGCTGCCTCGCCCTCGGCCTCGCCTCGGCGGGCGGCGTCGCCCGGCTGCACCGGCTGCGCGCCCTGCCGCCGCGACCCGTGGGAGCGCCGCGATGACCCACGCGAACCTCCTCACCGACCACCCCGCCCTGTACGAGGCCCGCTTCCCCGACCCCGCTCACCTGGCCGCGCGCTGGGCCCGGCACTGCCTGCGCTCCCACGCGGCCGGTCCCCGCGTCCTGGACCTCGGCTGCGGCACGGGCCGCGACGCGGCCTGGCTGCACCGGGCCGGATACGAGGTCACCGGCGCGGACCTGTCCGACGCGATGCTCGCCCACGCCCGCACCCACCACCCGGGCCCCGCGTACCTCCGCGCCGACCTGCGCGGCTTCGACCTCGGCGCGAAGGCGTTCGACGCCGTGGTCTGCCTGGACAGCGCCCTGCTGTACTGCCACACCAACGACGACCTCGACGGGCTGCTGGCCGCGTGCCGCCGGGCCCTCGCCCCGGGCGGACTGCTCGTCGCCGAGATGCGCAACGGGGCGTTCTTCCTGGGCCGCACGGAACTGCTGGACGCACCGGCGACCGGAGCGTTCACCTGGCAAGGCACGACGTACCGCCACGTCACGAGGCTGCGGATCGACCGGGCCGCGCAACTGCTGCGCCGGCGCCGCGTCTGGACGACCGACGACGGATCGCCACCGGTGGAACAGCGGTCCGCCTGGCGACTGCTGTTCCCCCAGGAACTGCGGTACGCGCTGGGAGCGCACGGCTTCGAGGTGCTGGAACTGCACGACGGGCCGGGGCCGCGGACGGATCCGCCGTGGCGGTCCGGAGGGCCGGCCCCGACGGGCGGCGCGGACGGCGATCGCCTGCACGTCGTCGCCCGCCGGACCTGACTTTTCCCCACCCCGCCCCTTCCCGAACCGGGGCTAAGCCCCGGACCCCGGTCCTCAAACGCCGGACGGGCTGGAATATCCAGCCCGTCCGGCGATTGAGGACACCCACCGTCAGCCACCTCCAGGAGCACCCATGCACAACCACCCCGGCCTCGACCGCCGCCGCTTCCTCGCGGCGACCGGCACCGCCGCCGCCCTCGCCCTCGCCGGCTGCGGCGGCGGACCCGCCCTGAAGTCCGGCAAGGACAACGGCAAGCCCCGGCGCGGTGGCCGTCTCCGGGCCGCCTTCGCCGGTGGTGGTGCCGCCGAGACGCTCGATCCGCACCTCGGCAACCTGTTCGCCGACGCCGCCCGCGCCAAGGCACTGTTCGACAAGCTCGCCGACTTCGGCTCCGACATGTCCGCCCGGCCGCGCCTGGCCGCCCGCTGGGAGCCGAACTCCGGGCTGGCCCGCTGGACGGTCACCCTGCGCGACGCGGTCTTCCACGACGGCAGACCCGTCACCGCCGAGGACGTGCTCTACAGCTACCGCCGCATCGCCGACCCCAAGAGGGCGTTTCGCGCCAAGGCGTCCCTGGAACCCGTCGACCTCGCCGAGAGCCGGGCCGTGGACCCCCGTACCGTCGAGTTCCGGCTGAAGCGGCCGACGGCCGAATTCCCCCACGTGCTCGCCGCGTTCGGCGCGTACATCGTCCCCCAGGGCACCGAGCGGTTCGACAGGCCCGTCGGCTCCGGCCCCTTCCGCTTCGTGTCCTTCGCACCCGGCCGCTCGGCGGTCTTCCGCCGCAACGACGCCTACTGGGAGGGCGCCCCGCACCTGGACGAGATCGAGTTCGTCGTCGCCGGCGAGGAGTCCGCACGGGTGAGCGCCCTGCTCGGCGGACAGGTCGACTACGCCCACGAACTCCACCCCACCACCGCCCGCGTCCACGAGGGCACTTCGGGCGGCAGCAGCGGGATCGAGATCATACGGCTGCGCGGCAGCGCCATGCAGGGCTTCGCGATGAAGACCGACCGGGCACCCTTCGACGACCCCCGCGTGCGCGAGGCGTTCTTCCTCATCGCCGACCGGGCCGAACTCGTCAAGGGCGCCCTGTCCGGGGCCGGGGAGACCGGCAACGACCTCTTCGGCAAGGGGTACGCCCACTACGCGGCCGGCCTCCCGCAGCGCACCCAGGACCTCGACCGCGCCCGCCATCTGCTGCGGCGGGCCGGGGTACCGGACCTGAAGGTCACCCTCGACACCTCGCCGGTCGCCGCCGGCTTCGTCGAGGCCGCCGGCATCTTCCGCGACCAGGCCAGGAAGGCGGGCGTCACCATCGAGGTACGGACCGGCAACAAGGACAGCTACTGGAAGGACATCCTCGACTCCGGCACCCTCGCCAGCTACCGCTCCGGCGCCATGCCCATCGCGTCGCACATCTCCCAGCGCCTCCTCACCGACTCCACCACCAACGTCACCCACTGGCGGCACAAGGACTTCGACGCCCTCTACCAGCGCCTCCAGTCGACGAAGGACACCGCCGAGCGCACCGCCCACTACGAGCGGATGCAGCGCAGACTGCACGCCGAGGGCGGATTCCTGGTGTGGGGGTTCGCCGACTGGATCCTCGGCACCGGCCGCCGGGTGCGGGGCGTCGCCGCCGACGCCCCGGCCAACACCCTGGACTGGGCCCGCTTCGACACCGTATGGCTGGCATGACCGCTGTCCCGCCCACGCCCGCGAAGCCGTCCCCCCGGCGCTCCTGGGCGGCCCGGCGGCTGCTGCTCGGCCTCGCGCAGACCATGGCCGTCGTCCTGCTCGTCTTCGTGCTCACCGAGGCCCTGCCGGGCGACGCCGCCGTGGCACTGGCGGGCGACGACCCCGACCCGGCCCGCATCGCGGCCCTCCGCACGGCGCTGCACCTGGACCGGCCCGCGCACGAACGCCTCGCGGAGTGGGCCACCGGGCTGCTCCACGGAGACCTCGGGGTCTCGCTCGCCTCCGGAAGACCCGTCACCGCCGCCCTCGCCGACGGCTTCGGGCCCACACTGCTGCTGGCGGCGCTCACCGTGACGCTGCTGGTCCCCCTCGGCGTCGGTCTCGGGGTGCTGGGCGCCCGGCGCGAGGGCGGCCTCGTGGACCGGGCCGTCAGCACCCTGACGCTCGCGGTGTACGCGGTGCCCGAATTCGCCTTCGGCATCCTGCTGGTGACCCTGTTCGCGCTCCGCCTGGGCTGGCTGCCGCCCACCGCCGTCGGATACGGGAGCGACCTGCTCGCCCACCCGTCGGCGCTGGTGCTGCCCGTCCTGGTGCTGCTGGCCCGCCCCGTGTGCTCCCTGAGCCGGCTCGTACGGGCCGGCATGATCGACGCATTGGCCGCGCCGTACACCGCCCAGGCCCGCCGGTACGGGATCTCCGGCGCCCGCGTCCGCTACGCCCACGCCCTGCCCAACGCCGTCGCCCCCGCCGCCCAGCAACTCGCCCGGACCGTCGACTGGCTGCTCGGCGGTGTCATCGTCGTCGAGGCACTGTTCGTCGTACCCGGCCTGGGCACGGTCCTCATGGACGCGGTCGCGGCCCGCGACGTCCCCGTGGTGCAGGGCCTCGCGGTCGTCTTCGGCCTGGTCGCCGTCGTGCTCAACCTGGCGGCCGACCTCGTCGCACGGCGCTTCGCCCCCCGGGCGGGGGTGGCGGCATGAGGGTCCACCGCTTCCTGTACGGCGCGGTGATCGTGGGGATCCCGTTGGCCCTCGCCCTGCTGGGCCCCTGGTTCGCGGGCGGGGCCGGGCCGCGCGGCACGTCGTTCACCCTCGGCGGCGGGCACCCGCTCGGCACGGACTTCGTGGGCCGGGACGTGTGGCGGCAGGTGCTGCTCGGCGGCCGGTCCGTCGTCCTCGTGTCGCTGACCGCGACGGCCCTGGCATACCTGGTGGCCCTGCCGGTGGGCCTCACGGCCGCCCTCACCCACCGGCCCTGGCTGGAGGAGGCACTGATGCGCCCCCTCGACGTGCTGCTGGCCGTACCGTCGCTGCTCCTCGTGCTCTTGGTGGCGACGGCCCTGGAACCCGGGACCACCGGGCTCGCGCTGCTCGTGGCCCTCGTCACCGTGCCGGACGCGGCCCGGATCGTCCGCGCGCAGGCCGCCGAGGCCGCGTCCCGTCCGGCCGTCGAGGCACTGCGCGTCCAAGGGGAGGCCCGGTGGCGGATCGCCGCCGGATACGTCGGACGCTCCATGGCGCGCACCCTCGCCGCCGACGCGGGCGTACGGCTGACGGGCGCGCTGTACCTGGTCGCCACGGCCGCGTTCCTGGGAGTGGGGGTCGAAGCGGACACCGCCGACTGGGCGGTGATGGTCGACCGCAACCGCACCGGGCTGTTCGTGGCGCCCTGGGCGGTGGTGGTCCCCGCGCTGCTGATCGTGGCCCTGTCCGTCGGGACGAATCTGCTGTTCGACGCGGGACTGGCGAAGAAGACCGGACGGGCGAAGAAGAGAGGGCGACCGTGAGCGCGCTACCGAGGGACGGCGAGGCCGTGGCGGAGATCCGGGGGCTACGGGTCGAGATCGACGGCCGTGCCCTCGTCGACGGTGTGGACCTGACGGCCCGGCCCGGCCGGATCACGGCCCTCGTCGGGGCGTCCGGCAGCGGGAAGACGACGACGGGCCTGGCGCTGCTCGGCGAATACCCGGCCGGCGCGCGGGTCACGGGTGACGTACACGTCGCCGAGGGCCTCGTGGGATACATCCCCCAGCATCCGGCGGCCGTCCTCAACCCGGCCCGCCGCGTCGGCGCCCTCCTGCGCGACATCGCCCACGACCGGGTCCGTTCCCTGCCCCGCCGGGCGCGCCGCGCGGCGGCGCGCGAACGGGTGCTGACGGCCCTCGCGTCGGCGCAACTCCCCGACGGGCCCTCGGTCCTGTCGCGCTACCCGCACCAGCTCTCGGGCGGCCAGCAGCAACGCGTCGTGCTGGCGCAGGCCCTCCTGCTGGGCGCCCGGGTCGTCGTCGCCGACGAACCGACCACCGGCCAGGACGTCCTCACCAAGCGGCGGATCGTCGCCGAACTGGCCGCGGTCGCCCGGCAGGGCATCGCGGTCGTGCTGCTCAGCCACGATCTGGCCGTGGTACGCGACGTGGCCGACGAGGTGCTGGTGATGAGGGAGGGGCAGGTGGTGGAGTCGGGGGCGGTGGAGGACGTATGGGCCGCGCCCGGGCATCCGTGGACCCGGGAACTCCTGCGCGCGGAGACGGGGGAGGAGCGGACGGCGTGTTCCGTCCCCCCGGTCCCGCCCGTCGCGGCCCGCCCCGTGCTCGCCGCCGAGGGCCTGACCGCACGCCACCGGGGCACCGGCGATCTGCTCCGCGGCGTCTGTCTGACGGTCCACGCGGGCGAGTGCCTGGCCGTCGTGGGGCGCTCCGGCAGCGGCAAGACCACCCTGGCCCGGTGCCTCGCCGGGCTCCATGCCACGTACGACGGGGTCGTGCGCCTCGAAGGCTCCCCCCTGCCGCGCAGCCTGCGACGGCGCGGCCGTGACCAACTGGCGGCGGTGCAATACGTCTTCCAGGACGCGCGGGCCGCCTTCGACGAGTACCGGCCCGTGCTGGACCAGGTGGCCCGCACGGCCGTGCGCCTGCGCGGCACCGGGCGGCACGCGGCCGAGGAGGAGGCCCGCGCGCTTCTCGCCCGGATGGGCCTGGGCGAGGAACACGTGGGGCGACGGCCCGGCCGGCTGTCCGGCGGCGAACTCCAGCGCGCCGCGCTCGCACGGGCACTGCTCGCCCGCCCCCGGGTGCTGATCTGTGACGAGGTCACCTCCGGGCTGGACCACGTCACCCGCCGTGGCATCCTCCGCCTCCTGACCGCCCTACCCCACGAACCCGACGGCCCGGCGCTCGTCCTCATCACCCACGACCTCGACACGGCGGCCCTCGCGACGCGCGTCGCGGTCCTGGACGACGGCGAGATCGTCGCCGTTCGTAGCGATTGAACGTCGCCCGCCGCGGGCCGTGGCGGGTGCACCACCGCTGCGCGGCGGTGTCCTCAATCGCCGGACGGGCTGGTTTTGGCCGACCTCAGCCGCATCAAGCCCGTCCGGCGATTGAGGACGCGCCCGAAGGGCGCTCGCCGCCGCAGGCGGCCAAGCCGGCCCGCAGCCGAAGAACCGCCGGCCAGGCGAGAGGCGCTCGCCGCCGCAGGCGGCCAAGCCGGCTCGCAGCCGAAGAACCGCCGGCCAGGCGAGAGGCGCTCGCCGCCGCAGGCGGCCAAACCGGCTCGCAGCCGAAGAACCGCCGGCCAGGCGAGAGGCGCTCGCCGCCGCAGGCGGCCAAACCGGCCCGCAGCCAAAGAACCGCCGGCCAGGCGAGCCGTCCCGCCTAAGATCGGCGTGCAAACGCAAACGCGCCGACCCGCGGAGACGACCCATGAACGACCCGGCCCCGGACGCCGCGCACGACCGCTACGTACGCGTCCGCGGCGCCCGGGTGCACAACCTCCAGGGCGTCGACGTGGACATCCCCCGCGACGCCCTCGTCGTCTTCACCGGCGTCTCCGGCTCGGGCAAGAGCAGCCTCGCCTTCGGAACGGTCTACGCCGAGGCCCAGCGGCGTTACTTCGAATCCGTCGCCCCCTACGCGCGGCGGCTGATCCATCAGGTCGGCGCGCCGAAGGTGGAGGACATCACCGGCCTGCCGCCCGCCGTGGCGCTCGAGCAGCGGCGGTCCGCGCCGACGGCGCGGTCGTCCGTCGGGACCGTGACGACGCTGTCCAACTCGCTGCGGATGCTGTTCTCCCGGGCCGGGACGTACCCCGAAGGGGCCGCGCGGCTCGACTCCGACGCCTTCTCGCCGAACACGGCCGCCGGGGCGTGTCCCGAGTGTCACGGCCTGGGGCGGGTGCACCGGGTGACGGAGGAATCGCTGGTCCCCGACCCGTCGCTGTCCATCCGGGACGGGGCGATCGCCGCCTGGCCGGGGGCCTGGCAGGGCAAGAACCTGCGCGACATCCTGGCCGCGCTCGGCCACGACGTCGACCGGCCGTGGCGCGAGCTGCCCCGCGCCGACCGCGAGTGGATCCTGTTCACCGACGAGCAGCCGGTCGTCACCGTCCACCCGGTGCGGGACGCGGAACGGATCCAACGCCCCTACAAGGGCACCTACATGAGCGCCCGACGCTATGTGCTGCACACCTTCGCGGACTCCAAGAGCACCGCGCTGCGGGCCCGCGCCGAACGGCACCTGGTGAGCGGGCCGTGCCCGGTGTGCGGCGGGCGGCGGCTGCGTCCGGAGGCGCTGGCCGTGACCTTCGCCGGACACGACATCGCCGCCCTCGCCGCGCTGCCCCTGTCCGGGCTCGCGGAAGTGCTGCGCCCGGCCGCCACGGACGACGGCGACCCCGACGGCGTCGCCGCGACGCTCGCCAAGGACCTCGTCGCCCGCATCGAGGTCCTCACCGAACTCGGCCTCGGCTATCTCGGCATGGACCGCGCCACCCCCACCCTCTCCGCCGGTGAACTCCAGCGGCTCCGGCTCGCCACCCAACTGCGCTCGGGGCTGTTCGGCGTCGTCTACGTCCTGGACGAGCCCTCGGCCGGGCTGCACCCCGCCGACAGCGCCGCCCTGCTGACCGTCCTGGACCGCCTCAAGGCCGCGGGCAATTCGCTGTTCGTCGTCGAGCACCACATGGACGTCGTGCGCCGCGCGGACTGGATCGTCGACGTCGGGCCGCACGCCGGGGAACACGGCGGCCGGGTGCTGTACAGCGGCCCGGTCGCGGGCCTCGCCGAGGTGGCGGAGTCGGCGACCCGGCGGTTCGTCTTCCCCGACGCCGCCCCGCCGGCCCCGCGCGCACCCCGCACCCCCTCCGGCGTGCTGCTGCTGCGCGGCATCACCCGGCACAATCTGCGCGCCCTCGACGCCGCGTTCCCGCTCGGGGTCTTCACCGCCGTCACCGGTGTCTCCGGATCGGGCAAGTCGACGCTGGTCAGCCAGGTACTCGCGGAGGTCGTCGGCGACCGCGTCGGCGCGGGCGCCGACGCGGAGGACGACGAGCACACCGCTTCCGGCCCGGCCGTCGAGGCCGTCGAGGGGCTCGCGGCGATCAACCGGCTCGTCCGGGTCGACCAACGGCCCATCGGCCGCACGCCGCGCTCCAACCTCGCCACCTATACCGGCCTGTTCGACGCCGTACGCAAGGTCTTCGCGGCGACGGACGACGCCCGCGCCCGCGGTTACACCGTCGGCCGCTTCTCCTTCAACGTCGCCGCCGGACGCTGCGAGGTCTGCCAGGGCGAGGGTTTCGTCGCCGTCGAACTCCTCTTCCTGCCCGGCACGTACGCCCCCTGCACGGCCTGCCGGGGAGCGCGCTACAACCCCGAGACGCTGGAGGTCACCTACCGGGGCGCGACCATCGCCGACGTCCTCGACATGACCGTCGACGCGGCCGCCGGCTTCCTCGCCGACGTGCCCGCCGCGCTGCGCGGCCTGCGGACGCTCAAGGACGTCGGCCTCGGCTACCTGCGCCTGGGCCAGCCCGCCACCGAACTGTCCGGCGGGGAGGCGCAGCGCATCAAACTCGCCACCGAACTCCAGCGCACCCACCGCGGGCACACCCTGTACCTGCTGGACGAGCCCACCACCGGACTGCACCCCGCCGACACCGAACTGCTGCTGCGCCAGCTGCACGGCCTGGTCGACGCGGGCAACACCGTGGTGGTCGTCGAACACGACATGTCGGTGGCCGCCGGCGCCGACCACGTTCTCGACCTCGGGCCCGGCGGCGGTGCCGGGGGCGGCCGGATCGTCGCCGCCGGCCCGCCGCGGGACGTGGCGGCGACCGCCGGCAGCGTGACCGCCCCCTACCTCGCCGCGGCCCTGCGCACCGGTGGCTGACGGGCCCCGGGCCGGGCGGCACGCGGTCTGGAGCCCGACGCCCCCGGCCCGCTAAGCTCGTGGTCACGCGTTCGACCGCAGGTGAGACGTCGGAACGGAGCACCATGGCGCACGCTCTGATCATCGGCGGCGGCATCGCCGGGCCCGTGGCTGCGATGGCGCTGCGCAAAGCCGGCTTCGACGCGAGCGTGTACGAGGCGTATCCCACCGGCGCCGACCACCTCGGGGCGTTCCTCATCCTCTTCGCCAACGGACTGGCCGCGCTGCGGAGCATCGAGGCCGACGCGCCCGTGATCGAGCACTCCTTCCCCGCCGAGACGGTGGAGTTCCTCTCCGACACCGGCGAACCGCTCGGCGCCCGGCCCCTCGCGGGCACCGGGGACAAGACCCTGAGCCCCCGCACCCTCCAGCGTGCCGCCCTCTACCGCGCCCTGCGCGACGAGGCCGTCCGCCGTGGCATCCCCATCGCCTACGGCAAGCGCCTCGTCGACACCACGACCACCCCGGGCGGGCGAATCGTGGCCTCCTTCGCGGACGGCACCCGCGCCGAGGGCGATCTGCTCGTCGGTGCCGACGGCATACACTCCCGCACCCGCACCCTCCTCGACCCTGCCGCACCGCCGCCCCGGCACACCGGCCAGCTCACCGTCTGCGGCCGCACCCGGAACGCCGCCGACCCCGCCCCGCCGCACACCTACCGCATGATCTACGGGCGGCGGGGGTTCTTCGGCTGCGCCACCGCACCGGACGGCACGACCTACTGGTTCGCGAACATCCCCTGCGCCGAGCTGCCCCCCGACGGCCTCGCGGTCGGCCCGGCCCGCTGGCGCAGCCGCGTCGTCGAGACCTTCGCCGAGGACCGCACGCCCGCCGCCGCCATCGCCGCGGCCACCGGCGACGCCATCGTCGGCAGCAACGCCTACGACATCCCCACCACGCGCGTCTGGCACGGCCGGCGCGCCGTCCTCATCGGCGACGCCGCCCACGCCACCGCGCCCAACGCCGCGCAGGGCGCCTCCCTGGCCATCGAGGACGCCGTCGTCCTCGCCCGCTGTCTGCGCGACCTCCCCGGCCCGGAGCGTGCCTTCGCCGGGTACGAGCGGCTGCGCCGGGCGCGCGTCGAGCGGGCCGTCGCGCTCAGCGCCGGCATGGCGGGCCGCCCGTCGCCCACCGTCGAGGAGCGCCGGGCGCGCGACGCCGAGGTCGCCCGCCGCATCGCGGAGGACTCGGCCGGGGGCAGCACCTGGCTCACCGACTACCGCGTCGACTGGGCGGCGACCGTGCGCTGACTTGCCGCCCCGACCCGCTGCGGCAGACTGGAAGCATGCCGGAGCTGCCCGAGGTCGAAGCGCTGGCGGCCTTCCTCACCGAGCACCTCGTCGGCCGGACGGTCGAACGCGTGCTGCCGCTGGCGGTCAGCGTCCTGAAGACCTACGACCCGCCGCTGACCGACCTGGAGGGCCGTACGGTCGCCGAGGTGCGCCGGCACGGCAAATTCCTCGATGTCGGCACCGACGGCCCCCGTCTGGTCTTCCACCTCGCCCGCGCGGGCTGGCTGCGCTGGCGGGACCCGCTGCCGGACGCCCCGCCGCGCCCCGGCAAGGGGCCGCTCGCCCTCCGGGTCCGCCTCGCGGGCCCCGCCGGGGACGGCTTCGACCTCACCGAGGCCGGCACCCAGAAGCGGCTCGCCGTGTACTGCGTCCGTGAGGTCTCCCAGGTGCCGGGCATCGCCCGGCTCGGCCCCGACCCCCTGGCACCGGACTTCACCCTGGAGGTCTTCGCGGGGCTGTTGCGCGAGGAGCGCCGGCAGCTCAAGGGCGTCCTGCGGGACCAGAGCGTGATCGCCGGCATCGGCAACGCCTACTCCGACGAGATCCTGCACGCCGCCCGCATGTCCCCCTTCAAGCTCGCCGCGAGCCTGACGGAGGAGGAGACCGCCGCCCTCTACACGGCCCTCGGCGCGACCCTGCGCGACGCGATGGAACGCGCGCGCGGGCACGCCGCCGGGGAGCTGAAGGCGGAGAAGAAGAGCGGCCTGCGGGTGCACGGCCGGACCGGACAGCCGTGCCCGGTCTGCCGGGACACGATCCGGGAGGTGTCCTACCGCGACTCCTCCCTCCAGTACTGCCCCACCTGCCAGACCGGCGGGAAGCCTCTGGCGGACCGGAGGCTCTCCCGCCTGCTGAAATAGCCGCGTCAGTCCGCCCGTCCGGCCGCCCGGCCCTCCTTGGCCAGCTCCGAATGGCGGTAGGAGTACGTGAAGTACACGACCAGCCCGACGGCGAACCACACCGCGAACCGCAGCCACGTCTGCCACGCCAGATAGGTGATCAGCCAGATCGACGCGGCGACCCCGACCGCCGGGACGAACGGCACCCACGGGCAGCGGAAGCCGCGCGGCAGCTCCGGCCGCTTGCGCCGCAGCACGATGACCGCCGTGCACACCACCGCGAAGGCGAGCAGAATGCCGATGTTGGTCAGCTCCGCCGCCTCGCCGATGGGCACGAAGCCCGCGATCGCCGCCGAGGCGATGCCGACGATCCATGTCACCCGCGTCGGCACGTGCCGGGTCGGGTGCGTCTTCGCGAACCACTTCGGCAGCAGCCCGTCACGGCTCATCGCATACCACACGCGGGTCACCCCGAGCATGAACGTGAACATCACCGTGAGGATGCCGATGATGGCGCCCACCGCGACGACGTCCGCGATGCCGGTCAGCCCCACCGACTTGAACGCGGTGGAGAAGCCGCTCTCCTTGTCGATCTCCTTGTAGGGCTGCATGCCGGTGAGCACCAGACACGCCAGGACGTAGAGGACCATCGAGACCGCGAGCGAGTACATGATCGCCTTCGGCATGTGCCGTTGCGCGTCCTTCGACTCCTCGGCCGCCGTGGACATCGCGTCGTACCCGAACACCGCGAAGAAGACCGTGGCCGCCCCCGTGAACGCGCCGCTGACCCCGAAGGGGAAGAACGGGGTGTAGTTGTCGGACTTCACATGGAAGAAGCCCACCACGACGACCAGCAGCACCACCAGGATCTTCAGTCCCACGACCACGGTCTCGAAGCGGGCCGCGTTCTTGATGCCCATGGTCAGCAGATACGCGATCAGCAGGCACAGCACCGCCGCGAACAGGTCCACCCGGTGGCCGTCCCCGGTGCCCGGGGCACCGAGCATCCACGCGGGCAGCTCCGCGTTGGCCTCCCCGAGCAGGAAGTTGATGTACCCGGAGATGCCGATCGCCACGACCGCGACGATCGCGGTGTACTCCAGCAGCAGGTCCCAGCCGATGAACCAGCCGCCGATCTCGCCGAGCACCACATAGCCGTAGGTGTAGGCGGACCCGGCGCGCGGGATCAGCCCCGCGAACTCCGCGTAGGAGAAGGCGGCGGCGGCACTCGCCACGCCCGCGATCAGGAAGGAGACGAGCACGGCCGGGCCCGCCGTGCCGTTCGCGATGGTGCCCGCCAGGCTGAAGATGCCGGCGCCGATGATGCCGCCGACACCGATCGCCGTGAGCTGCCACAGGCCCAGTGTCCGGGTCAGCCGCTGGGAGGGACCACCGCCCTCGGCCGTCTCCGCCTCCTCGATGTGCTCGATCGGTTTGCGGCGCAGTACGCCTTGCCGGAGCCCCGCCATCTCGTGTCCTCTCGTCGACGCTGACGGCGGGTCATGATGGCCGAGCGCGGGCGGCGAAGGAAGGTGCCGCCCCGCGCCCGGCCGAGGGTTCATCCGATGGCGGGCGCCGCGGACCCGCGCGCCGTGCCCCAGCGGGAGGGGGCGTCGCCCACGCCGAAGTCCAGCCGCCGGCTCCCGCGGATCTCCCGGACCGTCAGATACGTCCGGTCCAGCCGCTTCCCGTCCAGCCGCGCGGACTGGACGTACCGGTCGGTGGGCGAGGTGCCCGGCGCGGTGACCGTGAAGCCGCCGCGCGGATACCAGCGCGGGTCCAGCCGCAGGTCCACGCGGTCGAAGACCGGGGTGCTCAGCCCCCAGACGTCGGCGCCCGGCTGCACCGGGAACACCCCGATGGCGGAGAGCACCATCCACGCCGACATCGTGCCCAGATCGTCGTTGCCCGTCATCCCGGTCGGCGCGTCGGTGAAGAGCGTCAGCGCGGCGTGCACCACGTCCGTCGTCTTCCACGGCTTGCCCAGGGACAGATAGGTGTACGGGGCGATGAGGTCCGGCTCGTTCTGCGGGTTGTACTTGTCGGCGTTGTAGTAGGCGTAGGGGCCGTTGACCCACACCTCGCGCGCGGTCCGCGCCGGGTCGGCGAGCAGCTTGTCGTACGCGAAGAACGCGTCCAGCCGCTTGTCCGCCGCGTCCTTGCCGCCGATCAGCGCCACCATGCCCGGCAGGTCCTGCGGCACCAGCCACTGGTACTGCCAGGCCGTGCCCTCGTGGAAGCCGGGGCTCTTCGCCGGGTCGGCGGACCCGGTGAACGCGCCGCTCGCGTCCCGGGGGCGGAAGAAGCCCGTGGCCGGGTCGTGCAGCTTCCGGTAGTTGCGGGAGCGGGCCGCGTAACGGTCGGCGTCCTCCCGGTGGCCGAGCCCCCGGGCCATCTCCGCGAGCACGGCGTCGGAGAGCGCGTACTCCAAGGTGGCCGACGCGGCCTGCCGGTAGTCGGAGTCGCCGGGCTTGCGCTCGGGCGCGTCCGGCCGGAAGGGGATGAACCCGTCCCGCACGTACTCGGCGTTGCCTTCCCGGCCCACCTGCGGGGACTCCGCCGGGGGCACCCCGTCGGCGTTCTTGCGCAGCGCCCGGTACGCCTCCTCCTCGTGCCCCGTCAGCAGCCCGTGCTGGTAGGCGTTGGTGAGGTAGGGCGTCACGGGGTCCCCGGTCATGATGTTCGTCTCGACCGTGGCGTAGCCCCACTTGGGCAGCCAGCCGCTGTCGGTGTCGATCCGCAGCACCGACAGCGCCATGTCCCGCGCCTCGCCGGGCGCGAGCAGCGCCAGCAGCTGCGCCTGGGTGCGGTAGGTGTCCCACAGCGACCAGTTCTGGTAGTAGGTGAAGCCCTCGGCGCGGTGGGTGCGCTGGTCCCAGCCGGTGTAGCGGCCGTCGGCGTCGCTGCCGATGCTGGGGGTGAGGAAGGAGCGGTAGAGCGCGGAGTAGAAGGTGCGCCGCAGGGCCTTGCCGCCGCCCACGGCCCGTACCGAGCGCAGCCGCTCCTCCCACGCGGCGCGGGCGGCCGCGGCCGTGCGGTCGAAGCCGCCCGGCGCCGCCGTGAGGTTGCCCGCCGCGCCCGCCGCGTCGACGTAACTGACGGCGGTGGTGGCCTCGATGTCCCGGTCGGTGGTGGTGTCGAAACGGACCCAGGCGCCGTTGCGCCCGTTGGACGTGGAGTGCTTGGACCGGTCGGTGACCGTCCCGCCGTTCCAGGTGCCGTAGGCGGTGAAGGGGCGGTCGAAACGGGTGAGGGTGTGCAGGGTGTACGGGCGGGTGTCCCGGCAGAAGCCCCGGCCGGTGATGGTGGAGCGCACGGTGCGGGAGTCCAGGATCTCCACGGTGGTGGAGACCGTCCTGTGCAGTGACTGCCCGGCGTTGAGCAGGACGTTGGCCTTGTCCGTCGCGGGGAAGGTGTAGCGCTGGTGACCGGTGCGGGCACCCGCCGTCAGCTCGGCGGTGATGCCGGTCTTCAGGGCGACCCGGTAGTAGCCGGGGCGGGCCCGCTCGTCCTCGTGGGCGAACCGCGCGGCGTAGCGCGCGTAGTCGGTCTCCGCCACCTCACCCGTGGTGGGCATGACGGGCAGGTCGCCGCCGAGGACACAGCCGACCCCCGACAGGTGCACGGCGCTGAAACCGCGGATCCGGTCGTCCTTGTAGTCGTAGCCGGTGCTGTGCCCGGTGTCGGGGGAGAGCTGCACCATGCCGAACGGCACCGAGGCGCCGGGGAAGGTGTTGCCCTCGTTCTGGGTGCCGATGAACGGGTTCACCAGGTCGGTGAGGCGCTCGGCCTTCGGGGCCGCCGGAGCGGGTACGAGTGCGGTACCGCCCAGCATCGCCGCGAGGGCGAGCACGGCCGCCAGGGTGCGCGGCCGCCGGTGTTCGGTCCATCTCATCGTCCACGTCCCTCACATGTTCCGATGACATCGTTGTCAGGTCGAGGCTCGTGGGGGGCGGGAAGGCTGTCAAGGATGCGCCGGGTGATGGGCGTGGTGTCGGCCACGTCCTCGCCGGTGCCGGGCCCGGGCTGACGGGCCCTCACCCCGCCGGTGTCCCGGGGGCCGTCTTCTGATACTGATGGGCGCGGCCCCCGGCGGCCGCACGACCGACTGAGGAAGGCGCACCCGGCCATGCATCTCGGCGACCTCGCCTCCGTAGGGCCGTTCTTCGCCCTGCGCACCGACGGCGACCCGGACGGGCCGCCCGGACCGGGCTGGCTGCCCCTCGCCGGACCGGCCGTACGGGAGCGGGTGGCGACCGTCGCCGGGCGGCTCGGCACCACGGACCGCAAAGTGGCCGCCTCCGTCGCCTTCCAGGGCATCGCCGGACGGCTGCTCTCGATCGCCCTCGGCTCCGCCGTGCTCACCGGGCGCGTCCCCGACCTCACCGGCCCGACGCTGAGCTGGCACCCCGCCCGGACCGCCCCCGACGACCTCCGGCTGCACGGCCCGGTCACCTTGCTGCCCGGCACCGACGCCGCGCCACTGATCGCCGCGAGCGTCCTGCACGACCGGCTGGCCCGTCTGCACCACCTCACCCGCGCGACCGTCCCCATCTCCGGACGGCTGCTGTGGGGCAACGCGTCCTCCTCCCTCGTGGGCTCCCTGCGCGTCCTGCACACCTGGTGCCTCGCACAGGGACGGCCCGAGGACGCGGCCCGGGCCGTCGGCCTCACCCGGGCCCTCCTCGACGACCCGCTGCTGCGCGACACCGGCACGCTCACCATGGGCGACGGCCCGTCCTTCCGGCGCCGCGGCTGCTGTCTGTACTACCGGGTGCCCTCCGGCGGCATGTGCGGCGACTGCGTGCTGCGCACCCGCTGACCGGCCGGCTCCGGCGGCCACCGGCCGGGGGAGAGCACACCGAGCACATACGCCTTGGCCACCAACGCCGTACGGTTCGGCACCCGCCAGCGCCGGGTGAGCCGGGCCAGATGGTAATTGACCCCGTCCACGGTCAGCCCGACCGCCTTGCCCACGGCGGCCGTCGTGGCCCCCGAGGCCGCCAGCGCCAGGATCCGGGCCTCCACCTCGCTCACCCGGGCCTCCGGTGGCACCTCGGGCACCGGAGGCCCGGGTGAGCGCACCCGCAGCACCACCAGCAGCATCGGATACGTCGGGGACGGCTCGCCGACCGGGTCCACCAGCAGCTCGCCCTCGCGCTCCACCCCGTCCGCGCCCACCGGGAGCCAGCACACCTCGACGCGGTAGCGGGAGCGATGGCCCAGCCGCAGCGCCTCACCCAGCCGGTCGAGCTGGGCGGTGGCGCGCGGCCGGAAGAGGTCCAGCACGTTGCGGCCCCGCAGCCGCCCCGGGACCGCGCCCCACTCGGCGGCCATGGCCGGGTTCGCCACCGTGATCTCACCGTCCGCGCGACAGACGGCGATCGGCGTCGGTATCCGGTCGAGCAGCAGCAGGAAGTGGTTGCGCCAGGCGATGTACTCGTCACTGCTCATGCCCGGGCCCTTCCGCTCGTACCGTGCTCCTCGCGGGTCCCGGGTCGCGTCCGGCGGCGAGCGCCCCGCGGTCGTGCGGACGACACGGGCCCGCGGCGCACGCTCACTCGATCCGCCGGATACGGCCTCGGCGTGCTCACGCGCAAGAGCGACACGCCGGGGACCACTGCACAATCATGCAGTCACCCCCGAGGGCACCCCCCGGCGGGGCGGTCAGCCTGGTCGCATGACCCACGCGATCCTCGCGCAGCCCGCGCACGCCCTGCCCGCCGCACATGTCGAGCCGTCAGGCACCGGGCCCGGCACCGGGCCCTCCGGCACCGGGGACGACACCGTCCCCGTGGTGGACATCTCCGCCGTCGGCGCCGGCGCCACGCCCGTCCAGCAGGCGATGCGCCTGGCCCGCCGCCACGGCCCGGTCTTCCGGCGCAGGCTGAACGGCCTCGACACCCTCTTCGTCAGCTCGCTCGACCTGGTCACCGAACTCGCCGACGAGGAACGCTTCACCAAATACGTCGGCCCGGCCCTGGAGAACGTCCGCGAGTTCGCCGCCGACGGACTGTTCACCGCGTACAACGACGAACCCAACTGGGGCAAGGCCCACGACATCCTGATGCCCGCCTTCGCCCTGGGGTCGATGCGCGCCTACCACCCGGCCATGCTGCGCGTCGCCCGCCGCCTCATCACCTCCTGGGACACCCGGCTCGGCCGGGGCACACCCGTCGACGTTCCCGAGGACATGACCCGGATGACGCTCGACACCATCGGCCTCGCCGGGTTCGGCTACGACTTCGAGTCCTTCGCCCGCGAGGAGCCGCACCCGTTCGTCGGTGCCATGGTCCGCTGCCTGGACTGGAGCATGAACGCGCTCGGCCGCGCGCCCGGCGGCGACCACAGCGCCGAGGACGAGGCGTTCCGGGCGGACGCCGCCTTCCTCGCCGCCGTCGTCGACGACGTCATCAGCGCCCGCACCGCCTCCGGCGACAACGGCACCGACGACCTCCTCGGCCTCATGCTCGGCGCCCCCCACCCGGTGGACGGCACCACCCTCGACCTCGCCAACATCCGCAACCAGGTCATCACCTTCCTCATCGCCGGGCACGAGACCACCTCCGGGGCACTGTCCTTCGCGCTCCACCACCTCCTGAAGGACCCCGTCGCGCTGCGCCTCGCCCAGCGCGAGACGGACGAGCTGTGGGGCGACACCGAGGACCCGGAGCCGACGTTCGAGGACGTCGGACGGCTGCGCTGGATCCGGCAGGTGCTGAGCGAGGCGCTGCGGCTGTGGCCCACCGCCGCCGCGTTCAGCCGCCAGGCCCGCGAGGACACGCTCCTCGGCGGCCGCTACCCGCTGCGCGCGGGCCAGGGCGTCACCGTCCTCACACCCTTGCTCCACCGGGACGCCGTCTGGGGCGACAACCCCGAGCTGTTCGACCCGACCCGGTTCGCCCCCGAGGCGGAGGCGGCCCGCTCACCGCACGCCTACAAGCCCTTCGGCACCGGCGAACGCGCCTGCATCGGACGGCAGTTCGCGCTGCACGAGGCCACCATGCTGCTCGGACTGCTGGTGCACCGCTACCGCTTCATCGACCACAGCGGATACCGGTTGCGGATCAAGGAGACGCTGACCCTCAAGCCCGACGGCTTCACGCTCACCCTCGCCCGCCGCACCCCCGCCGACCGGGCCGGGGTCCGCGCCGCCCTGCCCGGCCGCACCACCCCCGCCCCGCGCCCGGACGCGGGCGAGGCCGACGGCCGGCCCACCCGCGCCCGCCAGGGCACCGGACTGCTCGTCCTGCACGGCAGCAACTACGGCACCTGCCGCGATTTCGCCCGGAACCTCGCCGACGAGGCCGCCGCCCTCGGCTTCGAGACCACCGTCGCCCCGCTCGACGCGCACGCCGGCGCCCTGCCCGCCGACACGCCCGTCGTCATCGTCGCCGCCTCCTACAACGGCCGGCCGACGGACGACGCGGCCGCCTTCGCCCGGTGGGCCGAGAAGGCGGCCCCGGGCGCCGCCACCGGGGTGAGCTACGCCGTCCTCGGGGTCGGCGACCGCAACTGGGCCGCCACCTACCAGCGCGTGCCCACCCTCCTCGACGAGCGGCTCGCCGCACTCGGCGCCACCCGTCTGCTACCCCGCGCCGAGGCCGACGCCTCGGGCGATCTGGCCGGAGCGGTCCAGGACTTCGCCCAGGACCTGCGGCGGGCGCTCCTGGAACGGCACGGCGACCCGGCGTCGGCGGGCGCGCACCCGGAGCCGGCCGACGCCGACGGGCCCGCCCACACCGTCACCGAGGTCACCGGCGGCCCGCTCACCGCGCTCGCCGACCGGCACGGCATGGTGCCCATGACGGTCACCGAGGCGTACCCGCTCACCGGCCCCGGCCACCCGCGCGCCAAGCACTTCCTGCGGCTCGCCCTCCCCGACGGGGTGGAATACCGCACCGCCGACCACCTCGCCGTGCTCCCCGCCAACGACCCGCACCTCGTCGCCCGCGCCGCGCACGTCCTCGGCCTGGACGCGGACACCGTCCTCGCCGTGCGCCCCGCCCGGCCGGGCCCCGGCACCCTGCCCATCGACCGGCCGCTGACCGTACGGGAGATCCTCACCCACCACGTCGAGCTGCAGGACCGGCCCACCCCCCGGCAGCTCGCCGCCCTCGCCGCACACCACCCCTGTCCGCCCGAACAGGCCGCCCTGCGCGCCCTGCCCGCCGACGGCCCGCGCACCCTCCTGGACCTGATCGAGGACCACCCCGCGCTGCGCGGCACCCTCACACCGGCGGCCGTGCTCGATCTGCTGGCGCCCATGCGGCCCCGGATGTACTCCATCTCCTCCGCACCCGCCGCCTCGGGGGCCGGCCACGTCGACCTGATGGTCTCCGTGCTGCGCGCCCCCGCCCGCTCCGGCAGGGGCGAATACCGGGGGACCGGCTCGGGTCACCTCGCCGCCCTCCGGCCGGGCGACACCGTCCTCGCCCGCGTCCAGCCCTGCCGCGACGGCTTCCGCATCCCGCACGAGCCGGCGACCCCCGTCATCATGGTGGCCGCCGGCACCGGTCTGGCCCCCTTCCGGGGCGCGGTCGCCGACCGCCGTGTCCTCCTCGCGTCCGGCGCCGAACTCGGCCCCGCGCTGCTGTACTTCGGCTGCGACGACCCCGAAGCGGACTTCCTGCACGCGGCCGAGCTGCACGCCGCCCAGGACGCCGGAGCGGTCTCCCTGCGGCCCGCGTTCAGCGCCCGGCCCCACCCCGGCGGCGCGGAGGGCATCCGCTACGTCCAGCATCGCATCGCCGCCGAGGGGGACGAGGTCTGGTCGTTGCTGGAGGCCGGGGCCCGCGTCCACGTGTGCGGCGACGGATCCCGGATGGCACCCGGTGTCCGCGCGGCCCTGCGCGAGCTGTACGGCCGCCGGACGGGCGCGGACACCGACGGCTGCGAAGCCTGGCTGCGCGAACTGACCGAGACCGGCCGCTATGTCGAGGACGTCTACGGGGCGGCCTGACCACCCCCGCCCCCGCCACCCGAACAACTCCCGTACCCTGCTCCTCGTTCGTAACAGCAACACCGGGCACAGCGACAACAGAACGAAAGCGGTGGGGGACATGCGCGCAGTCACGCGTACGGGAATGGTCGCGGTGGCGGCAGCGGCGGCACTGGCCACGACGGTGGCCCCGGCGGGGGCGGGCACCACGGGCGCGGGGGGGGGGAACACCCCCCCCCCCCCCCCCCCCCACCCCCCCACCGGGGGGGACAAAAACCACCTCCCAGACGAAGGAACCCCCCTCGTCCACATACTTTACTCTAGGGGACCACCCCCCTGACCCAAAAGCTTGAA
>NZ_JBVJDW010000002.1:155997-911038 GCF_055582085.1 Streptomyces sp. NPDC042259 | reverse complement strand
CTCCAACCAGTGGGGGGTGGTTTTTGGGGGAGCGGTGTCCTTTACCTCCACAATTCTTTCTCCCCTTTCTCCCCCCCCCCCCCTCCCCCCCCCCCCCCCCCCCCCCCCCCCCCCCTACTCCGCGACCACGTCCGTCGGGGTCCACAACGCCTACCTCCAGGACAAGTACCCCTACTTCGCCGACGCCCTCGACTCGGGGGCCTCGCTCCTCGAACTCGACGTCTGGACGAACGGCTTCGGCGGGCGCGCCTTCCGCGTCTCGCACGCCAACCCGGTGCGCAACACCAACAACTGCGAGGGCGCCGCGTCCCCCGCCGAGCTGCGCACCAAGTCCCGTGACCAGCCCCTCTCCGGCTGCCTCGCCGACATCAGGGCCTGGCACGAGGCCCACCCCGGCCACCGGCCCGTCTTCCTCAAGGTGGAGATGAAGGACGGGTTCAACGCCAACAGCGGGCGCGGCCCCGCCGAGCTGGACGCCCTGCTCACCGAGAAGCTCGGCGACGCCCTCTACCGGCCCGCCGACCTCGCGGCCGGCCACGCCGACCTCGACCAGGCCGTACGGGCCGGCGGCTGGCCCAGCCGGTCGGCGCTCGCGGGCAAGTTCGTCGTGGAGCTGATACCCGGCACGGTGGAGGAGGGCAACCCCGCCGACCGGCTGTGGACGGACCGCGAGTACGCCACGCACCTGCGCGACCTCGCCGCCGCCGGCCGGCTCCGCCAGGCCGGCGCCTTCCCCGCCGTGCACGGCGCGGTGGCCGGTGACCCGCGCACGCGCTACGCGGACGCCACCATCCGCCCGTGGTTCGTCGTCTTCGACGGCGACGCCGCCACGTACGCCAAGGGCGGTATCGACACCGCCTGGTACGACGACCGGCACTACCTCGTGGTCATGACCGACGCGCACAAGGTGCCGCCCGTCATCGACGGCACCAAGCCGACGGAGGCCCAGGCCCGGGCCCGCGTCGACCTCATGGCCAAGACCCACGCCAGCTTCGCGACGGCCGACTGGTACCCGCTGCCGAAGGCGCTGTCCACGGTGGTCCCCCGCGGCTGACCCCCGCCTCCCGGCCGCGGGCACCCGCGGCCGGGGTCAGGCGCTGTCCTCCAGGCGGAAGCCGACCTTCAGACCCACCTGGTAATGACCGACTTCGCCTCCGTCGAAATGGCCCCTGACCTGCGTGACCTCGAACCAGTCGAGATTCCGCAGGGTCTGCGAGGCCCGCGTGAGCCCGTTGCGGATGGCGGCGTCCACGCCGTCCGGGGACGAGCCGACGATCTCGGTCACGCGGTAGGTATGGCTGTGATGCGTCATGGGCGCTTCTCCAGACGACTGGGCGGTCTCGACCCCTCTACCGTCGTGCACCCCACGGCACTACGCGAGGCAAGCGCCGCCGTCCGCATCACCACCGTGCGGCGATGTCCTCAAGCGCCGGAAGCCCGTCCGGCGCTTGAGGACGCGCCCGCAGGGCGCCCGCCGCCGCAGGCGGCGACGAACGGCCTAACCCCGGCCGACCCGCGGAGCACCCGGTACGGACAACGACAAGGCGAAGCGTCCCTCCGTGTCCGTCCACCAGTGGGTCATGCGCAGTCCGGCCTCCGCCAGTTCGCCGTCGACCCCGGCCCGGCGGAACTTCGCCGACACCTCCGTGCGCAGCTCCTCGCCCGCCGCGAAGGGCACCGCCAGGTCCAGCGCGGGGATCTTCGCCACCAGCGTCGTGCGGGCCCGCAGCCGCATCTCGATCCACTCCCGCCGCGCGTCCCACAGGGCGACGTGCTCGAACTCGTCCGGATCGAAGTCCGCGCCCAGCTCGCGGTTGACGACCGCGAGGACGTTCTTGTTGAACGAGGCCGTCACCCCCGCCGCGTCGTCGTACGCGGCGACCAGCGTCCGTTCGTCCTTCACGAGGTCCGTGCCCAGCAGCAGGGCGTCACCGGGCGCGAGTTCGGACCGTACGGCCGCGAGGAACGCCACCCGCTCGGCGGGGAGCAGATTGCCGATCGTGCCGCCCAGGAAGGCGACCAGGCGCGGGCCGGGGGTCTCGGGCAGGGCGAGACCGTACTGGAAGTCGGCGACGAGGGCGTGTACGGCCAGCGCCGGATGCTCGGCGAGCAGGGTGCCGGCCGCGCCCCGCAGGGCGCTCTCGCTGACGTCGACGGGCACATACGTGTCGAGGGCGGGCAGGGCCCGGATGAGGTGGCGGGTCTTGTCGGAGGACCCCGAGCCGAGTTCCACGAGCGTCCGGGCACCGGTGGCCCCGGCGATCTCCGGGGCGCGGTCGATGAGGATCTCCCGCTCGGCGCGGGTCGGGTAGTACTCGGGCAGCAGGGTGATCTCGTCGAACAGTTCACTGCCCCGGGCGTCGTAGAACCACTTCGGCGGCAGTTCCTTGGGGGTTCGGGTCAGCCCCGCGGCGACGTCCGCGCGCAGCGCCGCGGCGGTCGCGTCGGGGGGGAGGGTGCGGGTCAGGGCGAACGGGCTCCGGCTCACAGACAGGGCTCCTTGAGCGTGCGCAGCGTGATGTCGGTGGGGGTCGCGGTGAGCAGGGTGCGGTCGGGGACCTCCACCCAGCGCGGATCGTCGTCGTAGGGCTCGGAGGCCACGACCGTGCGGCCGTCCGTCCCGTCGAGGTACCAGAGGGTGTCCCCCCAGGCGGTGGCGGCTATCGCGGTGCCATCGGTGAGCAGGAGGTTGAGCCGGGAGCCGGGGGCGGCCTCGGCCAGCGCCGCGACCGCCCGGGCCAGTGCCCGCCCCATCGCCTCGCCCTCCCGCAGCCGGTGCTCCACGAGGGCCCAGACGAACGCGGAGTCACAGCGCGCGGCGAGCCGGAGCAGTGCCGCCGGTGGCAGCGCCGCCGCGAGCGGTGCCACGCTCTCCGGCCACCCGGTCACCGCGCCGTTGTGGCTGAACAGCCACGGCCCGGCCGTGAAGGGGGCCGCGCCGGCCTCCCCGTCCGGGTCCGCGACGGTCGCGTCCCGCACCGAGGCGAGCAGGGCCCCGGTGCGGACGACACGGGCCAGATCGAGGAACGAGCCGTCCGCCCAGATCGGCCCGGCCCGCCGGTAGCGCGCGGGCACCGGGTCGTCCGCCGCGTACCAGCCGACGCCGAACCCGTCGGCGTTGACCGTCCCGTGCAGCTGCCGCCGGGGTTCCCACGACTGCCGGAACAGCGAGTGCGGGGGCGCGAGGAGGCTCTCGCCGAGGGGCGCCGCACGCCCCACGACGGCCACATGGCGGCACATCAGACGGGTTCCGCGTCACGGGCGGTACGGAAGCCCGCGAAGATCTGCCGGCGCACCGGCAGGTCCCAGTTGCGGAACGTCCCCCGGCAGGCGACGGCGTCCACGGCGAAGGAACCGCCGCGCAGCACCTTGTGGGCGTCGCCGAAGAACACCTCGGAGTACTCGCGGTAGGGAAACGCCCGGAACCCGGGGTAGGGCAGGAAATCGCTCGACGTCCACTCCCACACGTCACCGATCAGCTGCCGTACGCCCAGCGGCGAGTCACCCGCGGGATACGCCCCGACCGGGGCCGGCCGCAGATGGCGCTGGCCGAGATTGGCCCGCTCCGGGGTGGGGTCGGCGTCACCCCACGGGTAGCGCAGCGAACGGCCGGAGCCGGGGTCGTGGCGGGCCGCCTTCTCCCACTCCGCCTCCGTGGGCAGCCGCCGCCCCGCCCACGCCGCGTACGCCGCCGCCTCGTACCAGCCGACGTGCAGCACCGGCTCGTCCGGCGGGACGGGCTCGACCACCCCGAACCGCCGGCGCACCCAGCCGGTGCCCTCGCGCCGCCAGAACAGCGGCGCCGTCAACCCCTCCCGGCGGACCTGCTCCCAGCCCTCGGGATGCCACCAGCGCGGATCGGCGTAGCCCCCGTCGTCGATGAAGCGCAGGTACGCTTCGTTGCTCACCGGCAGCGTGTCGATGAAGAACGAGGGCACGAAGCGGTGGTGCGCGGGCCGTTCGTTGTCCAGGGCCCACGGCTCGGTGGAGGTGCCCATCGTGAACGGCCCGCCCTCGACCCGCACCTCCGACGGCAGCAGCGCCGCGTCCGGCGCGGCCGGCGGCGGTGCGGGCGCCGAGAGCGCGGCCGGGCCGCGGCGCAGCTGATGGGTGATCAGCATGGTCTCGTCGTGCTGCTGCTCGTGCTGCGCGATCATCCCGAAGGCGAAGCCCGCCTCCAGCAGCGGCCCGCCCCGCAGCGAGGCGCCGTGCAGCACGTCCAGGACCCGGTCACGGACGTCCGCGACATAGCCCCGGGCCTCGGCGGGCGCCAGCAGCGGCAGCGCCGGCCGCTCGGCACGCGGGTGCTCGAACGCGTCGTACACCGAGTCGATCTCGGGCCGCAGCGCGTCGTGGCCGCCCACGGCGCGCAGCAGCCACTGCTCCTCCTGATTGCCGATGTGGGCGAGGTCCCAGACGAGCGGGGACATCAACGGCGAGTGCTGGGCCGTCAGTTCCCGCTCGTCCACACAGCCGGTGAGGACACCGGTGCGCTCGCGCGCGGTGACGAGGGCGTCCACGGCCCGTCGGCGGAACAGGTCGGGATCCCGGCCGGGCACGGTCATCGGCGGATCTCCTTGCCGTTCACACGGTCGAGCAGATCGTCGGCGGGACATCGGTGGCGGTCCACATAACGGGCCCTGAAGTCGTCGACGATGTCGAGCACGTGCGGTGGAGCGCCGAGCCGGGGGAGCGCCTCACGGGCCGCCGCGAAACAGACGGTGGCGGCGGCGTGCAGCTCCGGATCGGCCAGCCCGAACCGTGCGGCGTTGCGCCACAGCGGATTGCGGGGCGCCGGGTCGGTGCCCGCCGTGTCCGCGAGCGCCTTCACCGTCCGGTAGGCCGTCTCGGTGGCCACGGGGTCGTCGAAGAGCGCCGCGGTGACGGCGAGCGGCACCAGCCAGCCGTCCTCCCCGGGCTGCGCGTCGATCATGCGCAGCTCCAGGTGGCCCCGCGGCCGTATCGGCGGGAACAACGTCGTCAGGTGGTAGGCGACGTCGTCGATCGTCGGCGGCCGGGGCCGCCGGGTGCGGATCCAGCGGCTGAGGTTCAGCCCCTCGGGAGGATCCCAGGGCGCGTCGTCGGAGCGCAGCACCATCACCGGCGCCTCGAGCGCGTACGCCGCGTAGGCCGACCGCGGGTCGAGACGGTCGGACGGGGCCAGGGTGCGGCCGGGGTCCGTCCGCCCGTAACAGGCCTGGCGGGTCGAACGCCAGCCCGTCGGGCGGCCCATGTGCAGCGGGGAATTGGCGAACGCGGCGACCAGGACCGCGCCCAGCAGATGCGCCAGCGCCCACCGGCGCCCGAAACCGAGCGGGCCGGGCTCCTCGTACCCCGCGTCCACACAGACCTGGACGGATGCCGTCCGGCACATGATGGTGCCTCCGGCGTCGTTCCACCGGCCGTAGTAGTTCTCCATGGCGTCGTAGCGGGAATCGTGGACGACCCGGGGCGGCTCGTGCCAGGGGGCCTTGCCGTATCCGGCGAGGACGAGCCCGAGGCCGCGCAGCTCGGCGCGGGCCAAGGCGAGGTCCGCGGCGACCTCCGTCACACAGGAGGCGAGCGAACTCGCGGGCTGCGAGGAGAACTCCAACTGGCCGCCGGGCTCGACGGTCAGCAGCGACCGCAGCGGCAGCGCGCGCAACCGCTCGGCGGCGGCCGCGAGCCGGGGCGGGTCGACCGGACGCAGGGGGTCGTGCGCGTCGTGCACGAGCCACTCCAGTTCGACACCGAGCAGCCGGGGCGGCCCGGTCTTGAAACAGATGCCGCGTACGTAGGCGTCCGCGTCGGCCGCGTCGACCAGCCGGTCGCGGTCCTCTCTGAGGTCGTTGCTGTCGGTCACGGTCCGTACCTCCCGTACGTTCGGTCCGTACCACCTAAGCCATTGCATGCCCGCCGCTTCAAGAGGGCATGGGGGCGAGAACCAGCCACGCGGCCCCGGTCCGGACGGCGCCGGGTCACGAGACATTGTCGCCAGCCCTTGACGCGTCCGCCAGGGGAGGACATACCGTCCATGAGGTGACTTCACACGAGGTGACCGCCGACGTCTTCCTGTCCGAGACCTACGCGCGCGGCGTGCCCTACGCCCGGTACCGGGAACTGCGGGCCACCGCCCCGGTGTGCCGGATCGGAGAACCCGCCGTGGGGCCCTGGCCCGGCGGCCCCGGCTTCTGGGCGGTCTTCCGGCACGCCGACGTCAAGCACGTGCTGCGGACCCCCGAGATCTTCTCCTCCCACGCGGGCGCCACCCAGATCGCCGACCCGGAGACCGAGCGCGACCTCGCGTTCCTGCGGACCATGATGCTCAACCAGGACCCGCCCGCCCACGCGCGGCTGCGGCGCATCGTCTCCGCCGCCTTCACCCCCCGCGCCGTGCGGGAGCTGGAGGCCGTGATCGAGGCGCGGGCGCACGCCCTCGTCGGCTCCGTCGCGGACCTCGGCGCCACGGACTACGTGGAGCTGGCCGCGGACCTGCCCGTATGGACCCTCGCCCACATCATGGGCGTACCCGAGGAGGACCGGCGGCTGCTGTACGACTGGTCCAACCGGGTGATCGGCTACCAGGACACCGAGCGGGCCGGCTCCAGCACCGCCGACCCGGGGACGCTGAGCCCGATGGGCCGCGCGGCCCTCGCGCACCGGCCGGCCGGGCTCGTCCGCCCCGACGGCACCGTGGCCGCCCCGCGCACCCACGAGGCCCTCGCCGACATGTTCGTCTACGCCCACGCCCTGGCGGACCGCGCCCGCCCCGGCAGCGTGATGGCCCAGATGCGCGAAGGCGGCCTGACGCAAGACGAGTTCGAGACGATGTTCCTGCTGTTCGCGACGGCCGGGAACGAGACGCTGCGCAACGGCATCCCGGGTGGTCTCAAGACGCTCCTCGACCACCCCGCGCAGTACCGGCTGCTGCGGGAGCGGCCCGACCTCACGGATTCGGCGGTGGAGGAGGTCCTGCGCTACTGGCCGCCCGTCATGGACTTCCGGCGCACCGCCACCCGGGACACCGAACTCGGCGGCCGGCGCATCCGGCGCGGCGAGAAGGTCGTCGTCTTCCACGCCTCCGCCAACCGGGACGAGCGCGTCTTCACCGACCCCGACCGCTTCGACATCACCCGCACCCCCAACGACCACGTCAGCTTCGGCTTCGGCCCGCACTTCTGCCTGGGCGCCCACCTCGCGCGCGTGCAGGTGCGGACCATGCTGCGCGTCACGATCGACCGGCTGCCCGGCCTGGAGCGGGCGGGTGAGGCCGTCCGGCTGGCGTCCAACTTCCAGAACGGCCTCAAGCACCTGCCCGTCAAATGGCGAACAGATCGGTGAACGGGCCGGTCGCGTCCGCGACATCGTGACCGAAAGGAGAGTTGAAGTCCCAGACGAGGAAGAGCAGGAAGGCGATCAGCGCACTGTAGAGCCCCGCCAGCAGCAGTTCGCGGGGCGAGCGCCGGATCTGCAACGTGAAGATCAGCCCCACGGCCACCAGGGCCCCCGCGATCAGACCGAACCACACCACGCCCGGCAGCGTCGCCTCCGCGTTCTGCGCCCGCCCGCCACGCGCGGCGTCCGCCGCCGCGACCTGGTCCAGCAGCGGCTGGTACTGCTGCCCCTCCTGGTCGTTGCGCGGCACATACGCCGTCACATCCCGGCGCACCTTGCCCAGCAGCTCCGCCCCCCGGTCGGTGAGATCCCCCTTGTCCAGCATGTGCCGCCACTCGGTGTGCACGACGTAGGTCACGTACGTGTCGATGTCCTCGCGCGTACGGTCCCGGGCGGCCGGTGCGTACGCCTGTACCCGCTCACTGATCTCGTGCAGGGACTGCGCCTCGGCCGCGACCGCCTGCTGCGCGCTGTTGCGTGCCTCCCAGACGCCGGCGATGGCGAGACCCAGCACAATGGCGTAGACCACCCCGACCATCATCGTCATGTACTCGATGACGTCGGGGGTCTGGGACGGGTCGTAGTCCACTCCGATCCGGCGCTCTTTGAGCACGGTGATGGTCAGGACGACGGCGCACGCGGCGGCCATCGCCAGAGTCAGGACCAGCCATTCGGACAAGGGAACCTCCGGGGTCGGACAGGGGGGAGTGGAGGGAGCGGGAGGGCGGCGCGGCGGTGGCGGGTCAGCGCCGTCCGCCGCCGCGGGGCCGCAGCAGTGCCGCCGCGAGTACGGCGGGGGCCGTGAGCAGCAGCATGAGCGTGACCATCGAGGGCCCGCCGTCGGGCGTTTTGGCATCGGCCCGGTGATAGGCGCGCGGAGCGATCCGGGCGGCCGCGGGTCTCGGCGAGACCGCCGGGGGAGCGGGCCGGACCACCGGGGGCGGCGGCGCCGGTACCGCGTCGACCCCGACCGGAACGGGACGTGGGGGCGGGGGCGGCGGGGTGGCGGGTGCGGGAGGGGAGGCGGGAGCCGGCGGGGCGGGGGCTGCCGGTGGCGGGACCGGGGGAGCCGGGGCGGGGCGGGGCGCGGCCGGTGGCCCGGGGCGCGGGGCCCGTGGCCCGCAGATCCGCACCAGGGCCGAGTGCCCCGGGGCGTGGGCGCCGACGGTCAGGCACCGGTCGTCGTCGTGGATCACGGCGGAGGACAGACCGTCGCCCGAGACGGCGGTCACGGTGAGGGGCCGCCGGCCGGGCGCGCCGGTGTGACGACGCCTCTCGTGGATGACGACGGAGGAGGAACCGTCGTGTGTGGTGATGCGCACGTCGTGGGAGCGGCGGGCGGCCGAGAGCGCGGTGCGGACGTCGGCGTCCTGCCGGGTGGGGCGGCCGGTGTCCCGCGCGAGGTCACCGGGCCCCGTGGTGGCCGGAGCCCCCACGGCCGGTGGGCCGCCGGCCTCGCCGGCCCACGCGGGCCCGGCCCCCGCCGTCGCCAGTACGGCCACGAAGGCCACCATCCCCGTCCGCCCTGCCGGCACCCATCCGTTCACGACGGAGATCCTCCGGTGCGCACGCTCCCCTTGGCCGCGTCCTGCCGCGAATCCCTCCCAAGGGATGAATAACTGTGTGCGTTGTGTGTGCGCCATAACGGCCAAAAAGGGTGTATCGACCGGGCGTTCCCCGTGGGTTCACCCCGACGGGGCGGGCGTGCGGTGCCGGTGCCGCGCGGTGCCGGCGCCGGGCCTCCCGGTGGTGTGCCGCCGGGCTCACCCGGGTGGGAAGCCCCCGTGCCGGCCCGAGCCCGCCGCGAAGCGGGCCGCGCCCTCGCGCGCCTCGGCCAACGACCGCAGTCCGCAGGCGAGTTCGGCCGCCAGCGCGGCCTCCTCCGTCAGACCCTCCTGGTCCAGCACGCCGGCCCGGTCGCCGCGCAGACACGTCTGGGGGAAGCGGGCGATCTCCGCCGCCAGCTCCTCCGCCGCCGCTCTCGCCCC
This sequence comes from Streptomyces sp. NPDC042259, assembly GCF_055582085.1. Lineage (NCBI taxonomy): Bacteria > Bacillati > Actinomycetota > Actinomycetes > Kitasatosporales > Streptomycetaceae > Streptomyces > Streptomyces sp. NPDC042259. The sequence goes on along the minus strand of NZ_JBVJDW010000002.1, from coordinate 901,676 downwards.
GCCCGGCGGGACGAGGCGGTTGACGAGCCCGATGGCGTGGGCTTCCGCCGCCGGAACCGGGCGGCCCGTCAGGATCATGTCCATGGCCCGGCTCGTGCCGACGAGCCGGGGCAGCCGGACCGTACCGCCGTCGATCAGCGGCACGCCCCAGCGGCGGCAGAAGACGCCGAAGACCGCGTCCTCCTCCGCCACCCGCAGATCACACCACAGGGCCAGTTCCAGCCCGCCCGCCACCGCGTGGCCGCTCACCGCGGCGATCACCGGCTTGGACAGCCGCAGCCGGGTGGGGCCCATCGGGCCGTCGCCGTCGGGCGCGACGCGATTGCCGTGCCCGGTGCCGATCGCCTTGAGGTCCGCGCCCGCGCAGAACGTACCGCCCTCGCCCCACAGCACCGCGACCCGTGCGCCGTCGTCGGCCTCGAACGCCCGGAAGGCGTCGGCCAGCCGCCGGGCCGTCGGCCCGTCCACGGCGTTGCGGACGGCGGGCCGCGACAGCACCACCGTGCTGACGGGCCCCCGGCGCTCGGTACGGACCGCCGGGGCGGCCGCCCCGGCGCGGGTGTCCGTCACCGCGCGTCCTTCGCCACCGCCCGGTCGATGATCGGCCCCAGGTCGGCGCCCGCCGGCAGGGTGCCGAAGGCGTGCCCCCACTCCCCGCCCAGCCGGGACGCGCAGAAGGCGTCCGCGACGGCCGGGGTGCTGTGCCGCACCAGCAGGCTGCCCTGGAGGACCAGCGTGAGCTGCTCGGCCAGCCGGCGGGCGAGCAGCTGGGCCCGGTGCGGGTCCGCCAGCGAGCCGAGCAGCTCGCGTACCCGCCCCGCCGCCGCGTCGAGGCGGGCGTCCGCCCCGGCCGCCGCGCCGACCTCTGCGAAGTAGGCGTCCAGCGCCGCCGGTTCCCGGGTCAGGGCGCGCAGCACGTCCAGGGCGGCCACGTTGCCCGAGCCCTCCCAGATGGAGAGCAGCGGTGCCTCCCGGTACAGCCGCGGCATGCCGGACTCCTCGACGTATCCGTTGCCGCCGAGGCACTCCAGCGCCTCGGCGGCGTGCGCGCTGCCGCGCTTGCAGACCCAGTACTTGCCCGCCGCCAGCGCGAGCCGGCGCAGGGCCGCCTCGCCCGCGTCACCCGACTCGGAGGCGTCCAGTGCCGCCGCGAGCCGCATCGCCAGCAGCGTCGCCGCCTCGGACTCCACGGCGAGGTCCGCCAGGACGTTGCGCATCAGCGGCTGGTCGATCAGCTCGGCGCCGAACGCCCGCCGGTGTGCGCTGTGGTGCAGGGCCTGCCGCAGACCCGCGCGCATGCCGGCCGCCGAGCCGATGACGCAGTCGAGCCGGGTCATGTTGACCATCTCGACGATCGTCCGCACCCCACGGCCGAGTTCACCCACCGGCCAGGCCACGGCCCGCTCGTACTCGATCTCGGCCGAGGCGTTGGAGCGGTTGCCGAGCTTGTCCTTCAACCGCTGCAGCCGCATCGCGTTGCGGGTGCCGTCCGGCAGCACGCGCGGCATGAGGAAACAGCTCAGGCCCTCCGGTGTCTGTGCCAGCACCAGGAACACATCACTCATCGGTGCCGACGTGAACCACTTGTGCCCGGTGATCACATACGAGCCGTCGCCCGCCGGCACGGCCGTCGTCGTATTGGCCCGCACGTCCGAGCCGCCCTGCTTCTCCGTCATCGACATCCCGGCGATCAGGCCCCGCTTGCCCGTCGGCGGACGCAGCCCGAAGTCGTACGCGCGCGAGGCGAGCAGCGGCTCGTAGACGGCGGCCAGCTCGGGCTGGGCGCGCAGCGCGGGGACCGCCGCGTACGTCATGGAGACCGGACAGCCGTGGCCCGGCTCGGCCTGGGCCCAGACGTAGAACTTCGCGGCGCGCACCAGATGCGCCCCGGGCCGGGCGTCCGCCCAGGGCGCGGCGTGCTGGCCGCTCTCCACGGCCACCGTCATCAGCTGGTGCCAGGCGGGGTGGAACTCCACCTCGTCGAGGCGGTGGCCGAAACGGTCGTGGGTGCGCAGTACCGGGGGGTGCGCCTCGGCCAGCCGTGCCCACTCCTGCGTCTGCGGCGACCCGGCGCGCGCGCCCAGCTCGCGCACCTCCGCCTCGCCCCAACCGCCGCCGTCCCGGCGCAGCGCCTCCAGCAGCGCCGGATCGTCGGCGGTGGTGAAGCCGGTCAGGGGCGGAGCCTGGTTGAGGACTTCGTGCGTGGCGCTCACAGCGACCTCCGAGGGGTGCGTACGGCCCGGCATTACAAGTTTATGATGCGTGGTCGAAGACTGTAATGGATAGGGTTTCGCCCATCATGGACACCGGATCCCTCGCCCTGCCGCCGCTGACCGCGCGTTCGATCGTGCTCTCCACCCTGCTGGGCCACCACCCGCCCGCGCTGCCCGCCCGCGCCCTCGTCCGCGTCGGCGAACTCTTCGGCACCGCCGAGGGCACCGTCCGTACCGCCCTCACCCGGATGGTCGCCGCCGGCGACCTCGAACAACGCGACGGCACCTACCGGCTCACCGACCGTCTCCTCGCCCGTCAGGCCCGGCAGGACGACAGCCGGGCGCCGCGCACCCGGCCCTGGGACGGCGGCTGGGAGATCGCCGTCGTCACCACCGAACGGCGCCCGGCGGCCGACCGCGCCGCCCTCCGCCAGGCCATGGCCGCCCAGCGCCTGGCCGAGCTGCGCGAAGGCTGCTGGCTGCGCCCGGCCAACCTGGTGCGGGCCCCCGGCCACGCCCCGCCCGACGTGATCGGCGAACAGTGCACCCGGCTCACCGGCGTCCCCGAGGGCGATCCGGCCGTGCTCGCCGCCACGCTGTGGGACCTCGACGGCTGGGCGGCGCGGGCCCGCGCGCTGGAGGCGGCGCTGCGCGCGGAGCGGACCGAGAACCTCGCGGACCGCTTCATGGTCTCGGCGGCGGTCCTGCGCCACCTCCTCGCCGACCCGGTGCTCCCCGCCGCCCTGCTCCCCGGCGACTGGCCCGGCGACCGGCTCCGGCACCGCTACGAGAGCACCGACCGGGACTTCCGCGCGCTCCTGCTGCGGCACATCGGCGGGCCCGATCGTGGCTGAGCCCGGCCCAACCTGACCAACCGGCCCGTCCGTGAGCGAGAACGCGCCCGCGGGGCGCTCGCCGCGGGCGGCACTGCGGCAGGGGCAGCGGCGGTGAATATGAGCAGTCGGTGACAGTTGCGCTGCTCACAGGCCCGCGAGGCGCACGAGTGCGCCGAGGGGAACGATACTGTCCGCATGTCACGCGTGCTTCTGATCGAGGACGACCGGGCCGTACGGGAAGGGGTCACTCTCACCCTGCGCCGCCGCGGCCACGAGGTCGAGGCCGCGCCGACCGGCGAGGCCGGTCTCGCCGCCCTGGAGTCCTTCCGCCCCGACCTGGTCCTGCTCGATCTGATGCTGCCCGACAAGAGCGGCTTCGAGGTGTGCCGCCGTATCCGCGCCACCCAGCAGATCCCGATCATCATGCTCACCGCGCGCGGCGACGACATCGACGTCGTCCTCGGCCTGGAGGCCGGCGCGGACGACTACATCGTCAAGCCCGCCCGGGGCGAGGTCCTCGAAGCGCGGATCCGGGCCGTGCTGCGCCGGGCCGCCCCGAGCGACGGCGGACCGGACCCGGCCGTCACCCAGCCCGCGGAGACCCACGGCGACCTGACCGTCGACCGCGCGGGCCTGCTCGTCTCCAAGAACGGCCAGGACCTGGCCCTCGCCCCCTCCGAGATGAAGCTGCTGCTGTACCTCTCCGCCACCCCGGGCCGGGTCTTCAGCCGCCAGCAGCTGCTGGAACACGTGTGGGAGCACAGCTACCACGGTGACGCCCGGCTGGTGGACGCCTGTGTGATGCGGCTGCGCACCAAGGTCGAGGACTCCTCGCGGTCACCGAAGTACATCCAGACCGTGCGGGGCTTCGGGTACCGGTTCGGGCCCCTGTGACCCGAAAGACCCCCGCGACCCCCGGGAGACCCGGCCTCCCGTGGCACGCGCGGCTGCGGGACACGCGGCTCGGGCGCCCCGCGCTGGGCACCTTCGCCCGGGGGCTGCGGGCGCGGCTCGTCGTGGCGTTCCTGCTGGTGGCCGCCCTCAGCGCGCTCACCACGGCGGGGCTGACCTTCCGCGAGGCCCGCACCAAGATCCTCAAGCGCACCCAGGACACGGCCGTGGAGACCCTCCGCGCGCAGGTCAACTCGCAGGTGCCCGAAGTGCCCTTCCCCCCGCGGGACGCCGACCTCGTGAAGCTCTCCGAGGGGCTCGACCGGGCGGGGGTGGCCCAGCGCTGGATCATCCACACCCGCTACAAGGACGGCCCCCTTTTCCCGCCCACCGGCCCGAACGGCGGCCGGGGCATCCCGGCCGGCGTCCAGGGCAAGGTCCACAAGGGCATCGCGGCGTTCCAGCGCATCGAACTCGACGGCAAGCCGTGGCTGGCGATCGGACTGCCCGTCACCTACAGCGGGGACGGCGGGGAGATCTCGGGCCTCGAGGTGTACGCGAAACTGCCGCTGCGCGAGGACGAACTCAATGTGCAGGCGCTCGTCCAGGCCGCCCAGAACGGAGCGCTGCCCGCGATCGCGCTGGCCGTGGTCCCCGCCCTGATCGCCGCGCGCGGGGTGCTGCGGCCCGTACGGGAGCTGCGGCGCGCCACCCAGCAGATCACCGCCGGCGAGCTGGACACCCGGCTGAAGGTGACGGGCCGCGACGAGCTGGCCGACCTCTCCCGGACCTTCAACGACATGGCGGCGGCACTGGAGGAGAACGTGGCCGAGCTGCGCCGCATGGAGGCCAACTCCCGGCGCTTCGCGGCCGACGTCTCGCACGAGCTGCGCACCCCGCTGGCCGCGATGACCGCCGTCGTCGACGTCCTGGACGAGGACGCCGCCACGCTCGACCCGGACACCGCCTACGCCGTGCGGCTCATCAGCGAGGAGACCGGGAAGCTCGCCCGTATGGTCGAGGACCTGATGGAGATCTCCCGCTTCGACGCGGGCGCCGCGGCCCTCCACCTGGACGAGGTCGACGTGTCCGAGACCGTCCGCAAGACCCTCCAGGCCCGCGGCTGGCAGGACAAGGTCGCCGCCGATCTGCCCGAGGGCGTCCGGGCCCGGCTGGATCCGCGCCGGATCGACGTCGTGGTCGCCAACCTCGTCGGCAACGCGCTGAAGCACGGCGGCGAACCGGTGAGCGTCGCGGTCCGCACGGCGAAGGCGGCCGGCGGGGCCGGGGAACAGCGTTTGCTGATCGAGATCGCGGACCGGGGCGCGGGCATCGACCCCGAGGTGCTGCCGCACGTCTTCGAGCGGTTCTTCAAAGCGGACTCCGCCCGGGCCCGCTCCGAGGGCAGCGGGCTCGGGCTCGCCATCACCCTGGAGAACGTCCGGCTGCACGACGGAACCGTACGGGCCGCCAACGGCCCCGCGGGGGGCGCGGTGTTCACCGTGGACCTTCCGCTGCGGCGCGGGGAATTCGGCGAGAGCGGGGAGTCCGGGGAGTTCGGCGGGACCGGGCCAAACGAGAAGGGGACACCATGAGGACGCGAAGGGCGGCCGCCGTCGCGGCCCTGCTCGGTGCGCTCACCGCGCTGGCCGGGTGCGGCATCGAACCCACCGAGGTCATCGACGTGGGCTACCCGGCCACCGGCGCCAAACGGCCCGGCGTTCCGGCGACGCAGGCCGTGCTGTACTTCGCCTACCCGGGGGGCGTGGTGCCGGTGAGCCGGCCGGCCGGTGACGCGGTGACCGCGGAGGACGCGGTACCGCTCCTGCTGAAGGGGCCCAACGAGCCCGAGCGGCTGCGCGGCTACTACTCCGAGCTGCCGAAGGTCGGCGGTGTGGACGTCTCCACCAGCACCGACCGCGTCGTCATCCGGCTGGCGACGGACGTCTCCCGGCTCACCCGGACCGCCCGCAACCAGCTCGTGTGCACCGCGGCCCACAACGGGGTGCCGGGCAAGCTGCCTGCCGACGAGGTGAAAGTGAGCCTGGTCGGGGGCGGAAAGTCCGTCCCCGACCAGGTCTGTGCCTCCGTCTTCCCGCAGACCGGCCGCCCCGCCCCGTCCGTGTCCCCGCGGCCCTGACGGCACTTCGGGCGCCGGGCGCCGGTGCCGCGGGGTCTACCGGCCCAGGGGACGGAAGCCGCGCAACCGCAGGCTGTTGCCGACGACGAAGACCGACGAGAAGGCCATCGCGGCACCCGCGATCATGGGGTTGAGCAGTCCCGAGGCCGCCAGCGGCAGCGCAGCCACGTTGTAGGCGAAGGCCCAGAACAGGTTCGACCTGATGGTCCCCAGCGTCCGGCGCGCCAGCCGGATCGCGTCCGCCGCGACCCGCAGGTCCCCCCGAACGAGCGTGAGGTCGCCCGCCTCGATGGCCGCGTCCGTGCCGGTGCCCATCGCGAGCCCGAGGTCCGCCTGGGCGAGCGCGGCCGCGTCGTTGACGCCGTCGCCGACCATCGCGACGACCCGCCCCTCGCCCTGGAGCCGCTTGACGACGTCGACCTTGTCCTGCGGCAGAACCTCGGCGATCACCTCGTCGATACCGACCTCGGCGGCGACCGATTCGGCCACGGCCCGGTTGTCGCCCGTGAGCAGGATCGGGGTCAGCCCCAGGGCTCGCAGCCGGCCGACGGCCTCGGCGCTGGTCTCCTTCACCGCGTCCGCCACCTCCAGCACCGCCCGGGCCGCGCCGTCCCAGGCCACCAGGACGGCGGTGTGCCCCGCCGCCTCGGCCGCGGCCTTCGCCCGCTCCAGCTCCGCCGGCAGCGCGATGGCCCACTCGGCCAGCAGCTTCTCCCGGCCGACGAGCACGGCGTGGCCCTCGACGACACCCTGGACGCCCCGACCCGGCAGGTTCACGAAGTCCTCCGGCACGGGCAGCGTGCCGGTCTGCTCGGCGGCGCCCGCCGCGACCGCCCGGGCGATCGGGTGTTCGGACGCGTGCTCCAGTGCCCCGGCCAGCCGCAGTGCCTCGGTCCCGGCCGTGCCGTCGACGGTGTGGACGTGGCGCAACGCCATCCGGCCGGTGGTGACCGTGCCGGTCTTGTCCAGGACGATCGTGTCGACCCGCCGCGTGGTTTCCAGCACCTCGGGCCCCTTGATGAGGATGCCCAGCTGCGCGCCCCGGCCCGTGCCCACCATCAGGGCCGTCGGTGTGGCCAGCCCCAGCGCACACGGGCAGGCGATGATCAGCACGGCCACCGCGGCCGTGAACGCGGCGGTCAGTCCCGCACCGCTGATCAGCCAGAACGCGAGCGTGCCGAGCGCCAGCGCGATGACGACGGGCACGAAGACCGCGGAGATCCGGTCGGCCAGCCGCTGGGCCGCCGCCTTGCCGTTCTGGGCGTCCTCCACCATCCGGGCCATCCGCGACAGCTGGGTGTCGGCACCGACCCGGGTGGCCTCCACGACGAGCCGGCCGCCCGCGTTGAGCGTCGCTCCCGTCACCGTGTCGCCCACGCCGACCTCGACCGGCACCGACTCACCCGTCAGCATCGAGGCGTCCACGGCGGAACCGCCCTCGACGACGGTGCCGTCCGTGGCGATCTTCTCGCCGGGCCGGACCACGAACCGGTCCCCGACCGCCAGGTCCTCGACGCGGACCGGCTCCTCGCGGCCGTTCCGCAGCACGGTCACCTCCTTGGCGCCCAGCTCCAGCAGCGCCTGGAGCGCGGCCCCGGCCCGGCGCTTGGAGCGGGCCTCGAAGTAGCGCCCCGCCAGGACGAACGCGGTGACCCCCGCGGCCGCCTCCAGATAGAGGTTCCCCGCGCCGTCACCGCGTGCGATGGTCAGCTCGAAGCCGTGGGTCATGCCGGGCATGCCGGCGCTGCCGAAGAACAGCGCCCACACCGACCACGCGAACGCCGCCGAGGTGCCGACGGAGATCAGGGTGTCCATGGTGGCCGCGCCGTGCCGGGCGTTGGTCCAGGCGGCCCGGTGGAAGGGCCACGCCGCGTAGGTGACGACGGGCGCGGTCAGCGTCAGGGACAGCCACTGCCAATAGGTGAACTGCCAGGCCGGCACCATCGCGAGCAGGACCACCGGAACGGCCAGCAGGACCGCCGTGACCAGCCGCTGCCGCAACGGCAGCAGCGCGTCCGCCTCCGCGCTCCCCCCGGCCCCGCCGCGCCCGTCATGCCCGCCGTCCGCGCCGGTGGCCCGTACGGGCGCGGGCGGCGCGGCCGTGTACCCCGTGGCCTCCACCGTGGCGACCAGCTCGGCCACCGCGATGTCCGCACGATAGGTGACCTGCGCCTTCTCGGTGGCGTAGTTGACCGTGGCGGTCACGCCGTCCATGCGGTTGAGCTTCTTCTCGATCCGCGCGGCGCACGAGGCGCAGGTCATGCCGCCGATGGCGAGTTCGACCCGGGAATCCCGGGCGGTATCGGTGGTCGTCGTGGTCATCGCTGCTCCCACTTCCAGGGCTCTTGATACCCCCAGGGGGTATCCATCGAGGACATGTATACCCCCCAGGGGTAGCTGCTCGCAAGTGAGGCCGGAGGCTGTCCGATGTGCTCCGCCACCGGGGCGGAGCGTCCGCTCAGGGCTGGAGCCCGCCGATCCGCCCTTCCAGAAGGACGAGAAGGTCGGCCAGGGTCGCGGCGAGATCGTCCCGGCGCTCCACGCCGAGTCCGGCCAGCAGGGCGCCCTCGTAGGCGACCTGCTGCGGGACCAGCCGGTCGATGAGCGCACCACCGCTCTCGGTGAGCGACAGATGGGCGACCCGGCGGTCCCGGTCGTCGGGCCGGCGGGAGACGAGCCCGCGCCCTTCGAGCACCCGCAGCCGCTTGGTGACCGCGGCCCCCGAGGCGAAGGTCTCCCGTGCGATCTGCCCCGGCGTCAGCTCCCGGCCGGTGCGCCGCAGCGTGCCGAGGACGTCGAACTCCCCCCGCGACAGCCCCTCGCCCGCCAACGGGGCATCGGTGGCCTGCTGGAGCAGGGCCGCACAGCGGTTCAGCCTGCCGATCACGGCCATCGGCGCGGTGTCGAGCCCGGGGTGGACCCGCTGCCACTGGCGCAGCACGCGCGCGACGATGTCCTCCGCGGCCCCGGCGCTCCCGGCACCCCCGGTCTCATGGCCCACGGTGTCGGTCCTCTCCGGTCGGTGCACTGGAGAGTGATTGTGCCGTCTCCCGGGCGACGCGCCGAAGGAGGACACGACTCGCCCGCTGCCCACGGCACGGCCGCTCGGGCCGCGGGGCCGGCTACCCCTCGGCGTACAGCTCCAGCGCGCGGGCCCGGCAGGCCGCCGGCGTGCCCCACGCCGACCGCAGCGCCCTGGCCTTGCCGAGCCACAGGGACAGGTCGTACTCGGCGGTGTAGCCGATCGCGCCGTGCACTTGAAGGGCGGTACGGGCGGCCGCGTACGCCGCGTCGCAGGCGGCGGCCTTGGCCGCGGCGATGTCTGCCCCGGCGCCCGGCGCCCCGGACGCGAGGGCCACGGCGGCACCGTGGAGCAGGGGCCGGGCGAACTCCAGCCCGAGCAGCGCGTCGGCCAGCCGGTGCTTGACCGCCTGGAACGAGCCGATGGCCGCCCCGAACTGGGTACGGGCCCTGGCGTACGCGACCGTGCGCTCCAGCAGGGCCAGCCCCACGCCGAGCGCCTGGGCAGCCGTCGTGAACGCGGCCACGCCGGTGGCGTGAGCGGCCGCGTCCCGCACGGCGGGACCGTCCGCGAGCACTTCCCCGCCGGGCAGCGGGCGCGACAGCCGCCGCGCGGGATCCAGCGAGGGCTGCACCGGCCCGTGGCCGGTGGCGCGCCACAGCGTGGGCTGATCGCCCGTCACCACGAAGGCCGCGTCGGCGGCGTCGGCGTCCAGCGCGTACGGGCCGCCGCCCGCCAGGGCCACCGTCACCCGTGCCGTCCCGGCGGCGATGAGGGGCAGCCACCGATCGGCGGGTGCCGCCACACCGTGCTCGGCGAGACGGGACAGCAGCGCCGCCGTGGCGACCGTCTCGACCAGCGGGCCCGGCACGGCGTGCCGGCCCAGGGCGACGAAGGCGACGGACAGCTCGACGGGCAGCGGCCCCACACCGCCGTGCCCGCCGGGCACGGCGAGGGCGAAGACCCCGGCGTCCGCGAGCCGCTCCCACAACGTGAACCCCGGCCTGTGGTCGCCGTCCGCCCACGCCCGCACGACCGCCGGGGTGCCGGCGGCGGCCAGCAGCCGGTCGAGGCTGTCGCCGAAAGCGGTCTGCTCGGTGTCCAGTACGAACCTCATGCGCGGCGCGTTCCCCTCGGCAGCCCGAGCAGCCGCTCGGCGATGATGTCCCGCTGGATCTCGTTGGTGCCCGCGTAGACCGGTCCGGCCAGGGCGAAGGTGTAGCCGTCCGCCCAGACGCCGTGCGCGGGGGCGTCCCGCGCCCCGTCGGCGAGTTCACCGTAGGGGCCGAGCAGGTCCAGGGCGGTTTCGTGGAGGGCGAGGTCCAGCTCGGACCAGAACACCTTGGTGAGACTGGACTTCGCGTCCGGCCCGCCTCCCGCGGCCGGGCGGGTGGCGTCGGCGTAGGCGGACAGCTGATAGGCGCGGGCCCGGATCACGACGTCGGCGACCCGGTCCCGCAGGACCGGGTCGCCGACGTCGCCGTAGGTGTGCCACAGCCCCACGAGCCGGCGTGCGGCGGCGGTGAAGCGGCCGGGGCTGCGCAGCACCGGCCCCCGTTCGCTGCCTGCCGTGCTCATGGCGACGGACCAGCCCCGCCCGGGCTCCCCGACGATGTCCGCGTCCGGCACGAAGACGTCGTCGAGGAAGATCTCCGCGAAGGCGGGCTTGCCGTCGAGGCGCCGTACGGGCCGCACGGTCACCCCGTCCGCGTCGAGGGGGAACATCGCGTACGTCAGCCCCCGGTGCGGGCGGTCCGCGTCGGCGTGGGTGCGGAACAGGCCGAACGCGCGGTCGGCGAAGGCGGCCCGCGAGGACCACGTCTTCTGCCCCCGGAGCAGCCAGCCGCCCGCCGTGCGCACCCCGACGGAGCGCAGGGAGGCGAGGTCGGAACCCGCCTCCGGCTCGGACCAGGCCTGCGCCCAGATCGTCGCACCGCTCGCCATGGGCGGCAGGACGCGGGCCCGCTGCTCGTCGGTGCCGTGCGCGAAGAGGGTGGGGGCCAGGAGGTGGATGCCGTTCTGGGCGACCCGGGCGGGGGCACCGGCCGCGTAGTACTCCTCCTCGAAGACCAGCCACTCCAGCGGCGAGCGGTCCCGGCCGCCGTACGCGGCCGGCCAGGACACCACCGACCAGCGGTCGGCGAACAGCGTCCGCTCCCAGGCCCGGTGCTCGGCGAACCCCTCCGCGGTCTCCAGGGACCGCAGGGGCGGGCGGGGCACGTGGGCCGCCAGCCAGGCGCGGGCCTCGTGGCGGAAGGCATCCTCGGCGGGGGTGAAGTCGAGATCCATCAGCGCCGCGTCCCCCCGCGCCCCTGTGCCCGCGCCTTCAGCGCGGTGACGTCCATCCCGCCGAGCGGATCGGCGGTGGTCTCCGCGTTGTGCGCGTGGGCGAGGTGATGGAGGCCGAACACCGAGTCCAGTCCGCTGTGCAGCCCCTGGAGGTCCTCGGCCTGGTTGACGGCCCGCTTGGCGAGGGCGAGACCCATGCGCGGCATTTCCGCCACCCGTTCGGCCAGCTCGCGGGTGCGCCCGGCGAGCCGCTCGCGGGGCACCACGTGGTTGACCATCCCGACCTCGTGCGCCCGCCGCGCGCTCATCCGGTCGCCGGTGAAGAGGAACTCCTTGGCGACCCGGGGCGGCATCACCCACGGATGGGCGAAGTACTCGACGCCGGGGATGCCCATCCGGACGACCGGGTCGGCGAAGAAGGCGTCCTCGCTCGCCACGATCAGATCGCACACCCAGGCCAGCATCAACCCGCCCGCCACACAGGCCCCCTGGACGGCGGCGACCATCGGTTTCGGCAGTTCGCGCCAGCGGCGGCACATGCCCAGATAGACCTCGGACTCGCGGGCGAAGCGGCGCTCCGCGCCCTCCTTGCCGCAGTGGTCCCACCACAGGCCCGCCCGGCGGGCGAAGGGGACGTCGGCGTCGCGCCCCGGGGAGCCGATGTCGTGACCGGCGGAGAAATGCGCACCCGCCCCGGCGAGGACGACGACCTTGACCTCGTCGTCGGCCGAGGCCGCGGCGAAGGCGTCGTCCAGGGCGTAGGTCATCGCGGAGTTCTGGGCGTTGCGGTACTCCGGCCGGTTCATGGTGACGGTCGCGACCGGGCCCCGCCGTTCGTAGCGCACCACCGGATCCCCCGGTCCCGCGGCGGGGTCGGGGGCTCGGCCGTCGTGGCCGTCACGCACGTCACCGTCGCGGCCGTCGTCATGGTCGGGGGCCATCCGCCACTCCTTCCCTAACAAGTGTTTGGTAGGTTAACGTACGGCCATGAGCAGCGTCGAGGAGTCCGCTCCGGCCAGCGCTCGCCCCCCGGGCCCGCCGTCCTATCTCCCCGGTCACGCCCTGCTGGCCGGCCGTACCGCCGTGATCACCGCCGCCGCCGGTGCCGGGATCGGCGGTGCCACCGCCCGCCGCTTCCTGGAGGAGGGCGCCCGCGTGGTGCTCGGCGACCTCCACGCGCGCCGTCTGCGCGGCTGCGTCGCCACGCTCGCCGACGAGTTCGGCGCCCGCGCCGTCGCCGGGCTGACCTGTGACGTCACCGAGGAGAGCCAGGTCGCCGCCCTGTTCGACCTCGCCGAGGAGCGGCACGGCGGCCTGGACGTCGTCGTCAACAACGCCGGTCTCGGCGGCACCGCCGATCTGGTGGACATGACCGACGAGCAGTGGGACCGGGTCCTCGACACCACCCTCACCGGCACCTTCCGCTGCACCCGCGCCGCCCTGCGCCGGCTGCGGCACGGCACCGGCGGCGGAGTCGTCGTCAACAACGCCTCCGTCATCGGCTGGCGCGCCCAGCGCGGGCAGGCCCACTACGCCGCCGCCAAGGCCGGCGTCATGGCCCTCACCCGCTGCGCCGCCGTGGAGGCCGCCGCCTACGGGGTGCGCGTCAACGCCGTCTCCCCGAGCCTGGCCATGCATCCGCACCTGGCGAAGGTCACCACGCCCGGGCTGCTCGCCGAGCTGACCGGGCGCGAGGCGTTCTGGCGCCCCGCCGAGCCCTGGGAGATCGCCAACGTGATCGTCTTCCTCGCCAGCGGCTACTCCTCGTACATGACCGGGGAGACGGTCTCCGTCAGCAGCCAGCGGGCGTGACCGACAATGGGAGCGTGCCGACGAACAGCAGGAAGACCACCGCGAACCCCCCTCCCGAACGGCGCCGCGAACTCCTCGCGACCGCCGCCGAGGTATTCGCCGCGCAGGGCTACAACGCCACCACCGTCCGCCGGATCGCCGACGAGGCGGGACTGCTCGCGGGCAGCCTCTACTACCACTTCGACTCCAAGGAGTCGATGCTCGACGAGATCCTTTCCGGTTTCCTGGACGAGCTGTGGACCGGCTACGACGCCGTGCTCGACGCCGGTCTCGCCCCCCGGGCGACCGTCGAGGCCCTCGTCACGGAGTCCTTCCGGGAGATCGACCGGCACCGCGCCGCCGTCGCCATCTACCAGAAGGAGTCCCGGCACCTGGTCACCCAGCCCCGCTTCGGCTACCTCGCGGAATCGCAGCGGAAGTTCGAGAAGGCCTGGCTGGGCACGCTCGAGCGCGGCGTGGCCGACGGGTCCTTCCGCGCCGACCTCGACATCCGGCTCGTCTACCGCTTCGTGCGCGACACCGTCTGGGTCGCCGCGTCCTGGTACCGGCCGGGCGGGGCGCACCGCCCCGAGGAGATCGCCCGGCAGTACCTGTCGATGGTGCTGGACGGCATCGCCGGGAGGGAACCCGCCGCATAGGCCCGCACGGACACCATCTGCCGAAGGAGCAGCCATGGCCGAGGCGTACATCGTCGGGGCGGTACGCACCCCCGTCGGCAAACGGAACGGCGCCCTCGCCTCCGTTCACCCCGCCGATCTCGGGGCGCACGTCCTCACGGCGCTGATGGAGCGCACGGGTGTGGACCCGGCCGCCGTCGAGGACGTCGTCTTCGGCTGTCTCGACGCGGTCGGGCCGCAGGCCGGTGACATCGCCCGGACCAGCTGGCTGGCCGCCGGGCTGCCGGAGGAGGTGCCCGGCGTCACCGTCGACCGGCAGTGCGGGTCCTCCCAGCAGGCCGTCCACTTCGCCGCCCAGGCCGTGCTCTCCGGCACCCAGGACCTGGTCGTCGCGGGCGGCACGCAGAACATGTCGCAGATCCCCATCGGGTACGCCACCCGCCGGGCCACCGAGCCGCTGGGGCTGACCGAGGGGCCGTTCGCCGGGTCGCGCGGCTGGCGGGAACGCTACGGCGACCGGCCCGTCAGCCAGTTCCACGGTGCCGAGCTGATCGCCGAGCGGTGGGGCATCACCCGCCCGGCCATGGAGGAATTCGCCCTCCGCTCGCACCGGCGGGCGCTGCGGGCCGTCGACGAGGGCCGCTTCGACCGCGAACTCGTCGCCTACGGCGAGGTGACGACGGACGAGGGCCCGCGCCGCGACACCACGCGGGAGAAGATGGCGGCCCTCCCGCCCGTCATGCCCGGCGGGCGGCTGACCGCGGCCCTCTCCTCACAGGTCTCGGACGGCGCGGCGGCCATGCTCCTCGCGAGCGAGCGCGCCGTGCGCGACCACGGGCTGACCCCGCGCGCCCGGATCCACCACCTCTCGGCCCGCGGCGAGGACCCCATCCGGATGCTGTCCGCGCCCATCCCCGCCACGGCGCACGCGCTGAAGAAGACCGGCCTCGCGATGGCCGACCTCGACCTGGTCGAGATCAACGAGGCCTTCGCCCCCGTGGTCCTGGCCTGGCAGCACGAGACGGGCGCCGACCCCGAGCGGGTCAACGTCAACGGCGGCGCCATCGCCCTGGGCCACCCCCTGGGCGCCACCGGCGTCAAGCTGATGACCACCCTGCTGCACGAACTGGAGCGCACCGGCGGGCGCTACGGCCTCCAGGTGATGTGCGAGGGCGGCGGCCAGGCGAACGTCACCGTCATCGAGCGGCTGTGACCGGCGGGAGGCCCGCGAGCGTCTCGTGGGCCTCCCGCATGACGCGCTCCACCAGCTCCGCGCAGGTCGGCAGATCCTCGACGAGCCCCGCCACCTGCCCCGAGGCCATCACCCCCAGGTCCGTACGGCCGTCCACCATGGCGGCCTTGAGCAGCATCGGGGTGTTCGCGGCCAGCAGCACCTGGCTCCAGGTCAGCTCCCTGCCGTGCCGCATCGCCAGCCCCTCGCGCAGCATCCGGGGCCAGGTCAGCCCGGAGACCGCGCGGAAGGAGTGGGCGTGCCGTACCGCCCGCAGCAGCGCCCGGGCCCGGCCCGAGCGCTCCAGGGCGTCGACGAACGGCGTGCGCAGCACGCGGTGGGGGAGGCCGTCGACCTTCGTGGTGACCGTGACGTCACCGACGGATGCCGCGAGGTAGGCGGCCTTCACGGCCGCCGGCACCGTGCTGTCGGCCGTCAGGAGGAACCGGGTCCCCATCGCCACCCCGGCCGCCCCGAAGGCGAGGGCGGCGACCAGGCCCCGGCCGTCGTGGAAGCCGCCCGCCGCGACGACCGGGACGTCCACCGCGTCGACCACCTGGGGCAGCAGGACCGTCGTCGCGACGCCCCCGGTGTGCCCGCCGCCCTCGCCGCCCTGCACGACGACCGCGTCCGCGCCCCACGCCGCGACCTTCTCCGCGTGCCGCCGCGCGCCCACGGACGGCATGACGACGACCCCGGCGTCCTTCAGGCGGGCGATCAGCTCGCGCGAGGGGGCGAGCGCGAAGGAGGCGACCCGCACGCCCTCGCCGATGATGATCCGCACCCGTTCCCCCGCGTCCTCGGCGTCGGCGCGCAGATTCACCCCGAACGGGCGGTCGGTGCGCAGCCGCACCTCGCGGACCGCCTCCCGGAGCCGGCCGGGCGTCATGGTCGCGGAGCCCAGGATGCCGAGCGCCCCCGCGTTCGCCGTCGCCGCGACGAGACGCGGCCCCGCGACCCAGCCCATGCCGGTCTGCACGACGGGATGGCGGACGCCGACCAGGTCGGTGAGCGCGGTCCTCACCGGGGCACCTCCCGCCCGCGCAGCCCGGCGGGGTCGACGACCTCGCGGATCAGGCGCAGTTCACGGGCCGTCGGCTCGCGGGTGCGCGGCACGTCGTCGGGCACGGCGAGGGGGAAGCCGGTCGCCGCCCGCAGCTCGGCGGGCGTGACCCCCGGGTGCAGGGACCGCACCCGCATCGTGCGGTCCGGGGTCTCGAAGTCGAGCACGGCCAGATCGGTGACCACACGGTGGAGGTGGTGGAAACGGGTCGCGGACGGGCCGGCCGCCGCCGCCCGGTCGTAGCCCACACCGCACACCATGTCGACCCGCTCCACCAGCACCCGCGGCGAATGCCGGGGCACCCAGTAACTGGTGGGGTTGTTCACGGTGTTGACGGGAGCGCCGCGCACCCCCAGGAGCTGGCGGTCGGGCCGCTTCCAGTCGCCGACGCAGGAGATGTTCTGGTTGCCGTGGCGGTCCAGTTGGCTCGCGCCCATCATCACGTGCCGCCTGCCGCCGGTGACGTGGGCCAGATGCCGGCGGTAGGGCAGCCACCCCTCGCTCACCTCGGACGCCGCCCCGAGCGCGGGCACGTCGCCCATCAGCGCCGCCTCGCCGTCGGTCAGCAGCAGGGCGGGGGAGAAGGTGAGCTTCGCGAGCCGCGCGCCGGCCGTCGGGACGAGCCCCATCGCGGCGGCCAGGACCTCCCCGGCGCCGCGCCACGCCTCCGCGCAGGCGAGGACGCAGTACTCGGCACGGGTCACGCCCGTCGTCGCGTCCGCGCTCACGCGCCCTCCCCGGCGAAGGCCGCGACGGCGGCCCGGTAGTCGTTCTCGTCCCCCGACAGGAAGCGGCCCGCGAACGCGCGCCACGCCACCGGGTCGGCGGCGGCCTCGGCGTACGCGGCCTGGAAGGCCTCGTCGCGGTCGTAGTCCGGGGCGCAGGAGGTGAAGTGCGCGCCGCCCGGGGCGTGGACCACACCGGTGACGCAGTGCCGCCCGATCAGCAGGGTCTGCGGGCCGCCCGCGGGCGCGAACGCGGCGCTGTCCACGACCTGTTCACAGGAGACGTAGGCCTCGCGCGCCGCCTCGCAGAAGAGATCGTCGAAGTACGGGTCCGGGCCGAGGTACTGGGCGTTGCCCCGGGCGTCCGCCCGGTTGAGGTGGACGAGGGCCGCGTCCAGGGTCAGCGCGGGCACCGCGACGAGTTCCTCGCCGTCCGCGTACGGCGAGGTGACCGTCCGCAGCCGCGGGTTGACCGTCATGACGTCGGAGCCGAGTCCGGCCCGGACGGGCAGGAAGGGCAGCCGGTGCGCGGCGGCCGTCAGCCCCCACATCAGCATCGCCTCGTCCAGCTCCGTCAGCTCCAGACGGCCGCTCTGCCGGGCCGCCCGGAAGTGCGGTTCGAGCGGGACGGAGTCGAGGGTGACGAAGGCGGTCACGAGCCGGGTGATCCGTCCCGCCGCCGCCAGCAGGCCCACGTCCGGGCCGCCGTAGGAGACCACGGTGAGATCCGTCAGGCCGGAGCGCAGCAGGGCCCGGACGAGCGCCATCGGTTTGCGCCGCGAGCCCCAGCCGCCGATGCCGAGGGTCATGCCGCTCTCCAGCCGGCCGACGGCCTCGTCGGCGGTCATCAGCTTCTCGCCGGTCACGGCTCCTCCTCGTGGTCCTGCGCGGATGCCCCGGGCGCCCGGGGGCCCCGGGAGACGAAGGCCTCGCGGTGCCGGTCGGCCACACCGCTGAGCGCGGCCTCGAAGGTGAAGCCCTGCTCGAAGCGGTAGCCGCGGTGGACGTCGACCGGGTCGATGCCGTTGAGGGCGGCCTTGGCCAGGCGGATCAACGAACCGTCCTTGGCCGCGATCTCGCGCGCCAGCTCCAGGGCGGCGGCCGGGAGTTCACCGGGCGGCACGACCCGCCACACGGATCCGTGCCGGTGCAGCTCCCGCGCGGTGACGGTGCGCGAGGTGTAGTACAGGGTGCGCAGCAGATGCCCGGGCACCAGCCGGGCGAGGTGGGTGGCGGCGCCGAGCGCGCCCCGGTCCAGCTCGGGCAGGCCGAAGGTGGCGTCCTCGGCGGCGACGACGGCGTCGGCGTTGCCGACGAGCCCGACCCCGCCGCCCAGGCAGAAGCCCCGCACGGCGGCGACGACCGGCACCTCGCAGTCGTACACGGCCGAGAACGCGGCGGCACAGCCTCGATTGGCGCCGATCAGCGCCCGCCGGCCCGGCCCCCGCTGGATCTCCTTGAGATCGACCCCCGCGTTGAAGCCGCGCCCGGCGGCGGTCAGGACCACGCAGCGCACACCGGGGTCGGCGCCCGCCGTGCGCAGGGCCTCGGCCAGTTCGTACCAGCCCCGCACGGGCACGGCGTTGACGGGCGGGAAGTCGACGGTGACGACGGCGATGCCCGCTTCGGGGCGGGAGGTGGAGACACCCATCAGTGGATCAGCTACCTTTCCACCAAACGTTTGTTAGGGGCGAAGGTAGCAGCGGATCGCCCGGCGCGGGAGGTGGCACGGGATGAGCACGGAGCGCGCTCTGCACGGACGCGTCGCCGTCGTCACCGGCGGGACACGCGGCGTCGGCGCGGGCATCGCGCGGGCGCTGCTGCGCGCCGGGGCGCGGGTGGTGGTCTGCGCCCGCCGTCCCCCGGACACCCCGGTCACGGCCGCCGGGCGGACCGCCTGCTTTCGGCCCCTCGACGTGCGCCGGCCGGGCGCCGTGGACGCCCTGTTCGACGAGCTGGCCCAGACCTTCGGCCGTCTGGACCTGCTGGTCAACAACGCCGGTGGCGCGCCCTTCCGGATGCTCGATGACGCCGACGCCGAACGCCACGCGCGCGTCCTGGACCTCAACCTCACCGCGCCGCTGACCGTCGCGCTCGCCGCCCGCCGGGTGATGCGCGGGCAGCCGGGCGGCGGCTGCGTCCTGATGATCGGGAGCGTGAGCGGCACCCGCCCGTCACCGGGCACGGCGGCCTACGGCGCCGCCAAGGCCGGTCTGGAACACCTCGCCCGCACGATGGCGGTGGAATGGGCACCGGCCGTGCGCGTCAACACCCTCGTCCTCGGCATGGTGCGCACGGAGTCGGCACACCTGCACTACGGCGACGCGGCGGGCGTCGCCGCCGTCGCCCGCACCGTCCCGGCCGGCCGCCTGGCCGAACCCGACGAGATCGGCGACGCGGTGGTCTTCCTCGCCTCCGACCACGCGTCCTACATCACCGGCGCGAGCCTGGTCGTCCACGGCGGCGGCGAACGGCCGGCGTTCCTGGCGGCGGCCCCCATCAACCGGTCGGCCGCCAACCCGCCGGCCACCCCCTGCGAGGAGACCTGAGATGACCGGAATCTGCGCGGGCCGCGTCGTCGCCGTCACCGGCGCCGGCCGCGGTCTCGGCCGGGCGCACGCCCTCGCGCTCGCCGCCGAAGGCGCGCGCGTCGTCGTCAACGACCTCGGCGTAGGGCCCGGCGGGGAGGGCGGCTCGGCGGACCCCGCCCGGCGGGTCGCCGACGAGGTCCGCGCCCGCGGCGGCGAAGCCGTCGCGCACAGCGGCGACATCGCCACCACCGAGGGCGCCGCCGGCCTCCTCGCCACGGCCCTCGACACCTACGGGCGGCTCGACACGCTCGTCAACAACGCCGGCTTCCTGCGCGACCGGATGCTCGTCAACCTCGACGAGGACGACTGGGACGCGGTCCTGCGCGTCCACCTCAAGGGCCACTTCCTGCCGCTCAAGTGTGCGGCAGGCTACTGGCGCGCCGAGTCCAAGGCGGGCCGCCCCCGCCGGGCCCGCGTCGTCAACACCACCTCCGGCGCGGGACTGCTGGGCAGCGTCGGGCAGGGGAACTACGCCGCCGCGAAAGCCGGCATCGTGGCCCTCACCCTCGTCGCCGCCGAGGAACTGGCCCGTTACGGCGTCCAGGTCAACGCCGTCGCCCCCGCCGCCCGCACCCGGATGACCGAGCGGGTGTTCGCCGACACCATGGCCGCGCCCGGGGGCGGGTTCGACGCCATGGCACCGGAGAACGTCTCGCCGCTGGTGGTGTGGCTCGCCTCGGCGGACTCCGCCGAGGTCAGCGGGCGGGTCTTCGAGGCGGAGGGCGGACGCATCACCGTGATGGAGGGCTGGCGGCCGGGCCCCACGGCCGACAAGGGCGCCCGCTGGACCCCGGCCGAGGCGGGCGGTGCGGTCCGGGAACTGCTGCCCCGCACACGGGAGGCGGGCCCGGTCTACGGAGCCGCCAAGGCGTAGGCCCTTACGACACCACGTCCTTGGCCCGGAAATGCCGGAACGCGAGCGCGCACAGCACCAGCGCGTACGCCACCGACACCGCCGCACCCTTGATCATCCCGCCCCACTCCAACTGCGGCTGCAACGCGTCCCCCCACGCGTACTGCCAGTGCGCCGGCAGGAAGTCGCGCCAGTGCCCGAGGGCGGTCACCGCGTCCAGCACATTGCCGACGATGGTCAGCCCGACCGCGCCGCCCACCGCGCCCAACGGAGCGTCGGTGACCGTCGACAGCCAGAACGCCAGCGCCGCCGTCACCAACTGCCCCACGAAGACGTACGCCACCACGATCGCGAGCCGGCCGACGGCGGTCCCGGCGGGCAGCGCACCACCGGTGGGGATCCGCAACCCGTCCCAGCCGTACGCCGCCGTGCCCGCCGCCAGCGCCACCACCGGCAGCAGCACCATGGCGGCCGCGCTGAACGCGAGCGCCACGGCCAGCTTGCTCAGCAGCAGCCGGGCGCGCGGCACCGGGGCCGCGAGCAGGTAACGCAGCGAGGACCAGCTCGCCTCCGAGGCCACGGCATCACCGCAGAACAGCGCCACCGGCACCACCAGCAGAAAGCCCGCCGAGACGAACAGACACGTCGCCGCGAAGTTCGCGCCCGAGGCGGTGGCGGTGTCGATCAGCGTCACCCGCCCGTCGCGCCCGCTCGGCTGCCCGCCGATGGCGAAGGCCGCGATCAGGACGAACGGCAGCACCGCCAGCACCGCCCCCACCACGAGCGTGCGCCGCCGCCGTAGCTGACGCATCGCCTCCACCCGCAGTGGCAGGGTGTGCCGGGCCCGGTACCCGGGCGCGGACTCGGGGGCCGTGGTCACCGTGGTGCTCATGCCGAGCCTCCGATCAGGGTCAAGAACGCGTCCTCCAGGCGGCGGTGCGGGCCGACGCGCGCCACCGGGATCTCCAGCCGCACCAGCTCCGCCAGCAACTCCGGCGCGCCGATGCCGTCGAGCCGCACCAGCAGCCCCTCGTCACCGCGCACGGCCGAGGCCACCCCGGGCAGCGCCGCCACCTTCTCGGCCGTCACCTCGGGCAGCTCGCCCTCGACACCGACCAGCAGCGTGTCGCCCGAGCCGACGATCTCCGCCACCGGACCCGCGCTCACGAGCCGGCCACGGTCCATCACGACCAGATGCGTACAGCTCTGTTCGACCTCGGCCAGGAGATGGCTGGAGACGATGACGGTCCGCCCGGCGGCCGCGTACCGGATCATCACCTCGCGCATCTCCCGGATCTGCGGCGGGTCGAGCCCGTTGGTCGGCTCGTCCAGGATCAGCAGGTCCGGCAGCCCCAGCATGGCCTGCGCGATCGCGAGACGCTGGCGCATGCCCTGGGAGTACGTCCGTACCGCCCGCTCCAGTGCGGAGCCGAGCCCGGCGATCTCCAGGGCCTCGTCCAGGTGCGCGTCCTCGGCCGGGCGGCCCGTCGCCCGCCAGTACAGATCGAGGTTGGCCCGGCCGGACAGGTGCGGCAGGAACCCCGCACCCTCCACGAACGCCCCGACCCGCGACAGCACGGGCGCCCCCGGCCGGATCGCGTGCCCGAAGACCCGTACCTCACCTTCGTCGGGGCGGATGAGGCCCATGAGCATGCGCAAGGTGGTGGTCTTGCCCGCGCCGTTCGGGCCGAGCAGCCCCAGCACCTGGCCGCGTTCGATCCGGAAGGACAACTCCCGTACCGCGTACCGGTCGGCGGACTTGGCGTACCGCTTGCTCAGCCCGGTGATCTGCAACGGCACCTCGGCGAGCGCCGGGTCGGGCGCGGGCACGGCGGTGCGGCGGCGACCGGTCAGCAGCAGGGCCGCCGCGACGGCCGCACCGCCGAGCGGCAGCCCCCACGTCCACCAGGGCAGGGCGGAGGAACCGGTCCGCACCCCGGGCGCGGTCGGCACGCTCAAGGACCCGCCCACGAGGGCGGCGGTGTACGCGGCGGGCCGGGCCGGCGAGGCGTAGCCCAGGTCGGTGGCGGCGAGGACGAGCCGCATCCGGTGCCCGGACTCGAAGGTGTGGTCGATGGCGGGCAGGGTGAGTTCGACGGTGCGGCCCCCCTTCGCGTCGGTGACGCGGACGGGGGCGACGAGCTGCCCGGGCAGCACCTGTTGGCCGTTCGGCCCCACGTCGTAGACCTTGGCGAAGAGGACGGCCTCACCGGTGTCGGAGGAGATCCTCGCCTTCACGGTCGGGGAGCCGGTGACACGGACGCCCTCGGTGAGCCGGGCCGAGTCGAAGCGCGCGTGCTGGCCGGGGAAGTCGAGGGACACGCCGACGCCGAGGCCCGAGAGCTGGGTCAGCGAACCGATACCCGGCACCGCGGAGATCGCGGGCGGTGCCGCCCCCGCCGGGTTGCCGAACGACTGCTCGCGCCCGGCCAGCGGGACGGCCCGCGGAGCACCGCGCAACCCCGGATAGCGGTCGCCGCTCGCGCCGCGCAGCTGCGCCTTGCCGTCGGTGGTGTCGATCCCGCCGGTCCGGCTGACCCGGAAGGCGGGCCCCGTCTCCGCGCTCTCGTCCTCCTTGAGGTAGCGGTCGAACCACGCGCGCGTGCGCCGCGCGATCCGGTCGTTCTCGTCCGCCCCGCCGTCGTGGCCGCCCGCGATCCAGTCGACGGAGACGGGCGCGCCGTTGCGGGCGATGGCTTGGGCCGCCGCGTCGGACTGGCCGAGGGGGAAGAGGGAGTCGGTCTGCCCCTGGACGAGGAGGGTGGGCACCCTGATCCGGTCGGCGACGGCGGAGGGGCTGCGGCTCTCCAGCAGCTCCCGCGCCCGGGCGTCCGGCTTCCCCTCGACGGCCACCCGCTCGTACATCTCGCAGAGCGTCGTCTCGAACCGGCCGCAGGCGGAGGTCCCGGTGGGCGCCTTCGCCGCGCGGGCCGGGCGGTCGCCGTCGGCCGGCGCGGGGGCGCCGGGCGCGGCACCGGCCGCTGTGGTGCCGGTGGTGAAGAAGATCCCGGACCAGAGCTTCTTGAAGACGTCGTTCGGGAAGAGCGAGTCGGCGAGGTTCCAGTAGGTGATCTGCGGGGCGATGGCGTCGACGCGCTTGTCGTGCCCGGCCGCGAGGAGGGCGACGCCACCGCCGTAGGAGGCGCCCGCGATGCCGACCCTGGGGTCGCCCGCCTTGTCGAGCCGCACCTCCGGCCGCCGCGCCAGCCAGTCGATCAGCCGGCTCACATCGGCGACCTCACGGCCCGGGTCGTTGAGACCGACACGGCCGGTGGACCGGCCGAAGCCGCGCGCGCTCCAGGTCAGCACCGCGTAGCCGTCGCGCGCCAAATCCTCCGCCCGTTCGCGCAGATCGGCCTTGCTGCCGCCGAAGCCGTGCGCGAGCAGCACCGCCGGGCGGCGGGTGCCGGTGTCACCGGAGGTGAAGTACGACGTGTCGATGCGGACCGGTCCCGGGCGCCCGCCGTCCGGGGCGTCGGGCATCGTCAGGAACCGGTCCTCGCGGTGCACGGCGGCGCCCGGCCCGGTGGCCGAGGCCACGGTCCAGGTGCCGGCACCGACGAGTACGGCGCCGGCGGCCGTGGCGGCCAGCAGCCGGCCGCGTCCGGGCCGAGGACGGCGGGGAAAGCGCAGCTTCATGCCCGCATGCTAAGCGGAGCCGTCCGCCACCTGTGCCGCCGCCTGTGCCGCGTCTGTGCCGCCGGCAGGGGCGCGGCCGCGGTCCGGCCGGTCAGCCGTCCGTCGCCGCCGCCATCCCGGCGAGGCGGGTGACGGTGTTCCAGTTGCGGGCGGTGCCCTGCTCGCCCAGGCGCCGGCCCGTCAGGAGCTTCGCCAGCTTGGAGTCCCGGATGCCGTCCGGGCAGAGCAGATACACCTCGCGTTCCCCGAGGACGAACTCGTCGGGGGCGTACGCGCCCGGATCGAGGTCCGCGAACGCGTCAAGGTCGGCGGCGCCGGAGAGGAAGGTCACCAGGTAACGCGCGGGATCGACCCCCCGGCCGGCGAACGGATCGGCGTCCACGACACGCCTGAGGTCGGCCCCCTCGCGCACGAAGCAGCGCACGGAAAGCCCCAGCTCGCGCGCGATGGCCTCCTCCAGCCCGGCGGCCAGCGCGTCCGGCGCGGCGCCGGGATGGGTGAACACCGCGTTCCCGCTGTTGAGGTGGGTGCGCACCGCCCCGCAGCCGAGGCCGGAGAGCAGATCGCGCAGGGTCCCCATGGGGACGCGCTGTTTGGTGCCCACATTGATGCCGCGCAGGAATGCCACGTACGTTGTCACCCCCTCACCGTAATATGACGCGCATCTGCGAAGTGAGCGGCATGTGAGAGGCGATCGCATGGTGCACAGGGCGTGGCGCGAGAGATCCGGGGCGCGAGCCGCACGGGCACTGCTGGTGCTCGGGCTGCTGCTGCCGGTGGCGTGGGCGGGGGCGGCCGGGGCGGGCACCGCCGCCCACGCGGCCGACCGCCCGGCCCGGGTGGTCGGCGAAGTGCGGGTCGACGGCCGGACGCTGGACCTGGCGGTCTCCTCGCCCGACACCCAGGCGCCGGTCACCTGGGTACGTCTGCTGCTGCCCACCGGCTGGTCCAAGGGCGCCGCACGGACCTGGCCCACGTTGTGGCTGCTGCACGGCGGTGGGGGCGACCACCGGGACTGGACGGCCAACACCCACGTCGAGGAGCTGACCGCCGGCCGGGACGCCATCGTCGTCATGCCGCAGACCAGCGGCTGCAGCGGCTACAGCGACTGGTACAACGGCGGCGCGTGGGGCGCCCCCGCCTGGGAGACGTATCTGCTCGACCAGCTCCGGCCGCTGCTGGAGCGCAACTACCGGGCCGGTACGCGCCGGGCCGTCGCGGGGCTGTCCATGGGCGGTCAGGGAGCGCTGAAGCTCACCGCCGCGCATCCCGGGATGTTCAGCGCGGCCGCCTCGTACAGCGGTGCCGTCAACCCGCTGTACGCCTCACCCGACGGCGGTCTCAACGGCCCCGACGCGGTGAAGCTCGGCGGCCTGATGTGCCTGACGGACTGGAAGCGGGTGTGGGGCGAGCCCGGCTACCCCTTCGGCACCACCGACCCCGCCGACCTGCGCCAGCAATGGCTGTGGAAGCGCAACAGCCCGCTGGAGCGGGCCGCCGATCTCGCCGGCATTCCGCTCTACCTCTCCTACGGCAATGGCGCCGAGATGGGCGTGGGCTGGAAGTGGGGCGACCCGCCGCCGTCCCCCGCCCGCTGTGCGAACCCGGCCACGCACGGCACGAACGACCCGATCGAGCGCGCCGTCTTCGGCATGAACCAGCAGCTGCGTACCAAGCTCGTCCGGCTCGGCATCCCGGCCACGGTGTGCGCCTCGACCGGCGGGCACACCTGGCCCTACTGGGAACGCGAGCTGGTGGCGTCCTTCCCGATGCTGATGAAGGCCATCGGGGCCTGAGGCCCGGCCCCCGGGCGGACGCGCCCGCCGTCCGTTCGGGGCGGGCCCGGGCGGCTACCCGCGTGCCAGCCGCAGGGTCACGATCTCGAAGGGCCGCAGGGACAGCGCCACTTCACCGTCCCCCTCCGTCGTGGCGGTGGTCAGGGGCCGCTCCAGCAGGTCGCAGACGGTCACCGACGTCGTGCGGAACCCCGCGCTCAGCCGTGCGCGGGCCCGTCCGCCGAGCGACTCGTACAGCCGCACCACCACATCACCGCCGCCGTCGTCCGCGAGCTTGACCGCGGAGATGACGACCGCCTCGTTGTCGACGTGTACCAGGGGGCGCACCCCGGTGTCCCCGGGCACCCGCCGCTCCGGCAGATTGATCCGGTACCCCTCGCGCACCGCGTCCCGCAACGACGCGCCCGGCACCAGCGCGTACCGGAACCGGTGGGTGCCCTGGTCGGTGCGCGGGTCGGGGAAGCGCGGCGCCCGCAGCAGCGAGAGGCGGACCGTCGTCGTGGTCCCGGCACCGGCCTCCCGCACGGCACGCGTCACGTCGTAGCCGTACGTCGAGTCGTTGACCACCGCGACCCCCCACCCCGGTTCCTCCAGATGCACGAACCGGTGCGCGCACGCCTCGAACTTGGCGGCGTCCCAGCTGGTGTTGGTGTGCGTGGGCCGGTAGAGATGGCCGAACTGGGTTTCGGCGGCCGTGCGGTCGGCGTGCAGATCCAGCGGGAAGGCCGCCTTGAGGAACTTCTCCGTCTCGTGCCAGTCGACCTCCGTGCCGATGTCCAGCCGCCGCACCCCCGCCGGGAGCGACAGCGACTGCTCGACGCGGGAGGCCCCGAAGGTCCGGACGATCCGCACCGCCCCCGCGTCCGTCACCTCCAGCGTTTCGACGTCCGTCAGATCCGTGACGGTGTTCCGGTAGAAGTGGTCCACGTCCCACGCATCCCACATGTTCGGGAAGTCCGGGTGCAGTTGCAGCAGGTTGGCCGCCGCACCCGGGGCGATCGTCTCCCGGTCCGCCTCCCGGTCGTACACGGAGACCACGAGCCCGCGCCCGTCGACGTCGACCCGCAGCAGGTCGTTGTCGAGCGTGAAGCCACCGCCCTCGCGGGCCCGGACCGCCGTCGGGGCGGCGGAGGCGGCGGCGGAGGCGGGCCCGGCCAGGGCACCACCGTGGGCCGGCGCGCCTCCCCGCCCGTGCGGTGCCGCGTTGAAGACCACCGTCCCACCGGCCGAGGCGTCCCCCGCGAGCGCGGCCAGCGCATCCCCGACGACCGACTCCAGCTCGGCCGCGACCGCCGCGTAGGCCGCCACCGCCTCCCGGTGCACCCACGCGATCGAGGTGCCCGGCAGGATGTCGTGGAACTGGTGCAGCAGCACCGTCTTCCACAACCGGTCCAGCGCCTCGTGCGGGTAGCGGAACCCGGTCCGCACGGCCGCCGTCGCCGCCCACAGCTCGGCCTCGCGCAACAAGTGCTCCGCCCGGCGGTTGCCCTGCTTCGTCTTCGCCTGACTGGTGAGCGTCGCCCGGTGCAGCTCCAGATACAGCTCGCCCACCCACACCGGCGCGCTCCCGTACTCCGCGTGGGCCTTCTCGAAGAACGCCGACGGCCGCTCGAAGACCACCCGCGCCGAACCCTCCAGATCCGCCAGCCGCTTCGCCCGCGCCACCATCTCGCGCGTCGTCCCGCCGCCGCCGTCGCCCCAGCCGGTCGGCGCGAGGGAGCGCGTCGCCCCGCCCTTCTCCTGGAAGTTACGGACCGCGTGCGCCACCTCCCGACCCGACAGCCGCGCGTTGTAGGTGTCGATCGGCGGGAAGTGCGTGAAGACCCGGCTGCCGTCCAGACCCTCCCACCAGAACGTGTGATGGGGGAACTTATTGGTTTGGCTCCACGAGATCTTCTGCGTCAGGAACCACTTCGCCCCCGCCAGCCGCACCAGCTGCGGCAGCGCCGCCGAATAGCCGAAGGAATCCGGCAGCCACACCTCCTCCGTCTCGATCCCGAACTCCTCCAGGAAGAAACGCTTGCCGTGCACGAACTGCCGTGCCAGCGCCTCCGACCCCGGCATGTTCGTATCGGACTCCACCCACATGCCGCCCACCGGCACGAACCGGCCCTCCGCGACGGCCTTCTTCACCCGCGCGTACACCTCCGGCCGGTGCTCCTTGATCCACGCGAACTGCTGCGCCTGCGACATGGCATAGACGAAGTCCGGCTCGTCCTCCAGCAGGGCGGTCATATTGGCGGTGGTACGGGCCACCTTCCGCACCGTCTCGCGCAACGGCCACAGCCACGCCGAATCGATGTGCGCGTGCCCGACCGCGCTGATCCGGTGCGCGGACGCGTGCGCAGGCGCGGACAGCACGTCCGTGAGCCGCTCGCGGGCCCGCCCCGCGCTCCCGCCCACGTCCTGGAGGTCGACGGCGTCCAACGCCCGCTCGACCGCCCGCAGGATCTCCCAGCGGCGCGGCGAATCCACCGACAGCTCCGCCATCAGCTCACCCAGCACCTCCAGGTCCTGGACCAGCTCCCACACCACCCGGTCGAAGACCGCCAGATCCATCCGCACCAGCCGGTAGCGCGGCGCGCCGTCCGCCGTCTCGCGGTCGCCCAGCTCGGTCGGCACGAACGGGTGGTAGTCCAGGATCACCGGGTTGGACGAGGCCTCGATGTGCAGCGTCACCTCCTCGCCGCCCGCGACCGGCTCCCCGATCCGCACCCACTGGTTGCGGGGGTTGAGGCCCTTCACGGGTGAGCCGTCCGGCCGGTAGACGAGCCCCTCGCACTGGAAGCCCGGCATGTTCTCGTCGAAGCCCAGGTCGAGCAGGGCCTCCACGGTCCGGCCCGCCCACTCCTCGGGCACGGTCCCGGTGACCGTGAACCAGCTGGTGCCCCACGGCGGGCCCCACGGCGCGCCGGCCTCGATCGGCTCGCCCCCGGCCGCGAGGCCCTCCGCGACGGGCACGGGCTCACCGGGCGCGTGCCACACGGTGACGGCCAGCGGCACCGACTCGGGATACACGGCGGGCCGGACACGCTCGTCCAGCACCCGCTTGAGACGGGCTTCGATGACGGTGCGGTCGTTGTGCATGGCGTCGGTGTCCTCACGAAGACGGAGTGGACCAGCGGAAGGAAACACGTGCGGGTGCCGAGGGGACGTACAGCTCGTCCACGGCGCGCACGTCGACGCGGGTGACCGCCTCGCCGCCCGTACGGCGCAGCGCCGGAACGTAGTAGGCATGCCCACAGGTGCCGCCGAGGAAGCGGCGGCCGCCACCCGGCATCACCTGACACACCTCGTAATGGCGCACCGGCGGCACCCGGCGCGCCCCGGGCGTCCACAGGAGCCGCAGCGCGGCCGTACCGTCGCCGTTCGGCCGTGCCGCGGCGACCGTCACCGCCGCCGGGCGGGCGGGCACGGCCGGGCCGGGCGCCGCGCCGTCGCGCACCGCGAGGTGCCCCAGCCGCCAGCGGACGACTCCGCAGTCGGTGGCGGTGAGCCGGATGCCCAGCGCGTGGATCGTCCGTCCGGCGCGGCCGGGCAGCAGCGCGCCGACGCGCAGCCGGACCGTGGTCCAGCCGCGCCCGCCCGGGGGCAGCGTGCCCGCGGCCACGCGGACGAAGCGGCCGGGCCCGGGGGAGACCACCAGCTCCACGCGGACACCCGCCGACCCGGGGTCGCTACGGTGGGCCAGCTCCACCACCGTCGTCGCCGAGCGCGGCAGCCGGGCGGTGAACAGCTCGACGGTCGCCGGAGCGGTGAGCGGGCCGTCCACGAGCAGGCTGGTGCCGCCACGCCAGGCATCGGCGAAGTCGAAGCCCACCACCGGCCGGGCGCCGGTCGTACGGATCACCCAGCGCCGTCCGGGCAGCCGGTCCTGGAGCCCCAGGTGGTTCCACGGCGCGTCGGACAGGAGGCGGCCGCGCTCGTACCAGCCCAGGCCGTGCCCGGTGTTGAAGCTCGTCGCGAACGGCAGCGCGGTCAGGGTCGAGCGGTCCGCGACGGAGGCGGCCGGAGCCCGCCACGGCCCGGTTGCCGGAGCGGCCGGGTCCCCGGCCGGACCGGACCAGAAACGGTCGTCCCGCGCGTGGAAGGCGGCGGGCGTACGACCGCCGGCGGGCAGGCTCGTCCACGTCCACTCCGGCCGGTAGAAGCCGTAGGAGGTGACGTGCGGCCGGCCGGCGGGGACGACCGCGTCCCAGTCGACGCGGGTGTCCCAGCCGTTCGCCTCCACGTCGATGCCCGCCCACAGCTCATACCGTCCGCGCCCCAGGCGTTCGGCGAGCGTGCCGGACGACTGGAGCCCGGACCGGCTCCAGCCGAAGTTGAGGAACATCGAGTCGGCGGCGCGGAAGAAGGGGGAGTTGTGGTCGTTCAGCTCGTTCTGCCAGGAGACGTCCCCCGACACGGCCAGCGCGTCGTACCAGGTGATCCGCAGGCCCGTGCGGTGGGTGCGCAGGTGGGCGAGGAAGTCCCGCATGTCCGCGGCCAGCCGGGCATCGCCGCCCCCGGTCTCGGCGTTGACGAACCAGCCGTCGAAACCGTACGCGCGCGCCACCCGGATCAGCTGGTCGGCCAGCGGGAAGGTGCCGTCCGCGCCCCTGCGCACCAGCTCCCGCGTCCAGCTCAGCCGCCCGCCGTAGGCGACCGGGGGCAGGAACACCGTGCCGAGGACGGGCACGCCGTTGCGGTGCGCGGCGTCGACGACCGGCGCGTTCGGCGCGAGGATCAGCCCCTCGCCCGAGGAGCCGCCCCAGAACACCAGCTCGTCCAGGTAGGCCCAGTGGGTGAGGGCGTAGTAGTCGGCGGTGGGGGAGCCCTGCGACGGGTTGCGGGAGGTGTGCGCGAAGGCGGCGAGGGCGGATACCCGGGCCTGCCCCGCCCGCGCGCTCGCGTTGACGGGCGGGGGAGCGAAGCGGGCGGCCAGCGGCACCGTGGCCTTGTTGAAGGGCAGGTCGACGTCGCTCTCGGGCGCCCAGGTGCGCAGACTGCGCCAGGTGACGCCGGGCTCGGGGGAGCCCGCCGGCAAGCTGTCGGGATACCAGTACGCGGCGTACGGCTGGAGGTCCGTGGTGGCGGGCGCGGCACGAGCGGTGGGGACGGCCAAGGCACCGATGCCTGCGGCAAGGACGCGGCGGCGGGTGACCTGAGGTCGTGCGGCTCTGTCATACATGGCGGCTCCACATGTCAGCCTGTCCGGCGTTTGAGGACCGGGGTCCGGGGCGGAGCCCCGGTAACGGGAAGGGGCGGGGCTGGGGAAGCGATCCCCGAAACGGCCACCGCCTACCGCACCTGATCCACCGTCAGCACTTCCGTGATCCCCCGGCCGGCCAGGTACCCGGCATCGTCCGCCCGCTGCACCAGCACCGAAGCCGGCCGCACCCCGCGGGAGGCGAGCCGCATCCACGCCTCGAAGTACGCGCCTCCGGGCGAACACACCGACCGGTAGGGTGCCGTCTCCTCGTCACCCGCGTCCACGACCAGGGCGGTTCGGCGGGGCGGCGCGGGCCGGCCGCTCTCGCGCCAGGCGAGGACGATCCGGGCGATCGCTTCACCGGCGGGTTTGATCCGGCGGTCGTTGGTGAACAGCCCGAGGCCGTATTCCAGCTCGGGGAAGTCCGCCAGCGCGCGGTCCACGTCGTGGGAGCACCACCAGGTGACGCCCCACAGGTCCGGGCAGTCCAGCGCGTTGCGGACGGTCGCCTCGGTGAACGCGGCGGCGTGGTCGGGCGGGATGTGCGGGGCGGGCGCGCCGACCTCCTGGAGCCAGACCGGCCGGCCGGTGTCCACCGCCCAGGCCTTGGACAGCTCGACGAGATACGCGGCGTGCAGCCCGGTGGCCGTCCCGGCGTGGCCGTGGCGCTGCGCGGTGCCGTTGAAGACCCAGGAGTGCACGGCGGTCATCGCGCCGAGCCGGGCCGAGTGGGCGGGCGTGAAGGGGTGCGCGCCGTCGTACCAGGCGGCGTCGTACGAGGCGTGCAGATGCGCCCGGCCCGGGGCGCCCTTCTCACAGGCGTCGAGCATGCGCCGCAGCCAGTGGTCCGCCTGGACGGGGTCGACCCGGTCGGGGTCGGGGTGGGGGTCCCCGGAGAACTGGTCGGTCTCGTTGCCGACGGTCATGCCCAGGAAGTGGGGCCGGCCGGCGAGCGCGGCGGCGAGCACACGCAGGTACTCCGCCTGCGCTTCGACCACGTCCGGGTCGGTGAACAGGTTCCGGCGGTGCCAGGTGGCGGTCCAGGCGGGCAGGAAGTCGAAGCTGGAGAGGTGGCCCTGCAACCCGTCGACGCCGACGTCGAGCCCGTGCTCCCCGGCCGCGTCCACGAGCCGGACCAGCTGCTCGACCGCCCTCGGCCGGATCAGGGTGCGGTTGGGCTGGAAGACCGGCCAGAGCGGGAAGACCCGGATGTGGTCCAGCCCGAGGGCGGCGATCTGCTCCAGGTCGGCCCGGATGTCGTCGAGGTCGAAATCGAGCCAGTGGTGGAACCACCCCCGGCTGGGCGTGTAGTTGACGCCGAAGCGCATACGGATGTCCCTTCGGGGCGGAACGGCTGGCGAGCCGGACGCGGGAGCGGGGTCAGCCCTTGACGGCGCCTTCGCCGACCCCGCGGAAGAAGTACCGCTGGAGGCAGGCGAACATCACCAGGAGCGGGGCGACCGCGATGACGGTGCCGGCGGCGACCAGCCGCGGATTCTGCTGGAACGTGCCGTGCAGGAAGTTCAGACCGACGGTCAGCGTGAAGTTGTCCGCGTCGGAGAGGACGATCAGCGGCCACAGGAAGTCGTCCCACGCCCCCATGAAGGCGAAGATCGCGACGACGGCGAGGGTGCCGCGGACCGACGGCAGCGCGACGCGGACGAACCGCTGCCAGACGTTCGCCCCGTCGATGACGGCGGCCTCCTCGATCTCGTAGGGGAGGTTGGCGAAGGCGTTGCGCATCAGCAGCACGTTCAGCGCGCCGACCGCACCGGGCAGCAAGACGGCGATCAGGGTGTCGTTGAGCCGGAGGTCGCGCATCATCGTGAACTGCGCGATGACGATGGATTCCAGGGGCACCAGCAACGCCGCCACGAAGGCGAGCCCGGCGAGCCGACGGCCGCGAAAACGCAGCCGGGCCAGCGCGTACCCGGCGAGCGAGGCACCGACGAGGTTGGTGAGGACGTTGGCGAGCGCGACCTGGAGCGAGTTCAGGGCGTAGCGCCAGACCGGGATGATGTCCGCGACACCGGCGTAGTTGTCCAGGGTCGGCCGCTCGGGCAGGAAGCCCGGCGGGTAGGCGTAGATGTCCTCGGTGGTGCTCTTGAGCGAGGTCGACAGCTGCCAGAGGAACGGGCCGACGGTGACGGCGAGGACGCCGAGCATCAGCAGATAGCGCAGCGCCTTCTCCCCGGCGGACACCCTGGTCGTCACCGGTCCTCCTTGCGGTCGGCGCGCAGCACCAGCAGCATCAGCAGCAGCGCGATGGCGAAGACGACGAGGGAGAGGGCGGAGGCGTAGCCGACGCGCCCGTTCAGGCCCGTGCCGGTGCGCTGCACGAGCATGACGAGCGTGGTGTCCTGCCCGGCCGGCCCGCCGGTGGGCCCGGCCAGCAGATGGACCTCGGCGAACACCTTGAAGGCGGACACCGACGACAGGGCGCCGACCAGCACCGTCGTGGAGCGCACGGCCGGGAGCGTGACGCTGACGAAGCGGCGCAGCGCGCCGGCCCCGTCGACGGCGGCGGCCTCGTGCAGCTCACGGGGGACGTTGGCGAGCGCGGCCAAGTAAATGATCATGTAGTAACCGAGGCCGCGCCACACCGTCAGGGCCATGGCGCTGAACAGCAGCAGCCATTCGTCGCCGAGAAAGGCGACCGGTCCCGCACCGAGGAAGCGCAGGATGCCGTTGAGCAGGCCGCGGTCGTCCAGCATCCAGCCCCAGATCAGGGACACCACGACGACGGAGGCGACGACCGGGGTGTAGAAGGCGGACCGGAAGAAGGTGACGCCGGGAAGCCGTTTGTGGACCAGCAGGGCGAGCAGCAGCGGCAGCAGCATGGTGAAGGGCACCACGAGCAGCACGTACAGACCGCTGTTGCGCAGGGCCACCCAGAACTGTTCGTCGTCCAGCATCTCCTGGAAGTTCCGCAGCCCGACCCAGGTGCCGGGGGTGAGGGTGCGGGCATCGGTGAACGCCTGGTGGACGGTGGTGAGGAAGGGATACAGATTGAACGCGGCGATGACCGCGAGGCCGGGCAGCAGGAAGAGCCAGGGGCTGAGCGCCCGGTGGGTGCGGGTGCGGGGGGCCGGTCGTGCGCGGTGCCGGTCCACGCGGCCGTCAGCTCCGGCCGAGGAGCTTGTCGCTCCGGGCCACGGCGTCGTCGAGCGCCTGCCGGGGTGATTTCTTGCCCTGGAGTGCCTTGGCCACCTCGTTCTTGAGGACGACCTTCATCTCGTCGCTCATCACGACGGGCGTGTAATTGACCGCCCCTTTCAGCATTTTCGCCGAGGCGACCCGGACGCGTCCTTCGTCGGTCCCGTCGTCCCGGGTCCAGTACGGTTCCCGCAGCGAGCCCTTGGTGCTGGGGAAGACGGCGACCTCGTGGGCGAACGCCTCCTGGTTCTTCCGGTCGGTGACGAAGTGGGCGAAGGCGACGGCCGCCGCCTTGTGGCGGCTCCGGTCGTTGACGGCCAGACCCATGACGTACATGTTCGGCTTGCCGGTGTTGTTGGGCGCGTCGGCGATCCCGAGGTTCCTGTACAGGCCCGGTGCGTTCTTCTTGAACGTCTCCAGGTCGTGGGCGCCGCCGGGATTCATGGCGACCCGCTGTTCCAGGAACTTCTGACCGGATTTCTCCGGAGTATTGGTGAGTGCCTGCGGGTCGAGCGCGCCGTGGTCGTAGAGCCGCTTGTACTTGGTCAGCAACTCCACGCCCCGGGGTTCGTTGTAGGTGAACCGGGTGGCGTCGTCGTTCATCAGTTGGACGCCGTAGCGCCCGAAGTCCTCGATGGCCGGGGTTCCCGCCAGCGTCGCGGTCTTCCCGCCGGACCGCCGGGCCATCGTCTCGGCGGCGGCGAACAGCTCGTCGTAGTTCTTCGGCGGCTTCTCGGGGTCGAGCCCGGCCTGCCGGAACAGGGCCTTGTTGTAGAAGAGCGGGCCGGTGTTGAGGTACCAGGGGAAGGCGTACGCGCCGTTCATCCCGGGGAGGGCATTGCCCTGCCAGGCTTCCGGGGTGTATTCGCCCTTGAACTTCGCGGTGGTCTTCTCCCGGTCCAGATTCATCAGCAGTCCGGCCTTGGCCAGCGGATAGGACAGATCGGGCGAGACGTTGACGACATCGGGCAGGGTGCCGGCTCCGGCGTCGGCGCTGAGCTTTTCCGCGTAGTTCTCGGCGGGCTGGTCGAGCCATTTGACCTCGACGTCCGGATACTGCTTCCGGAACTCCTGGATCAGACCGCCGAAATAGCCTTTGAACCGTGCCCGCAGGTTCCAGGTCTGAAAGGTGATGTCCCCCGCGATCTTTCCGTCGGCACGGGATCCGCCGCCGGTGTCCGCACCGGAACCGCAGGCGGTGAGAGCCAGTGCGGCGGCGAGGAGAGGCACGGTGGCGACGGATGCTCTTCGTAACGCTCCATGGGGCACGGGCATGACCGATGAACTCCTTCGATCGGGCCGCGAGGGGCCTTGGGCCGTGAGGAGGCAGCTCAAAACCTGCACCCGGCAAGGGAGTTGCGTCAATACTTACGCCGCGACCTAATGCGCTTTAGTGTGGTGCCGCTCCAGGGTGTGTCCGCGAAGTCGCGTCCGTGCCGGGCGTCGCGGGCCGGACGGGACTTCGCGGACACGCCCCAGCGATTTGGGTAACGGCCCCGCCGGTGCGGGCGGGGCGGAGGGGGAACCATGCGCCGTACGCCCGCCCGCCGCCCGACGATGAAGGACGTCGCGCGCCGCGCGGGTGTCTCGGAGAGCGCGGTGTCCTTCGCGCTCAACGGCCGGCCGGGCGTCTCCGCGGCCACCCGCGACCGGGTCCGGCGCGTCGCCGAGGAACTCGGCTGGCAGCCCAGCACCGCCGCCCGCGCCCTGTCCGGCGAGGGATCGGCCACCGTCGGGCTCGTCCTGGCGAGGCCCGCGCGCACCCTCGGCGTCGAGTCGTTCTTCCTGCAACTCGTCTCCGGGGTGCAGGAAGCGCTCGCGGTGCGCCGACTCGGTCTGCTCTTCCAGGTCGTCGAGGACCTTGATGCCGAGTGCGCCGTGCACCGCCGCTGGTGGGCCGAACACCGCGTGGACGGACTGCTCGTCGTCGACCCCCGCGACGACGACCCCCGCCCGGCCCTCCTCGACGAACTCGGCCTGCCCGCCGTGATCATCGGCGCCCTCGACGGCGCCGGGGAGAACCCGCACGGGGCGATCTCCAACCTCTGGGCCGACGACACCGGGGGAATGGCGTCCATCGTCGGCCACCTGTACGACCTGGGGCACCGCCGTATCGCGCACATCGCCGGGCTGCCCGAACTCGCCCACACCCGGCGCCGGATCGACTCCCTGCGCGCCGAGGCCGGCCGGTGCGACCTGCCGGACGTCTTCTCCGTGACGACCGACTACTCCGACGCGCAGGGCGCCGCCGCCACCCGGCGCGTCCTCGCCGCCCCGCACCCGCCCACCGCGATCGTCTACGACAACGACGTGATGGCGGTCGCCGGCCTCGCCGTCGCCGCCGAGCGCGGAGTGCTCGTACCGCGTCAACTGTCCATCGTCGCCTGGGACGACTCGGTGCTCTGCCGCAACACCCACCCCACGCTGACCGCGCTGGCCCGGGACACGGCGGGCTTCGGCAGGCGCGCTGCCGAGCAGCTGATCGCCCTGCTCGACGGCGGCCCGGCCCGGCGGGTGCGGGACGAGGCACCACGGCTCACCGCCCGGGAATCCACCGCACCACCGCCGCACCCCGGTGCGTCCCGCCCCCGGTGAACTCCGCGCGCCCCGGCGCCCGCCCGTTCCGGGCCGCACGACGGCACTCTGTTCGTTTCCTTAGCGACCGCTTAGTATGCGATCGGCGTGGCGCTGCCCCCTACCCCTCGTGGAGGACCCGGTGAAGGCATGGCGAGTGCACGAGAACGGCGAACCGCGCGAGGTGATGCGCCTGGAGGAGGTGCCGGAACCGGCCCCCGGCCCCGGTGAGCTGCTCCTGCGGGTCCGGGCGGCGAACGTCAACTTTCCCGACGCGCTGCTGTGCCGGGGCCAGTACCAGGTCCGGCCGCCGCTGCCCTTCACCCCCGGAGTCGAGGTGTGCGCCGAGATCCTCGCCCTCGGCGACGGTGCCGAGGGCGAGATCGGGGCCCGCGTCCTCGCCCAACCCGCCCTGCCGGCCGGAGGATTCGCGGAAGAGGTGGTCGCGGCGGCGCGCACCGTGCTGCCCGCTCCCAAAGCGCTGGACGACGCCGAGGCCGCCGCCCTGCACATCGGCTACCAGACCGGCTGGTTCGGCCTGCACCACCGCGCCCGCCTCCGCGAAGGCGAGACCCTCCTCGTGCACGCGGCGGCCGGCGGCGTCGGCAGCGCCGCCGTCCAGCTCGGCAAGGCCGCCGGAGCCACCGTCATCGGCGTCACCGGCGGACCGGAGAAGGCACGCGCCGCCCGCGCGCTCGGCTGCGACCTCGTACTCGACCGCCAGGCGGACGACGTGGCCGCGGCCGTCAAGGAGGCCACCGGCGGCCGGGGCGCGGACGTCGTCTACGACCCCGTGGGCGGCGACGCCTTCGCCCAGTCCGCCAAGTGCGTCGCCTTCGAAGGGCGCATCGTCGTCGTCGGCTTCGCGAGTGGCACGATCCCCACCCCGGCGCTGAGCCACGCCCTGGTCAAGAACTACACGATCCTCGGTCTGCACTGGGGCCTGTACAACGCCAAGGACCCCGGCGCCGTCCGCTCCTGCCACACGGAGCTGGCCACGCTCGCCCAACGGGGCGCGATCAAGCCGCTGGTCAGTGAACGGGTCCCCCTCGACGCGGCCGCCGACGCCGTCCAGCGCGTCGCCGACGGCACGACCACCGGCCGGATCGTCGTCGTCCCGGAGGCCCGGCGATGAGCGGCCCCGAGACCACGCCGACCACGCCGACGCACGCGACGGCCGCGGCACGGGACGGCGGGCCGGACCCGGCCGTCATCGACGCCGGTGCCCTGGGCCGCCGGGTCGCGGAGCTGCTCGCCGCGCACGACCCCGCCACCACCGACCGGCTCGACTTCCTGCGCGCCCGCTTCGACGCCGGGCTCGCCTGGATCCACTTCCCCCCGGGCCTGGGCGGTCTCGGCGCGCCGCGCGCCCTCCAGCCCGTCGTGGACCGGGCGCTGGAGGCCGCCGGAGCGCCCGACAACGCACCCCGCCGGATCGGCATCGGCCTGGGCATGGCCGCGCCCACCCTCCTGCACCACGGCACCGACGCGCAGCGCCGGCGGTTCCTCCGCCCGTTGTGGACCGGCGAGGAGGTGTGGTGCCAGCTGTTCAGCGAACCCGGCGCCGGATCCGACCTCGCCGCGCTCGCCACCCGTGCCACCCGCCGCGACGCCGAAGGGGACTGGACCGTCGACGGCCAGAAGGTGTGGACGTCCCAGGCCCACCTCGCCCGCTGGGGCCTCCTCCTCGCCCGGACCGACCCGGACGTGCCCAAACACCGGGGCATCAGCTACTTCGTCTGCGACATGACCGACCCCGGCGTGGAGGTGCGGCCCCTGCGCCAGATCACCGGCGAGGCCGAGTTCAACGAGGTGTTCCTGACCGGGGTGCGGATCCCCGACACCCATCGCCTCGGGGACGTCGGCGAGGGCTGGCAGGTCGCCCGGACCACCCTGATGAACGAGCGGGTCGCCATCGGGGGCGCCCGGGTGCCCCGCGAGAGCGGCATGATCGGCCTCGTCGCCGACCTCTGGCGCCGCCGCCCCGAGCTGCGCACCCACGACCTCCACCAGCGGCTGCTGCGGCTGTGGGTGGAGGCCGAGGCCGCCCGGCTGACCGCCGAGCGGCTCGCCGGGCAACTCGCCCTCGGCCGCCCGGGACCCGAGGGATCGGGCCTGAAGCTGGCCTTCGCCCGCCTCAACCAGGAGATCAGCGGGCTCGAAGTGGAGCTGCTGGCCGAGGAGGGACTCGGCTACGACGACTGGACCCTGACCAGGCCCGAACTCGTCGACTTCACCGGCCGCGAGGCGGGCTACCGCTATCTGCGCGCCAAGGGCAACTCCATCGAGGGCGGCACCTCGGAGATCCTGCTCAACATCATCGCCGAGCGGGTCCTCGGCCTGCCGCCCGAGCCCCGCACCGACAAGGACGCCGCGTGGAAGGACCTGCCCCGATGACCACTCCCGCGCCGCCCGACCTGCTCTACTCCGAGACCGAGGAGGACCTGCGCGCGGCCGTACGGTCCCTGCTCGCCGACCGCGGCGGCCCCGCCGCCGTGCTCGCCGGGGCCGAGACGGGCCACCCCCACGACCGGGGCCTCTGGCACTCGCTGGCCACCGGCATGGGAACCGCCGGGCTGCTGGTGCCGGAGCGGCTCGGCGGACAGGGCGCCACGGCCCGGGAGGCCGCCGTCGTGCTGGAGGAGCTGGGCCGGTCCGTCGCCGCCGTGCCCTACCTCACCAGCGCCGTGCTGGCCGTACGGACGCTGCTCGGGTGCGACACCGCACGCCCCGAGGTGGCCGGCCCGCTCGCCGCGCTCGCCGGGGGCCACCGGACCGGGGCGCTCGGCGTCCCCCTGCCGACCGCCCCGGACGGGTCACCGCCCGAGGCCACGGGCGACGCGAACGGACTCAGCGGAGAGATCACCTCCGTCGCCGGCGCGGCCGGCGCCGATCTGCTCCTCGTCCCCGCCGGCAGCGGGCTCTACGCCGTGGACACCACGGCACCGGGCGTGAGCGTCACCCCGGTCACCACACTGGACCTCACCCGGCCGCTCGCGCGGGTCACCCTCACCGGGGCCGCCGCGACGCTGCTCGCCGAGCCGGCCCGGGCCCGTACCGCCGTCGCCGACGCCTTGCTCACCGGCGCCGGGCTGCTCGCCTCCGAGCAGCTCGGACTCGCCGAATGGTGCCTGGCGGAAACCGTGCGCTACACCGGTGAACGGCATCAGTTCGGCCGCCCCGTCGGCTCGTTCCAAGCCCTCAAACACCGCCTCGCGACCCTGTGGCTGGACATCGTCTCCGCCCGCGCGGCGGCCCGCAACGCCGCCGACGCGCTCGCGACCGGCTCACCCGACACGGCGGTGGCGGTCGCCGTCGCCCAGGCCCACTGCGGCGAGGTCGCGGTGCGCGCGGCCGAGGAATGCG
Organism: Streptomyces sp. NPDC042259; assembly: GCF_055582085.1. NCBI lineage: Bacteria > Bacillati > Actinomycetota > Actinomycetes > Kitasatosporales > Streptomycetaceae > Streptomyces > Streptomyces sp. NPDC042259. The sequence goes on along the minus strand of NZ_JBVJDW010000002.1, from coordinate 861,671 downwards.
TGCAGCTGCACGGCGGCATCGGCATGACCTGGGAGCACCCGGCGCACCTGTACCTCAAGCGCGCCAAGAGCGACCAGATCGCCCTGGGCACCCCCGGCCGGCACCGCCAGTCGCTGGCGCGGTGGGTGAATCTGCCGGGCCCCGCCGGCTGATTCCCGAGCCGCCCCAGCTTTTTCCGGGCCGTGCCCGGGCTTTGTCCGGGCCGGATCATGCCCGATCCTCTTCATGCTGTTTAATTGCGAGGAATTCGCAATAGCGGTTGATCTTGAGTACGTGAAAGTGCGTGAGTAGAGGTATGGGCATGACGGCCCGGTCCATTCGGGGAATGGCCGCCACGGCCATGGCAGCGGTACTGGCGGCCGGCGCGGCGGCTTGCTCGACGCCCGGCGGCGACGGGGGGAGTGCCGGCGGGGCCAAGGGGGCCAAGGACTCCCTGGTCGTCGGTCTCGCCAACGAACCCGAGACGCTCAGCCCCCTCCTCGGCTACGGCAAGGACGGCAATTCCAAGATCTTCGACGGGCTGCTCCGCCGCGACGCAGCCATGAAGCTCCAGCCGGCCCTGGCCGCCGGGCTGCCGAAGATCACCGACGACGGCCGTACGTACACCTACAAGCTCCGCACGGGCGTGAAGTTCAGCGACGGCAAGCCCTTCTCCGCCAAGGACGTCGTCTTCACCTACCGGACCATTCTCGACGAGAAGACCAACAACGCCGCCAAGGGCGAACTCGACGCCATCGACCGCGTCGCCGCCCACGGCGACGACACCGTCGTCTTCACGCTCAAATACCCCTACGCGCCGTTCGCCGAGCGCACCGTCCTGCCCATCGTGCCCGAGCACGCGGCCAAGGGCCAGGACGTCAATTCCGGCTCCTTCAACACCCGGCCGATCGGCACCGGCCCCTACGTCCTCACCCACTGGAGCAAGGGCGAGAAGCTGAGCTTCACGGCCAACCCCGGTTACTGGGGCGGTGAGCCGAAGATCAAGAAGCTCACCATGGCGATCATCAAGGACGACGACATCCGCGCCACCCGGCTGCGGAGCGGCGACCTCGACGGCGCGATCCTGCCGCCCAACCTCGTCAAGGGCTTCCAGGGTGACAAGTCCAAGCGGACCGTCACCGCCCGCACCACCGACTTCCGCGGCGTCACCCTGCCGACCGCGAACAAGGTCACCGGCGACGTGGCCGTGCGCCGCGCCCTCGACCTCGCCGTGGACCGCGAGGCCATGGTCGACAAGCTCCTCGAAGGCGCGGGCAAGGCCGGCTACGGCCCGGTCCCCACCGACAGCGAGTGGTTCGCCAAGGGCACCGAGCGCCCCCACGACCTCGACAAGGCCAAGAAGCTGCTCGACGACGCGGGCTGGGTCCTTGGCGACAAGGGCATCCGGGAGAAGGACGGGCAGCCCGCCACGTTCACCCTCTGGTTCCCCGCCGGTGACAAGCTCCGCCAGGAACACGCCCTCGCCTTCGCCTCCGACGCCAAGAAGGCCGGCATCAAGGCCGAGGTGCAGAGCGGCACCTGGGAGGTCATCGAACCGCGGATGAAGAACGACGCGGTCCTCGCCGGCGGCGGCAACCCCGCCGACCCCGACTTCGACCTCTACAACCTGCTGCACTCCTCGCTCGCCCTCGACGGCTTCAACAACATGGCCGCCTACGACAACCCCGACGTCGACAAGGCCCTCGAGGACGGCCGGCGCAGCGGCGACAAGAAGGACCGCAAGGCCGCGTACGACAAGATCCAGCGTGACCTCGCCGCCGACCCCGGCTATGTCTTCCTCACCCACGTCGATCACCTCTACGTCATGAACGACGGCTGGCAGGGCCTCACCACCCAGATCGAGCCGCACGATCACGGGCTCGGCGCGGGCCCGTGGTGGAACGTCGAGGACTGGCAGCCGAAGAAATGACGCCCCGGCTTCCCTGGAGGCCGATGGCACGCATGGCGGGACGGCGGCTGCTGCTCGCCGTCCCCGTGCTCGCCGTCGTGACCTTCGGCGTCTTCGCGATCGCCGCCGCCTCACCCTTCGACCCCGCCAAGGCCTACGCCGGGTCCGCCGGGCTCGGCGCGGGCCAGGACGTCTTCGACCAGCTGCGGGAGAACCTCGGCGCCGACCGGCCCTTCGTCGCCCGCTGGTGGGAGTGGATCACCTCCGCCCTGACCGGTGACCTCGGCGACTCCAGCACCCTGCGCCAGCCCGTCGCCGACGTCATCGGCGAACGCATCGGCTGGTCCGTCCTGCTGTGCGCCGTCGCCTTCGCCCTGGCCGTGACCGTGGGCACGATGCTGGGCGTGCTCGCCGCGCGCCGCCGCGGCGGCCCGCTGGACCGGGTCGTGACGTCCCTGGCGTACACCCTGGAGGCGGCGCCGCCCTTCTGGCTCGGACTGCTCGCCATCTGGTTCTTCGCCCTCAAGCTCGGCGCCCTCCCGGCCGGCGGCCTCACCGACACCGGCACCGACGTCGCCACCGCCGGCCAGGTCGCCTCGCACATCGTCCTGCCCGCCGTGGTGCTCGCCGTCTCCCAACTGCCCTGGTTCGTGCTGTACGTCCGCCAAGGCGTCGGTGACGCCCTGGACGAGGACCCCGTGCGCGGGGCACGCGCGCGGGGGCTGCGCGAACGGACCGTCCTGCTCGGCCACGCCCTGCGCTCGGGACTGCTGCCGGTCCTCACCCTCATCGGCTCCCGGGTGCCCGAACTGATCACGGGCGCACTGCTCGTCGAGACCGTCTTCAGCTGGCCCGGCATCGCCGCCGCGACCGTGCAGGCCGCCACGAGCGTCGACTTCCCGCTGCTGGCCGCCCTGACCGTGCTGGCCACGGCAGCGGTCCTGGTGGGCAATCTGCTGTCGGACCTGCTGTACGGACTGGCCGACCCGAGAGTGGGCTTCGATGGCTGAGACCCAAAGCGCACCCGAGGCGGCACCCACCGCCCGGCGCGCACCCCGCGCCGGAGCCCGGGGCGAGGGTGCCCGGCGCGATACGCGCACACTGCGCACCCGCGTGTCCGTCGTCCTCGTCGCCGCGGTCGTCCTCACCGTCCTCGCGGTACCCGCGCTGGTCCCCCTCGACGAGCAGGCCGTGGACCTGGGGTCCAAGCTCCTGCCGCCGTCGTGGTCCCACCCCTTCGGCACCGACGAGGTCGGCCGGGACCTGCTGCTGCGCTGCGTCTACGGGCTGCGGATCTCCCTGCTCGTCGGCGTCGTGGCCGGGCTCGCCGCGACCGTCGTCGGCACCGTGGTCGGCGCCCTCGCGGGCGCTCTCGGCGGCTGGGCCGACCGGGTCGTGATGCGCCTCGTCGACGTCTTCTCGTCCGTCCCGCACCTGCTGCTCGGCGTCTTCATCGTGGCGATGTTCCGGCCCGGCCTCTGGCCGGTGGTCGCGTCGGTGGCCCTCACCCACTGGCTGTCCACCGCCCGGATCGTACGGGCCGAGATCCTGTCGCTGCGCTCCCGCCCGTACATCGACGCGGCGGTCTCCGGCGGCTCCTCCCGCCTGCGCATCACCGTCCGGCACCTGCTGCCCGGCGTCCTGCCGCAGGCCGGACTCGCGGCGGTGCTGATGATCCCGCACGCCATCTGGCACGAATCGGCACTGTCCTTCCTCGGCCTCGGCCTGCCCACGCACGAGGCCAGCCTCGGCAACATGGTCCAGTCCGCACGCGGCACCCTGCTCGCCGGCGACTGGTGGCCCACCCTCTTCCCGGGACTGTTCATCATCGTCCCCACCCTCGCGATAGCGGGCCTGGCCGGCGTCTGGCGCGAACGGCTGAACCCCCGCCGCCGATCGGAGCTGATGCTGTGACGACGTCATCCCGGCCGGCCTTCGACGACACCGCCCCGGACACCCCGCGCGAGCGCGGGGACGAACCCGTACTGGACGTCAGCGGCCTGTCCGTCCGCTTCGCCATGCGGGGAGGCCGGCAGATCGCGGCCGTCACCGACGCCTCGTTCCGGCTCTGGCCGGGCGAGTGCCTCGCGCTCGTCGGCGAGAGCGGCTGCGGCAAGTCCGTCCTCGCCTCCGCGCTGCTCGGGCTGCTGCCCGCGAACGCCCGCACCGCGGGCCGGGCCCTCGTCAGCGGACTCGACCTCCTCGCGGCCGACGAACGCACGCTCGCCCGGACGGTACGCGGCCGCCGCGTCGGCCTCGTACCGCAGAGCCCCGCCGCGCACCTCACCCCCGTGCGCACCGTCCGCTCGCAACTGCGCGAAACCGTCCGGGAACTGACCGGCGCCCGCGGCGGCGACGCCCGGGAGAGGACCGAGGCCGCCGCCGAGCGCGCGGCGTTCCCCGCCGACCACCTCGACCGCTACCCCCACCAGCTCTCCGGCGGCCTCGCCCAGCGCGCCGCCACCGCGCTCGCCCTCGTCGGCGACGCCCCCCTGCTGCTCGCCGACGAACCGACCACCGGCCTCGACCGCGACCTCGTCGACCGCACGGTCGACGAACTGCGCCGCCACGCGGACGCCGGCCACGCACTGCTGATGATCACCCACGACCTCGCCGCGGCCGCACGGATCGCCGACCGCGTCGCCGTGATGTACGCGGGCCGCATCGTCGAACTCACCGACGCCCCCGCCTTCTTCGGCAGCCCCGGCCCCCGCCACCCCTACGCCCGCGGTCTGCTCGACGCCCTCCCCGAGCGCGCCTTCACCCCCATCCCCGGCATGCCCCCGGAACTCGGCGCGCTGCCCGCGGGCTGCGCCTTCGCCGCCCGCTGCGAGCACGCGACGGCGACCTGCGAACGGGTCCCCGCGCTGGTGAACGGCACGGCCTGCCACCACCCGCAGGAGCCGACGCGTGCTTGAACTCCACCGCATCACCGCCGGCTACGACCGGCGCGCACCCGTGGTCCGGGACGTCTCCCTGACCGTCGAGCCGGGCGAGGCCGTGGGACTGCTCGGCCCCAGCGGCTGCGGCAAGTCCACCCTGGCCAGGGTCGCCGCCCTGCTGCACCGCCCCGACTCCGGCACGTACCGCATCGACGGCGAGCCGGTCGGAGCCTGGCGCCACCGCGCGCCGCGCGAGCGGCGCACGGCCTTCGGCGTGGTGTTCCAGCAACCCCGCCAGGCCGCCGATCCGCGGCTGCGCCTCGGCGACCTGATCGCCGAGCCGCTGCGCGCGGCCGGACGGCGGACGGGCACCGAGGAGCGGGTGACCGAGCTGGCCGGGCGGGTCGGCCTTTCGGCGGAACTGCTCGGCCGCCGTCCGCACGAGGTCAGCGACGGCCAGCTGCAACGGGCCTGCCTGGCCAGGGCCCTCGTACTGCGCCCGCGCTGGCTGATCTGCGACGAGATGACGGCGATGCTGGACGCCTCCACGACCGCCGCCCTGGTCGCCGCCGTCGAGGCCTACCGCCGCGAAAGCGGCGCGGGCCTGTTGTCCGTCGGCCACGACCGCACCCTGCTGACCCGCTGGTGCGACCGCCTGGCCCACTGGACGGACCTGGCCCCCACGCCCTCGGCAGGCGACGACGCCCCCCGAGCGTCGAACCCGCCGCAGTGGAACGAACCGGCCCCGCACCGGCCCGAGGCGCGGGCGTAGGCGGACACCGCCCGCCCGGACGGCCGGTCAGCGGTGCCGGACCAGCGGAAACGGCAACGTCTCGCGAATCGACAACCCCGTCAGGAACATCACCACCCGGTCCACGCCGATCCCCAGCCCACCCGTCGGCGGCATCGCGTACTCCAGCGCGCGCAGGAAGTCCTCGTCCACCTCCATCGCCTCGAGGTCACCGCCCGCCGCCAGCAGCGACTGGGCGGTGAGACGGCGGCGCTGTTCGACGGGGTCGATCAGTTCCGAGTACGCCGTGCCCAGTTCCGTGCCGAACGCCACCAGGTCCCAGCGCTCGGCCAGTCGCGGATCATGGCGGTGCGGGCGGGTGAGCGGCGAGACGTCGGTGGGGAAGTCCTTGTAGAAGACGGGCGCCCCGGTCCGCTCCTCCACGAGCCGCTCGTACATCTCCAGCACGATGTCCCCACGGGTGTGCTCCGGCTTGTGCGGCACCCCCGTCGCGTCACAATGGCGGCGCAGCGCCTCGATGGGGGTGTCCGCGTCGACCTCCGCGCCGAGCGCCTCGGAAAGCGCGCCGTAGACGGTCTTCACCGGCCACGGGCCCGAGATGTCGTGCTCGACGAGCTTGCCCTCGTCGTCCGCCCGCAGCGCGACCGCCGCACCGTGGGCGGCGACGGCGGCACCCTGGATCAGCTCCCGCGTCAGCTCCAGCATCACCTGGTAATCGGCACAGGCCTGGTAGGCCTCCAGCATGGTGAACTCGGGATTGTGCTTGTACGAGACGCCCTCGTTGCGGAACGTCCGGCCCATCTCGAAGACCTTCTCCATACCGCCCACGCACAAGCGCTTCAAATACAGCTCGGGCGCGATGCGCAAGTACAGATCGAGGTCGTAGGCATTGATGTGCGTGGTGAAGGGCCGGGCGTTCGCGCCGCCGTGGATCTGCTGGAGCATCGGCGTCTCGACCTCCAGATACCCCCGGTCGAGCAGCCCCTGACGCAGCGCCTGCACGGCGGCGCTCCGCGCCCGTACCGTCCGCCGGGCCTCCGTCGACACGGCGAGGTCCACATAGCGCATCCGCACCCGGGCCTCGGGGTCGCTCAGACCGTGGCGCTTGTCCGGCAGCGGACGCAGACACTTGGCGATCATCCGGGTCCGGGTCACGAAGACGGTCAGCTCACCACGGTCGGTGGCACCGACCTCGCCCTCCGCCTCAAGATGGTCACCGAGGTCGATGTGCTCGGTGAAGCGCCGAAGGCACTCCGGTCCCGAGCCGTCGCGGGTGAGCGTGAGCTGCAGATCGCCGGACCAGTCGCGCAGCACGGCGAAGACGACCCCGCCGTGGTCGCGGACCAGCAGGACCCGCCCGGCGACCGTCACCCGCTCGCCCGTACGGGACGAGGGCGCCAGCCCGGGGTATGCCGCGCGGATCGCGGCGAGCGTGTGGGTGCGGTGGGCGTCCACCGGATAGGGCTCGACACCCGCCGCCCGCAGCCGGGCCAGCTTCCGTCGCCGCACCCGCACCTGCTCGGGCAGCCCGGCCAGCTCGTCCGCCGCACCGGGCTCACCGGCCCCCGGGCCGGCACCGAAGCCCAGCTCGGAGAGCGAGGGGAGCCCGGCCGTGGTCGCCGGGCTCGACACACCGCGCGCCCGCCCTCGGCTCCACAGCTTGCCCAGGCTCGGCACCGCGACGAACCCCTCCGCGATGCCTGCCGCCAATCCGATCCGTGCGAGCGCCCCCGCGTCGGCGTAACACAGGAACCGAGGGTGCCACTCGGGGTTGTACTTGACGTTCGAGCGGTAGAGCGCCTCCAGCTGCCACCACCGGGAGAAAAACAACAGCAGCCTGCGCCACAACCGCAGCACCGGCCCCGCGCCGATCCGGGCGCCCTCCTCGAACGCCGAGCGGAAGACGGCGAAGTTCAACGAGATGTGCTTGACGCCGAACCGCCCGGCCTGCGCGCACAATTGGGCGACCATGAACTCCATGACGCCGTTGGGCGCGGCCCGGTCGCGACGCATCACATCCAGCGACACCCCGTCCCGCCCCCAGGGCACGAACGACAGCAGCGCGATCATCCTGCCCTCGCTGTCGAACGCCTCGACCAGCAGACAGTCACCGTCGGCGGGGTCGCCGAGACGACCCAGCGCCATCGAGAAACCGCGCTCGGTCTCGGTGTCGCGCCAGGCGTCCGCGCGATGGATGACCTCGCCCATCTCCTCGTCGGAGAGCGCGGCGTGCCGCCGGATACGGGTGGTCGCGCCCGTGCGCTCGACCCGGTTGACGGCCTGCCGGGTCACCCGCATCTCTCGGCCGTCCAGGTCGAAGGACGCGACCTGGAGGATGGCCTCGTCACCCAGTTGCAGCGCCCCCAGCCCCGAACGCGCGTACGCCCGGGCGCCGGCCTCGCTCGCGCCCATGACGGCCGGCTGCCAGCCGTAGCGCCCCGCGACCGCCAGCCAGGCCTCGATCGCCGGGGTCCAGGCCTCCGGATCACCCAGCGGATCGCCGGAGGCCAGACAGACCCCGGCCTCGACCCGGTAGGTGACGGCCGCCTTGCCGCTGGGGGAGAAGACGACGGCCTTGTCCCGGCGGGTCGCGAAATAACCGAGGGAGTCCCGGCCACCGTAACGGCCGAGAAGGGCGCGGATACGCGGCTCCTCGTCGTCGTGCAGAGCCGCCTCCAGCCGCTGGGAGCGGAAGAGCGACATGGCGGCGTTGAGCAACGCCAGCGCACCGAGCAGACCGAGGAGGAAGAAGAGCCAGTGCGGCGGATGGCCGACGAAGTGCCGGCCGCTGACCAGGCCGCCGCACACCTTGTTGGCGACGAACAACAGCCGGTTCGCACCGCCGCGCTCCAAGGACCCGGGGAAGAGGGACACAAGCCCCCAGCCCACCAGGATGGCGACGGTCAGACCGCCGACGAGCACCAGAACGGCATGCAGGAACGCACCCCGCCGCGAGGCGGCGTAGAACTCCCGCCGGGCCAGGAGCAGCAGCGCCATCGCCGCCAGGCACAGCACCAGGGACGGGGCCGCCTCCCAGTACCCCACGATCAGCAGCAGCACGTCCGCGATCAGCAGCAGGGTCAGATAGCCGAGGACGAACCAGAGCGTGACCCGCTTGCGCGCGGCCATCGCCGCGGCGAGGAGCAGCAGGAAGACGGCATAGGCGAGGTTCGGGGCCGTGGGGACGGTCAGGGTGTCCAGCGCGTCGGTCAGCGGTGCCGCCACCCGCCGCAACGGTGAGAACAACGAGGTGAGCGCGCAGAAGAACCCGAGCAGACCGAAGAAGATCGCGAATCCGTTGGGCACCCGGTGCAGGGACCGCCGCCAGGCGGATTCCCGCACACCGTCCTCTCGCGCCCCCTCCCGCACCGTGGCGGGCTCGGTGTCCGGGACTGTGCGGCTCATTCCGCAAGCCTAGGCACGCCACCGCCGCCACGCCCGTCGAACCTCGGCCGGTCCGCCCGACGGACACGGGCCCGAACGACCACGCGGCCCCCGCTGGGACCGGCCCGGCCCGGCTCCTCGACCGGCGAATCCATACCCGGATGGAGTACACGCGTGACCCGGGGCGCGCCGGTGTGATGAGCGAGACTGGCGCGTACTCACCGCTCAGCCGAGGAGGTAAGCCGTGGTCGTTTCGATCTCCGTGGTCCTGATGCTTCTGGTGCTGGCGGTGGTGTTCCTGCGCAGTGGAGCACTCCGTGTCTCACACGCCCTGGTCTGTGTCCTGCTCGGCTTCGTACTGGCGAGCACCAGTGTGGCGCCGACCATCGCCAACGGCATTTCGACCACGGCTCAGCTGGTCAGCGGCGTCCGCCCCTGATCGGACGGGAACGTCACGCCTCCGAGCCGTGGCCGCCGTTCTCGGGCACGTTCGTCCTGCCCGCCTTACACCCGCCCGATCTCGACGTCCTCCAGGACACCGAGCGCGTCCGGTACCAGAATCGCCGCCGAGTAGTAGGCGCTCACCAAGTAGGACGTGACCGCCTGGTCGTTGATGCCCATGAAGCGCACATTGAGACTGGGCTGGTACTCGTCGGGAATGCCGGTCTGGTGCAGCCCGACCACCCCTTGGTCTTCCTCACCGGTGCGCATCGCGAGGATCGAGCTGGTACCGGTCTCGCTGATCGGGATCTTGTTGCACGGGAGGATCGGCACACCGCGCCAGGCACGCACCGACGAGCCCAGGACGTCGAGGTTCTGCGGGTAGAGGCCACGGTTGCTGCACTCCCGGCCGAAGGCAGCGATGGTCCGGGGATGAGCCAGCAGATACTGGGTCTTGCGACGCCGGGACAGCAGTTCGTCGAGGTCGTCGGGGGTGGGTGGGCCGGTGCGGGTGTGGATGCGCTGCTTGAGGTCGGCGTTGTGGAGGAGGCCGAATTCGCGGTTGTTGACGAGTTCGTGTTCCTGGCGTTCGCGTAGTGCTTCGATGGTCAGGCGGAGCTGTTGTTCGACCTGGTTCATCGGCTCGTTGTAGAGGTCGGCGACCCGGGTGTGCACGCGCAACACCGTCTGCGCCACACTCAATTCGTACTCGCGCGGGGAGGGCTCGTAGTCGACGAAGGTGCCGGGCAGTACCGGTTCGCCCACGTGCCCGGAGGCCACCGCGATGTCGGCCTCACCACGCTTGTTCTGCGGGAGCGCGGGCCGGGAGGCGAAGTCCGCGACATGATCGCGCAGTGCCTCGGAGCGCTCGGCCACTTCCTGGAAGGCCTGGCGGGAGAGCGCGAGGACGGTGCAGCGCGTCACCGCCCGTACGGTGAAGTCCCAGACCCCGTCCGGCTCCAGGGGGACCCGTTCGCCGAAATAGTCACCGTCCGCCAGCACGCCGAGCACGGTGTCGTCCCCGTACTTGCCGACGCCCGTCTTGTTGAGCTTGCCATGGGCGATCAGGAAGACCTGGTCGGCGGGTTGGCCCACCTCGACCAGGGCGTCACCGGCCGCGTACTCCCGCTGGACGAACCCGTCCGCCAGTGACTCCAGCACGGCGGCGTCGCCGAACCCCCGCAGCAGCGGCAGCTCGCCCAACTCCGGCGGGATGACGCGGACCTCCGAACCGGTGCTGATGAACTCGACGCGGCCGTCCCCGACCTCGTAGGTCAGCCTTCGGTTGACCCGGTACGTACCCGCGGACACCTGCACCCAGGGCAGCACTCGCAGCAGCCACCGGGAGGAGATCCCCTGCATCTGGGGCACGGTTTTGGTCGTCGTCGCGAGCTGGCGTGCCGCCGAGGTGTCGAGGCTCTGCTGTGACTCGCTCGCCCGTGCGGTCTGTCCTTGCTCCACTGACGTGGTCATCGCTGGTCTTCACCCATCTGTATGCGGTTCCGTATGCGGTCGCTGACGCGCAGCCCGAAGTGACATGGTCGTGACATGGTGCGGATATGGCGAGGCGTGAATGGTGCGGCGGGGCATGCCGGGGCGTGACGCTGCCCGACCGGTTCTGTCAGTGCCCGACTTCGACGTTCTCAAGAATTCCGAGAGCGTCGGGAACCAGCACCGCGGCGGAATAGTAGGCGCTCACCAGATAGGACATGATCGCTTGCTCGTTGATGCCCATGAAACGCACGGAAAGGCTGGGCTGATACTCGTCCTGGATTCCCGTCCGGTGGAGACCGACGACGCCTTGCGATTCCTCACCGGTGCGCATCAGCAGAATCGAGCTGACGCCGGCTTCGGTGACCGGGATCTTGTTGCAGGGGAAAATCGGCACACCGCGCCAGGCGGGGACGGCGTGGCCGCTCACCTCGACACTGTCCGGATACACGCCCCGGCTGTTGAACTCGCGTCCGATCGCCGCGATGGTACGCGGGTGTGCCAGAAGGAAACCGGGGTCCTTCCAGACGGTCGCCAGCAGTTCGTCGAGGTCGTCGGGGGTGGGTGGGCCGGTGCGGGTGTGGATGCGCTGCTTGAGGTCGGCGTTGTGGAGGAGGCCGAATTCGCGGTTGTTGACGAGTTCGTGTTCCTGGCGTTCGCGTAGTGCTTCGATGGTCAGGCGGAGCTGTTGTTCGACCTGGTTCATCGGCTCGTTGTAGAGGTCGGCGACCCGGGTGTGCACGCGCAACACCGTCTGGGCGACGCTGAGTCCGAACTCGCGCGGAGCGAGTTCGTAGTCGGCGAAGACACCGGGCAGCGCCGGCTCGCCGACGTGTCCGGACGCGACCTCGATGGCCGACTCGCCGTACGCGTTCTGCGGGCGTCCGGTGTCGGCGCGGAACGCCTGGACGTGCTCGCTCAGCTCCTGTGAACGCTCGAGGAGTTCCTCGAACTCCTGGCGTGGCAGGGTCAGTACCGTGCAGGCCGTCATCGCCCGCACGGTGAAGTCCCAGTTGCCGCCTTCGGTCGCCGCGAGGGCCCGGTCGCCGAAATACTCGCCGTCGGCCAGCACGCCGAGCACGGCGGGATCGCCGTAGGCCCCCTCGTGCACCTTGCTGACCTTGCCGTGGGCGATCAGGACGATTTGATCGGCGGGGCGGCCCGCCTCGACCAGCACGTCGCCGGGCTGGAACTCGCGCTGTGTGAAGCGACTCGCGAGAGCGTCGAGCACCGCGGGGTCGGAGAAGCCGCGCAGGAGGGGCAGTTCGCCCAGCTCCGCCGGGATCACGCGTACGTCGGCCCCGGTCGAGACGAACTCGACCCGGCCGTCACCGAGCGTGTGCGTCAGCCTTCGGTTGACCCGATAGGTACCGCCGGATACCTGCACCCAGGACAGCATGCGCAGCAGCCACCGCGATGTGATGCCCTGCATCTGCGGTACGGATTTGGTCGTGGTCGCCAGGTTCCGGGCAGCCGCGGTACCAAGGCTCAGCCGGCTCGCTGAATTCTCGGTGTCGGAACCGGACTCCAATGACGTCGTCATACGCGAATGCCCACCCATTTCATGAGGTAACTGGCTGCTGCGAAACCGTCGTTAAGGACTCGCCGATGGCTTCTTCGAGGCTAGCGGCGGGATTCCGCGGGCGCAGTCACCCTCAAGGGTGGATTGGGGGACGATGTTAACGTCGCACGAAAACTCCGATGCCGTTCGGGACGGTTCGTTCGGCTCCGCCCGAAGGGTGGTTGCGCACGACGGCCCGTGCTTCGCCGGGAGCGCGGGTGACCAAGGTGCTCGACCCGCCGCCGTCCAGGTTCACGGCGTCCTCCGCCCCGAGATCCCGCATGACCCCGGCCAGTTCGGCCACGGTCAGGCCCGTGCGGTACGAGGGCCCTCCGTCCAGCGCCAGGAGGTACAGACGCCGCCCCCCGTCGGCCAGCCCGGCCGAGGTCCGTACGGCCGGGGTCACCGCGTCCAGCCCGCTCAGTGGACGGCCGTCACGCAGCACCGGGAAGCCGCCCACCGCGAACCGCAACGCCCCGCGGTGCGCGGCCCGCAGGCGCTCGTCCACCCGGACCCGGTCGCCGACCCGCAGCTTGCGCAGCTCCCGCGCCCCCGCCTCACGCCCGACCAGCACGACCGTGCCGGAGGCGAGCTGACCGCGCCCCGGCTCCGCGGCCGCCGAGACCACCCGGCCCCGTCGCACGGTCAGCTCGTAGGTCTCGGAACTGCACGGGGCCGCCCGCTGCGTGTCGGTCCCGCACGTGGCCCGCAGACGGGAGACCGCACCCCAGGCGGAGGTGTACGCGCCGATACCGCCGACGGGCAGGGCGTACTGATTGAGGCCGCGCAGCGGCAGCCTCCGGTGACCGGCCCGTACCGTCCCCACCAGGGTGAGCCGGTCCAGCCGGGCCACCCCGTCCGTCCCGACGCCGATGACGTCTCTCGTGGTGACCCCCTGCGGCATCGCGGGGCCGAAGCGCTGGCCGTCCGGCACCGCCGCGCTCAGCCGGCGCCCCCTCGCGATCGACGGGCCCACCGGCGCCCCCGTCGCCTCCACCCCGGGGTGCTGAGTCTCCGTGATGTTGAAGAAGTCCCCGTTGACGCCACCGACCGCGCCCCGGGCCTCGGCCAGGCGCGACACCGTCGCCCGCGCGGCGACTCGGTCCGGGTACAAAAGGTCGAGCGACACCTTCGGATTCCGCAGATCGACGGTGAGCACATGGCCGAAGGCCGGCCCGTGCGAGCCCGAGAGCGAGAACGTCCGATAGCCGATTCCCGGCGCGAGACCGGCTCCGACGCCGAACCACGGAGCCGGTCCCGCCTCCGTTTCGGCCCAGGCGGTCCCTCCGCCGGCCACCAAGGAGAGCCACGCCACCAACACCGAGAGCACCGCGCGCACGCGGCCAGCACGTTTTCTCACAGTCTCCCCAGAGGTCCCAGCAACTCTGCCACGGCGCACGGGAGTTCACCATGCCCCGAACGAACGACAGGGAGCACCGCGGTGTCGACACGGGCAACTCTCGGCGCTTCCCTGCCCATCGGCCCTGTGGGCCCCGATACTCACAGCTGTTCGTACATGCGATCCGCCGATATCCGCCCAGAGATTCGGGAGGCACCATGCGTCCGTGCACGCGCCGCGCAGCCGTCGTCACCCTCGGAACCGCCCTCGCGGGATCCCTCGCGCCCTCCGCCCTCGCCGCCGTGCCCGGAGGCGGCCTGGGCGCTCTGCCGGGACGCGGCAAGCCGCCGCTGCGCCGGGCCCACGCGCACAACGACTACGCGCACCCGCGCCCGCTCGCCGACGCGCTCTCCCACGGATTCGGCAGCGTGGAGGCCGATATCTGGCTCGTGGACGGCCGGCTCCTCGTCGCGCACGACGCGTCCGAGCTCGACCCGGCCCGCACGCTCGAATCGCTCTACCTCGACCCGCTGCTGCGTCGTGTCGCCGCCCATCACGGTCGCGTCTACCGCGGCTACGACCTCTCCCTGCAACTGCTCATCGACATCAAGACCGCGGGCGACCCCACCTACCGCGAACTCTCCAGACATCTGCGCCGCTACCGGTCGATGCTCGGCGTCTGTGCCGACGGCCGGGTACGGCGCGGCGCGGTCACCGCCGTCGTGTCCGGCGACCGGGGCGCCCGCGCCCCCATGGAGGCGGAGCGGGTGCGGTACGCCTTCTACGACGGTCGCCTCGCGGACCTCGGTGACGGCGTCCCCGCTTCCTTCACCTCGCTCATCAGCGACAACTGGGGCCTGAACTTCAGCTGGCGCGGCGAGGGGCCGATGCCCGGGCGCGAGCGGGCGGCCCTTCGGCGCATCGTGGCGACCGCCCACGCGGCGGGCCGGCGCGTGCGCTTCTGGGCCACGCCCGACGAGCCCGGCCCCGCCCGCGACCGGCTCTGGCGGGAGCTGCTGGACGCCGGCGTGGACTACCTCAACACGGATGATCTGACGGGTCTGGAGGCGTTTCTCCGCGCAGCTCGCTGAGCACCTCGTCGAAGTGGGCCTCGGGAACCGACGGCAGCAGCAGCGCGACGACGTGCACCAGCTTGCCGAGCACGAAGGTGGTGTCGGGCGTCGCGCGCACGAGTTCCCGCACCCTCTCCGTGTCTCCGCGCCGGACGGACTCGAGCAGCACTGCGACATCCGGTGCGGCCTCCTCGTCCGTCTCGACCCAGCCAGTTTCGTCCGGTGCCCGTCTGACGAGGTGCCGCAGCACCCGGTCGGCGACGTCGGGCTGATACGCCTTGCGTACGGCTTCGTTGGCGACCCAGGAGAGCGCGGACACGACGTCCCTGGCCTCGTCGGCCGTCATGGTCTCCGGCAGTGCGGCGTCGAACGCCTGCTGGTTGCCGTGCCGGAAGGCCAGGAGGAGGCGTGCTGCCCTCGCCTTCGCCTCGTTCACGCGTATATGGGAAATCTCGGCGGTCACCGGAAAATAGTACTGTTTGTGGATCATTCCGTGGGGAGCGCCACGCAGTGGAATGTCGCGATCCAGGGCGGAAGGTGTAGCGGTACGGTCACCACGCGGTCATGGGCGGGCGCGCGTGGGGACGCTGACCGTATGGCCACCCCACCTGGACCGCCACCCGGAAACCCGCTCGGGCCGCCCCCGGGCCCGCCGCCTCCGCCGTACTGGCCTCCGCCGGGCGGATTCGGTCCGGGGGGACCGCCCTGGCCACCGGAGCCGCCCCGGCCGGAGGGCGGCGGAGGCAAGCGGATCGCCGTCGCGGTGACCGCGCTGGTGGCCGTCGCGGCGGTGGCTCTGGGCGCGGTCCTGATCATCGGGGACGGTGACGACACGAAGCCGGGGAAGAGAACGCCGTCCGGAGGTCCCACCGGTCCGGCCGGTACGTCCTCGCCTTCCCCCGGCCTCCCCACGAGTCTCCCCAGCGATTTTCCGTCGCTGCCCAGCGGCTTTCCCACGAGCTTGCCGACGGGGATGCCCACGGGCCTGCCGAGCGGCTTTCCCAGCGGGCTGCTCGGTGTGCCGACCGCGCGGGGGGTCGGGAGCGCTGTTCCGACGCCCACGGACGACAAGCCGTACTACTTCGCGCTGGCCTCCGGGGATTGCTTCGACCTGCCCGCCGGAGGGCCCGGAGGGCGTCTGGTCAAGCGCTCGTGCTTCGCGCCCCACGACGGGGAGGTGGTCGCCACGCCCAGCCTCTCGGGAACGTACGACAGCGAGAGCGCCCTGAAGAGCGAGGCCGCCGCGCTGTGCCGGCAGCCGATGCGCGGCCGCAGCCTGAGGCAGCCCGTCGGTACCGCGCGCGGCACGCTGGTGCAGTACCCGAAGCTGACGGGCTACCGACTGGGCCTTCGTTCCGTTTCCTGCAGTCTGACCGCCGAGGAAGGCGGCTCGGGCAGCGGTCGGAAGCTGACGCGGCCGCTCTCCTGACGCCCCGGCGGGACCGCGCGGGCCGCTGCCGGGACGAAGAGGGGCGAGGGCGCGGGGTCACTCCGCGGGGACCGCCTGGATATCGAGTTCGATCTTGATCGTCGCTCCGATCATCGCGATGCCACGAGTGAGCATGGACCGCCAGTCCAGGGTGAAATCCTCCCGGTGCAGTTCGGCGGCGGCCGAGCAGGCGGCACGGGTCTCGCCCATGATGCCGGTGCCGAGACCGAGGTAGCGGGTGTCGAGCGAAACGTTCCGGCTGACCCCGTGCAGGTTGAGCACCCCCTGCACGGCCCACCGCGAGCCGCCCCGGTGCACGAAGCGTTCGCTGACGAACTGCATGTACGGGTATCCGTCGACACCGAGGAACTCGGGGGAGCGCAGGTGGGCGTCGCGCTGCTCGACTCCGGTGTCGATGCTCGCGGTCTCGATCACGACGTCGAGGCTGGAGTCCTCCATGCGTTCACCGATCCACAGGGTGCCCTGGAACCGGTTGAACCGGCCGTGCACCTCGGCGAGCCCGATGTGGCGGGCGATGAACCGCACCGCTGTGTGGTCCGGGTCGATGCGCCAGGCGCCCGGAGCCGGCAGGGCGGGGGTGGGAGCCGGTTCCATGGGCACGGTCCCGAGGTCGGTCCGAGTGCCCTCCGTCGACGCACACGCCTGGCGCACGGGCTGGTACCCGTCGGCGGTCACCGCGACGCTGTACTCGCCGGGCGCCACGTTCGTGGCGAACCGGCCGTGCGGGTCGGTCTGCCCGTGCACCACCTCGGTGCCGTTCGCGTCCCGGACGGAGACTTCCGCTCTGTGCAGGGGCAGGTGCACGGGGTCGACGACCACGCAGTCGAGAGCCCCCGCGCCGTACGGAATCGGTGCGCTCTCGCGGTGAAGAGAACGCTTGTAACGGCGCAGCAGGGCGAAAGTCATCCCAAAGTGCCTTTCCATGTGCAGAAGGTGATTGAACGGTAGATCACCACATTCTGTCACTGGGGCTGAGAAGCTCCTTCATTGGCCCCTATCGCCTTGGAAAACGAACTACTACCCCTTCTGTTCCTTTGATTCCTTCGTCACTCTTCCGTGAGCAAGCTTGCGAGGGCCGCCGCGGGATCGTGGTCACACGGCCCGGCGGGCTCCCAGCGACCGCTTTCCTTGCGATACGGCCACCACCGTCCGTCCCGCCCGTAACGCAGCTGGGTGTCGGTGCCCACCACCGTCCACCGATTGCGCGTGGCCCGCAGCCGGGGTGCCTTGTCGTCGTCCTCCCACGCCGCCGCCAGCCGGGCACGAGCGCGGGCGAGGTCCTCCGCGCCGGGTGTCCACTCCTCCTCCAGCACGGCCAGCGCCGCGGCCCCGCCGTGCCCCCAGGCCCGGGCGGCGCGGGCCAGCTCCGCCCGTCCGAATCCGCAGCCCGCCGCGAGGCGGGCGGTGATCCGCTCGGGCGGCCCCGAGGCGGCCAGCCGTACCGCGTCCTGCCGCACCGTCAGCGCGGTCGCCACGGGCGCCCGCTCATGGCCGGGGGCCAGGGCCTCGGCCAGCAGCTGCCGGGCCCGGGCGGCCGCGTCCGCGACGAGGAACTCCAGCGCACCGGTGTCGAGGCCGGAGCCGGGGGACGTGTCTCCGGTGAGGACGGGCGGGCGCCCCACCAAATCCGTCACGGGCGGGGCGTCGGGCAGGGGAGGTATGACGTCCCGCGCCGCGAACGCCTCACTCGCCGGGACGCCGGCGGGCACCCCCGCGCTCTCGCGCGGCTCCCGTGACGCGGCGCGCGAGACGCTACGGGCCTGCAACGCGTCCAACAGCTCACGCTCGCCCCGCCCGCGCATCAGCAGCAGCACGAAGGGGTCCCGGTCGAGCAACCTCGCCACCTGAAGGCACAGCGCCACCGTGTGCGGGCAGTGGTCCCATGCCTCGCAGGCGCACTCGGGCTCCAGATCCCCGATGCCCGGAAGCAGATCCACTCCCACCGCCGCCGCGTCCTCGACGAGATGCGGCGGCATGTCGCGGTCCAACAGCGCCGCGATGTGCCCCGCCCGGTCGGCGACCAGATCCAACAGCCGGTCCCAGTCGGCCCCGGACAGCTGCTGGATCACCACATCGGAGCGGTACCGCGTGCCGTCCCGGTCCCGGACGAGCGCCGTGACGCGTCCGGGACGTACGGACACCGCGCCGACCGCTCCCGCGCGCGCGTGCCTGCGGCCCGCCTTCACCTGCCGGCCGTCCAGCGCCGTGTCCTCCAGCGCCCGCAGCCACGCCTGTCCCCACCACGTGTCGGCGAATCCCCGTCCGTGCGCGGGCGGCAGGGCCTCGAAGGTGCGCTCCACGCGCGCGTGAACGTCATTCCCGGTCATCGTCCGGTCCCCCTCAGTGCGACGAGATCAGCCAGCTCGGCATCGGTGAGTTCCGTCAGTGCCGCCTCACCGGAGTGCAGCACCGCGTCCGCGAGCGCCTGCTTGCGGGTGAGCATCCGCGCGATCCGGTCCTCGATCGTGCCTTCGGCGACGAGCCGGTGCACCTGCACGGGCTGGGTCTGGCCGATGCGGTAGGCCCGGTCGGTGGCCTGCGCCTCGACGGCCGGGTTCCACCAGCGGTCGAAGTGCACGACGTGCCCGGCGCGAGTGAGGTTCAGCCCCGTACCGGCCGCCTTCAGCGACAGCAGGAAGACCGGGACCTCACCGTCCTGGAAGCGGCGGACCATCTCCTCGCGGCGCGGCACGGGCGTGCCGCCGTGGAGGAACTGCGTCGGCACGCCGCGTGCGGCCAGGTGGTGTTCCAGCAGCCGCGCCATCTGTACGTACTGGGTGAACACGAGCACACTCGCGTCCTCGGCGAGGATCGTGTCCAGCAGTTCGTCGAGCAGCTCCACCTTGCCGGAGCGCCCCGCGATCCTCGGGCCGCCCTCCTTCAGGTCGTGCTCCTTCAAGAACTGCGCCGGGTGATTGCAGATCTGCTTGAGCCCCGTGAGGAGCTTGACGATCAGCCCGCGCCGCTCGAAACCGTCCGCGCCCTCGATTTCGGCGAGGACCTCCCGCACCACGGCCTCGTACAGTCCCGCCTGCTCCTTGGTGAGCGTGACCGCGTGATCCGTCTCGGTCTTGGGCGGAAGCTCGGGCGCGATGCCCGGATCGGACTTGCGGCGCCGCAGCAGGAACGGGCGGATGAGCGCCGCGAGGCGCTCGGCGGCCGCGGGATCGGCGCCCTCCTCGACCGACCGTGCATAGCGCCGGCGGAACCTGCCCAGCGTGCCGAGGAGTCCGGGCGTCGTCCAGTCGAGGATCGCCCACAGCTCGGACAGGTTGTTCTCGACGGGCGTGCCCGAGAGAGCGACCCGGGCCTTCGCGCCGATGGTGCGCAGTTGCCTGGCGGTCGCGGAGTACGGATTCTTGACGTGCTGTGCCTCATCGGTGACGACCAGACCCCACCCGGCCTCCGCCAGGCGCGCGGCGTCCAGCCGCATCGTGCCGTAGGTGGTGAGGACGAACTCCCCGTCGGCCAGGGCGTCCAGGTTCCGTGACGGGCCGTGGAAACGGCGCACGGGCGTGCCGGGCGCGAACTTCTCGATCTCCCGCTGCCAGTTGCCCATCAGGGACGTCGGGCAGATCACCAAAGTCGGTCCGGCCGCGCCAGGCAGGGTTTGGCGGTGCAGGTGAAGGGCGATCAGGGTGACGGTCTTGCCGAGCCCCATGTCGTCGGCGAGACAGCCCCCCAGGCCGAGCGAGGTCATCCGGTTCAGCCAGTCGAGGCCGCGTAGTTGGTAGTCGCGCAGGGTGGCGGCCAGCGCGGCGGGCTGGGCGACGGGCTCATGGCAGGAGTCGGGGTCGCGGATGCGGTCACGCAGGGCCGCGAGCCAGCCGGTGGCCCGCACCTCGACGCTCTCCCCGGAGTCCTCACCGCCCCTCTCCCCGGTGTGGGTGCGGCCGGTGAGGGCGGCACCCAGCGCCTCGACGGGGGTGACCTTCCGGTCCTGTCGCTCCCGGGCGCGGCGCACCGCCTCCGGATCGACGAGCACCCACTGGTCCCGCAGGCGCACCGCCGGGCGGCTCGCCTCGGCCAGCCGGTCCAGCTCCTCCTTGGTCAGCTCCATGTCACCGACGGCGAACCGCCAGCTGAAGGTGAGCAGAGCGTCCGCCGAGAGCAGCGACGGCATGCCGGACCAATCGGCATCCCGCGTGCCGGCGTCTTCCGGCGGGCCGACGACGGCGCGCGCGGTGAGCTGACGGGCCAGCTCCCTCGGCCAGTGCACCTCGACCCCGGCGGCCTCCAGCGCCGCCGATGCCGCGCCCAGGAGTTCGCCCGTCTCCTCGTCGGCGAGTTCGATGGCGTCGGGTGCCGCCACCGAGAGCAGCGGGGTGAGCGCGGGCCAGGCGTGCGCGGCACGCCGCAGGGCGAGCAGGGCCTTCATCCGGGCTCCCCGGCCGAGTGAGGCGGCCAGGGGCGAGTCTCCCGACCAGACGTCGGCCGCGTCCGCGACCAGCGCCGGGTCGGTGAGGCTGTGCAGCTGGAGGACGGCACGGAACCGCGGGTGGGCCTCCTCACCGGCCTCCTCGCCTCCGGGCGCGGCCTCCGTCAGGCCCAGTACCTCGACACGGAGGGAGAGCCGGACGCCCGCGTCGTGTCCGGCGGCGATCTCGTCGGCCCAGGCACGCTGTTCGGGCAGCCGGTGCGGTGCGGGGGCGGCGAACGCGGGACCGCCCGCGGCCAGCGCCGCGGCGGGGGAGCGCGGCAGCCCGTCGGCCACGGCGTCCAGGAAGGCACGCACCAGACGCTCGGGCTCGGGCAGCAGCGGCGGGTCGCTGTCCGGCACCGGCACGGCGTGTGCGGCCGGGGGCATCGAGGCGGCCAACTCGCGCACCCGGCGCAGATCGTCCTGGGTGAGCGGTCCGACGCGCCAGGCGTCGTGATCGGTCGCGGTCAGTCCCGGCAGCAGTCGGCCGCGCGCGGCCAGTTGCAGTGCGAGCACCGCCGCGGCGCCCCAGAACGCGGCCGACTCCCCGCCCCGCGCGGCTCGGGCGCGGGTGAGGGCGGGAAGCGCCTCGGCCACGGGCAACGTGGTGACACGGACGGTCGTGGTGGTCACCCCCGCGCCGTCCGGGACGACGATCGTCAGCTCCTCGGCGACGCCCGAGGCGGAGGGCGGAGCGTCATCCGGCCCGTCCGGCTGCCAGAAGGCGACCCGTCCGGTGCGGTGCGGGTCTCCGGGGAGGAAGACCGCCGAACAACGGGCCAGCCGGGCGGTATCGGTGGGGTCGGCGGCAGAGGGTGGTGTCACAGGAATGCGCATTCCTCAAATTTGACTAGTGGGCTCCGGAGCGCCCGAGGGTACAGGAAGCGAGTGGGCGATAAGGGTCTTCGGCCTGTGACGCTCGTCATGCCGCCGACGAGGGTGCGCTCAGCCCCCTGCGCTGTCCGGGGGTTGTCCCCCGGGCGGTCTGGGTGGTGACTCCATGGCCCTCCGGGGCCTGCGGTCCGTACGTTTTCTGAGGTCGGTCATCAGTGTGCGCGGTCCGCCCGCCCCCCTCCTCGGCCGTTCACCGGCCGTTCGTCGAAAATCTCCGGAGACCTCATGCCCCAGGCCAGCACCTTGCTCGCGGAACCCGCGGCGGGCAGCGACTTCGCCCCCCTCCTGCGCCGGATCCGCGCGGAGGGCCTCCTCGAACGACGGCGGGGCTGGTACGCGCTGACCATCACCGTCAACACGCTGACGCTGGCCGCCACCTGCGCCGCGACGGTGCTCACGGGCGATTCGTGGTGGACGCTGCTCCTGGCCGTTCCCATGGCGGTCTTCGGCGCCCGGACCGCCTTCCTCGGCCACGACAGCGGCCACGCCCAGATAGCGGGCACCCGGCGGACCCACCGCCTTCTCGGCCTGCTCCACTCCGACCTGCTGCTCGGACTGAGTTACTCCTGGTGGAACGACAAGCACAATCGCCACCATGCCCATCCCAACCACGTCGACAAGGACCCGGACGTCGGCGTCGGGGCACTGGTGTGGACCCGGCGGCAGGCCGCGCAACGGGAAGGCTTCGCCCGCTGGCTCACCCGTCATCAGGCCCGGCTCTTCTTCCCGATGCTGCTCCTCGAAGGCATCAGTCTGAAGGTTTCAAGCGTGCGCGACCTCAAACGGCAAGAGGCCGGAGAGCGACGCGTGGAGGCGACGCTCCTCACCCTGCACCTGGTGGGTTACGCGGCGCTGCTGTTGTCGTCCATGTCCCTCGGCAAGGCTCTCGTCTTCGCGCTCCTCCACCACGCCCTCTTCGGGCTGCACCTCGGTATGGTCTTCGCGCCCAACCACAAGGGCATGGAGATGCCGGACCCGAACGGGCCGCGGTGGGGGCACCTGCGCCGCCAGGTCCTCACCTCACGCAACGTGCGCGGCGGCCCGGTGACCGACTGGTTCCTGGGCGGGCTGAACTACCAGATCGAGCACCATCTCTTCCCGAACATGCCGCGCCCCCACCTCCGGCGTGCCCAGCCGATCGTCCGCGCGTACTGCCGGACGGCCGGTCTGCCGTACGCGGAAACCGGGCTCGTCGACTCCTACCGGCAGGCGCTCGGCCATATGCACGACGTCGGTGCTCCGCTACGGGCCGGGTGAACAGCGCGGCGTGTGATCGCGGGCGTCGCGCACATCGCGCCGACGCATGACGAGAGGTGGCCCGGAGTCAGCGGGCGGGCAGCCCGAGAAGCGCCCGGGCCACGGTGCGCGGTGACTCGTCGTGTTCACGGGCGAGCGCGATGACAGCGCGGCAGGCAAGTTCGTTCACGCCGAAACTGAGGGCCTCCGGGGAAACCCAGCGAGCCGCCTCCGCGCTCCCGTCGAGATCGTTCTCGGCGCACGCGGCCACATAAGTGGCCGCCGCCTCGAAGAGATTGTGCTGCCGTTTCGGGGGTGGCGGCACGGGGGACGGCCGACGGCCTTCTTCGCGGCGCTTGCGGAGTTTATGGAACACGCGGATCACCTGCCCCGTGAGCGGCTTGTCCTGCGTCGTACAAGTGTGCCCGCCGGTGGTGGGGTTGAACCGCCGACGCATGCGGGGGCGACCGCCCGGCCGAGCGCCGGTCCGCGCCGCGCACCGCGTCCCGCGGAGCGCCCGTGGCCGGTTCGGGCTTCCGGTCAGCCCGCGCGGACGGCGAGCGCGAGGAAACGGGTGTCCTCGTCGGTGTAGGAGACGAGATCCCAGCCGCCGTCCGCCAGCAGAGGGCGGAGGTTCGGCTCGGCGCGCTGGTCCTGCGGGGCCAGCGCGCGGCCGTGGCGGGCCGCGAGCGCGGCACGGCCGATGGGGTGGAAGAGCGCGAGCCGGCCGCCCGGCCGCACCACCCGGGCCAATTCCCGAAGGCCCGCGGTGGCGCCGGCGAGATGGGCGAGGAGCCCGGCCGCGAAGACCGCGTCGAGAAAGCCGCCGCGCAGCGGCAGCCGTCCGGCATCCGCGACCATCAGCAGGCCGTGGTCACGGCGACCGGCCCGGACGGCCGCGGCCAGCATCGCGGGGGTGAGGTCCGCGCCCAGCACCGTGCCCCGCGGGCCGACGGCCGAACGCAGGGCCGGCAGCGCCCGTCCCGTGCCGCATCCGGCGTCCAGCACCGTCTCGCCGTCGCGCAGGCCCAGGTCGGCGACAGCCGCGTCGTACGCGGGGCCGTCGTCGGGGAACCGGGCGTCCCAGTCGTCGGCGCGCGCTGTGAAGAATTCCCTCACCCGGGCCGGTTCGTTGTTCACGCGATGACTCCTTCGGTGATGCCCTCACTCTCGGCGCATGGGGGCACGTGCCGAGGGCGCCGGTTAGACGGCGGTGTCGGCCGGCGCCCCCACTTTGTCGATACGGACGCGAACCGGCAACTCGCCAAAAGCAAGGCCTGTCCCTGTTCCCCGCGCATTCTCCGCGCCATGTCCCCGTCTTGTGCCAACTGCCCGACAGGTACGTGCCGACGGGCAGGGCGGGTTGCCGACAGGGCGCGGGTGAGTAAGGCTGGCACGGCGGTTACGGGGAAAAACGGAACGGGGAGGCGGGGCATTATGGCAATGGCCAAGGGACTTGACTGGTTGCTGGACGACCTGACCAAGCGCGTGGAGCAAATACGCCATGCACTGGTGTTGTCCAATGACGGGCTCGTGACGGGTGCGAGTGCCGATCTCGCGCGGGAGGACGCCGAGCACCTGGCGGCTGTCGCGTCGGGGCTGCACAGTCTGGCGCGGGGTACCGGCCGGCACTTCCGGGCGGGCAAGGTCCGTCAGACGATGGTCGAGTTCGATGAAGGTGTGCTGTTCGTGACGGCCGCCGGCGACGGGAGTTGTCTGTGTGTCCTCGGTGACGCCGATGCCGATATCGGGCAGGTCGCCTATGAGATGACGCTGCTCGTCAATCGTGTCGGCGAACACCTCAGCGTCGCCTCCCGGCAGCAGGACGGCAGGGGGGAGACCCCGGGCCGCCTCCGTTGACCTGCGACGCCGACCCCGCTCCGGGTTCCGGACCGAAGTTATCCACAGGCTGGACGGGATGTCACCCCTCTCCTCTATCGTCGTCACTGTCAGTGATGAACCGGTGGCGGGGAGGGTGTCATGACGGTGCGACAGTGCGAGGTTCGGGGCACGGCCGAGGACAGCGTCGCGTACGGAAGGGCGGCACGGGAGCTGGAGCTCAAGCCGCGGGAGTTCGAGCTGGCGGTGCAGCTCGGAGACGTACGGACGGTGGCGTCCGGCCCCGGCCGGCGGCGCAGGGTCACCCGGGCGGAGATCGAGCGGCATCGCGGCGTCGACGGATTCCCCGAAGCACTGCGCTCACGGTTGTGGGTGGTCGGCACCGCCGAGGGCGCCGAGCTGATGGGCATCAGCCCGGCCCGCTTCGGCCGGCTCGCCCGGGGCGGTTGCTTCGCTCCCGTGCGCTTCTATGTCAACAGGTATCGAGCCGTTGTCTGGCACTACCTGGCCGCGGATCTCGTCGACTTCGCCGACCGTAACCCCGAGCTTCTGTCCGGCCGCACCCCCGCCCCGTTGCGCACGGCGCTGGAGGAGCGCGAGGACCGTCGCGGGCGATCCTGGCGTGCCCGCAGGCTCGATCAGCTGCTGGCCCAGACCGAGGACCCCTGGGAGCGGGCCGCGGTCACCGCGTCCGTGCTCACCCCCGAAGCCCTGGCCACCATCGTGCCGGACGAGGACGAGCGGGCCTGTCTGACCCTCCTGCGCCCGGCCCTGGTCCCCGCCAGGCCGGACGCGACGGCCGCTCACGACGTGATCGAATCGGTGATCCTGGCGGAGGAGCCCGACGAGATCGAGTGGCATCGCCACCGCCTGGCCGCCGCGTTGGCACGGGCCCGCGCGGCCGGGCCCCCTCCCGCCCCAGGCCCCCGGCCCGCTCCGCCGGTGCCGTTGGTGCCGCGCGCGGTGTCCATGACGGCCACCGACATCGCGGCGGGTGCCGAAACCGCGGCGGACGCGAAGGCGGTGACCGCCGCGGGCGCCGCGAAGAAGCCCGCCGGGCCCGTGCGGCCACGCGGTCTGTGGGCTCGGCTGCGTCGTCGGGCCTGAGGCGCTCCGCATGCCCGGTGTCTCGGGGGTGACCGTTTCAGGTGATCTTGCGGAACAACCCCTCCTGCATCACGGACACGACGAGTCTGCCCTCGCGGTCGAAGATCTGCCCCCGGGCAAGGCCCCTGGCGCCCGTGGCGATGGGCGACTCCTGCTGGTAGAGGAACCACTCATCGGCGCGGAAGGGCCGGTGGAACCACATGGCGTGGTCGAGTGAGGCCATGTCGAAGCCGCGTGGCCCCCAAAGCGGCTCGACGGGGATGCGCACCGCGTCCAGAAGCGTCATGTCGCTCGCGTAGGTGACGGCGCAGTTGTGGACGAGGGGATCGTCGCCGAGCGGTCCCACCGTCCGCATCCACACGGCACTGCGCGGCTGCGCTGCGGAGAGTTCCCGTGCCGTCCAGCGCAGCCGGTCCACGTACCGGATGTCGAAAGCCATGCGCCGTTCCATATGACGCAGGGCGCTCGGCAGCTCCCCGAGGTGCTCGCGGATCTCGTCCGCGAGCCGCGGCAACTCCTCGGGGCCGGGCACCCCCGGCACGGCCACCTGATGCTCGAAACCCGGCTCGGCCTGATGGAAGGAGGCGGTGAGGTTGAAGATCGTACGGCCCTGTTGGACGGCCACCACGCGCCGCGTGGTGAAGGAACGCCCGTCGCGCACCCGCTCCACCTGGTACACGATGGGCACGCCGGGCCGCCCCGGGCGCAGGAAGTACGCGTGCAGGGAGTGCACGGGCCGCTCGCGGTCCGTGGTCCGGCCGGCCGCGACCAGCGCCTGCCCGGCCACCTGCCCGCCGAACACGCGTTGGAGCGACTCGTCCGGGCTCCGGCCCCGGAAGATGTTCAGGTCGATCTGCTCCAGGTCGAGCAGATCGACCAACCGGTCGGCGGGACTGGACATCGGTGCTCCTTCACTTCCGGGGCGCGCCACGCGGGCGGCGCCTCGGAGGCTACAGCTGACCGACCTCCATCACCCGTACCACCGCGCGGCCCTCCTCGTCCGAGGCGGCGAGATCCACCTCGGCGGAGATGCCCCAGTCGTGATCGCCGTTCGGGTCGGCGAACGTCTGACGGACGCGCCACAGCCCGTCCTCCGGCTTCTCCTCGATCCGCAGCAGCTTGGGACCGCGTGCGTCGGGACCGGTACCCAAGTCCTCGTACTCGTCCCAGTAGGCGTCCATGGCCTCGGCCCAGCGGTCCTCGTCCCAGCCGGCCTCGGCGTCCATCTCGCCCAGCTCGCCGACCTTGTCCAAAGCGGCCAGCTCGACCCGGCGGAACATCGCGTTGCGCACCAGCACCCGGAACGCGCGCGCGTTGGCGGTGACCGGCTTGACCTGGTCGGCGCGCTCCTGCGCCTCCTCGGCGGTCTCGTTCTCGGGATTCGCCAGCTGCTCCCACTCGTCCAGCAGGCTGGAGTCGACCTGCCGCACCATCTCGCCGAGCCAGGCGATCAGGTCCTCGAAGTCGTCGGACTTGAGGTCGTCCGGGACGGTGTGGTCCAGCGCCTTGTAGGCGCTCGCGAGGTAGCGCAGCACGATGCCCTCGGTCCGTGCCAGGTCGTAGAAAGAGGTGAATTCGGTGAACGTCATCGCGCGCTCGTACATGTCACGGATGACCGACTTCGGCGAGAGCGGGTGGTCCCCGACCCACGGGTGGCTCTTACGGTAGACGTCGTAGGCGTGGGACAGCAGCTCTTCCAGCGGCTTGGGGTAGGTGACGTCCATGAGCCGCTCCATGCGGTCCTCGTACTCGACGCCGTCCGCCTTCATCACGGCGATCGCCTCGCCGCGTGCCTTGTTCTGCTGCGCCGCCAGGATCTGCCGCGGGTCGTCCAGCGTCGACTCGACCACCGAGACCATGTCCAGCGCGTACGAGGGCGACTCGGGGTCGAGGAGTTCGAAGGAGGCGAGCGCGAAGGTCGACAGCGGCTGGTTGAGCGCGAAATCCGACTGCAGGTCCACCGTCAGACGCACGATCCGGCCCTCGGCGTCGGGCTGGTCGAGCTGCTCGACGACACCGCCGTCCAGCAGCGAACGGTAGATGGCGATGGCCCGGCGGATGTGCCGCAGCTGATTCCTGCGGGGCTCGTGGTTGTCCTCCAGCAGACGGCGCATCGCCTCGAAGGCGTTGCCGGGCCGCGCGATGACCGACAAGAGCATCGTGTGCGTGACCCGGAAGCGCGAGGTGAGCTGCTCGGGCTCCGAGACGATCAGCTTCTCGAAGGTGTTCTCGCCCCAGTTGACGAAGCCCTCCGGAGCCTTCTTGCGGACCACCTTGCGGCGCTTCTTCGGGTCGTCACCCGCCTTGGCCAGAGCCTTTTCGTTCTCGACCACGTGCTCGGGAGCCTGCGCCACGACGAGACCGGCCGTATCGAAGCCGGCCCGCCCGGCCCGCCCGGCGATCTGGTGGAACTCCCGGGCCCGCAGGGTCCGCACCCGCTGGCCGTCGTACTTGGTGAGCGCGGTGAACAAAACGGTGCGGATCGGTACGTTGACCCCGACACCGAGCGTGTCCGTGCCGCAGATGACCTTCAGCAGACCCGCTTGCGCCAGCCGTTCCACCAGCCGCCGGTACTTCGGCAGCATCCCGGCGTGGTGCACACCGATTCCGTGGCGCACGTAGCGCGAGAGGTTCCGGCCGAACTTGGTGGTGAAGCGGAAATTGCCGATCAGCTTGGCGATCTCGTCCTTCTCCTCGCGCGAGCACATGTTGATGCTCATCAGCGCCTGGGCCCGCTCCACGGCCGCCGCCTGCGTGAAGTGCACGATGTACACCGGTGCCTGCCGCGTCTGGAGCAACTCGGTCAGCGTCTCGGTCAGCGGCGTCGTGCGGTATTCGTAGGACAGGGGCACCGGCCGGGTCGCGGATCGCACCACCGAGGTGGGGCGGCCCGTGCGCCGGGTCAGGTCCCCCTCGAACCGGGACACGTCGCCGAGCGTCGCCGACATCAGAACGAACTGCGCCTGCGGAAGCTCCAGCAGCGGGATCTGCCACGCCCAGCCCCGGTCCGGTTCCGCGTAGAAGTGGAACTCGTCCATGACGACCTGGCCGATGTCGGCGTCCTTGCCGTCCCGCAGGGCGATGGAGGCGAGCACCTCGGCCGTGCAGCAGATGACGGGCGCGTCCGCGTTGACCGAGGCGTCACCCGTGAGCATGCCGACGTTCTCCGTGCCGAACAGCTTGCACAGGTCGAAGAACTTCTCCGAGACGAGGGCCTTGATCGGCGCGGTGTAGAAGGTCACCTGGTCGTTGGCGAGCGCGGTGAAGTGCGCGCCGGCCGCGACGAGGCTCTTGCCCGAGCCGGTCGGTGTAGACAAGATCACGTTCGCCCCGGAGACCACCTCGATCAGCGCCTCCTCCTGCGCGGGGTACAGCGAGATGCCCCGCTCCTCGGCCCAGGTCGAGAAAGCTTCGAAGAGGGCGTCGGGATCGGCATTGCTCGGCATCTGATCGATAAGGGTCACGCCTCCATACTGCCTGGCCCCGGGCCGGATCAGGGAACCGGCCGGTCGAACGGTGATCATCCGGGCGCTACGCTGAGTGGCCGACCGGGCGTCAGAAGAGCGGGACGTCGTCAATCACAGGGCCAATTGAGGTGGAACGACCATGATGGGACCGGCGCACTCGCTTTCGGGAGCCGCCGCCTGGCTCGGAGTGGGCGCGGCGGTGGCCGGCGCCGGCCACCCGATGCCCTGGCCGGTGCTCGTCGCCGGGGCCCTGATCTGCGCGGGTGCGGCGCTCGCCCCCGACCTCGACCACAGATCCGCGACGATATCCCGTGCGTTCGGCCCGATCTCGCGCTGGCTCTGCGAGATCATCGACAAGCTCTCGCACGCCGTCTACAAGGCCACCAGGACCCAGAGCGACCCGCGGCGCAACGGCGGCCACCGCACCCTGACCCACACCTGGCTGTGGGCGGTGCTGATAGGGCTCGGCGCCTCGGCACTGGCGATGACCGGTGGCCGCTGGGCCGTCCTCGGCATCCTCTTCGTCCACCTGGTGCTCGCCGTCGAAGGGCTGCTGTGGCGGATGGCACGGACCTCCAGCGACGTCCTGGTCTGGCTGCTCGGCGCGACCAGCGCGTGGATCCTCGCCGGTATCCTCAACGAGCCGGGCAACGGCGCCGGCTGGCTGTTCGGCGACCCGGGCCAGGAATACATGTGGCTCGGTCTGCCGATAATCCTCGGCGCGCTCGTCCACGACATCGGGGACGCGCTCACCGTCTCGGGCTGCCCGATCCTGTGGCCCATCCCCATAGGCCGCAAGCGCTGGTACCCGCTCGGCCCGCCGAAGGGCATGCGCTTCCGGGCCGGCAGCTGGGTGGAGATGAAGGTGCTCATGCCCGCCTTCATGGTGCTCGGCGGATTCGGCGGGCTGGGCGCCCTGGGCTATATCTGAGCGTCCCGGGACACCGGCTCCGACGCGGTGGGTCCCCGGCCGCATGGCCGGGGCACCGCGTCCTCACCGGGGGGCTACTGGTGCCAGGAGCGCCACAGAGCCGCGTACGCGCCATCGGCCGCGACCAGCTCGTCATGGCTGCCCAGCTCGCTGATCCGGCCGTCCTCCGCCACCGCGATCACATCCGCGTCGTGCGCGGTGTGCAGCCGGTGCGCGATGGCCACCACCGTCCGGCCCTCCAGCACCTTCGCCAGCGACCGTTCCAGATGCCGGGCAGCCCGCGGGTCCAGCAGCGAAGTCGCCTCGTCCAGCACCAGGGTGTGCGGATCGGCGAGGACCAGCCGGGCCAGCGCGATCTGCTGCGCCTGGGCCGGGGTGAGCGTCAGACCACCCGATCCGACCTCCGTGCCGAGCCCGTCCTCCAGCGCCCGCACCCAGCCGTCGGCGTCCACCGCGCCGAGAGCCGACCACAGCTCACCGTCCTCGGCCGTCGTACGCGCCAGCAGCAGGTTGTCACGCAGCGAACCCACGAAGACGTGATGTTCCTGGTTGACCAGCGCCACATGCCTGCGCACCCGTTCCGTGGGCATCCGGGCCAGCTCGGCACCGCCGAGGGTCACCGCACCGGAGCGCGGCGCGTAGATCCCCGCCAGCAGCCGGCCCAGGGTCGACTTGCCCGCACCCGACGGCCCGACCAGAGCCACCCGACTGCCGGGCCGGACATCGAGGGACACGCCGTGCAGGACATCGCTGCCCGCCGCGTAGCCGAAGCGCACCTCGTCCGCCTTGACGTCGCGCCCCACCGGGCTCACCCGCTCGTCCGCGCTCTCCGGCTCGATCTCCCTCACCCCGACCAACCGTGCCAGCGACACCTGGGCGACCTGCAGCTCGTCGTACCAGCGCAGGATCAGTCCGACCGGATCGATGAGCATCTGCGCGAAGAGCGCCCCCGTCGTCAGCTGGCCCACCGAGATCCAGCCCCACAGGACGAAGACGCCCCCGAGGATCAGCACCGAGCCGAACAGCAGGGCGTGCGTCACATTGATCACCGGAAAGAGGACCGAGCGCAGCCACAGGGTGTAGCGCTCCCATTGGGTCCACTCGGAAACCCGCTGATCGGAGAGGGCGACCCGACGCCGACCGAGCCGGTGGGCCTCGATGGTCCGCCCCGCGTCCACGGTCTCCGCGAGGGACGCCGCGACCGCGGCATACCCCGCGGCCTCGGAGCGGTAGGCCCCGGGAGCCCGCCGGAAGTACCAGCGGCAGCCCACGAGCAGCACCGGCAGCGCGACCAGCACACCCAGCGCGAGCGGTGGCGCGGTCAGCGTCAGCGCGCCCAACAGCAGCGTCACCCACACGAAGCCCACCGCCAGCTGGGGCACGGCCTCGCGCATGGCGTTCGCGAGCCGGTCGATGTCGGTGGTGATCCGCGACAACAGGTCACCGGTCCCGGCCCGTTCCAGCACCCCCGGCGGCAGCGCCACCGACCGCACGAGGAAGTCCTCGCGCAGATCCGCCAGCATCCGCTCGCCCAGCACCGCCCCACGCAGCCGCACCATGCGCACGAACAGGGTCTGCACGGCCAGCGCCACCGCGAAGAACGAGACGACACGGCCCAGGTGCGGATCCTCCTCGCCCGACGACAGGTCCTCGACCAGCCCGCCCAGCAGATACGGCCCCACCATCGAGGCGATCACCGCGATCGCGTTGACCGTCACCAACAGGACGAACGCCGTTCGATGCCTGCGGAGCAGACCGCTCACATACGCCCGCACCGTCGCGGGCCTGCCGACCGGCAGAGTCGTCGCCGACTCCGGTGCGGCCGGGTCGTACGCCGGTGGCGCCACGCCGATCATGCCGACTCCTCGATGTGCTCGGTCCGCTTCAGCTCCGCGAACTCCGTGCCCAGCTCTTCGTCCGTCTCACGGGTGACCACGGCGCGGTACGCGCGGTGCTCCCGCAGCAGTTGGCGGTGCGTGCCCACCGCGGCGACCCGGCCGTCGCGGACGAACACCACCCGGTCGGCCCGGTCGAGCAGCAGCGGGCTGGAGGAGAACACCACCGTGGTGCGCCCCTGTCGTATCTCCCGCACCCCGTCCGCGACGCGTGCCTCGGTATGCGAGTCGACCGCCGAGGTCGGCTCGTCCAGCACCAGCACCTCGGGGTCGGTCACCAGCGACCGGGCCAGCGCCAACCGCTGCCGCTGCCCGCCGGACAGGGAGCGGCCCCGCTCGGTGATCCGGGTCCGCATCGGGTCGCCGGAGTCGTCCGCCGAGACCTGGGCGAGGGCGGCCAGCACGTCCGCGCACTGCGCGGCGGCCAGCGCCGCGCCGGCGTCGACCGCTCCCGAAGAGGGCACGTCCAACAACTCCGCGAGGGTCCCCGACATCAGCACGGGGTCCTTGTCCTGGACCAGGACCGCGGCCCGGGCCGCCTCCAGCGGCACCCCGTCCAGTGCCACCCCGCCGAGCAACGCCGACGGCGTCCCCTCCGCCTCCTCGGCCGGATGCCCGCCCAGCCGGTCGGCGAGCCGGCCGGCGACGTCCGGATCGCCGCACACCACCGTGGTCAGCGACCCGGCGGGAGCCAGCAGCCCGCTCGTGGGGTCGTACAGGTCGCCGGCGAACACCGCCCCGGCATCTTCGTGCGCCGAGGGTTCGGTTCGCCGCAAGGCGAGGACCCGGGCGGCGCGCTGTGCGGACGGCCGGGAGAAGGAGTACGCCATGGCGATCTCCTCGAACTGACGCAGGGGGAACAGCAGGAACGTCACGACGCCGTAGACCGTCACCAGCTCGCCGACGCCGATCCGGCCGTCCTGGGCCAGCCCGACCCCGTACCAGACCACCGCGATCAGCAGCAGCCCCGGCAGTGCCACCTGAACCGCCGCGATCAGCGCCCACATCCGGGCGCTGCGCACCGCCGCCTCGCGCACCTCTTGCGAGGCACGGCGGTACCGGGTGAGGAACAGCTCCTCACCGCCGATGCCGCGCAGCACCCGCAGCCCCGCCACTGTGTCCGACGCCAACTCCGTGGCCCGGCCCGCCTTCTCACGCTGCTCGTCGGCCCGCTTGGTCGCGTGCGGCAGCAGAGGCAGCACCGCCAGGGTCAGCACGGGTACACCGATCGCGATCACCACGCCGAGCGCGGGCTGGTAGACCACCAGGGCCACGCACACCGCCACCGTCGTGACCGCCGCGGAGGCGAAGCGCGACAGGGCCTCCACAAACCAGCCGATCTTCTCGACGTCACCGGTCGACACCGCGACGACCTCGCCCGCTGCCACGCGTCGGGTCAACGCCGATCCCAACTCGGCCGTCTTGCGGGCCAGTAGCTGCTGCACCCGCGCCGCAGCGGTGATCCAATTGGTCACGGCCGTGCGGTGCAGCATGGTGTCGCCCAGGGCGGTCAGAGCCCCGAGCAGGGCCATCAGACCGCCGGCCATCGCCAGACGGGCGCCGGACCGGTCGACGACGGCCTGCACCGCGAAGCCCACGGCCACGGGGAACACGGCCACCGCCGCCATGTGCAGAACACCCCACAGCATGGCCTTCACTTGGCCGGACAGCTGATGGCGCCCGAGCCAGAGGAGGAAACGCGGCCCGGATCGGACATCCGGACTGCCGGGATCGGTATAGGGAAGGTCGCGTATCTGCATGACGTCCCAGGGTCGGGGGTGGCGAGGCGGGAGAAGTGAAAGGTTCGCGTTCCAGGAGTGCCGAATTCAACTGGTTTTCCGCGCGGTCGACGGATCAGGCCAAAGAGGCTCTGGCGCGCCGCGGTACGGCACGCTTCACTCCTGCCCCATGAGACCGAGACGACTGCTTCTCGCGCTGTGTGCCGCGGCCGTCGGCCTGACGTTGGGCGTGAGCCCCGCCGCGGCCGCGGAACCGCCCCCCGAGTTCGGCACCGACTGGCACGACCCGGTCACCGCGACACCGCCCGTGGCCACCCCCGACACCACCTCGTGCGAAGTGACCGTCGCCGAGACCGAGTTCCGCGACTACACGCCCTACAAGAGCACCTACACGCCCCCCAAGGGATGCGGCGACCGCTGGAACAAGGTCGTCCTGAGGCTCGAAGGATCCGTCGCCGGACGGCAGTACGACCGCCTGGGCTACCTCCACATCGGTGGTGTGGAGGTTCTGCGCACCTCCACACCGGAACCCTCACCCGAGGGCATCGCCTGGAACGTGGAGAAGGACGTCACCCGCTACGCGGCGGCCCTGCGTTCCGACCAGCCCGTCGAAATGCTCATCGGCAACCTCGTGAACGACACCTACACCGGGGTCATCAAGATCAAGGTGACCCTCACCTTCTACGCGGCCGAGGGCCGTGTGCGCCCGGCCCGTACCCCCGACAAGGTCCTGCCCCTGGACGGGGCGCACAACGAGGGCGGCGTCCACGAAGGACGGCTGACCACCCCGCTCAACAGCGAGCGGATCGTGGCCGAGGTGTACGCCACCGGCTCGGGCGGCGGCTGTGAGGAGTTCTGGTATCTCACCGTGCCCGACGCGGCCCCCTACTCGTGCAAGGCCGAGGACGGCCCGTACCGCGAGGTGCGGGTCTCGGTGGACGGCCGGCTCGCCGGGATCGCCGCGCCCTTCCCGACCGTGTGGACCGGCGGCTGGTCCAATCCCTTCCTCTGGTACGTCATACCCGGGCCGCGCGCCTTCGACGTCCGGCCCGTGGAGTACGACCTCACGCCCTTCGCCGGCCTGCTGAACGACGGCAAGCCGCACCGCGTCACCGTATCGGTCACCGGGGTGCCGCAGGGGCAGAGCGGCTGGAGCACCCCGACCAACATCCTGGTCTGGCAGGACGCCAAGGCCACCCGCGTCACGGGTGCGCTCACCACACACAAGGCGGCGGATCTCGCCGACACCACGGTGTACCGGCCCGGTGCGGAGCACCGGCTGACCTCCGAGGGCGGGCACTCCCTCACGGTCGCGGGGTACACGGACACCTCGCACGGCCGGGTGACCACCACCGTCGCCCGGAGGGTCGCCGGCACCTCCGTCCACCGGTGGACCGACCGTGAGACGACGGACGCGTTGCGGGCCCGGTGGAACGACGACGAAACGGTGACGGTCGCCGGACGCGGCCCCGCGACCACCACCGAGACCCATCGCGTCTACCGCATGGACGGCGAGACCACCATCGGCACAGGGGACCGGCTGCGCACCGTGATGACCATGGGCGACCGGGCGGACACGGTCACCCTGCGTGGCACCAGCCGCCTGGGGTGGTCCCGGATGGACGACACCTACACGGGTGACGCCGCCTACAACCAGAACGTGCCGCGCGAGCAGCGGCACGCGACGGGCGTCTCGCGCGAGCGCTACCGCTTACACGGCCCGGGAGTCTGCTACGCCCGGACCCTGGCCACGGCACAGGGAGCCCTGACCGAGGACCGGCAGGGCTGCTGAGCGCTCATCCGGGGGCGGGTTCACGGGGGCTCGAACGCCCCGTGGGCCCGCCCCGCTCGTCCGCCGGGCGGCGGGCCCGTGCGCCGGGCCGTCCGGCGCAGGGTCAGCAGTCGCGCTCCGGACCCGCCATCAGTTCGTTCAGCAGACTGCCGAGCACGCTCCGCTGTTCGGTGCTCAGCGGGGCGAGTATGTCCTCCACGGCCGCCCGCCGCGCCTCACGCAGCGCGCGCAGCGTCGAACGGCCCTGGTCGGTGATCTCGATCCGGATGACCCGGCGATTGGAAGGGTCCGGCACCCGCCGCACCGTGCCGTTGGCCTCCAGCGCGTCGACCAGCGTGGTGACCGCCCGGGGTACGACTTCGAGGCGCTGCGCCAGATCCGCCATGCGCGGGGGTTCCTCGTAGTGCGAGACGGTGCGGAGCAGCCGGGACTGGGCGGGCGTGATGCCGACCGGGTCGAGGTAACGCTTCTGCGCGCGGTGGAGCCGACGGGTGAGGCGCAGCAGCTGCTCGGGGAGTTGCCCGGACGTATCGGGAGCGGTCATGATCAATAGAATACCAGGACAGAGGTCATTGTGAGCTTAGGTAACAGTGAGCTATGCTCGGTCAACGTGAGTGGATTCCCCTCCGCTGTCCCGCCCTCCTCGCTGTCCCGACCTCTCTGAAGGAGCCCATGCGTCACGACGAACCGGACTGGACGCCCCCACCCGCGGACCCGGAGCAACCCGCGCAACTGCGCCGCATCCTCCGCCTCTTCCGCCCCTATCGCGGCCGCCTCGCCCTTGTCGGGCTGCTCGTCGCCGCTTCCTCACTCGTCTCGGTGGCCTCCCCGTTCCTGCTGCGGGAGGTCCTCGACGTCGCCATCCCCGACGGCCGCACCGGTCTGCTGAGCCTGCTGGCCCTCGGCATGATCGCCACGGCGGTCGTGAACAGCGTGTTCGGCGTTCTGCAGACCCTCATCTCCACCACGGTCGGCCAGCGCGTCATGCACGATCTGCGGAGCGCGGTCTACGGCCGGCTCCAGAGCATGCCGCTCGCCTTCTTCACCAAGACCCGCACCGGCGAGGTGCAGTCCCGCATCGCCAATGACATCGGTGGCATGCAGGCGACCGTGACGTCCACCGCCACGTCCCTGGTCTCCAACCTCACCAGCGTGATCGCCACGGTCGTGGCGATGCTCGCCCTGGACTGGCGCCTGACCGTCGTCTCGCTCCTCCTCCTGCCGGCGTTCGTATGGATCAGCCGTCGCGTCGGCCGGGAGCGCAAGAAGATCACCTCCCAGCGGCAGAAGCAGATGGCGGTCATGGCCGCCATGGTCACGGAATCGCTGTCCGTCAGCGGGATCCTGCTCGGTCGCACGATGGGCCGAGCCGATTCCCTGACCAGGGACTTCGAGAAGGAATCCGAGCGACTGGTCGGGCTTGAAGTACGGGCGAACATGGCCGGGCGGTGGAAGATGTCCGTCATCGGCATCATCATGGCCGCCATGCCCGCCGTCATCTACTGGACCGCCGGAATGGCCCTGCGGACGGGCGGGCCCGACATCTCGATCGGTACGCTGGTCGCCTTCGTCTCCCTCCAGCAGGGGCTTTTCCGCCCCACGGTCAGCCTGCTGTCCACCGGTGTGCAGATGCAGGTCTCCCTGGCCCTCTTCCACCGCATCTTCGAGTACCTCGACCTTCCGGTGGACATCGCCGAGCCCGAGAAGCCGGTGCGGCTGGAGAAGATCCGCGGCGAGGTCCGCTTCGACTCCGTCTCCTTCTCCTACGACCCGTCGGCCGAGACGCTCTCGGGCATCGACCTGACCGTCCCGGCCGGCAGCAGCCTGGCCGTGGTGGGGCCGACCGGTTCGGGCAAGAGCACGCTCAGTTATCTCGTCCCCCGCCTCTACGACGTCACCGGCGGCCGGGTGCTGATCGACGGCGTCGACGTCCGCGATCTCGACTTCGACACGCTCGCCCGCGCGGTGGGGGTGGTCTCGCAGGAGACCTACCTCTTCCACGCTTCCGTCGCCGACAATCTCCGCTTCGCCAAGCCCGACGCGACGGACGACGAGATCAGGGACGCCGCGCGGGCGGCCCAGATCCACGACCACATCGCCTCCCTGCCCGAGGGCTACGACACGGTCGTGGGAGAACGCGGCTATCGGTTCTCCGGCGGCGAGAAGCAGCGCCTGGCCATAGCCCGCACCATTCTGCGTGATCCGCCCGTGCTGGTGCTGGACGAGGCGACCAGCGCGCTGGACACCCGGACCGAGCACGCCGTGCAGGAGGCCCTCGACGCCTTGTCCAAGGGGCGGACGACGATCACCATCGCGCACCGGCTGTCCACGGTCCGCGACGCCGACCTGATCGTCGTCCTCGACGGTGGCCGTATCACCGAGCGCGGCACCCATCAGGAACTCCTCGCGGACGCGGGCCAGTACGCCGCGCTCGTCCGGCGCGACACACGGCTCACGGCAAGGGTCTGACCCCTCCCGGCGCGATCCCGGGCCGACGGCTCCCGCCGTCAACCGGTAGCCGCGGTCGTCGGGGTGCCGGAGACGGCGTGTGCCGCTACCGCGGGCCCGGCTCCGGGGAAGCCGGGAACTCGGCCCGGATCGCGGCCGTATGCTCCCCGGCGGCGGGCACCGCACCCATGGCCGCTTCCCTGCCCCGCACCTCGACGGGCGGTAGCAGACCGCGCAGCGGTCCCGCGGGCGAGCCGAAGTAACGCCAGCGCTGACGCGCCGTCAGCTGTGGATGGTCGGCGAACTCCCCGACGGTTCGCAGGCGGGCGTTGGCGATGCCCGCGCCGTCGAGGAGCGCGAGGAGACCGTCCGCCGTATGACAGGCGAAGGCCGTCTCCATGACGGCCGTCAGCTCGTCGTCATGCGCCCGGCGCAGCGGATTGTCGGCGAAGCGCGGGTCGCGGACGAGTTCGGGCTGTCGCAGCACCTGTGTACACAGGGCCACCCACTCCCGGTCGTTCTGCACACTCAGGAACACGCGGGCGCCGTCCCCGCACGCGTAGTGCCCGTAGGGGGAGATGGACGGGTGGCGGGCTCCGCTGCGGGTGAGGGGCGCGCCTCCGTAAGCCTGGGCGAAGTACGGGTGCCCCATCCACTCGGCGAGCGCGTCGAACAGGGAGACCGACAGCGCCGAACCCCGGCCGGTGCGCTCGCGTTCGTACAGGGCGGTCAGTATGCCCGTGTAGGCGTACATCCCACCGGCGATGTCGGCGATGGATATGCCCGGACGGGCCGGGGCGTCGGGGCCGCCGGTGATCGACACCAGCCCGGCCTCGCACTGGACGAGCAGGTCGTAGGCCTTCTTGTCGCGGTAGGGGCCGTCGGGGCCGTATCCGGAGAGATCGCAGGTGATCAGGCGCGGATCACGGGCGCGGAGCGTCTCGGCACCGAGGCCCAGCCGGTCGGCCGCCCCGGGTCCGAGGTTCTGGACGAACACGTCGGCGCGGGCCAGAACGCGGTCGAGCAGCGACCGGTCCGTGGGGTCCTTGAGGTCGAGGGCGACGCTCTCCTTGCCTCGGTTGACCCAGACGAAGTAGGCGGAGAGCCCCTTGACGCTTCGGTCGTAGCCACGGGCGAAGTCACCAGGCCCCGGGCGTTCGATCTTGATCACGCGCGCGCCCAGATCCGCGAGCTGACGGGTGGCGAAAGGCGCGGCGACGGCCTGCTCGAGGGCGACGACGGTGATGCCGTGCAGGGGCAGTTCCATCACTCCTCCTTTATCGCAATTGATCATATGACCGGCCCCGCGTCCGGCGGAGGAGCGGAGGTCACATCGGCCGTGGGTCGCCGTCCACCAGGATCACTTCCAGGGTGCGCGGTCCGTGGACGCCTTCGACCCGCTCGAGTTCGATGTCGCTGGTCGCGGACGGACCCGAGATCCAGGTCAGCGGCCGCGTGGGAACCAGCCTCTCCAGGGCCTGCGGCACCGAGTCCACGACCTGGTCGGCGATCCGCACCACGCACACATGGTGGTCGGGCACGAGCGAGACGCGGCGGCGGCCCTGGTCCGGGCCCGCGTCGAGGACCACCGTGCCGGTCTCGGCGATGGCCAGCGCGCAGCCGGTGACGACGCTGTCCACGGTGTCCAGCTCCCGCGCCGTCAGGGCCGCGGAGTCGGGCACCGCTTCCACGTGTGCTTCGGCGAGCCACCCGCCCGGCAGTCCGGCCGGTACGACCACACGGCGGCTGCCCCGCGCGGTGAGCAACCGTCCCACCAGGGGCGGCAGTCCGGCCGGGTCCGTGCGGTGCACGACGGCGCGGTAATCCGCGAGGTTCCCGGCGAGGAGGTCGACGGATTCGGCGGGGGTCCGCTCACCGTGTGCGCGGAGGTAGTCGCGGACGACGCGGTGGTCGCGCGGGCGCTCGTGGCGCGGTACGTCCGTCAGCGCGCGCCGGATGCGTCCCAGGACGCGTTCCCGGCTCGCGCCGCCGCCGGCACCGCCCGGAACGGCACTCATGACACGTGTCCCGGGGGCGGGTTGAGCGCCGGTCCGCCGCGGGTGCGGGCCCACCAGTCGCGGAACGACTCGGCGGGCATCTCGGGCAGCTCCCGGCTGTCGGTCCAGGCACGGCCCGGCCCGGGCAGCCGGCGCGGGTGGAAGCGGCGGGTGCGGGCGGCGAGACGCTGACCGTCGCGGAGCGCGGCGGGATGATCGAGGACCCAGCCGGCGGTGCGCATCAGCGCACGCTCGGCGGCGTGCCGCTTGGCCGGCCGGATGACGGTCCTCGTGCCCCGGACGGTCACCTCGCCGCCCTCCACGACCCGCTCGCGCAGATGGACCAGGACCTCCGGGATGTCGATGGCGACCGGGCAGACCTCGTAACAGGCACCGCACAGGGAGGAGGCGTAGGGAAGGGACTCCTCCAGCGGGGAGGCCAGGCCGCGCAACTGCGGTGTGAGGATCGCGCCGATCGGTCCGGGGTAGGGCGAGCCGTACGCGTGCCCGCCGGCCCGCTCGTACACGGGGCAGACGTTCAGACAGGCCGAGCAGCGGATGCAGCGCAGCGCCTGGCGGCCGGTCCGGTCGGCGAGCGTGTCGGTCCGGCCGTTGTCGAGCAGCACCAGATGGAAGGCGCGTGGACCGTCCTCCGCGGTGGTGCCCGTCCACATCGAGGTGTACGGGTTCATGCGTTCGGCGGTCGAGGAGCGGGGGAGCAGTTGGAGGAAGACCTCCAGGTCCTGCCAGGTCGGCACGGTCTTCTCGATGCCGACCACCGAGATCAGGGTCTCGGGGAGGGTGAGGCACATCCGGCCGTTGCCCTCGGATTCCACGACGACGAGGGTGCCGGTCTCGGCCACCATGAAATTGGCCCCGGAGATCGCGACCTTGGCGTTCAGGAACTTCTCGCGCAGATGCAGCCGGGCGGCCTCGGCGAGATCGGCGGGACGGTCTGTCAGCCCTTCCGGCGCCGGGCGCCCCCACCGCGCCATCCGGTCACGGAAGATGTCACGGATCTCGCCGCGGTTCCGGTGGATGGCGGGGACCAGGATGTGCGAGGGCAAATCGTCGCCGAGCTGGACGATCAGCTCGGCGAGGTCGGTCTCGTACGCCCGGATCCCGGCGTCGGCGAGGGCCGCGTTGAGGCCGGTCTCCTGGGTGACCATGGACTTGACCTTGACGACCTCGCGCTCGCCGGTGGCCCGCACGAGGTCGGTGACGATGCGGTTCGCCTCGGCGGCGTCGGCCGCCCAGTGGACGGTGCCCCCGGCCCGGGTCACGTTCTCCTCCAACCGCACCAGGTAGTGGTCGAGATGCCGCAGGGTGCGGTCCTTGATGGCGGCTCCGGCGGCACGCAGCCGCTCCCAGTCCTCCAGCTCGGCGACGGCCGCGGCGCGCTTGGCGCGGATGGTGTGCGTCGCGTGGCGGAGATTGGCGCGCAGTGCGCTGTCACGGGTGGAGACGGCGGCGGCCCGGGGGAACGCGGGCATGCCGAGGTACGTCGTGGGGGCGGAGCCGCCCGCCGGGCCTCCGGAACGGCTCACAGGGCGCTGCCTTCCGTGCCGGCGAGGATCTCCGCGATGTGCACGGTGCGGACGGCGGAGCCGGCGCGGGCGAGTGTGCCGCCGATGTGCAGAAGACAGGAATTGTCGACCGCGCACACGGCCGCCGCACCGGTCCCCGCCAGCGCGCGGGCCTTGTCGGCACCCATCGCGGCGGACACGGCGGGGTTCTTGACGGCGAAGGTGCCACCGAAGCCACAGCACTCCTCGGCCCCGGCGGGCTCCCGCAGTTCGATCCCCCGCACCTTCTCCAGTAGCCGTAGCGGGCGGTCACCGAGACCCAGCACCCGCAGCCCGTGACAGGTGGGGTGGTAGGTGACGGTGTGGGGGAAGTACGCCCCGACGTCCGTCACCCCCAGGACGTCCACCAGGAATTCGGTCAGTTCGTACGTCTTGGCCGCTGCGGCCGCCACCTTGGACATCACGTCACCGCGCCCCTCGGCGGCCGCCTTCGCGGCGATCCGCGGGTAGTTGTCGCGGATCATCGCCGCACAGGAACCGGAGGGGGTGACCACGTGGTCGAAGCCCGCGAAGGCAGCGGCGTAGCGGCGTACCAGGGGCTCCGCCAGGTGGCGGTAACCCGTGTTGAACTGGGGCTGGCCACAGCAGCTCTGTGCCATGGGGAAGTCGACCCGGACGCCGAGGCGCTCCAGCAGGGTGACGACGGCCTGGCCGGTGCGCGGGTAGAGCGTGTCATTGACACAGGTGACGAACAGCCCCACGCGCATGATTCCTCCTCGCGCGGCTCATACTGCCGCAGCGAGCGAGTGCTGTGAAGGGCCGCCAGGGTGGTCGACGTGGCGGTCGGCCGGTGCGCCGGCCGGTTCGTCACCGGATCCGGCCAGCAGTGACCGGATCTCCCGTACGGCCTCCCGGCCCGCCCGGTTGGCGCCGATGGTGCTGGCCGAAGGCCCGTAGCCGACCAGGTGCACGCGGGGGTCGCGGGCCGCCCGGGTGCCCACGAGGCGGATGCCGCCGCCCGGCTCGCGCAGCCCGAGCGGTGCCAGGTGGCCGACGGCGGCGCGGAAGCCGGTGGCCCAGAGAATGACGTCGGCGGCGATACCGCGGCCGTCGGCCCATGTCACACCGGTGGGGGTGACACGGTCGAACATCGGCAGCCGGTCGAGCACGCCCGCGGCCCGGGCCCGTTCCATGGCCGCCGTCATGGGCAGCCCGGTCACGGACACCACACTCGCCGGCGGCAGTCCCCGCCGTACCCGTTCCTCGACCCGTGCGACCGCCTCCCGCCCGCGTGCCTCGTCGAAGGGGCCCGCGCGGAAGAGCGGAGGGCGCCGGGTCACCCAGGTCGTCTCCGCCGCCACCTCGGCGATCTCCATCAGATGCTGCACAGCCGACGTGCCGCCGCCGACGACCACGACCCGCTGTCCGGCGAAGGTGTCCGGCCCCGGGTAGTCGGCCGTGTGCAGCTGCCGGCCGCGGAAGGTCTCCTGGCCGGGGTAGCGGGGCCAGAACGGGCGGTCCCAGGTGCCGGTCGCGTTGATCAGGGCCCGCGGTGCCCACACGCCCTCCGACGTCTCGACCCGCAGCCGCCCCCGCGGCCCCGCACGCACCGCGCTCACCTCGACCGGGCGGCGCACGCGCAGATCGAAGGCGTCCTCGTACTCCGCGAAGTAC
Organism: Streptomyces sp. NPDC042259; assembly: GCF_055582085.1. Lineage (NCBI taxonomy): Bacteria > Bacillati > Actinomycetota > Actinomycetes > Kitasatosporales > Streptomycetaceae > Streptomyces > Streptomyces sp. NPDC042259. The sequence continues at coordinate 818,446 of NZ_JBVJDW010000002.1, read as the reverse complement.
CCGCCGATCACCTCGGAGGAGGGCCGGGAGTCGTCCGCCCCCGTCAGCTCCCTGCCCGGCAGCGCGTGCATGCCGTGCACCTTGCCGTAGGTCAGCGACGGCCAGCGGAACTGCCAGGCACCGCCCGGGCGGGGCGAATGATCAAGGACGACGAAGTCCCGGTCCGGCTCGTAGCCCGCCCGGCGCAGGTGGTACGCCCCGGACAGGCCCGCCTGCCCGGCGCCCACCACGACGACCTCGACCTCACGCGCCACAGTTTCGTTCACGATTCCACTAACAGTGGCGGTACGCGTTCCCTTCCCGCTGCTGTCCGGCCGCTCCCGCTGCCGCCACCCCTGCCCGACCGGGTCGCGGGCGTTGTCGGCGGGCAAGATGGAGGCATGACCGAAACGTTCCGTACGCATGTCCTCGACGTCTCCACCGGCTCTTCGGAGACCGTGTACGACCTCACCCGCGACTGCGAGGAGTTCCTGGACGCCGTGGCCGCGGGCCGTGACGGCCTGCTCAATGTTTTCGTCCCGCACGCCACTGCCGGAGTCGCCGTGCTGGAGACGGGCGCGGGCAGTGACGACGACCTGCTCGCCGCGCTGCGGGATCTGCTGCCGGCCGACGACCGCTGGCGGCACCGGCACGGGAGCCCCGGCCACGGCAGGGACCATGTCCTTCCGGCGCTCGTGCCGCCGCACGCGACGCTGCCCGTCCTCGGCGGAAGGCTGGAGCTGGGCACCTGGCAGTCCGTGTGTCTCGTGGATACCAACCGGGACAACCCGGACCGCCAGGTGCGGCTGACCTTTCTCGGCTGACGCTTGTCGACCGGCTGCCCGGCGGCCGGTCACCCCACGTCAGCCGGGTGTCAGTCCTTCTGGGCCGACGCCGGCAGCTGGCGCAGCTTCACCGGGGTCTTGGTGTTGAAGGCCCAGTCGAGCATCTTCGTGGCGTCCGCGTAGCGGTTGGCATCGTTGAGGATGACGCCCACGACCGTGCGACCGTTTCGCTGGGCGGCGAACACCAGGCACGGCCCGGCCACGGAGCCCGTGCCGGTCTTGATACCTATCGCGCCCTTGTACGAGCCGAGCAGCTTGTTCGTGTTGTCCCAGTAGTAGGTGCGATTGATGTTCGCGGCCTTCTGCTGGGTGCTGGTCGACTTGACGACCGTGCCGAACGTGCTGTTGGCCATCGCGTGGCCGGCCAGCTTCGCCGTGTCGCGCGGCGTCGTGTAATTGGCGCCGGCCGCCGATATGCCGTCGAAGGAGTCGTACTTGGTGTTCTTCATACCAAGGGCGGCGGCCTTCTTGTTCATCTTGCCGATGAACGACTTCGTGCGCGCGGCCTCGGTGCTGCCGCTGCCGAAGGAGTCGGCGAGCGCGTACGCGGCGTCGCACCCGGAGGGCAGCATCAGGCCGTACAGCAGCTGCCGCACCGTCAGCTTGTCACCCACGCGCAGGTCCGCCGTGCTCGCGCCGTTACGCGCGACGTAGTCACGGTAGGACTGCTTGATGGTGACCAGCTTGTTGAGGTTGACGCCACTGGTGTCCAGGACGACGGTCGCCGTCATGACCTTGGTGGTGCTGGCCATCTGGCGCTTGGTGTCGGCGTCCTTGGACCACAGCCGGCTGTTCTTGCCGGTGTCGAGCAGGAACGCGCCCTGAGCGGTGACTCCCGAGGGGCCCGCGGCGGCCTCGGCGGTCGTCGCCGGGAGCACGACGGCGATCGCCGCGGTCGACGCGACGAGCGCCGTTCCCCACCGGCGCACCGGTCTTCCCCCATTTCCAACCATGTACATCCCCTTGTCCTCGCTTGTTGAGATGAGCGAGCAGATAATCCCACCTATGCGGGGGAGGGGAGACATCGGGGCGCCTCTACGCAGAATTGGCGGCCCGTCAGAACCCGGTCAGGCGGACCGGTGCGCCGCCCGGCCCACCGATTCCACCAACGGCACCATCCGGTAGGGCACGCGCTCGCGCAGCACCACCTCGGTACGCGTGCGCACCACCCCGGGCAGCTGGACCAGCAGCTGGATCACGTCCTCCAGGTGCGCCGCGTCGCGCGCGACGACCCGGGTCATCAGATCCCCGCCCCCGGTGATCGAGAACGCCTCGATGATCTCCGGCACCTCGGTGAGCGCGTTCGCCACCGTGTCCAGATGACCCTGGGTGACCTCTATGTGGACGAACGCCAGCATGGGATGACCGAGCGCCGCGGGGGACAGCCGCGGTCCGGTGCCGGTGATCACGCCCTCGCGCTCCAGCCGGTCGAGCCGGGCCTGCAGCGTGCCGCGCGCGATGCCCAGCACGCGCGCGTACTCCCGCACGCTCGTCCGGGGCTGCTCCAGCAACAACCGCAAGATCTTGGCGTCCAGCGCGTCCACCGCCATGAGCCGACGGCCTCCTTCTGGTCATCGTTCCCGGCTTGGCACTGTACCAATGGTCCGGCTTGCCGAGGACGTGCTGAGCCATTGAGGGGACCTGCTGAGCCATTGAGGCTCCAGAACGAAGCCCCCCGGCCGGGCGGCGGTGCCCGGATCGGTGGCGATCACGCGAGCCGGTTGTCACGTCAGCCGGTGAACCCCGGCACCACCAGACCCGATTCGTACGCGATCACCACCGCGTGGGTCCGGTTCTGCGCGCCGAGCTTGGTCAGCACGTTCCCGACGTGCGTCTTCACCGTCTCCAGGCTCACCCTGAGCGACAGGGCGATCTCCGGGTTGGACAGCCCCGTGGCCATCGACCGCAGCACCTCCTCCTCCCGCTCCGTCAGCGCCGCCTTCGGCAACGCCCGGGCACCGTCCAGCGGGCGGGCGGCGACCATCCGGCGCAGGGCCGCCGGGAAGACTCCTACGGAACCTACCTCGGCGCCGTCTACACGCAGATGTTCCCCCGGCGAACCGACCGATTCGTGCTGGACAGCGCAGCCGACCCCGCGCGGTACGGGCGGAGCATGGTCCGGGCGATGGCGGAGAGGGCCGAGCCCGCCTTCACGCGATGGACCGAATGGGCTGCCCGGCGGCACACGACGTACGAACTGGGCCGTACCCCGACCGAGGTCGGCACGACGTTCTGGGACCTCATCGCCCAGGCCGACCGCCAACCCATCGACTACGGCGGGACACTCCTCACCGGTGACGCCATCCGCGCCCAGCGCGCCACGTTCTCCCGCGTCCAGAAGGCCGCCACATGGATCACCGAGCTGAAGAGGGCAGCCGAGGGCAAGAAGCCGGATCCGTCCGGCACGCCCGAGCAGACCCCGGGCCCCTCCGGGCCGGCGTCCGCCCATGACGTCCCCCCGGACAACGAAACCGCGAGCGTCTGGGCTGCCCTCTGCGCCGACACCCGCACGTCGTGGCCGCGCGACCCCGAGCAGTTCCGCCGCGACGCGATCCGCGACAAGGCCCGGTATCCGCTGTCCGGCGATTTCGACTCCCACATCAAGCCGTGTGCCTTCTGGAAGCCGGGCAGCGAACCCCGGACCACAGTGACCAACAGGGTCCCCGCACTCATCCTGCAAAACGAGTGGGACCCCGTAACACCCCTGGCCGGCGGCCAGGCCATGCACCGGGCCCTGCGCGGCTCCCGGATGGTCACCGTCACCGGCGGAGAGGGTCACATCGTCCACGGCACCAACTCCTGCGCGGACAGGAGCGCCACGGTCTACCTGACCACGGGCAGGCTCCCGGCCAAGGACCTGACCTGCCGGGCGTCTGCCGGGCAGTAGGCGGAATCCCGCATGCCGCCGTGCGTGCCCCCGGCTCGTCCCGGCCTCCTCGTGCCGGCGTACTGAGGCGCCCACGAGCGTGGTGCGTACCGGGGGCGGGGCGTGTCGGAAGGCAGCGGGGCGAGCAGCCACATCGTGCGCCCTCGCGGCCTTCTCGCGGTGTCCGAGTGCCGCCGGACGGGCCGGTGCGCGTCTGGACGGGAGGGGTGGCGCATGTCGTTATGAAAGGAGTGGCCGAGCCCGTTCGCGAGAGTGCCGCGTGGGCACGGCCCCCCTGCCCGCGCGTGCCGGCCGGGAAGAGCCGGCGCAGAAGAAGGGGCCAGTCATGACCACCCGCTCGAAGGGCCGCCGCCGAAGCGGCCTCATCCGTTTCATCGGCGACGTCCTCGATGACGCGAAGGACTTCACCGACGAGTGTCTGGACCGGGCACGCGATCTGGAGTACGACCTGCGCAAGGCGGCGAGCAACGCTGTCCGGCCCGACGAGGACGACGACCACCGGCCGCCCGCCCGTACCGGCCACGCGGGCACCCGGCAGGTGGCGGCCGACAAGAGCCCCCGGACCTGACGGGCCCGGGTGCGTTGATGCGCGATACCGCGCCGCGCCGCGAGCCGCCCGGGCCGGCCCGGGAGGCTCGTGAGCTGAGCCGCCACCACGACGGCTCGCTGCACGACACCACTGCCCACCGGCCCGTCTCGCTCGGCGAGCTGGCGGATGACATCCGCGCAGGCGCCACTTTTCGGGCGCGGGACGCGGCCACGGACCAGGACTGCACCTACCAGGTCCTGGCCACCGTCCTCGGCGCAGCGCTTTCCTGGAAACTCGCCCCCTTCGGGCACGGGGCCGTGCCGTCCGCGACGATTGCCACCCTTCTGGCGCCCGGGCGCGGCTGAGGCGGCGTTACGGGCAGCTGTCGGCGGCGCCGTCCGGCAAGCCGTGTTCCACCGGTCCGGCACCGGGGGAGGGGGAGCGGGAGGTGAGCGGCGTGCCGTCGCATACGGCCACGGGCCGGCCGAACGATGTGGCGTCGTCCGGCGGCACGTCGCCCGGGAGCGGCCGGCGGTGGCACGGCGACGTGGGGTCGACGGCGGGCGACGGTTCGTCCCGCGCACCACTGCGGTCCGGTGGGATCTCGCCGCCCGCGGTGGCGCCGGGTGGCAGGCTCGGTGGTGTGACGGAGCGCGGGGAGAGGGCGTCCTGGCTGTTCGCCGAGGGCGTCGGCGGGGCGTCGCGTGCCGGGGCGGGCGCGGTGGCGGGCGGTGGGTCCCGTCGCGTCGCGCCAGGGGACGGGACAACTGCGGTCCGGGAGGGCGACGCGGCGGAGGCCATCGGCATGGCCGGACCGCTCCTGCCGGGTGCCGGTGACGGGACCGCGGGCGGCCGCTGCGGGACGGGCTCGACGTACGTGGTGCTGAACGAGGCGCATCCGGTAACCGTCGCCAGGGACATGGCGGTGAGCATGCGTCGTAAAACGTTGCGGCGAAACGGCACCAGGGAACTCCTTTGCTCGGGACGGCTCTTCGGCCTCCTCGTTGCGAGGGGGTAGCGGGCCTTTGCCCGGCCGCGGGGCATGGGGCAGGGCCGAGGGCGGGTACCGAGTCGGCTACCTGCCGTCACCTGAGGAGCTGAGCACGCTCATGAACGTCTTCAGTCCGGTGAAGAGAGTGATGGCCGCCCGCCAGACGGCCAGGATCGCGTGGGCCGTGGCGACGGGAGCCGTCGCGATGAAGAACAGGACGATGATCACGACCAGCCAGAAGAAGAGACCGCGGGGACGCGACAGCAAGGGCCTTACCCTTCGTGGCGGGCGGGATCGGGCGGGCGGTGTGTGCCGGGCTCACGTCCTTCTGCCGCTTCGGGCGCGGGACTCAGTCGGGGTGTGGGCGGCGAGGGAGGACGCCCGGGGCCGACGGCCGTCGCTCCCGTCCGCCGGACGGCGCGGCGGCTTCGGCCGCTTGGAGGCATGGGCCGTGTCCGGAAAGCAGCGCCGTACGCCCGCAGGGCGCGGCCCGGGGCGCCGGCGGCTCCGGGCACCGCTGCCCCGGGGCCTGCCCCTGGACAGCCGTCCCGGCACCCGTGCGAACGAGCGCGGCCACGGGCCACATCCCCTTCCACCACGTCGGTACAGCCGCCCGGCGAACCCCTGCGTCCGTGACCGCTCGGGAGCGCACGCCGGCTCTCAGCACGGGGCCGGCCCCTGCCACCCGGCTCCTCCCTTCCAGTGCACGGCACGCCGGCCCTCGCCGACAACCCCCACCGGGCGGCGCGCAAGCGCATCAGGCGCGTACGGCAGATCTCCGGCGGCGTGCGCGGCGGGAGTGCCGTCTGGTCACGTCCCGGGGAAGCTGTTACGGGTGTCAGCGACGCGGTCGGCTCCGCACGCTCGTCACCTGCCCTGCGCTCCGGGGGCCGCGACAACGACGCGGGCGCGGTACTGCCGGCTCCGGAGGGCAGTGGCAAGGCAAAGCGACGTTGCCAGGTCATCCTCTCCTGCCGCGTGCGAGGTAGCCGACGAGAGCGAGGGCGGTCCAGAGGGGCCAGGACCCGGCGTCCGTGGCCTTCTTCCGCCGGTCGTCCTCACCGGCCACCTTGGCGTGGACAGTGATGTCCTGCTCGGCGAAGGCGCGGAGAATTCCCCGGGTCTGCTGGAGAGCCCCCGGTGCGGCGATCATGAGATCGAGGGCGGTGCGGGCGGCCTGTTGTTCGGAGAGGGTCTCGCGGGCGAGGCCGAAGATGATGGTGCGCAGGTTCTCGGCGAAGACCTCGGTGACGGACAGCTCCGGGCACAGGTAGCGGATGGATCCCTCGAGGTTGGCGAAGGACTTTCCCAGCAGGGAGATGACTGGGCTGGTGCGGATGCCGCGGCGGGTGGCGTGGGCGAGGACGGCGGTCAGGGTGACGCCGAAGTTGAGTTCCTCCAGCGTGACGGAGGCGATCTTCGGGACGAGCAGGCTGATGTCGGAGCGGAACCCGGCGACGTCGGCCCAGGTCGTGGCGGTCCCCATGTCGATCCACGTCGCGGCCAGGCCCGCGCCGTCATTGGCCGCGAGGTTGAGCAGGGCCAGCACCAGGTGCCGGCTGGTACCGCTCTCCATACGGCCCACCATGCCCCAGTCGATCAGATGCGCGGGCTCGCCCGGGGCGACGAAGATGTTGCCCGGGTGCGGGTCCGCGTGGAAGAACCGGTCGAGGAAGTAGCCGCGGTACATGAACGCCATCAGGTCCCGGCCGATGCCGGTGCGCTGGGCGGTGGTGAACGCGCCCGGGTCGGCGTCGCGGATCGACACGCCCGGGGCCAGCGCCTGCACCAGCACCCGCCGGGTCGGCGGCAGCAGCACCCGGGGCACGGACAGGCACGCGAACTCCTCGCACAGCTCCCGGGCCCGGCGCATGTGGCCGGCCTCCACCCGGAAATCCGTCTCCGCCTCCATGGCCTCGAACAGCACGCCCAGCATGGCGGACACGTCCACCACGGCTGTGAACCGGGGAGCGGCCCGCGCCAGGAGGCGGGCGGCCCGCCGCAGCAATTTGATGTCCTGGGCCATCACGTGTTCCACACCCGGGCGTTGGACCTTGACGGCGGCGAGTGTGCCGTCGGCCAGCCGCGCCCGGTAGACCTGGGCCAGCGAGGCGGCGCCCAGCGGCGCCGAGGTGTCGATCTCCCGGAACAGCCGCCGCCACCGTGGCCCGAATTCCGCCGCGAGCACCGGCTCGAACGTGCTGAACGGCGCGGGGGTGACCTGGTCGTGCAACTGCCCCAGCTCCTCCAGCACAGCCGGCGGCACGAAGTCCGGCCGGGTGGAGAGCATCTGCCCCACCTTGATGTAGAACGGACCCAGCTCCTGCAGCGCCTCCCGGACGGCCCGCGCCTGGCCCTCGGCGTCTTCCCCCGGCTTCGCCCGGCGGACGCGGACCTGCTCGGCCAGCAGCCGCCCCACCACACGCGCGACATGCCGTGTGCGGCCACCGCCCACAGACCCTCCCCTGCGCACGACCCGCGCCGGAACCGGCGATACGGCCCACCCGTGCATCGGGGGCGGGTACTCCCTGCTCTGACTCTCTTCCGGTCACCTCCAGTGCACGGCACCTCGCCGTCGGCTCACAACCCCGCACCCGACGGAGCGCGAAGGGGACGGGGAGGCGCACGGCGCCCGGCAGCGGCGTGCGCCCGCCCACCCCCGCCCGCGATTCCGCGCGGCCCTCCGTCCGAAAGGACACCGCGCGCCCAGCCACCGCCCGGCTCGTGCACCCGGCATCGGGCGCTCATGAGCAGAGGCGCACGGCCGGGCAGCTTCCCGCCTCCCGCGGATGCTTCCGCAGGCGCAGGCGCAGGCGCAGACGCGTCCGCGCCGCCGCCAGGCCGAAGGCGTCGGCGACGAGCGCGGCCACCGGCGGGGGACCGGCGACGTGGATCGACCTTGGGGTGCCGGTGTCCGGAGCCAGGGTGGCGCGCTGCCGTCGCAGACCGCGCAGCACCTGCGGCCACAGTGCCCGCAGACGGGCCTCCGGCGACGGAGTACGCCCCCCGAGGCTCGCATGCCCCGTCCGGCAGCCGGGATGTGCTCGGCGGGCGCACTCACCGGCCGGGGGAAGCGCGCCGGTACTCCCTGACACCACACGGATCCAGGCGCGGTCCCGGATGCCATCCGTGTGCACGACCCGGCTCTGCGCGGTCGCTCGTTCCGCGACTCCGCGTCGTCCCTGCGCCTGGCGCGAGCCGACACCCCAGCGCAGTCGTCAGTGATGGGCGGGGCGGCATGCCGTACGCCCCTGGCGTACTCCGCATGATTGCCGAATGCCCCCGGCCGGGGCGTTGCGCACCTGGACTGGCAGGGCGCGGTGTGTCGTCATAAAAGGAGCGGCCAAATCCGCCAGAGGACCGAGGGAGGATGCCATGGCACGGAATCGAAGGGGAGTCGGCGGCCTGCCCTCCGGCCTGACCGGGGGCTTAGGCGGCACGGTCGCATCCTCTGGTCCAGCGGGTCCCCCAGCGGTTGGCACAGTGCGGCTACGCGGAACTCCGGACCGTCGCCGCCGACGAGAAGGCCGGCACCTTCTCACTCCCAGGAAGCTCCGCCGCAACCCGCTTGTCCAAGCGAATTGAGCGGGGAGGCCGACGTGAATGTCACGGACGTGCCCCAGCCCGTCCCGGCCCCTCGACACACAGCGGACTCGCAGGGTGCGCCGAGGCATGTGGCGGTGATTCTTGACGGCAACCGGCGCTGGGCCGCGGAACACCGGCTCCCGCTCTTCGCCGCATACCGGGCAGGGGCCGTACGCGTGCACGAACTCGCCGGCTGGTGTGAACAGGCAGGCGTCACCTTCGTGACCGTCTGGGCGCTCTCCCGGGACAACCTGCGGAGGGCTCCCGCCGTGGTCCGACAGATCATGGACGCGGTCACGGCCGGGCTGCAGAGGATGGCGTCCACCGGGCGGTGGCGCATCCGCATCATCGGCGCCATGGACGAACTGGAGGCTGAGGACGCCCGCACCCTGCGAGGGATCACGGAACAGACCCGGCACATCCAGGGCATCACGCTGAACGTGGCCCTCGCCTACAGCGGGCGGGACGACATCGTGACCGCCGTCCGCTCCCTCGCCCGCAGCGAGGGTGCGGGCGGCGGGGCTGTCACCGAAGACCGGCTGGCCCGGCATCTGTCCACAGCCGGCCAGCCCGACATCGACCTGGTCATCCGTACCTCGGGCGAACAGCGCCTGTCCGGATTCATGGTGTGGCAGGCCGCGGAAGCGGAACTCTACTTCACCGATACCGCATGGCCCGACTTCGACCACCACAGCTTCGACGCGGCACTGCGCTGGTATCACGGTCGCCATCGACGTTTCGGCCGCTGAGAATACTGATCGTCACGAAAGGTCGGGGACCGCGGTCCTGGACGCCCACCACAGCCGCACCCGGAGCCCCGGGCCGTCATCGGGAGGTGTGTTGAACAGGACCCGACGGCCGCTCTCCCGACGCCTTGCCGTGCATCGCATACCGGTTCACCTCGAAGCCACCGGACAACGCCTTGGAGCCCCTGCCCACCCCCACCATCAACTGGTGGGACCACATCGCGACCACCCGAGGCCCGGCTCACACCCCATGGCCACGAGTACCTCGTCGCCGTCACCTCCGCCGTGCTGTGTGCCGTCGGCCAGCCGGTGATGGCCTCGCACTCCCCGCGTTCGCCGCCCGGCGCCGCCGGTTCGGCATCCGACCCCTCCACGCTGGCATGACCAGCCATCGAAGACAGGTGTCCCCATGCCTCTGCTGGACTTCGACCTTCCCTTTCCACCGCTGCCCGCGTCAGCCTGCATGCCCGGGGAAGTGGAAGCGGCCCGCGAACGAACGGTGCGCTGGCTCGCCGAACGCGACCTCATCCGCAGTCCCACCGAGAAGGAAGTGCACCTGGCGAACCACCTGGCCGAGTGGAGTTCCCTCAGTTACGTCGATATCACTGGGCCCCAACTCGACCTGCCGATCCGTATCGGCAGCCTGATGTACCTGCTCGACGATCACCTTGACGGACCCGTGGGCCGGCACCCCGATCAGGTACTGGCCTTGTGCCGAGAAATCGAGTCCGTCCTCACGATTCGCACCCCCCGGAAAAATCGAGGATCCACCCCGCTGATTCGAGGGTGGGCCGAGTGCTGGCAGGAATACATCCAGGGGATGCCACCCACCTGGATCTCTCGCACCCACCGAAACCTCCGGGACTGGCTGTGGACCTATCCCGCAGAGGCCCACACGCGCCTGAGCGGATCCATCCCCGCACCCAGGGACTACCTCCGCCAGCGTAGGTTCACCGGCGCCCCGGAGGTCTACTTCGACCTCGTCGAGCGTATCGCCGGATTCGAGCTGCCCGAACACATCTACCGCACCTGGTGGGTCCGGGACATCCGCAGCGTCGGTACCCAGGTCTGCACTCTGGTCAATGACGTGCACTCCGTCGAACGGGAAGAAAGGGCCGGAGACGTCCACAACCTGGTGCTGGTCCTGGAACACCACCAGCACCTCACCCGTGCCCAGGCCGTCGAGGAGGTGCGGAAGATGACGCATGAAGCCGCGGCACGCCTGCGGGACCTGGAGACAAGGATTCCTGTGCTGTCCAAGCCGTTCCCACTCACCTCGGACCAGCAGGCCGACCTCCACCGGTACGTAGAAGGGGTCAGGGTTGTCAGCCACGGTTCACATCAATGGTCCTTGTCGGCCAAGCGCATGAACCCGACCTGGCGGTAGCGCGGAGTTGATCGGTGCCAGGTAGGTGAAGGCTTGGAGGTCTTCGAGGTCCGGTCACGGGCTAACGCGTTCGCGCCGGGGCGAAGGGGATCCCCGATGACATGCCGCGGCGGCCGATCACGAGGGACTCGCCGAGGAAGCTCACGCCAATGGCGAGCTGGAGGGGGCGTGCTTCCTCGTGCATGCCCATATTCACCGCCACGATGTTGAAGCCGGCCGAGACTGCCAGAGTGCCGAGCACGGCGAGGAAGGTACGGCCGGTGTACCGCTGCCACAGGACGCCCTTTCTTTCGACGAGTTGAACCGTCGTGCCGCGGAGTGCTCCGAGTGCGGCACCGAGGGTGGTAGCGCAGGCAGTCCTGGACGTGGCCGCCCGGCATGGGCTGGAGCATGCGTCGCTGCGCAACGTCGCCGAGGAAGCCGGACTCGCCGTCGGCTCGGTCCGCCACTACTTCGCGGATCACGACGAGTTGATGACCTTCACCATGAGGGAGCTGGGCCAGCGCATCGGCGACCGCGTCCGAACCCACGCCGAACGGCTCCTGGCTCCCGACGGCGGCACCGACCGCCGGGCCGCAACGCAAGAGCTCCTGGCCGAGCTCCTTCCCCTGGACGAGGCCCGCCGCCGGGAGTCCGCACTCTGGCTCGCCTTCACCACCGCCGCACACACCCGCCCCGAACTGCGGCCCTGCGCCGCCGAGATGCAGGCCGGCCTGCACGCCCTGATCTCGCGCGTGCTGCACGAAGCGCGGGGCGCCGGCGGGCTACCGGGCGACATGGACATCGAACTCGAAAGCACGCGACTGGCTGCCCTCCTCGACGGACTCACTCTCCAGGCAACGCTGTTGCCCGACCGCTATCCGCCGAAGCTGCTCTTGCAGGTACTGCAACGGCACCTGGATGCCCTCAGGGCCGGCGACTGACCTCCGGCCAACGCGTCCAGCGCGCTCGTTCGAAGTGGCTTCCCGGTTCCCGCACCGGAGGCGTTGCGGGGTGCGCGGTGCCTCCGGCCTGCGGGAACGGGGTCGATCAGGCGCGTACGAGGTGGCACGTGGCCGTTGCGGTTGAATCCGGGCCCGGCCTTCTGCGGGGCCGGACCGTAGTTGTCCGAGGCGGGTACGGCCGGGTCGAGCCAACCGGTGCGCTTTGGTAGGGCAGGAGCCCTCCCCAACCCGACGTGTACCGAATTTCCTCGGAGTCGCCCGCCGAAACGGGGTACGCACCCCCGAGGCGGTGTGCAAAGCTACGAGGTATCAACTCTTATGTGTCACGGCGGCCAAGTTGAGATGTGACAGCGCCGCGCTGAAGCAGGCGTGAGCTTCGCTCCGACAGCCCGCATGCCATCGGAGCGAAGCCGTCATCGGGCGGCCCCAGATCCACCGACCCCCGGAGCTACGATCCGGGGGTCGGTGCTATCGCGCCATCCAGTTGCCTAAGACCGGCATCACGAACGCCGCGATCACTACCAGGGCCTGGTGACGGCGCTCGATCCCGTCCAAGACCACGCCGGCCCCGTCCGAGATCTTGCCCAGCCACTCCCGCACGCGCTGAAACACAGCCATCGCCCCTCTCTCGACCCCGGGCCCTCAGGCCCGAGCCCCAGGCAGGGTGCCCGGGGGGCACCTGATGAGGGATCGCTATGCACAGCAATCGCGATGCTACGGCAAAACCACGGGCCTGCAGGCGAGTTGTGAAAGATGAGCGGCGCCGCCACCGCGAGCTACAGCGAGGCCGGGGGGTGCGCGTGCGGGCACTGGGTGGCGGCGGGTGCGGGGAGGATGCGCATGCGGCGCAGGAGATGACGGGTGGTGCGCCGGCTCAGGGTGCTGCGCCAGGTCATGCCGGGGTGGCGGGAGCGTAGATGTGACAGGGCTCGGGTGGCCAGGCCTGTGTGCTGGAAGGGTTGCTCGATGACGACATCGGTGATGACGGCCTCGGCGCAGTCGGTGCAGATCCGGTAGTGGACCTGGCCGACGACCTTGCGGATGTGGACGAGAAGCAGGCACTCCTCGCCCGGGTGAGGATCCCCGGGGATGCGTGAGGACAAGAAGTCGATTGCCCGGTAGGCGAGGATCCGGCGGCGCAGCCGGCCCGAGTTCTGGCCACGCCGTGAGTGCCGGGCAGTCCGTGGGCGGTGCGGCCTCTCGGTCTCGGGGGCCGCGCCGAACAGGGTGCTCGTGGGACGCGCATGTTGTCCGTGCATAAAGCCCGCCTGCCCAGCCCGGGGCCACTGATGCCGCTGCCTGAAGGACCGGCGCTGCCGCATCCGGATGAACGCTGCCTGTCCCGACCGCTGTGTAGCCATTGGCCCTCTGATGGTGCAGTTCCAGGGGCCAAGAGTAGGCCAATGGCCCAGTACTGGGGCCCTCCCTTGAGCCAACAGCCGGTGTGATGGTGTGATGGGGATGTCGATGGCGCTGCGGATCCCCGCGGCGCCTTTTTCATGTCGGGACACCGAAGGGCGGGAAGCAGTGCTGAAGAGGGCGTTCGTGGCACCGGATCCGGGGCGGGGCAGACTGCGGGTCGCCATCCGCGCCGTCGTGGGTGTGGCTTCCGCGGTCGCCGTTGCCCAGATGTCCGGCCTGCCGCTGACCGCCTCCATCACCGCTGGGCTCGCAGCGCTGCTCGCGCTGTTCACGGTCGCTGATCTCACCGTGCGGCGCCAGGTGATCACCACCGCGTTGCTGCCGGCCGTCGGTTTGCCCGTGCTCGCGCTGGCGGCCGGGCTGCACAGCCTCCCGCTGGTGCGGGACGTGGCCTTCCTCGCCGTCGTGTTCTGCGGGGTGTACGCCCGCCGCTGGGGTCCGAGGGGCAACGCGCTCGGCATCTTCGGCTTCATGATGTTCTTCGCGACTCAGTTCCTGCACGCCGTTCCCGCGCAGTTGCCGCACTTGTACGCGGCCGTGATCATGGCTCTGGCAGCCGCCGGCCTCGTCCGCTTCGGGCTCTGGTGCATTGAGCGGCGCACCCTTCCGCCGGCCGGCCCGGCGCCTCTCGCCGCGACGGGCCTGGCGCGCGTCACGACCCGGCAGGCCTTCCAGGCCACCTTCGCCTGCGGTCTGGCGCTGGCCGTGGGCCAGCTGGTCTCGGACGAGCGCTGGTACTGGGCCGTCGGTACAGCCTGGTGGATCTTCGTCAACACGGCATCGCGCGGCGAGACCCTCGTCCGGGGCTTCCGACGGGTCCTGGGTACGGTGATCGGTATCGCCACCGGCATGGTCGTGGCGATTCCCCTGCACGGGGCCGTAGCGCCCACCGGAGCCCTCGTCGCGGTGTGTGTCTTCGGGATCTTCTACACCGCCGCCGTGTCGTACACGTGGATGATGTTCGCCGTCACCGTGATGGCCGGGCTGCTCTACGGGCTCATGGGTGTCCTGGACGCGGACCTGCTCACCCTGCGCCTCGCCCAGACCGGCGTCGGAGCGGTGGGTGCGGCCCTGGCCGTCCTGATCGTGCTGCCCGTCACCACGCACGCTGCCACCGACGCCTGGATACAGCGCGCCCTTCGGTGCGTGCACGCCTGCGCCGCCGAAGCCGGCGCACGGCTCGCCGGCTCCGCGGCGGCCGACCCGGCGCCCCTGGTCGCCGAACTGGAACTGCTGCTCGGCCGGGTGCGGCTCTCCCTTGCCCCGCTCGTCCACCCGCTGAATCCCTCGCGTACCCGCAAGGAGAAGGCTCGTCGCGTGCTGGCGCTCCTCGATGACTGCGCTCGCGAAGTCCGTGGACTGGCATCCATCGCCGCGGACCCGGAGGCTTCGCACGACGACCGGCTCGCGGCCGCTTGCTGGCGCGTGGAGGCCGCGGTGGAGGCACTCGCCCCGACGGGGAAGGCGCGCGACGCGAAGATGGCCGGAGCCGCCATCCCGCAGGTCTCGGCATCCGACGACGCGCTCGCCCACTTGCACGGCCTGGAGAGGGCACTGGCCGAACTGGCCGGGCCTTTGCACAGCTCCCGCCCCTCGCCCCTGGCCGGGGCCTGACCACCCTCTGCTCTCGTCGGCGACGCGGTGTAGCGTCGGCCGGACATGCACTGGACGCACCGGACGGGCCGACGGGGCTGGACGGGACTAGACGGGGGAGGCGGCGCGTGGCCGGCACGGGACAGCGGGTACGCAGTCGGGGGCGGCGGGCGTACATCGGGTCGTTCACGGAGGCGGGCGGGCAGGGGCTCACCGTCGCGGACGTCGACGCCGTCACCGGCGCGCTGACGCCCCTGTACGCCACCGACGCCGTGGTGAACCCGTCCTTCCTCGCGCTCTCGCCCACCGCGGACGTCCTGTACGCGGTGAGCGAGATCCCGGAGGGGGCCGTCGTCGCCTTCTCCCTCGCCGACCCGGACCGGCCGGTGCCGCTCGACGCCCCTGTGCCCGTCCGTGGCGCCTCCCCGACGCACCTCGCGACCGCCGGAGGGCACGTCCTCACCGCCAATTACGGCTCGGGCAGCGTCAGCGCCCTTCCGGTGCGTGCCGACGGCGGTCTGGAGGCGCCCTCGGCGGTCCTGCCGCACCGGGGCGGCGGCCCCGTGGCCGGGCGGCAAGAAGCCCCCCACGCGCACGCCGTGGTGCCCGATCCGTGCGGCCGCTGGGTGCTCGCCGTCGACCTCGGCACGGACTCCGTGTGGAGCTACGCCCTCGACCCGGTGACGGGGGTGCCGAGGCCCCACGGCGCGACACCGCTCCGCCCCGGGACCGGCCCCCGGCAGCTCGTCTTCCACCCGCGCGGCGGCCGCGCGTACGTCCTCAACGAGCTGGAGTCGACCGTCACGGTCTGCCGCTGGGACGCCTCGGCGGGGGACCTGGAGCCGCTCGGCGAGGAAAGCGTCATCCCTCGGCGGACCGCCGGGGCTCCCGGCACCACGGTGCCCAATTACCCCTCGGCCCCCGTGGTCTCTCCCGACGGCCGGTTCCTGTGGGCCGCCAACCGCGGCCACGACACCATCGCCACGCTGGCCCTCGACGCCTCGGGTGACGTCCTCGGGCTCCGCGCCACCGCCGACTGCGGCGGCCACTGGCCCCGCGATCTGGCGGCGCACCCGGGAGGCCGCCTGCTGTACGCCGCCAACGAACGTTCCGGTGACGTCACCTGGTTCACCGTCGAGCCCGGCACGGGCCTGCCACGCCGCGCGGGGTCGATCGCGATGCCCGCCGCTTCCTGCGTGGTCTTCGCCTGAGACGCGGGCCGGCCCCGGCCCCCGGCCGACGGCCGGCCGGGCCACCAGCCTCCGGAAACGACCGGAGGGGCCCATGAGGGCCCCTCCGAACAGCGAAGCGTCCCGAGAGGGACGCCGAACGAGCGTCAGCGGACCGGCGCGCCCTGGAGGGACGGCTCGGGCGCGATGCCCAGCGCGGCCGCGTACTTGGCCAGGGCGAGCTTGCCGATCGCCGGGTAGGCGCCCAGCGGCTCGGCCGCCGCGCAGCCCGCCTCCTGGGCGGCCACGGCCGGGAGGGACTCGGCCATCTCGGGGCCGATCAGGCAGGGCGCCAGGGCCAGGTTCCGGGAACCGGAGCCGCGCAGCCGCTCGGCGGTGCGGGCGATCGCGCCCTCCTCGTCCAGCGCGGCGGCCATCACCGGAACGGCCAGGCGCGCGGAGAGCAGCATGCCGGTGATCCCGGCGGCCTGCACGGCTTCCTCGCCGCCGATCGTGGCGAGAATGATGCCATCAGCAGCGGTTGCGACTGTGAACAGTCGAGCGCGGTCGGCGCGGGCCAGGCCCGCCTCGGAGAGGCGCACGTGCAGCGCTTCGGCGAGCAGCGGGTGCGGACCGAGCGCGTCGGTCAGCTCCACCACGGAGCCGCTGCTCATGACGGACTGGCGTATGCGGCGCAGCAGGGCGCTGTCGGGCCCCGCGAGCAGCGGCACGACGACGGCGGCGGGCCCCGCGGCCCACGCGTCGCCACGCTCGTCCGCGGCGGCCTCTTCGCGGGCTTCGCTGGCGCGAGCGGCGTGCTGGGCCGTGGCGTAGCCCAGGACGGCGTCCAGGGACGGGTAGCCCTCGCTGCCACCGTCGGCGTCCACGTAGCCGATGCGCGCGTCGAGCCCCGGGAGCTCGGCGCGCGCGATGCTGAGGATCTCCTCGGCGAGGAGGCGCGTGGCGGGGTCGGGCGTTCCGGGTACGGCGAGGACCAGCGGGGGCGCACCCGCTGGAGCGGCCGCGGGCTCCGGCCGCCGGTGCCGTCCAGGCTGGCGGGGACGCGGCATTCGTACAGGCAGGCCGGATACGGGCCCTGTGGGGGAGCTCATGGCGCCGCATGTTAGTCGTTCGGAGGACTGGGCCGTTCGGGTGGGGGCAACTAGATGACGTCTGTCCGGATTTATTCGGTGGTTCATACGATCAGTGGAGATGTGTTCAGCAAATGATCCGTAGTAATCCGGCTTCGGTGGGTAGTCGCAGTTCGTTCTCCGCCAAGGCCGCTGCCACGAGCGACGCCCCGCCCAGCGGGTCGTCCGCCGCAGCGGTCAGACGCGCATGAGGTAGTTGCAATTGCAACTCTCGATGAAGTGGTGTCAGGAGGGGTTCGCCCATACGGAGCAGTCCGCCGGTGAGGGCCACCAGCGGGGGCCGGCCCGTCGCGGCCGCCGGACGGGACGACTCC
Organism: Streptomyces sp. NPDC042259; assembly: GCF_055582085.1. Lineage (NCBI taxonomy): Bacteria > Bacillati > Actinomycetota > Actinomycetes > Kitasatosporales > Streptomycetaceae > Streptomyces > Streptomyces sp. NPDC042259. Next base: position 800,904 of record NZ_JBVJDW010000002.1, on the reverse strand, counting down.
GGACCGTGCTCCGACCCGCGCTCCGACCCGCGCTCCGGCCCCCGTTCCGGATCCTGTTCCGATCCGCGCTCCGGCCGTGGGCACACCGCCGCCGCGGCCCCGGCGATATGCCGGGCGGCCTCGCGCAGGATGCGGGAGGCGACCGGGTCGGTCCCGGCGCACCGGCCGACCTCGGGGGCGAACGACGCCAGCAGCGCGGGCCGGTCCGCGCGCGGGTACAGCTTTCCCGGCAGGTCAGGCGCGTGGCCGAGCGTGGCCTCCAGCCTGGCCAGCAGGGCGGGCGAGGCGCCCTCGCGGCCGTCGTACGCGCGCATCGCCGCCTCCAGCCCGGCACGGCCGATCCAGGCGCCGCCGCCGCAGTCACCGAGGAGGTGCCCCCAGCCGTCCGCCCGCCGCCAGCCGCCGCCCGGGGTCAGGTCGGTGCCGAGCGCGACCAGCCCGGTGCCGAGGGCGACGACCGCGCCCGGCCGCTGGCCCAGGGCACCCGCGTACGCGGTCACCGCGTCCGAGGCCAGGGCGAGCCGCCGTGCTCCGAGCGCGTCGCGCAGCGCGCCGGGCAGGACGGCACGGAGATCGTCACCGAGTGTGGCCATGCCGGAGGCGCCCACACAGACGGCTTCGCAGTGCTCCGTGCCCGCCTCGCGCAGCAGACGTACGGCGGCGGGCAGGACCCGGTCGAGGAGGCTGCGCGCGTCGATGCCCCGGTCGCCCATGACGGCGGGTTCCGGGGAGGACCAGAAGAGGGTCTCGCCCGCACCCCGGGCGGGCGTCAGGGCGATTCTGACGCCCGAGCCGCCGGAGTCGATCCCCAGGACGGCGGAGTGACCGGGCCGGGGACGGCCGGGCGGCAGGCTTCCGGGGGCGCGGTCCACGGGATCAGCTGCAGCCGCGCGCGGCGCGCTCGCTCGTCGGAGCGCCCATACGGACGGCGCCCGCGCTCGCGCACGGCCGTGGCGCGCCCTGGGCCCGTGCCCGCCGCGGTGTCCGCCGCGGCGCGTCCGTCCGCCGTGGGTCGTCCGTGAGATCCGCGCGGGTGGCCATGGCGGGCACCTTACCGCCCAAGATCACGGAAGTTGCCAGTTGACGGGAGCCGCCCCCTGCTGGACCAGGAGGTCGTTGGCGCGGCTGAACGGCCGGGAGCCGAAGAAACCGCGGTCGGCGGACATGGGGGAGGGGTGGGCGGACTCGACGCACGGCACTCCGCCGAGCAGCGGACGCAGATTGCGGGCGTCGCGGCCCCACAGGATCGCCACCATCGGCCGGCCGCGCGCGACCAGCGCCCGGATCGCCTGCTCGGTGACCTCTTCCCATCCCTTGCCCCGGTGCGCGGCGGGTTTGCGCGGGGCGGTGGTCAGGGCCCTGTTGAGCAGCAGGACGCCCTGCTCGGCCCACGGGGTCAGATCACCGTTGGACGGCCGGGGCAGCCCGAGATCGGTGTGCAGCTCGCGGAAGATGTTCTCCAGGCTGCCGGGCAGCGGCCGCACCTCGGGCGCGACGGAGAAGCTCAGGCCCACGGCATGGCCGGGCGTCGGGTACGGATCCTGACCCACGATCAGTACCCGTATGTCGTCGAACGGCTGCTGGAACGCGCGCAGCACATGGGCGCCCGAGGGCAGATAGGTCCGGCCCGCCGCGATCTCGGCGCGCAGGAAGTCGCCCATCGCGGCGATACGTCCGGCGACCGGCTCAAGTGCCTTGGCCCAGCCGGATTCGACGATCTCGTTCAATGGTCGTGCAGCCACGGGGCGTCACTCTACTGGCTGAGCCCGTGCCGGTACGAACGGAGCGGGCAAAAGACGGCCGCGGCCGGTGCGGGCGGTCCGCCGCCCGCACCGGCCATGACCTCCGGCAGGGGAATCCGGGTCAGACGGCCCAGCCGTACTGGTCGGGGATGCGCCGGTCGGCGCCCAGGGCGGTCGCCGCGCGGCGCGCCCAGAAGGGGTCGCGCAGCAGCTCACGGCCCAGCAGCACCGCGTCCGCCTCCCCATTGGCGATGATCTTCTCGGCCTGCTGGGGGTCGGTGATCAGTCCCACCGCGGCGACCGGCAGACCGGTCTCCTCCTTCACGCGCCGGGCGAACGGCACCTGGTAGCCGGGGCCGACCGGGATGGTGGCCGGCGCGTTGCCGCCGGTGGAGACGTCGAGCAGATCGACGCCGTGGGCGAGCAGCTCCCGCGCGAAGCGCACGGTGTCGTCCGCCGTCCAGCCCTCGCGCTCGTCCTCGGGGTTCTCCGTCAGCCAGTCGGTCGCGGAGACGCGGAAGAAGACGGGCTTGTCCTCGGGCCACACGGCGCGGACCGCGTCCACGACCTCCAGCGGGAACCGGACGCGGTTGTCGAACGAGCCGCCGTACTCGTCGGTCCGGCGGTTGCTGTGCGGCGAGAGGAACTCGTGGATGAGGTAGCCGTGCGCGCCGTGCACCTCGACGACCTCGAAGCCGGCGGCCAGGGCGCGCCGCGCCGCATCGGCGAACTGTCCGACGATCTCCTTGATCTGCTCCACCGTCAGCTCCGCGGGGACCTCGTGGTCGTCCGCGTACGGCAGCGGGCTCGGCCCGGCCACCGGCCAGCTCTCCTCCCGGCTCGCGGGGCCACGGCCCCGCCACGGCCGCTCGGTCGCCGCCTTGCGCCCGGCGTGGGCTATCTGGATGCCGGGAACGGTGCCCTGCCCCTTGAGGAAGGCCGTCACGCGGCTAAGCGCCTCGGTCTGGGTGTCGTTCCACAGGCCGAGGTCGGCCGGGCTGATCCGGCCCTCGGGGCTGACCGCGGTGGCCTCGACCAGGATGAGCCCGGTGCCGCCGGCCGCGCGGGCGGCGTAGTGCTGGAAGTGCCAGTCGTTCGCGACACCCGCGTCCGGCCCGAAGACCTCGGCCGAGTACTGGCACATCGGTGCCATCCAGGCGCGGTTGGGGAAGGTCAGCGAACGCAGGGTGTAAGGCTCGAACAGGGAACTCACGACAGGCTCCTTCTCGTATGGGCCGAGGCGCTCGGGCGGGCCGGGGCACGCTCGTACGATAACTGTCGTACTACGGTAGATGTCAAACTACGAGAGTTCTCGTACGAGCCTCGTATACTCGGTCCTCGCAGCGACCCCGAGGAGCACCCGTGCAGACGCCGTCCGGAAACCCGTCGCCCAGTCGCGTCCTCGACCACCCCGTCCGCGCGGACATCCGGCTCGAGTGCGTGCTGCACGCCCTGTCGGACCCCATGCGTCTGCGGATCGTGCGGTCCTTGGCGGCGGCGGGGACCGAGCAGTCCTGCTCCGTCCTGGAACTGCCCGTCAGCAAGTCGACGACCACGCACCACTTCCGTGTGCTCCGCGAGAGCGGTGTGGTCAGCCAGATCTACCGGGGCACGGCGAAGATGAACGCCCTGCGCCGGGACGATCTGGAGGCACTGTTCCCCGGCCTCCTCGACAGCGTTCTCACGGCGGCCGACCGGCAGGCCGGCCGGCTCGGCGAGGACGGCTGAGGCAGACCCGCGGGCGACCGGGGCCGGCCTCGGTCAGGGACGGTCGCGTGCCGCGGTGAGCAGGCCCTCCCAGTCCGGGATCTTCACCGGTCCACGGCCCAGCCGCTGCCCGAGCGCGGCCTCCGCCGCCTCGATGGCCAGCCAGCCCGGCCACCGCACCGGATCCTGCCCCGCCGCCCGCAGCGCGCCGCGGGGGTCACCCGCCGGTCGTCGCGCCATGAGCGCCCGGGCGTCGGCCAGCAGTGACGTCACCGTCTCCTTGGCGCACGAGCGGTTGGTGCCGATCACCCCCGTCGGCCCGCGCTTGATCCAGCCCGCGACGTACTCGCCGGGCGAGGGGACGCCGCCGCGCAGGACGCGCCCGGCGGTGTGCGGCACGGTTCCGTGTTCCGCGTCGAACGGCAGCCCCGGGACCGGTACGCCGCGATAGCCGACCGACCGCAGGACCAACTGGGCCTCGATGTCCTCGAACCGGCCCGTGCCGACCACTCCTCCGTGCTCGTCCGGTGCCGTCCGCTCGAAGCGCACCGCGCGCACGGCGTCCTGCCCGAGCAGGGCGACGGGCCGCAGGAAGAACCGCAGCCGGATCCGGCGCGCGAGGCCCCGGGCCGGCCGCCCGCACCAGCCGCGCAGCACCTCCACATTGCGCCGGCCGGCCGCCGGCAGCCCGGACGGGTCGTCCCACGCGGGGTCCAGAGCCGCTTCCCCGGCCCCCACGAGCACCTCCGCCCCCGGCAGGGCGCCCAGCTCCCGCAGTTCCTTCGTGGTGAACTTCGCCTGACCCGGGCCGCGCCGGCCCACCATGTGAATGTCCGCCACCCGGCTGTCGGCGAGCGCGGCCAGCGCCGCGTCCGGCACATCGGTGGCACGCAGCTCGTCCGCGCCACGCGCCAGCACCCGGGTCACGTCGACCGCCACGTTGCCGACCCCGATGACGACCGCCGAGCGCGCCCCCAGCACGAACCCGCCGGGCGCCGCGTCCGGGTGGGCGCTGTACCAGGAGACGAACTCCGTGGCCGAGAAGCTGCCCGGCAGGTCCTCCCCGGGGATCCCCAGGCGCCGGTCGGTCGCGGCCCCGACGCAGTAGACGACCGCATGGTAGAGGTCCAGCAGCCGGCGCGGTGCCAGGCCCCCCGCCTCGTCACCCACCCGGACGTTGCCGAAGAAGGAGACGGCCGGGTGCTCAAGGGCGGAGCGCAGAGTGCTCTGCAGCGATTTGATCTTCTCGTGGTCGGGGGCCACCCCGTAGCGCACGAGTCCGTACGGGCAGGGCAGCCGGTCCAGGACGTCGACCGTCACACCGGGCACGTCCTGCTGCTGCACCAGGGCCTGGGCGGTGTAGATCCCACTCGGGCCCGATCCGACGACGGCGACGCGAAGCACGGCGGAACTCCTTCCCGCGGGTGCGTCCAGGATCGCACCGGGGGCCCGGATGCGGGAGGCGTGCGGGAGACACGCGGGGGAGACGCGGGAGGACTGAGGGAGAGCCGGGGGAGAGCCGGACGCCGCCAGGGCGGGCGCGGGGTCTCATTGACCGAGGCGGTGCGCGGGGACATGCTGTAACCCCTGCGGCGGCCGGCCCCCGGACCGGTCCGTTCGGCAGGGCTTCGGTGGTCCGCCCCGCTGACGAGGGTGGCCTCCGGTGTGTCCGCTGATTTTGGGCGACACGGGGGAGCGCCCAAAATCAGCGGGCTGCCCTAGGTTTGACGGCGCGTCAGCCGACCAGGTCGAGCACCGGGCGCAGCGCGTCGGGGCGTTCCTCGACCGGCAGGTGATCGACCAGGTGCACCGCGCAGCCCAGCCGGGCGGCGCCCCCGTCCGCGTGCCGGTTGTCGCCGACCATCAGCGCGTCCTCGGGCGGCAGGCCGAGCGCCTCGCACGCCGCCCGGAACAGTCGTGGATCGGGTTTCTGGACGCCGTGTTCGTAGGAGAGCGCGTACGCGTCGATCCATCGGTCGAGTCCGTGCGCGCGGAAGACCGGCCGCGGGTCCCAGCCGATGTTGCTCACCACGGCGATGCGCACGCCGCGCCGCCGCAACCCGGCCAGGACCTCGCCCGCGTCGGGGTACGGGCGCCAGGCCGCGGGCTCCATGTGGCGGGCGTACAGGGCGTCGTAGAGGTCGGGGTGCGGCAGCGGGACCTCGCGGGCCATCCCGGTGTAGGCGGCGCGGTGCCGTTCCGCGGTGCGGTCGCGCTCCGCCCACACCTCGGCGAGGTGCGCCGGAACCGTGCGCGGGGCGATGCCGCCGGGCAGGGCGCCGACGGCCTCCAGGGCGCGGGTCAGTCGCGCGAACTCGGCCCCGTCCAGCTCGATCCGGGCCCCGTCGAGCGCGGAACGCAGCCAGGAAGCGGTCGACTCGATGCGGAACAGGGTGCCGGAGAAGTCGAAGAGAACACCTTTGGCGGTCATCGCGCCAGTCTCCCGGCCCGGCCCGCTCGGCGCTCCGGGTTCCGGGACCCGGGGCGGTCCGGCGCGGCCGGCCGTCGGCACCGGCGGCCGGTGTGCGACGGGCCGGACGGTGGCCCGGGCACGTCAACCGGGCACGTTCGGGCGTGAGTCGCGCGCGAGGCGAGTGCCGACGATGGGCCGCGTCGTCGCGGCGTAGACGAGCGCCACGGTGACGCCCGCGAGGTGCCCGAGAGCGGCGATGTTGGGGATCAGCGCGACCTCGATGATCATGGCGATGGCCGTGCCGGAGACGAGGGTGGGGGAGCGGCACGCCCACCCGACGCAGATGAGCAGCCCGACCACGGCGGCCGACGGGCCCGTGTCGAGGGCGTGGATGTCGACGTCCCGCATGCCCGGAAAATGGCCGGAACCGAGCTGCGCCAGGGCGCGGACGGCCAGGCTGGCCGTGAGGGACGACAGCAGTGCCACCACGGCCGTGCGCCGCGCGCCGAGGACGCATTCGGCGAGGGCGAAGACGGGCGCGACCTGTGCCACCGACGCCAGGTAGGGCAGGTCGGGGGCCGGTACGAACAGGGACATCGGCAGTCGGGCCACGGCCAGGGGCAAATCGACGTCCGCCCGCACTCCGCCCAGCAGCCATGCCAGATGAGCCCCGTCGGCGGAGAGCGACGCCGCGTGGAAGAAGGTGAGGAGAAGCAGGGAGACGGCGGTCAGTGGTACGGCGGCCAGTCGCCGCGTGCGCACCGTGGCCACGGGCAGGTCGACCACGCGGTGCCACTCCGCGCCCAGCGACCGGGCCGCCCTGCCGAAAGGGGAGCGTTCTCCTTCTCGCGTCGTGATGCCGTCTCTGAGCTGCCTGACCATCGCAAACCGCGCCATACGTGCATAACGATAAAAAACCGGACAGGAAACGCCACGACTCCGGTACCCACTCGGCTCAGTCACAGATCGGCGAATTCCCCGTCGCGGACCGGTCATACGCGTCCGGCCGGTTCGCCGTCGTCCGACGCGCCCTTGGGCAGAAGGAAGACCCCCCAGGCCACCAGCAGCGCTCCCACGCCCTCCGGCACCAGCCACCAACCGGTGCGGACCCGGTCGCCGTAGACGATGATGCCGAGCGCCAGACTGGCCAGGGCCTCACCCAGGACGAGGGCCGGCTGGGAGGCGACCAGCGGACCGGACTCCATGGCATTGGCCAGCAGGAACAGCGAGGACGCCCCCGCGGCCACGAAGCCGTAGGTCTGCCAGGAGCCGAGGAACGCGCCGATCCCCCCGTCGCCGAGCGTGTCCATGGCGTACTTCATCAAGATGGCCGTGACCCCGTACCCGATCGCCGCCGCGCTGCCGAACAGCGCCGCCCGGGCCATGCCGCGGGGGCGGGTCAGCGCCGCCGCGACGCACAGGGCCACGCACCCCGCGGCGGCGAGCAGTGTGAGGACCCACACCGCCGGGGAGAGCGGCGCGCTGCCTTCCCTGGGCGCCGCCGCGGTCAGGGCGCCGCCCAGGCCGGCGGCGACCATGCCGGTCGCCAGCCAGGCGGCGGCGGACATCCGCTGCCTCGACGTGGCACTGGCGATCAGGAGGGCCAGGGGCAGCTCGGCCACCAGGATCGGCTGCACCAGCGTCACCGATCCCAGCCCCAGGGCGAGCGCCTGGAAAGCGGCCGCGGCGACGGTGACCACGATGCCCACCAGCCAGGCCGGGCTGCGCAGCAGGAACGGAACGACGCGCGCGCTGAACGCGTCACCGGGCGGCAGCCGACGGGCCGCGACGCGCTGCAGCACCGTCGCCGAGGCGTTGGCGACGGCTGTCAGCAGGGCGAACAGCACCGAAAGCGCGGGCGTCATTCCTCGGCCCCATCCTGGACGAGTCGCTCCTGGACCGCGGGCCGTGGCCCGCGCACAGTCAACCGGCATCCCGGCGGGATGTCCGGGAGGCCCGCCGTCCCACCGGGGGATGTACGGCTCCGCCCGCGTCGCCGGACGGTCATCCCCTCGCGTACGAGCCGAGGCCGACCAGGCAGTAGACGACTTCCCACATCGTCCGGCCGCCCCACGTGCTGCGGCTCGAGTAGGCGTACTCCGTGGAGGGGTTGCTCTGGCACCTGTTCATGTCCGTGGTGCCGGGGAACGTCTGGATCACCCGGTAGTGGGCCGTGGAGGAGGAGCAGGGGACCACGTCGACGTCGACCTTCACCGGGGTCGTCGAGTGGGGGATGGTCCCGTCGAGACAGGTGCCCGACCGGAAGGGACTGGCGGTGGGGGTCGGGGCGACGGGCGGCGGGGAGCCGGGGAGCGGCACGGCGGGAGCCGTGGTCGTCGGGGCGCCGGGCGGGGTCGCCGAGACCGTGGGCGTCGGGGCGGCGGCCGTCGACGAGGAGTCGTCACCTCGGTTCAGGGCGACGATGAGGGCGATGACGGCTGCCGCGACGGCGAGGGCGACGAGCCACGCCGCCCGGCGGCCGTGCCCGGCCGGCACCACCACGCGGATGAGCACCTCGCCCTGTGCCGTGGTGATTCTGATGAGGTTGCCGTTCCGCACCGGCGGGATGCGGATCGTGACGTTGCCGGACGGGAGCGGGATCTCCCGGGTCGTACCGGAGGAGGCCTCTTGGGGGGTCAGGTGGAGCGTGATGACATCTGGCACGGGAACTCCTCGGCTGGTCAGGTGGGCTGCCCGGGCCCGGGCGGGCTGTCGGTGGTGTCGGTGGGGGCGAAGAGCCCGGGCGGCAGCCGGTCGATCCAGCGGATCGTGGTGCGCGCGGTGGAGATGCCGTAGTCGAGGACGGCGAGGAGGTGGGGGTCGGGGCTCTCCGCCCGCAGGGCCCCGCGCAGTTCGCGGTAGCCGGCCAGCAGGCGGACCTGGTGCTCGCGCTGCCGGCGCAGCACGTCGGCGAGATGTCCGGGAGGAAGGTACTTTCCCAGCGCGACGAAGAGCAGCAGCGGCAGCCGCATCGTGGCCTCGCCGGGCCCTTCGGCCACCCACCGCGCGAACGCCCGGCGGCCCGCTTCCGTGAGGGTGTACGGGCGGGACCGGCGCCGCCCCGCGGGGCCCGGGTCGACCAGCCCGGACGCGCTCATCGCGATCAGCTCACGGTAGACCTGACTGCGCGTCAGCGACCAGAAGGGGCCGATGACCTGCTCGGCCACGGCCGCCAGGTCCCAGCCGGTGCGCGGCCCGTCGTGGAGGAAGCCGAGCAGCGACGCGGCCGTGGAGTTGACCGCGAGGACATCCGCCTCGGCCGGTAGGGCATCGGTGGCGGCTGCCTGCTCGCCGTCCGCGCCTTCGTTCATGGCGGGTTCCAGCCTGTCAGGGTGATGTGAAGAGGGTGTGCAGCCGGAGGCCGCGCCAGGGTCTGCGGCCGTAGGCGGTGATGCGGCCGGTCGCCATGGCGCGGCCGACCGACTGCCGGCGGAAGCCGACCAGCAGCGCGGAGCGGGCGTTCATGGAGACCACGCAGTCGGCGGCCCCGCCGCCGGCGGGCGTGCTCCGTGCCGTGCCGTGGGCGATGCGCAGGACGAAGGGCGTTCCCCCGCGCACGCGCACCTCGATGCTGCCGGCGAAGCGGCGTGCCCGTTCCCGGTCGAGCAGCAGCGGCAGCATCTGACTCATGACGGTCGGGGCCACCGCCGCCGCCGGGCGGTCCGCCATCCGCGTGCTCCCGCCGAGCGCGCGGGCCAGGTCGTAGCCGTGCACCAGCGTCTCGCTGACGGCGAGGGCGGCCAGCGTCCCGGTCGTGCGGGTCACCCCGGGCCCGTACCAGGGCGTCGGCCTCGGCTCGTGCGGGTCCGTGAGGCCGCCGAGCGCGGCGAGCAGCCTCCCGGCCGCACCGGTCAGCGCGTCGGCCGCCCCCACCGCTCCGGTGAACGTCGTCGACCGGACCGCGACGGCGTTGGCGGCCGTCACCCACTCCCGTAGTGATGCGGCGGTGGCACCGGCCACGCCGGTGACACCGACCAGGTCGGCCCATCCGTCCGGCAACTCGCCGCGGAGCGAGGCCGCGTAGGTGTCGTAGACGGTGCACAGGTGCGCCGTCAGTTGGCCGGCGTTCCAGTCCAGGCCCGGTACGGGCGCATCCAGGCGGCCCGCGTCGCCCACCGAGCGGGCCACGCGGCCGCTCTCGGTGACGAGCGCCGACCGCACGGCCCTCAGGTCCGGCACGACAGCCATCATGCGGCGGAGTCTGCTGCCGGGGGCCGCGCCCGTCAAGACATTCCACAGTGGAAGGTGCCGACATGACACATCGGACGGTGGAGCGGAGAACTCCGTTCAGCGCGACGGGAGTTATTCGCGCCGGTACGTGGGGCCGGCCGGCTTCTTGTGGCCGTTCAGGCGGTGCAGCCGCAGGGCGAGCTGGAGTTCGAGGGCCCTGGCGGGGCTGTTCCAGTCCGGGCCGAGAAGCCGGGCCACTCGGTCCAGCCGCTGCACCACGGTGTTGACGTGCACGTGGAGGGCGTCCTTGGCCTTGGACAGGCTCGCGCCATGGGTGTAGTAGGTGTCGAGGGTATGGGCCAGCTCGGTGCCCCGCTGCCGGTCGTAGGCGAGAACGGGGCCGAGGAAACGCTCGACGAAGCCGTCGATGTCCGACCGGTCGCCGAGCAGGACGCCGAGGAAACCGAGCCCGGCGATGTCGGCGCCGTCGCCGGTGCGGCCGAGCGCGTGCAGGGCGTCGAGGCAGCGGCAGGCTTCGGCGTAGGTGCCCGGGAGCCGTTGGGGCCCGGTGGCCGGCCCGGCGGATCCCACGGTGACCGGCGCCCCGGCCGCCTGCCCCAGGTCCCGGGCCAGCCGCGCGGCGAGTGCGCCGGGCTCCGACGACGGTACGAGGACGACGACGTGGCCGTCGCGGACCCCCGCGAGCCCGCCCAGCGAGCGGGCCCGGCGTACGGCTTCCGCGAACAGCCGCGCCCGCGGCTCACCGCCGGTGTCCACGGTGAGCACGGCGCAGGGCCGGGAGAGATCGAGGCCGAGCTTGCGGGCACGGATGGCGAGGCTTCCGGTGTCGTGGGGGCCGCCGTGCTGATCGAAGGTGAGCAGATCGTCGAGGAGTTCCCCGCGGACGCGATCCTCCGCCTCGGCGATGGTGCGGCGCAGCAGCAACAGCAGGGCGGCGACCAGGGCGGCGCGTTCGAACAGACGCCGGTCGGCGGCGGCCAGATCCGCGCGGCCGGTCAGCACGACGCTGCCGAGGAGTTCGGAGCCGGCCAGTACGGCGCACACCCAGGTGCCGTCCACCGGGACGGCATGACCACCGGTGCGGGAGGCGGCGATGCCCTGGGGGGACGGGGCGAGGGGGCCGGTGCCGGCCCGGGCCATTTCGGTGCCGTCCGCGTCGTGGAGGGCGAGACCGCCGCCGAGCAGGGCGGCGATCTCACGCACCAGGTCGTCGACGCTTCCGCCGCGCAGGACCAGGTCGGTGAGCCGGTCGTGGGCGTCGGCGGCACGGCGGAGGGCCGCGCTGTGGGCACGGGCGGTCTCGTTGGCCTTGTTGAGTTCGACGAGGGCGGCCCGGGTCTCCTCCAGCAGACGGGCGCTGTCGATGGCGACGGCGGCGTGGTCGGCGAGCGAGGTGAGCAGCGCGATGGCGCCCGGCGGAAAGCCCCGGGTGGTGCGGTCCGCGGCGAACAGCACGCCGATGACGCGCTCGCCGACACGCAGAGGGACCCCGAGGATGCCGCGCAACCCCTCTTCGCCGACTGCCGCGTCGATGGGGCGGGTGTGGGTGAAGCGGGGGTCGGCGCGGTAATCGGCGCTGGCGTACGGGCGGGCGGTCTGGGCGACCAGCCCGCCGAGACCCTCGCCCATGCCGAGCCGCAGTTGCTGGAAGCGGGCGGAGATCGAGCCGTCGGTGACCCGCATGAAGGTGTCCTCGGCGACGGGATCGTTGAGGGTCAGATAGGCCACGTCGGTGCCGAGCAGGGTTCTGGCCCGGTGGACGATGGCGCGGAGGACCGCGTCCAGGTCACGCAGTGCGGCGAGGTCGCTCGCGGTGTCGAAGAGCGCGGCCAGTTCGGCCTCGCGTTCGCGGTGCTGGTCGAGGGTCCGCCGGATCTCCAGCGCGGCCCGTGTGGCTTCCTCCAGGACGGACCGCTCCCCGGGCGGGAGTGCCGCGGTGGACACGTCGGCCGACAGGCGGGTGAACTGCTCGGTGGGTGCTCCGGAGGCCAGCATGGTCAGCAGCTGTCCGAGGGCCACCGTCGCGCTGGGTGCCGCCGCGCGGGAGGTGTGGTTGTTTACGGCGGCCATGGGCCGGTACTCCTTCCGTCCGGGTGCGGGGGAGCCGGCCGCGTGCGGGACGCGGTCCGGCTTGGGGACACGGCTTACCGCGTGCCCCCGGTTGTCCGCCGCGTCCCGTCCGCGGTGCGACGGGCGGGGGCGGGGGTGCCCAGGCTTACAGGGTGCCCGGGCCGGGACGTTCGGCCGGGGGAGTCGGCCGTGGTGGTGGCGGTGAGGTCCCGGCCGCGGGTTTCCCCGGCGACGGCGACGGTCACGGCGGTGACCGTCGCTGCCAGACAGAGGTACAGGGCGACGGGGACGGCGGAGTCGCACTCCCTGAGGAGTGCGACCGCGATGATCGGTGCCGGCGCGCCGGCGACGATGGAGGCGAGCTGGGAGCCCATCGACGCGCCGGAGTAGCGGACCTCGGTGTCGAACAGTTCCGTGATGAAGGCGGCCTGGGGGCCGTACATGGCGCCGTGCAGCAGCAGGCCGGCCGTCACCGCCAGGGTGATCACGGTGAACGACTCGGAGTCGAGCAGGGCGAAGAAGGCGAAGGCCCACAGTGCCATGCCGGCCGAGCCGATCAGGGTGACCGGCCTGCGGCCGACGCGGTCGGAGAGCGCGCCCCACAGGGGGATGGTGACGAAGTGGACCGCCGAGCCGATCAATACGGCGTTCAACGCGGTGCTCTTGGGCAGTCCGAGGTGGGTGGTGACGTAGACGAGGAGGAAGGCGGTGAGGACGTAGTAGGAGATGTTCTCGCCGAAGCGGGTGCCGATCGCCGTGAGGACCTCCTTCCGGTTGCGCCGGAACACCTCGATCACCGGGGCCTTCTCCTTGCCGCCGCGGGCGGCGCCGGCCTGGGCCTCGGCCTGGGCGGCGAGGAAGACGGGGGACTCGGAGACGGAGACGCGGACCCACAGGCCGAGCAGCACCAGGATGCCGGAGAGCAGGAACGGGACGCGCCAGCCCCACGAGCTGAAGGTTTCCTCCGACTGGACGGTGGCGAGCAGCGCGAGGACACCGGTGGCCAGGAGATTGCCGCCCGGGGCTCCGGCCTGCGGCCACGAGGCCCAGAAGCCACGCCGCTCGTCGCCCCCGTGCTCGGAGACGATGAGGACCGCGCCGCCCCATTCGCCGCCCAGCGCGAAGCCTTGGACGAGGCGGAGCACGGTGAGCAGGATCGGTGCGCCCACGCCGAGCGTCCCGTAGGTGGGCAGCAGACCCATGGCGAAGGTGGCCCCGCCCATCATGAGCAGGCTGATGACGAGCAGCTTCTTGCGGCCGATCGTGTCCCCGAAATGCCCGAAGACCATGCCGCCCAGCGGCCTGGCGGCGAATCCGACCGCGTAGGTGATGAAGGCGATCAGGGTGCCCACGAGCGGGTCGGCGGTGGGGAAGAAAAGGGTGTTGAACACCAGCGCGGCGGCGGAACCGTAGAGGAAGAAGTCGTACCACTCGATGGTGGTGCCGATGAGGCTCGCGACGACGATGCGGGCGATGCCGGGAGAACCGCCGGTGGCGCCGGGACCGGTGGCCGGTGAGTCGGTCATGTGTCACCAGTTTCGTAGGTGTGGGCAGGGCCGTGCGAGGCGAGGAAAGGGAGGGCCGAGGGCTCAATTCGCTCCCCAGCCGCCGTCCAGGGGAAGGGAGGCGCCGGTGATGTAACTGGTGTGCGGTCCGCACAGCCACAGGACGGCGGCGGCGACCTCCTCGGCTTCGAGGAGCCGTTTGACCGGGGCGCGGGAGAGCAGGACGTGGGAGAGGACGTCGTCGGCGCTGATGCCGTGCGCCGCGGCCTGATCATGGATCTGGCTCTCGACCAGAGGGGTACGGACATAGCCGGGATTCACGCAGTTGCTGGTCACCCCGTGCGGAGCGCCCTCGATGGCGGTGACCTTGCTCAAGCCCTCCAGGGCGTGCTTGGCCGTGACGTAGGCGGACTTGTACGCGCTGGCGCGCAGTCCGTGGACGCTGGACATATTGATCACCCGGCCCCACCCGCCGGTATACATGTGCGGCAACACCCGGCGGATCAGCAGGAACGGGGCGGTGACCATCACCCGCTGCATGAGGGCGAAGCGCTCCGGCGGGAACTCGGGGAGCGGAGCGATGTGCTGCAGACCGGCGTTGTTGACGAGGATGTCGACGGCCTCGGGCAGTGTGTCGATCACGGCAGGGTCGGCCAAGTCGGCGGCGTACGCCCTTCCCCCGATGGCGGCGGCGACCGATGCGGCCTTCTCGGCGTCCAGGTCGACCACGTGGACCTCGGCACCGGCCGCCGCGAGGGCGGCGGCGCATGCCAGGCCGATGCCGCTGCCGCCGCCGGTCACCAGTGCGGCGCGGCCCGACAGGTCCGCGCCGTGCGCGGCCGAGAGCGACGAGGCGGCCGCGCACGGCGCGTGCGGGACGGTGAATTCGCTGGTCATGGCCGGAAACGGTAGGGGCACCGGGCCGGCTCTCCTATGGGGGCGACCACCACAATGACCTGTATGAGGGTGGCGGAACCCCCTACGGAGGTGCCCGGGGTGGTGCGTTCGCCGCTCGCGCCACCGACGGTCCGGGGAGTCCGGGCGGTCACGGCAGCCCGACCGGTCTGTCCGGCCGGCTCGCCGCGCGGTCGCCCGCCCGAGCCCCTAGCATCCACCAGGCGACTGACACAACCCCGCGGCGTCCACCAGGAGTTGTGCCGACTGTGGCGATCCCCGCCATGTCGCGGACCCCTCACCGCCACCTACGGTTCCGGGACCCCAAGACACCGAGGGAGCCGCCATGTCGTCCCATCCCATCGCCTCCGCGGCGGGGCCCGCGAACGGGCCCGCCCGCCGAGCCGTCGGCCCGTCGCGGCCCGGAGCCCGACGCCGACCGGCCGCGGCACGCGCCGCGGGAGTGGCCGCCGCGCTGCTCGCCGCGCTGTTCGTCACCGCCGTGCCCGCACCGGCCCGCGCGGCGGCAACACCCCAAGAAGTGACGGGATTCGGCTCCAACCTGGGCAACCTGCGCATGTTCCGTTACGTGCCTCCGGGACTGGCCGATGGACGCCCCGTCGTCGTGGCCCTGCACGGCTGCACCCAGAACGCCGCCACCTATGCGGCCGGCACCGGCTGGACGCGGCTGGCCGACACGTACGGGTTCACCCTCGTCCTCCCGCAGCAGCAGACGACGAACAACATGAAGTCGTGCTTCAACTGGTTCGAAGCCGGTGACACCCGGCGGGACTCCGGAGAGGCACTGTCGATCAAGCAGATGGTCGACCGCGCGCGACGGGACAACGGCTCGACGGGCGCCTACGTCAGCGGCCTGTCGGCCGGGGGAGGGATGACCTCCGTCATGCTGGCGGCCTACCCCGACGTCTTCTCGGGCGGGGGAATCATCGCCGGGCTGCCCTACGGCTGCGCCACCTCGGTGGCCTCCGCCTTCACCTGCATGAGCCCCGGCGTCGGGAAGAGCCCCCAGGAGTGGGGAGACAAGGTCAGGGCGGCCTTCCCGGCGTACTCCGGGCCGCGCCCGAAGGTCTCGATCTGGCACGGCACCACGGACTCGACCGTGAAGCCCCTGAACGGCACCGAACTCATGGAGCAGTTCACCAACGCCAACGGCACCGATCAGACACCGGACACCACGGACACGGTCGGAGGTTACCCCCACCGGGTCTACGGCGGCACCGTGGAGACCTACCAGATCACCGGCATGGGGCACGGCCAGCCCGTCGACCCCGGCACCGGCCCGGCCCAGTGCGGGACCGCGGCCGCCTACATCCTGGACGTGAACATCTGCTCCGCGTACCACCTCGTCCACTTCTGGGGCATCGACGACACCGCCTCGCCCACGCCGGACCCGAACTAACCGGAAGCGCTGCCCGACCGTGCCGCCCGCCCGGCACGGCGGGCGCGCCACTCGGGCACGCGCGCGTACGTCCAGGCCGAAGCGGCCACCAGGGCCGTGCCCAGCAGTACCCCGCCCACCACGTCCGACAGCCAGTGCACCCCGAGATAGACACGAGTGAAGCCCACGCCGAGCACCGACAGCACGCTCACCGCCAGCGCGGCACGCACCTGGCGCCATGCCGCGCCGTGCAGCCACAGCAGCCACACCAGCAGCCCGCAGGTCACCGTCGCGGTCAGCGCGTGGCCGGACGGAAAGGCCTGGAAGTGGGCGGTGGCCACCGGGTCCGGCCAGTGCGGGCGGTCCCGTCCCACCGCCGCCTTGAGGCTCTGCTGCAGAGCCGTTCCCAGCGCCGAGGTGGCGACGATCCAGAGCGCGAGCAGCCGTCGGCGCCGCCACAGGAGCCAGAGCGTGGTCACGGCGAGCGCCGTGCGCATCGTCCACGGGTCCCACAGCCAGTCCGACAGCAGCCGGACGACGTGCGTCCACCCGTCGTGCGTCACCGCCACCGGATGCAGGGACTGCGCGACCCGCCGGTCCAGCGAGTCCAAGGGCTGCCACCCACTGCCGACCAGCACCAGGAGGACGACGAACAGGGCACAGAGCACGGCCGCGGAGCGGAGCCACACGGAGCGCGTGGGCCGGGCCGGGGCGGCGCGCGGAGCGGAGGGGCGCGTGGGAACCTGCATGATCAGATCGTCGCCCGTCCCGGCGTCACCAAACCAGAACCGGAACACCGGACACCCCGACGGTGGGACGCCCCACGGGAACGCGACCTCAGCCCGGTGTGCCGAGCCCCAGCGCCCTGAGCCCCGGCGCGAAGGTCACCAGCAGCGGCACGGCCGGCACCAGCGCCGCCGCGGCCGTGAGCCGCAGCCGCCGCGCCGCCGTCAGCCGGGGGGCGGGCTCCAGCAGCCGGTGGACCCGGCCGGGCACCTGCGAGAGGGGGGACGGGCAGGGGCCGAACACACCGCTTTCCTCATTGAGTTCGACGAGTGCCAGAGCGGTCGTCAGCCGTCCGAACCGGCGCGAGGCGGCGTCGTCCGCGGCCAGCTCGACCAGGTGATGGACCTGGTCGCGGAAGGCCGCGAACACCGGCACCTGCGGAAAGCCGTTCGCCAGCGCCGACGAGCAGTGCAGCAGCCAGTCGTGCCGGGCGCGCGCGTGTCCCTGCTCATGGGCCAGGACCGCGTCCAGCCGTGATCCCTTGAGCCGCCGCAGTGCCCCTGTCGTGATCACCAGATGCGGTGCGGCACGGCCTCGTAGCCACCAGGCGTCGGGCCGGTCGCCCTCCAGCACCGTCAACCGTCCCGCGCCGGGCTCCTCGCCGGGCAGCAGGGGCGAGCGCACGAGCAGCTCCGCCTGGCGCCGCCGGTGCCGCAGACGCGCCCAGTGGACCTCGCGGGTGAGCATCGCCGCCGTCCAGACCGCGCCGCACGCCAGCGTCACGGCCATGGGTGCCGCCCACGACCCGTAGGCGGTCAGGGCGTAGGCCTCGATGACACCGCGCGGGGCCAGGGCGAAGACGTGGCCGCGTACGGCCTGCCAGGCCGCGGCGGCGCTCAGCGCCATGGCGAGCACACAACAGAGCAGTACGGCCGCGACGACGCATTGCCACACCCACAGCGCCACGACGGGTTCACGGTCGGGCCAGCCGGCGCGGGTCAGCAGGCGCGGCGCCATGACCGCGGTCAGAGCGGCGAGGACCAGCAGCGCGAGCGGGACCATCATGGCGGTCAGCCTATGAGCGCGCGACCGCCCCGGGTACGCTCCCGCGAACGAAGTGACGCACGCCACGCGCACGACGACGACGCGGACCGCCGCCGTGCCACCGGCACCCCGCCGACCCGGCCGCCAACCCGGCCGCCGACCCGTCCGGCGGCCCCCGGCGGCCCGTCACAGGGTGAGCAGCATCGCCAGCATGCCCATGCCCATGGTCAGCCGGCAGGCGTTGGTCACCTCGGGCCGCCACTGCCAGCCCGGCCGCAGCCGGCCATCGGCCCACGCGGCCTCACCGGACGGCTCGGCCATCACCGGAACCAGCCCGGCCACCGTCCGCACGACGTACACGGCGAAATACACGAGCAGCAACCCGGTCAGCAGGGGAGTCCCCGCCGGTTCGTGCGAGGTCCCCGCGTGCCCGTCGATGGGGGCGCCCGTCATCGCGAGCGCCATATAGACCATCGCGAACGCGCCGACGGCGTGGTGCAGATGGTGGGCCTCCGCACGCTCCCGGGCCAGCAGCAGCGCGCGCAACCCGCCGGTCGCGAACACCACGGCGAACAGCGGCGCCCCCCACGGCCTGGTGTCCAGCGCCGCGGCCGGCACCGCCATCGCCGCCATGCCCAGACCCATCAGCGCGTCCCCGTGTGCGGCCCGGCGCTCCCCCGCCGCGCCGGCCCGCACACTCAGGAGGCAGTACGCGCCCGTCGCGGCGCACAGCGCCACCAACAACCACCCGACCAGCGGCGGTCCGTGCACGGCACACCTCCATGGACGCGCACACTTACCTCCGGAGGATGCCCACCGGAGCAGCGTCACACGGGAGCGCACAGGCGCAAAAAGGGGAGCACGGACCGATACGGCCATGCGCCCGCGCTGCGCCGGAGCGCCCGCGCACAGCCGGCGCACGGATCCCGGCCCCGCGGACGCCCCCCGACCTCCCCCGCCGCCCTAGATCCCCGGGCGATACCGCATGGGGTGGTCCTCCGGGACCTCCACCACGGCGATGCGCACCCCGTCCGGATCGGCGATCCACATCTCCACCAGCCCCCACGGCTTGCGCTCCGGGGGCTCCAGCACCACGACCCCCTGCCGCCGGAACTCCTCGTGCGCCGCCTTCGCGTCCGCGACCTGCAACCACAGCTCCAGGCCGGGGGCGGGCGGATCGGTGGCGCGGCCCGAGACCTCCAGGAATCCGCCGCCCAGGAAGTAGACGATGCCGCGCTCGGGGCCGGTGCCGAACTCGCGGTAGACCGCGAGCCCCAGCGTCCGCCCGTAGAAGTCCCGCGAACGCTCCGGGTCGGTCGGCCTCAGTAGCACCCTGCTGCTCAGTACGTGCACCATGCTCGCGACTGTACGCACACCTCACCGGGTTAGGGTCATAAGGGCAGACAACCGTACGGAGAGGACCCCGGGAACATGATGGAAACCGCCGGCAGCCGCACCGCCGAGCCCACCTTCCGGGCGGCCACCGTCGCGGACGTGCCCGCCCTGGTCGAGCTGGTCGAGTCGGCCTACCGCGGTGACGACAGCCGGGCGGGCTGGACGACCGAGGCCGATCTGCTGGACGGCCGGCGGACCGACCCCGACGGGGTCCTGGCCGTGGTGACCGACGAATCCAGCATCCTGCTCGCGGTGGAGCGGGACGGCGAGATCGTCGCCTGCTGCCAGCTCGAACACCGTGGTACCCACGCCTACTTCGGGATGTTCGCGGTCCGCCCCTCGCTGCAGGGCTCCGGGCTCGGCAAGGTGATCATGGCGGAGGCCGAGCGGACCGTCCGGGCCGAGTGGGGCGCCCGGGAGATGCACATGACGGTCATCCGGCAGCGCGACGAACTCATCGCCTGGTACGAGCGCCGCGGCTACCGGCGCACCGGCCGGATGTCCCCCTTCCCCTACGGCGACGAGCGCTTCGGCATCCCCCGGCGCGACGACCTCGAGTTCGAGCTGCTGGTCAAGGAACTGCCGTAAGGGTCCTGCCGTGTATGGGGCCCGCATGAGGCCCGTATAAAGCCGTAGGACGGCGGGCGGCCGGCCCGAGGGGGGACACCCACCCGGGCCGGCCGCCGTCTCCTCACAGCCGGCCGGCCTCCACGAGCCGCCGCAGGAAGCGCCGGGTGCGCTCCTCGCGCGGCTCGCCGAAGACCTCCGCGGGGGTCCCGCGCTCCAGCACCACCCCGCCGTCCAGGAAGCACACCTGATCGGCGACGTCCCGCGCGAACCCCATCTCGTGGGTGGCCAGGACCATGGTCATGCCCTCCTCCTTGAGGTCGCGCACGACGCTCAGCACCTCGCCCACCAGCTCCGGGTCGAGCGCCGCGGTGATCTCGTCGAGCAGCAGCAGCCGGGGCCGGCCGGCCAGGGCCCGCACGATCGCCACGCGCTGCTGCTGACCGCCGCTGAGCCGGTCCGGGTACTCGCCCGCCTTGCCGTCGAGCCCCAGCCTCCCCAGCAGCTCCCGCGCCCGCTCCTGGGCCTCGGCGCGCGGCACGCCGTGCACCCGGCGCGGGGCGAGGGTGACGTTCTCCAGCACGGTCATGTGCGGGAAGAGGTTGTAGGCCTGGAAGACGACACCGATCCGGCGGCGTACCGTGTCGGGGTCCACCCGGGGATCCGTGATGTCCTCGCCGTCGAGGAAGATCGCGCCGTCGTCGATCTCCTCCAGGAGGTTCGCGCACCGCAGCAGGGTCGACTTGCCCGAGCCGGACGCCCCGATGAGCGCGGTCACGGTATGCGGGGGCACCTCCAGGTCCACGTCCCGCAGCACGACGGACCGGCCGAACGTCTTGCGGACGGACTCCAGCCGCAGCACGGCGTCCGTGCCCGGGCCGGTGCCGGCGGTGGCATCCGCGGTGGTCATACGATCCCTCCCTGCGCCCGGCGGCGGTCCATCCGCGCGGTGATCCAGTCGGTGAAGCGGGTCATGGGAATGGTGAGGGCCACGAAGATCAGGCCGGCGAGCACGTACGGCGTGTAGTTGAAGCTCTTGCTGGAAATGATCTGCGCCGCGTAGACCGCGTCGACGGCACCGGCGATCGAGACGAGCCCGGTGTCCTTCTGGAGCGAGACCAGGTCGTTGAGGAGCGGCGGTACGACCCGGCGTACGGCCTGCGGGAAGATGACGAACCGCAGGGTCTGGCGCCCCGTCAGGCCCAGCGAGCGGGCCGCGGCACGCTGGCTGGGGTGCACGGACTCGATACCGGCACGGAAGACTTCGGCGACGTACGCGGAGTAGGTCAGCACCAGCGCCGTGCCGCCCAGGAGGACGGGGTCGGTCGTCACCCCGCGCAGTCGCAGCGCCGGCACGCCGAAGACGACCAGCAGCAGGCAGATGATGAGCGGCAGCCCGCGGAAGAAGTCCGTATAGGCGGTGGCGAGCGCGCGGAGCGGGAAGAACACCGGGCCGCGCAGGGTGCGGGCGACGGCGATCAGCAGACCGAGGACGAGGACCGCCGCGCCGCAGACGAGCAGCAGCCGGAGGTTGAGCAGCAGCCCGTCGAGGATCTTCGGCAGCGCCTCGCGGGCGTAATGGGCGCTGAAGAACGTCTGGCGGGTGCGGGGCCAGCCGGGGGAGTTGACGACGAGGAGGACGAGCGCGATGCCCGTGACCAGGGTGCTCCCGGCCGCGATGGCCGTGGCCCGGCGGGCCCGGGCCCGTTTGAACCGCTCCCGCTCGACGCGCCGCGCCGACGGCACGTATCCCTCGCCCCCGCCCGCGTCGGAGGCACCGGCGCCCGCTCGCTCGACGAGCGACGGGGACGTGCCGGGGGACTCGTCGCACGCCTTGCCCGCCGGATCCTCCGGCGCCGTGTTCTCGACCGTCACTTGAGCACCGGGGCGTCCGCGGCCTCGGAGAGCCACTTCTTCTCCAGACGGTTCAGGGTGCCGTCCTTGCGCAGCGAGTCGACGGCGTCGCCGACGCAGGGCGTGAGCGCACTGCCCTTGTCGAGGACGAGGCCGAACCGCTCTCCCTCGCCGCCCTTGGCCGCCTTGGCGTCGAACTGGCCGACGATCTTCGCTTCCCGCACCTCCGCGGAGGTGATGTAGAAGGCCGTGGGCAGGTCGACGACGATCGCGTCGACCTGGCCGTTCTTGAGCGCGGTCTTGGCGAAGTCGTTCTTCTGGAAGACGGCGGCCGGCCGGTCGGGCTTGATGACGTCGTTGAGGACGTCCAGGCTCGTGCTGCCCACCTGGGCGCCGAGTTTGGCGCCTTTGAGGCCGGCGACGGTCGTGGCCTTCGCCGCGGGGGAGTCCTTGAGCGCGATGACGGCCTGGCGCACGTCGTAGTAGCCGGGGGAGAAGTCCACGGCCCGGCGGCGTTCGTCGCTGATGGAGATCTGGTTGAGGTCGAAGTCGAACTTCTTCTTCCCCGGGGCGAAGGAGTTCTGGAAGGGAACGGTCTGCCAGATCACCTCGGACCGGTCGTAGCCGAGCCGCTCGGCGACGGCGTACGCGACGGCCGACTCGAAGCCCTTGCCGGACGAGGGGTCGTCGTCCTGGAACCAGGGGGCGTACGCGGGCTTGTCCGTGCCCACGGTCAGCTTCCCCGCGGTCTCGGTGGCCAGCTTCCCCTTCACACAGGAACCTTTGGCGGGTGCGGCGCCGGACGCCGCCTCGGAGGTCTTCGCGTCGGAGTCGTCCTGAGGGGCGCAGCCGGCGGCCGCCGCGCACAGCAGGGCGGCGGTGACGGCCAGGAGCCGGGGGCTGCGGACATATCGGTGCTGAGGGGCGACGGGCATGGCGGGAGACTGGCAGCGCGCCGGGTGATCTGTCCAGGTCATGCCACGAACGGTCCGAATAGCGGAAGACTGTTGCCGGTTCATGAACACTCATGAACACGCCCCGGCCGGGGTAGACATCCGGGAGACGGGGTGACCATGGCCGAAAATGACCGCTCAACCACCGGGGCTGATGTGCCAGAAGTGACAGGATCCCGCGTCTGAGACATGCCGGTCGCGGGGCGGCAGGAAAAATAGCGGCTCAACCGGGGGGTTCGCAGGATAATTTATCGCCACTCCCCTTGAGGCGAAGAACCTGGCACGGATACGGTGTCTTAACACCAGGTTCTCCTGAGGAGGGGTAGCCATGACGGAAATCCTTGCGCCGATAGCGGCAGAGGCCAACATTTTGTCCGCGGAGCGGGTGGTGGGCCACCCGGCCTGGGCCACGCTCAAGGACGCCGTGGAGGCTATTCGGCCTTGGCAGTCCGCGGACGGTTCCATCGACCTCACGGCCGAGGGCGCACCACCGGGCGAGATCGTCCGGGCCGAGGTCGACCGCGTCATAGCGGCCGTCGGGGAGCTCTCCCCCCTCGTGCCCCACGACGCCGAGTACCACGCCGCTCTCGCCGCGGACCTGCGCCGCTGGGCCGACACGGGCTTCGGCGTGCCGGACTTCCTCGACTCCCTGCTGGCCTTCCGGCCCGCCGCGCACCGCGCCGACGGCCTCCAGCACCTCGTGGTCTTCCCCATGTACACGCAGAACGGCAACCCCGACCGGAACCTGGAGGCCGTCGCGCTGCGCGTCGTATGGCCGGAGTGGCTCTCCGAGCTGGAGCGCACCCGCTACGACAATCCGCTCTTCCTCGGCATCACCTTCGAGGACTTCACCTCCGGCTACGACACCCACTCCGCGGTCCTCTTCCCGGAGACCATCGCCGTCCGCGAGGCCCCCGAGCGCTTCACCTGGGGCGGGATCTTCTGTGACCGCGAGGCGGCCCGCTTCCGCGCCGTCACCGAGGCGGCCGTCGACACCCTCGGCCTGGAGCTGCCCGCCGACATCCGGGACATGGTCGGCGACCAGCACCGCTGCGAAGAGGCGTTCGTCCTGTGGGACATGGTCCACGACCGCACCCACAGCCACGGCGACCTGCCCTTCGACCCCTTCATGATCAAGCAGCGGCAGCCGTTCTGGATGTACGGGCTGGAGGAGCTGCGCTGCGACCTCACCGCCTTCAAGGAGGCCGTGAAGCTGGAGGCCGACGGCTACTCCCAGGGCCGCGACGTGCAGTACGCCGTGCTCTTCGACCGGATGTTCCGTTTCCCCCTCTCCGGTGACCGCGTCCGCAACTACGACGGTCTCGGGGGCCAGCTGCTCTTCGCCTACCTGCACAAGCACGACGTCGTACGCTGGACGGACAACACCCTCCACATCGACTGGCAGCGTGCCCCGCAGGTCACCAACCAGCTGTGCGCCGAGATCGAGAAGCTCTACCGCGACGGGATCGACCGCCCCAAGCTCGTCCACTGGTTCGCCGCCTACGACCTGGTCTCGACCTACCTCTCCCCGCACCCCGGCTCCGTGTGGGCCAAGGGCCCCGACGCCCTGGACCTCTCCCAGCCGCCGCGCAAGCTCGTGGACGACGTGCTTCCCGACGAGTTCCCGCTCAGCATGTTCTATGAGGCCCTTGCCAAGAAGCTGCGCGGCGTGATCGCCTCGACCAAGGGGATCACCGCGACGCGCGAGCAGGTGGCCGCGTGAGCACGTCCGAGAGTGAGGCGACGACCATGAGCACTGCGACGAACGGCAATGGCCGGCTGGACGGGGCCGTCGTGGCGGTGGCGGGAGCCGCCGGTCCGGCGGGCCGCGCCGCCCTGCTGCGCCTGGCCGAGGCCGGGGCGACCGTCGTCGCCTCCGACGCGGACGCCGCACGTCTGGCGGAGGCCGTCGACGCCGCCCGTTACGCCCATGGCGGCGCCACCGTCACCGGCGACACCGTGGATCTGCTCGACCTCGAGGCGACCCGCGCCTGGGCGGACCGCACGGAGAAGGAGTTCGGCCGCATCGACGGGCTCGTGCACCTGGTGGGCGGCTGGCGCGGCTCCGCCACCTTCGCCGAGACCGACATCGCCGACTGGGACCTCCTGGAGAAGCTGCTCATCCGCACGGTGCAGCACACCTCCCTGGCCTTCGAAGGCCCCTTGGCACGCAGTGGCAACGGCCGCTACCTGCTCATCAGCGCCGCGGGCGCCAGCCGGCCCACCGCGGGCAACGCCGCCTACTCCGCCTCCAAGGCCGCCGCCGAGGCCTGGACGCTCGCCCTCGGCGACGCCTTCCGCAAGGCGGGGGGCGAAGAGGGCCCGTCGGCCGCGGCTGCCATCCTGGTGGTCAAGGCACTGGTGCACGACGCGATGCGCGCCGAGCGCCCCAACGCGAAGTTCGCGGGCTTCACGGACGTCACCGACCTGGCCGAGGCCATCGTCGACGTCTGGTCCAAGCCCGCCCAGGAAGTGAACGGAACCCGTCTGTGGCTGACTCCGCAATCGTGACCCCGGCGACCGACGCCATACGCCGGCACGACCCCGAACTGCGCGGCTTCGCCAGTGACAACTACGCGGGCGCGCACCCCGAGGTCCTGGCGGCGCTCGCCCTCGCCAACGGCGGCCACCAGGTCGCCTACGGCGAGGACGACTACACCACCCACCTCCAGGACGTGATGCGCGCCCACTTCGGGCCGACCGCCGAGACCTTCCCGGTCTTCAACGGAACGGGTGCCAACGTCGTCGCCCTCCAGGCGGCCACCGAGCGGTGGGGCGCGGTCATCTGTGCCCAGAGCGCGCACATCAACGTCGACGAGTGCGGCGCCCCCGAGCGGGTGGGCGGCCTCAAGCTGCTCACTGTGCCCACCGAGGACGGCAAGCTCACCCCCGCGCTGATCGACCGCGAGGCGTTCGGCTGGGACGACGAGCACCGGGCCCAGCCCCAGATCGTCGCGATCACCCAGACCACCGAGCTGGGCACCTGCTACACCCCCGAAGAGATCCGGGAGATCTGCGACCACGCCCACGAGCGCGGCATGAAGGTCTTCCTCGACGGCTCGCGGATATCCCACGCGGCGGCCACGCTGGGCCTTCCGCTGCGGGCCTTCACCACCGACGCCGGAGTGGACCTCTTCTCCTTCGGCGGCACCAAGAACGGCCTGCTCTTCGGCGAGTGCGTCGTCGTCCTCAACCCGGACGCGGTGCGGGCGATGAAGCACCTGCGCAAGATGTCGATGCAGCTCGCCTCCAAGATGCGCTTCGTCTCGGCCCAGTTCGAGGCCCTGCTCACGGGCGACCTGTGGCTGCGCAGCGCCTCGCACGCCAACGCCATGGCCACGCGCCTGGCCGAGGGCGTACGGGACGTCGACGGCGTCGAAATCCTGTATCCGGTGCAGGCCAACGGCGTCTTCGCCCGGCTGCCGCACGATGTGGCCGTGCGCCTGCAGAAGCGTTACCGCTTCTACTTCTGGGACGAGCCGGCCGGCGTCGTCCGCTGGATGTGCGCCTTCGACACCACCGAGGCCGACGTGGACGCCTTCACCGCGGCGGTCGCGGAGGAGATGGCCAAGTAGCCCCTCGCGTCCCGCGTGCCCGGACCAAGGCCCCCGGCCGTCGCACAGACGGCCGGAGGCCCTTCGTGGGCCTGTTGTCCGCACCACCGCTGCGCGGCGGTTGTCCTCAATCGCCGGACGGGCTTGATATGGCTGACCTCAGCCAAAACCAGCCCGTCCGGCGATTGAGGACGCGCCCGCAGGGCGCCCGCCGCCGCGCGCGGCAGGATGGCCCGCCGTCAACGCGCCCCGGACGCGACTAGCGCTGACGGTCGAGCGCCGCGGCCTCCGCCGGGGTCGGGGCCGTGCCGCCGAGGTGGGACGGTATCCACCAGGTGTCGTCCGGCCCCTTGGGGCGTACGGGATAGGCGCGCTGGGCCGCCTCCAGCAGGTCCTGGACCCGGGCCCGGACGCGCTCGGTGACGGTGTCCGCGTGCTCGGCGGGGTCGGCCGGGATCGGCTCGCCCACCCGCATCGTGATCGGGATGTGATGGCGCCCCAGATCACGCTTGTGACCCTTGGTCCACAGCCGCTGCGTGCCCCACAGGGCCATCGGCAGCACCGGAACCCCGGCCTCCTGGGCCAGCCGGGCCGCCCCCGACTTGAAGTTCTTCAGCGTGAACGACTGGGAGATCGTCGCCTCCGGGAAGACTCCGATGATCTCACCCGAACGCAGCGCCTTCAGAGCGTGCTTGTACGCGTCCATGCCCGCCGCGCGGTCCACGGGGATGTGCTTCATCGCCCGCATCAGCGGGCCCGACACCTTGTGCCGGAAGACGGACTCCTTGGCCATGAAGCGCACCAGACGCTTGGCCGGGCGGGCGGCCAGCCCGCAGAAGACGAAGTCGAGGTATCCGATGTGGTTGCTCACCAAGACCGCCCCACCGCGCTGCGGAATGTGTTCGCTGCCCTGGATGTCGAAGCGCAGATCGAGCGCCTTGAACATGGTGCGGGCGGCGCCGATCACCGGGGGGTAGACGAGTTCTGCCATATCGGGGAATCCTTCTGGGCCTGGGGAGGGGTGTCCCGGCTGAAGTTACGCGGCCGTAGGTTTCTCGGCTTCCGGCAGATCGTGCCTGAATGCCCGGCCTGTCGGCCAGCGAGGACGCCCCGCAGAACGGGAGATTCTCATCACGTCGGCCGGAATCCGGTATAGCCGAAGGTACACCGGGGATCCGGCGCGGACACCGCCCGTACCGAACCGGGCTGCCCGTGCCCCGGCGCCGGGGCGCCCGGCCCCGGGGCACGGGCGGCCCGGGCGGGAAATTTCTCCGGGCCCCGCGGCGCTGCACACGGGAGATCGGACACAGGTCCGGACGGTGAGCCGACGATGAGCTGACGGCGACGACGGAGGGACGCGGGTGCGCGGGCGGGGCCTTGAGAACGGGCGGGAGCGGCTGAGCGCCGCCGACATCGGCGCGCGGGAGCTGGGGGAGCGGGCCACGCTCGTGCAGTTCTCCAGCGCCTTCTGCCAGCCGTGCCGGGCGACCCGGCGCACCCTGGCCGAGGTCGCCGCCATGGTCGACGGGGTGGCGCACGTGGAGATCGACGCGGAGGCGCGGCTGGAACTCGTACGCGCCCTGGGGATCACCGGTACGCCGACCGTCCTCGTCCTCGACGCGGACGGCGTCGTCGTGCGCCGCGCCGCCGGTCAGCCGCGCCGGGCCGATGTCATCGCGGCCCTCGGCGAAGCCGTGTGACCCGTGATCCGCCTCCCATCTGCCCGGCCGCCCTTGACGCTCCGTCCCCCGAATCGTCACTGTGACGCTATGTGGCCCGGAACCCGCCTTCACCGACGAGCGCACGTGGATCCCTCGCGGACTCCGAGCGCGTGCTGTCCGAGCCCGTGAGCGGCATCGACCGCACGCTCCCGGCTCGCACCCCCAGCAAGAAGGACAGCTCCATGACGGCCTCATCCCCACCGGGCACCACCCACCTCGCCACCCCCGAACTGCTGCGCTCCGTCTTCCGGCGGCACGCGGCCGGTGTCGCCGTGATCACCGCGCCCGGCCCCCGCCCGGTCGGCTTCACCGCCACCTCCCTGACGTCCGTGGCCGCCGAACCCCCGCTCGTCTCCTTCGGGATCGGCACGGGCTCCTCCAGCTGGCCCGTGGTCGCCGAGGCCGATCATGTCGGGGTGCACATACTCGGCGAGCACCAGCGCGAGCTGGCCGGCACCTTCGCCCGCAGCGGCGCCGACCGCTTCGCCCCGCCCACCCGGTGGCGCACCGGCCCCGAGGGCGTGCCGCTGCTCGACGGCGTACTGGCCTGGCTGGTCTGCCGCGTCGTGGCCAGGGTGCCCGCCGGTGACCACCGGATCGTGCTCGCCGAGGCGGTCGCCGGCGACCCCGCCGGGGCGGGCCGCCCGCTCCTCTACCACCAGGGACGCTTCAACGGTCTGCGGGACTGAGACGTCCCGTATTTCCCGCGTTGGACAGATCACAGTTCACCGGCCTTGCGCTCGGGGAACACGCTGGATGTACTGGCGAGTAACATTCTGGTCGGAGCGGAGTCCGATCCAACCGGAATCCGCCCCACAAGGCGCCTATGCTGCCTGCACAAGGCAGCTACGAAGAGACGATGCAGTAGGAGAGCCGGCGTGAGCTTGAGGATCGTTGTCTGTGTGAAGTACGTGCCCGACGCCACCGGCGACCGGCACTTCGCCGAGGACCTGACCGTCGACCGCGACGACGTGGACGGCCTGCTCTCGGAGCTCGACGAGTACGCGGTCGAGCAGGCGCTGCAGATCGCCGACGAGGCGGACGACGCGGAGATCACCGTGCTGACCGTGGGCCCCGAGGACGCCAAGGACGCGCTGCGCAAGGCGCTGTCGATGGGCGCCGACAAGGCCGTCCACGTCGAGGACGACGATCTGCACGGCACCGACGCGCTCGGCACCTCGCTGGTGCTCGCCAAGGCCATCGAGCACGTCGGCTACGACCTGGTCATCTCCGGCATGGCCTCCACCGACGGCGGCATGGGCGTCGTCCCGGCGATGCTCGCCGAGCGCCTCGGCGTCCCGCAGGTGACCCTGCTCTCCGAGGTCGCCGTCGCCGACGGCAAGGTGACCGGCCGCCGTGACGGCGACGCCGCCAGCGAGCAGCTGGAGGCCTCCCTCCCGGCCGTCGTCTCCGTGACCGACCAGTCCGGCGAGGCCCGTTACCCGTCCTTCAAGGGCATCATGGCCGCCAAGAAGAAGCCGGTGGAGTCGCTGGACCTCTCCGACCTCGGCCTCGAGGCGGACCAGGTCGGTCTCGACGGCGCCTGGAGCAAGGTCGACGAGGCCACGGAGCGCCCGGCCCGCACGGCCGGCACGATCGTCAAGGACGAGGGCGAGGGCGGCAAGCAGCTCGCCGAGTTCCTCGCGGGCCAGAAGTTCATCTGACCGCCTTCGGGCCCGGGGCCGCGGTGTCGCCTTTCGACGCCACCACCCCCGGGGCCGCGGCGGATCCGAGCTTCCCCCGGTCCGTACGAACCGTCACCCGCCCCTCTTTTTCTCGCAGGAGAACACCCCATGGCTGAAGTCCTCGTTTACGTCGACCACGTGGACGGTGCCGTCCGCAAGCCCACCCTCGAGCTGCTGACCCTCGCCCGCCGCATCGGCGAGCCCGTCGCCGTGCACCTCGGTGCCGGTGCCGACGCCGCCGCGCAGGTGCTCGGCGAGTACGGCGCGGTCAAGGTCCTCACCGCCGACGCCCCCGAGTTCGCCGACTACCTCGTCGTCCCGAAGGTCGACGCGCTGGCCGCCGCCTACGAGGCCGTCTCCCCGGCCGCCGTGCTCGTGCCGTCCTCCGCGGAGGGCAAGGAGATCGCGGCCCGCCTCGCGGTCCGTATCGGCTCCGGCATCATCACCGACGCCGTCGACCTGGAGGCCGGCGACGAGGGCCCGGTGGCCACGCAGTCCGTCTTCGCGGCCTCGTACTCCACCAAGTCCCGCGTCACCACGGGCACCCCGGTCATCACCGTCAAGCCCAACTCCGCCGCCCCCGAGGCCGCCCCGGCCGCGGGCACCGTCGAGCAGCTGTCCGTCTCCTTCGGCGAGCTGTCGACCGGCACCAAGGTCGTCTCCCGCACGCCGCGCGAGTCGACGGGCCGCCCCGAGCTGACCGAGGCCGCGATCGTGGTCTCCGGTGGCCGTGGCGTCAACGGTGCCGAGAACTTCCCCGTCATCGAGGCGCTGGCCGACTCGCTCGGCGCGGCCGTCGGCGCCTCGCGTGCCGCCGTCGACGCCGGCTGGTACCCGCACACCAACCAGGTCGGCCAGACCGGCAAGTCGGTCTCCCCGCAGCTGTACGTCGCGGCGGGCATCTCCGGTGCGATCCAGCACCGGGCCGGCATGCAGACCTCGAAGACGATCGTCGCCATCAACAAGGACGCCGAGGCCCCGATCTTCGAACTGGTCGACTACGGCGTGGTCGGCGACCTCTTCGAGGTCGTCCCGCAGCTGACGGACGAGGTCAAGGCCCGCAAGGGCTGACCCTCTCCCGGTCACGCTCCTGTCCGCCGCCGAGGTCCCCGTACGCGTCCCGCGTACGGGGACCTCGCGCGTACCGCGCCGGGCACCGGGGGCGTCCCGGGGGTGTTGACCCCCGGCCGGGGGCGCCGATAGCTTCCCGCTACGGATAGTTGATTCCGTAAAGCGGAAACTGACGGGCCGGAGGGTGTGCGATGAGGCAGCACGAGACGGTGGCCACGACGTTCGCGTCCTCGGTGCGCGAGGCCGTCGGCGCGTCACTCGCGGACGTCGACGCGGAACTCGCCCGCCGCTACCCGGGAGATCCGGGCACCCGGCAGCCCGTCCACACCGTCTACGTCCCCGCCGACGCCTTCGCCGCCGGCACCGTCCGCTCCTGGGGCGACCAGGCGCTCGCGGCCCTCGACGAACACGCGCCCGACGCCGCCGCGTTCGCCGCCGTCCTCGGGCTGCGCGGCGAGCTGGCCGACGAGGTGTACGCGCGTGTTCGCGACAAACTGTCACATGAGCCCGTCGAAGACCTGCGCGTCGACTTCGAGGACGGTTACGGCCCGCGCCCCGACGCCGAGGAGGACGCCGACGCCGCCCGCGCGGCACGGCTCCTGACCGCCGCCCGCGCGGACGGTACGGCGACCCCCTACGCGGGTATCCGGATGAAGTGCCTGGAGGCGGCCGTCCGCGACCGGGGCATCCGCACCCTCGACGTCTTCCTCACCGCGCTGATGGAGGCGGGCGGCCTGCCCGAGGGGCTCGTCCTCACCCTTCCCAAGGTCGGCTTCCCCGAGCAGGTCGCCGCGATGGCCGATCTGGCCGAGGAGTTCGAGAAGGCACACGGCCTCGACGCGGGACGGATCGGTTTCGAGATCCAGATCGAGACCACCCAGGCGATCCTGGGCGCCGACGGCCGCGCCACCGTCGCCCGTCTGATCGATGCCGCCCGGGGCCGCGCCACCTCCCTGCACTACGGCACCTTCGACTACAGCGCCGCCTGCCAGGTCGCCGCCGCCCACCAGGCCCCCGACCACCCGGCGGCCGACCACGCGAAGGCCGTCATGCAGGTCGCGGCGGCGGGCACCGGGGTGCGTCTCTCCGACGGTTCGACCAACGTCCTGCCCGTCGGCCCGACGGAGCGGGTGCACGACGCCTGGCGGCTCCACCACCGTCTCGTACGCCGGTCCCTGGCCCGCGCGTACTACCAGGGCTGGGACATGCACCCCGCACAGCTGCCGACCCGCTACGCCGCCGTCTACGCCTTCTACCGCGAGGGCCTGGAGCGGGCCGCCGCCCGGCTGGTCGCCTACGTCGGCCGCTCCGGCGGCGAGGTGATGGACGAGCCCGCCACGGCCCGGGCGCTCAGCGGCTATCTGCTGCGCGGCGTGGACTGCGGTGCCCTGGACACGGCGGAGGTGGCCCGGCTGACCGGGCTGACGCTTGCCGACCTCGACCGGCTCGCGGGGCGCGCGGCGCGGACGTGACCGAGCGGGGGGTCCGCTGGGAAGCGCGGATCAGTCGTCGGCGGGCGGGAGTTCGCCCGAGCCGCGCACGATGAGGCGGGTCGGCAGCTCCACGCGCCGCGGTGGCTCCTCGACCCCGTCCAGCCGTCGGAACAGCCGCTCGGCGGCCGCACGGCCCAGGCGCACGGCGTCCTGGGCGATCACGGTGAGTCCGGGGGAGAGCAGGTCGGCCAGTTCGAGGTCGTCGAAGCCGACGAGGGCGACGGGGCGGGGCCGGCCGGCTATGACGCGGACGACGGTGGCCGTCACCCGGTTGTTCCCCGCGAACAGGGCGGTGACCGGCCGGGGCCCGGTGAGCATCCGGACTGCTTCGCTCCGTACCCGCTCGGGGGCGGTGGGGCCCAGCGACACCCAGGTGTCGTCGACGGGCAGCCCGGCGGCCGTCATCGCGGCCCGGTAGCCGCGCAGTCGCTCGGTGGCGGTGTGGATGCCCGGCTGGTCGCCGAGGAAGCCGATGCGGCGATGACCGTGGGCGATGAGGTGGGCGACGCCGTCGCGGGCACCGCCGAAGCTGTCCGAGAGCACCACGTCGGCGTCTATCAGCCCGGCGGGACGGTCGACGAACACGGTCGCGACGCCCGCCGCGATCTCCGGTTCGAGATAGCGGTGGTCGTGCCCGGCCGGGATGACGATCAGGCCGTCGACCCGGCGGGCGCACAGGGCGAGGGCCAGCTCGCGCTCGCGCTCCGGGTCCTCGGCGCTGGAGCCGTTGATCAGCAGCGTCCCATGGGCGCGCGCGACCTCTTCGACGGCCCGGTTGAGGGGCGCGTAGAAGGGGTCGGCGAGGTCCTCGAGGACCAGGCCGATGGAGGCGGTGCGGCCCTTGCGCAGGATCCGGGCGCTGTCGTTGCGGCGGAAACCGAGGGCGGTGATCGCGTCCTGGACCCGCCGCTCGGTGTCGGGGGTGACGCCGGGCTCGCCGTTCACGACCCGCGAGACGGTCTTCAGCCCCACCCCGGCCCGGGCCGCCACGTCCTTCATGGTCGGACGGGCGCCGTAGCGGGGCGGCGGGCGGTGGGCGGTGTCGGCCACGGTGGCATGTCCTCCGTCGGGGTTCCGCGGTGCGGCGGGTGACGTCGAGCATAGAGCCTGGACAACGTTGTCAACACCGGCGAGACTGAACCTCCCGCCACCCCCCCACACCACGTTCACCAGGAGAGACACCCCCATGCGCACCGCACCCGACGACCTCGTCGCCGCTCTCGACATCGGCGGCACCAAGATCGCCG
Source organism: Streptomyces sp. NPDC042259 (assembly GCF_055582085.1). Taxonomy (NCBI): domain Bacteria; kingdom Bacillati; phylum Actinomycetota; class Actinomycetes; order Kitasatosporales; family Streptomycetaceae; genus Streptomyces; species Streptomyces sp. NPDC042259. The sequence goes on along the minus strand of NZ_JBVJDW010000002.1, from coordinate 767,673 downwards.
GGGCGCTGGTGGACGGCCGGGGGCGGCTGCGCACGCGCGCGCGACGGCCGACGCCAGCCGGGGAGGACGGCGCGACGGTGATGGGCGCGGTCGCGGCCGTGCTCGACGAACTCCGGCAGAGCGCGCACTGGCCGGGCGTCCGGGCCGTGGGCATCGGCAGCGCGGGGCCCGTCGACGCCTCGCGCGGGACGGTGAGCCCGGTCAATGTGCCCGGTTGGCGGGACTTCCCCCTCGTCGCCGAGGTGGCGGGGCGGGCCGACGGGAGGCCGGTGGTGCTGGTCGGCGACGGGGTCGCGATGACCGCCGCCGAGCACTGGCAGGGCGCGGCCCGAGGGCGGGCCAACGCGCTCTGCATGGTCGTCTCCACCGGCGTCGGCGGAGGTCTGGTCCTGGGCGGCCGTCTCCACACCGGCCCGACCGGCAATGCGGGACACATCGGTCACATCAGTGTCGACTTCGACGGTGACCCGTGCCCGTGCGGGGCCCGCGGCTGCGTCGAACGCCTCGCGAGCGGCCCCAACATCGCCCGCCGGGCGCTGGAGGCGGGCTGGCGTCCGGGCCCGGACGGCGACCGGAGCGCCGCTGCCGTCGCCGTGGCCGCCGCAGCGGGTGATCCCGTCGCACGCGCCTCCTTCGCCCGGGCGGCGCAGGCGCTGGCCGCCGGCATCGCCGCGACCGCGACGCTCGTCGAGATCGAGGTCGCCGTGGTGGGCGGCGGGGTCGCCGGAGCGGGCGAGGTGCTCTTCGCCCCGCTGCGGGAAAGTCTGCGCGACTACGCCACGTTGTCCTTCGCCTCCCCGGTGCGGGTGCTCCCCGCCCGGCTCGGCCCGGACGCGGGCCTCGTCGGGGCGGCAGCGGCGGCGGCCCAGCACGTGGGGCTGTGGGAAGGGGCGGTCGGGAGCCGGCCCGCCGCGGGCTCCGCCACCTAGGGCGTGTCCGGCGGGTCTTCGGCTGCGGGCCGTCGTTGCCGCCTCTCGCCTGGCCGGCGGGTCTTCGACTGCGGGTCGTCGTTGCCGCCTCTCGCCTGGCCGGCGGGTCTTCGACTGCGGGTCGTCGTTGCCGCCTGCGGCGGCGGGCGCCCTGCGGGCGCGTCCTCAATCGCCGGACGGGCTGGGTGTGGCGCTGAATCCAGCCGCGAAGGGCCGGGCGCGCGCCATGCCGCTCGCACGCGTTTTCGTGGCAGGGTGTTCCGGGCAACGTCACAGTCCGGGAACTTCGCAGGGGGCTACGGAGAAGGGGGAACCGTGATCGTCTGGCTGAACGGCGCGTTCAGTGGGGGAAAGACCAGCACGGCCAGGGAGCTGACCGAACTGATCCCGGACAGCACCCTCTTCGACCCCGAGGTGATCGGCGGGGCACTGCACCACCTGCTCCCGCCGAAGCGGCTGGGCGAGGTCGGTGACGTCCGGGACCTGCCGATCTGGCGGCGGCTGGTCGCGGACACGGCGGCGGCCCTGCTCGCGGAGGTCGGCGGGGTGCTCGTGGTGCCCATGACGCTGCTGCGACAGGACCACCGGGACGAGATCTTCGGGGCGCTCGCCTCCCGGCGGATCCGGGTCCGCCATGTCCTGCTCACCGCTGACGAAACGATACTTCGGGCCCGTATCGCGGGCCGTGCGGAGGACGCGGACGACCCGGGGAGCAGCGAGTCGGTCCGCCGGTGGGCACGGGAGCAGATCGCCCCCTACCGCGAGGCGCTGACCTGGCTGGAAGCCGACGCGTTCGCCGTCGACACGGGCGGGCTGACACCGCGTGAGGTGGCCGAGAAGGTCGCGGAGGCCGTCCGTACCGGCGCCGCGGACGCCTGCCCGATCGTCCAGACCCCCGAGCCGAGGGCCGAGACGCTGGCCGCGGGGGTGCTGCTCTTCGACGAGGAGGACCGGGTGCTGCTCGTCGACCCCACGTACAAGCCCGGCTGGGAGTTCCCCGGCGGGGTCGTCGAACCGGGGGAGGCGCCCGCCCGCGCCGGCATGCGCGAGGTCGCCGAGGAGATCGGTATCGAACTCGCCGCCGTGCCACGACTGCTGGTCGTCGACTGGGAGCCGCCGAAACCGCCCGGCTACGGGGGGCTGCGGTTCCTCTTCGACGGTGGCCGGCTGACCGGGGCCGACGCCCGCCGGCTGCTGCTGCCCGGGTCCGAACTGCGCGGCTGGCGCTTCGTCACCGAGGACGAGGCGGCGTCGCTGCTGCCGCCGGTCCGGCTGAGCAGGTTGCGCTGGGCGCTGCGCGCCCGCGAGCAGGGACGCCCGCTCAACCTCGAAGCGGGTGTTCCCGTCGGGTGACGGTCAGGTCTCGTCCGGCGGATCTTCGGCCGCGGGCCTCTTCGCCGTCAGGGGCTCGACGTGGCCGAGCACAGCCGGTCAGCCCGTCCGGTGCTCGCGGGCACCGCCGCGCGGCGGTGGTGCGGGCGACACGGCCCGCACCACCCGCGCACGTACCGCGACCGGGTGTCAGCGCTTGCTGTCGGCGTAGTTGATCAGGAACAGGGCCTCGGCCAGGGAGAGCCGCTCCAGCTCCTGCGGCGAGACGCTCTCGTTCACCGCGTGGATCTGCGCCTCCGGCTCGCTCAGGCCGATCAGCAGGATCTCGGTGTCCGGGTACAGCGCGTCCAGGGTGTTGCACAGCGGAATGGAGCCGCCCATGCCGGCCGTCTGCATCTCCTGGCCCGGGTAGGCGACCCGCATCGCGTCGGCCATCGACGCGTACGCCGGGCTGTCGGTGTCGGCGCGGAACGGCTGGCCCTGGCCCACCTGCTCGACGGCGACCCGGGCGTTCCAGGGGGTGGCCTTCTCCAGGTGCGCGCCCAGCAGCTTCGTCGCCTCGGCGGCGTCCATGCCCGGCGGGACCCGCAGGCTGATCAGCGCCCGCGCGCTCGCGTGCACGGACGGGGTGGCGCCGACGACCGGCGGGCAGTCGATACCGAGCACGGTGACGGCCGGGCGGGCCCACAGCCGGTCGGCCACCGTGCCGGAGCCGATCAGGGAGACTCCGTCGAGGACCCTCGCGTCCTGGCGGAAGTTCTCGACGGGGTACTGCAGTCCGTCCCAGACGCCCTGGTCCTCCAGGCCGTCCACGGTGGTCGAGCCGTCCTCGGCGCGCAGCGAGTCCAGGACGCGGATCAGCGCTGCCAGCGCGTCCGGCGCGGCGCCGCCGAACATGCCCGAGTGCAGATTGCCCTCCAGGGTGTCCACCTGGACGCGCACCAGGGTCATGCCGCGCAGCGTCGCCGTCACGGTCGGCAGGCCCAGGCGGAAGTTGCCGGCGTCACCGATGACGATCGCGTCGGCGGCCAGCAGCTCGGGGTGGGCCTCGGCGTAGCGCTCCAGGCCACCGGTGCCCTGCTCCTCGGAACCCTCGACGATGACCTTCACCCGGACCGGTACGCCGCCGTTCGCCTTGAGCGCCCGCAGCGCGGTCAGGTGCATGATCAGACCGCCCTTGCAGTCGGCGGCGCCGCGCCCGTACCAGCGCCCGTCCCGCTCGGTCAGCTCGAACGGCGGCGAGACCCAGGCGGCCTCGTCCAGCGGCGGCTGCACGTCGTAGTGGGCGTAGAGCAGCACGGTCGGCGCGCCGGCCGGGCCGGGGAGGCAGCCGTAGACGGACTGGGTGCCGTCGGGGGTGTCGAGCAAAGCCACATCCTCGAAGCCCTCGGTCCGCAGCGCCTCGGCCACCCAGTTCGCGGCGGCCTCGCACTCGCTCCTGGGAAACTGTGCCTCGTCCGCGACGGACTTGAAGGCCACCAGCTCGGCCAGCTCGGTCCGGGCGCGGGGCTGCAGCGAGGCGACGGTCGCCGCGAGCGCGGCCTGGGCCTGCTGACGGGTCGAGGTCGATTCCATGGAACGCTCCTTGTGGGCGCGGCGTTAAGTCCGTACATACGGGCGATGGTGATCCTGATCCTCCCATGTCCTACCGGGCGGTCACCCGGCCCCTTCCCGCAGCGGGAGGGGCGGGCGGCTGGCCGTAGGATGCGGGCGGTAGCGGTAGCCGGTGATCGAGCGGGAGTAGAACCACAGGTGAGCAGCGACAACGCGGCCCAGGAAGCGGGCCGGGACGTACCCGGGGACGGGGAGCCGGTATGGGACGTCGTGGTGGTGGGAGCGGGCCCCGCCGGAGCCTCGGCCGCCTACGCCGCGGCATCGACGGGCCGCAGGGTCCTGCTTCTGGAGAAGGCCGAACTCCCGCGCTACAAGACGTGCGGCGGTGGCATCATCGGCCCCTCGCGCGACGCGCTTCCTCCCGGTTTCGACCTTCCCTTGCGTGACCGGGTGCACGCCGTCACCTTCTCCCTCAACGGGAAGCTGACGCGCACCCGTCGCTCCAAGCGGATGCTCTTCGGGCTCATCAACCGTCCCGAGTTCGACGCCGGTCTCGTCGAGGTCGCCAAGAAGGCGGGCGCCGAACTCCGCACCGGGGTGACCGTTTCGCGGGTCGAGCAGCACGGATCGGCCGTGCCCGACCGGCGGACCGTCGCCGTGGTGCTCGGCGACGGTCAGACCCTTCTCGCCCGCGCGGTCGTCGGAGCCGACGGCAGCGCCGGCCGGATAGGAGCACACGTCGGGGTGAAGCTCGACCAGGTGGACCTGGGCCTGGAGGCCGAGATCCCGGTGCCCGCGACGGTCGCCGAGGACTGGGCGGGCCGGGTGCTCATCGACTGGGGCCCGATCCCGGGCAGTTACGGCTGGGTCTTCCCCAAGGGGGACACCCTGACCGTCGGGGTGATCTCGGCGCGCGGCGAGGGCGCCGGCACCAAGCGCTATCTGGAGGACTTCATCGCACGGCTCGGCCTGGCGGGATTCGAGCCGAGCGTCTCCTCCGGTCATCTGACCCGCTGCCGGTCCGACGACTCCCCGCTCTCCCGGGGCCGGGTGCTCGTCTGCGGCGACGCGGCGGGACTGCTGGAGCCCTGGACCCGGGAGGGCATCTCCTTCGCCCTGCGGTCGGGGCGCCTCGCGGGGGAGTGGGCCGTCCGCATCGCCGAGGCCCAGGACGCGGTGGACGCCCGCCGCCAGGCGTTGAACTACGCCTTCGCCATCAAGGCCGGGCTCGGCGTGGAGATGGGCGTCGGACGCCGCATGCTCACGCTCTTCGAACGCCGCCCCGGACTGATCCACGCCGCGGTCACGGGCTTCCGCCCGGCGTGGCACGCGTTTGCCAGGATCACTCGCGGTACGACGACCCTGGCCGAGATCGTACGGACGCACCCGGTGGCACGGCGGGTGCTCTCGGCGATGGACCGGCCTTAGGGCCTGTCCGGCGGTGTCCTCAATCGCCTGACGGGCTGCTGTGCTGTGTCCTCAAGCGCCGGACGGGCTGCTGTGCTGTGTCCTCAATCGCCGGACGGGCTCAATCAAGCCCGTCCGGCGATTGAGGACGCGCCCGCAGGGCGCTCGCCGCCGCAGGCGGCGAAGACGGCCGGTGGCCGGCGAACCGCCGGGCACGGCCCGGGCTTGGGGGCAATGCCCCCGTCCGCGGCGCGGCATCCGTCAGCCGCGAGACACGATCACGGCTTGGTGGCGACACAGATGTTGTACCGCCACGTGTCCTGGTGCCGGTACATTTCCACCCCACTCATCGCGTTGACGAGACGGTCACCTCGGCCCACGCCGCGCGCGAGCGCGTAGGGCAGGCGGCCGAGCAGCGAAAAGCACCGCAGCATGGGCAAGACCTTCTCCGTCGCGTCATAGACCGATTCGACGAGGAAACCGGTCTGCCGCAGAAGCCGCTCCAGGTGCCCGTGGGTCATGGTGAGCATGCCCGGCATACCGGAGAGTTCACAGACCTTGAGCAGCGCGGACCGCGCCCGTGGCAACAGATGGGCCTGCGGAGCGCTCGAGTACTCGGACATCACCAGCTTTCCGCCGGGACGCAGGACACGGAAGAATTCGGCGAGCCCCTGTTCCGGGTCGGGCGAGTGGACGAAGGACTCCATCGTGTAGACGCCTTCGAAGGCAGCATCGGCGAACGGCAGCGCGTGATAGTCGGCCAGGAGGAATCGCGTGCGCCTGCCCGGCCCGTCGGCACGGGCCGAGCGCTGCCGCGCGATGGCGACGTCCGGCTCGATCCCGTCGATCCCGGTGACGTGCACCCCGCTCACCCGCGCGATCGTGCGCGCCGTGTCGCCGACCCCGCACCCGGCGTCGAGCACCGACGCCCCCGGAGGCAGGGCCAGCTTCCCGGCCACGACGAACTCCATGCGCCGCATGGCCGCCGTGAACGCCCAGGGGGAGTGGCCCGGCTCGTACCATCCGAAGTGACGCGTGCGGCCGAGCAGCGCCGCATACCCGAAGCGTGACCCGAAGGCGCGGTAGTACGGCATCACGTGTTGCCGGTAATGGACATTGGTCATGTGGGTCATCACTCCCGCCCGGTTGCTCGGCCTGTCCCGCCGAGGTCTTCACGGAGACCAACGACCGGATGCGCCCGGAGGGTGCTTGACCGCCGAGGTCGGCACAGCCGGGCCTGCCCGTGGCGCGCCCCCGTACCACCGCTGGCCGGCGCTTGAGGACGCGCCCGTACGGCGCTCGCCGCCGTAGGCGGCGAAGACGGCCGGTGGCCGACGATCCGCCGGCCAGGCGGGAGGCGCCTACGCGTCCAGGCCCGTACGGCTCCCCTGCGGCTTCGCCGCGGGGCGGCGCGAGCCGGCCGGCTCGTCGCGCAGGGGGGAGACCGGCAGGTCACGGGTTGCGCGGAGTGGGGAGAAGAGCAGGATCAGCCCGGCCAGCGGGACTCCCGCAGTGGTGATCCACATCGCTGCGCGGAGTCCGAGGGCGGAGCCGAGCGCGCCGCCGAGCAGTGCTCCGACGGGAAGAGTGCCGTAGTTCAGGAACGCCGCGCTGGCGTTGAGACGGCCCAGCAGCCGGGGCGGACAGTAGCTCTGCTGGAAACTCGCCTTGATGACGTTGCCGGCGACCACCCCGGCGGACACGCTGAAGCCGCCGGCCACGTACAGGAGCGTTCCCGCTCCGCCGGTGGTGAGCGGGATGAGCAGGGCCGGAAGGGCCAGGCCGACTTCGCACAGCAGCGTCGCCCGCGCGGTGCCGACGCGCGCGGCGACCCGGCGGGCGAGGAAGGCTCCGACGACACCGCCCGCCCCGGCGACGGCGATCAGCACGCCGACGGTCCCGGGGTTCAGACCGACCTCCCGTACCAGGAAGACCACCAGGATCGACTGGTAACCCATCAGCCCCAGGTTGGAGACCGCACCGAACAAGGTCAGCGTCCGCAGCCACCGGTCGCCGGTGACCAGCCGCAGACCCGCCGCGACCTCACTCACCATCGAACCGGTCCGGCGCCCGGACCCGCTGACGCGCGGTTCACGGTGCCGGACGGCCGCCAGACAGACGAGGGAGACGAGGAAGGTCGCGGCGTTGGCGAACATGGCGTTCACCGCACCGGCCACCTGGGCTATGAGGCCCCCGGATCCCCGGCCGGCGATCTGTGCGGCGGACGCGCTTCCCTGCAACTTGGCGTTGCCCTCGGTCTGGTCGACGGGGTCGAGCAGGCTGGGCAGGTACGCGCTGTAGGCCGTCTGGAAGAACACCGCCGCCGTACCGGTCAGCACGGTGACCACCAGCAGGAACCCCGTGCTCAGCCCGCCGAACCGGGTGACGACCGGGACGCAGGCGAACAGCAGGAAGGACGCCGCCGCGGCGGCCAGCATGATCGGCCTGCGCCGGTACCGGTCCACCCAGACCCCGACCGGCAGGCCCACGATCAGCCAGGGCAGCCAGGCGCAGGCACTCAGCAGCCCGACCGTGAAGGTCCCGGCATCGAGGGTGGTGACAGCGATGAGCGGCATGGCCACGCCGGTGACGGACGCCCCGAACTTGCCCGTGGTCTCGCCGCACCACAGCAGCCGGAAGTCCCGGTGGCGCCGCAGCAGACCACCGCGGGGCGACCCGCTCACGCGTCCTCCCGGTTCTTGCGCGGGAAGGACTGGATCTGCACGATGACGGGCAGCGCGTCGGGTGCCGGTTCCGCACCGGGGCCCGGCGCGTGGCGGGCGACCACGGCCATCAAGTCCTGGTTGAGCCGCCCGAGCTGGTCGGGCGTCAGCCGCAGGTCGCGCCAGTCGGAGAAGGTGGCGGCTTGCTGCCACGCGCCGTCCCAGTCCTCACCCAGATACGTCACCGTCCGGCTGAAGAACTGCCGCGCCAGCTGGTGCAGATACACCGCCAGAGCGTCCCGGGTTTCGGGGTCGTCCCGGAACTCGGCGGGGTTGAGCAGTTTCGCGTCCTCGACGGCCCGCCACCAGCGCTCGCGCTTGGTGCCGCGCCCGGTCTCCTCCTCGATGTAACCGTGCTCGGCCAGGTGGCGCAGATGCCAGCTGACGGTCCCGGTGCTCTCGCCCAGCCGCCGGGAGAGGCCGGTGGCGGTGGCGGGGCCGTCCAGGCTCAGTGCTTCCAGGATGCTCATCCGCAGGGGGTGAGCCAGCCCCCGCAGGCTGCGTGCGTCGATGCGCCGCGTGGCTTTGGCCGGGGCGTGCCCGGGTTCCTTGGTCATCGGGCCAACCTATGGTGCAGAGAGTCCTTTGCATAGAGTTCTCTGCATCTTGTTCGTTCGCCGACCCGATGGGTGCCACCGGTGCCGGGATCAGAACAGTGCCTCGGGCCCCGCCGCTTCCGGCGGGGGTACCGTCACCGCCACCGTCGTCTCCGTGCCCGGCTCGGCCGCCGAGAGGGGCCAGCCGGCCAACTGCCGGGTGTCGACCAGCAGCAGCCGCCCGTCCGTCACGTCGAGGTACAGATCCGGCCCGGCCACGGCCGTCACCCGGCCCGACAGCGAGCGGCCGGGGGAGAGTCCCACGAGCCCGGCGCCCGAGCGGAGCCGGTCGAGGTGAAAGGCCTCGTCGTGGTGGACCGGCGCGAAGTCCCGCACGGTCAGGGAATCGGGCAACCCGGCCAATCCACGGGCCCGTTCGTGCAAGGCGGCGAGTTCGGCGGTCCGCAGGGCCGGGGGCGGCAACGGGTGCCGGGCGGCGCGCTTGGCCGCGTACGGGAAGCGGTCCGGGACGTCGAGGGCCGCGCCCAGCACGGCCTCCGCGCGGCGTGCCGCCATGAGCGGGCCGCGCCCGAGCAGCGCGTAGGACAGCGCGGCCTGCTCCAGCAGCCGGACGCCCTCACGCTCCGCGGCTGTGATGCCGACCTTGATCACACCAGGCCCGAACCAGGCCAGATAGACGTCGTAGGGGCGGGGGTCCTCCAGGGCGGTGTCGGCGGCCACGGAATGCGAGCGGTCCAGCCGCGCGCACTCCGGGCACTGGGCGGAGACCGCCGTGCCCGGCACCTCCGCGTCCAGCGGGCACGGGGTGTGCCGACCGCCTCTGCGCACCCCGACGCAGGTCCGCCGGGGGCCGGTGGTGAAGGCCAGAGCCCGCCCCGGGGGCAGGGGCGAGATGCGGGCGCCACGAACCGGATGCAGCCAGGCCAGTGCCGGCCCCGAGAGACTCCACCGCAGCCCGGCGCACCGCCAGCTCTCATCCGTCACGGTCACCACCCCTTCACCATCGCTGGGAGTCATCTTTCCCCGGTCACTGCCGTCACCCGGAGGACCGCCCCGCCTCATCCGATGGCGGAGCGTTCCCGCCACAGCCGTGCGAGCGAGGCATCGCCCGTGCTGTCCAACGCGTCGAAGGGCAGCCTGTTCCACAGGGCCAGATACAGATCGGACACCGGCCCCGACAGCTCCCAGTCCGCCGGGCCCTCCGCCGTGCGCTCCGTGCGCGGCGGCCCCTCCGACAGGTGGACCGTCCACACTGCGGCGCGGTCCGTGGCCCGCACCCGCAGCGTACGAGGCGTGTCCGTGCGCACCCGGCTCCGCTCTCCGCCGTGGAACGACATGAGCAGTTCCTCGACACCGTCCGTGGCGAAGGCGGGATCGACGGGGGAGAAGGCGGCGGAGCCGATGCCGCCCTCACCGAGCGCGGCCTCGGCGTCGACCCGGTGCACCGCGGTCTCGTGGGCCTGGCGCCGGATCCAGAAGGCGCGGGGGGAGGGGGCGGGCATGAACGTCCAGCACCGGAGGTCGGGCTGCGCGGTGGTCAGCGTCTCGACCAGCAGGCGGTGGCCCTCCCGGAACCATGCGATGAGCTCCGCCCCCTCCGTTTCGGGGGCGGCCGGTATCCCGACCGGCTCGGTTCGGGATTCCCCGACTATCCGCGCCGCCCACCGGTGCACGGCCCCGGTGTGGGCGACCAACTCGCGCATCCGCCACTGTGGGCAGGTCGGCACGGGGGCGTCGAGCCCGGCTCGCGTGGCGGCCTCCGCCAGCAGCCGTCCGTCGCGGTCGAGAGCGGCGATGAGATCAGTAGTGTCCATGCCCCGAAGTGTGGCAGCGACCACTGACAACGCGCCTGAACGGACGACGACTTCGCCCCTCACGCGCCGGGCCCGCACCGGACGACCGGCGCGACCGGTGCGACGGACCCGGCTCGGTGTTCCCCCGGGGAGCGGACCACCGAGCCGCTCGGACGCCGACGCGGAGCGACCGTGGCCGAGGAGGCTCCACGGACCCGCCGGAGACGGGTACTGTTCGCGGAATTGACCGATCCCGTTTTGTTCGGCGTCGGTACAAAGTCAGAATGGTCAGGTGACCCAGACTCGGACTACACGCCTGGAGCGGGGCCGGAGCGCCCTCGGCCCGGCCCTGGCGCTCGTACACACCGGCCGCGCCCCCACCCGTGCCGTGCTCACCGCCGAACTCGGCGTGACCCGCGCGACCGCCGGCGCGGTGGCCGCCGAACTCGAGGCGCTCGGGCTGATCCAGGTCGACGCCCGCCCCGCGGCGGCCGCCGGCTCGCAGGGGCGCCCCTCGCACCGGCTCGCCATCGCACCGGACGGCCCCGTCGTCCTCGCCGCGCAGATCCACGCCGACGGGTTCCGGGCCGCCCTCGTCGGGCTCGGCGGCCGGATGGTCGCCACCGCGCCCGGCTGCATGACGGTGTCCGCCGACCCCGCCCACATCATCGACGCCGTCGTGGAGGCCGGGGCCGGGCTGCTGCGGGAGACCGGTCGCCGCTGCCTCGGCGCGGGTCTCGCCGTTCCCTCGGCGGTGGCCGAGCCGGACGGTACGGCCCTGAACCCGCTGCACCTGTCCTGGCCCGCGGGCGCGCCCGTCCGCGCGCTGTTCGCCGAGGCGCTTGCCAAGGCGGCCGTCCACGGCCCGGACGGCAACCCCGTCGCCGGTGTCGCCGGCAACGACGTCAACCTGGTCGCCCTCGCCGAACACCGCCACGGTGCCGGCCGTGGTGCCCGGCACCTGCTGTGCGTGGCCACCGGTCATCGCGGCGTCGGTGGCGCGCTCGTCCTCGACGGCCGGCTGCACACCGGCAGCTCCGGTCTCGCCCTGGAGGTCGGTCACCTCACCGTCAACCCCGCGGGCCTGCCCTGCCACTGCGGCAGCCGCGGCTGCCTGGACGTCGAGACCGACCCGCTCGCCTTCCTCACGGCCGCCGGCCGGGAACCGGGCCCGGAGGTCTCCCTCCTGCAGCAGTCCCGTGAGCTGCTCCGTTCGGAGTACGCGGACCCGACCGTCCGCGCCGCCGCCGATCTGATCGTCGACCGGCTCGGCCTCGGCCTCGCCGGTCTGGTCAACATCCTCAACCCGGACCGGGTCGTGCTCGGCGGCCTCCACCGCGAGCTGCTGGACGCCGATCCGGAGCGGCTGCGGGCCGTCGTCGCCGACCGCAGTCTCTGGGGCCGCAGCGGGAGCGTGCCGATCCTGGCCGCGAGCCTCGACCACAGCAGCCTCATCGGGGCGGCCGAAGCGGCCTGGCAGCCGGTCCTCGACGACCCCTTGGCCACCCTCGGCTGACCCCCGCGTCCCCGTCGCGGCCCGGTGGTGACGGTAACCAACCGTCACCACCGAGAAGCCGGCGCCCTGATGAGCGCCCGCGCGCACCGCGACCGACGGCGGCCCCGGCCGGTCCCGCTCAGCCGAGGGCGGCGGACCGGGCCGGGGCGGCCTCGCGCAGCGCGGCCCGGCGGCGGGCCACCTGGGGCCCGCCGAAGAACGGTCGCTTCTCCAGCGCCGACAGCTCCAGCACGGGCTGCTCGAAGACGGGGGCCGTCCCGGAGGCCCTTACAAGCCGACGAGGAGCAGTGGGGGCGCACTGGGGCACGGGGAGCGTAAACCAGACGACTTTCCCGCCGTCGTGACGCTCCTCGACGCCCCAGCTCGTGCTGACGGCGGCGACGAGGGCGAGACCACGCCCATGGGTACTGCCGATGTCGGGATCGGGAACGCGCGGAAGGCGCGGATCGTGGTCCCGGACCGAGACCGTGAGCCGGTCCGCCATGAGGTCGATCTCCACGGTGCAGCGTTTGTCGGGCTCCGCGTGTTGGTGCACGTTGGTCAGCAGCTCGGTGACGCCGAGCGCCGCGGGATCGATGAGAGGGTCGAGATGCCAGTAGCGCAATTGCGCGGATACGATTCTTCGTACCTGTCCTATGCGCGGTGGCAGAGCTTGGAGTTCCACGGTGCAGTGCTTGTTCATTCGGCTGATCACGGCTGCGACTCCCTGAAGAAGTAGGGCTAGCCTGATGCAGATACGCGTCTCGCTACGCGTCTGTTCCGGTCCAGCGACGGTGGCTGCTCGAGCCGGCCGGCGGATACAGGATCAGTGCGTAACCGCCGATGAACCCTCAGTGAAGCTGATACGAGTCCAGGGTCGACTCCTGCGACCGATCGCGCAACTCCTGTACCTTCAGCCCCTCGCATCGCCGCCGCGCGCGGAACGTACCGCGTCCAGAAAGCGACGGACGGCGGCCGCGCCCGACTCCCGGGCGCCGGAGTCGCGCTGGCCCAGGGTGAGCACGTAGCGGGTGCCGTTCACCGTCGCCAGGGCGCGGTCCCGGGCGGCGAACCACGGCTTGCTCGCCTGGACCGCGTCGACGGGGGCACTGTCGATCTCCCGGCCGACGCTGGTCAGCAGCTCGAACCTGCCATCCTTGATCTTCACCTGGCCGGCCCGGGTGAGCGAGCGCAGAAAACGCTCGATGCGCACCCCTGTCGCGTTGAACTCCGGTTCCGCCACGACGCACCGCCTTCCCGGGCCGAATCGTCTGTCTGCTGCGCAGTCTGCCCGTGAGGCGGCTCCGGCACCAGTGCCCATTTATGATCGAAACGTCCGAGTGCTCCGCATCGGCCCGACGGACATCGTGAGGAGCGGCGTGAACAGCACACCGAATACGGGGGCGGCGAACGCGGGGGCGATGAACTCGGGGAGACCCGAGGGGACGGCACGGAAAGGCGCCGCCGTCCCCACCGTCGACGTGGACCGCGGCGACCCGCGCTACCGCGCCTGGCTCAAGGAAGCTGTCCGCAAGGTCCAGGCCGACGCGAACCGCTCCGCGGACACCCATCTGCTCCGGTTCCCGCTGCCGGAGGAGTGGGGCATCGATCTCTACCTCAAGGACGAATCCACCCATCCGACGGGGAGCCTCAAGCACCGTCTCGCCCGCTCACTGTTCCTCTACGGGCTGTGCAACGGCTGGGTCCGTCCCGAAGCCCCCGTCGTCGAGGCGTCCAGCGGCTCCACGGCCGTATCCGAGGCGTACTTCGCGCAGCTCGTCGGCGTACCGTTCATCGCCGTCATGCCGCGCACGACCAGCCGCGAGAAGTGCCGGCTCATCGAGTTCCACGGCGGGCGGTGCCACTTCGTGGACGACCCGCGGAAGATGTACGAGGAGGCGGCCGCCCTCGCCGCCCGGACCGGGGGCCACTACATGGACCAGTTCACCTACGCCGAGCGGGCCACGGACTGGCGGGGCAACAACAACATCGCCGAATCGATCCACCATCAGCTCCGCCTCGAACGCCACCCGGAGCCCGCGTGGATCGTGGCCACCGCCGGTACCGGCGGTACCTCGGCGACCATCGCCCGCTACGCGCGCTACATGCAGCACGACACCCAGGTCTGTGTCGCCGACCCCGAGAACTCCTGCTTCTTCGACGGCTGGAAGGACCACGACCCGGCCGCGAGCAGCGAACGGGGATCCCGCATCGAGGGCATCGGGCGGCCGCGGATGGAACCGAGCTTCGTGACCGGCGCGATCGACCGCATGATGAAGGTGCCGGACGCGGCGAGCGTCGCGGCCGTGCGCGCCCTGGAGGCGGCGATCGGCCGCAAGGCGGGCGGCTCCACCGGCACCGGTCTGTGGGCCGCGCTCAAGATCGTCGCGGAGATGGCGGACCGGGGGCGCGCGGGCAGCGTCGTCACCCTCATCTGCGACTCGGGCGACCGCTACCTGGACAAGTACTACTCCGACGCGTGGCTCGCCGAGCAGGGGCTCGACATCACGCCCTACGCGATGGGGATCAGCCGTTTCCTGGCGACCGGCCGGTGGGGTTTCGCCTGACGTCTCGTCTGGCCGACGGTTCTTCGGCTGACGGCCTGTAGTGCCGCCTCTCGCCTGGTCGGCGGCCCGCAGTGCCGCCTGCGGCGGCGAGCGCCCTGCGGGCGCGTCCTCAAGCGCCGGACGGGCTTGATGTGGCTGAGCCCGGCCCAACCAGCGCGTCCGCGCTGGTGTTCAAACGCCGCCGGACCGGTGTGCCACCACCAGTTCCGGCAGGCGTTCGGAGATCTCCGCGCGTGCCTTGGGCGGGAGGCCCGCGTCCGTCACCAGGGCGTCGACCTCCTCGAGGGCGGCGAACGAACTCAGACCCACCGTGCCCCACTTGGTGTGGTCCGCGAGGACCACGACCCGTCGGGCGGACCGTACGAAGTGCCGGTTGGTCTCCGACTCCGCGAGATTGGGTGTCGACAGACCCGCCTCGGCGGATATGCCGTGCACCCCGATGAACAGCACGTCGAAGTGCAGCGAACGGATGGCCGCGTCCGCCACCGGCCCCACCAGGGTGTCCGACGGCGTCCGCACCCCGCCGGTCAGCACCACCGTCGCCGCGCCCGGGCGGGCCGCGGGGCCGACGGCCGTCATCGACCGCTGGGCGCTGTGGAAGACGTCGGCGACCCGCACCGAGTTGGTCACCACCGTCAGATCCGGGATCTCCACCAGCTGCCGGGCCAGCGCGAACACCGTCGTCCCACCGGCCAGGGCGATCGCACTGCCCGGCGTGGCCATCCGTGCCGCCGCCCGCGCGATGTCCTCCTTGGCGCTCAGCTCCAGGGCCGACTTCGCCTCGAAACCGGGTTCGTGCGTGGTCGCCTCCGCGACCGGCACCGCGCCGCCGTGCACCTTCTCCACGGCACCCTGCCGGGCCAGCGCGTCCAGATCGCGACGGACGGTCATGTCCGAGACGTTGAGCCTGCGCGTCAGCTCGTTGACCCGCACACCGCCGCGCCGTCTGACCTCGTCGAGGATCAGGGCGCGCCGCTGTTCCGCCAGAAGATTCTGGTTGTCGCCCACCCCGCCCGTCCTTTCGGCCAGCCGCCGCCGGCTGTGCGCACATCCTCCCACGCGGCCACGGCGTCGCCATGTCCGCTGCGCTCGATCACGATTGCGCTTCGCTCCCCGCGGACACGGTGTCTTCCGCGCCTCCGAGGACGATCCTTGGAGCGTGACACCACACCGGGATCGGGGGACACGGTGGCATCGACCGAACAACCGGACGCGAGAGAACGGACGGACGGCCCACGCGGCCGGACCGCCGGGGCGGACCGCCCCCACGCGGAGGCCACGGGCACTCCCGCCACGGAGCCCGCGCACGCGGACGCCGAGGCCGACCCCTGCGCCGACGCGCGGCTCGCGCTGGAGCTGCTCGTGCACGGCGTCGGCGGCGCCACCGCGCAGGGCATGCTGACCGATCCCCGCACCGACCGCGTCGCGGGCGACGGCATCGCCGGCATCCACCGCCGCGTCGAGGACCGCGACGCGGAGGACCGGCCGCACGACTACCGCGACCAGCCGGTCCGCGAGGCCTACGTCTGGTCCAACCTCACCTCCGGGAACGGCACGCGCGCCCTGTGGCTGCTGCTCCTGCCCTTCATGGTCGTCAACCTCGCGCACTGGATGCGGCCCACGACCCGGGACCGCGGCAGAACCGTGCGGGTGTACGGCGTGCTGGTGCGCCTGATCGCGCTCAGTCTCACCGTGTTGCTCACCGCCGCCGTCTGCGAGGTCGCCCTCGACCTGACGGCGTGGCAGTGCGCGGGCACACGCGCGTGCGCCGCGCAGAAGTCGTGGCTCGGCTTCATGGCGGCCGGGCGCGGCGGCTGGTGGAGCGGGCCGGGCCGCCGGCTCGCGCTCGCCGCCGTCGTTCCCGCCGTCCTGATCGCGGCGCTGTGGCTGCTCTCCCACCGCACCTGGAGCGCCTACGAGTCCCAGCAGCCCATCGGCCGCACCCTCGGCGAGGGCGACCGGCGGACGGCCGGCCGTCCCGCCCTGTGCCTGCCGGGCTTCTGGTACGGGCGGCGGATCGTGGCCCGGCTGCGCGCCGCCCACACCGCCACCGGGTTCCTGACCATCGCCGCCCTCCTCTGCCAGGCTTCCAGCCGCCACGACCGCGGGCCGGGCGGCAGTCCCACCTTGGATACCGCGGGCTGGGCACTGGAGGCGGCGCTGGCGGCCACCGCCGGGTGGGTGGTCCTCGTCGTCTGCCGCCGGGGCCGCAGCGAGAAGAAAGCCGACGGCACCCTCGACCGCTTCACCACCCGGCTCCTGCCGGGTACCGCCCTCGCGCTCCTTTTGCTCGCCGCCCTGCACTCGGCCTGGAGCCGGCCCGGCTGGACCTCCGAGGGCATGCTGCCCGGAAACCGGACCTTCGGCCTGATCGCCCTCGCCCAAGGCGCCCTCGTCGTCCTGCTGTCGGCCGTGGCCCTGCGCCTGCACCGCGCCGCCCCCGTCGAGCGGACCCCGCTGCGCGGCCTCGCCGGACCCGCCGTGGCGATGCTCGCCTGCGCGCTCGGCGGCGTCATGACCGGCGGTGCGGCCCAGCGCATCGCCGACTGGCTCGACGGCGACGCCACCCCCGGCATGGGGGAGGGGCCGATGCCCGGGCCGCCTGCGGTGCTCTCCTGGCAGGCGTCCGTCATCCCGGTGCTGCTCGCCGCGCTGCTCGTGCTGCTGCTCTACTTCGCGGTACAGACCCTGGTGGTGCGCCGCCGGCTGCTGCGCACCGTGCCCGACGGCTACCCCGGCGAACGCCCCGACAACGCCCGTACGCGCACCATCGCCGGCGTCATCGCCCGCGCTGGACTCACCGACTCCGCCCCCTGGGTGATCGGCGCGGTGTCCGCGCTGACCCTGCTGCTCGGCTGCTGCGCCGTGGCCGGTGCCTGGCTCACCGGCGATGTGCCCGGCCGGGCCGCCGAGGGCGGCCCCGCCGCCGTCGAGGACGGTGCGCAGGCGGTGCAGGCCCTGGGTTCGTGGTTCGTGGGGGTGGGCTTCGTCCTGCTGCTCACCTGGGGCCGGCGCGCCTACCGCGACCCGGCGGCCCGGCGCACCATCGGCATCCTCTGGGACGTCGGCACGTTCTGGCCGCGCGCCGCCCACCCCTTCGCGCCCCCGTGCTACGCCGAGCGTGCCGTCCCCGACCTCACCTGGCGCATGCAGAGCTGGACCGAGCGCACCCACGGCCGGCTCGTCATCTCCGGGCACTCCCAGGGCAGCGTCCTCGCGGCCGCCGCCGTCTGGCAGCTCGACCCCGACACCCGCCGATGCGTCGCCCTGCTCACCTACGGCTCACCCATCGAGCGGCTGTACGGACGCTGGTTCCCCGCGTATTTCGGTCCCGCCCAACTCACCGCGCTGCACGGCGAAATACACTGCTGGCGCAATCTGTGGCGGCTCACCGACCCCATCGGCGGCCCGATCCGCCTCCCGGAGGGCACGGGCACCGAGGTCGACTGCGGCCCTCTCAAGGACCCCCTGGCCTACGGACGCACGATCGAACACCCGCTGCCCGCACCGATCCTCGGGCACTCCGACTATCAGACGGACCCCGCCTTCGCCCACGAGCGCGCCATGCTGCTGGCCCGGCTGTCGATGTGGATGCCGACGCAGTCTCAGGACAGCTCGGGCAGATCCTCCGGGTAGAGCAGGGTGAGGTCGTCGGTGCTCGGGTCGCGCAACTGCGCGACCCGGCCCGCGTGCCGTTCGACCATCGCCTCGAAGGTCTGCCGGGCGGTGCGGCCGTTGCCGAACGCCGGCCCCTTCGGGACGGCCGTGAAGTACGAGAGCAGCGCCTCGGCGGCACCCTCGCCGAGGCGGTACTCGTGCTCGTCCGCCTGCTGCTCCACGATCCGCAGCAGTTCCTCCGGGGTGTAGTCGCCGAAGGTGATGGTGCGGGAGAACCGCGAGGCCACCCCGGGATTGACCGTCAGGAAGCGCCGCATCTCGGCGGTGTACCCGGCGACGATCACCACGACCGCCTCCCGGTGGTCCTCCATCAGCTTCACCAGGGTGTCGATGGCCTCCCGGCCGAAGTCCCGGCCGGAGTCCTCCGGCGACAGGGCGTACGCCTCGTCGATGAACAGCACCCCGCCGCGCGCCCGGTCGAAGGCCTCCTGGGTGCGGATGGCGGTGGAGCCGATGTGCTCGCCGACCAGGTCCACCCGCGAGACCTCCACCAGATGGCCGCGCTCCAGCACGCCCAGGGAGGCGAGGATCTCGCCGTAGAGCCGGGCCACCGTGGTCTTGCCGGTGCCGGGCGAGCCGGTGAAGACCAGGTGCCGGCGGACGGAGGCGGCCTTGAGCCCCGCCTCCTGACGGCGGCGCCCGACCTCGATCATGTCGGTGAGCGCACGGACCTCGCGCTTGACGCTCTCCAGACCCACCAGCGCGTCGAGTTCGCCGAGCACGGTCGTGGAACCGCGGACCGGCTCGGCGGCGGCACCGGGCGGCCCGGACGCCTCGCCGGAGCGCTGGACCGGCACCGCGACCCGGGGAGCCGGCGGCAGGACGGCCGGGGCGGTGCGGGCCGGGCCCGCCGCCGTGGCGGCGCCCGCCAGCAAGACCGCGCTCTCGTCGCTCGTGCAGCCCGCACTGACCGGACCGTCCTCGGCGAACTCGTACCCACCGCGCGCGCACCGCTCCGTACGGCACCGGGTCAGGGTCGTCCGGCACCCGTCGATGACATGGAAGCCGTAGCCGGCACTGCCCGTCACCCGGCAGTCGTCGAACGTGCCCCGCCCGCCCGCCGACACGTAGAACCCGGCCTCCACCGGTGAACTCACCGTGCAGCCGACGGCGGTGGGGTCCGCGCCCTTGGTGACGATGACACCGGTCGCCGTCGCCTCGAAGGCACAGTCCGTGAGCGAGCCGCCACTGTCGTGGTCACGGAACCAGGCCCCCGTCGCCGCCTCGCGGATCCGGCAGTCCTCCAGCCGCGCCGTCGCCCCGTCCCGCACCGAGACGGCGGTATTGCGGACCTGGGAGAGGTCGCTGTCGACGACGTCGACCCGCGAGCCGCGGTCCAGGACGAACAGCGCGTCCGGCACCTCACGCACCCGGCAGGAGCCCAGGGCGGCGGTCGCGCCGTCACTCACCCACACGGCCGGGTAATCGCCCGTGCTGTCGCGGATCTCGCAGCCCTCCGCCTCCACCCGGGTGCCCGGATCCCACACCGACAGGCCGTTGCGCCCGAACCGGCGCACCGTCGAGCGCGTCAGCGTCAGTACGGACCGCGAGCGCAGATCGACCCCGTTCTCCGGGACGTCGTGGATGTCGCAGCCGTCGAGGGCGAGCACCGCGTCGGTGTCGAGGACCACGCCGTCCCCGGTCGTACGGTGCACCTGGCAGCCGGTGAGCCGGCCCGCCGCGCGGGACGCCACCCGCACCCCGGCGCCCCTGATCTCGTACACCTCGCAGTCGACCGCGTCCAGCGTGCTGCCCTCGCCGGTCAGGGTCAGGCCCGCGCCCGAGGCGTGGTGGATCCGGCAGCGCTCCAGCCGAGGACGGCCACCACCGTGCACGGTGACCCCCGACTGGCCCGCGGCCACCACCTCGCACTCCTCGAACACACCGCCCGCGCCGTCCAGCACACTGATGCCGACCCCGCCCGGGTTGTCGACCGCGCAGCGGCGCAACGTCGGCCGGGAGGCTCCGCCGCGCACCTCGATGCCCACCGCGGAACGGGTCGTGATCCGCAGGTCGGCCAGATCCGGCGCCCCGTCCTCGACGACGAGGGCGGGCGCGGCCGCGTCCTGGCCCTCGATCTGCAGATCGAGCACCGTGGCGGAGGCCCGGACGGTGAGGGCGACGCCCTCGGCCGGGGCGATCCGCACCGGCCCGACAGCTCCCTCGGCGCCGCGCAGGGTCACGTCCCGCGCGACGACCACGTTCTCCCGGTAGGTGCCCGGCGCGATGAACAGCACGTCCCCGTCGGCCGCGGCCTCCAGCGCCGAGGCGAGACAGTCGTACTCTCCCGCACGCCGCCGCCAGCGCGCCGTGCCGGTGTGCGTGACCTGGACCGACCCCTGTGCCATGGCGCTGCCGTGCCCCCACCTCGTGCGTCGCGTGCGTTCCCCCGGGACGGATGCGTACCGGCCACACCCACCGTAGCGTGCGAGGGGCAAGGGAGTTGACCTCTCGCCCCGGCCGTCCTCCCTCCGCCGCCGGGCGGTGTCCACGGCGTCCACCGTGTCCTCGCAGCGGCCGGACGGGCCCGATTTCCCGCGGCCACCCCCTCGTCAGCTTCCGGCGTCCGCCCGCCCCCACGTGTGCCCGGCCCGCTCCCACGCGCGGTCCCACTGGGCGTACCTGTGCCGCATGAGCCGCCAGACGGCCAGCCGCCGGGCGAACTCCACCAGACCCGCGGTGCCGAGGGCGGCGCCGAAGCCGGCGAGCACCGCGTGGGCGGCGGCCTTGCGGGGGGCCAGGGGCGGGGCCGCGACCCGCCCCCGGTCGTCGGTCCACAGCGGGAAGCGGTCGCCGGGGCCGGTGGCCCGGGGCACGGAGACGGTACCGGAGCGCGCCGTGCCGTCCGGGGCCCGCCAGTGGGCGACGATCCGGTGGTACCCCTCACGGTCGGCGATCCCGTCGAAGCCGGTCTCCGCGGACCCGCCGACCGGCACGGACCGCAGAGCGGTCGCGCCCACCGGATGCCGGTGCCGGTGCTGTTCGCGGACGGTCTGCCGCAGCGCCTCGTGGGCGAGCGAGCCCGCGCCCCAGCCGACGACCGGGGCCGCGAGCAGCGCCACCAGCACCGCGACGACCCCCACCCAGGCCTCCAGGACATCGCTCCGGCGGCACAGCGGGCCGCGCCGCCAGTGCCATGGACGGATCGTCGCGCGCGTCATGCTCACCCCCTCACCCGTCCGTAGATACCTCACACGGGGCATCGCATGCGGAGGATGGCGGAGCGGGGCGTGAAATCACCCCCGGTGGACCACGATCGGGGCGGCGCGTTGACGTGCGGCGGGCGCGCAGGAGGGCTCACGGGCGGCAAGACCTCCGCGCGACGGGACCCGGGGCCGGCGAAAGCTCAGTCGAGGACCTCGACGCTGTCGCCTACCCGCAGCACCCCGGTGTGCTCCGGGACGAGGTTCTGCCCGAACACGAGCTTGTCGCCTATCCGGTGGTGCCGGGCGAGCGTGCGCAGCGGTTCCTTGCCGCGCTCGGCGGTGTGCTGGTCGGTCGTCGTCACGACGCACCGGCCGCAGGGCTTGGCTACCCGGAAGGTCACGTCCCCGATCCGCACCCGCCGCCAGTCGTCCTCGGCCCAGGGCGCGGTGTGGTCGACCACGACATTGGGCCGGAAACGGTTCATGGGCAGCGGGGCCTCGTCCGGGTGGCCGCCCTGGGCGATCAGGGCATTGAGGGCGTCGAGCGAGGCGCTGGTGGTGAGCAGCAGCGGATAGCCGTCGGCGAAGCTCACGGTCTCGCCCGGCCGGGCGTAGCGGGGATCGATCGGGCGGCGGGCCGCCGGCTCGTCCATGTACACGAGCCGGGCCTCGCTCCCCAGGTACGCGCTGACCCAGGCGTCGGCGGCGGCCCCCGCGGGCGCCGCCTCGACCTTGTCCCCGAACAGCTCGATGGTGATCAGCTCGCCGGGAGCGGCCGCGGCGGGCACCTCGACGTCGAGCGGCTCGGATCCGGCGGCGGTGAGCCGGACCCCGCCGCCCGGCAACGGGCGCGCGGCGGCCAGCGCGAGCCGTGGCTGCTGCCGCTGGGTGATCATCCGGCCGTCGGGGCCGGCGAGCATCCACCTCCGGTCCCCGGCGAGCCCCCACGGCTCCACGGCCGCCTCACCGGGGCTGTACCCCGCCATCGACTTGACCGGATAGCAATGAACCGCAATCAGTGCAGGATTGGACATACGGTCATCTTGCCAGCCGGGCCGGACAGTTGGGCGGCCGGGCCGACAGCCGGGCCACCGGTGCGGGCCGGTGCGGGCCGGTCAGTATCCGCCCTGGTTCGGGTACGGACGGTTGTACGGGTCCTCGTACGGCGCGGGCGCCGGACGGGGCGTGACCGGGCGCATCGCCTCGTACCCCGCGGGACCCGCGGCGCCCCCCGGGCGCTGCTGCTGCGCCTGCGGACCCGGGTAGCCGCGCGGCGCCGAGGCCTGCTGCGGGATGTACGGCGCGGGAGCCTGCTGGAGCCCCGCCGGCTGCGGCGCGGACATCTGCTGGCCGTACTGCGGGGCCTGCGCGGCGTAGCCGCCCTGCTGACCCTGCGGCGCGGAGGGCCCGGAGGGCAGGGCCGGCAAGGCCGGCAGCGCCGGCTGCTGGCTGCCCATGTCGTACGGGGAGGACACCCGGATCGGCGCGATCTGCGGGGTGCCCCGCTCGGCGACGAGGCTGTCGTAGATGGGGGTGTCCGGGAACGACGACGAGGCGTAGTAGCCGCCGCCGTAGGTGCTGCGGGGGGAGGTCATAGCCCATAAGTTAAGCCCACGACCTGACCCCGGTCTACGGCAAGGTCCCCCTGGTGCGCCGCTGACCTGCAAAGACGCAGATCGGGGCACAAGCGACAGGGTGGGGCACACGTGAACGATTGGTCACCTGCGGCCGGTCGTGTCCGCGCCCATATCGTGGCGATACGGACGCTGCTGACGAGATGTCAGCCGGTGTCGGGGCAAAAGGACCGCAGGGTACGTTGGAACGATCCGAGGAGTCAGCTCGTTCAGAGGGGTGGAGCATGGGGATGCTCAAAGGCACCAACGTCCGGATTCCGGCACCCGCGGTGCGGGTCGAGCTCGGCTGGCGGCCGGGCCCCGGCGTGCCGGACGTCGATGCGTCCGCCCTGCTGCTGTCGGCCGGCAAGGTCCGCTCGGACGCGGACTTCGTCTTCTACAACCAGGCGACGCACTCCTCCGGCGCGGTCCGGCACGAAGGCAAGCGCACCGCCGGTGACGCGGTGACCGACACCCTCGCCGTCGACCTCTCGGCGGTCGAGCCCGCGATCGAGACGGTGGTCCTCGCGGCCTCCGCCGACGGCGGCTCGTTCGGACAGGTGCCGGGGCTGCACATCCGGGTGTCGGACGCCACGAGCGGCGCGGAACTGGCCCGCTTCGACAGCACGGACGCCACGGTCGAGACCGCTTTCGTGCTGGGCGAGCTGTACCGCCGGCAGGGCGAGTGGAAGTTCCGGGCCGTGGGCCAGGGCTACGACAGCGGCCTCGCGGGCCTGGCCACCGACTTCGGCATCAGCGTCGACGACCCCCGGCCCGTGGCCGAACGGCCCGCGCCCGTACCGCCGGCCCCGCCCGCGCCCCCCGCCGGGCAGCGGCCCGCCCCCGCCCCGCGTGCCGCCGCCCAGCCCGCCCCCCAGCCCGTGCGGCTGACCAAGGTGACGCTCACCAAGGACGCCCCGGCCGTCTCCCTCACCAAGCAGGGCGGCACCTCCGGCGCGCTGCGCGTCAACCTCAACTGGCAGGTGCACAAGCAGTTCAAGAGCTGGGGCCAGAAGTTCGGCAAGGCCATGGCCCTCCACTCCGACCTGGACCTCGACCTCGGCGCGCTGTTCGAGCTGAGAGACGGCAGCAAGGGCGTCGTGCAGGCGCTCGGCAACTCCTTCGGCTCCCTCCACCAGCCGCCCTTCATCCACCTCGACGGGGACGACCGGACCGGTGCGTCGGCGTCCGGCGAGAACCTGACCGTCAACCTCGACCACATCGCCGACTTCCGGCGCATCCTGGTCTTCGTGACGATCTACGAGGGGGCGCGCAGCTTCGCCAACCTCAACGCCACCGTCACCCTCCAGCCCCAGCACGGCGCGCCCATCGACTTCTCCCTCGACGAGTGCACGGTGCCCTCCCCCGTCTGCGCCCTCGCCCTGATCACCAACAACGGTGGTGACCTCGTCGTCCAGCGGGAGGCCCGCTATCTGGTGCCCGACCGCGGCGTCAGCCCCCAGCGCACCCTCGACCGCGCGTACGGCTGGGGCATGAACTGGACGCCCGGCCGCAAGTGACCCCCCAAGGGCTCAGGGCGCGGTCTCGGGGCGGGTGTACGTCCGCCCCTTCCAGGCCGCTCCCCGGCCCCGGTAGTGCCGCACCGCCGAGTCCACGGTCATCAGCGTGTACAGCGCCGCGGTGAACGGCAGCAGCGGCGCCGACCACAACGGCCGGCGGTAATAGCGCAGCATCGGTACGTACGTACCCGTCATCACCGCCCACGCCGCCGCACCCGCCACCAGCGGCACCACCTCGCCGGTCAGCGCGCCCGCCACCAGTGCCACCGGCGGCGCGAGGTAGACCACTGCCAGCCCGGCGACCGTGCCCGCCAGCACCAGGGGGCGGTGCCGCAGCTGCGCGTACGCGCTGCGCGCGACCATCCGCCACAGCCCGCCGAGGCCCGGGTAAGGACGGACGCTGTCCACCCGGTCCGCGAGCCCCAGCCAGATCCGGCCGCCCGACCGCTGGACCGCCCGCGCCAGGGCCACATCGTCGATCACCGACTGCCGGATGCTGTCCGGTACGCCCGCACGCCGTGCGGCCTCGGTCCGCAGGAGCACACAGCCGCCCGCGGCCGCCGCCGTCCCCGCCCCCGGACGGTTGACCCAGCGGAACGGGAACAGCTGAGCGAAGAAGTACACGAACGCCGGCACGATCAACCGCTCCCAGAAGGCCGCCACCCGCAGTCGCGCCATCTGCGACACCAGATCGAACCCGCCCGAGTGCGCCGCCGCGACCAACTCCCGCAGACTGTCCGGCGCGTGCGCGATGTCCGCGTCCGTCAGCAGCAGATACTCGGCGTCGGTGCGGGCGCGGGCGAGCGCCATGCCGTGCCGCACCGCCCACAGCTTGCCGGTCCAGCCGGGCCCGGGCTCCCCCGGACCGTCCACCGTCAGCGGCAGCCCGCCGCGCGCGGCCGCCAGGGTACGGGCCAGCTCGCCCGTACCGTCCGTACTGCCGTCGTCGACGAGGAAGACCTCGGCCCGTCCCGGATAGTCCTGCGCGAGCAGCGACGGCAGGCTGGCCGGCAGCACCTCGGCCTCGTCCCGGGCCGGCACCACGATCGCGACCGACGGCCACCGCGCGGGCGGCGTGCGCTCCGGCAGCCTGACGTCCGTGCGCCAGAAGAAGCCCTGCCCCAGCAGCAGCCACACCCACGCGGCCAGGGAACCGACGGAGATCCAAGTCAGCGCGCTCATCCGCCGCAGTCTGCCGCACCGAGCGCCCCCGCGCGGGCACGCCGGCGAATCCCGGGCGGGCCGTGTCACGGATCCCGGGCGGCTTGGCCCGTACGGCCCCGCGAGGGCGCTCGACCGCATCGATTAAAGTGACCGGGTGAAGATCGCGCTCATGGACTCCGGCAACGGCCTACTCGCCGCGGCGGCCGCCGTGCACCGGCTGCGGCCCGACGCCGATCTCGTCCTGTCCTCCGACCCCGACGGCATGCCGTGGGGACCGCGGACCGCCGAGGACGTCATCGAGCACGCCCTGGCCTGTGCCCGTGCCGCCGCCGCGCACCGCCCCGACGCGCTCATCGTCGCCTGCAACACCGCCTCCGTGCACGCCCTCGTCGCGATACGGGCCGAGCTGGAGCCCGAGCTGCCGGTCATCGGGACCGTGCCCGCGATCAAGCCCGCCGCGGCGGGCGGCGGCCCGGTCGCCATCTGGGCCACCCCGGCCACCACGGGCAGCCCGTACCAGCGCGACCTGATCCGCGATTTCGCGTCCGGCGTCGCCGTGACCGAGGTGCCCTGCCCCGGGCTCGCGGACGCCGTGCAGCGGGCCGACGCGCCCGCCATCGACGCCGCGATCGCCGCGGCCGCCGCCCGTACGCCCCACGACGTGCGGGCCGTCGTCCTGGGCTGCACCCACTACGAACTCGTCGCCGAGCGTATTCGCGCCGCCCTCCGGCCCCCGACGGCGACCGACGCGCCTCCCCTCACCCTGTACGGCTCCGCCCTGGCCGTCGCCACCCAGGCGCTGCGCCGCGTCGGCGCCGCGCCCGCCCCCGACGCCGAGCCGACGGGTGAGCTGACGGTGCTGCTCAGCGGCCGTGAGGGGACGATGGAGCCCGCGTCGCTGACCTATCCGGAAGGGCGCTCGCTGACCACGGTCGGTGCCGCCCGTCGTCCCGTGGGCCCCTGAACGGCCGACCGGATCCCGTCCGCGCACGACCCCTGCCGGGGTGGCGGAACGTGAGTAGGCTGCCCCCTATGAGGGACCACTCCGAGGGCCCACAGGGTCATGGGTGCTCATCGAGCCCCGAGGACGACGCACAGCCGGGCGGGATCCCGCCCCTCATCCCGGCGGCCGACGGCGCCACCGTTGCCGCCACCGACGTGGCGATCTGGACCGGCCGGGCGACCAACCGCGTCCAATGGCTGATGGCCGGCGCCGGCGCCGCCTGCCTCGCCCTGGGCATCGAGCTGGCCGTCGACAGCGCGTGGACCTCCGGTCTCGCCCCCTTGGCCATGGCGGTGGTCGGCTGCGTCGCCGCCGGGCTGCTGATGCTCTACGGCACCCTCGCCTTCGTCCATGTGGCCGTACGCGTCGACACGGAATCCCTGGAAGTGCGCTGCGGCCACATCGGTGTCCCGCGCACCCGCATCCTCCTCTCCCATGTCGTCGACGCGGACTTCGCGCCCCGCGTCACCCCACGCCAGTGGGGCGGCTGGGGATACCGCTGGCGCCCGGAGAAGGGCACCGCCGTCGTCGTCCGCAGAGGGGAGGGCTTCGTGCTCCGCCTCGGCGACGGCCGTACCTTCACCGTCACGGTGGACGACGCCGAGTCCGCCGTGCGGGTGATCCGCGCCCGGCTGGGCGTCGCCGCCGGCCGCAAGGCCTCGGCCTGAGGCACTCCGCCGGGCGCGGGTGCCCCGGCGCTCGCCGCGCCCACTACCCTCGACGCATGGCGACCCCCGACTTCATCCGAGAGATCCGTGCCACGGCAGGCCACCAGCTGCTCTGGATGCCCGGTGTGAGCACCATCGTCCTCGACGACGAGGGCCGCGTCCTGCTCGGCCGGCGTTCCGACTCGGGTGAATGGTCGATCATCGGCGGCATCCCCGAGCCCGGCGAGCAGCCCGCCGCCGCGGTGGTCCGCGAGGTGTACGAGGAGACGGCGGTGCGCGTCGTACCGGAGCGGGTCCTGCTCGTGGAGGCACTGGAGCGGATCACCTACCCGAACGGCGACGTCTGCCAGTTCATGGACATCTGCTTCCTCTGCCGTTACGTGAGCGGCGAAGCGCGGGTCAACGACGACGAGTCGCTGGAGGTGGGGTGGTTCGAGGTGGACGCCCTGCCGCCGATGGAGGACTTCGCGGTGACCCGTATCAAGCGGGCCGCGGAGGGCGGCCCCACCTGGTTCGACGGCATCGGGCAGGGATGACCCCGCCCGCCCGGCGGGACTTCGGCCGGGGCCCCTGCCGCCCGCGGGGCGCCCCGGCGATCGACCCCACGGCCTAGCCGACCCGCTCGGCCAGGAAGTCCTCCCAGGTGCGCCGGCCCACCGTGGCGCCCTCGAACGACAGGTTCTCACCGGCCCGGTACGCGCGGCCGACCTTTCCGGGCATCCGCACCGGCATCATCGGCCGGCGCTTGCCGCACGCCCGCAGGTAGCCGCGGGCCAGCTCGGCCATCCCGTACACCGTCGGCCCGGCCAGGTCGGGCACCAGACCGGACGGCTCGCCGAGCGTCAGCTCCACGAGCCGCTCCGCCACTTCCCGCGAGTCGACCGGCTGGAAGCGCAGCCCGCCCGGGCAGGGCACCACCGGCATCTTTCCCATCTTCCGCACCACGGTCAGCACGAGGTCGTGGAACTGCGCGGCTCGCAGCGTCGTCCAGGGGATACCGGAGCCGGCAACGGCCTGTTCGGCGCCCAGCTTGGCCCTGAAGTAGCCGATCGGCATCGTGTTCGCGCCGATCACGGAGATGTACACCAGGTGCTTCACACCGGCCCGTGACGCGGCCCGCACCAGGTTCGAGGTCGCCTCGTCGTCCCCCTTGGGGCCACCCGCGAGGTGCAGGACGGTCCCCACCCCCTCCACCGCGGCCTCGATGCCTTCGCCCTTCAGCAGATCACCGGTCACGTACTCGATGCCGTCGCCCGGCTCCCGGCCGTGCCGGCTGAGCACCCGCACCGGGTGGCCCGCGTCGCGCAGGAGGGGGACGACGTGCTTGCCCAGCGTGCCCGTACCACCGGTGACCAGGATCGATGCCGTCATGACTGCTCCCAAACTCGTTCGGCCCGGGGTGGGTTTCCCGGTACCTTCAGCGGTGTTTTGTGTATCTGCTGCTATGACCCCCGGCGACGAAGGAATGTGACACGGTGGACGAACGCGATGGGCTGACCGACCGTTTCGAGGAGCACCGGCCTCGTCTGAGAGCGGTGGCCTACCGCATGCTCGGCTCGCTCAGCGAGGCCGATGACGCCGTCCAGGACGCCTGGCTGCGGGCCACGCGCGCCGACACCGGCGAGGTGGAGAACCTCGGTGGATGGCTGACCACGGTGGTGGCGCGCGTGTGTCTGAACATGCTGCGTTCGCGCGAGCACCGGCGCGAGGACCCCCTCGACATCCCGCTGTCGGGCCCGGTCACCGGCCTCGAGGACGGGAGCGACCCCGAGCGGGAAGCACTGATGGCCGACTCGGTCGGGCTGGCGCTGCTGGTGGTGCTCGACACGCTCACGCCGGCCGAGCGCCTCGCCTTCGTGCTGCACGACATGTTCGCCGTGCCCTTCGACGAGATCGCCCCGATGATCGAGAAGACCTCCGCGGCCACGCGGCAGCTCGCGAGCCGCGCACGCCGCCGGGTCAAGGGAAGCACCCCGGTGCCCGACGCCGACCTGGCCCGTCAGCGCCGCGTCGTCGACGCCTTCCTGGCCGCCACGCGCGGCGGGGACTTCGACGCCCTGGTCGGTCTGCTCCACCCCGGTGTGGTGTTCCGGGCCGACAAGGCCGTCGTCCCCAGCCCCGCACCCATCGTCATCGAGGGTGGCCGCACCGTGGCCAGGAGCGCGATGGCCGCCATGGGCCGCGCCCGGTTCACCGGCACGGCGCTGATCGACGGAGCGGTCGGACTCGCGATGGCCCCGCTCGGACGGCTGTCGCTGGTACTCCTCTTCACGATCACGGAGGGCCGGATCACCGCGATCGACGTGATCGCGGAACCGGAGCGTCTCGGCCGGCTCGAGATCGCCGTGCTGGACGCCTGACCGCACAGCGGGCCGTGGCGGTGGACGACGCGGGTCCACCGCCACGGCCGGCTCGTGCGGCCACGCCGAGGAAGGCCGCGGTGCCCGCCCGCGTCATCCGGCCGGAGGGCCGGAGGGCAGCGACTGCTCGGTCCAGACGGTCTTCCCCTCGCGTCCGTAGCGGGTGCCCCACCGCTCGGTGAGCTGGGCGACGAGGAACAGACCGCGGCCGCCCTCGTCGGTGCTCCGGGCACGGCGCAGATGAGGGGCGGTGCTGCTGGTGTCGGAGACCTCGCAGATGAGGGTGGGGCCGAGGATCAGCCGCAGGGTCACCGGGCCGCCGCCGTAACGGTAGGCGTTGGTGACCAGTTCACTGACGATCAGTTCGGTCGCGAAGACCATCTCGTCCAGCCGCCAGGTGCTCAACTGCCCGGTCATCAGGGCGCGGGCCTGCCCGGCGGCCTGTGCCTCGGCGGGCAGGGTCCAGGTGGCGACCCGGTCCGCCGGCAGGACCCGGGTACGGGCGAGGAGCAGGGCCACGTCGTCGGTGGGCTGGGCGGGCAGCAGCGCGTCCACGACGGCCTTGGACGTCTCCTCCAGGGGCCGGGCGGGCCCGGACAGTTCCTCCGACAGGCGGGCGAGCGCGGCGTCCATGTCGGAACCCCGGGTGTGGATCAGCCCGTTGGTGTAGAGGGCGAGGAGGGTGCCCTCCGGCAGATCGATCCGCGTGCCCTCGAAGGGCAGCCCGCCCAGCCCGAGCGGCGGACCGGTGGGCAGGTCGGGAAAGCTCACCCGCCCCTCGGGGCTGACGAGCGCGGGCGGCGGGTGACCGGCGCGGGCCAGGGAGCAGCACCCGGACACCGGGTCGTACACGGCGTACAGACAGCTGGCCCCGGTCACCTGGTCGTTGGGGAAGTCCCGGCTGTTGACCTCCTGTTCGGCGGCCAGCCGGTGCACGAGGTCGTCCAGGTGGGAGAGGACCTCCTCGGGATCGAGGTCGAGTTCGGCCAGGGTGTGGACGGCCGTGCGCAGCCGGCCCATGGTGGCCGCCGCGTCGATGCCGTGCCCGATGACGTCACCGACGACCAGGGCGACCCGCGCCCCGGAGAGGGGGATGACGTCGAACCAGTCCCCGCCGACGCCCTCCACCGCGCCGGCGGGGATGTACTGGTGCGCCACGTCGACGGCCGGCAGTTCCGGCAGGTCGCCCGGCAGCAGGCGGCACTGCAGGGACAGCGCGGCCTGGTGCTGCCGGGTGTAGCGGCGGGCGTTGTCGATACAGATCGCGGCGCGGGCGGCGAACTCGTCGGCGAGGGTGAGGTCGTCGCTCTCGAACGGCTCGGGGTTGTGGGCCCGCCACAGGGTCACGAAGCCCAGCAGCAGGCCCCGGGCGGCCAGCGGCACCATCATGACGGAGTGGACGCCGAGGGACGAGGCGCCCGCGGCGCGCTCCTGTGCGACGGCGGACATGCCGGCGGGGCCGTTCACCTGGGACACCAGGACGGGGCGCAGCTCGGCCAGGCACCTGCCCTGCGGGGTGTCCGGGGGAAAGCTGATGAGCGCGCCCACCGGGTTGAGGACGCCCTCCGTGCCGGGGACGACGGACTCGGCGGCCTCCCTGCGGACCGGCCCGTAGCCGTCCTGGGACGGCTCCTCGCCACGGCTGACGGGTTCGAGGAGATCGACGGTGGCGCAGTCGGCCAGCTCGGGGACGAGTACCTCGACCAGTTCGCGGGCGGTCGTCCCCACGTCCAAGGTGGTGCCGATACGGGCGCCGGCCTCGTTGATCAGGGCGAGCCGCAGCCGGGCGCGATGGCCCTCGGTGACGTCCTCCACGAGTTGGGTGACGCCCAGTACCTCTCCGGTGGAATCCTCCAGCCGGAACGCCGAGACCGACACGTACCGCTCCCGGCACGGGTCGGTGCGCAGCCGGCAGGACTGCTCGGTGAAGATCATCGGGCGGCCGGTCTCGAGGACCTGCCGCAGCCGGGCGTCGATCGTCGCCGCGTCCTCGTCCACCAGGAAGTCACCGATCCGGTGGCCCCGGATCAGTTCGGGCGGGATGCCGCCGATACCGGCTATGGCCCGGTTGACCCGCAGGATCCGCAGGTCCGGGGCGTGGACGGCGAGCCCGATGGGGGAGCGCCGGAAGAGCCCCTCCAGGACCGAGCGGTCGGTTTCCCACTGGACGACGCCGTCGGCGGGCGCGCCGACCAGGAACCACTCGGTGAGCGGTCCCTCCCGGTCGACACAGCGGGCCCGGATCCCCATCCGGACCGCACGGCCGTCGCGATGGGCCACGGGCACGACGCCGAACCAGCCGCGGGCCCGCACGCACGCCGCGGCCGCCTCCCTGACCCGGTCCCGGTCGCCGGGATCCACCAGGACCTCGACCGCGGGCCGGCCGAGCACCTCGTCGGCGCGGTGGCCCAGCAGCTCCTCGGCGCGCCGTCCCCAGCCCACGACGGTTCCCCGGCGGTCCAGTACCGCGGACGCCGCGTGGTCGATCGAGAACGGGTCCTCCGGGCTCTCGCTGAACAGCCTCATCGGTGCGCCCGTCACTCCGCCCTCCTTCCGTGGCCGTCGGCTCCAGCCGGGTGTGTCCTTCCACAGTGACGGGTGTCCGGGCTCGGCGCCCCTCACGTACCGCCCGGCGAGGACCCCGGCCCGCCCGAGGGCCCCGGTGGACAGGCGCCACCGGGGCCCTCGGGGCGGACCGGGGAGAGGGGTCAGGCGGCGTGCCGGCCCCGGCCCGCACCGGTGCCACGGGTGCTCCCCGTCCCCTCGGACGGTACCGAGGGCTCCCAGACGGGGAGGTCGGGCACGGCCCGCAGATGGCGCCCGGACGGGGCCTGGGGCGGCGGCGCGGGGCGGCGCAGCAGACGCTCCTCGTAATGCCCCAGGGCGAGGACCCCGCAGAGCAGGAGCGGGGGGAGGAGCAGGGCGACCGCGATCATGTGGGGCTCCTTCTGAGAGTTCTCCGAGGATGAGCCTTCTGTGCGCGTTACCGCGCACGTCCGGCGGAAACCCCCCAGGGCCCACCACCCTGTGCGCCGGAGGAGACCCGGAACGCCGTTCGAGACCGCCGCCGTCCGGGGTCAGGGCGCGCCGGGCGCGAGGACCGTCGCGAGGAGTGGTACGGGGGCGAGGCCGCCGATCGCGGCCGCGCCGTCCGCGTAGTGGCCGGGGGCGGCGGACGGCAGCGCCCGCAGCGGGAGGGTGCACACCAGGCCCCCGCGGTCGGCGTCGACGGTGTTGACGTGCGGGTTGGCGAGTACGACGAGCGTCCTGCCGTTGTTCTCCAGGCGGTACCCCACCCGCTTGGGGCGGACGCCGTGCGGGGCGTGGGGGTACCGGAAGAGCGGGCGGCCCTCGAAGACGAACCCGGTGGGCGCGGTGAACCGCTGGGATATCCGCCCGGGGTTCACCGGCCGGCCGGCGGGGGCGGTGTAGAGCACGTTGAGCGCGGCGGACCGGTCGGGCGCTGCCTGAGGCACGTTCTCCTGAAGGACCGTGAACGCGTGCTCGTCGGCGACGGGCAGGGGGGCGGCCACCACCACGGACAGCGCGTGGACGGTCTCGTAGGTCGCCGGGCCCCGGCCGTGACGGACGGTCAGGGCCGCCTCGTAGCGGCCGGGCGGGGTGTTCTCGGCCGCCCGGACCTGGAAGACGCCGTCGAGCGAGCCGCCCGCCGCCGAGGCCGGGTGCCCGCCCGGGTAGGTGCGCCTGACGGGGCCGCGGGTGGCGTCCGCCGCGGTGACGAGCCCGTCCGGCAGGACGAGTTCCACGGTGATGTCCGCCCCGTCGAGCGGCGCCGGGGCCTGTGCCTGGGCCTCGGTCCTGATCCTGGCGCCCAGCCCGAACTCGTGACCACGCTGGACCGTCGGCGGGGCGACCGGTTCCACCCGTACCCCGCCCCGGTCCGCGCGGGCCGGGGCCACCGCTGGCGCCCCGGCCACGGTGGTGATCCTGCGGAGCCGGTGGCTGTCGCATTCGGCGACGACGAGGTCGCCCCGCGCGTCGACGGCGAGGGCGCGCGGGAAGTACAGCTCGGCGCCCAGGGCCGGGGCCCCGTCCTCGTCGTGGTCGGGATCGGCACCGCCCGCCACCGTCGTGATGACACCGGTGGCGGCGAGGAGGCGGATGCGCTGGTTCAGCGAGTCGGCCACGTACAGATTCCCCGAGCCGTCGAGGTCGACGCCGCGCGGCTGGTGGAGACGGGCCTCGGTCGCGGGCCCGCCGTCGCCGTCGTAACCGGGCCGGCCGGTGCCGGCGACCGTGGTGATGATGCCGTCCGGGGCCACCGCGCGGACCCGGTGCGTCCAGCAATCGGCGATGTAGAGCCGGCCCGCGCCGTCGACCGCGACATCGATGGGGTTGCGCAGCGCGCCGGTCGTGGCCGGGACGCCGTCGGCACCGAACCCGGGCTCGCCGGTACCCGCCACGGTGCTGATGACGCCGTCGGGGCCGATGCGCCGGACCCGGTGGCCCTTCCACTCCGCGATGTACAGATTGCCCTGGCCGTCGAGGGCCAGCCCTCGGGGCTCGTTGAACAGCGCCCGGCCGGCCGGGCCGCCGTCACCGCCGTGACCGGGCTCGCCGGTACCGGCGACGGTCGTGATGATCCCGTCGGGGGAGACCTTACGGATCCGGTGGTTCCAGTAATCCGCGAGGTAGAGGTTCCCCTCCTCGTCGAGCACGAGGCCGCCGGGTTCGTTCAGCAGGGCTTCCACGGCCGGGCCGCCGTCGCCGCCGAAGCCGGGTTTGCCGGTGCCGGCGATCGTGGTGATCGTGCCGTCCGGGGAGATCCGGCGGATCCGGTGGCCCTTCCACTCCGCCACGTACACGGCGCCTGTGCGGTCCGTTGCCACGGCCCGGGGCTGGTCGAGTTCCGCGCGGGAGGCGGGCCCGCCGTCACCGCCGGAGCCGGCTTTTCCGGTGCCGGCGAGGGTGATGATGACGCGTTCCGCCGCGGCGTCCATCATGGTCGACTCTCCTCTTCCCTGGGGGCGGGTGCGCTTCTCCGCCCTGGGGGCGGGGCGGAGGTGGTCACTCTTGACGAGGCTGTCGTGAGGCGGCCGGATCCGGCCGCGGACTCACGGTAGGCATCGCCGCCGACCACCGACAGCCCTTCGCCCGGGCCCGGGCCGCATTCGGCCATTGCCGTGACCTTCGCCGTGGGCGGGCAGAAACGGGTTGGTTGTCGAAGAATCGCCGGAGGCTGTCGGCACCACCGCTGCGCGGCGGTGTCCTCAATCGCCGGACGGGCTGGTTTTGGCTGGCGTCAGCCCAATCCAGCTTGGCCGCCGTGGGCGGGCAGAGACGGGCCGGTTGTCGAAGAACCGCCGGAGGTTGTCGGCACCACCGCTGCGCGGCGGTGGTCCTCAATCGCCGGACGGGCTGAATTCAGCCCGTCCGGCGATTGAGGACGCGCCCGCAGGGCGCTAGCCGCCGCAGGCGGCAAACCCGGCAGGCAGCCGGGGAACCGCCGGCCAGGCGAGAGGCGCTCCGCCGCCGCAGGCGGCAAGAAAGGCCCGTCGTCGGGGAACCGCCGGCCAGGCGTAACGTGGCGCATTCGCGCTCGTGACCCGGACCTGACGCCCTGTCACCATGACGGCGGAAGCCCGGTGCCCGCGCACGCCCGACCGAACCGAACGGCACCGGCTCCCGTCGGCCCGGCGGGCCGTGGGTCACCGTCGACACCGCGGCCCGTCGGGCCCGGGCCTACCCCCGGCACCGAGCGGCCCGCGCCATTCCCCCGGCCCCGGCCGCCCAGGCCGCCCCGCACGGCCCCCCTTCGCACAGCGCACCACAGCGCACCACAGCGCAGCGCAAACGCACGCCCCATCGAGGACGAGGAGCCGACCATGGCCGCAGCCGCATCCGACAGGCTTCCCTGGCAGTGGGAGGAGCACGAGTGGCGGGGGCACGTCGAACGGGTTCGCGCGGGGCGGAGCCTGAAGCCCGCCGTCTGGCCGCGGGGTGCGAAGGCCGCCGTCGCCCTCTCCTTCGATCCCGACCACGAGTCGATACCGCTGCGGGACGGCCAGACCCAGCCCGGCAAGCTCTCGCAGGGCGAGTTCGGTGCCCGGGTGGGGGTGCCGCGGATTCTGGCGATGCTGGAGAGGCGTTCCATTCCGGCCACGTTCTTCATGCCCGCGGTGTGCGCCCTGCTCCGCCCCGACGAGGCGCGGGGGTACACCGACCGGGGCCACGAGGTCGGCATCCACGGCTGGATCCACGAACGCAATATGGAGCTGGACCCCAAGAACGAGCGCGACCTGATGTTCCGCTGCGCCGACACCCTGGAGCGGCTCAGCGGTCAGCGCCCGGTCGGGATCCGTACGCCCTCGTGGGACTTCAGCGACGCGACCCTGGCGATCAGCCGTGAACTCGGCCTGCTGTACGACTCCTCGCTGATGGCCGACGACGACCCGTACGAGATCGTCGCCGACGGAGAGCCCACGGGCATGGTGGAACTCCCGCCGGAGTGGATCCGCGACGACGCGATCTACTTCCCGATGGACCGGTACACCGCTCTTCGTCCGTACGCGATGCCGCGTCACGTGGTCGGTATCTGGCGGGACGAGTTCGACGCCGCGTACGCCGAGGGCGGGCTGTTCCAGATGACCATGCACCCGCATGTCATCGGTCACCGGTCCCGCATGGTGGTGCTGGAAGAGCTGCTGGAGCACATCGCCGGTCACGACGGCATCTGGTACGCCACGCACGCGGAAGTCGCCGCGTATGTGAAGGACCGGTCGGAGGCCAGTTCGTAGGTACGCGGGTTCCCGTGCTCGAAGGAAAATCCGGGAGTGAAATTCGATGACTCCCGTGAAAACAGATCGGTGGCGTCGGCGGTGAAGTACCACCGGAACGCGCCCTATCGAGCAAGCGATTGCTTTGCTAAAGTGTCCGACGGGTATTCTTCCAAGCATGGCGGGGAGCCGTTGAATGCACTGCAAAAGCATATGATCCACCGCCGACTCAGGCCACGAGTGCGACCGTTCTCCTGAACGGTAAAGCGAGCTGACGAGCCAGACGCCGGGGCGCTCCGACCCTTGAAAGGGCGGAATCTATGGCCGCCCCGGCCGCCGTCCCCGCCGCTTCGCGCAACGTCACACCCGCTGGGCGCAGAGCCGCCCACTCGGCCCGGGTGTTCATCTCTCCCGTTCGGGTCGAATAGGGAATATTCATGAGGACTCTACAGGCGGTCCGCGAGTTTCCGCTCGCATTGCGATTGCTATTGGTCAACCAGTTCGGGGTGGACGTCGGCTTCTACCTCCTGATTCCCTTTCTGGCGGAATATCTGGGGCAGGGGCTGGGGATGTCGGCCGCGCTGGTCGGGCTGGTGCTCGGCACGCGCAACCTCAGCCAGGAGGGGCTGTTCCTCCTCGGTGGTTCGGCGGCCGACCGGATCGGCCCCCGTGCGGTGATCATCTGCGGCTGTGCCCTGCGGGCCGTGGGTTTCGCCCTCTTCGCCGTCGGGGACTCCCTGCCGCTGCTGCTCGGCGCGTCCGCGCTGAGCGGTCTCGCCGGGGCGATGTTCTACCCGGCGATGCGCGCCTACGTCGCGCTCGAGGCGGGCGAGCGCAAGGCCGAGGCGTTCTCGCTGCTGACCGTCTCGTCGACGGCGGCCTCGCTGGTCGGGCTGCTCCTGGGCAGTCTGCTGGTCACCATCGACTTCCGGCTCTGCGCGCTGTCGGCGGCCGTGGTCTTCGCCCTGCTCACCGGCGCCCAGGTGTTCCTGCTGCCGACGTACCGGGTGCCGGGCAACCGGGGCACGGTGCTGGCGGACTGGCGCGAGGTCTTCGGCGACCGCCGGTTCGTGGTGTTCGCGTTCGCCATGACCGGCATGTTCGCCATGGAGAACCAGCTCTACCTGCTGCTCCCCGCGGGGGCGCGGCAGGCGTCCGGCTGGCAGGGCGCGGCGGGCATGCTGCTCGCCACCGGCGCGGTGGCCAACATGCTCTTCCAGCTCCGGATCACCCGGCTGCTGGCGCGGCGCGGCGGTGGTGCGCGGTGGGTGGGGGCCGGGCTCGCGGTGATAGGGCTCGGGTTCACACCACCGCTGCTGATCTGCGGTGCGGCGCCCCCGCACGGCTTCGCGGAGTCCGCTTCGCGGATAGTCGTCATGATCACGGGGTCGCTGATGCTCTATCTGGGGCTCATGATCGCCCAGCCGGCGGTCATGGACCTCATCCCCAGATTCGGGCGTGAGCGGCTGACCGGCACCTACTACGGGTTGTTCTACGTCTTCTCCGGGCTGGTGGCGACCGGCGGCAACGCCGCGGTCGGCTGGGCCATGGACGTGGCCGGGGCCACCGGGCACACGTGGCTGCCCTGGATGTGCTGCCTGGGCTACGGGATGGTCTCCGCGTCGGCGGCGGTGTGGCTGTACCGCACCCGGGCGTTGCCGTCCCGTCCCGTGCCACAGGCTCCGCTTCCCGTCGGCGCGACCGATGCCGCGGTCCCGGGGGCGCCGGTGGGCGACGGCGTCGGGCCGTCGGCGGCGAACCGGTTGCGGGGCCCGGCCCGGCCCTTCGACGACACGGCGGACCAGACTCCCCGTTGAGGGCGGCGGCCCGGCCGGCGTTGCCGGGTGAACGGGCGGGGATTTCGGCCACGGGACGAATGGCGTCTCACGGGACCGCCGCGTGTTCGACGTGTCGCCCAAGCGTCCTGACGACACCTCAAGTCCAGGGAATTATGCGGCTGTCATGGCTCCTCCCCGAATAAAGGTGGCGAGTTCGCCATCTTGCAGCACGCGTCCCCCGGAAATAGATTCGAGGATCCGGGGGTATCGTTTCCCGGATTGCGGACCGTCGGTCCAGCAGTACCCGAGGAGGAGTTTTGGCGGGCTTGGCGGACGGTCAGGAGAATCCGCCGAGGGACAGTGGATCTCCGGCGCCCATCACACCGGTTGTCAATGTTCAGCTTTCCGTCGACGGTATTCCCGGAACACTGTGGCTGAAATTGGAGTCACACAATCCGCATGGTTCCGTCAAAGGCCGTACCGCACTCGCCCTGTGGCAGGACGTCGAGAGCCGGGTGGACCCGGAAATCGGCATCGTGGAGTCCACCTCGGGCAATCTCGGCCTCGCCCTCGCGGCCGTCGCGGCGGCGCACGGCGTGCCCTTCACCGCCGTGGTGGACCCGCGCAGCAGCGCGTCGGTCGTGGACGCCGTGCGCGCGCTCGGGGGGCGGGTGGTCACCGTCGACAAGCCCGACGGCGCGGGCGGCTATCTGCTCAGCCGGATCGCTTTCATCCGCGAGCGGCTGCGCGTCCAGCCCCGGCTGGTCTGGCCCAATCAGTACGTGAATCCGGCCAATCCCCGGGCGCACACCCGGGGGACGGCCCCCGAGCTGTGGGCGCAGACCGGCGGGCGGCCCATGTCCGTCCTGGTGGCGGTGTCCACCGGGGGCACCCTGGCGGGCTTCCGCGACTACGTGGCCGCCTTCCGCCCCGAGTGGGAGCTGATCGGCGTGGACGTGGTCGGCTCGGCCGCCCTCGGCGGCGTCTCCGGGCGGCGCGTGCTGTCGGGCATCGGCGCGAGCCGGCCCTCCACCTTCCTGCCCGACGGCTACCGCCCCGCCCTGTGGATCACCCCGCAGGAAGCGGTCAGCGCGTGCCTGTGGCTGTCGGAGAGCACCGGCATGGGAGTGGGCGGAAGCTCGGGCGCGGTGATCGCGGCGGCGCTGAAGCTGCTGCGCGCCACGCCCCGCCGCGACAGTGTGGCCTGTTTGTGCCCGGACGGCGCCGACCGCTACTTCGACACCGTCTATTCGGCTCTCTGGCGGGAACGCAAGGGGCTGGAGCCGGTGGACGTCGCCCGGGGCATAGAGATCGTGGCCACCCGCGACCACCCCCCGCCCGCCGCTCCGCCACCGTGGTCCCCACGAGAGGAGTCGACGCCGTGAGCGCGGCGGAGCCCAAACGCGAATGGTACGACCGGGCCGGAGTGCGTTCCGGGCCGCGCCGCCGGCTGGGCGGCGAACTCTCGACCGGACGGTACTTCTTCCCGCCGGGCCTGGTCCCCTACTGGGAACACCCCCTGGTCCGGGCCCTGCCCGAGCGCCGCCGGGCGGAGCTGCTCGCCCGCCATCTCTTCCAGTACCTCGGCTTCACCGCCCAGTTCGAGACCCGGGTGGTCAACCGGGCCGCGGAACGCATCGCGGGAGGCCGCAGCGGCGTCGAGACGGGCACCCCGGCCCGCCTCGACGCCTACCGCATCTACGTGGACGAGGGCTACCACTCCCTGTACAGCCTCGACATCATCGACCAGATCTCCGCCGCGTCCGGCATCACCCCCGCCCCCTACGACTTCGAACCCTTCCTCGACCGGCTCGACCACGTGGGCGAACAGGCGCTGCCCGACGAGCCCGTGCTCGCCCAGCTGCTCCAGGTCGTGGTGTTCGAAACGCTGATCACGGCGATCCTCAACGACGTGCCGAAGGACCCCCGGGTCCTCACCGTCGTCCGCGACGTCGTCCGCGACCACGCGCGCGACGAGGGCTGGCACCACGTCTTCTTCTCCCGGTTCTTCCGTGAGCTGTGGGCCCAGCAGTCCGCCGCCTCGCGCGGCCGCGTCGCGCGCTGCCTGCCGGAGCTGATCCGCTCCAGCCTGCTGCCGGACCTGCGTCCGGTGCGGGCCTCACTGGGCGCCGCCGGGCTGTCACCGGCGGCCGTGGAGGAAGTCGTCCGCGACGCCTATCCGGCGGGCCGGGTGAACGCGGGCATCAGGACCGCCGCCCGGCACGCCGTCCGGCTGTTCGAGGAGGTGGGTGCGCTGGACGTGCCCGGCGGCCGGGCCGCCTTCGAGGCGGCGGAGCTGCTGCCCGACCGGAGCTGAGACCGTGCCACCCCGGACCCGCCCGTCCCGCACCCTGAAAACGATCGAAGCCGATCGAGAACGACCGAGACGTACGGAAGCTGACACACCAGCACGGCGGCGATCGTCCGGATCGGCCCGTGCCCAGTCGAGAGGCGACGGATGACGGAAGATCTGCTCTTTCTGGACCGGAGCGCGGTGCTGGCCTGCATGGCGGACGTCGACCCCTGCGCGGTCGTCGAACGGGTGCTGCGGCGCCAGGCCGAGGGGCGCACCACGCTGCCGCCCGAGGGATACCTCCCGTGGACCAACGGCGAAGGGGCGTACTGCCGCTCCCTCGCCATGCTCGGCGCGGTGGAGCGGGACGACGGGCCGCCCGTCCTGGGAGTGAAACTGATCAACGCGGCCACCAGCAACCCCGGGCACGGCCGGGAACGGGCCGGCGGGATCGGCATGGTCTTCGACCCCGAGACCGCGCGCCCGGTGCTGCTGGCCGAGGCGGGCTGGCTCAGCGCCGCCCGGACCGCCGCGTACACCATGGTGAGCCTCGCGTACCTCGGGCCGAGCCGGTGGGACGCGATGACGCTCATCGGCTGCGGCACCCTGGCCCGCGCGCACATCGACCTCCTCACCCGCACCTTCCCGCAGGTCGGATCCGTCCATCTGCACGACACCGCCGCGCCGCGCGCCGAAGCCCTGGCGCAGTGGACGCGCGAGCACCATCCGCGGCTGAAGGTCCACGTCCAGGACCGCGCGCGGGCGGCCGTGGGCGCGGCGCCCGTGGTCGTGACCACGACCACCACCGACCGCGGCTACCTGCCCGCGGGATGGCTCGTCCCGGGCACCTTCGTCGCCCACGTCTCCCTGGACGATCTCCTGCCGGACGTCTTCCTCACGGCGCAGGGCCTGTTCGTCGACGACGTGGACCTCGTGGCGGACAACCCGCGCCGGATCCTCGGCCGGATGCTGCGCGACGGTCACGTCGTCGCCCGGGCGGACGCCGACGTGCGGGGCGGGGCACGGGCCCTGGACGGCACGCTCGGCCAGGTGCTCACCGGCGAACGCCCCGCGATCCGGCCGACCACGGGGCATGTGATCAGCAATCCGTTCGGCATGTCGGTGCTGGACGTCGGCCTGCTGGGGGAGGTCCACCGCGTCGCCGTGGAACGGGGCTACGGGCAGGTACTGACCCTCTACTGACCACCCCGCACACCCCCGGCCACCGGCCCCGCTTCCCTCCCGTCTTTCTTCCCCGTCCCCGCGCCATCCGATGAGTTCCGTCTCCGACGAGCGAGGTTTCATGGGCGACACCCACGACCGGCAGGGCCCCGGGCACGCGCGGGGCCTGTTCTCGCTGGCCGAGCTGCCACCAGAGCTGATCACGAGTCTGACCGGGCGGTCGGTCGAACTGTTCCGCGACCGCCACGCCCACGACCGCCCGCTGGACGGCCAGGCGGTGGGCGTGCTCTTCACCAAGACCTCGACCCGCACCCGTACCGCCTTCACCGTCGGCGCCATCCGGCTGGGCGCCACCCCCGTCACCTTCGGCCCGGGCGATCTGCAGCTCAACACCGGGGAGTCGGTGGGGGACACCGGCCGGGTGCTGGGCTCGATGCTCGACGCCCTGGTGGCCCGGACCGCCGGCCCCCTCGACGAGCTGCGCGAGCTGTCACGCCAGGGCCGGCTGCCGGTCGTCAACGCCATGGCGGCCCAGGAGCACCCGAGCCAGGGCGTGACCGACCTCGCGACGCTCGCGCTGACCTTCGGCGACCTCGCGGGGATCCGGGTGCTCTACGTCGGCGAGGGCAACAACACGGCCGTCGCCCTCGCCCACGGCCTCGCGGGCGTTCCCGGGGCCCGGCTCACCCTCGCCACCCCCGCCGGATACGGGCTGCCGGGCGACGCCCTGGCGACGGCGGTACGACGGGCCGACGGCGCGGGAGCCCAGGTGCGGCAGATCCACGACCTCGCCTTCGCCCCCGACGAGGTGGACGTCGTCTACACCACCCGCTGGCAGACCACCGGCACCGCCAAGCCCGACGCGTCCTGGCGGGAGACCTTCCGCCCCTTCCACGTCGACGAGGCGCTGCTGAGCCGCTGGCCCCAGGCGTCGTTCATGCACGACCTGCCCGCCCACCGGGGCGACGAGGTCGCGGGAGACGTCCTCGACGGCCCCCGGTCCCTGGCCTGGACACAGGCGGCGATGAAGCTGACCGGTGCGATGGCGATCCTCGAATGGGCGGCAGGACCACACGGCTGACCCCGCGCACCCCCTCTCCGCACCCCGCCCGCCACCTCCCGGATCGAGGCCCCATGCCGAACGTCTCCCGTGTCCTTGACTACCAGCACCTGCGCGCCGACGACTTCGTTCCGCCCACCTCCCCGCAGGTGTTCTTCGAGCCCGCCGACACCGAGATCGGCGTCTGGGTGGCCCAGGACCTCATCACCGAGGGCTGTTCCGTGCTGGACCTGGGATCCGGCAGCGGGGCGGCCGCGGCCGCGATGGCCCGCGCCGGAGCGGCCCGGGTGCACGGTGTCGACGCGGGAGCGGAGACGGTCAAGTGGGCGACCGAGCACTACGCCTCGCGGGACGGCGACCGGGTCACCATCGCCCAGGGCGACTTCTCCGAGCTGTCCACCCAGGAGCTGCTGGCCACCGCGCCCGCCCCGCTGCCCCGGCCGCTGGTCGTCACCAGCAACCCGCCCTACGTTCCCCTCGCCGCGCACGCCGACGACCGGCGCCGGTCCATCGGCGGCGGTACGGACGGCCTCAAATGGGCCCCCGCGATCCTCGGCCACGGCCGGGCGCTCCAGGCCGACCTGGGCTTCACCATCGGCAGCTACTCCACCCCGCGCAAGGCCGTGCGGCTGCTGGAATCGGCCGGATACCGCGTCGAATCCGTCACGCTGTGCCCGCTGCCGCTGGGGGAGTTCACCCTGAGCCACATGGAACAGGTCCTCGCCCTGGAGGAGCGGGGTGAGGCCGTGCTGTGGCGGACGGAGCACGCGCCGCCCGCCTACTTCATCGTCGGCCTCGCCTGCCGGTGGGCGGGCGCGGACGCGTCCCCGGCGCCCGGCCGGCTCACCGCGGACGGGCTGCTGGAGCTGCTGCGGACCGCGGCCCGCTCGCGCACCTCGCGCCTGGAGACCCTGGACGAGCCGCGCCCGGAAGGCCGGCCGGAGCGGCTGCGGGTCCTGGACCTGCCGCCGGCCACCGTACGTCACCACTGGTGAAACGGGCCCCGGCCGGCGGGGGACG
Source organism: Streptomyces sp. NPDC042259 (assembly GCF_055582085.1). Lineage (NCBI taxonomy): Bacteria > Bacillati > Actinomycetota > Actinomycetes > Kitasatosporales > Streptomycetaceae > Streptomyces > Streptomyces sp. NPDC042259. Next base: position 724,094 of record NZ_JBVJDW010000002.1, on the reverse strand, counting down.
ACGAGTGCGGCGCGCACACGAGAGGCAGTGAGTACGAGAGAAAGGCGGAGAGTCCGTCGTGAAAGCACCAGGCCCCATACCCGTCTCACCGGTCAGCGTCACCGCCCACGCGGTGCTGCACAGCGCCGACTTCCTCCACGCCCGGCTGAGAGCCACCGGCCACGACCGGGTGGTCCTGCACGCCGGAGTGCAGATCAACGGTGCCCCCCACTTAGGGACCAACCTCATGCAGACCGCCGCCTTCCAGCTCGCCGCCGCGGCGAGGGAACGTTTCGGCGTCGCGGCGGCGCTCCGGTTCGGCGCCCTCGACAACTCCCCGTGCGAGACCAGGGTGTGCCCCGAGACGGGCTCCCTCTACGAACGTTCCTTCCGGCACACGATCGGGGAACACCGCGTCCGGGAACTGGTGCGGCTCTACTACGGTGCCCTTTTCGACGAACTGTCCGCCGCCACCGGTGTTCCCTACGAGGTCGAGACCTATACGCGCCAGCAGTCACAGGCCGCGTTCCGTGAGGAGTTCCTGATCTCGCTGGGCATGATGGACACCCTGAGATGGATACTCGCCCCCTCCACCGGCACGGTGCCGGTGAGCTTTCCCTGCCCGCGCTGCGGATGGTCGCAGAAGTACGGCGAGGACACGGAAGTGCTGTCGGCGGACGCCGGGGAGGCCCGCTTCGCGGCCGTCTGCCTCGACCACGGGAAGTACCTGGTGGACGTCTCGCCCGACACCGACGCCTATATGGGACTGACGACCCTGCACCGCAATCTGGTCAAGGAGCGCGTCGCGGCCCGTGACCCCGACGCCCTCCCGGTCATCGTCAAAGGGGCCGACTGGGCACCGGGCTGCCGGCTCCTGGACGAGGCGTTCCTGTGCTACCCCGGCGCCGTACTGCCGCCGCGCCTGTTCACCCCGGTGGTCCTCTCCGACTCCGGGGCGAAGCTGTCCAAGACGCTCCTGCGCGAAGGCACGGCCGATCTGCCGGCGGAGACCGCACCGTGGATGCTCGACGCCACGGCCTGGACGGGCACGATGGCGGAGTACGCACACACCCTGCTCGCCCTCGGTGCGCTGATGCTCTCCGAGCCCCGGCACTTCGAACGCGGCTACACCACGCGGGAGGTGGCCCGGCTCATCGCCCGGAGCCCCGGCTCTGCCGCGGGATGGGCGTGACCTCACGGCTGGCCAGGTACCCGGGGCGGGGCCGGGGTGCCGCGTAGGGGACGCCGAGGGGATTGTCGACGCTGTTGTAGACCACGAAGAGATTGGTGCGGGGGAAGGGCGAGGTGTTGCCGCTGGAGGCGTGCAGACAGTTGCAGTCGAACATGACGGCCGACCCCGGGGCACCGGTGAACTGCCGGATGCCGTGCCGCTCGGCCAGGGCCCGCACCCCGGCCCGGTCCGCGGACCCGGCCGGCAGGTTCTTTCCCAGCAGCGAGAGCTTGTGGTAGTCCTCGGGGGTCTCGCCGACGGACGGTACGAAGGTCCGGTGCGAACCGGGAATGATCATCAGCGGGCCGTTGTAGGGCATGTTCTCCGTGAGGGCGATCGACATGCTCAAGGCCCGGGGCGCGGGCATCCCGTCCTCCGAGTGCCAGGTCTCGAAGTCGGAGTGCCAGCCGAACCGTGAACCCTCGAAGGCCGCCTTGTAGTTCACCCGGCTCTGGTGGATGTACACCTCCGAACCGAGGATCTGCCGGGCGATGCCCGCCAGCGCGTCCGAGTGGACGACCTCGGCGAACACCTCGGACAGCGCGTGCACTTCGAAGACCGAGCGGATCTCCGCGGAGTCCGGCTCCAGCACCACCCGCTCGGTACCGCGTAACGTTTCGTCACCGCCTATGCGGCCTATCTCTCTGCGGCACGCGGTGACCTGATCACCCGTCAGCAGCGCCGAGAAGGCGAGAAAGCCGTCACGCTCGTACGCGGCGAGGTCGTCCGCGTCCAACGGGCCCCCACCGGGCGCCCCGGCGGCGCTCCAGACGACGGGGTGGCTCCGGCCGACGGGCACCGACTCGGTCACGTAGCGGGTGGGATACGGGTCGTGCGCGATCCCGGAAACAGGACCGGGACCGGAAACAGGACCGGGACCGGAAGCGCCAGCGGAACCGGATGCGTCGGATGAGGGCAGAGACGAGGGCATCGCCGAATCTCCTTGGGGCCTCGGGAATGCCGGGAGGGACCCTTGCCATCGGCCCCTGGCGGCCTCGGGTCGAATTCCGCTGGATGGCTGCCCCCGGCCGGGAATCCGAAAACCTCGCCCCCTTCCGGCGCGCTTTATCCCGGGGGTTTTCGGTCACGGGCCGGAGGCGACCGGAAACGGATCCCGGGACGCCGCTGCTGCCGGCCCCGGTGCGCGAGCCGGGTGGCGAAGGTGCTGAGGGCCAGGCACATCCCGATGTATATCGGGCCGACCACGAGCAGGACGGGTATGTAGGGATATCCCGCGGGGGTCGCCGTGTTCTGCGCCAGGAGTTTCCCCGCGTAGAGGAGTTCCTCGTACGTGATGATGAAACCCAGTGAGGTGTCCTTGAGCGTCACGACGATCTGGCCGACGATGCTGGGCAGCATGGCCCGTACCGCCTGCGGCAGCACGACCGTCGTGGTGACCTGTGCCTTGCGCATGCCCAGCGCGTACGCCGCCTCGGTCTGCCCGCGGGGAACCGCGCGGGCCCCGGCGCGCAGGATCTCCGCCTGCACCGAACCGTTGTACAGCGCGATCCCGATGACCAGCGCCCAAAGGGTGGGGCTCGCGAAGTTGTCCGCGAGCCAGACGCCGGTCCGGCCCAGGTGTTCCCGCAGCAGGCGTGCGACGGCCGCGACCCACGAACGCAGCCAGCCCATGTTGTACAGCGCGAAGATCATGATCAGCAGTGGCATCGCGCGGAAGAACTCCACCAGCGCGGTGGACGGCCAGCGCAGCGCGCGGTGCCGGGAGAGCCGGCCGGTGGCCAGCAGCACACCGAGCAGCAGGGAGAACACCACCGCCAGCGCGAACGCCTTGAGGGTGTCCAGGGCCCCGATCAGGATCCGCCGCTGTACCCCCTGGTAGGTGAACGCCTCCCACATGGCCCAGGTGAACTGGCCGGCGTCGCGCAGCCGCACGACCACGTAGCCGGCCACGGCCCCGAGAACGACGACCGCCAGCACGCCGCAGATCCGGTTGCGGCGGCGGGCGCGCGGGCCCGGGGCCTCGAAGAGGATCGGGTCACCGGCGGTCACCGGACCACCGCCAGCCGGTGTTCGAGGAGCCGGAAGACCCCGCTGATCAGCATGATCAGCGCGAGATAGGCGAGGGCGACCCACAGGAAGACGGTGAGGATGGCGTACCCCTCCTCGGCGAGGGTCTTCTCCACGCTGAAGAGTTCGTACACGCTGAAGCCGCCCGCCAGTGCCGAGTTCTTGGTCAGGGTGATCAGCAGGCTGCCGACCGGCGGGACCACCGCCCGTCCGGCCTGGGGCAGCACGATCAGCAAGGTGGTCTGGGCGAAGGACATGCCCAGACTGCGGGCCGCCTCCGCCTGCCCCGCCTCGACGGTGTTGATGCCCGATCTGAGGGCCTCGCAGACGAACGCGGAGGTATAGCCGCCCAGGGTCAGCACGGCGAGCGTGAAGTAGCTGAGCCCGGACAGGCCGAGCATCGGCAGGCCCAGGGTGACACCGAAGAACAGCAGGGTCAGCGGGGTGTTGCACAGGACGGTCACCCCGGCGGCGCCGACGACGCGCAACGGTGCGACGGGGCAGACCCGGAAGACGGTGAGAACGGTGCCCAGGACCAGGGCGAGCAGCGTGCTCAGACCGGTGAGCGCCACGGTGCCGACGAACCCTCTGCGGAAGAGGTCGAGGTTGTCCAGCAGTACGTGCACGAGCGCCTCCGTGGCCTGGTGGGCGGGGCAGCGGGCCGTCGGGTGGGTGCCGTCAGTACCGGATCACCTCCGGCGGCTTAGGGGCACGCGCTCCGGAGAGGCCCAGCGTGGCGTCGTACGCCCGCTGCCAGTCGCCGTTGTCCCGGTGGCGCTCCAGCGCGTCGTCGATGGCGCCGCGCAGCGCCTTGTCGCCTTTGGCGAGCCCCACCCCGTAGGGCTCCTGGGAGAAGGGCCGGCCGACGACCCGCAGCCGTCCGCCGTTCTGTGCCGCGTAGCCCTTCAATATCGTGTCGTCGGCGGTCACCGCGTCGGCCTCGCCGCTGATCAGGTCCTGGACGCACTGGGCGTAACTGTCGTGCGAGCTGACCTCGGCGCCGTACTCCGGCTTCTCGATCCGCTGGAAGGGCGTGGAGCCGGTGACCGAGCAGACCCGCCGGCCCTTGAGGTCACCCGGGCCGTCGATGTCCCGGTTCGCCCGCTTGACCAGCAGGTCCTGTCCCGCGATGTAGTACGGCCCGGCGAAGGACACCTGCTTCTTCCGCTCGTCGTTGATGGTGTAGGCGGCGACGTAGAAATCGACGTCCCCCTTGGAGATCGCCGTCTCCCGGCCCTGCGGCGGGACGGTCTTCCAGGAGATCCGGCCGGGCCCGAACCCGAGGTCCGCGGCGACCATCCGCGCGACCTCGACGTCGAAGCCGAAGCGCCGCCCGGTGACGGGGTCCTCGAACCCCAGGAAGGGGTGGTCCGACTTCACCCCGATGACGATCCGGTGGGCGGCCTCGGCGCGGGCGAGCGTCGGGGAGCCTTCGACCGTGACGTTCCGGTTCACCGGATAGGCCGAAGGGGTGACGCCGTGTCCCCGGGCGCCCATCAGTGCGGCGACGCTGCCCGGCGGTACGCCGCCCCGGCCGCAGGACACCAGGCAGACCAGCGTGAGCAGCACGGTGGCCAGGGCGGGGCCATTCCTCGATCTCGTTCCGCTCCGCAAGGGCTGCTCCTCAACGGACCTGCGCGTGGCCGGTGCGAGAGCGACGCAAGGGACGTGCGCGAGGGCCGATCAGTGACGCGGCACGGGTCGTCGGCATGCCGGCGTCGAGGTGACGACACGGGGTGGCACAACAAGAGGATGAGCGGGAAAAGTGATGATCAGGGGATCACTCAAGACGAAATAAAGCATACCGGCGGGGCGGTGTCGCGCTACCCGCGGTGCGCGCGCGAACACCGATTCGGGTGATCGCTCCGGCCCGGGATTGACGTCCGGTCGGCGTGGCCCCCGACGGAAGGGGTAGGGCCCTGTCGTGGCCCCGCCCGTCCGGCATACGCGTTGCGCGGCCGGGCGGGGCGTCGCAAGGTCGAGGCATCGCGCATGAGGAAGGACATCCATGCCCATCGCAACGGTGAACCCCGCCAACGGCGAGACGCTCAAGACGTTCGACCCGCTGGGGCCCGAGGAGATCGAGCGACGGCTGGCCACCGCGGCCGAGACGTTCCGTACGTACCGCACGACCGACTTCCCCGAACGGGCGCGGCTGCTGAACCACGCGGCGGACCTCCTGGAACAGGACCAGGACGACATCGCCCGCACCATGACGACCGAGATGGGCAAGCCGCTCGCCGCCGCCCGCGCGGAGGCCGCCAAATGTGTGAAGGCGATGCGCTGGTACGCCGGGCACGCCGAGGAACTGCTGGCCGACGAGCACCCCGCCGAGGCCGAGGTCAAGGACTCCGGGGCCGCGCACGCCCGCGTCCACTACCGGCCGCTGGGCGTGATCCTCGCCGTCATGCCGTGGAACTTCCCGCTGTGGCAGGTGGTGCGCTTCGCGGCCCCCGCCCTGATGGCGGGCAACGTGGGCCTGCTCAAGCACGCCTCCAACGTGCCGCAGACCGCGCTGTACCTGGAGGACCTCTTCCGCCGCGCCCGGTACCCCGAGGGCTGCTTCCAGACGCTGCTCGTGGGATCCCGGGCCGTCGAGGGCCTTCTGCGCGATCCCAGGGTCGCCGCCGCGACGCTCACCGGCAGTGAGCCGGCCGGCCGCTCGGTCGCGGCGATCGCCGGGGACGAGATCAAGAAGACCGTACTGGAACTGGGCGGCAGCGACCCCTTCGTGGTGATGCCCTCGGCCGACGTCGACCGGGCGGCCCGCACCGCCGTCACCGCCCGTGTGCAGAACAACGGCCAGTCCTGTATCGCCGCCAAGCGCTTCATCGTCCACACGGACGTCTACGACGCCTTCGCCGCCCGCTTCACCGCCCGGATGGCGGAGCTGACCGTCGGCGACCCGATGGCGGAGTCCACCGACGTCGGCCCGCTCGCCAGCGAGCAGGGCCGGGCCGACCTGGAGGAACTCGTCGACGACGCCGTGGGCCGGGGCGCGACCGCGCTGTGCGGCGGCGGCAGGCCGGCCGCCACCGGGCCGCTGGCGAACGGCTGGTTCTACCGGCCGACGATCCTCGCCGACGTCACGCCCGAGATGCGCATCCACCGCGAGGAGGCCTTCGGGCCGGTGGCCACGCTGTACCGGGTGCGGGACCTGGACGAGGCGGTCGACCTCGCCAACGACACCCCGTTCGGCCTGAGTTCGAACGTCTGGACCCAGGACGAGGAGGAACAGCGCCGCTTCGTCCGCGACATGGAGGCCGGCGGCGTCTTCTTCAACGGCATGACGGCCTCCCACCCGGCGCTCCCCTTCGGCGGGGTGAAACGCTCCGGCTACGGGCGGGAGCTGTCCGGGCACGGCATCCGCGAATTCTGCAACGCGATGACGGTGTGGCATGCGGAGCCCAACGCGGGGTAGGGGCCTCGGGGTGCCCTGGCCGCCTACGGCTTTCGGGGCGTCCCACGGGCGCGCGCCGAACCGGCCGCGCCCCCTGGCGGCGGCGCCGCTGACCGGCGGTCAGCGGCCCCAGCGGAGCGCGGCCGTCTGGACCGGCGCGTCCCACAGCCGCAGCAGCTCGTCGTCGACCTGGCACAGGGTCACCGAGGCGCCGGCCATGTCGAGGGAGGTGACGTAGTTGCCGACCAGCGTCCGCGCGACCGGCACGCCGCGCTCCCGCAGGACCCGGTGCACCTCCGCGTTGAAGCCGTACAGCTCCAGCAACGGCGTCGCGCCCAGCCCGTTGACCAGCGCAAGCACCGGACCACTCGGCCGCAGGTCGGACAGCACCGCGTCCACCGCGAAGTCCGCGATCTCACCCGACGTCATCATCGCGCGGCGCTCGCGTCCCGGCTCGCCGTGGATGCCGACCCCCAACTCCAGCTCACCGGCCGGAAGGTCGAAGGTGGGTCCGCCCTTGGCGGGTGTCGTACAGGAGGCCAGGGCGACCCCGAAACTGCGGGACGACTCGTTCACCCGGCGGGCGATCGCCTCCACCCGCTCCAACGGCGCGCCCTCCTCGGCCGCCGCCCCCGCGATCTTCTCCACGAAGAGCGTGGCCCCGGTGCCCCGTCGGCCCGCCGTGTAGAGACTGTCGGTCACCGCGACGTCGTCGTTGACGAGCACGCTCGCGACCTGGATGCCCTCGTCCTCGGCGAGTTCGGCGGCCATGTTGAAGTTCAGGAGGTCGCCCGTGTAGTTCTTCACGATGAACAACACGCCCTTGCCGCTGTCCACGGCCGCCGCCGCCCGCACCATCTGATCGGGCACGGGCGAGGTATAGACCTCCCCGGGGCACGCCGCGTCGAGCATCCCGTACCCCACGAAGCCCCCGTGCAACGGTTCGTGCCCCGAACCGCCGCCGGACACCAGCGCCGTCTTACCCGCCACGGGCGCGTCCCGCCGGACGACGACACGTCGCTCCACATCGACCGACAGCTCCGGATGAGCCGCCGCCATCCCGCGCAGCGCATCGGCGACGACGGTCTCGGCCACGTTGATGAGCATTTTCATGCGGGTCTCCTCGGATGTTGGGCGGACAGGCCGCTGACCTGTGCCTTCGCGGGGCAGGAAGGGTGTGAGCGCATGCTGACTTTGTTGACCGACCGTCGGTTCCCTGACTGCTTCGCCTGACCAGGGAACAGTACCGACGCCGGAGGCGGCTCGCCGCAGCAACTTCCCGTACGCGAGTCCGAGCGGCCCTTGCGGGCCGTATGGGTGAGCAGCCGACAGCCTTTCCTGGCATGTCCGGGTATTACTATGCGCGCCGTCCCGTCTCCTTCGGCGAGTTGGCGGACGACGTCCGCGCGGGTGCCGCTTTCCGGGCGCGGGACGCGGGCACGGACCGCCGCGAGCGCCGGCGGGATGTACGCGGTGGCGGACTGCGGGTCCGGCCGCGAGGTGCCGGCGGCCGGGGACACGGGCGGGGAGGGCGACGCAGCGAAAGCTGTCGGCGTGCTCAGCCCGCTCCTGCCGGGTGTCGGCGACGGAACCGCCGGCGGCCGCTGCGAACCCTCTCGTTCACTCCGAGTTCCACACAGCTGCCACGTCGACAGCCTGGGCCAGCCCTTGCGACCGACCAGCCTTGGCGCACGCTACCCGGCGGGCCAGATCGACACTGAAGGCGTTATAGCCAAGAAGAGGCTTGTACCCAAGGGCTTTACGGGACATTGCGTCCGGTGTCAGAACGACGACCCTCGCCCCGCCTCGCCTGAGCGATGCGATTTGCCGGGCGGTATCGGGGCACCTTCCGAGGACTCGGTAGACGGGCGCGAGCACCACGATCTTACTGTTCCCCGCCGCCAGGTGGGCGTTGGCAGGAGTTCCCATGCCACCGTCGACCCACCGGCGTCCCGCAGCCGCCACCGGCCGCCAGAGGCCCGGGGCGGCACTGCTCGCAGCGACCGCCCTGGTCAGGCTGACGTCCCCGCCGGATTCGAAGGCGGAAATCTTGCCGTTCCCGGCATCGACAGAGGTGATCATCAGGGCTCTTTCCGGCCACTCCGACATCTCCAGATAGTCGCTGGCGGTCTGCAGCGCTTGTTTCTCGGATCCCGCGGCCACGGCGAGAGCCACCCGCCCCGCGAACCGGGCCGCTCGCCGGGGCGACTTGGGCCCGAAGGCTGCCAACAGGACGTTCACAGCGAGAGCCTGCGGGGCATGAGTGGCGATATTCCCCGAGGCCGGCGGGTCAGTGAATTGCCGCGCGTACGACGTCGCGGGAGGCACACCTCCCGCGACATGCGAGGCCACTACCGCACCTGCCGATGTTCCGATGACAACGTCAGCAGTGCCCAGGTCGACCCCCGCCTCGAACAGTCCGGCCAGCACCCCGGCTTCCCAGGCGCCACCGGGCACACCCCCACCGCCCAACACAAGAGCGCCGCCCGACTGGCAATTACCCATCATCCACCTCTTCCGCATGGACGCACGTGAGTGCTGCACTGCCTTTCCGACACGCTATGGCGGCGTGCAACCTGGACCCTCGTGGAAGGGAAGTCACGGCAGTGACGGGCAGTATGGGCGGACTCCTTCTGTGTTGCCTCCTATGAAGACACAGTGATGACGAGCTGGCTAGGCGGCGCAGCCGACTTCGGGGGAGCACACAATTCCCTGTGCAACAAACGTACGGCGCGCGTAACGATGGGCGGCGCGCGGTAAAGTTCACACGCTCTCCCTTTGGCGCCCACCACATGCGCTGGCCCGTCGAGCTCAGCGCGGCAAGATGACCTCAGCCGGGGTCCGTCATCATGGTGGACACACGGTCGATAGCGGCGGGCGCGCAGCCCAGGCCGCGCGCCGCCCGTCGCCGCGCGCCACAGGTCTGCCGCACCGAGCATTCCCGCGCTCCTCGAACGCCGGCCGTGCGCCTAGCCAACATGCAGCCGGCATGTCTTCATGGTTAAAGAACGCACGTGATTGCGATGCACTGCGCGATGGCTAGGGCGATTTTGCAGCTGGGCGGTCCGTCCATCTCACCGACCGCCTCATACGACCTTGAGGCTCGCGCCGCACCACCTGGACTTTCCTCGCGATTCGCAAAGGAAGGCCACTCTGCTGCCCTCTGCGGACGTCTTGTGACTTCCCGGCGCCGCTACGGAGGTTGGCATGAAGCCATTTGCGCCGTGCACGAACGGAGGCCGACAGGCCGTCCCCCAGCTGGTGCTGGACCGCATCGTCCTGGCAATGGCTTCCCGAGTGCGCGAGGGCGATCTGAACCTGGGTGCGCTGCTGTACTTCGACGGACCGCCGCCCCAAAGGCATCATCTGGTGGCCCACCTGGAGGAGCGCCTGCCCGCCGTTCCGGAACTGGCCTACCGGCCCGGAGGAAGCATCCGACGTCCTCATTGGGAACCAGACCGCTCTTTCGATCTCGACGGCCACGTGCATGAGGTGGATCTCGCTCCGGGCCCGGGGGCGGTGGCAGACCGGATGGTGGCGGTTTTGCTGGCACAGCACCTTGCCCCCGAGCACCCGTTGTGGGGGCTATGGCTCATCCGTGGCGAGAATGCGTTCGGTCTCGGATATCTGGCTCATCACGGATTCCAGGACGGTGCGGCCGCCAACCACACGCTGCAAGCCCTCTTCGGGCCCCCACGCACCACCAAGGCCTCACGCAGCGTGGTACGAAAATCGGCGCCACGAGCGTGGTCCGCCAGCGTCCTTGCCGACCTCACGCCGCCGCTTCGCCCTACCTCCCGATGGACCGCTGCGCAGGCGCCGATCTGCGGCCCGCGCACCGCCACCACGATCGCGACCGACGGGGCACGGCTGCGTGCTCTCAGCCGCGCCACCGAAACGCGTGTCTCTCATGTGTGCCTGGCCGCTCTCGCCTCCGTGGTGCGCAGCTGGCATCCCCAGGACTGGACATGCCCCGACCGTACCCTGCGCACAGCCATGGCCATCAACTTGCGCCAGCCCGGCGAACCGTACCCCTGTCTGGGCAACCGCCTCGGGGCCTTTCACTTTGAACTGCCCTGTGGAGAAACCTCGGTTCGGCGCCGCCTCCAGACAGCTCGCGCGCAGCTGAACGCCCGGCACCTGGCGGATGTCGGGAACGCCCAGGCCAAGCTCTTGGCGCACGTGCCGTACTGGCTGGCCAACCGCCTCATGCGGCGTCTGACCAACCCGCGCTACGTGGCCATGGCCGTGGCCGACGTGCGATGCCGCGCCACCCTGCAGTATGCGGGGTCAGTCTGCCAGGCCCTCTACGCCGTGCCCGCCTCCACGCCCGGGCACGCTCTGTTCACGGCCTGGACCACCTACCGCGACTCGCTCTACACCACCTTCACCGCACCCGGCCCTCTCGCCGGATTCGACAGCCTGGCAGCTCACTGGGAGACGGCCCTCAGTGACATGGAAGCGCAACTCCGCACCCGCGCCTGAAGACCGGCCAAGGGACGGTCATCAGATTCCCGATGTCACCGGGATGAGAACCGAGGAGCACTCATGGACGAGCAGAGCATCTTCCTCACTGTGGTGTCGATCCTGCGCAGCACGGTCGAGGATCTGCCGGAGAACCAGGAGATCCGCTGGGACAGCCACCTGGAGGACCTGGGAGTGGATTCCCTGGCCATGCTCGAAGTCGCCGCAGCCCTTGAGGAGCACTACTGCTTCCGGGCCAAGAGCGACGCCGTGGACAACATCACCACGGTCGGCGCACTCGTCGCCTACCTCGCCACCGTCAACAGCGCCACCGCCCAGCAGGCCTCAAGCCCCCTCCTGCGCAAGAGGTGACAGTTGATGCCCGACGCCCGCCGCCGCGTGGTGATCACCGGCCTGGGAGCCACTACCCCGCTGGGCGGTGATGTGGCCACCACTTGGCAGGCCCTGCTCGGCGGCGCCACCGGGGTCCGCGCCGTTGACCTGACCACGCCGGGAGGCAAAGCCCTCCCCGTGCGGCTGGCCGCTCCGGTCGCCCAGGACCCGGCCGGCCGGCTCGGCCCGGCCCGCATGCGGCATACCGACCGCTGTGCGCAGCTCGCCCTGTTGGCTGCCCGTGAGGCATGGCATGACGCGGGGTTCGAGCCCCGTTCCCGCCGGGGCGACAATGACGGCGGTAGTCCGGGAACCGCGGCGATCGTCGGCGTCGGCCTCGGCGGCCTGCTGACGATGGACGACCAGCTGCGTACCCTCTCCGACCGTGGTCCCGACGCCTTGGCGCCCCGCTGCATCCCGATGATCCTGCCCAACCACCCCGCCGCCGAGGTCGGTCTGTACATCGGAGCCCGCGCAGCCGTCCACGCCCCCGTGAGCGCCTGCGCCTCCGGTGCCGAAGCCCTAGCCCTCGGCCTGGCCCTGATCCGCGCCGGCCAGGCCACCACCGTTCTGGCCGGAGGTACCGAAGCCCCCCTGCACCCCTTGATCGTCGCCGGCTTCGCCCGTATGCGCGCCCTGTCGTGCCGCAACGATGCTCCCGACCAGGCATCGCGCCCCTTCGACGTAGCCCGTGACGGGTTCGTCCTGGCTGAGGGTGCCGCCCTGCTCGTCCTCGAAGACGCCCACCAGGCCCAGGAGCGCGGCGCGCGTATCTACGCCGAACTCGCTGGAGCCGCCACGACCAACGACTCCCACCACGTCGCCCGGCCACGGCCCGACGCGGCCGGCATCCGCGACGCGGTCAGCGGCGCCGTCAAAGACGCCGGCCTCCAGCCCAACGACATCCACCACGTCAACGCCCACGCCACCTCCACCCCCCTCGGTGACCTCACCGAAGCCATCGCCCTGCACCAGGCTCTCGGTGCTTCCCGTCAGCCCGTAGCGGTATCCGCGACCAAGGCCGCCCTCGGACACACTCTCGGCGCGGCCGGCGCCATCGAGGCCGTCCTGACTGTCCTGGCTCTTCACCACCACACCGCACCACCCAACCGCAACCTCACCACCCCCGACCCGGCTCTGCCCTTCACCCCAGTCGGGCCGCGCCCCGCCCCTCTGCCACCTGGTCCCCTCGCCGCTCTCAGCACCAGCCTGGGTTTCGGCGGTCACAACATCGCCCTCGTCTTCCGGACCTCCTGAGCAGGCCGCCCCTTGCCGTCTCGAACCGGGCTAGAACCGGTCGCCCCATTGGACGGAGCCTTGGGCGTCGTGCTGGTAGCGGGGAGTGGTGATGTGCCACTGGTGATTGCCTGCCACCCACGCCTCCAGGTGGTCGAGGTAGGCGGTGAGCACCGGATTGTTGCGGGAGCGGAGATGGGTGGTGGCACGGGCGAAAGCGGCCATGCCATCGTTGTGCCGTCGCGCGGTCTCCGTCATTGCCTGGTGCAATGTGCGGCCGTGTCGGCGGATGAGGAGGAGGGGAAGGCTGGCCGCCCAGGGCTCGTGGAGTTCTTTCGGACAGGACACCACGTCGTTGAGATAGCCGATGGTGTCCACGATGCCGGCGTGCATGGTCCGGACCTCGTGGTCGTTCCATAGGGCGTCGGGGAGTTCGGGCAGGTTGTTGACGTGGTCGAGGAAGGCGAAGAAAGGGTAGACGCCGACGTCGTGGCGGCGCATGGGGAGGAATTCGTCCACAGTGGGCCAGTACCCGCTGGAGCGGAAGCTGGCACGGGAGACGCAGCTCGCAAGATAGCTGTGGGTGGCGAGCGCGAACCGCCAGTACTGGGTCCAGGTGGCGGAGTGGTACAGGCGCAGGCACACGTCGCGCAAGGCTCGGGTGCATGGGTCGGGGGCTACGGGTTCGCCTTCGGGATGTTCGAGGATTCCCTGGCACCGGATTGCCTGACGGGCGGCGGCGGTCGCAGGGTCCGACGAGCCGGGCTGATCGATGTACGAGTCGTCGAACGAGAACTGCCACAACGTGAAGTCGGTCACCAGTTGGACGCGCTGCGTCTGCCCATGGGGATAGAGGGCGGCGACTAGCCCGCCGAAGCGGGAGCCGCGTACTTGCTTCTCGATCCGAGGATGGGCGATGACTCCGATCTCCCTTGCCCATGCGATGGAATTTTCCTCGATCCTGTCCGACTGTTCATGGACCGCATGCGGGAAGGGGCAGTGCAGCTCAGGAATGGCGATGGAGGATGCGGGAGGCATGGACACAGCGGAGTCCTTTTCAGATGCGGGGCGGGGTGCGGGTGCCGGGGGATGCCACCCGCCTTATACGCCGAAACGGCGCTCCGTGCCTGCGTAGTAGTCGAGGGCTTGACGCAGGTGATTCCGATCGAAGTCGGGCCACATGACGTCGCAGAAATAGAACTCGGTCTCGGCGGTCTGCCATGGCATGAAGCCGGACAGCCGTTTTTCGCCGGAGGTGCGGACCAAGAGATCGGGGTCTGGCTGCCCTGCCGTGAACAGGCGCCGACTGATGTCTTCCTCGCATATGCCAATGGGCGCGTTAGCGCCGGCGAGATCCTTGGTGAGAGCTTTGACGGCCTCCACAATCTCGGCTCGACCGTCGTACGCCAGGGCCAGATTGGCCTGTAGACCCTGGCACTGCCGCGTTGACTCCTCAGCATCACGGAAGGCGTTGGCCACGTGCTCGGGGAGCAGGCCCAGGAATCCCATAGGGTGGACCCGCCAATGCGCCGAGGCGAGTCGGTTGGCCACGTCCTCGAAGGCGCGGAACAGACCGGCCAGTTCTTCAACGCTCCGCTGCAGATTCTTCACTGCCAGCAGCCACATCGTGGCCACCTCTACGCCCTCTTCTTGGCACCAGTGCAGGAGGGCCGGAATCTTGGCGATGCCGATTCGGTGCCCTTCGTCCACACTCAGACCGCGGGCTTTGGCCCAGCGCCGGTTGCCGTCCAGGATGAATGCGACGTGTCGTGGAACCGGCGGAGGCTTGCGGGGAGGAGTGGCAACGGCTGAGGTTGCGGAAGGTCGCGTCAGAGCGGTCGGGTGTTTCGACATCAAGGCCCTTTCCTCACTGTCGTGACCGAGGGGTGGTTGCCTCGATAATTCCTTTGGGTGGCGCGAACTACGGGTGTGACCTTCTGGATCCGCATGAAGCGGTACCGAAGTCTCGCCCAGGGGGGGCGTCCCGGGTTCGGGCACACCTCATCGCGAAGTGGGGAGCATATGCAACCCTCCGGGATTGAGGATTCCGCCCGGCACCGGACGGACGTGTGTTCCAGGGGCGTGGCGCAGGCGCCATCGGGCCGCGATGGCTGCCAGGGTGAGCGTGGCTTCCATGACGCCGAACTTGTCTCCGATGCATTTACGTGCCCCTTCGGCAAAGGGCACCAGAGCACCTTTTGTCGGCCGCGTGGCGCCGTAACCGCCCTTCCACCGGTCTGGATTGAATCGTTCCGGGTCGGAGTACAAACTCGGTTTGTGGTGGATCAAATAGGGGCTGTAAGCGACAGAGCTACCAGCCGGGAGGAAGTATCCGCCGAGTTCGGTGTCCTTCGTGACGACGCGGGTGATGAACCAGGCAGGTGGATGGATGCGCAAAGATTCCGTGATGATGCGGCCGGTGACCTCGAGCCGGGGCAAGTCGTCGAAAGTGGGGGCGGCGCCGGACAGCACATTGTCGACCTCCGCGTGGAGTTGCTCCTCGACGTTCGGGGACAGGGCGAGTAGGTGCAGCGTCCAAGCGAGGCATGCGGCGGTGGTCTCGGCTCCCGCGCTGAAGAAGTTGACGAGCTGGTCGGTGAGTTCGAGGCTGGTCAGGCCGTTGCCATGCCCGTCAGGCGTGTCGGTGTCATGGGCGGCAAGCAGCGCGGAGAGCAGGTCACCACGGTCAACGTCGCGCATGCGGCGCTCTGTGATGACGGTCTCGATGGTCTGGCGAAGACGGCTCCGGGCCCGCCCGTAGCGGCGATTCCCAACGGTCGGGAATCCGGCCAGAAAGGATGGCATGAACATTCGTCGGAAGATGCCGTTCGCCACCGTGTTGAGGTCTTTGATCAGCGAGTCGACGGGGACCCTGTCCGCGTCTGCGAACATGGTCGCGACGACAGTCCGCGCGGTGATCGCTTGCATGTCAGCGAGGACGTCGACGCTCTCGCCATCGCGCCACCTACTGATGACAGCGGCGACCTGCTCGTTCATCACCTCTGCGTAGGCCGGGAGGCGGGACGGGTGAAAGGCTGGCTGGGTGAGGCGTCGCTGCCGCCGGTGATCATGATAGGGGCAAGCCAATACCCCATTACCGAGCGCCTCGCGTGCCCTGTTGAAGAGCGGCCCGCCCTTGTCGAACGTGCGGTCATCCATGAGGACCAGGTGGGTCAACTCCGGGCCGCAGATCAGGTATACAGACCACGGGCCGAGTTTGACCTCGACGAGGCCGTCATTGAAGGCCAAAGACGTCAGGAAGATATGCGGGTCACGAAACAAAGGGACCGCGTGCCCGAGCATGGGGAATTCCCTGGGCGCCCTAGGAGGAACAGTGTTCACGAATACTCCTTGAGGGGCGTTTGAGCTTTATGAGCTGACACGCCGCGGACCGTGTGTGGAGGTCTTCTTCTGGCGGCGGCCCCGCACCTGCGTTTCCGAATGCCGTTCCCCAGCCTGGCGGCCGACCTGACTGAGTCCCGGTGCCGCGCACGATCGAAGCGCGGCGGGGAGCCGCAACCCCAGTGCAGGGCCGGGGTCGGCTTCACCACGTGTTCGCCCGTGGCCGCCCTGGCCGGACGCCGGCATGGTCTTATCGCGGCCCAGTGCGGCCCCGCTCTGCCAACAGGGCAATGGGCAGGCCATTCAAGGGCACCACTCACGGCTGTTCAGCGCTACCCCCGCCGCGAGGCGCACCGAAGACAGCCCGGAAGGCGCCGCACGGCGCGTGCGCGGCACGGCTTCCCCGCTGATTCCCCCCATTGCGCCCACGCCTTCCCTGTCAGGGCACCATTGCGTGCAGAGGCCTAACGCCCTGCTGGCAGCACGTTCTCGCTCCCATTGGAGCATTTGCCTTACGTGCCACACAGCCTCACCCATATCCGCTCGTTCAGCGCGCTCCTGCCGCGATCGCGCGCTGCCCGTAAGCCGGGAGCACTCCTGCGCTCGGATGACAACGAATGACCCCGCGCGCCCTGGGATGGGCGGTTGTCAGAGGAACGGTTTTGCGGTGTGCTCGAAGGGCCTGTCCAAGAGCCTTATCGGGGAGAATGGGGGCCTGGCTGGGGACGGGATGCGGTGTGTCCCCGGGCGGGAAGCCGAACGATCGACGTGCCCACGGATTTTCCCCTGCGCAGGTCGGCGTCTGCACAGAGCTTCAAAGACGGGTCGCTCCGCGAAATGCCGAACATGAAGGTGTATCCAATGCCTGACCTGGGATCGTGGGATGTGGCCATCGTCGGGGGCGGGACGGCCGGTTGCGTGCTGGCGGCCCGGCTGTCGGAGACGTCCGGCAGGCGCGTCATTCTTCTCGAGGCCGGCCCTGTCTTCCCGCCCGACGGATATCCGCCTGCTGTCGCCTCCAGCGCCCTGATGGGCCGGGTCGCGGGCCATGACTGGCACTACCGGGCGGTGCCCGGCGGCTCTGCGCTTCCCCGCGGGAAAATGATCGGCGGTTCGTCGGCCATGAACGCCACCGTGGCCGTGCGCGCTCTGCCCGCCGACTTCGCACGGTGGACGGACAGGGGTCTGCGCGGCTGGTCGTACGAGGACGTCTTGCCTGCCTACATGCGCCTGGAGCGCTCGGATGAGCCGGGGAAGAAGAACCGGGGCCGCCACGGCCCTGTCCCGGTACACCAGTTACGCATGGACGAACTGAGCAGCCTGCAGACGGCTTTTCTGACGGCCGCCAGGGACATGGGATACCCAGCGGCCGACTTCAACAGCGCACAGCCCCGCGGTGTCGGCGTCTACTCCGTCACCGCTGCCGGCGGTATTCGGATCAACGCGGCGATGGCGTACCTGCCGCACAGCGTTCGCCAGCGCCGCAACCTACGCATCGAAGGACGGGCCCTGGCCGACCGCGTGTTGTTCCGTGAACGACATGTCACCGGCGTCCGACTGGCCGACGGCCGCACGATCGCCGCAGCCGAGGTCATCGCCTGCGCGGGGACCTATGGCAGCGCCGCGCTCCTGCTGCGCTCCGGCATCGGGCCGGTGGCCCACTTGCGGAGTCTCGGCATCCGGGTCGTGCAGGAACTGCCCGTGGGGGCCGGGTTCCTGGACCAACCGCTGCTGTACCTGCCCTACCTGGCCTGGCCGTGGGCCTGCGGCCGGGCACGGTCGGTCGTCGGATCGGGCGTGTGGACCGCCAGTGCGCAGGCCCTGCCCGGTGAACTTGATCTGTCCGTCAGCCTCATGCAGCCGAAGGCACCGTTCGCCGTTCCCGCTTGCGCGATCGTCGTCACCCTGAATCGCCCCCACTCGCGCGGCACCATCGAACTGGCCTCACGCGCCCCCGCCGCACCCCCGCGCATCCGGCCCGGATGGCTGGCTGCGACCAGTGACCGGGAACGGCTGCGTGAGGGCATCACCCTGGCCCGCCGACTGGCGCACACGCATCCCCTGGTCGACGTGCTGGCGCGCCGGCTCTTTGCCCAGCGGCTGTCCGACCCGGCACGGTCCGAGGCATTGAAGGCAGCCGTGCGCACCTGCCACCATCCCACCTCAAGCACCCCGATGGGACGGCACGGCGACCCCCGAGCTGTGGTCGACGCCACCGGTCGGGTCTTCAACGTCGAGGGGCTGCGCGTCGTCGACGCTTCGATCTTCCCGGACCCGCCGTCCGCACCGCCCAACCTCACGGTGCTCATGGCCGCAGAACACGTCGCCGCGACCATGCAGTCGTGAACAGCGGCGGACACACCCGCACGTGACCGACCTCGACGCCACCGACGGCACCCCGGTCATCGACATCGCCCCGGGGTTCGCCGCATTCGGCCCACGAGGACCGCCCCGTCAGCCGGCCTGGCCCACGCAGACGCTGGACCTTGCGGTTCGCCTCGGCGATGGCCCGTGCGGGCGAGGGGTGCCCGGGCCGGCCGGGGCGCTGCGTCAGGCCTCGGTGGTGGTCACTGCGAGGACCACCAGGTCGACCAGGTGGCGGTGGCGAAGCCCAGTGACTCGTACAGCGGCCGGCCGAGCCGTGAGGCGGTGAGTGTCACCGTGAGGTCCGACATGGGTGCCAGGGAGCCGAGCATGACGGCCCGTCCGACCCCTCGGGAGCGGTGCGCCGACGCCGTGCCGACCCAGTAGTGGCTGCCGGACCCGTCGTGGACGACGGTGACCCCGGCCCCGGCCGTCTCGCCGTCGAGGACGGCGACGAAGACGTCCACGCCCGGCTGCTCGGTCAGCGTCGTGGGGAACATCTCGCCGGGACGGTAGGGGGTGAACCTGGTCAGCCCGAAGCCCTCGATCACGATCTCCTCGGCACTGCGCAGTTCGTGTGCCCGCCGGACGCGGACCACCTCCATCGCGGGGGCGGGGACGGGGCCGGGCGGGCGCACCATGATGGGCATCTGCCAGTTGCGCATGCCCAGGTGACCGAGGTCGGTGGAACCGAACGGATCCTCGGCATCCACCGGTCCGGCCGACCGGCCGGCCAGCTCGGTCAGCTCGGCGAGTTCGTCCGCGTCGAGGTCGGGTTCCTGCAGCAGGATGCGTGCCCCGGCGCGCTCGTCGCCGAGCACGGCGAGGAAGCCGCGCCGGCGGATCACCTCGTGGCCGCGGGCGTTACCGGTCGCGGTCCAGAACGCGGCGGAATTGCGGGCCTGGCGAATCGCCGCGTCGTCGACGGCCGCGGGGGCATCGGGATGGTCCCGTCTGCTTCGATCCTCGACACGGGCGTCGGGGGTGGTCTGCCAAGAGTTGGCCACGGTGGCTCCAGTTCGGTCACGGTGCGGTGGTCCCGGCGAAGGAGCGGACGAAGGGCCCGAGAAGAAGTCGACTCGGGCCTTCGTCATGCTCCGGCCTGACGACGTAATGTCGCTGATAACCGGGCCGATCTCAACCGGGATTGCCGAGCCGTCCGGCTTCCGGGATCTCACCCGGGCCCGCATGCCGCGGCCGTGCTCCCGCGATCCGCGGTGTGGCCGTGGTGCGGGAGGGCCGGGCGGCCCCGCCCTCCCGCCCGATTCCGTTACGGCTACGGCCAGCCCAGCTCCACCTTGGCGGGGGCGGTGTTCCAGCTCTTGGGGATGAACGTGATCATGTAGGTTCCGCGGTCGAAGTCGGCGTACCCGGAGGACCAGTTGCGGAACTTGCTCTCATAGACGTGCATGGGGCCCAGGTCGCTGTTGGGCGCGTGGTAGTGGTCACCGTGGGTCCACACCGTCTTGTCGGCATCCGCTTCCGTCTGGGCCCCGAACCAGCCGTAGTCGAAATTGACCCAGCTCTCGCCGGGCCTGGCGGGACTGCGCGGGATGCTCCTGTCTCCCGACATGTCGACCAGGCCGGTGCCCTGGTCGGGACGGAAGGCTGTCGGATCGCCGTACTTCCTCGTGTCGGAGGAGCCCCGTTGGTCCTGCCCGCTCCAGAAGTGCTTCGAGTAGATGACCGCCTTCATCTTGGACGGGTCGTAGTTGCCTCCGTCCCTTTCCTTGAAGGACGGTGTGTTCCGCAGTGCCGAGTAGAAGTTCGAGCGGCTGTCCTCGTGGAGCAGAGCGTCATTGCTGTTCGTGAGCCCCGCCTTGAGATTGGCGAGGTACGTCCCCTCGTCGTGGGCGGTCTCCAGGGCCTTGTTCATGACGGACGCCACATCCCGCGCCCTCTTGAATCCCTTCCCCTCGTCGAAACTTCCCTTGGCGATGCGGCCCTCGAACTCCGCGCGCGTTTCGCCGGGCCGGGGGCTGGTGTTCTTGAGGTCGTTCTTGTACTTGTTCTCGTCGAAGGACGCGAACGCCAATCTGTTCGTCGGATAGGGGCCCGAATTGACCCAGGTGACGCCGACGCAGCCGTAGGACAGCTTTTCTCGCTGCCCCTCGGTCATTTGCTGCTTCTTGCCGTCGCGGTGACTGTAGACCTGCTGCCACTTGCGTATGTAGTTGTTGATGACCGTGGTGGCCCTGCCCCCGTAGGCCTGATAGGCGTCAGGCATCCGTTCGAGCGGCTCGGCCGGAGGGGTCACCCTGTCGTCGGCACGGCTGGGGGGCCGGAAGGACGGGTCGGCGCTCGGAGACGATTCCCCCGGAGGCTTGCCGGGCTGCCCCAGAGCCAGGGCGCTTTCGTTGAGCGCGTTGATGTTCTTGACGTCTTCCGCCGTCAGGCCATGTGTTGCGGCGTAGGGCTTGTCTTCCGGGCCGCCACTGCCGGCGGCGGCCTGGCTGACCGTCGGGATGAACGCGGCGGTGCATATGACCGCGCCCGCGGTGGCGTAGGTGAGGAATCTTCTGTGTTTGTCCATGGAAATCAACAACTCCCTTGTGGTGATGTGCGGGAACGAGGGCGTGCGAGGCACGACAAGGCCGCCGCCGCGAGGCGGAAGGAGGCGCGGTGCCCAAGGAGACGGCGGTGCGGCGTGTTCGTCGCCGGTCACGGCCGTGGTGGCGCCGGGCGGAGCCGGCGTTAGATCAGCGTCATCGCCGAAGCGCCGACGCGGGCCCGGCCCGGGGCGTCGGAGCCGCCGTAGCGGGCCTGGACGCGCGGGCGGGAGCGCGGGAACGCGCCGGGGGCCGGGGTGTGGACGCAGAACTCGCCGCCCTCGGCGGCGCTCGCCCGGGCGGTGCCGGCCGGGGTGACCGCCTGGGCTCCCCGGGGGAGCGGAAGGGCGGGAGCCGCGGTCACGGCGACGGTGGTGCGGGTGCGGGTGCGGGTGCGGGTGCGGAGAGCGGCTCTGCGTATCACTTCTCGGCTCCTGGATGAGTGATCAGGTCGATACGAGCAGTGATCATGTCTCCGTGTTAACTCCCCGGCAACATCGTGGCTTTGAAACCGGCCAACCCGCTGATGAGGCGGTATCTGGCCATACGTTCGACCCGGCCCGGCGTGGGGGACGCGGTGCTGTCCGGGAACTTGGCAGCGTGGCGGATGCCCTCATTCCCGACCGGGACGAAGAGCCCCGTACGGCGGCGATCGCCCGTCTGTCCAGGTGGAAAGAGGGCCGTTGAGCCGCCGGGAGAGGCGCCGCGGACCCGGGCGTTTTCGGTGACCCCGGAGAGCCCCACGGGGTGCCGACGGCTTCCGTCGGTGTGAAGGCCGGGGCAGTGGCGTGCCACAACAGGTCACCGACCGGTGTCCCCCAGGCCGAGATGGTCGACCTGATGCCGCCATCGGCCGACCTGATGCCGCCTTCGGCCGACCCGATGCCGCCTTCGGCCGACCCGATGCCGCCTTCGGCGTCGTGGCCGAAGAGGGCGCACGGGGTGACACGCCGGATGCCCGGGACCGGCAGAACGGTGTCGGGCGGCGGGGCCGGGGACGGCTCGCCGGAAGCGGCCTCTCGCCGATTGAGTGCAACTCCCCAGCAGCGGCTACGCTTTGGTCGATCTTGAGAAGGGGCGCTGATGGGCACCAGATTTATTGAGGTAGACGAATCGCGGCAGGGCGAGCCGGGCGTGCGGAAGGGGGGCAGGACATTGACGGTGGGGGACCGGTCCTTCACCCAGGAGATATGGGTGAAGGTGGAGGATTACGACGACCTCGATCCGACCGTGACCGAGGACGTCCACCGGCACACGTTCGCCGTCCCGGGCATGGAAGTGCGGGCGGGGGCAGCCAAGGACGACGAGGACGGCAGCAGCGAATTCGAAACCAGACTGGTCCCGTCCGTCCAGTATTACCAGATCGAACTCGGGCCCGATTCGCTGAACAAGCTCCACGACGCGCTGCAGCCCTTCATCGCGGCCGCGAAGGAATGCGACCCGCCGAAGGCCCGCAAGGTACGCGCCAAGTAATCCTGGGTGTCCCCTCCCGCGAGGGGACATCGCCCTGCCCGGCCGCGGCGACTACCAGGGCACGACCTTTCCCTGGTAATCGAGGAAGTGGAGACCGCGCGCACCCCGCCGGCTCTGGATCGTCTCCACCACCCCGGGAATGCTTTCCGCCACGCTGAGATCGGCGTCGGGCCCGCCGAGTCCGGTACGCACCCAGCCCGGGTCCATGAGCAGCAGCGTCCGCGTGTCCTCGGCGTGACGGGCGGCATAGCCGCGCATCAGCTGGTTCAGCGCGGACTTGCTGGCCCGGTACAGGTCCTGCCCGCCCTCGGTGTTCAAGGCGATGCTCCCCTGGTCGGAGGACATGACGCCGATGGTGCCGGTCGGCGCGACCAGCGGCCCGAGGCACTCCACGACGCGCATCGGACCGAGCGCGTTGGTGACCATCACCTCGGTGAACATCTCCGTCGGCACCTCGCCGATCGGGAGGTCGCCGCGCGTGATGGCGGCGTTGACGAACAGCAGGTCCAGGGTGCGCCCGGCCAGCCGGTCGCGCAGGGCGGCGATCTGCTCCGGCTCGGTCATCTCCAGCGACTCCACCGTCAGCCGCTCCCCGGACGCGTCGGCCAGGTCGTGGAGGCCGGTGCGCCGGGTGCCCCGGACCGTGCCGATGACGTCCCAGCCGCGACGGAGGTACTCGGCGGCGAGCGCGAGGCCCAGGGTCCGGGAGGCCCCCACGACGAGAGCGGTCCTGCGGGTGTCGTTCACGTGATTCCTCTCCTCGGCCAGGACGGTCGTGCGTCATCCTTCGCGCACGACCGTCCTGACGACCGCGTCGACGAACAGGCAGCTGCCGCCCGTCGGTGTGATGCGACCGTGTGATGCGACGATCACCACGCCAGTCTCCGAGTGGCCCGGGGCGGGCGTCCAATACCCTTCCGACCGCGTTGATACCGTGACGGCATGGATCTGGATCTGGATCTGCGGAAACTCCGCTACTTCGTCGCGGTGGCCGAACATCGGCACTTCGGCCGGGCGGCACAGACGCTGTTCATCGCACAGCCCGTCCTCAGCCGGCAGATCCGCGCGTTCGAACAGGAGCTGGGCTGCGCGCTGTTCACCCGGACCACGCGCAGCGTGGAGCTGACCCCCGCCGGGCAGCAGCTGTACGACGAGGCGCAAAAGATCACCACCGTGGTCGCCGAGGCGCTGCGGCGGGTGCGGGAAGCCGAGCGGGGCCGGCAGCGGCTCGTCGTCGCCTTCTCACCCGGTCTGCACGTGGCGGACGCGATCCGGGCGTTCACCGCCCGCCACCCGGAGGTCGAGATCGATGTCTTTCCGCTGCGCTGGTGGGAGCAGGACGCGCCGCTCCGTGACGGCCGCGCACACGTCGGATACCTCCGGCGCCCCTTCGACGACACGGGGCTGCGCACCGTCCCCATCGGTCACGAGACCAAGGTCGCGTGCCTGCCCGTGACCCATCCGCTGGCCGGCCGTCCCGCGCTGACGTCGGCCGATCTCGACCGTGAGCCGTTCCTCGGCGTGCGGAGGCGGCGGACGGCCTCGTTGGAGGAGAAGTTCGAACTCATCGCCTCCGGGCAGGGCATCGCGCTCGTCCCCCTCAGCGTCGCGGGCTCGTATTCCCGCCCTGACCTCGTCTATCTGCCCGTCACCGACGGCTTGCCCGTGGAAACCTGCCTGGCGGCACCGGAAAGCGACCGCCCGGGCCCCGTACAGGACTTCCTGGCCCTCGCCACCGCCACCCTGCGCGGGCCCGTGGAAGCCTGATCCGCCGGATACGGCCTAGGCCTTGCGGAGGCGGTCGATGATGCCGTCGAGGTCGTGCCGGAAGAGATCCGGGCGGACCCAGTGGCCGCCCTCCCGCTCGTGTGACTCGTGCGGGATGCCGGCGCGGTCGAGGAGGCCGCGGAACTCCCGCTGGGTGTCGAGCACGTTGGTCTCGTTGAGCCGGTCCCAGATGCGTTCGGGGCTGGTGCCGGCCACCATGAACACCCGCTTGTTCCGGTAACTCTCCACCCGCTGGCACGGGTTGTCGGCGCTGACCCTGTTCTGGTCCCAGGGCACCCCGTAGACGGTGCCGCCGCCCAGGTCCAGGGCGGAGGTCGCGTTGGCCCAGTGGACGATGATGTCACCGCGGCCGCGCAGACTGGCCGGCCCGGAATGGGCGCTCACCGAGGCGAAGTGGCCCCAGTACTTGGCGGCGTACTTCAGCGCGCCGAAGCCGCCCATCGAGAACCCGGAGACGGCCCGGCCGTCGTACTCGGCGTACGTCCGGAAGTTGTCGTCGATCCACGGGATTAGCTGCTCGATGTGGAAGTACTCCCAGTTGCGGGGGCCCACGAAGGAGGTGACCGGGTTGGAGTACCAGCCCGTGTGCCCGCCGTCGGGCATTACGACGATCATGGGCTTGCCGGCGGTCCACGCCCGGATGCCACCCTCCGGCAGGCGGTCGAACTCGATGAAGTCGCCCCCGCCGCCGTGCAGCAGGTACAGAACCGGATAGCGGCGCCCGCTGTAGTGATAGTCGTCGGGCAGCAGGACGTTGACGGCGGGCTTCCAGCCGATCGCCGCGGTCTCGAACCGGTAGTACCACATGCGGGGGTCGCTCTCGCCCGCCTCCACGATGTGCAGCCCGCGACCGTCACCGGCCGCGGCGGCCGACGCCGCCGACCCGAGGACGGCGCCGCCGCCCAGCGCCAGCGCCGCGGACATTCCGCCGACGGTCTTCAGGACACCTCTGCGGGAGGGGTGGTGCTCGTTCATCATGATCTCCTGGTCGAAACGGGGGTAGCAGCGCGTCAGTTGTCGGTGAGCCAGGTGCCCTTGGTGGGGTTCCAGTGGATGGTGGCTTTCTGGAATTTCTGGGCTTTGCCGCCGGGTTCGTCGATTTCGTCGGTGGTGGGGTAGCCGAGTTTTCCTTCGTGGCCGGCGGTGTGGAAGGCTTTGTAGATTTCTCCGTGGACGGGGTGGGTTCCGGTTTGTGGGGACCAGAGGAAGAGGCCGTTTTCGAAGAATTGGTAGCGGCCGCGGGTGCCGTTGGGTGCGGGGGAGGCGTCGGCTTCGTCCATGGTGGGGAAGCCCCAGCGGCGTTCGGCGTCGGTGGCCCAGAATTTTTCGAGGATGTCGCCGTGGATGGCGTAGGCCACGTCCGGCCGCCAGATGATGATCCCGTTCCGGAACTGCTGGAAACGCCCGCCCAGCGAGGAATCGCGCTCACCCGTGACCGGCGGCCCCAGCACGCTGTCCAGTCCGCCCATGCCGTCGTACTTCACCCTGATCGCGCCGTAGGGCATCAGATCGTCCAGACGGTTGTACCGGCGGGGCGAGAACCCCCGCAGCCCGTTGCCCCACACCCGCTCCTCGGCCACGTGCCCGAAGTCGTACGTCTCACGGACCACCGGCTGTGTGTGGGCGGCATCCGCCCAGCGGACGAACAGCGCCACGTGGTCCGTGCCGCCCGAGTCCCGCAACAGGGCGTCACCGGCTTGCAGATCACCCGCCGGGATCTCGGAGGTGACGTTCCACAGACTCCAGGTGGTCAGCGACGAACCCAGGTGCCAGGCCATCGACACGAAGCCCGAGCAGTCCGGGCGGTAGCAGCCGAACTGGTTGCGGTAGCAGCCGCTCATGTCGTACGGCACCTGCTCGGCGACCCAGGACCAGGACCGGTCCATCACCTCGCCCCGCCCGATCGACCCGTCCGGGTCCGACGCGCTCGCGGCCGGTGCCAGGGACACGGTCACGACGAGGGCCGCCAGCCACAACGCCATGGCTCTCGTCACCCGCCGAAGAATCAATGCTCTCATGACTGTCCCCTGTTCAGTTGTCGGTAAGCCAGGTGCCCTTGGCGGGGTTCCAGTGGATGGTGGCTTTCTGGAATTTCTGGGCTTTGCCGCCGGGTTCGTCGATTTCGTCGGTGGTGGGGTAGCCGAGTTTTCCTTCGTGGCCGGCGGTGTGGAAGGCTTTGTAGATTTCTCCGTGGACGGGGTGGGTTCCGGTTTGTGGGGACCAGAGGAAGAGGCCGTTTTCGAAGAATTGGTAGCGGCCGCGGGTGCCGTTGGGTGCGGGGGAGGCGTCGGCTTCGTCCATGGTGGGGAAGCCCCAGCGGCGTTCGGCGTCGGTGGCCCAGAATTTTTCGAGGATGTCGCCGTGGATGGCGTAGGCGACATCCGGCCGCCAGATGATGATCCCGTTCCGGAAGAGCTGGAAACGCCCGCCCAGCGAGGCGTCCTCCTCCGCGCGGAGCGGCGGGCCGAGCACTCCGTCGTGCCGGCCCATGCCGTCGTACTTCGCCCCGATCGCGCCGTAGGGCCAGAACGCCTCATCCCGCATCGCCCGGGCGATGCCCTCCGCCTGGGCGTAGCGCTCCGGATAGGCGGACCGCTGCACCGCCTGGGCGAGTTCCCCGGCGGAGCTTCCCTCCATGCCGGGTTCCATGTGCTGGGCCACTTCGAAGAACTTGTTCGCCGCGTAGGTGACGTCGCGGACCTGGTCGGGGGTGCCCCAGCCCTGCGAGGGCCGCTGCTGGAAGACACCGAGCGAATCCCGGTCCCCGCAGTCGAGGTTGTTCATCCGGGACTCGACCCAGCCCGTCTCGAAGCCGGCGAGCATCACCTTGTCGGACACGCCCCGACGCTGGCCGACCTCGTAGACCTTGCGGGTCACCGCTATGTCCCGCTCCGGTGGTATGTCGCAGTACAGGTCGGCCGTCGCGCTGTGTCCGAGGGGGCCGGGCACATCACGCGCGCCCCGCGCCCAGGCCGGCCCGCTCAGGGCGGACACGGCCGTGACGGCCAACAACACCGCTGTTCCGAATCTCGAGCATCGTGCCGCTGCGCCACGCACGTCCTTGCTCCTCGCTGTCAGAGGTGATGCCGTCCGGGATCAACGGGCCGCAAGGTAGTCGTGGGGCGCCGCCGCCCGGCATCCGGGACCTTCCGGGGTGACAGCGCCCGACGATCCGCGATACAGCTACGTCAGCCGTGCATCGCGGCAGTCACGACGAGTCGAGGGAGAGGTGTGTCACCGAACGGGCGTGGGGCGCGGGCACGGCGGGACCGCGGGGCGGTCCTTGGTCCGCACGGCCGGCAGCCACGCGGTGGAGCGCGCGGCGCCGGGCGGGAGACGGACGCGGAACCACTGCGCGGACCACGCGCCCCGCTCGTCGACGATGGGCACCCCGTTCGGCAACCGGCAGTCCACCGTGAGGACGTCACCGTGCCACACCCGGGTCGGCACGACATTGTCGACGGTGTACGGCCGCAGCGGGTCGACCGCCAGGCCGAGGCTGCACTCCGGATCCCGGTCCGGGCGGTCACCGCAGCGCTCCTCGGTGTTGAAGACCCGGATCCGGGCCGCGGCAGCGGCCCGCGGGCCCACCGTGGCCGTGGCGGCGGACCCGCCCGGCTCGTCGGATCCGGCCGTCGCGGCGGAGCCGCCGTCGCGCACGGCATACGTCCAGCCCGCCGCGACCGCCCCGCACACCGCGACGGCCACCAGCACCGCGCGCGTCCTGCCGCGCCGGAGCGCCCACGGACGGGCGGCGGCCCCTCCGGGCCCCGTCAGGCCCATTCGGTCCGCCCGGCCCGTCTTCCCGGCGGGTTCCGTGTCCGTGTCCTGCCGGGCGCCGATGCGGGCGAGCAGGCTCCCGGCGGTGTGCGCGGCCCGCGCGTCGTGGGTCGGGGCCAGGCAGTCGGCGGCCAGCGCACGCCAGAAGGGCGGCACCGCGTTGTCCATCCGCAGCGGGGCACGTCCGTCGGCGTATTCCTGTGCCGCGGCCGCCCGCGAGACGGGTGTGGCACCGGGGAACGGCGAGGCGCCCGAGGTGAACATCTCGTGGATCAGGATGCCCAGGGCCCAGATGTCGGCGCTCGGCCGGACCCGCACACCCCGCTCGCCGAGCGGGGCCTTCCAGCGCTCGGGCGGCAGGTAGTCGAACGTGCCCATCGGCGGCCCGTACCCGTGCGTGCCGCGGGTGCCGGTCAGTTCCGTGACGAGCCCGAAGTCCGAGAGCTTCGCCGAGCCGTCGGCCATGATCAGGACGTTGTCCGGTTTGAGGTCACCGTGCACCCAGCCGCCGTGGTGCAGATGTGCCAGCCCCACACAGACCTCGGTGATCAGCCGGGCGCCCTCGGCTTCGTTCACGCCGGTCTCGAGCAGGTCCCGCAGACTGCGTTCGGCCCGCTCCATGACGAGGACGATCGCGCCGTCCAGGAACGGGTGGCCCGGCTCGCTGAGCACGAGGGAGTCCAGCAGACGGATCAGCCTGGGGTGGCGGGCCCGGCGGCCGAACTCCACCTCGCGCCGGGCGGTGTCCGCGACCTTGCGGGCCTGACGGGGGGCGAGCCCCTCGGTCGGTAAGAACTTGAGCGCGACGTCTTCCCGGCCCCCGGCCGGGCTCTCGCCGTCGTCGACCGCCCGCCCCGCGTACACCGTCCCCCAACCACCGGACGCGATGGGGTCGGTGACCTCCCACCTGCCCACGCGGAGGCCGTGCGGCAGGGGCTGGACGCGCTCACTTCGCGACGAGCCGGCCGGACCGTGCACCGTTCACCCCTCCGGTCCGCCGGGCGTGCCGGGGTATGCCGCCGCTTGCCATGGATCCCGGTCTCATTCCCCGGTCTCCCGTCCCCGTGGGCCCGCCCCGGCCCGGGGCGGCAGCAGCGCGAGGTGTTCCTCCCGGACGAGACCGAACCGCAGGGCGAGTCCGACGACCGCCTCCCGCTTGCCGTTGCGGCGTGCTTCGCGGCCCGGTTCACCCCCGGCCGGGGCGTCGATGCGCATCTTCTCCCCGGCCAGGTAGTCGATGTGCGAGCTGACGGCCCGGGTCGTCAGCCGGCCGCAGGCGGGGTGCCGGCGGAGCCGCTCGACGATCTGGGGAGTGGTGGGCACCGCGACCGCCGACTCGTCCCGCAGGCGCGGTTCGCACAGCGCGACCAGCACCAGGAAGTAGGTGGCCGTCTCGTCCAGGGAGTACGCGGTGACGGTGCGACTGCCCCACGGGCCGCCCGTCTCGTGCGGATCCATATAGACGTGGTCGGGGGCGAACACCTGGAAGGCGACCGTGGTGCTGTTGCGGGTGGGCAGCACGACCCGGGAGAACTCGAAGGGGATGGGCGCTCCGGCCCGGCGCGGCGGCACGCGGAGGTATTCCCCGGCCCCTTCGGGGTTCTCCACCAGATAGCTCTGGGTCGTGCTGTGATTGCTGAGCTGCCAATGATCGTCGGTCACCCGGATCTCCCCCGCCAGCCGGGAGATCGCCTCGTCGACGAGGCGGAGTTCGACCGAGGTCGTCGCCGATCCCCGTCCGAAGCGCGCCACTTCCCCCGGGCCGAGCCGTAACGTCACCGCGTCACCGCACGGCCCCCCGCCGGCGGTGCCACTCTCCCGCGGCAGATAGACCACTATTCCGCTCACTGCCCCCTCCTCACACCCGGTCAACGGCTGTCACGCACGCCGAACGTTACACACGGGTTCCCGGCCCGGTCCGGTGGTCGCCGACCCGGTGGCCGTCGGACACCCCTGGCCGGTAATGACCGGAAGCGCTCTCGTCGTTGGCGGTGCGTATGGGGTCCGTCACGCCGCAAAGCCGGACATTCTGGAGTTTCCGGTGGGCGCCGAAGGGCGTCCGTGGTGCGGCCCCGGCGAGTGCGGCCGAGGCCGGGTTTCCCGGCGAACCCGCTGGTCACGGCGGCTGAAATGTGATGGGCGCATGTCCGGAACCGCCTCACTGGGTGTCTGAAATTCATCGGTCATGGCGCATATTCGCCCGGTGGGATCCATGGGGTTTGGCCGGGTTCGGTCCATGATCGTTTGCTGTGGACAGAGGGGATTGCCTGCCCCTAGGATCCAGCCTGGCCTGACCGGACACGGTCGAGGAATTAGCCGAAGACTTTTTGACATTCGGGGGAATTCATATGCCCAGCCCCACCGTGTGGAATGTCGTGCTCGATGCAGGAGCTGACACCGACATTGTGCTCGCCGCCGATTTTCCGGTGACAGGCCGAAACGAGGGTGGATTCGCCGAACTGGCGCCGGGCCTGCGGTTGGACTGCGCCCTGTGGCAGACGGTCGCCCCCGTCCGCAGCCCCGAGACGGACGCCCTGGACGAGGCCTACCTGGAGCCCTGGCTCTCCGAGGTCGCCGCGAGCGGACGGACGGTCCGCGCGGTACTGGGCTACTGCGCGGGCTCGGTGTTCGCCGGCGTGCTCGCCGAGAAGATCGCCGCGCGGCAGGCCACCGCTCCGCGCGTGGTCGTCTTCGACCCCGAACTGGTCGACGTCCCCACCGTTCACCTCCAGTTCGGCCGGGTGATCGGCAATATGACCACCGTTTTGACGGCCGAGGAAATCAAGGAGCTGACCGACGCCGCGGAACGGCTCGTCGCGAAGCCCGGTATCGGACCGGTCGAATTCGCCGCCGGGCTCTACGGCGCCTTCCGGCCGATCGGCACCGCCGCGCTCCGGCGGGCCGGACTGGACGAGGACTACGCCGGCGAACTCGTCACCCTCGTCGGCTCGTTCATGGCCTACCTCGCCACCGCCGCCGGACTCGACCCGCGCCCCGGCTGGGCACGGGCCACCGTGATCACCTCCGCCAGCGAGCAGAGCGGCCTGAACCGGCTGCGCGCCACGCCCGGCATCGCGCCCATCGAGATCGCGGACGAGCGGCGCTTCGAGGTCGAGCACCGCGACCTGCTGCGCACCCCCGCCGTCGCCGAGTCCGTGGCCGGCGTCCTGGCCCAGCCGGGGGCGCACGCGTGAGCCCTGGACTCCCGGCCGGCCACGTCCGTCCGACCCGCAAGGAGAGCACCCTCTGGCTGCTCGACGAGCTGGTCCCGGACAGCGGCGCGAGCAACCTCTCCCTCGCGGTCCGGGTGCGCGGCCGCCTCGACGCCACCGCCACCACCCAGGCCCTCCAGCTGCTGACGGCACGCTTCGAGGTGCTGCGGACGGTCTTCCACCGCGACGACACAGGCGGTCTGACCAAAACCGTCGCCCCGTCCCTGACCGTCGGTCTGGAGGAGGCGGAGCACCCCGGGGGCGAGGCGGACGAACGAGCCGTCCTGACGGCCTTCGTGGCCCGCCCGTTCACCCCCGACGGCAGTCCGCTCCTGCGGGCGCTGCTGCTGCGCGGGCCGGACGCGGACGTGCTGTGCCTGGCCGTCCACCACGCCGTCTCCGACGTCCAGTCGACGGCGATCCTGCGCGCCGAGTTCGTGGCGCTGTACGAGGCGGTGGTCGCGGGCGAGTCCGCCGGGTCCGCCGAGGTGCCCGCCTGGCACGAACCCGAACCGTCGGCCGGGAGCCGGCAGTACTGGCGCGAGCAGATGGCCGGATTCCGCTCCTCGGGGCTGGAACTCTGGTGCGAGCAGCGGGAACAGGCCGTCACCACCCTCCAGGGCGACGAGGTCACCCACGTCCTGTCGCCCGAGGCCCACGCGGTCGTGCGCCGCCTCCAGCGCGAGCTGCGGGCGCCGGAGTCCGTCGTCCTCCTCGCCGCCTACGCGGCCCTCCTCGCCGCCCACGGGGCCGGCCCCGACCTGACCATCGGCTCGCCGGTGAACACCCGCCCCCGCGAGGCGGTGGACACGGTCGGCTACCACAGCAACCTCGTCACCCTGCGGCTGCCGCTCGACCGCGACGCGAGCTTCAAGGACCTCACCGCCCTGACCCGGCGGACGTTCATGGAGGCGATGGCGCACAAGGACGTGGCGGCCGACGACGTGCTCGACCTGGTCGAGCGGGACGGCTCCGGCTGGCGCAACGGACTGTTCAAGCACGTGTTCAACTACGTGCCCTTCGCCGAGGACCAGCGCGCCTTCACCATCGCCGGCGCCGACGCCGAACTCCTCGTGGTGGAAAACGGCTTCAGCCAGTTCGACCTCGAATTCTTCGTCTCGGCCAACAAGGACACGGCCACCGTCCGCGCGGTGTTCTACACCGGCGTGCTGGACCGGTCGGACGTCGAGCTGATGGTCCACCGCTACGACGCCCTGCTGGTCGCGCTGGGCACCTCGACGGACGCCCCCCTCGCCACGCTGCCGGTCTGGTCACCCCGGGACCACGCGGTCATCGACGCCGCCAACGCGACGGACCGCACCATCGACACACCGTCGGTGCTCGCGGGATTCGCCCGCCGGGCCGCCGCGGCACCCGCGGCCGTGGCCGTCCGCGACGGCGACCGCACGATGACCTACGGTGCCCTGTGGTCCGCCGCCGTCGCCACCGCCGCCCGGCTGGCCGAGGCCGGTGTCCGGCGCGGCGACGTCGTCGCACTGCTCCTGCCGCGCGGAGCGGCCCTGGCCGCCTCGGTGTTCGGCACCTGGCTCGCGGGCGCAGCCTACCTGCCGCTCGACCCCCACCACCCCGCCGAGCGGCTGGCCTACCAGCTGGACGACGCCGGCGCCCGCACCGTGATAACCGGGGCGGGGATCACGGCCCCGGACGGCCGCGCCACCGTGCCCGCCGTCGACCGGGACGACGTGCCCGACACGCCGGTGGACGTGGCGGCGGCCGCCGCCGCCGATCCCGACGGCCTCGCCTACCTCATCTACACCTCCGGATCGACCGGCAAGCCCAAGGGCATCCCGATCCGGCACCGCAGCCTCGTCAACCACATCGTCGACTACGCCGACCGGTTCGGCGTGGCCGGCGGGACGCGCCCCACCGGCTGGCTCAGCACCTACAGCTTCGACACCTCCTCGCTCGAGCTGATGATGCCGTTGCTCCACGGCGGGCACACGGTGGTCCTCCCCGACGAGGCGCGGACCGACGGCGGCCTGCTGGCGGCCGCGGTGGCCGCCCACGACATCGGCCTGCTGCAGGCCACCCCGACCACCTGGCGGATCGTCGCCCGCGACGCCGCCGGCACCCTGGCGGGACGCACCGTCCTCACCGGCGGCGAGCCCCTGCCCGCCGAGCTGGCGGCCACGCTGCTGGCGGCGGGCGCCGACCTGTGGAACGTCTACGGCCCCACCGAGAGCACGATCTGGGCCACCGCGGGACGCATGGGCGCGGACCCCGGCGGCCGCGTGGACGTCGGCGCGCCCGTCGCCAACACCCGGATCTTCATCGCCGACCCGCACGGCAGGCCGCTGCCGCTCGGCCTGCGCGGCGAGTTGTGCGTCGCGGGCGTCGGCGTCGCCTCCGGCTACCACGAGCGGCCCGAACTGACCGCGGAACGCTTCGGCGAGAACGCCGAGTACGGGCGGTTCCACCGCTCCGGCGATGTGGCCCGCTGGCGGCCGGACGGCCGGATCGACCTGTTCGGCCGGGTCGACCGGCAGGTCAAACTGCGCGGCAACCGCGTCGAGCTGGCGGAGGTGGAGGCCGTGCTGCTGGGCCACCCCGACGTCGAGGCGGCGGCCGTCGTGGTCGTCGGCGACCCCGGCGCGGACGGCACCCTGGCCGCGTTCGTCCGGGTGCCCGGCCGCCCCGAGGCGGTCGACGAACTCTGGGACCACGCCCGCGGGCAGCTTCCCCGCTCGGTGGTCCCGCACCGGTTCATCGCCGTGGACGCGTTCCCCCGGACCGGCAGCGACAAGGTCGACTACCTGGCCCTCGCCGAACGCGCGGCGCACCACCGCGGCCCCGTCGCGGGCGGCGAGACCGCCGAGGCGGGCGACGACGACCTCACCACGACCCTCGTCGGCCTCTTCGCCGAACTGCTGGACCGCCCGGACCTGGACGCCGGGGCGCACTTCTTCGCCAACGGCGGCCACTCGCTGCTGGCCGCCACGCTCGCCCAGCGGATCAAGGACATCACCGGCGTCCGGCTCGCCCTGACCGACGTGTTCGAGACCCCGACCCCCGCCGCGCTGGCCGACCGGCTGCGCCGGCTCGCCTGACGGGTTCGTGAAAGAGAGACATCCCATGGAAATCCTCAAGCTCGCCGTCAGCGGTTGGTTCGCCCGGGCCCTGGCCGTCGCCGCCCGACTGGAGATAGCGGACATCCTCGACGGGGGTTCGATGTCGTCCGCGGAGCTGGCCAAGCGCACCGAGACCGACCCGGACGTGCTCCACCGCCTGCTGCAGATGCTCACCGTCCCGGGCGTGCTGGAGCGCGACGGGGAGAAGTTCATGCTGTCCGAGGCCTACGCGCCGCTGCGCGCCGACCACCCCATGACCCAGCGGCACTTCGCCATCCTCGCCGCCGAACTCTACGACGACGCCTTCGGCGGTCTGATGCACACCGTCAAGACCGGGCGCTCGGGCTTCCAGGAGGTCTTCGGGGAGTCGCTCTACGCCTACCTGGAGACCCACCCCGAGACGGCGGAACTGTTCGACCAGGGAATGATCGACCTGGCGACGCCGGTCGCCCAGTGCCTGATCGAGGCCCACGACTTCGGCGGCGCCGGCACCGTCGTCGACGTCGGCGGCGGCAGCGGCGGTCTGCTGCCCGGCATCCTCGCCGCCCACCCGGGCCTGCGGGGCACCGTGGCCGACCGGGCCAGCGTCTGCGCCCGGGGCCACGAGGCCCTGGGCCGGGTCACCGACGAGAGCGTCCTGGAGCGGATCACCTTCGCGCCGAGTGACTTCTTCGCCGAGGTCCCCGCGGGCGCAGACCGCTACCTGCTGAAGAACGTGCTGCACGACTGGACGTACGACAACTGCGTCCGCATCCTGCGCACCGTCGCCACCGCGATGGCCGACAGCGCCGACGGCGCCCGGCTGCTCGTCGTGGAGCCGCTGGTGGAGAACGACATCGACGGATGGCGGGCGATGTTCCAGGCGGTGGCCTGCGACGAGGGCACGATCGGCCTGGACGAGGCGGGCATGCGCCGCGCCCTGGAGGAGGCCGGCTTCACGGTGGAGTCCGTGGCGCAGCTGCCCACCGGGCACAAGGTCCTCGAGTCCTCCCTGCGCGCCCGATGACCCTCACGCCGGTCTTCCTGTTCGCGGGTCAGGGCTCGCAGTACCACGGCATGGGCAAATGGCTTCACGGAGCCGACCCCGTCTTCCGCGCGGCCCTCGAATCCCTGGACGCGGTCGTCCGTGACGTCCGCGGCGACTCGGTGATCGAGGCCATCCACGGTGACGGCCACGGCCCCGAGCTGCCGATGACGCGCTTCGCGCTCACCCAGCCGGCGATCTTCATGGTCGAGTACGCCCTGGCGGAGATGCTGCGGTCACACGGCTTCACCCCCGGGGCGGTGCTCGGCGCCAGCCTGGGCGAGGTCGCGGCCGCGGCCGTCGCGGGCGTGGTCGACCCCAAGGAGTGCCTGCGCTCCTTGCTGCGCCAGGTCGAGCTGTTCGAGGCGGAGTGCCCCCGCGGGGGCATGCTCGCGGTCCTGGCCGACGCCGGGCTCGCCCGGCGTGACCCCGTCCTCGCGCCGGCGCA
The DNA here is from genome assembly GCF_055582085.1 of Streptomyces sp. NPDC042259. Classification (NCBI taxonomy): domain Bacteria; kingdom Bacillati; phylum Actinomycetota; class Actinomycetes; order Kitasatosporales; family Streptomycetaceae; genus Streptomyces; species Streptomyces sp. NPDC042259. Next base: position 688,294 of record NZ_JBVJDW010000002.1, on the reverse strand, counting down.
CGTGGCCGCCGTCAACTCGCCGGACAACTTCGTCCTGGCGGGCACGGCCGAGGACCTGGACCGTATCGAGCGGCACCTGACCGCCACGGGTGTCCTCTGCCAGCGGCTGCCCGTGCTGTTCCCCTTCCACTCGCCCCTGATCGACCCGGTGGAGGGTGCCTTCAAGGACCTCATCGGCCAACTGGCCATGAAACCCGCCACCCTGCCGCTGATCTCCGGGACCACCGGCGCGGCCGTGCACCTGCCCGACCCCGCCCACCTGTGGCGGGTGCTGCGGGAGCCGTTCGACCTGACCCGGGCCCTGGGCCCGCTCCTGGCCCGGGACGACCTGCTCTTCCTCGACCTCGGGCCGTCCGGGTCCATGGCCAACCTGGTACGCGCCGCCCTGCCGGACGGCAGCCGGTCCAAGGTCCTGCCGCTGCTGTCCCCGTACGCCCGCGACGAGGTGCTGTACCGGGCCGTCCTCGACACCCGGCCCCTCCTCGCCGCCCCGGCCCCCCTCGCCGCCCCCGCACGACGAACCGAGGTGAACCCCGTGAGCGCCTCCGCGGCCACACCCGACCCGCCCGCCCTCGACGGGCGACCGCTCGACGTCTACGTCTTCCCCGGGCAGGGCGCCCAGGCCAAGGGCATGGGCCGGGAGGTGTTCGACCGCTTCCCCGACCTGGTCGCCCGCGCCGACGCCGTGCTCGGCTACTCCCTCCGGGAGCTGTGCCTGCAGGACCCGGGCCGCAACCTCCGCGACACGCGGTACACCCAGCCCGCCCTGTACGTCGTCAACTCCCTCACCTGGCTGGCGGCCCTCGGCGAGGGCGGGCGGCTGCCGGACTACGTCCTCGGACACAGCCTCGGCGAGTTCGCCGCCCTGTTCGCCGCCGGCGTGTACGACTTCGAGACCGGGCTGCGCCTGGTCGCCGAACGCGGCCGGCTCATGGGACAGGTCACCGGCGGCACGATGGCCGCCGTCTCGGCGGTCGACGCCGCGCTCGTCGAGCGCGTCCTGCGGGACAACGCACTGACCGAACTCGACATCGCCAACTACAACGCGCCGACCCAGACCGTGATCGCCGGCCCGGTGGAGGCGGTCAACCGGGCGCTGCCCCTGCTGAAGGAGGCCGGGGCCCGCTGCGCGCCGCTCAACGTCAGCGCGCCGTTCCACAGCCGGTACATGGCCGCGGCCGCCGAGGAGTTCGGACGGCTGCTCGACGCCACCGACTTCGCGGCACCGAAGATCCCGGTGATCAGCAACGTCCACGCCAGGCCCTACGAGCCCGGCGAGGTGGCCGCCACCCTGCGCCGCCAGATCGCCTCACCGGTGCGCTGGACCGACAGCGTCCGGCTCCTGATGGGCCTGGGCGACTTCCGGGTACGGGAACTCGGCCCCGGACAGGTGCTGACCAAGCTCGTCGCCCGGATCCGCACCGAGGCGACCGCGCTCCCGGCACCCCGGCCCCTCGCCCCCACCGCCCCGCGACAGCCGGCCCCGGCCCGTACCGAGCCCGCGTCCGCCCGCCCCGAGTCACTGGGCTCGGAGGCCTTCCGGCGCGACTACGGCGTCCGGCTCGCCTACGCCGCGGGCGGCATGCGCCGCGGTGTCAGCTCGGTCGACCTGGTCGCCCGGATGGCACGCGCCGGTCTGCTCTCCTACTTCGGTGCCTCAGGCCTGGCCGCCGACGAGGTGGCCACCGCGGTCGCCCGGATCCGCGAGCGCGTCCCGGCCGGCGCGCCGTTCGGGGTCAACGTCACCCACGACCCCTTCGACCCGCGCGCCGAGGCCGACCTGGTGGACGTGCTGGTCCGCCACGACGTCCGGTTCGTGGAGGCCGCCACCCACGTCGAGGTGACCCCCGCGCTCGTCCGGCACCGGCTGACCGGTGCCCGGGTCCGCGCCGACGGCACCGTCCACGTACCCCGCAAGCTCCTGGCGAAGGTGACCCGGCCGGACGCCGCCCGGCTGTTCCTCTCCCCGCCGCCCGCCGCGCTGGCACGGCGACTGGTGGACGAGGGCCTGCTCACCGCCGAGGAGGCGGCGGCCGGGGAGCGCGTCGCGCTGGCCGACGACGTCTGCGCGGTGGGCGACGCGGGCGACCACTCCGACCTGGCGACCCTGTGGGCGCTGCTGCCCGCGCTGCGCCGGCTGCGCGCGGAACTCGGGGGCGTCGCCGAGGCGGTGCGCATCGGGGCCGGCGGCGGCATCGGCGCGCCCGAGTCGGCCGCGGCCTCCTTCGTCCTGGGCGCCGACTTCGTCCTCACCGGATCGGTGAACCTGTGCACGGCCGAGAGCGGGATCAGCGCCGCCGCCAAGGACCTGCTGCAGGAAGCCGACGTGCACGACACCGCCTTCGCGCCCTACGGCGACCTGTTCGAACTGGGCGGCCGGGCACGCGTGCTGCGCAAGGGCGTGCTCTTCCACGCCCGCGCGGGCAAGCTGTACGACCTGTGGCGCAACTACGACTCCTGGGACGCGGTACCCGCGGCGGTGCGCTCCAAGGTGGAACGCGACTACCTGGGCGCCCCGTTCGAGGACGTCTACGCCCGCCTGGGACGTTCCGCCGAGCCGGCGCTCGACCCCAAGCGGCGCATGGCGCTGGTCTTCCGCTGGTACTGCGCCCAGGCGAGCGCCTGGGCGATCGACGGGGCACCGGGCCGCGCCGCCGACTACCAGATCCCCTGCGGGCCGGCACTGGGCGCCTGCAACCGGTGGCTGGCGCACACGCCGCTGCACGCCTGGCGGGACCGGCACGCCGACGAGCTGGCCGACCGCCTGATGACCGAGGCCGCCGACGTCGTCGGCCCCGCGCTGTGATCCGTGCCCGGCTCCGGGCGCGGACCGGCGCCGGCCACGAGGCGACACCGAACACGACACGACACTGAGCAAGAAGCGAGGCCGACCCCATGACCGACACCTCCGCCGCGGAGCACCCCACCGAACCGGATGCGCTGGCCAGCGAGTTCGACCTGTCCGACCCGGCGTTCATCACCAACCCGGAGGCGGGCGAGCGCTGGCTGGGCGGCCCCCGGCCGGTCTGCCGGGGCAAGTTCGCCGACGGCAGCGACGTCTGGGTGGCCACCGGCTACCAGGACGTCAGGTCCGTACTGAGCGAGCCGACGTTCCGCAGCCGGCCGCCGGGCGACTCCCACCGGGAGTCCATGCTCAGCAGGGGCATCCCCGAGGACATCGTCGACATGTTCGACTCGACCCTGCTGACCATGGACGGCGACGACCACATGCGGGTGCGCCGGCTCGTCACCCGGGCCCTGTCCGCCCGGCGGATGCTGACGCTGACCCCGGCGATCACCCGGATGGCACACCGTCTGCTGGACGACCTCGCCGGCAAGCCCGAGCCCGACCTGATCGCGGACTACGCGCACCCGCTGGCCATCAACGTCATCTGCGAGATGCTCGGCGTCGACGAGCACTACCGCGAGCAGTGGCGTGAGTGGAGCGAGACGCTCGCCCAGGCCCTGCGCCCGAACCCCGAGCAGTTCGCCCCCGCCGTACGGGGCATGGCCCGGGTGACCCGGGAACTCGTCGAGGCCCGCAAGGCCGAGCCCCGGGACGACCTCATATCCGAGCTGGTGCAGGTCCACGAGGAGGACAGCGACCGGCTGACCGACGACGAACTGGTGGCCCTGGCCATGGTTCTCGTCCAGGCCGGCCACGAGACCGTCCGCAATCTCATCGCCCTCGCCGTCTTCACCCTGCTCCAGCACCCCGACCAGCTGAAGCTGCTGAAGGAGGACCCCTCCATCGCCAGCCGGGCGGTCGCCGAACTGGTGCGCCACACCGCACCGGTGAAGCACACCTTCCGGCGCTTCGCCACCGAGCCCGTCGAGATCGGCGGGGTGACGGTGCGGCCCGGCGAGGCCGTCCAGGTGGTGCTGGCCGCCGCCAACCGCGACCCCGCCGAGTTCGGCTGCCCGGCCGACCTGGACCTCACCCGCGAGCACAACCCGCACCTGGGCTTCGGCCGCGGCGCCCACTACTGCCTGGGCGCCAGTCTCGCCCTGATCGAGGGAGAGGTGGCCCTGACCGCGCTGTTCGAGCGGTTCCCCGACCTGACGCTGGCCGCCGACCCGGCCGAGATCGCCCCCCGCTACCTGCTCGCCATGCAGCGGCTCCCGGTGCACCTGACGCCGGACACCCAGGAGTGACGACCCACCCCCAGCGCACCGCCGGTGACCCGCCGACAGGAGAGACCATGCTGTACCGAGAGATGTTCAAGTCCAAGATCCACCGGGCCACGGTGACGCAGGCGAACCTGCACTACGTCGGCTCCGTCACCATCGACGCCACCCTGATGGCCGCCGCCGACCTGCTGCCCGGCGAGAAGGTCGACATCGTCGACATCGACAACGGCGCCCGGCTCAGCACGTACGTCATCGAGGGGGAGGCCGACAGCGGGATCATCGGCATCAACGGCGCCGCCGCCCGCCTCGTCAGCCCCGGCGACCTCGTCATCATCATCTCCTACGCCTCCATGAGCGAGGAGAACGCCCGCTCCTACGAGCCCAGCGTGGTGTTCGTCGACACGGACAACCGGCCCGTCACGACGGGTTCGGACCCCGCCGAGGTGCCCGACGGCTTCGGCCTGGTGCGCGGCGACACCATCAGCGCGTGACCGACCCCGCCCCGCCCATCGGAGACCGCCCATGAGTGCCACCCCTGACGTCATGACCGCCTTCACCAGCGGTCTCGCGGACATCAACCTCGACGACTCCAGCACCCCGCGCAGCGGCGAGAAGGCCGCCACCATGAAGTCGGCCAGCGCCACCATCTACGACATGGCCGCCACCCTGTCCGGCAAGGGCGACCTGTGGAACTGGGGCATGTACGACGCCGGCCTCGTCGAGGAGATCCGGGCCCGGGTGCCCGGGTTCGGCCAGCCCTGGACCGACGGCTTCAGCGAACAGCTCTACTTCCTCGCCCTGCGGGACCTCCCGATCGATCTGGACGACTACGCCGGCCGGGAGGTCCTGGAGGTCGGCTGCGGCATGGGGGAGGGCCTGAACTTCCTGTCCCGCGTCGCCCCCGGCGCCCGCATGACCGGCCTCGACCTGTCGCCCAAGGCCATCGCCCGGGGAACGGCCACGCTCTCCCGGGGCGACGCGCTGCGCTTCGTCCACGGCGACGCGGAGGACCTGCCGTTCGAGGACGGCTCGGTGGACGTGCTCGTCAACATCGAGAGTTCGCACACCTACCCCGACCTCGGCAAGTTCCTCAGCGAAGCCGCACGCGTCCTGCGCCCCGGCGGGCATCTGAGCCACATCGACGTCTACACCCGGCAGCGCACCGCGACCATGCGGCAGGCTGCGGCGGAGACCGAGGGCCTGGAATGGATCGCCGACAACGACATATCGGACCGGGTGCGCGCGGCGGTGCGCCGCCGGATGGCACCGGGCAGCCACTTCCGCACCATGCTCGGCAAGCAGCGGATGAACCCGCTGATGCGGCAGATCGTCGCGCACAGCCAGATCCTGATGTTCGGTGGCATGTTCGCGGGCTACCAGCCGCCTCCCACGATCAAGGCGCTCAGCAAACTGGGCATCGTGCCGTGGATGAGCGGACTGCCGATGGAGAGCTACCGCCACCAGATCGCCGTCCGCCGATGACCCGCCTTCCGACGTCGTGCCGTTCGGACGGGAAGGGGGAGACATGAACGCACGGCTGTTCGCCGTCGCCGCCGGCACCGAGGACCTCCTCCAGGGGCTCCTGCGCAGCCACCGGGACCGGATCCGCGCCGGAGGACACCTTCCGCCGCTGGCCCGGTACTGCCACGACGCCGCGACGGGCACGGCCGGGCCGCACCGCGTCGCCCTCGCCGTCGAGTCGTACACCGAGCTGGAGCAGCGGCTCACCGAGGTGTGCGCGGGCGAGGTCGAGCGGATCCCGGCGGAGTTCACGGCCCGGCGCCCCCCGCTGGTGTTCGTCTTCGCCGGACAGGGCGCCCAGTGGGACGGCATGGGCCGCGAACTGCTCGCCACCGAGCCGGTGTTCCGGGAGGCCCTGCACCGCTGCGACCGGCTCGTGCGCGCGTTCGCCGGCTTCTCCGTCGTCGAGCAGCTGGGACTGCCTCCCGGGGCGGCCCGGCTGGACGAACTGGACGTGCTGCAGCCGACGATGGTGTCCTTGCAGATCGCCCTGACGGCGCTGTGGCGCAGCTGGGGCGTGACGCCGGACGCGGTCGTCGGACACAGCATGGGAGAGATCGCCGCCGCGCACACCGCCGGGGCGCTGTCGCTGGACGACGCCATGATGATCGCGTGCCGGCGCAGCGCGCTGCTGCGCCGGATCGCCGGCAAGGGGGCCCTGGCCACGACGGAACTCTCGCCCGCCGAGGCCCAGGCGGTGGCCGAGGCCAGCGGCGGCAAGATCAGTGTCGCCGGGGAGAACAGCCCCCGGTCGACCGTCCTGGCCGGTGACGCCCCCTCGCTCGCCGCGCTCGTCGACGAGCTGGGCCGGCGGGACGTCTACTGCCGGGTGATCAAGGGAACGGTCGCCTCGCACAGTCATTACGTCGAGGAACTGCGCGAGGACCTGCATACCGCGCTGCGTTCGCTGGAGCCGACGCCCACGCGGGTGCCGATGTACTCGACCGTGACGTCCGAGCCGGTGCCCGGCACGGATCTGAACGCCGCGTACTGGATGCGCAACCTCCGTGAGCCGGTACGGCTGGCCGCCGCGGTGGAGAACCTGTTCGCCGCGGGGCACGAGGTGTTCGTCGAGGTCAGTACGCACCCGGTGCTGCTCAGTCCCGTCCGGCAGACGCTGGAGAGCGGCGAACGGCAGGGCCGGCTGCTGCCGTCGGGCAGACGGCGGGAGGAACGCCGTTCGGTGCTGTCCTCGCTCGGCACGCTGTACGCGTGTGGGCGCGAGCCGAACTGGCCGGCGCTGTTCCCGGCGGGCGGGGCGGGCGGGGGCGCGACGGCCTTGACTCCGTACCAGGGCGCGGTGCTGGACGCTGTGCGCATGCCGAGGCCCGTGCCGTAGCCTGGCCGACGGGTCTTCGGCTGACGGCCTGCCTTGCCGCCTGCGGCGGCCAGCGCCCTGCGGGCGCGTCCTCAATCGCCGGACGGGCTCGGTTTCCCGGCCCGTCCGGCGATTGAGGGCACCGCACAGACGGATCAGCGGCCCTTGCGGCGGATCTTGATGCTGGCCAGGTCGGTCGCCACCGAGCGGAGGTCGCCGCATTCGGCTCCGAGTTTGCGGACGGCGATGGCGGCCAGTTCCTCGGCCTTGGCCAGGACGACGGCTTCGGTGTCCTCCTCCTCGGCGGGGATCAGGACGCGGAAGGCGAACCCGTGCAGCGTCCGCTGGTAGGTGACCGTGCCCTCCTCGGTGAACCTGGCGCTGAACACGTCGTGTTCGTCCGCCTGGGCGCGCAGCGACGCGCGCTGCTCGTCGTCGAGGGGAGCGAACTTGCCCTGGGTGATGACCTGGTAGGTCGTGTGGCTCATGACTGCGGTTCTCCCGAGATGTGTGCTTCGGATATCGGCTGCGGGGGGGCGGCTCACGCCGTCTCCTCCCGCCGGGCCCGGTGGTGCGGCAGCAGGAACAGCAGACCGGTGACGGGTACGAGGCCGCCGGCCGCCCAGTACAGCGTCTCGCTGTAGGTCGACACGAACGTCTTGGCGCGGATCTCGCCGAGCGCGTCGGCGACCGCGGCCCGGGTGCCGGGGTCGGTGTCCTGGGCGAGCCCGGCACAACTGCGCGGCACCTTCGAAAGATCGTCCTGGCCGAGCGAGTCGGTCGCGCAGGTCTTGACCGCCGCGGCCCGCTCGGGCGCCACCGCGCGGACGGCCGGGACGACGCGGTCGGCCTGGGGTCCGGCGTTGCCCGCCAGGGCGGAGAAGAAGATGCCGCTGATGACCGCCACGCCGAGGGCGGCCCCGAGCTGGCCGGTCGCGTTGATGATGCCGGACGCGGCCCCCGCCTCCTGGGGGGTGACCTCCCTGAGGACCAGCGCGGTCAGCGGGGGCATGAGCAGACCCATGCCGGAGCCGAGCAGCAGCATCGACGGGATGGCGTGCCAGGACGTGATGCCCGTGCCCTCGTGGTGGGCCAGCCACGCGTAGGAGGCGATGCCCGCCAGCATGCTCAGCGCGCCCGCCATCAGGCAGTAGCGGCCGTAGAGCGGGAACAGCTTGCGCACGGCGAGGCCGCCGACGAGGGGGACGCACACCGAGAAGGGGATCGCGGTCAGCCCGGTGTGCAGCGCGGACCAGCCGAGGCCGCCCTGCAGGTACAGCGTCCAGCTGAGGAAGAAGCCGGCGGGGATGGCGCTGAAGAGCAGCTGCACGCCGATGCCGGCACCGAAGGCACGGACCTTGAACAGGGACAGGGTCACCAGGGGCGAGCCGTCCTTGCGGGTCTTGTGGCGTTCGTACACCACGAACAGCGCGATGACGGGTGCCGCGGCGACGAGCGCGACGATGCTCCAGACGGGCCAGTCGAGTTCGCGCCCGAGCGTCAGGGGCAGCATCAGCAGCAGCAGTCCGGCGATCGCCAGCAGCATGCCGATGATGTCCAGCCGCTTGGCGTGCGGGGAGTTGGACTCCCGCATCCACTTCCACGCTCCGAACAGGGCCGCCACGCCGACCGGCAGGTTGACCACGAAGATGCTCCGCCAGCCGAGGTCCAGCGGGCTCCAGTCGACCAGGGCACCGCCGACGACGGGACCGGAGACGATGGCCAGACCGATCATGCTCGCGTACAGGCTGACGACGCGCCCGACCTCCTGGGGAGCGAAGGTGACGTGGATGAGCGCCAGAACCTGGGGCACCATGATCGCGGCGGCGAGCCCCTGCAGCACCCGGGAGGCGACCAGCATCTCGGTGTTCTGCGCGGCGGCGCACAGGGCCGACGCGAGGACGAAGCCGGCGACGCCGGTGAGGAACATCCGCTTGCGGCCGAAGATGTCACCGAGCCGCCCGCCGGTGATCAGCAGGACCGCGAAGCTCAGTGTGTATCCGGCCGTCATCGCCTGCACGGCGACGGCCGAGGCGCCCAGGTCGCGCTGGATGCTCGGGATCGCCACGGTGATGATGTTGGCGTCGAGCAGGTCCATGAAGGTGGCGACCAGCAGGACGGTCAGCGCGAGCCACCGCTTCGGGTCCGGCTCGGGTGCGTCGGGGGTAACAGGCGGTAACGCGGCAGCCGGCCGCTCCGTTTGCCCTGCCTTGCTCATGGCTGCTTCTCCAGGTTCTCGATCGACGGCGTCCGGCTGGGGATGGCCGGGCGCCCGGTGGCCGTGAACGCGGAGTCCTGGGCGAGGGCGGTCCAGGCCCTCATCAGGAGTTCCACCACGTCCACGACCGTGTCCGTGCTGCTGTCGGCGGGGGAGAGCACGCGCTGGATGGACAGACCGTCGTCCAGTGCGTGCACGATGAGGGCCAGCAGTTCCACGGGGGCCGGGGTGGTCACACCGCGCGCGGCGAAACCCTGCTCCAGGCCCTGGGCCAGCGCGGCGCGGGAGCGGCGTTCGCGGTCCGCGAGCACCGGCAGCAACTCGGGCCGGTCCCGCAGGCCGTAGAGCCACAGTTCGGTGCGCAGGGCGAGCCAGCCCGCGAGGTTGCGGTCGCGCTCGCCGTGCCAGGAGCGCAGGTGCTCGATCATCTCGTCGAAGGAGCCCGCCTGGCGGCTCATCGCCCGGACCTCCTCCAGCTCGAGTTGGGTCCGCTGCTCGAGCAGGGCGAGGACGAGTTCGTGCTTGCCCTTGAAGTTGCCGTAGAACGCGCCGCGGGTGTAGCCGGCACGTTCGACGATCTGCTCGACCGACGTCCCGTTCACCCCCTGTTCGGCGAAGAGTTCGGCCGCCGACCGCAGGAGCTGTTCGCGGGTGAGTTCCCGGCTCTGCTGCCGGGTGAGCCGCTGGGTGATGGTGATCGCCTCCCTGACGCTTCACTGGGATGCGAGACTGTATCCCAATACGGCTCTGTATCTGAAACGGGATCACCATCCGGAACACGCGCACCCGCCCGCCCGGCAAGCCCGGGCACGACGAAGGGCTGCCGCCGTCCCCGGAGGGAGGCGGCAGCCCGGTACCGAGCCCTGGTGCGGAGGTTCAGCCGGCCGCCCGCTCCGTCACCCGGAACCGGTCGATGGCCGGCAGGTGCTTCTCGCGCAACGCGTGATCGCGTACGCCGAGGCCCTCGCGCGGGGCCAGCGCGAGGACCCCGACCTTGCCCAGGTGCAGATTGTGGTGGACGTCGTACAGGGCCTGGCCGGTCTCCTCCAGTGGGTAGGTCCGCGACAGCGTGGGGTGGATCCTGCCCTTGGCGATCAGACGGTTGGCCTCCCACGCCTCGCGGTAGTTGGCGAAGTGCGAGCCGACGATGCGTTTCAAGGACATCCACAGATAGCGGTTGTCGTACTCGTGCAGATAGCCGGAGGTGGAAGCGCAGGTGACGATCGTGCCGCCCTTGCGCGCGACGAAGACGGAGGCGCCGAAGGTCTCCCGGCCGGGGTGCTCGAAGACGATGTCCACGTCCTCGCCGCCGGTCAGTTCGCGGATCCGCCTGCCGAGCCGCTTCCACTCCTTGGGGTCCTGCGTCCGCTCGTCCTTCCAGAACCGGTACCCCTCGGCACCGCGGTCGATGACCGCCTCGGCGCCCATGGCGCGGCAGATCTCCGCCTTCCGCTCGCTGGAGACCACACAGACGGGGGTGGCGCCGCCGGCCAGGGCGAACTGGGTCGCGAACGCGCCCACGCCACCGGAGGCACCCCAGATCAGGACGTTGTCGCCCTGCTTCATCCCGGCGCCGTTGCGGGAGACCAGCTGACGGTACGCCGTGGCGGCGACCAGCCCGGGAGTGCCGGCCTCCTCCCAGGTGAGGTGGGCCGGTTTGGGCATCAGCTGATTGGCCCGGACCAGGGCCAGTTCGGCGAGCCCGCCGAAGTTGGTCTCATAGCCCCAGATGCGCTGCTGCGGGTCGAGCATCGTGTCGTTGTGCCCGTCCGGAGCCTCCAGGTCCACCGACAGGCAGTGCGCCACGACCTCGTCGCCGGGCTGCCAGGCGTGCACGCCCGGCCCGGTGCGCAGCACGACGCCGGCCAGGTCGGAGCCGATGACGTGGTACGGCAGGTCGTGCCGCGCGGCGAGCGGCGACTGCGCTCCGTAGCGGGAGAGGAAACCGAAGGTGGAAAGCGGTTCGAAGATCGACGACCAGACGGTGTTGTAGTTCACGGAGCTGGCCATCACGGCGATCAGGGCCTCGCCCGGGCCGAGTTCGGGCACCGGGACGTCGTCGAGGTGCACGGACTTGCGCGGGTCCTTGTCCTTGGTGGCGAGCCCGGTGAACAGCTCCGTCTCGCTCCGGTGCAGGGTGACGGCCCGGTAGGACCCGGGGAGGGGGAGCGCGGCGAAGTCCTCCCGTGCCGCGTCCCCGCTCATGATGGCATTGACGATGTCCTGCATGGGGCGTCCTCGGAACTGGGAGGGGTACGGGTGGCGCGGGTCGGTGGCGCGGCCCGCGCACCGCGCGGCGGGCGCGGCCGGGCGCGCGGTGCCGGCGACGGTGGGTCCGGCGGCGGGGGTGCCCGCGCGGAGCGCACGGAGCGCGTAGGCCCGCCGTGACGTCGGGCAACCGAGACGCGGGTGCCCCTGGTGACGTGCGGGTCACCCTACTGGGATGGGACAGGTGTTCCAAGAGGTGATCGAAATCCCGCCGCCACTCACCCCCGGGGAGACCCCCGAAGGACACACCGGGCTCTACTGGCTGATTTCTTATGGGTTTTGCCGAGTGGAACAGTGAATTCCGGGACAAGTTCCGGCCAATTTCCGGGGAATGATCAGGTGGCGGTCATCCGGCGTCGGCGGGGTGGGCGGCGCTGCCGGGCACCGGCACCGCGATCGCGGTGGCCACGTACGCGGCGCCGTCGCGGGTGAACGTCCGCCAGTGCCCGGTGAAACGCTCGATCCGGTGCCCGTCGACCACCGGCCCGGGGACGTTCAGCACGCAGTCGAAGGTGCCGTCCTCCGGGTCGGGGGTGATGACGCAGTCACCGAAGTCCAACCACCGGCCCGTCAGCGGGAACCAGGTCTTGTACGTGCTCTCCTTGGCGCTGAACAGCAGCCGGTCCCAGGCCACGGCCGGGTGCGACAGGCCGAGCCGGTCCAGGGTGCGGCGTTCCTCGGGCCGTGCCACCAGCTTCTCGACGCCCGCGGGCAGCGGCGCGTGGGGTTCGGCGTCGATCCCCACCGAGGCCACGGCCGTCTTCCGGGCGACCGCCGCCGCGCGGTAGCCCTCGCAGTGGGTCATGCTGCCCGCGATCCCCTCGGGCCAGAGGGGGGCGCCGCGCTCGCCGCGCGGGATCGGCCCGGGGGCGATCCCGAGCCCGGCCAGCGCCGTGCGCGCGCACAGCCGGGTGGTGGCGAACTCCCGGCGGCGCTTGTCAACCGCGCGTGCCACGAGTTCGGCCTCCTGCGGGTACAGGTGGACGTCCGGGGGATCCGTGAACATCTCCACGACGGTGACGTCCGGCAGGAGGCCCGTCAGCAGGCCGGCTCCGGTGCCGGGAGGGACCGGGTGGGGCCGGGGCGCGGCCCCGGCGTCCGGGAGGATTTCCGTGAGGTTTCCCCCTGGTGAACCGTGTGTCCGTATCGGACCGTTTGGACAGAAACCCGGCTCCTGAATGCCTGTCATGAACGAAGCCTACCCTTGCAGAAGTGGTCATGATCGACCAAGATGTGTTTCGTCGAAGCGCGATTTCCAGCCTCCCAGCCGGGGATTGGCTCTCTTGCGCACGACGGTTCTTCCGAGGTCCCGCTAGCGTCGGTGGTTCGCCGCGCCGTCGCGGGGACTTCATCGCAATACATCGCAGGGTGGGGGATGTGATGATTCAGCGCTGCCGTCCGTCATGGTCGCGTTCAGGCCGTGCCGGGTGTGGTTCCGCGCCCTTCCTCCGGATCGCATGCGTGGACGCATGCTGACCCGGCCGGTTGTCCTGGGCCTTCCCGCGCTCTCCGTCAGTGGTCTGTCCGAGAACTGGCTGTTACGAGAAGCCGGTGACCTTCATTGGTCCCTCATCGGCGAGCACTTCGGGGTTCCCGTCGCCGAACTCTCCGACGCCGAGGGCAATCGGCTGCTGCCCGCCTTCACCCGTGCCAGGCTCGCCGCCGCCGGTTCGCTGCGGTCCTTCACCGAGCACGACGAGGGAGAGCTGAGCGGCGCGCTGACCAGGATCGACGAGCAGACGTTCGTGAGCGACATCCGTTTCGCCACGGCGACGGCGCACGTCGACGTCCGGCTGCTCACGGCCTTCGTCCACCGGGGCGCCGGCAACTGGCTCGTCCCCGGCACACCACGGTCCGCCGGTCACACCCCGGTGGCACCCGCGACGGCCGAACACCACGACTTCCACCACGAGTTCCGCGCCCGTACCGCTGCGGACCCCGACGGCGCCGGCCTGTACCGCGACCGGTACGAACTCAACCCGTTCGCGGACATGAACGCCGCCGGCCTGCTGTACTTCGCCTCCTACCCGCACATCAACGACCGCGGCGAGCGCAACTACGTCCAGTCGCTCGTGCCCGGCGGCGAGTGGGCCTCCGAGGCCGTCACCCTCAGCCGGGACATCGTCTACCTCGGCAACTGCGGCATCGACGACGTCGTGCGCTACCGGCTGGACGACTGCAGGCGGGAAGCGGACGACCGCGTCGTCCTGACGTCGTCACTGCTGCGCGAGCGCGACGGAAGGCCGCTCGCCCGGCTGGAGAGCGTCAAGCGGCTCACCCGGCCCGGCGCCTACGCGGCGTTGTGGGACGCCACCGGAGCCCCGGTCGTGGTGCGGTCGGCCGCACCGGCCGCCCCCGCGCCCGCCGGCCCGCCGGCCCCGGGAGACTCCGTGCCCGACGAGCCCGACGACCTCGAAGCCCGGCTCCTGGCCCTGATGGAGAGCGTGCTCGACGAGCCCGCCGGAACGCTGTCCGCGGACGACGACCTGCGTCCGCGCGGACTCGACAGCCTGGCGCTGACGGAAGCCGCCGCCCGGGCCCGGGACGAGAGCGGGCTGGAGATCGACCCCAGCACCATGTTCCAGGCGTTCACCGTCACCGCCATGGCGCGCGTGCTGCGCGGTGCGCGCCCGGCCCCGGCCACCGCCGTGCCGCCGGCCCGGCCGCGGCCCGCTGCGGGGGCGCCGATCGCCGTGGTCGGCATGGCCGGCCGGTTCCCCGGCGCGCCGAGCGTGCCCGCACTGTGGGACCTGCTGGGCCGGGACGAGGACGCCGTCCGTACCGTCCCGAACGACCGCTGGGACACGGCCGCCCACCCCGGGCTGGTCGACAAGGCGGCCCTGCTCGACGACATCCGCCGCTTCGACCACGAGTTCTTCTCCATCAGCCCGCGTGAGGCCGCGCTGATGGACCCCCAGCAGCGGCTGCTGCTCGAAGTGGCCTGGGCCACGGCCGAGGACGCCGGGTGGGACCCCACTTCGCTGGCCGGCAGCCGCACGGGCGTCTACGCGGGCGTGTGCCACTCCGACTACGCCGCGGTCCTCGCCGAGCACGCCGGCGGCGACGAGCCGCACCTGAGCGTCGCGGTGTCCCCCTCCCTGGTCGCCAACCGGGTCTCCTACGCCCTGGGGCTGCGCGGACCGAGCGTCGCCGTCGACACCCTGTGCTCCTCGTCCCTGGTGGCCGTCGCGCAGGCCGTCGCGGCCCTGCGCGCCGGAGAGTGCGACCAGGCGTTCGCCGGCGGGGTGAACGTGCTGTGCGACCCCGCCCGGCAGCAGGCCTACCAGCGCACCGGGGTGCTGAGCCCGCGCGGGCGCTGCCACACCTTCGACGACGACGCCGACGGATACGTCCGGGGCGAGGGCGTCGGCGCCCTGCTGCTCAAGCCCCTGGACCGGGCCCTGGCCGACGGCGACCGCGTCCACGCGGTGATCCGCGGCGTGGCCGTCAACCACGGCGGCCAGGCACAGTCCTTCACCGCGCCCAACCCGGACGCCCAGGCGGACCTGCTGGTGACCGCGTACAACGAGGCGGGAGTCGACCCGGCGACCGTCGGATACCTCGAGGCGCACGGCACCGGCACGCGCCTGGGCGACCCCATCGAGATCTCCGGCATGGTCGCGGCGTTCGAGCGCCTCTACGACCAGTGGGGCCACCCGCGGCCGGCCGAACCGCACTGCGGGGTCGGCTCGGTGAAGACCAACATCGGCCACCTGGAGGCGGCCGCCGGGATCGCCGGCATGATCAAGGTGATCCTGGCCATGCGCCACCGCACGCTGCCGGCCAGCCGCAACGTGTCCCGGCCGAACCGGATGATCAAGACCGAGGGCACACCGCTGCGGCTCCAGCTCGCGCGGACGGCCTGGGAGGCACCCGCCGGCGGCGGCCCCCGCCGGGCCGGCGTCAGCTCCTTCGGCATGGGGGGCACCAACGCGCACGTCGTACTGGAGGACGCGCCGGAGACGGCCCTGCCGTCCCCGGCCGTGCCGCTCCCGGTGACCGTCCCCGTCTCGGCCCGCACCCCGCGGGCCCTGCGGGAGGCCGTGACCGCCCTGCTGGACGTGGTCCGCTCGCCGGACGCCCCGCCACTGGCCTCGATCGCGCGCACCCTGCGGACCGGGCGCGCGGCCCTGCCGTGCCGGATCACCGTCGAGGCGGCGGACCTCGGTGAACTCGCCGCGAAACTCGCCGCGGTGCTCGCGAACGCCCCGGCCGACGGCGTGGTCCCGGACCCCGCCCCGGGTCCGGACCCGGATGCCGACGCGGCTCCGGCCCCGGCCGCCCCGCCGGTGTCGCTGCCGACCTACCCCTTCAGCCGCGACCAGCACTGGGCGGCGCCCGTCGCCGGTACCGAGTTCCTCACCACCACCTGGCAGGACGCGCCCGCCCCGGACACCGCCCACGACGGCCGGCTCCTGGTGGTCACCACCGACCCGGAGTTCGCCCGCACGGTGCTCGCCGACCGCGGCGTCGCGCACGTCCCCGGCGACCCGCTGCCCGACGCGAGCGGTCTGACCGGCGTCGTCGACCTGGTCGACTGGTCCGCGCCCGGAACGCGGATCACCGAACGGATCGCCCTGCTGCGGCAGGTGCTCACCGCCAACCCCCGCACGGGGCTGCGCTGCGTGCACGTCAGCGGCGCCGAACGCTCTCCGCTCGCGGGCTTCTACCGTTCGCTGTCCGGGGAGTTCCCCGGCGTCCACGGGCGGACCGTCCGCGTGGACGGCGGCACCGCCGCACTCGTGGCGGCCGTCAGGGCCGAGACGTCGGCGACCGACTTGGAGACGGAGATCCGCTACGAGGGGAGCCGGCGCCGCCGCCCGGTGGCCGCCTTCGCCCCGGCACCGGCCGGTGCCGACCCGCTCGCGGGCCTCGGCCGCGGCGCGGTGCTCATCACCGGCGGCCTGGGCGGCATCGGCCTGCGCCTGGCGGCCCATCTGGCCGACCGCGGCGCCCGGCACATCGTGCTGGTCGGCCGTTCCCGGATGCCGGTCCGCAACCAGTGGGCCGCCCTCGCCGCCGAACCCGCCACGGACCCGGTCCTGCGGGCCCGGCTCACGGCGCTGCTCGCCCTGGTCGAGCGCGGGGTGACCCTGACCGTCCGGACCGACGCGCTGGACGATGTCACCTCGCTCCGCCGGCTGATCGGCCGCGTCAGGAAGCAGGCGGGCGGGATCGACGCCGTCTTCCACTGCGCGGGCGTCATGGACCCGCCCACGTCCTTCCTCTCCCGGACCGCCGAGGATGACTCCCGGGTGCTGCGGCCCAAGGCCGACGGGCTGCGGGTGCTCTGGTCCGCCTTCGGGGCGACGCCCCCGGACCTCATGGTGCTGTTCTCCTCGGTGGCCGGAGCGGTACCGCGGCTGGCCGCGGGCCACCTGGACTACGCGGCGGCCAACACCGTGCTCGACGACTTCGCCACCGCCCACGACGGCGAGTCGGGCTGTGCGGTGCGCTCCCTGCGCTGGCCGCTGTGGCGCGGCGTGGGCATGGGAGCCGAGCGGACGAGCGCCGGCGGTGCGCTCGGCATCCCCGACCTGAACGAGGACGAGGCCCTGGAACTGCTCGACCTCGCCCTGCGGGTGCCCGGCGAACCCGTCCTCCTGCCCTGCCGGGTGGAGCGCGCGTCGCTGGCCACGGCCGAGCTGTTCCAGGCGCCGTCCCGCCCCGCACCGGCCGCCCCCGCCCCCGGCAAGGCCCCCGCCCCGGCGGCCGATGACGCGCCCGCTCCGGCCACCGCGGCCGACGACGCGCCCGCCACGGCGGCGGACCTCGGTTGGCTGATCGCCCTGGTGGCCCGGACGACCAAGGTCGAACCGGCGCTGCTCGGGCCGGACACCGCGCTCGGTGACGTCGGCGTGGACTCGCTGCTGATGGCCGAACTGGTACGGGACCTCGAAGCGGAGCTGGGGCACCCGGTCGATCCGAGCCTGCTCCAGGAGCACCCCACGCTCGCCCGGCTGGCCGCCGCGCTCGGCGCGACCGCACCCGCCACCGCCCCCGGGCCGGCCGGCCGGCCCGCACGGGCCGTCGTCACCGAACCGGCCCCCGCCCCCGGCGGGAAGCCGACCCCGATCGCCGTGATCGGCATGGGGTGCCGGCTGCCGGGCGCCGCCGACCCCGCGCAGCTGTGGGAGGTGCTGCTCGCGGGCCGCGACCTCGTCACCGAGGTGCCGGCCGACCGCTGGGACACCGGCTCGCTCTACAGCCCGGCCGGCGGACCGGGCCGCAGCCAGAGCAAGTGGGGCGGATTCCTGGACGACGCCGCCCTGTTCGACCCGGAGTTCTTCGGCTTCGACGACGAGTCGGCCCGGCAGCTGGACCCCCTGGCGCGCAAGGCGCTGGAGGTGTCCGTGGAGTGTCTGCGCGATGCCGGCTACCGCGAGGACGAGGTACGGGGCCAGTCGCTGGGGGTCTTCGTCGGCACCCGGACCGGTAACCACCGCGTCCATCTGCAACCCCCGACACGGCAGTACACGGCCGGGGTCAACCAGAACTTCGTGGCCGCGCACATCTCGCACTTCCTCGACCTCTCCGGGCCGAACCTCGTGGTCGACAGCGCCTGTTCGTCGTCGCTGGTGACCATTCACCTCGCCGCGCAGAGCCTGGCGTCGGGCGAGTCGTCCATGGCCCTGGCCGGAGGCGTGGACCTGCTGTTCGACGAGGAGCCCTACCTCATGCTCAGCGCCGGCAAGGCGCTGTCGCCCAGCGGCCGCTGCCGCACCTTCGACGAGTCCGCCGACGGCCTCGTCCCCGGCGAGGGCGCCGGAATGGTGCTGCTCAAGCGGCTCGCCGACGCCCGGCGCGACGGTGACCGGGTGCTCGCCGTGATCGAGTCCTCGGGCGTCAACAACGACGGCAGGACCATGGGGCACACCACCCCCAACGGACGCGCACAACGCGCCCTGGTCTCCGACGTGCTCGCCCGCGGCGGGATCGACGCCCGCACCATCGGATACGTCGAGGCGCACGGCACGGGCACGATGATCGGCGACCCGATCGAACTCCAGGCGCTGACGGCCGTCCACCGGACCTACACGGACGACCGCGGTTACTGCGGCATCGGCAGCGTCAAGAGCGCGATGGGCCACCTGCTCAGCGCGGCGGGCGTCGCCGGGTTCATCAAGGCCGTACAGATCCTGCGGCACGGCCGGCTGGTGCCCACCCTGCACTGCCACCGGCCGAACCCGCGCTTCGCGTTCGCCGAGTCGCCGTTCTTCCCGGTGACCCGCGCCGCGGACCTGTCGCCCGGCAGCCGGGTGGGGGTCAGTGCCTTCGGCTTCGGCGGCACCAACGCCCACATCGTGCTCGGACCCGGTACCCCGGGCGAGCCGGGCAGGCCCCCGCTGCCGCTGCCCGCCTACCGGCGCAGCCGGTTCTGGCGCCTGCCCGCCGTACCCGGGCCGGCCACGGCGCCGGCCCGCTCGGCCCGGCTCGACCTGACCCTCATCTGACCCGGCCTGACCCTCACGCAACCCGGCGCGCCCGGGCCGTGGATCACGCTCCGCCGCATCGCCGATCACCAGGAGAGAACACGTGGACCGACGGTCCGTTCGCTGCGTCTTGCACCTGAACCGGGACAACCCGATCGTCGACGACCATCGGGTGCACGGGGTGCGCACCCTGCCGGGTGTCACCTTCCTCGACCTCGTCTGCCGGCTGCTCGCCGCGCGCGACATCCCGCTGGACGGCTCCGAGCTGCGCGACGTGCTGTTCGTCGAACCGGTGGTGACCACCGAGTCCTTCGACCGCGAACTGGTCGTCGCCCTCGAACCCGACGGCACCGACTTCCAGGTGACGGCGACCAGCCGCCGCACGCAGGACGGCACCCCCGTGGACGAGGCGGTGACCACCCACCTCCGGGCGACCCTGCGCACCGGTCTGCCGCCGCTGACCGGCGCCCTGGAGCCGGCCGCGCCCGGCACCCCGCGCGACGTGGGCGAGGTGTACGCGACGGGACGGTCGGCCGGGATCGAACACCGGGCTTTCATGCGGTGCGCGGGCACCCTGCGGGCGGCCCCGGGCCGGGTACGGTCCGAACTCGCGCTCGGCGACGAGGCCCGGGCCACGGTGGCGGACTTCCTGCTCCACCCCGCCCTGCTCGACGGGTCGACCATGCAGTCGTACGCGCTCGTCTTCGACGGCGCGGACGCGGACGGACGCCCGCTCATCCCCCTGCACATCGCCGCCTTCCGCGCGGCCCGCACCCTCGGTGACGCCTGCACCGTCGACCTGCGCCTGGCCCCCGCCCCCGCCGGGACCGGTGACGACGTGGTGAAGGCCGACATCGACCTGTACGACCGGTCGGGCGCGCCCGCCGCCCGGTTCACGGGCCTGACCTTCAAGCGCGTCCGCTCCACGGCGGCCATCACCCGGCTCACCACGGGCACACCGCCCCCCGCGCCGGGGCCCGCCACCCCGGCCGCCACGGCCCGCACCGCACCCGCCGCTCCCGTCGGGGCCTCGGCACCCGTGAGCACGGACGGTGACCCGGGCGACCTCCGGGCGGAGATCGCCGAACTGGTCCGCCAGGCCGTCGGCGACCCCGCCCTGGCGGTGGACGGCGACCGGGGCTTCTACGACCTCGGACTCGAGTCGACCCACCTGCTCACCCTGGTCCGCGCCTTCGAGGAACGCTGGGACATCGCCCTCTACCCGACCCTGCTGTTCGAATACCCCACGGTCGACGCCGTCGCGGAGCATCTCGCGGAGCTGCTGCCCGCCGACCGGCGTGCCCGGCCGGCCGCCGCACCGGCCGCCGCCGCACCGGCGGACGACACCCCCGCGCGGACCGGCTGCCTGACCGGGGTGTGGCAGACGGCGCCCCGGCCCACCGCGCCGGCCACCGCCTCGTTGCTGGTGATCGGCGAACTGCGGGCCCGGCCCGGTCAGATCACCGCCCGGCGCGGTCCCGCCTTCCGGCGGGTCGCCCACCACGAGTACGAGATCCGCCCCGGCGAGGCGGGGGACCTGCGGCTGCTGCTCGCCGACCTCGGCGCCCCGCCCGAGGCGGTCCTGCACCTGGCGCAGGACGACACCGCCGATCTGCCCGAGGCCGTCCAGGCGGCCTGCTGCGAGGTGCTCGCCCTGGCCCGGGCCCTGGCGGACACCCCGGTGCCGGTCGTGCACGCCGGACCGGCACCGGTCGCCGCCGCCGTGGCCGGGCTCGCCCGTACCGTCCGTCTGGAGCAGCCGCGCCTGGCGATCACGGCCGTCGAGTGCGACGGCCCCGCCGACCCCGACGCGCTGCTCGCGGAGTTCGGCGACCCGGACGAGACCTGGGTGCGGCACACCCCGGGGCGCCGCCACGTCCGCCGCTACCGCGAGGCGGACCCCGGCGGCGCGACGCCGATCCGGCCCGGCGGTGTCTACCTGATCACCGGCGGGGCCGGCGGCATAGGCCGGGAACTCGCCGCCCGGCTGACCGCACAAGGGGCCACGGCCGTCCTGACCGGGCGCACACCACGGCCCGAACCGGCCGCCGGCCGGTACCTCCGTGCCGATGTGACCGTGCCCTCCGAGGTGACCTCCCTGGTCACGGACATCCTCGACCGGTACGGCCGGCTGGACGGCGTCGTCCACGCGGCCGGTGTGCTGCGGGACGGCCTGTTCACCGCCAAGTCCGCCGCCGACGTCGCGGCGGTCCTCGCCCCCAAGGTGCGCGGCACGGTGCTCCTCCACGAGGCGACCCGCCACCTGGACCTCGACTTCTTCGCCGTCTTCTCGTCGGTGACCGGCGTCGCGGGCAACGTGGGCCAGAGCGACTACGCCGCCGCGAACGCCTTCATGGACGCCTACGCCCGCGAGCACCGGCTGACCTCCTTCGCCTGGCCCCTGTGGGCCGAGGGCGGCATGCGCACCGACCCGGCGGCCGAGGCACTGTTCCGCCGTCAGGGACAGGCCCCGCTGCCGACGACGGACGGCCTGGACGTCTTCGAGCGGGCGCTCACCCACACCGGCACCGAGATCGTCGTGCTCCACGGCGACCCCGAGCGGGCCCGCCGGTCGCTGGGCCTCCACCCCGCCGACCCCGCCTCGACCGAAGCCTCCGTAGACGCCTTCGACGTCCCCGGTCGGGGCACGCCCCGACCGGAGCGCCCGGCGCCGGAAGCCGACCGGGACATCGCGGTGATCGGCATCGCCGGCCGGTACCCCATGGCCGACGACCTCGACCAGTTCTGGACCAACCTGCGGACGGGACGCGACTGCGTCACCGAGATCCCCGCGGAGCGCTGGGCGTCGGCGGGCTTCTACGAGCCGGAGCGCACCCCCGGGCGGTCCACCAGCAAGTGGGGCGGGTTCCTGGACGGCATCGACGAGTTCGACCCCGCCTTCTTCCGGATCACCCCGCGCGAGGCCGAGGGCATGGACCCGCAGGAGCGGCTGTTCCTGCAGACCTCCTGGCACGCCCTGGAGGACGCCGGCCTGACCCGCGCCGACGTGGCCGGCCGCCCGGTGGGCGTCTTCGCGGGAGTGATGTTCAACCAGTACCAGATGCTGGGCCTGGGCGCCGAGGACCGGCTGCCGGTCCTGCCGACGTCCTTCTCCTCGGCGGTGGCCAACCGCCTCTCCTACTTCCTCGACCTGCGCGGCCCCAGCCTGGCGCTGGACACGATGTGCTCGTCGTCCCTGACCGCACTGCACCTGGCCTGCGAGAGCCTCCGGTCCGGGGACAGCGAACTGGCGCTGGCCGGCGGGGTGAACCTCATCGTCCACCCGTACAAGTACCTGCACCTGAGCCAGGTCGGCTTCGTCTCCTCGGACGGCCGCTGCCGCGCCTTCGGCGCCGGCGGGGACGGCTACGTCCCCGGCGAGGGCGTCGGCGTCGTCGTGCTCAAGCCCCTGGCCCGCGCGCTGGAGGACGGCGACCGCGTCCTCGGGGTGATCAAGGGCAGCGCCGTCAACCACGGCGGGCGCTCCGGCGGCTTCTTCGTCCCCAACCCCACCGCCCAGGCCGACGTCGTACGGCGGGCCCTGCACCGGGCCGACGTCGACCCCGCGTCGATCGGCTACCTCGAGACGCACGGCACGGGCACGGCGCTCGGCGACCCCATCGAGATATCCGCCCTGGCCCAGGTCTACGGCGGCACGCGGATCAAGCTGGGGTCGGTGAAGTCCGGCATCGGCCATCTGGAACCGGCCGCGGGCATCGCCTCCCTGACGAAGGTGCTGCTCCAGCTGCGCCACCGCACCCTGGTCCCGTCCCTGCACGCCGACCCGGCCAACACGGCCATCGACTGGGACGCCGTGGGCATGGGTGTCCAGCGCGAGGCCGCGCTGTGGCCCGCCGGGCCCGGCACCCCGCGCCGCGCCGGCGTCAGCGCGTTCGGCGCGGGCGGCGCCAACGCCCACGTTGTCGTCGAGGAGTTCCCCCAGCCCTGGGCCCCGGACGCCGCCGCCGTCGGACCGCAGGTGGTGCTGCTCTCCGCCCGCACCCCGCGGGCCCTGCGCGAGCTGGCCGAGCGGTACGTACGGCTGCCGGCCGCCGACCGGCTCGCGGAGGTGGCCGAGCTGGCCGGCCTGAGCGGCGCCGACCCGGAGGCCGAACTCGACGAACTCGGCCTGGACGCCGCCGATCTGCGCAGGCTGGCGGGGGCGCTCGCGGAGAACTTCCCCGGTCCCGCCCCGCACGTCGACGCCCGGTCGACGCTGGCCGGCCTCGCCGCGGCCGTGCGGGCCACCGGCACCGACACCCCCCTCGCCGACATCGCCTACACCACGCAGACCGGCCGGGAAGCCATGGAGGAGCGGCTCGCCGTCGTCGCCTCGGACATGGAGGAACTGCGCTCGGTGCTCCGCGCCTTCCTGGACGGCTCGGAGACCGCCGGCTACCGGGGCACGGTCACCGGGCGGAGCACCCTCGCCGCCCCCGACTCCACCGACCCCCATGTGCTGGCCGAAAGCTGGACGGCCGGTGCCGCACCCGACTGGCGCGCCCTGCACCGCGACCGCAAGGCGCGCAAGGTCGCCCTGCCGCAATACCCGTTCGCCCGGGTGCGGTGCTGGGTCGACGTCGAACCTCCCGCCCAGACGCCCCGGACCGTGGGCGCACCGGCCGCCGATCCGGCCCGCGCCGCCGAGCCGGTCCGCGCCGTCGCCCCGGCCGAGGCCGCCCCGCTGGACATCCCCCGCTGGGAGGCGTGCGCCGCGCCCGCCGTGCCCCGGACACCGGCCGGACCGGTCGTGGTGCTGCACGCTCCCGACCGCGCCGAACTCGCCCGCGAACTGGCCGCCCGGCATGACGGGGCGCACCTCGTCGCACTCGGGACGGCCGTGGAGGTGACGCCCCGGCTGGTCTACGTCCTGACCGGTGCCACGGACGCCGCCGCGTCGGAGACGGACCGGGTCACCGGCGCCGAGACCACCGGCGTCAAGGCACTGGCCCGCTACGCCCGCGTGTGGTCCCGCCTGCCCGCACTCGACTGGGTGATCGTCACCACCGGCGCCGCCGCGCCCCCCGGCCGCGAAGTGAGCGATCCGTACGCCGCCGGGATCGTGGGCTTCGCCCGGGTCCTGGAGAACGAGCACCCCGCCTGGTCCGTCGCGACCGTCGACCTCGACCCCGCCCACACATCGGCCGACCTCGTGACGGCGGCGCCCCGGGGCACCCGGCTCGCCTGCACCGGAGCCGTCCGCCACACCCAGGTGCTGCGCCCCGCCCCGCCCGCCGACGGCCCCGTGCCGCTCCGCCGCGGCGGCACCTACGTGATCATCGGGGGTGCCCGCGGCATCGGCCTGGCGATCGCCCGGCGACTCGTCGCGGACTGGGACGCGCACATCGTCCTGGTCGGCCGCCGGGAGCTGCCCGGCACCGGCCTGGGGGAGCGGATCCGCTACGTGCGGGCGGACGCGACCGACGCCCGCCGACTGGCCGCCGTCCTCGACGAGACGGGCCCGGTGCACGGCGTCGTGCACGCGGCGCTCGTCCAGCGGGACCGGCTGGTACGCAACCTCTCGGACGCGGACCTCGCCGAGAGCCTCGCGGCCAAATCCGGTGTCGCGGCGGCCCTCGTCGACGCCCTGCGCGGCCACCACCCGGACTTCCTGGTGTTCTTCTCCTCCGCGCAGTCCTTCACGGGCGACCCCGGCCTCGCCAACTACGCGGCCGGCTCCACCTTCCTGGACGCCTACGCCCACGCGCTCGACGCCCGCCTGCCCTACCCGGTGCGCGCGGTCAACTGGGGCTTCTGGGGCACGGTCGGCGCGGTGGCCGACGACACCCACCGCGACCGCCTGGCCGCGGCCGGCTTCCGGTCCATCACACCCGAGGCCGGATTCGCCGCGCTCGTCGAGGCACTCCGGCAGCCGGCACCGCAGGCGGTCGTGGTGCCCGGCACGGAGGCCTTGCGGACACGGATGGGAGCGACGAGAACGGAGAGCACCGACGTGACACCGACCGGCGGCCGGCTGACCACCGAGGACCTGCGCGTGGTGGAGGAATTCCACGCGCTCGACCGGCAGATGACGACGATCGCGGGCAAGGCCCTGCTCGGCCTGCTCGACGACCTGGGCGCCTGGCGGGGCCCCGACCCGGACGCCCGGGAGATCTCCCGCCGGGTGGGGGTCACCCCCCGGTACGAGCGACTGCTGCGCACCGTGCTGGACATGCTCACCGAGGCGGGTCTGATCGAGGCCGACGGCGGGCACCTGCGCCCCGCCCCGGACGCCCTGGCCGAGGCACGCGCCGGCGGACACCTCCGGCGGCTCGGCGAGCTGGCCGACGCCCACCCCGAATCCGCCGTCTTCGTACGGCTGCTGGCCCTGTGCGTCGAGCACTACCCGCGACTGCTGCGGGGCGAACTCCTCGCCACCGAACTGCTCTTCCCCGCCTCCGGCACTTCCCTCATGGAACGCGTCTACCGGGGCAACCCCATCAGCGACCTCTACAACGACCTGCTCACCCGGCACCTCGTCGCGCACGTCGAGCGACGCCTGACGGAGCTGCCCGCCGACGGCAAGGTCCGCATCCTGGAGGTCGGTTCGGGCACCGGCGGCACGTCCGCCGGGCTGCTCCGCGCGCTGGCCCCCTACGGCGAGCGGGTGGAGTACTGGTACACCGACCTGTCGGTCACCTTCCTCGCCCACGGCCGACGGGAGTTCGGCGAGCGGTACCCCTTCCTGCGGTTCAAGCGCCTGGACCTGGACACCGATCCCGTCGCCCAGGGCTTCCCGGCGGACGGTTTCGACCTCGCGGTCGGCGCGAACGTCCTGCACGCCACCTCCGACGTCGGCCGGGCCGTGCGTCATCTGCGCGGAGTGCTGCGCGCCGGGGGCGAACTGCTGCTCAACGAGCTGACCACGGTCACCCTGGCCGCCACGCTCACCTACGGGCTGTTCGACGGCTGGTGGGCCCACACCGACACCGCACTGCGCCTGCCCGGCTCACCGCTGCTGGACGTGCCGGGCTGGACCGATCTGCTCACCGGCGTCGGCTACGACGCGGTGTCCGCGATGCCGGGCTCCGCCGAGAGCACCCGCAACTTCCAGCACATCCTGGTGGCCAGGGCGGACGAGGGGGCGACGCCCGACGGCGCCCCCGGGGCGCCCCTCGCCGACTTCACCGACGCGCTCCTGGACCTGACCTCGGAAGCCTCCGGCATCCCCCGCGACGACCTCGACCTCGACCGGGCCATCGGGGACTACGGGTTCGACTCGGTCAGCTACAGCCTTCTCGCGAGCCGGCTGAACGACGAGTTCACCCTGTCCGTCACCCCCGCGCTGTTCTACGAGACGCCCACGCTGCGGGCCCTGGCCGACCGGCTCGTACGCGATTACCCGGAACTCCGGCACACCACCGCCCCGGTGCCCGCCACCGCCCCCGCGCCCGCCGCCTCCGCCGTCACCGGACACCGGCCGGAGCGGACCCCCGCCCCGGCGGCACCCGCCACACCCGCCGAGCCCGCCGCGCCCGCCACCGAGCCTGAGGCGATCGCCCTCATCGGCATGAGCGGGCGGATGCCCGCGAGCCGCGACCTGGACGAGTTCTGGGAGCACCTGGTGGCGGGTGACGACCTGGTCACCGACGTGCCCGCGGACCGCTGGGACCCCCGCGCGCTCCCCGACGGCGTCCCCGCCCACCGCGGCGGCTTCGTCCACGACGTCGACATGTTCGACCCCCTGTTCTTCGGCATCTCACCGCACGAGGCCGAAGGCATGGACCCCCAGCAACGGCTGGTACTGCAAGGCGTATGGACGGCACTGGAGGACGCCGGGCTCGCACCGGGCGCGCTCGCGGGCTCCGACGTCGGTCTGTTCATCGGGGCCGGATCGAGCGACTACGAGGACGTCCGGAAGGCCGCGAACGTGCCGGTCGACGCCCACGCCGCCACCGCCACCACCCACTCCATCCTGGTCAACCGGATCTCCTACCTGCTCGACCTGCACGGGCCGAGCGAACCGGTCAACACGGGCTGCTCCAGCTCCCTCGTCGCCATCCACCGGGCCGCCGAGGCGATCCGCTCGGGGGAGTGCGACATCGCCGTGGCCGGCGGCGTCAACCTCATCCTGTCGCCGCACAACCACGTCCTGCTCGGCGGCACCGGCATGCTCAGCCCGACCGGGCGGTGCCGGACCTTCGACGCCGAGGCGGACGGATTCGTCCGCAGCGAGGGTTTCGGCCTCGTGGTCCTGACCCGCGCGAGCCTGGCCCGGCGGCACCGCGTGCGGGCCTGGCTGCGCGGCACCGCCGTCAACCACGGCGGCCGGGCCCGGTCGCTGACCGCCCCCAACCCCGCCGCCCAGGCGGCGATGATCGTGCGGGCCCACGAACGGGCCGGCACCGACCCGACGACGGTGGGCTACCTGGAGACCCACGGCACCGGCACCGAACTCGGTGACCCGGTCGAGATCAACGGGCTGCGGCTGGCCTTCGACGAGCTGCTGGACCGACGCGGCGGACCCGCGCCGGCCGAACCCTTCTGCGCGCTCGGTGCGGTCAAGGCCAACATCGGCCACCTGGAATCCGCCGCCGGCGCCGCCGGGGTGATCAAGGTGCTCCTCGCCATGGAACACGGCATGCTGCCGCCCGTCGCCGGCCTCGGCGAGCAGAACCCGCACCTGCGCCTCGACGGCAGCCCCTTCCACCTGGTCCGCTCGGCACGGGCATGGCCGCGCCCGGCCGGCCGGCCGCGGCGCGCGGGGGTCAGCTCCTTCGGCTACGGAGGCGTCAACGCCCACGTCGTCCTGGAGGAGGCCGAGCCCGCGCCGGCCTCCGAACGCCCGCACGGCCCCTGGGTGTTCCCCCTTTCGGCCCGCACCCCCCAGGCCCTGCGCCGCTACGCGGCCGCGCTGCGCACCGCCCTGGACCGGACACCGGACCTGGGGGACGTCGCCCACACCCTCCAGCACGGCCGGGACGCCATGGCCGAACGGCTGGCGGTCACCGCCGGCGACCGGCACACGCTCGCCGCCGCGCTCGCCGCCGCCGCCGAGGGCGCGGACCACCCCGCACTGGCCCGGCCCGACGGCACCGCGCCCGCCGACCGCTGGGTCGCCGGGCAGCAGGTCGACTGGGAGCAGGGCGGGACGCTGATCCCGCTGCCCACCTATCCGTTCGAACGCCGCCGCTGCTGGGTCGGCTCCCACGACCCGGCCCCCGAGACGGCCCCCACCGCCCCGGCGGGCCTGTACGCGCCGCGCCTGCGGCCCCTCGCCGGCATGGCGGCCCCCGGCCCGGTCACCGGCCCGGTCTGGGTGCTCGGCTGCGACGACTTCCCGGCCACCGACGTCCACCGGGTCGACGGTGCGCCGCTCCAGCCGCTGCCCACGCCCGCCGCGGTCCACGCCGTGGTGCGGGGCGAGGCCGGAGTCCTCGAACTGTTCCGGATCGTCCGCCACCTCCAGTCGCGGCCCGCCGCGGCCGGCGAACTCTCCCTGACGGTCGTGACGCGCGAGGCCACCGAGGTGGACTCCCCGCTCACCGACCCGATGGCCGCGGCCGTGCGGGGACTGGCCCGGTCGGTACGGCACGAGTGCGAACGCTGGCGGGTCAGCACCGTCGACATCGGCGCCGGTGACCCGGCCGTCGTCCGTGTCGCCGTCCCCGGCGACTACGCGCTGCGCGCCGGGCAGTGGTACGGGGAGGTGCTCGAACCCCTCGACGGCACGGCGCCGGCCGCGCCCGTCCTGCGTGACGGCGGCACCTACGTGATCGTCGGCGGGACCGGAGACGTGGGACTCGACGTCGCCGAGCGGCTCGTGCGGCTCCACCGCGCCAAGGTCGTCCTCGTCGGACGCTCCGCGCCCGACGCGGCCAAGGCCGCCCGGATCAGGGCCATCGACCCGACGGGCACCTCGGTGGAGGTCCACCGGGCGGACGCCGCGCGACCGGCCGAGCTGCGGGCCGTTCTCGACCGGGTGGGCGTCGTGCACGGCGTCCTGCACTCGGTGACCGTGCCGAGCGACCGGTCGCTGGCGGCCATGGACGAGAGCTGGTTCACCCGGGGCCTGGCCGCGAAGACCCGGACCCTCGCGGCGCTGGTGGAGGCGCTGGGCGACCGGCGGCTCGACTTCCTCGCGGTCTTCTCCTCGGTCCAGTCCTTCCTGGGCAACCCCGGACAGGCCGCCTACGCGGCGGGATGCACCGCCCAGGACGCCGTCGGGCGCGCGCTCGCCGCACGGCTGCCCTACCCCGTCCGGGTCGTGAACTGGGGCGCCTGGGCGGGCTCCGCGCTCACCGAGCGCCACCGCGACCGGCTGCGCGCCGCGGGGGTCCACCCGCTCGCCCCGCAGACGGCATTCGAAGCGCTGAGCCAGGTGCTCGGCCGACAGGAGGTTCAGGTGGCAGTGGTCTCGGGCACGGAGGACTTCCTCGCCCGCATCGGCGTCCCCGTGCCCGGCACGGACGCGCGACGGCCCGCGGCCGTGCCCGTGCCCGAGCCCGCAGCGGTGCCCGCGGCAGCGCCCGCGGCCGCCCCCGTGCCCGGAGCCGTGACCGAGGCGCCCGCCGGGGAGGGGTGGCGCGCGGCCGCGGCCGACGAACTGCTGGCCCTCCTGCGCGAGGTGGCCGGGATCCGCCCGGGCGAGCTGGCGCCGGACGACCCGCTCAGCCGCTTCGGCTTCGACTCGATCATGTACACCAGGCTGAGCCACCAGGTGAACGCCCGCTGGGACCTCGACCTGACGCCCGCCGCGTTCTTCGGGGTGGCCACCGCGAACGACCTCATCGACAAGGTCCTGCGCCACCACGGCCCGGCCCTCGCGGCGCACCTGGCCACGACCGCGCCTCCGGCGGCACCCACCGCCCCGGAACCGGTCACCGCCCCCGAGCCGGCCGCCACCCCCATGGCACCGGCACCGGCACCGGCCCCGGAGCCCGCCGCGACCGCCCCGGCGGCCTTCACCGGCGATCCCGCCGCCGTGGCCGTCGTCGGCATGGCCGGCCTGTTCCCCGGCTCCGACGGCCTGGACGAGTTCTGGGAGCACCTGATCGCGGGTGACGACCTGGTCGGCGAGATCCCGGCCGACCGCTGGGACTGGCGGCGGCTGCACGGGGAGCCCGAGCCCGGGGAGTTCCGCACCACGGCGAAGTGGGGCGGGTTCATGCGCCGCGTCGACCTGTTCGACCCGCAGTTCTTCGGCATCTCGCCCCACGAGGCCGTGGCCATGGACCCCCAGCACCGTCTCGTGCTGGAGACCGCCTGGACCGCGATCGAGGACGCCGGCATCCGGCCGTCCGCGCTCGCCGGCACGGACACGGGCGTCTTCATCGGCAGCAGCACCTACGACTACTTCGAACTGCAACACGCCCTCGGTGTCCCGCTCGACGGGTACAGCACGGTGGGCAGGGCCCACGCGATCATGTCCAACCGGCTGTCCTACCTGCTGGACCTGCACGGCCCCAGCGAGACGCTCGACACCGCCTGCTCGTCCTCGCTCGTCGCCGTCCACCGGGCGGCCGAGGCCATCCGGCTCGGCGACTGCGACGTGGCGCTCGCGGGCGGCGTCAACGTCATGACCTCACCCACGCTGTTCGTGGACATGAGCCAGGCCGACATGCTGAGCCCGGACGGCCGGTGCCGCACCTTCGACGCGCGCGCCAACGGCATCGCCCGCGCCGAGGGCGTCGGCGTGGTCGTGCTCAAGCGCCTCGACGCGGCGATCGCCGACGGTGACGTCATCCACGCCGTCCTGCGCGGCAGTGCCGTGAACCACGGCGGCCGCACCAACTCGCTGACCGCGCCGAACCCGGACGCGCAGGCCGCCTGCGTCGTCAAGGCGCACCGCCGGGCCGGGGTGGACCCGCGGACCGTCACCTACGTCGAGACGCACGGCACCGGTACCGAACTCGGCGACCCGGTCGAGGTCGAGGGGCTGAAGACGGCGTTCGCGCAGCTGTACGCCGACCACGGGGCCGTCTGCACGGAGCAGCACGTGGCGCTGGGCGCGGTGAAGACCAACACCGGCCACCTGGAGGCGGCCGCGGGGGTCACCGGCCTCATCAAGGCCCTGCTCGCGATGCGGCACCGGGAGATCCCGGGGAACCTGCACCTGGAGACCCTCAACCCGCATCTGCGCCTCGACGGCGGCCCGCTGCGGGTGCTGGGCGGGCGCGAGCCCTGGCGGCGGGTCCGCACCCCCGACGGCGCCGAGGCGCCCCTGCGGGCCGGCGTCAGCTCCTTCGGCCTCGGCGGGGTCAACGCGCACGTGGTGGTGGAGGAGTACCGCGAGACACCGGCCGCCGGACCGGCCGGCGCCCAGCTGTTCGTGCTGTCTGCGAAGGACCCGGAGCGGCTGCGGGCCTACGCCCGGCGCCTGGCCCACTGGGCCCGGGACAACGAGGAGGTCGACCCGGCCGCCCTCGCCCACACGCTGCGCACCGGGCGGGAGGCGTTCTCCGAGCGCCTCGCCGTCGTCGCCGACTCGCCGCGCGCCCTGGTGGCGGCCCTGGAGTCCTGGCTGTCCGGCGCCGACGCGCCCGGGGTGTTCGCCGGGGACGGCCGGGACACCACCACGGCCCTCCTGCTGGAGGGGTCCGAGGGGCACCGGTACCTGCGGGCCGTGGTGGACGCCGGCCGCCTGGACAAGGTCGCCCGCTTGTGGGTCGGCGGAGCCCCGGTCGACTGGGCGGAGCTGTATCCGGGAGCGGCACCCCGGCGGGTGCCCGCACCGACCTACCCCTTCGCCCGGGAGAGCTACTGGCTCACCCCCGGAGCCCGGTTCGACACCGTCCAGGCCGCGGAGGCGGGCCTGATCGCCGATACCGCGACCGACGGGACCGGTGCCGGTGCGGACGCCGATGCGGACGCCGGTGCCGAGGTGGATACCGACGGCGGCGTCGGCGCGGAAGCCGTCACGGCGCCCACCCGGCCGGCCGCGGAGGCGGCGCCCGCCGACGGTGACCCGGAGAGCGTCGTCCGCGAGCACGTGCGGGGGCTGCTGGCCGCGCACCTGGGGATGCGACCCGACCGGCTGCCCGTCGAACGGGTGCTGTCCGACGCGGGCGTGGACTCCCTCGGTCTGCGCCGGCTGAGCCGCCGCCTCGGCGCCGACTACGGCGTGGACATCCCGGCGCGGATGTTCGGGGTGGCGCAGACGGTGCGGGCGGTCGCCCGTGCCGTGTTCGAGGCGTACGGGCCGCTGCCGGGTCACCCGCAGGGCGAGCCGGCTCAGGCCCCGGCCCCCGAACCGGCCGCCGAGCCTGCCCCGGACGGGGTAGCGGCGCTGCTGGCGGGCTTGCGGAACGGCACCGTCCGGGTGGACGACGCGCTGGCCGCACTGAAGGGGGGAACGGGCCGATGAGTACCGAACTGCGCGAGCTGCTGGCGGCGATCGCCACCGGCGAGGTGTCCGACGACGTGGCGGAGGCCCTGCTGCGGGGCCTGATGCCGGCCTCGACACCGCTCCCGGCATCCATACCGGTGCCGGAAAAGGCACCGACGTCCGCACCGACGCCCGTACCGGCGATGACGCCGGCGCCCGAGCCGGGCCCGTACCCGCTCAGCCGGGGGCAGGCCGCCCTGTGGGCGATCCACGCCGACCAGCCGCGGGCCGTGTCGTACAACCTCCCGCTGGGGCTCTGGCTGGGCGACGGCATCGACCCGGACCGGCTCGCCGAGGCACTGGCCGCCGTGGTGCGACGCCACCCGCAGCTGCGCGTCACCGTGCGGCTGGACGCCACCGGACCGGTGCAGGAAGTCACCGACCGCCCCGCCGAGGTGACCCGGCTGGACCTCACCCAGGTGACCGACGGGGAATTCGCCGCCCGGGTGCGGAATCTGGTGCGCCACCCCTTCGACCTCGAAGACGACCCGCTGCACCGCATGTGGATCATCGCGGCGCCCGGCGGTGCCACCCTGCTGTTGCTGGTGTTCCACCACCTGATCACCGACGGCGTCTCCAGCCACCTCCTGCTGCGCGACATCGTCGCCTGCCACGACGCCCTCGCCGACGGGCGGGAACTGCCGCCCGTCGAACCCGCCGCGCCCTACGCCGAGTTCGTACGGTGGCAGCGGACGATGCTCGCCGGCCCCGAGGCCGAGGAGCACCGGCGGTGGTGGCTCGACCGCCTGGCGGGGGCCTCGACCGCACCCGTGCTGCACGCGATCGCCGACCGCCGCCGGGTCGGCCCGGCCTCGCACGCCGAGGGCGCGATGGTGCAGCTGCGGCTGCCGGAGGCCACCTGGACCGCGGTCCGGGACACCGCCCGCGCCGCCCGGCTGACCCCGTTCAGCGTCGTTCTCGGTGCCTTCGCCGCGCTGCTGCAGCGCCACTCCGGGCACCGTGACATCAGCGTGATGGTGCCCACCGACGGCCGCCCCGCGCAGCGCTTCGACCGCACCGTGGGCTATCTGATCAACCCGGTGGTCCTGCGCCTGGACTGCGACCCCGACCGGCCCTTCACCGAACTCATGGACGCCGTCCAGACGCGGATGGCGGAGGCCGAGGACCACAGCGCCTACCCCTTCGCGTCCGTCGTCGACGACCTGCGCCGGACCTCGGACGGCGAGGCCGGCTTCGACATCGGCTTCTACATGCAGCAGGGCGTCGGCGGCGACCAGGACATGGCGGCCGGGCAGACCGTCTTCCGCGACGCGCTCGACCTGACCCAGGAGGGCGAGAACGACCTCGTCGTCGAGGTGGTCGTACGCGGCACCGGCGCCCACGTCTACGTCAAGTACGACCCGGAGCTGTTCGACCGCCCCACCGTCGAGCGGCTGGCCGAGCACTACCGGCTGCTGCTGGACGCGGTGACGGCCGACCCCGCCCGGCGGGTCGGCGACCTCGCGCTCGCCTCCGCCGCCGAACGGCGAACCGTCGAACGGGTCAACGCCACCCGGGCCGAACGGCCGCGCGACGTCACCGCCGCCGATCTGGTGCTCGCCCGCGCGCGCAGCGGCCCGGAGCGTACCGCCGTCGTCGACGTCACGGAAACGCTGACCTACGCGGAACTCTCCGGGCGGGTGCACGCCCTGAGCCAGGTCCTCACCGCCCGGGGCGTACGCCGCGGCGACCTGGTCGGCGTCCTCGTGGGCCGCCGGGCCGCGCTGATCGTGGCACTGCTCGCGGTCCAGGCCGCGGGGGCCGCATACGTCCCCCTCGACCCGGACTTCCCGGCCGCCCGACTCGCCCACATCGCCACCGACGCCGGACTCGCGGCCGTGGTCCTCGACCCGGACCTGGCCGGACGGCTGCCCGACGGCACACCCGGTGCGCGCATCCCCCTGACCACCACCGGGCCGGCGGACCCGGTCCCCCCGGCCCCCCAGGCGGGCCCGGTCGCCGGCCGCGACACCGACCTCGCCTACGTGCTCTACACCTCCGGCTCGACCGGGGAGCCCAAGGGCGTCGAGATCAGCCACGGCAACCTGGTCAACCTGCTCACCGCCATGGCCGGAAGCCCCGGCTGCGCCGAGGACGACACGCTGCTGGCCGTGACCACCGCGGGCTTCGACATCTCGGGCCTCGAACTGCTGCTCCCGCTGACCCTCGGCGCCACCGTCCACATCGCGCCCGCCGACGCGGTGCGCGACGGGTTCGCCCTGGCCGAACTGCTCGACGACTCGGGCGCGACGATCGTCCAGGCCACGCCGGCCACCTGGGAGATGCTGCTGCACGCCGGGTGGACGGGACGGGTGCGCAAGCTGCTGTGCGGCGGGGAGGCCATGACCGCCGAACTCGCCGACCGGCTGCTGGACCGGTGCGACGAACTGTGGAACATGTACGGGCCGACCGAGACGACCATCTGGTCCTCCACGCAGCGCGTCCGCCGCAACCGGCCCGTCAGCGTCGGCACCCCGATCGCCAACACCACCTTCCGCACCGCCGGCCCCGACGGCACCCCCGTGCCGTTCGGCGCGGTGGGCGAACTGCTCATCGGCGGCGACGGCGTCGCCCGCGGCTACCGCGGCAGGCCGGAGCTGACCGCCGAGCGTTTCGTCAGCGACCCGTCGACCGGGGAACGGCTCTACCGCACGGGCGACCTGGCCCGCTGGTCGGCCACCGGCGACATGGTGCTGCTCGGGCGGGCCGACCGGCAGGTGAAGCTGCGCGGCCACCGCATCGAACTCGGGGAGATCGAGGCCGCCGTCCGCCGCACCGGTGAGATCGACGACGTCCGGGTGGTGGTGCGCGAGGACCTCCCGGGCCAGCCGCGCCTGGTGGCCTTCGTGACGACCGCCGAGGCCTCCCCGGACGCCGCGGCTGCCGCCGTCCGGCAGGCGGCGGCCTGGCTGCCCGACTACATGGTGCCCTCCCGCACCGTGCCCCTGGCGCGGTTCCCCCTGACCCCCAACGCGAAGGTCGACGCCGGTCCGCTGACGGCCCTCCCCGTCGACGAACTGCTGCGCCGCTTCGGCCACGGTGACGGCACCGGGGAAGCGGCGGCGAGTCCGGTGCGGACGGCCCGGCCCCCGGCGGACGACGGCGACCTCCTGGCCCGGCTGCGGGAGGCGACCGCCGGTGTCGCCGGACTGCCGGTGGCGGACGTCCCCGTCGACCGGCCGCTGGGCGAGTCGGGCTTCGACTCGATCGGCTTCACCCGGCTGGCGGTGGCCCTGCGGGAGCGGTTCGGCATCACCGTGCGCCCGACGGTCTTCTACGCCCACCCCGATCTCACCTCGCTGGCCGCCTTCCTGGCCACGGCGCACCCCGAGGCGTGCGCCCCGGCCGCCCCGGTGGCCGCCGCGCGCGCCGCAGCCCCCGCCCCGGCCGCCGCGGTGGACGGCTACCCGCCCGTCGCGGTCATCGGGATCGGCGGACGGCTGCCCTCGGCCGGCACCCTGGAGGAGTTCTGGGACCACCTGGCCGCCGGCCGCGACCTGACCCGCCCCTACCCGATGGAACGCGGCTTCTCCGCACAGGTCTTCCCGGAGCGCTTCCGGGGCTCCTTCGTCGACGACGTCGACGCGTTCGACGCGCCGCTGTTCCGCATCTCGCCCCGGGAAGCGGCGCAGATGGACCCGCAGCAGCGGCTGCTGCTGCACGCCGCGCACGAGGCGGTGCTCGACTCCGGCCAGGCCCCGGCGGCGCTGGCCGGCAGCCGCACCGGCGTCTTCGTCGGCCTCAGCGGCGCGGACTACCTGAGCCTGCTCGGCCCCGGCTCCCCGGAGATGGGCGACCACTTCCTGATCGGCAACGTCGCCTCCATCGCGGCCAACCGCATCTCCTACGTGTTCGACCTGCACGGCCCCAGCGCCGTCTTCGACACGGCGTGCTCCAGCTCGCTCGTCGCCGTGCACCGCGCGGCCCGCGCCCTCCAGCTCGGGGACTGCGAACTGGCCCTGGCCGGCGGGGCGAACCTCCTGCTGTCACCGCACGGCTTCACCGGGCTGCGCCGCGCCGGGATGCTCAGCCCCGACGGCCGCTGCAAGACGTTCGACGAGCGTGCCGACGGCTACGGCCGGGGCGAGGGCGTGGTGCTCCTGGCACTCAAGCTGCTGGACCGGGCGCTGGCCGACGGCGACCCGGTGCACGGCGTGCTGATCGGCTCGGCGGAGAACCACGGCGGGCACACCCATTCGCTCACGGTGCCCAACCCCCAGGCACAGCGCGACGTCGTGCTCGCCGCGCACCGGGCCGCCGCGGTGGCGCCCGGCACGATCGGCTACATCGAGGCCCACGGCACCGGTACCTCGCTCGGCGACCCGATCGAGATCGACGCCCTCAAGGAGGCGTTCGGCCGGCTGCACACGGACTGGGGGAGCCCCGTCGTCCCGGGCCGGACCGGCATCGGGTCGGTCAAGACGAACATCGGCCATCTGGAGGCCGCCGCCGGCGTCGCCGGCATCGTGAAGGTCCTGCTGGCGATGCGGCACCGCACGCTGCCCGGCCTGGTGGACCTGCGGGTACCGAACCCGATGATCGACCTCGCCGGCAGTCCGTTCCGGCTCCAGACCGGAACACAGGCATGGGAAACACCCGACGGCGAGCCGGCCCGCGCCGGCGTCAGCTCGTTCGGTATGGGAGGCAGCAACGTGCACGTGGTAGTGGAAGAGGCGGGGAAGCGTTGATGAGCGGTAACACCGAGCACAAGACCGCTCGACTGATCGTGCTGTCGGCCGACGGCCGCGAACAGCTCGACCGGTACCGGGCCGAGCTGGCGGCCTGGCTGGACGCCCACCCCACGGCTTCCCTCGACGGCGTCGCGCACACGCTGCGGGTCGGCCGGGAACAACTGCGGGAGCGGCTCGCCGTGGTCGCCACGAGCACCCGGGAGCTGGCGGCGCGGCTGCGCGACGGCGAGGGCGTGCTGACCGGCACCGCCCGGGCGGACGCCGCCACGGACCCCAAGGACCCCGTCGCCACGGACCCGGGCGGCACGGGCCCCGGCGCCACGGACGATCTGGCCGAGGCCGCCCGGAGTTGGGTCGCGGGCCGTCCCGTCGTCTGGCCGGAGCTGCCCGGTGGCCGCCCGGCCCGGCTCTCGCTGCCCCACCCGCCCCGGCCGACCCGCCGCTACT
Organism: Streptomyces sp. NPDC042259; assembly: GCF_055582085.1. NCBI lineage: Bacteria > Bacillati > Actinomycetota > Actinomycetes > Kitasatosporales > Streptomycetaceae > Streptomyces > Streptomyces sp. NPDC042259. Next base: position 650,940 of record NZ_JBVJDW010000002.1, on the reverse strand, counting down.
GGATCAACCCGCCCGCCGGCCTGTCCGAGGGCCCCGTCGAACGCCTGCTGACCGGCGACGAGTTCTACCTGCGGGACCACGCCCTCGGCCCGGTCCGGATCCTGCCCGCGGTGGCGGCGCTGGAGTTCGCCGTGGCCGCCGCCGAGCGACGGGGACACGGCACCCCGACGGGCATCGTGAACGTCCTGTGGGCCCGCCCCGTGCTCGTCGAGGACGAGGCCGTGCGCGTGCGTCTGCACCTCGAACAGGCCACCGACGGCGTGTCCTACGAGGTACGGCGGGCCGACGGCACGGCCAAGGGCGCGCTCTGCTCCACGGGCACCCTCCGGTTCGACGCCCGGCCCGAGGCACCGCTCATCGATCTGGACGCCGTCCGGGCCCGACTGCCCCGCACGGCGTCGGCCGACGAGTGCTACGCCGTCTTCACCGCCCTCGGCGGCGGCTACGGCCCCAGCCTCCAGGGCCTGCGGTCGGTGCGGTCCGCGCCGGGCGAGGCCCTCGCGGACGTCGCCGTCCCGGCCGCCGCCGACCTGCCCTTCGGTGACTTCACCCTGCACCCGTCGCTGCTGGACGCGATGCTCCAGGTCTGTCTGTGGACCGACGCGGACCCCTCGGCCCCGCGCGCCCGGCAGCTGCCGTTCTCCGTGGACGCGGTCGACATCTTCGGCCCGCTGCCCGAGCGGGGCCATGTGCACGCCGTCCGGACCCCGGCGGGCCACGACGTGGCCCTCGCGGACGCGGAGGGCCGGGTGTGCGTACGGTTGCGTGCCGTCGTGACCCGGGCCGTCGACGGCGCCGCCCACCTGGACGACACCGTCGCCACGCACCTGCTCGCCCAGCGCTGGCGGCAGGCCCCGGCCCCGGTCGGCGGCCGGGCCGCGTGCGTGGTGCTGCTCGGCGAGGGAACCCTCCCCGGCGCCGAGCGGACCACCGAGGACGCCCTCTTCCCCCGCGCCGAGGAACTCCTCGTCGTACGCGCCGTGGACGGCGACCCGCTGCCCGGACTGCTGCGGCTCTTCCGCGCCTGGTCGGCGCAGCCGGACCGGCGGCCGGTGCGGGTGCTGCACGTCTTCCGCCCGACGGGCGGGGCCGAGGACGCGCGGGTGTACGCCCTCGACGGGTTCGCGCGCTCCCTCTTCCACGAGCACCCGGAGTTCCGCGTCGCGGTGATCGAGCCCGGCACGGCCTCCCTCGCCGACGCCGTCGCCACCGAGGCACGCGGCCCGCACGAATTCCGGGTCCGCTACACGGCCGACGGCCGTCAGGTCCCGCGCTGGGAGAGCGTCGAGCCGGCCGCCGCCCCGCTCGCACCGCGCGGCACCGTGCTGGTCACCGGCGGTGCCGGGGCCATCGGCCGGCACCTCGTCACCCACCTGGGGGGTACCGCCCGTTACGTCCTGACGGGGCGTTCGGCGACGGCCGACCTCGCCGCCCTGCGCGCCGCCGGTCTCGACGCGCACTACCTGCAGGCGGACCTGGGCGCCCCGGGCGCCGCGGCGGACCTCGTCGAACGGGTCCACGCCGCGTTCGGACCGATCCACGGTGTGCTGCACCTCGCCGGGACCACCCGCGACGCGCTGCTGATCCGCAAGACCGACGAGGAGAGCGCCGCCGTGCTGGCGCCCAAGGTGCGCGGCACCCTGGAGCTGGACCGGGCCACCGCGGACGATCCGCTGGACTTCTTCGTCGCCTTCTCCTCCATGTCCGGCGCCGCCGGCAGCCCCGGGCAGACCGACTACGCCTACGCCAACCGCTTCCTCGACGCGTTCACCGCGTGGCGGCGCGACAGCGACCGGCCCGGCCGCAGCCTCTCGGTGCTCTGGTCGCTGTGGGCCGACGGCGGCATACGCGTCGACGCCGACGACGCCACGGCGGCCCGGATGGCCCGTCAGGTCGGGCTGGTGGCCCTGCCGACGAGCGCCGCGCTGACCGCCTTCGACCGGGCGCTGGGTCACGACGGCGACCACGTCCTGGTCGCGCACGGCAACCTCGCGCGCCTGCGGGAGGTACTCGACGCGCCGGCACCGGAACCGGCCGCGCAGCCGGCACGGCCCGGTGCGGTGAGCGCGGAACCGGCGGCCGAGGGCGCGGCCGAGGACTTCCTGCGCGGGGTGCTCGCCGAGGTGTTCGACTTCCCGCCGGAGGAGATCGAGGCCGACACGGCGTTCGAGCAGTACGGCATCGACTCGCTCCTGATCATGGACCTGACCCGGCGGCTGGAGGAGCACTTCGGGTCGCTGCCGAAGACGCTGTTCTTCGAGTACCAGAACCTGCGCGCGCTCACCGACTGGTTCACCGAGCACCACGGCGCCCGGATCACGGAACTGACGGCCGCGGCCGAGGCCCCCACTCCCGCGCCCGCCGCCCCCGCGCCCGTGGCCCCCACGCCCGCGCCCGCCGTCGCGGCCCCCGCGCCCTCTCCCGTCGCCGCGGCTCCCGCCACGGTGACGCCGGCGGCCGTCGCCCCCGCCCCGCCCGGCCCCATGGCCATCGCCATCGTGGGCGTCGCCGCGCGGTTCGCCGAGTCGGACACGCTGGAGGCGTTCTGGGACAACCTGAGGGCGGGCCGGGACCTGGTCACCGAGATCCCGGCGGACCGCTGGGACTGGCGCGACTACGACCAGGCCACCCCCGCCGACCGCGCCGCCCGCTACAGCCGGTGGGGCAGCTTCCTGCGCGGCATCGACAAGTTCGACCCGCTGTTCTTCGGCGTCTCGCCCCGCGAGGCGGAGATCATCGACCCGCAGGAGCGGCTGTTCCTCCAGACGGCCTGGCACGCCATGGAGAACGCCGGCCGCACCCGTGCCGACCTGCGCGCCCACCGCGTCGGCGTCTACGTGGGCGCGATGTACGGGCTGTACCAGCTGCACGAGGCCGAGGACGGCCGGATCGGCGCCTCCTCGCACGCGTCGATCGCCAACCGCGTCTCGTACACCCTGGGCCTGACCGGCCCCAGTCTGGGCGTGGACACGATGTGTTCCTCCTCGCTGACCGCGATCCACCTGGCCGTGCGCGACCTGCGGGCCGGTGACACCGACCTGGCCGTCGCCGGCGGTGTCAATCTGCACGCCCACCCGTACAAGTACCGCTTCCTGGGCCAGGGCCAGTTCACCTCCAGCGACGGCCGGTGCCGCAGCTTCGGCGCGGACGGCGACGGTTACGTGCCCGGCGAGGGCGTCGGCGCGGTGCTGCTGCGGCCGTTGGCGGACGCCGTCCGCGACGGCGACCACATCCACGGCGTCATCCTCGGCTCCAGCGTCAACCACGGCGGCCGGACCAACGGCTTCACCGTGCCCAACCCCGTCGCCCAGGGCGAGCTGGTCGCCCAGGCACTGGAGCAGGCCGGCGTCGACCCGGCGTCGCTCGGCTACCTGGAGGCGCACGGCACGGGCACCGCCCTCGGCGACCCGGTGGAGATCCGCGGCCTCGCCCGGGCGCTGGGCACGGCCGTCCCGTCGTCGCGCACCCTGCCGATCGGCTCGGTCAAGTCCAACGTCGGCCACCTCGAATCCGCCTCCGGCATGGCCGGGCTGTGCAAGGTGCTGCTGCAGATGCGGCACGGCGAACTCGTGCCGTCGCTGCACGCGGACCCGCTGAACCCGAACATCGACTTCGACTCGACCCCGCTGCGCGTGCAGCGCGACCTGGCCCCGTGGCCCCGGAGCGCGGGCACCCCCCGGCGGGCGGGCATCAGCTCCTTCGGCGCGGGCGGCGCCAACGCCCACCTCGTCGTGGAGGAGTACCAGCCGAGCGCGGCGGACCCGGCGGACGACGACGAGCACGGCCCGTGGCTGTTCCCCCTCTCCGCCAAGGCACCCGAGCGGCTGCCGGTGCTCGCCGCCGAACTGGCGGACGCCCTCGAGAGCGACCCGCGCCCGCGCCTTGCGGACGTGGCGTTCACGCTCCAGCGGGGACGTGAGGAGTGGGCGGACCGGATGGTCGTGTCGGCCTCCACCGTCACCGAGCTGGTGGCCAGACTGCGCGGGAGCGACCCGGAGGGCGTCTGGACCGGCAGCGCGCGCGGCCGCAAGGCGTCCCGCGCCGCGGCGCCCGCCGGCACCGCCCCGGCGGACATCGCCGCCGCCTGGGCCGCCGGTGCCACGGTCGACTGGCCCGAGACGCGAGGACGGCGCGTACCGCTGCCCGGCTACCCGTTCGAGGAATTGCGCTGCTGGCTCACCGACACCATCTGGTCGCCGCCCGCGCAGCCGGGCCCGGTCCAGGCCGCGCCCCGCGCCGGGCACCCGCTGCTGGACGAGGTCGACCCGGCGGACAGCCTGGACGGGCTGACCTACCGGACGGTCTTCGGCCCCGACCACCCCTACATCGACGGTCACCGGGTCGGCGACATCCGTCTGCTGCCCGCCGCGGCCGTGCTGGAAATGGCCCGCGCGGCGGCCGAGGCGGCCGGGGCGGGGCAGCGGATCACGCTGGCCCACGTCCGGTGGCTGCGCCCCCTCGTCGTGGCCGGCACCGAGCGTGCGGCCAGGACCCGGCTGCGCCGCGGTGACCACGGCCTGGTCTTCGACCTGCGCGACGGTGACGGCGAACTGCTCGCCGAGGGCCGCGTCGACGCCCTGCCCGCGCACGCCCCGGAAACCCTCGCCATCGACACCCTCCGGGCCCGGCTGAGCCGGCGTCACGAGGGCGCCGCCATCTACGCGGACCTCGCCGCGGCCGGGCTGGTCTACGGCCCCGCCCTGCGGGCCGTGGAGTGGGTCGCCGTGGGCGACGGCGAAGCCCTGGTGCGGCTGCGGCTCCCCGCCGAGGCGGCCCGCTTCGACGGCTGCGCCCTCCACCCCTCGCTGGTCGACGGCGCGTTGCACGCGTTCGCGGTGCTGCGGGACCGGAGTGCCGGTCCCGCCATGGTGCCCTTCGCCCTCACCGCCGCCGAGGTCTTCGCCCCGGTGACGGACCTCGGTTACGCGCACGTGCGGACCGTCGGCGCCGACCGCTACGAACTGACCCTGACCGACGACGCCGGACGCGTCAGCGCCCGGCTGCGGGACCTGTCGCTGCGGCCCGCCCCGGGCACGGCGGCCCCGCAGGCCGCGGCGGCGGTGCCGGCGGTGTCGGCGGACGAGCTGATGTACGTGCCGCGCTGGTCCGCGCTGTCCGCGCCGGAGCCGGCCCCGGCCGGCGGAACCACCTGGCTGGTCCGCGGCCCGGAGTCCGCGGAGCTGGCGGCGGCCCTGACGGCACGCCTGGGCGGCACCGTCGTCGAACTGGACCACGACCGGGTCGCCACCGCGACCGGCCGGCCCGACCACGTCATCCTCCTCGGCCCCGGCGGGGGCGCGCGGACCGACGACGTCGACGCCCTCGAAGCCGCCCAGGAGCGGGGCGTCCTCACCCTGTTCCGGCTCGCCAAGGTCCTGCAGCGGCTCGGCTCCTCCGTCCGGCTCACCGTGGTCACCGAGGACGCGCTCGCCACGGCCGCCGAGCCGGTCGGCAACCCGTACGCGGCCAGCCTGCACGGCCTCGCCCTGTCGCTGGCCCAGGAACACCCGCGCTGGCGCGTGGCCGTCGTCGACCGCTCGTCGGCCGACCGGCCGTCCGCGGCCGTCCTCGACGTCCCCGCCGGCGGCCCGTACGCACTGCGCGGCGGGGTGCTCCACCACCGCCGGCTGGCCCCGGCCCCGGCCACGCCCGCCCAGGAGCGGATCCGCCACGGCGGCACCTACCTGATCCTCGGCGGGGCCGGCGGCATCGGCCTCGAACTCACCGACTGGCTCGTGCGCACGTACCGGGCGAAGGTCGTGCTGCTCGGCCGCGGCGAACTGGACACCGCCCGCCGGGACCGGCTGCGCGCCATCGACCCGAGCGGCACCCTGGTCTCCTACCGCCGGGCCGACGCGACGGACCCCGCCGCCCTGCACGAGGCGGTCGCGTGGACGCGCACGAAGCACGGCGCCCCGCACGGCGTCTTCCACGCCACGATCGTCCTGCGGGACCAGACCGTCGCCACCATGACGGAGGAGACCTTCCGTTCGGTCCTGGAGGCCAAGACCCGCACCTCCGTCGCCCTGCACGCCGCGCTCGACGGCGCGGCCGACCTGGACTTCGTCCTGTTCTTCTCCTCGGCGGTCGCGCTCTCCGGCAGCGCCGGGCAGGGCAACTACGCGGCCGGCTCGACCTTCGAGGACGCCTTCGCCCACCACCTCGACGGGGTACTGGGCGCCAAGGTCGCCGTGATCAACTGGGGTTACTGGGGAACCGTCGGCATCGTCGCCGACGAACGCCACCGCAGCCGGCTCGCGGCCACCGGGATCCACTCCATCACCCCGGAGGAGGGAATGGCCGCCGTGCACGCCGTGCTGGGCCGACCGGACCGGCAGGTCATCGTGGTCAAGGCGGACGCCTCCGCCCTCGCCGCCGTCGGCGTGGAACCCGCCCCGAAGAACCGGACGCACCCCGACGCGACCGCCGGGGCACCCTCGGACGACACGTCCCTGGTGCCGTCGCTCACGGCCCTCCCCCCGGTCGCCCGGCTGCTCACCGAGGCCGACGACGCCCGGCTGACCGAGGTCATGTGCGGCTGGCTGTGGACGCTCTTCCGGCAGGAGGGCGTGTTCCTCGGCCGGGGCGAGCGGTGGACCGCCGCGACCCTCGCGGAGCGACTGCGCGTCCTGCCCGCCCAGGGCAGGCTCTTCGCCGAGCTGCTGCGGCAACTGACCGAGGCGGGCTACCTGAACGACGACGGCGGGCACCTCACCCCCGCCGGCCGCCAGAGCCCCGAGGACCCCGAGGGCGACCTCGTCGCGCTCTGCGAGGCCAAGCCGGCGCTGAACCGCTTCGACCGGCTGCTGCTCCCGTGCATGCGGAACCTGTTCAAGGTGATGCGCGGCAGCGTCCGCGCCACCGACGTGATGTTCCCGGGCGGCTCGACCGCCCTCGTCGAAGGCGCCTACCGGGGCAGCCCGGTCGTCGACCGCGCCAACGAACTCGTGGTCGGCGCGGTCACCGACGGCCTGTCCGGCCACACCGGCCCCGTCACCATCGTCGAGATCGGGGCGGGCACCGGCGGCACCACCGCCAGCGTGCTCCCGGCGCTCGACGCCACCGGCGCGGACGTGACCTACGTCTACACCGACATCTCCCGCGCCTTCCTGCAGAACGGGAAGCAGCGGTTCGCCGCGACGCACCCCTACGTCCGCTTCCAGCAGCTCGACATCTCGGGCGACCCGGTGGCCCAGGGGTTCGAGCCCGGCAGCGCCGACCTGGTCGTGGCGGCCAACGTCCTGCACGCGACCTCCGACCTGCTGCACACCCTGCGTGCGGTGGCCCGGCTGCTCAAGCCCGGCGGGCGGCTGGTCCTCAACGAGGCCAGCAGCAACGTCCTGACCGCCACGCTCACCTTCGGCCTGCTCGACGGCTGGTGGCTGCACCAGGACGCCGAACTGCGCCTGCCCGGCTCCCCGCTGCTCTCCGCGCCCGGCTGGCGCAAGGCCCTCGCGCTCGCCGGTTTCGCCCGCAGCCGGGCGCTGCCGGCCGACGAGGGGCTGAGCCAGCACGTGGTGGTCGCGGAGACGGCACCGGGCACCGCCCCGGCGGCCCACCCCACGACGGCCGCGGTCACCCCGCGGGCCCAGGAGCCGGCGCCGGCCGCCACGCATGCGGCGCCCCCGGCGCCGTCCGGCGAGAACGCCGACGCGCTGGTGGAGGCCGCCCGGGAGTACGTCAAGGACGCCTTCGTGGAGATCCTCCAGGTCCCCCGCGACCGGCTCTGGCTCGACGAGACGTACGAGAACTTCGGCGTCGACTCGCTGACCGTGGCCCGCATCGTGGACCTGCTGTCCGAGCGCGTGGGAGAGCTGCCCGCGACGCTGCTCTTCGAGTATCCGACCGTCCGTGAGGTCGCCGACTACCTGGTCGAGCGGCATGCCGACCAGGTGCGCGCCCTGCTGCCCGAGGCGCCCGCCGCGGCGGAGCCCGCCGTACGGGAGCCCGCCGTGGCCGCGCACCCGGCCGTGCGCGCCTCCGACCGTCCGTCGGAGCCCGCCGCGGAGGCGGACCGGCGCATCGCGGTCATCGGCGTCGCCGGCCGCTACCCGCTGGCCGACGACCCCGACGCGTTCTGGGCGAACCTGCGCGCCGGCCGCGACTGCGTGCGCGAGGTGCCGGCCGACCGGTGGGACCCCGCCACCCTGACGGCGGACGGGCAGAGCACCAGCCGCTGGGGCGGCTTCCTCGACGGCATCGACGAATTCGACCCCCGTTTCTTCCAGATGTCGCTGCGCGAGGCCGAACTGACCGACCCGCAGGAACGCCTGTTCCTGCAGACCTCCTGGCACGCGCTGGAGGACGCGGGCTACACCCGGGCCCGGCTGCGCGGCAGCCGCGTCGGCGTGTACACGGGCGTCATGTACGGCCACTACCAGCTGTTCGAGGACGAGCGGGGCCTCGCGGGCGGCATGGGGTACGCCTCCATCGCCAACCGGGTCTCCTACTTCTTCGACTTCAACGGGCCGAGCCTCGCCGTCGACACGATGTGCTCGTCGTCGCTCACGGCCATCCACCTCGCCTGCGAGGCCCTGGCGGCCGGCCAGGCGGACTACGCGCTCGCCGGCGGCGTCAACCTCACCCCGCACCCGCGCAAGTACCGCCAGCTCGCGGCCGGCGGCTTCACCGGGGACAGCGGCCGGTGCCGCAGCTTCGCGGCCGACGGCGACGGGATGGTGCCCGGCGAAGGCGTCGGCGCCGTCCTGCTCAAGCCGCTGGCGGCGGCGGAGCGCGACGGCGACCGGATCCTCGGCGTGATCCTCGCCGGGGCCGTCAACCACGGCGGCAAGACGGGCGGCTACGCCGTCCCGAACCCCGGCGCCCAGGGCGAGGTCATCGCCCAGGCGCTGCGCGGAGCCGGCGTCGACCCGGCGAGCGTCTCGTACGTGGAGGCACACGGAACCGGAACCGCGCTGGGCGACCCGACCGAGGTGGCCGGACTGGTCCGGGCCTTCGGCGACCTGCCGGCGGGGTCGGTCGCCCTCGGCTCGGTGAAGTCCTCCGTGGGCCACCTGGAATCCGCCGCGGGCATAGCCGCCCTCACCAAGGTCCTGCTGCAGATGCGGGCCCGCGAGCTGGCGCCGTCGCTGCACGCCGAGCGCCTCAACCCGGCCGTCGACTGGAGCGCGGTGCCGTTCCGCGTGCAGCGGGAACTCACCCCCTGGACGGGCGCCGAGCCGCTGCGCGCGGGCATCAGCGCCTTCGGCGCCGGCGGCTCCAACGCCCACCTGGTGGTCGAGGAGTACCGGCAGGACACCCGGCCCGGCGCCACGGGCGGACCGGCCGTCTTCCCGTTCTCCGCCCGCGACGCCGAGGCACTGCGCCGCGTCGTCGAACGTATGCTGACCTGGCTGCGGACGGCCGGAACCGGTGCCGACCCCCAGGACATCGCCACCGCGGCCGGCGTCCCCGTCACGGCCGTCGACGAACCGCTCGACGAACTGGGCCTGGACCCGGCCACCATGGTGCGGCTGATCGGCCTCGGCGACTTCGTCCGCCCGGGCACCGTGCACGGCGGGACGACCCTGCGCGAGCTGGCCGGACGCGCCGGCGGCGCCGGCGTCGACCTCGGCCGGCTGGCGTACACGCTCCAGACCGGCCGGGAGCCCCTGGCCCACCGCTTCGCCGTCGTCGCGCGGTCGGCGGGAGAACTCACCGAGGCACTCGAGGCGTTCCTCGCCGGCCGGCCCGCCGGCCACACCGCCGTGGTGACCGCCGAACCCGGAACGGCCACCGTGCCCGCGCCGGCCGACCCCGACGGCGTGGCCCGCCGCTGGGTGGCGGGCGAGGTCTTCGACTGGGCGGCCGCCCACCAGGGTCCGGTGAGCCCGCTGTCCCTGCCCGGCTACCCGTTCGCCCGCACCCGCTGCTGGATCGACGCCGTCACCCCGGCCGCCCCGGCCCTGGCGACCGGCCCGGCCGGGACCGCCCGCCCGCGTCCCGCCCGCTCCCTCGACACCCTGCTGCGGCTGCTGGGCACGGTCAGCGGCTACCCGGTGACCGACCTCGACCCGGCCGGCTCCTTCCACGAACACGGCCTGGACTCGCTGAGCCTGATCCGCTTCGCCGACGACGTCGCGAACGCCTTCGGCGTGCCCGTCGGGCCCGACCAGCTGCTCGCCACGCCCACCCCGGCGGCGCTCGCCGAGTGGCTGGAACGGGAACACCCCGACGCCGTCGCCGCGGCGGCCCCGGCCGAGCCCGGCCCCGACCCGGCCCACCCCGCCTCGACCCACCCGGCCCCGGTCCGCCCCGCGGCGGACGCCCGGGCCGCCGACGACCCGGTCGTGATCGTCGGCATGGCGGGCACCCTGCCCGGCGCCCGGGACCTGGACGCGTTCTGGTCCGGCCTGCAGCGCGGCGGCGACCTGTTCACCGAGGTGCCCGAGGACCGCTGGGACAGCCGCGCGCACTACGGCGACCCGGCGCACCACCCCGACCGGACCCGGATCACCCGGGCCGGCTTCATGCCGGACATCGACCGCTTCGACCCGCTGTTCTTCGGCATCTCCCCGCGCGAGGCCCGGTGGATGGACCCCCGCCAGCGGCTGCTGCTGCGCACCGTGTGGACGGCACTGGAGGACGCGGGCATCGACCCGGCCGGCCTCGCCGGCACCGACACCGGACTGTTCGTCGGCGTCGGCTCGTCCGAGTACGCCGAACTGGTACAGCGCTCCGGCACGGCCACCGACGCGTACTCCTCGACCGGCCTGACCCCGTCCATGCTGGCCAACCGCGTCTCCTACCACCTGGACCTGCGCGGCCCCAGCGAACCCGTGGACACGGCCTGCTCCAGCTCGCTCGTGGCCCTGCACCGCGCGGCGGAGGCACTGCGGCTCGGCCACTGCGACACGGTGATCGCGGGCGGCGTCAGCCTCATGCTGTCGCCCCTGACCTTCGCCTCCCTCGAACGGGCGGGCATGCTCAGCCCCGACGGGGTGGGCCGGGCCTTCGACAAGGACGCCGCGGGATACGTACGCGGTGAGGGCGTCGGCGCCGTCGTGCTCAAGCGGCTCAGCCGCGCCCGCGCCGACGGCAACCCCGTCCTCGCCGTCCTGCGCGGCACCGCCGTCAACCACGGCGGCCGTTCCAACTCCCTGACCGCCCCCAACCCGCGCGCCCAGGCCGAGGTCATCGTGCGCGCCCACCGCGAGGCGGGCGTCGACCCGGCGACCATCGGCTACATCGAGACGCACGGCACCGGGACGGTCATCGGCGACCCCGCCGAGACCAACGGCCTGCGCCAGGCGTTCGCCGAGCTGTACCGCGACTGGGGCCACCCCGCACCGGCCGCCCCGCACTGCGCCCTCGGCGCGCTGAAGAACACCATCGGCCACCTCGAACCGGCGGCGGGCATCGCCGCGGTCCTGCGCGTGCTGCTGTCGATGCGCCACGGGCGCATCACCGGCGACCCGCACGGCCCGGAGCTGAACCCCCACCTCGCCCTGGAGGGAACGGCGTTCGAGATCGCGGTGGGCGGCCGTGACTGGGCGCCCGCCGCACCCGGCGTGCCACGCCGCGCCGGGGTCAGCTCGTTCGGCTACGGCGGCGTCAACGCCCACGTCGTGCTGGAGGAGTACCCGGCCGACGAGCCGGTACCGGCCGACGGCCCCGCCGTCTTCGCCCTCTCCGCCCGCGACCCGGAGCGGCTGCGCGCCTACGCGCGGGCGTTCGTCGACGCCTCGGACACCTGGGCGCACGACCTCGCCGGCACCGCCCACACGCTCCAGACCGGCCGCGCGGAACACGCCGAACGCCTGGCGTTCACCGCCGCGTCCGGTGCGCACGCGGTGGCCACCCTCCGGCGCTTCCTCGCCGGGGACACCTCCGGCATCCACCTCGGCCACGTCGACCGGCACGCCGACAGGTCGCCGTTCGACGGCCACGGCGACGAGGACACCGCCGCCGCCTGGGTCCGGGGCCGGGCGATCGACTGGTCCGCCCGGTGGCACCCGGCGCCGCGCCGGCGTTCCCTGCCCGCGTACCCCTTCGCCGCCGAACGGCACTGGTTCACCGACGGCGCCCCTGTGCCCGCCTCCGGTGACACGGCCGACCCGGTGCCCGTCCCCGATGACACCGCGCCCGTCAGCCTCTACACGGCCGCGTGGACGGCCGAACCCGTGCCGCCCGCCGCGCCGTTCACCGGCCGGGTGCTGGTCTTCGGCGACCTGCCGGTGCCCGGCGCCGTCCATGTGCGGCCCGGTTCCGCGTACGCCGACGACGGCTCCACCGTCACGATCCGCCCCGGCGAGGCGGAGGACTACGCCCGGCTGCTCGCCACCCCGGCCGACCGGATCGTGCACCAGTGGCCGCTGCTCGAACCGGACCGCGAGGACCTCGGCATCGCGTCGCTCTACCTGCTCGCCCAGGCCATGACGGTCTCCCGCGCCGCCACCCGGATCCAGGTCCTCGTGCCCGAGGGGGCCATGGCGGAGGCCTGGGGCGGCTTCGACACCTCGCTGCGCGCCGCCCTGCCCGGCACGGCCCTGGGCGTCGTCCGCGTCGCGGGCCGCGTCGGGACGGCCGCCCTGCTCGCCGAGGTCACGGCCGAACGGCTCACCTCGGCCGCGGTCCGGCTCTCGGCCACCGGCCGCACCGTACGCGCCCTGACGGAGGTCGCCGCGCTGCCCGCCGTCGCCACGCCGCTGCGCCCCGACGGCGTCCACCTGGTGACCGGCGGCACCGGCGGACTCGGCCTGCTGCTCGCCCGTACCCTGCTGGCGCGCGGCGCCCGGGTGGCCCTCACCGGCCGCTCGCCCGCCGCGGACCGCGCCCGGGAACTGGCCGGACTGCGCGCCCTCGGTGAGGTCGAGTACTTCCAGGCCTCCGTCACCGACCCCGCCGCCATGGCCGAGGTCGTGACGGCCGTCAAGGACCGGTGGGGCGCGCTGCACGGCGTCTTCCACCTCGCCGCGACGGCCTCACGGACGCCCCTGCCCGGCAAGGACGTCGCGGAGTTCCGCGCCCACCTGCGGGCCCGCTTCGAGGGCACCCGGGTGCTCGACGAGGTGACCCGTGACGAACCGCTGGAGGCGTTCGTCCTCTACTCGTCGCTGGCCGGCCAGCTCGGCGACTACGGACTCGTCGACTACGCCGTGGGCGCCCGCTTCCTCGACGGGTTCGCCGAGGAGCGCGAGAGACTGCGCTCGGCGGGCCGCCGCAGCGGCCGGACGGTCTCGATCGACTGGCCCATGTGGCGTGCCGGGGGCATGCACGTGGACCCCGAGGACGAGCGCCGCTACCTCGCCGGCACCGGCTTCCGCTACCTGGAGGCCGAGGAGGGCGAGCGCCTGCTCGACCTCGTCCTGCGCCTGGGGCACCCCCAGATCGCCGTGCTGCCGGGAGAGCCGGAGCGGATGCGCGAGCGGATCGAGGCCATGCGGATCCGGGAGAACGACCGCCAAGGCCGCCCGGACCCCGCACGCCCGGCGCCCCCGTCACCGTCGGCCGCACAGCCGCCCGTGCCGTCGGCCGCGCCACAGGCCGCCGGTGAACTGGCCGCCCGGCTGCGGACGATGGTCGCCGAGCTGCTCGGCCTGGCGCCCTCGGCCCTCGACCCGGAGGCCGGTTTCGGCGAGTACGGCCTGGACTCCTTCGGGCTCCAGTCCCTCTCCGTGGCCCTGGAGGAGACCTACGGCGTGACGGTGCCGACGACGACGCTGTTCGGCGCCAACACGGTCGACAAGCTCGCCCGGCACCTCCTGGCCGAACACCCCGCCCTGCTGGACACGGACGCGCCCCCGGCCACCCGGCCGGAAGCGGTGGCCGCCCCGGCACCCGCCCCCCAGGCACCCGCCGCCCCGGCTCCCTCGGCCTCCTCGGCCCCCGCGGATCCGGACGACGCCATCGCCATCATCGGCATGGCCGGCCGGTTCCCCGACTCCCCGGACGTGGAGGCGTTCTGGCGGAACCTCGCCGACGGCCGGGACCTGATCACCGAGACCCCCGCCGACCGGTGGGACTGGCAGGAGGTGTCCCGGCGCTTCGGCGGCACCGCCCGGTGGGGCGGCTTCCTCAGCGACGTCGACCGCTTCGACGCGCGGTTCTTCAAGATCTCGCCCGCCGAGGCCGAGGTCATGGACCCGCAGCACCGGCTGTTCCTCGAACAGACGTGGGCGGCGCTGGAGGACGCCGGCTGCCGACCGGACCGGCTCGCCGGCCGCCGGGTCTGCGTGTTCGCGGGCGTGCAGTTCAACGACTACGAGTCGATGGTCCTGCGCGGCGAACAGGTCAACCCGCACGCCGGCACCGGGCTGGCACGGACCATCCTGGCCAACCGCGTCTCCTACCTGCTCGACCTCAGGGGCCCGAGCGAGAGCATCGACACCGCCTGCTCCAGCTCCCTGGTGGCACTGCACCGCGCCGTCCGCGCCCTGCGCGACGGCGAGAGCGAACTGGCCATCGCCGGCGGCGTGAGCCTGGTGCTGACGCCGCAGACCGTCGTGGCCGGCAACCAGCTCGGCGTGCTCTCCCCGGACGGCCGCTGCAAGGCGCTCGACGCCCGGGCCGACGGCTACGTCAAGGGAGAGGGCGTGGGCGTCCTCGTCCTCAAGCCGCTCTCCCGCGCCCTCGCCGACGGCGACCGGGTGCACGCGGTGATCCGCGGCAGCGCCGTCAACCACGGCGGACACGCGTCCTCGCTGACCGCCCCCAACCCGCTCGCCCAGGCCGACCTGCTGGTCGACGCCTACCGGGACGCGGGCGTACCGGTCGAGACGGTCTCCTACACCGAACTCCACGGCACCGGCACCGCGCTCGGCGACCCGGTGGAGATCGACGGCCTCGCCCGCGCCCACCGGACCCTGGCCACCGGGCCCGCCACCGCGTGCGGCATCGGCACCGTCAAGAGCAACATCGGCCATCTGGAACCCGCCGCGGGCGTCGCCGGTGTGATCAAGGTGGTGCAGGCCATGCGCCACCGGACCCTGCCGCCGACGCTGCACCTGCGGACGCTCAACCCGCTGATCGACCTCACCGGCACCCCCTTCCGCCCGGTACGGGAGACGACCCCGTGGGCGCCCACGGACGCGAGCGGCGCGCCCCTGCCGCTGCGCGCCGGCGTCAGTTCCTTCGGCTTCGGCGGCGTCAACGCGCACATCGTCCTGGAGGAGGCACCCACCACGGCACCGACCGCCCCGGCACCGGCGGCCCGCGAGGTGTTCGTGCTGTCCGCCCGCGACGAGGACGCGCTGCGCCGCTACGCCGCGGCCACGGCCGCCTTCCTCGACGGGGAGACACCGCCGCTGTCCTCACTCGCGTACACCTCCCAGGTCGGCCGGATCCCCATGGCGGCCCGCCTCGCCGTCGTCACCGACTCGATCGACGACCTGCGCGCGCGGCTGACCGCCTTCGTCGACGGCGACGGTGCCGGCGACCGGGGCGGTGCGGACGGCGACCACGCGTGGCTGTCCGAGCCGGAAGGCGCCAGTTACCTGGCCCGCCTGATCCGTGAGGGAAACCTCGACCGGATCGCGCGCCTGTGGCAGGGCGGCGCCGACATCGACTGGAGCGCCCTGCGCTCCGACCGCCCGCCGCTCACGTCCCTGCCCACCTACCCGTTCGCCCGCGAACGGCACTGGCTCACCGCCGGTGACGCCCCCGAGGCACCGGGGGAGCGGCAGGACACCTCGCTGCTGCTGGTGAAGGACTGGGAGGCCGCGCCGCTGCCCCAGGGCGACCTGCCGGACCGGCTCATGGTGCTCGTCAGCGCCGAGACCGAGCCCGTCGCCACGGCGGCGTTCGGCCCCGCCGCCACCGTGGTCCGGCTGGACGGTGACGCCGACGACGCCACCCTCGCGCGGATCGCGGAGTCGGCACGCCACATGGCCGCCGTCGTCGACATGGTCGACATGTCGGCCACGCCGGTCACGGTGCCGGAGGCCGACTGGCCCCGGATCGCGCTGCTGCGCGAGCTGGTCACCGCGAACCGGACCCGCGGCTTCGGCTACCTGCACCTGACCCATGGCCTGACCACGTTCCGGGCCGAGCGGCCGACGCTGCGCGGCGCCGCGTTCGCCGGCCTCGTCCGGATGCTCACGGCCGAGTACCGCGGCGTGTTCGCCCGCACCCTCGACCTCGACACCCTTGCGCCTGACGCGGTGCGGGCGGCGGTCACCGCCGAACTCGCCGCCTCCGACCCGGTGACCGAGGCCTGTGTACGGGCGGGCACACGGCACCGGCCGGTGCTGCGCCCGGCCGAGCCGGTCACGCCGTCCGCCGACTGGTCGGCGGACCTGGCCGGCCGTACGGTCGTCGTCACCGGCGGGACGGGCGCCCTGGGCCGGCTGGTCGCGGCCCGGCTCATCGAGCGGGGAGCCGACCGGCTCGTCCTGCTCGGCCGTTCCCCGCTGCCCGCCCGCGACGCGTGGCCCGCGCTCCTCGCCGACCCCGGCACCGACCCGGCGCTGGCGGCGCGGCTGCGCGACCTCACGGCACTGAGCCGCCCGGGCGTGCGGATCGCGGTGGAGACCGCCCCGCTGGAGCGCGTCGGCGAGGTCCTGGACCGCGCCCGGCGCGAGCTGGGCCCGATCGCCGGGATCGTGCACTGCGCCGGGCTCGGGGTGATGCGCGACCCGGCCTTCATCGGCAAGCGGACCGAGGACATCCAGCGGGTGCTGGAGCCGAAGACGGCCGGCCTCCAGGCCGTTCTGGACGGTTGCGCGGACGATCCGCTGCGGTTCGTCGTGCTGTACTCGTCCGTCGCCGGCCAGGTGCCCGCGCTGGCGGTGGGCATGAGCGACTACGCGCTCGCCAACTCCGTACTGGACCGGGTCGCCGAGTACCGGGCCGCCACCGGTGACGTCGTCGTCAGGTCGGTGCAGTGGCCGAGCTGGCGCTCGGCCGGCATGCCCGAGGTCGACACCCCGGCGTACCGGGACCTCGGTCTGCGGACCCTCGACCCGGAAGCGGCGCTGGACCTGCTGGACCGGGCGATGACCGGGAGTGACCCGGTGGTGCTGCCGTGCGTCGTGGACGCCGGCACGTTCGACGCCGGCGCGCTGCTCGCGGTACCCGCCCCCGGCCGCCGCGACGACGCGCCGGCCGCCTCCGCCCCGGCGGAAGCGACGCGCGCCGTCCCGGCCGGGGACGGCCTCGTGCGGCGGGTGACCGAGGTGATCGCCTCGACGCTCCGGCTGGACCCCGCCCGGGTCGGCCCGGACGAGGACTTCGCCGACCTGGGCGTGGACTCCATCATGGTCGCCCAGATCCTCGCCGCGCTGGAACGGGAACTCGGCGTCGTCGCGGAGCCGTCGGCGGTGCTCGAGAACCCGACCGTGACGCTCCTCGCCAAGGCTCTGCGGGACCAGGTGCCGGAGGCTGCGTTCCCGGCCCTCACCCCGCCCGTGGCCGGTAGCCCGGCCGCGCCGGCCGGTACCCACCCGGCCGCGACGGCCGGTACTCCGACCCCGGCTCCGGGCGGTAATCCGGCTACGCCGGCCGGCGCCCCGGCCCCGGCCGGCACCCCGGCCATGCCGGCCGGTACTCCGGCCACCGTGGCGGTCGCGGAAGCGACCGGACGGGCCGGAACCGCCGCCGCGGCGCCGACGTTCGCGTCCGGAGCGTCCGTGGCCAAGGACGGCATCGCCGTCATCGGCATGGCCGCTCACTTCCCCGGCGCCCCCGACCACCGGGCGTTCTGGCGGAACCTGCTCTCCGGGACGGACTCGGTGACCGAGGTGCCGCCGTCCCGCTGGGACCCGGACCGGTTCTGGCGGCCCGAACCGCGGCCCGGCACCACCGTCAGCAAGTGGGGCGGCTTCCTCGACGGCATCGAGGACTTCGACCCGGACCACTTCCGGCTCGACCCGGCCGGCGCCCCCTACGTCGACCCCCTGGTGCGCCAGGTCCTGGAGACCGGCGCGGAGTGCCTGGCCGACGCCGGGCTCACCCCCGAGCAGGTCGCGGGCGGCCGCGTGGGGGTCTTCGCGGGCTCCCGGGCGGCGAACTTCGGTGCGCACCACGGCACCGCGGGCCCGCACTCGATCAGCGGGATGGCGCAGAACTTCATCGCCGCGCAGCTCTCCCACTACCTCGACCTGCGCGGACCGGCCGTCGTCGTCGACACGGCCTGCTCCAGCGCGCTCGTCGCGGTGCACCTGGCCACGCACAGCCTGCGTACCGGGGAGTCGGACCTGGCGTTCGCCGCCGGCGTCGACATCCTTCTCGACGAGGTGCCGTTCGTCGGCATGAGCGGGGCGGGCGCGCTGTCCCCGACCGGCCGCTGCCACACCTTCGACGAACGGGCCGACGGCATCGTCCTCGGCGAGGGCGCCGGCATGCTGCTGCTCAAGCGCCTGTCCGACGCGGTGCGCGACGGCGACCGCGTCTACGCGGTCATCGAGGGCAGCGCGGTGAACAACGACGGCCGCACCATGGGCATCACGACGCCGAAGCCGAGCGCGCAGCGGCAGGTGATCGAGGCCGCCTGGGCGGACGCCGGAGTCACCCCGGCGCAGATCGGGTACGTGGAGGCGCACGGCACCGGCACCATGATCGGTGACCCGATGGAGCTGAAGGCGCTGACGGAGGCGTTCCGCGGCTCCACCGACGAGATCGGCTTCTGTGGCGTCGGCAGTGTGAAGACCAACATCGGACACACCCTCAGCGCGGCCGGCATGGCCGGACTGATCAAGGTCGTGCTGTCGGTCCACCACGCGCAGTTGCCGCCGACCCTGCACTGCCAGACCCTCAACCGGCGCTTCCGGTTCGAGGAGTCGCCGTTGTTCCCCGTGCGGGAGGCGCGGCCGTTCACCGGCCGCGACGGAACCCGCCGGGGCGCGGTCAGCTCCTTCGGGTTCGGCGGCACCAACGCGCACATGGTGGTGCGCCAGGCCCCCGACGACCACGTGCCGTCCCGCGAGCCCCTGGAGGCGCCGCGCTACCGGCGGCGGCGGTTCTGGTTCGACGCGCCGGCGCCCGCGCCGACGTCCGTACCCGTGCCGACGCCCACGGAAGCCGGACCCCCCGTGGTGACGGACCCGCCCGAGCCGTTCTTCGAGCTCGAGTTCTCGACTGTGCCGGAAGGAAAGAAATGAACGCGTTGGACGGCCTGACCTGCACCGTGGTGGTGCGGGGGACCGACCCGGTGCTGCGCGACCACAGGGTGCACGGCACGCGCATCCTGCCCGGCGTGTCGTTCCTCGACATGATCTACCGGATCCTGCGCGCACGCGGGGTCGACACCGCCGGGGTGGAGCTGCGCCGCGTGCTGTTCCGCAACCCGGTGGCGGCCGGACCGGACTTCGACACCGAGTTGCGGGTGGGGTTCACCGCGGACGGTGACGGCTACCGGGTGTCGGTCACCGGCACCCGCCGCCCGTCCGGGGAGACCGAACCGGTGCTGGACTGCCGGCTGCTGCTGGA
The DNA here is from genome assembly GCF_055582085.1 of Streptomyces sp. NPDC042259. Taxonomy (NCBI): domain Bacteria; kingdom Bacillati; phylum Actinomycetota; class Actinomycetes; order Kitasatosporales; family Streptomycetaceae; genus Streptomyces; species Streptomyces sp. NPDC042259. The sequence continues at coordinate 631,575 of NZ_JBVJDW010000002.1, read as the reverse complement.
CGTGCCCTTCCCCGTGGAGACCGTCGACCTGGCCGCCCTGCGCGCCCGGACGCCGCACCCCGCGGACATGGCGGACCTGTACGCGCTCGTACGGCGGACCGGCATCGAGCACGGTGACTTCATGCGGGCCCGCGGCACCCTGCACGTCGGGGACGGGGAGCTGCTGGCGGACCTGTCGCTGAGCCCGCAGGCCGCCGCGTACGCCGACTACTTCCATCTGCACCCGGCCGCGCTGGACTCCTCCACGCTGCTGCCGACACAGTTCGCCCCGTCCGGGGTCGGTGCGGCCGCGCGCCCGTACATCCCGATGCTCATCGAGTCGTTCCGGGCCCGGCGGCCGATCGGGGCGCGCACCCTGGTGCACGCCACCCCGCCCCGGCCGGCCGGCCCGGACGGCGACCTGACCACGTGTGACTTCCGGTTCCTCGACACCGACGGCGGTGTCCTGCTGTGGTTCAGGGGGCTCACCTCCAAGCGGGTACGCGGCGAGGACGCCATCACCCGGCTGGACGCCGCGCCGCGCCCGCGGCGGTCGGCCGAGACCGTGGTGCGCGCGCTGCTCGCCGAGCACCTTGAGACGGCGGACTTCGACGAGGAGGCGGGGTTCTACGAACTGGGCCTCGACTCCACCGGTCTGCTCGGCATCGCGGCCGACCTGGAACGGGCGTACGGCACCGATTTCTCGCCCACGCTGCTGTTCGAGCACAACACCTTCGCGTCCCTCGTCGAACACCTCGGGGACTACCGGCTGCCCGACGACGAGCGGGTCACCACCTCGGCCCGGCCCACCGAGGCCGTGGCCCCGGCCCCGGTCCCGGCCGAAAGCGCGGCCCCGGAAGAACCGCCCACCGAGGTCGTCTGGTTCGCGCCCCACTGGCGGGCCGCGCCGCTGCCGACGGCCCCGGCCCCGGCCTCCGTGCTGACCGTCGACGCCTCGACCCCGCGCGACTGGCCGGCCCTGCTCGCGGCGACCAACGCCTCGGACGTCCTCTGGACCCCGGCCGACCCGCAGGACCTGGAAGCGGAGGCGGTCGACCTGACCGCCTTCGCGGCGGCCCTGCTGCGCACGCGCAGGAGCCCGGTCCGCGTCGTCTGCCACCTGCCGGCCGACGCGCCGGCCGCGGCGGTCACGGGCCTGTTCCGCACGCTCCGCATGGAACAGCCGGGCGTGCGGGCCGCCGTGGTGTGCTCGCCGCACGCGGCCGACGCCCTGGCGGAACTCGCGGCCGGCGCACCCGACGTGGACGTCCGGTACGAGGCGGGGGAGCGCCGGGTGCGCGACGTGCGGCCGGTGCCCGCACCGGAGGCACCGGCGCGGCTGCGCGAGCGCGGCGTCTACCTGATCACGGGCGGGCTCGGCGGGGTCGGCCTCGCCCTGGCCCGGCACCTGGCGCGGACCGTGCGGGCCCGGCTGGTGCTCTGCGGACGGACGGCGACCCCGTCGTCGGTGACCGCCGAACTGACCGCCCTCGGGGCCGAGGTCACCGTCGTCGCGGCGGACGTCACCCGTGCCGAGGACGTCCGCCGCGCGGTCGACCACGCGCTGTCCGCCTTCGGCGCGCTGCACGGGGTGGTGCACGCCGCCGGCGTGCTGCGCGACGGACTGATCGCGGGCAAGAGCGCGGAGGACGTGCGCGCGGTGCTGGCGCCCAAGGTCGCCGGGGCCCGCCATCTGTACGAGGCCACCCGGCATCTCGGGCTGGACTTCCTGGTGCTCTGCTCCTCCACGGCCGCCGCCTGGGGCAACCGGGGCCAGGCCGACTACGCCTGCGCCAACGCCTTCCTCGACGGCTTCGCGGAAGGCAAGCCGGGCGTCGTCTCGGTCGGCTGGCCCGGCTGGGCGGACGGCGGCATGCCGCTCGACGCCGGCGCCCTGCGGACCATGGGGCTGAAGGCCATGGACACCCCCACGGCGGTGGACATCATGCTGCGGGCCGCGGGCAGCGGCCGGCCGCACCTGGTCGCCCTGGTGGGCTCGGCGGCCACGATCACCGACCGGTTCGCCCCGGCGACCGCCGAACCCGCCGCGCCCGCCGAACCTGTCACGGCCATCGAACCCGCCGCACCCGCCGAGCCCGTCACCGCCCCGGTGGCCGTCGCGGCCCCGGTGCGCGAGGGGGCCGACGAGGACGACGCGATCGCCATCGTGGGGATCAGCGGGCGCTACCCCATGGCCCGTGGTGTCGACGAGTTCTGGGCGAACCTCCGGGACGGCCGCGACTGCGTCACCGAGGTGCCCGCCGACCGCTGGGACCACGACGCCATCCACAGCGACACCAAGGGCGTGCCCGGCCGTTCGTACGGCCGGTGGGGCGGATTCGTCGACGGCATCGACGAGTTCGACGCCGCGTTCTTCCACATCTCGCCGAACGAGGCCGCCGTACTGGACCCCCAGGAGCGGCTGTTCCTCCAGGAGGCGTGGCACGCCTTCGAGGAGGCGGGGCACGCGCCCTCGTCCTGGCGCGGACGCTCCGTCGGAGTGTTCGCCGGCGTGATGTACAACCAGTACCAACTGCACGGCGTCCGAACCGAACCCGGCTTCGTCCCGTCGTCGTTCAGCGCGTCGATAGCCAACCGCGTCTCGTTCTTCCTCGACCTGAAGGGGCCGAGCATCGCGCTCGACACCATGTGCTCGTCGTCGCTGACGGCACTCCACCTCGCCGTCGAGGCGATCCGGCACGGGGCGTGCGAGGCGGCCCTGGCGGGCGGCGTCAACCTGCACGTCCACCCCAACAAGTACCTGCTGCTCAGCCAGTCGTCCTTCCTGTCCACCGACGGCCGCTGCCGGGCCTTCGGCGAGGGCGGGGACGGCTACGTGCCCGGGGAGGGCGTCGGCGTGGTGCTGCTGCGGCCGCTGCGCGACGCGCTGCGCGACGGCGACCACGTGCACGCCGTCATCCGCGGCACGGTGCTCAACCACGGCGGCCACACCGGTGGCTTCTCCGTGCCCAACCCGGCGTCACAGGCCGCACTCGTGGGGACCTCGCTGACGGCGGCGGGCGTCGACCCGGCCGACCTCGGCTACCTCGAAGCGCACGGCACCGGCACCAGCCTGGGCGACCCGATCGAGATCGCCGCACTGGAACGGGCCTTCGACGAGGTGGGGGCGGGCCCCGGCCCGTGGCCCATCGGCTCCGTCAAGTCCAACATCGGCCACCTGGAGTCGGCGGCGGGCATCGCCGCCCTCACCAAGGTCGTGCTGCAGATGCGGCACGGCGCGCTGGTCCCGTCCCTGCACGCCGAGACCCTCAACCCCGGTGTGGACTGGGCCGCCTCACGGTTCCGGGTGCAGCGCGCCACCGAACCCTGGACCCCGCGCGACGGCGTGCCGCGCACCGCGGCGATCAGCTCCTTCGGGGCCGGCGGCGCCAACGCGCACGTGGTGCTGAGCGAGTACCGCGCCCCGGACGACGCCGCCCCACAGCCGGCGCGGCCCCGGCTGTTCGTGCTCTCGGCCAAGGACGCCGCCCGGCTGGACGAGACGGTCGCGGAGCTGCTCGCCCACCTGGAGCGGGCCGGCGACGCCGCCCCCGCCGGCGTGCCGGCCGCCTTGGAGGAGATCCTTACCGAGGTCGTGGGCTTCCCCGCCGACCCCCGCGAACCACTGGCCGAACTCGGCCTGGACTACCCGCGGCTGGCCGAGCTGGCCCAGCGCGTCGAGGAGGCGTTCGGCGTCCGGCTGCCCGTCGACGGGGGGACCACCCCGGCCGCTCTGGCGGCCGGGCTCGCCGCGGCCGTCCCGCCCGTGGACCCGGCGGCACTGGCCTTCACGCTCTGGGCCGGACGCGATCACCTCGACGAGCGGCTCGCCGTCGTCGCCACCACCACGGCCGAGTTCGCCGAGGCCCTGCGCACCGGGACCGGCTGCCACCGCGGCCGACGCCGCCGCTCGGCCGCACCGGTCTCCGGAAACGACCCGCACACCCTGGCCCGGGCCTGGGTCGAGGGGGCGGACATCACCGTCCCCGCCCCCGACCGCCCCCGCCGGCTCTCCCTGCCCGGCTACCCGTTCGCCCGCGAACGGCACTGGATCGACACCGCCCCGGCCCCGCTGCCCGCCCAGTCGGCGGCCCTGCCCGCGCCGACCGGGCCGACCGGGCCGGTCGAGCCGGCCGCGCCCGCCGCACTGGCCGACCTGGTCGAGCTGCCCGACCGGCACGTGTTCACCACCCGGGTCTCCACGGCCGACCGGCCCTGGCTGGCCGACCACACCGTGGACGGCACCGTGCTCGTACCGGGGACGTACTTCGTCGACCTGGCCCTGCACGCCGGAGCCCGGCTCGACTGCCCCCGGGTGGCCGAACTCGTGACCCACACCCCCCTGCCGTCGCACGACGCGGACCTGCGCCTCGTCGTCGGCCCGCCCTCGGCGGACGGCCGCCGGGACTTCGAGCTGCACGCCCGCCCCACGGCGGGCACCACCTGGACCGCCCATGTGACGGGCGCCCTGGCCCCCGCCACCGAGGACACCCCGAGCACACCGCCGCTGCCCGGGGACGCCGAGGAAGTGGACGTCACCCGGCTCTACGAGACCCTCTCCGGTTACGGGCCCGCCTTCCGGGGCCTGCGCCGCGCCTGGCGCACCGCCGACGCGGTCTACGCCGACGTGGCCGTACCCGGCGGGGACGCCGGCCCCCACGGGCTGCACCCGGTGCTGCTCGACGCCGCCCTGCACACCGTGGCCCTCACCTCCACCCTCGACGGCGACCGCCCCTACCTGCCCTTCGCCTGGTCCGGGGTGCGCCTGCACACCCCCGGCGCGACCACCGCCCGGGTACGGGTGGCGCACCTCAAGGACGACACGGTCGAGGTGCGGCTCACCGACGCGACCGGCGCCCCCGTGGCGTCCGTCGACTCGGTCGTCCTGCGCCGGGCGGGCGCCCCCGCCGACCCGCTCCACATGCTCGCGTGGGTGCCCGTCGACACCCCCGAACCGGACCCGCACGCGCGCTACGCGGTGCTCGGCCCGGACCCCGACGGGGTCGCCGACGCGCTGACGGCCTCCGGGGCCGAGGTGGTCCGGGCGTCCGACCTGTCCGAGCTGTCCGGTCCGGCGGACGCGCCGCCGGTGGTGGTCCTGCCCGTCACGGCCGACGGCCCGCCGGCCGCCGCCGCCCACGCCCTCACCGGCCGGGTGCTCGGCCACCTCCAGGAGTGGCTGGCCGACGAACGCCACGCGGCCGCCCGGCTGGTCCTCCTCACCACCACCCCCGGCCCGGCCACCGCCGCGGCCTGGGGCCTGGTGGGCTCCGCCCAGTCCGAACACCCCGGGCGGTTCACGCTCGTCGAGGCGGACGGCCTGCTCGACCTGCCCCGGGCGCTGGGCTCCGACGAGCCCCGGCTGTCGCTGCGCGACGGGCGGGTGCTGGGCGCCCGGCTGGTCCGCACCCCGGCCACCGCCGCCCCGGCCGAGCCGCGACGGCACGGCACGGTCCTCGTCACCGGCGCGAGCGGCGCCCTCGCCGGGCCCGTGGTGCGCCACCTCGTGGAGCGCCACGGCGTGCGGGACGTGCTGCTGGTCAGCCGCAGCGGCCGCCGCCCGGCGGGCCTGGCCGGGCTGGACGCCCGCATCGAGACCGCCGCGTGCGACGTGGCCGACCGCACCGCCCTCGCCGCGCTGCTGGCCGGCCGGACGGTGACGATGGCGGTCCACGCCGCGGGAGTCCTCGACGACGGGGTCGTCACCGCCCTCGACACCGAGCGCCTCGCCCGGGTGCTGCGGCCCAAGATCGATGGCGCGATGAACCTCCACGAACTGCTGCCGGACGCCGAACTGGTGCTGTTCTCCTCGGTGGCGGGCGTGCTGGGCGGCCCCGGCCAGGGCAACTACGCCGCGGCCAACGCCTTCCTCGACGCCCTTGCCCGGCACCGCGCCGAGACCGGCCGGCGGGCCGTGTCGGTGGCCTGGGGGCCGTGGGCGCACGAGGACGGGATGGCCGCCGACCGCGACCGGCTCGCGCGCGGCGGCATCGAGCCGCTGCCGACCGACGCCGGGCTGCGGCTGTTCGACGCCGCCCTCACCGGCGGGCACCCGGCCATCACCGCCGTGCGGTTCGGCCCCGGCCGGGCCGCCGTCGTCCCGCACGTGCTGCGCGGTCTCCTCGCACCGGAACCCGCCGCCGCCCCCGCCGCCGACCCGGGGCTCGCGGGCCTTCGCCCCGACGAGCGGCGGGCCAGGCTGTCCGCGCTGGTGCGGGGCCAGGCCGCGGCCGTGCTCGGCTACCCGGGCGCCGCCGCGATCCCCTCCGACCGCTCGTTCCAGGAACTCGGCTTCGACTCGCTCAGCTCCATCGAGTTCCGCAACCGGCTCGGCGCGGCCCTGGGAATGCCCCTGGAGGCCACGCTCGTGTTCGACCACCCCACCCCCGCCGACCTGGTCGCCCACCTCGACGAGCGGTTCGCCGACGCGCCGGACGCCGACGGCCCGCCGTCCCCGCTCGCCGCCTTCGACCGCCTCGCCACCGCGCTCGCCGAGGCGACCGAGGACCTGGACGACACGGCCCGCGCACACGCCGTGGAACGCGTCCGCGACCTGCTGGAGCGCCTGGCACCCCCCACCGTGCCCGACACCCTCACCCCCTACGAGACGGCGACCGACGACGAGGTCTTCGCCCTGATCGACGCCGAACTCGGCAGCCCGCTGCCGCGACTGGAGGACCGCGACCGATGACCAACGAGGACAAGCTCCGCGACTACCTGCGGCGGGTCACCGCGGAACTCCAGTCGACACGCCGGAAGCTGCGTGACGTCGAGGAGCGGTCCGCCGAACCGATCGCGATCGTCGGCATGGCGTGCCACTACCCCGGCGGCGTCGCGTCGCCCGAAGACCTCTGGACGCTCGTCGCCGAGGGCCGCGACGGGATCACCCCGTCCCCGGGCGACCGGGGATGGAATTTGGACGCCCTCTACCACCCCGACCCCGACCACCCGGGCACGACCACCGTCCGCGAGGGCGGCTTCCTGCACGGCGCGGCCGAGTTCGACGCGGGATTCTTCGGCATCTCACCGAAGGAGGCCCTCCACACCGACCCCCAGCAGCGGCTGATCCTCCAGACGTCCTGGGAAGCCGTCGAGCGGGCGGGCCTGGACCCGAGCGGCCTGCGCGAGAGCCGCACCGGCGTGTTCACCGGCGTCATGCACCACGACTACCCCGGCGCCCAGGGGGCGGGCAGCGTCGTCTCCGGACGGGTGGCCTACCAGCTCGGCCTGCGTGGCCCCGCCATCACGGTGGACACCGCCTGTTCCTCGTCGCTGGTCGCCCTGCACCTGGCCGTGCGGGCACTGCGCCGCGGCGAATGCGAGCTGGCCCTCGTCGGCGGTGCCACGGTGATGGCCACCCCCACCGGCTTCATCGAGTTCAGCCGGCAACGCGGCCTGGCACCCGACGGCCGGTGCAAGCCGTTCGCCGCCGCCGCCGACGGCACCGCCTGGTCCGAGGGCGTGGGCGTGCTCGTCGTCGAGCGCCTCTCGACGGCACTGGCCGCGGGCCACCGGGTCCTGGCCGTCGTCCGTGGCACCGCCGTCAACTCCGACGGCGCCAGCAACGGGCTCACCGCCCCCAACGGCCCCGCCCAGCAGCGCGTCATCCGGGAGGCCCTGGCCGACGCCGGCCTCGCCCCCGACGAGGTCGACGCGGTGGAGGCGCACGGCACCGGCACCCCGCTCGGCGACCCCGTGGAAGCGCAGGCCGTGCTCGCCGTGTACGGCAAGGAGCGGCAGCGGCCGCTGCGACTGGGGTCGGTCAAGGCCAACCTCGGCCACACCCAGGCGGCCGCGGGCGTCGCCGGGATCATCAAGACGGTCATGGCCATGCGGCACGGAGTGCTGCCCCGCACCCCGCACCTCGACGCCCCCACCCCGTACGTGGACTGGTCGGCGGGCGCCGTGGAACTCCTGACCGACGACGTGCCGTGGCCCGCCGGCCACGGTCCCCGGCGCGCGGCCGTGTCCTCCTTCGGCGTCAGCGGCACCAACGCCCACGTCGTCCTGGAGGAGCCGCCCGCCCCGGAGGCCGGGCAGGACACGGAGGACGGACCGGCGCACGACGCGCGGGGACCGTGGGCCTGGCCCCTGTCCGGCCGGTCGGCCGCCGGGCTGCGCGCCCAGGCAGCCGCCCTCGCCGGCTTCCTCGCCGACCGCCCCGCCCTCCACCCCCGCGACGTGGCCTACTCCCTGGCCACCACCCGCGCCGCACACGAGCACCGCGCCGTCGTCCTCGGCACCGACCGCTCCGAACTCACCGCGGCCCTGGCCGAACTCGCCGCGGGCCGGCCGTCACCCGCCGTGATGGAGGGCACCACCGGCCCGTCGGGCCCGGTGGCCTTCCTCTTCCCCGGCCAGGGCTCGCAGTGGCGGGACATGGCCGTGCGCCTGCTGGAGACCAACGAGGTCTTCCGCGAGCGGATAGCCGCGTGCGAAGCCGCGCTCGCGCCGCACGTCGACTTCGAGCTGACGGCCGTCCTGCGCGGCGAAGGCGACCTCGACCGCGTCGACGTCGTCCAGCCCGCCCTGTTCGCGGTCATGGTCGCCCTCGCCGACGTCTGGCGTTCGCTCGGCATCCGGCCCGCCGCCGTCGCCGGCCACAGCCAGGGCGAGATAGCCGCCGCCTGCGTGGCCGGGGCCCTGACCCTCCCCGACGCCGCCCGCGTCGTCGCCCTGCGCAGCCGGGCCCTGACGGCCATCGCGGGCCGCGGCGGCATGATGTCCGTCGCGCTGCCCGCCGACGACGCCCGCGAGCGGCTGCGCCGCTGGGACGGCCGGCTGTCGCTGGCCGCGGTCAACGGCGCGACCTCGGTCGTCGTCTCCGGCGACCCCGACGCGCTCGACGAACTCCTCGCCGCCTGCGAGGAGGACGGCGTGCGGGCCCGGCGCGTCGACGTCGACTACGCCTCGCACAGCGCCCACGTCGAAGCCGTCCGCGACCAGGTGCTGGAAGCCCTCGCCCCGGTGCGCCCGCGCGCCCCCGAGATCCCCTTCTTCTCCTCCGTGGAAGGCCGCTGGATCGACGGCTCGGACGGGGACACCGCCTTCGACGCCGACTACTGGTACCGCAACCTGCGCGAGACCGTGCGCTTCGACGAAGCCGTCACCGCCCTCGTCGAACGCGACTGCGCCACCCTGCTGGAAGTCAGCCCGCACCCCGTGGTCACCGGCGGCGCACAGGAGACCATCGACTCCCTCGGCACCGACACCACCGTCACCCACACGCTGCGCCGCGACGAGGGCGGCCCCGAACAACTGCTCAACGCCCTCGCCCGGCTGCACGTGCGGGGGGTGCGGCCCGACTGGTCCGCGGTGTGGCCCGGTGCCCGCCGTATCGAGCTGCCCACCACCGCGTTCGTCACCGCGCCGTACTGGCTGCGCACCGGCACCGGCACCGGCGACGCCACCGCGCTGGGACTGGACAACGTCGACCACCCCGTCCTGCGCGCCGCCCTGCCGGGCGCCGAGGGGGTGGTGCTGACCGGGGCCCTGACCCTCGCCGCCCACCCCTGGCTCGCCGACCACACCGTGGAGGGGCATGTCGTCCTGCCCGGCGCGGCCCTGGCGGAACTGGTCTCCAGGGCGGGTGACGAGGCCGGCTGCGCGGCCGTCGACCAGCTCACCCTGCTCAGCCCCGTCGTCCTCGACGCCGACGCCGACGTCCGGCTGCGCGTCGTCATCACCGGCCCGGGCCAGGGCGGCTCCCGCGGACTGACCCTGCACGCCCGCACCGGGTCCGGCCACTGGACCACGCACGCCACCGCCGTCCTGCTGCCCACCGGCGACGCACCACCGGCGGCACCCGCCACCTGGCCGCCGTCCGACGCGCAACCCCTCGACGTCGAGGCGCTGTACGCCCGGCTGGCCGAAGCGGGCCTGGCATACGGCCCGGCCTTCCGCGGCGTACGGGCACTGTGGCGGGGCCGCGACGGCGACCTGTACGCCGAAGTCACCCTGCCCAGCGGCGGATCCGAGGGGGCCGACGGCTTCACCCTGCACCCGGCCCTGCTCGACGCGTGCCTGCACCCGGTGGCACTCGGGGGCTTCCTCACCCCTGAACACGGCCGCCCCTCGCTGCCCTTCGAGTGGCAGGGCCTGCGCGTCCACGCCGTCGGCGCCGACACCGTCCGGGTGACGCTCTCCGCCGCCGGCCCCGACGCCGTCCGCCTCGCCCTCACCGACCCCTCCGGGGCCCCGGTCGCGTCGGTGGACACGCTGGTGCTCCGCGAACTCCCGGCGGGCGCCCTGACCCGGCCGGACCGCGGCGACCTCCTGCGCCTCGCGCAGGTGCCCCGCCCCCTGCCCGACGTCTCCCCGGGCGACCACCCGGACTACGCCGTCCAGGACGCGGACCTCGCCCTGCTGCTGAAGCGGCGGCCCACCCGGGACACCGCGCCCTATGTGCTGGTCCCCGCCCCGGCCGGCGACCCGGCCGACGCGGTACGCGCCGCCCTCGCCCTCGTCCACGACTGGGTGGCGGACGACCAGGACGCCCGGCACCCGGCCCCGACGCTCGTCGTGGTCACCCGCCGGGTGCGCGACGACGTGGCGGAGGCCGCCGTCGCCGGTCTCCTGCGGTCCGCCCAGCTCGAACACCCCGGCCGTTTCCTGCTGCTGGACCTGGCCGACACCGAGGACGCCACCCTCGCCGCGCTCCCCGCCGCGCTCGCCACGGGCGAACCGCAGATCACCCTGGCGTCCGGCGCCGCGAGCGTGCCGCGACTGCTCCGCGCCGCCCCGGCCACGGCCGAGCCCGGCGACCTCGGCACGACCCTCGTGACCGGGGCGTCCGGGACACTGGGCGGGCTCGTCGCCCGTCACCTCGTCCACACCCTCGGGGTACGGGAGTTGGTCCTCGCCAGCCGGCGCGGACCCCAGGCACCCGGCATGAGCGAACTCACCGAGGAGCTGACCGGGGCCGGCGCGACCGTACGGGCCGTCGCCTGCGACGTCGCCGACCGCACCGCCCTGGCGGAGCTGGTCGACGGAGCCGGCTTCACCACCGTCGTGCACGCCGCAGGCGCCCTCGACGACGGCCTGGTGACCGACCTGACACCCGAGCGGCTCCCACGCGTGCTGCGGCCGAAGCTCGACGCCGCACGACACCTGCACGAACTGCTCCCCGACGCCCGGCTGGTGCTGTTCTCGTCCGCCGTCGGCGTGCTCGGCGGTCTCGGACAGGCCAACTACGCCGCCGCCAACGCCGGACTCGACGCCCTGGCCCGGCAGCGCCACGCCCAGGGGCTGCCCGGCGTCGCACTGGCCTGGGGCCTGTGGGACGCCACCAGCGAGATGACGGAAGGAGCCGACCGGGCCCGCTTCGGCCGCTCCGGCTTCCCGCCGCTGCCGACCGCCGACGCCCTGGCCGCGCTGGACGCCGCCCTGGCCTGTGACGAGCCGGTACTCGCCCCCATCCGGCTCGACCCGGCCGCCCTACGGGCCCAGGGGGAGGCCGTGCCCGTCCCGCTCCGCGACCTCCTCGGCGCGCCCTCCCGCCGCACCGCCACCCCCGGGGGACCGGTCGCCGACTCCGAACTGGCCGGCCGCCTTGCCGGGAAGAGCGGTCCCGAACGGCAGCGCATCCTGCTCGACCTGGTCGTCGGGCACACCGCCGCGGTACTCGGGCACACCTCACCGGACCTGGTCGACCCCGACCAGGCCTTCAAGGACGCGGGGTTCGGCTCGCTCAGCGCCGTCGAACTGCGCAACCGCCTCGCCGGCGCCACCGGTCTGCGGCTGCCGGCCACCTTGGTCTTCAGCCACCCCAGCCCGGCCGCGCTGACCTGCCACCTCGACGAACTGCTCGCGGGCGCGGCCCCGGCGGCGGCCCCGGCCCCCGCCACGGCCGACCCAGCTGACGCCGACGACCCGGTCGTCCTCGTCGGCATCGGATGCCGGATCCCCGGCGGCGTCCGCGGCCCCGAGGACCTCTGGGACATGCTGGTCGCCGAACGCGACGGCATCGGCCCGTTCCCCGACGACCGGGGCTGGCCGCTGGAGCGCCTCTACGACCCCGACCCCACGGCGGCCGGCAGCTCCTACACCCGGCACGGCGGCTTCCTGACCGACGCCACCGCGTTCGACGCGGCGTTCTTCGGGGTGGCGCCGCGCGAGGCCCTCGCCATGGACCCGCAGCAGCGTCTCCTGCTGGAGACGGTCTGGGAAGCGTGCGAGGACGCCGGGATCGACCCCGCCACCCTGCGGGGCACCCGGACCGGCGTGTACGTGGGCGCCATGTACCAGGACTACGGCCGTCTCCTGGAGAGCGCCGCCGCCGAGGGCTTCCTCGCCCCCGGCGTCGGCGGCGGCGTGCTGTCCGGCCGGGTGGCCTACACCTACGGGCTGGAGGGCCCGACCGTCACCGTCGACACGGCGTGCTCGTCGTCGCTGACCGCACTGCACCTCGCCGCCCAGGCGGTACGGGCGGGGGAGTGCGACCTCGCGCTCGCCGGCGGGGTGACGGTGCTCTCCACACCCGCGGCGTTCGTGGAGTTCAGCGCCCAGCGCGGACTGGCCGTCGACGGCCGCTGCAAACCCTTCGCGGCCGCCGCCGACGGCACCGCGCTGGGCGAGGGCGTCGGCGTGGTCCTCGTGGAGCGCCTGTCCCGCGCCCGCGCCCAGGGACACGAGGTCCTGGCCGTGCTGCGCGCCAGCGCCCTGAACTCCGACGGGGCGAGCAACGGCCTCACGGCACCCAACGGCCGTGCCCAGGAGCGGGTGATGCGCGCGGCCCTCGCCGCCGGCGGTCTGCTCCCCACCGACGTGCACGCCGTCGAGGCACACGGCACGGGCACGGCGCTCGGCGACCCGATCGAGGCACAGGCCGTCCTCGCGGTCTACGGCCAGGACCGGCCGGCGCCGCTGCGGCTCGGCTCGCTCAAGTCCAACGTGGGCCACATCCAGGCGGCCGCCGGTATCGCGGGCGTCATCAAGGCCGTGCTCTCCATCCGGCACGGGTTGCTGCCGCGCAGCCTGCACATCGACGAACCCTCCCCGCACGTCGACTGGAGCACGGGCGACGTCGCCCTGCTCACCTCGGCGGAGCCCTGGCCGGAACTCCCCGGACCGCGGCGCATGGGGGTGTCCTCCTTCGGTATCAGCGGCACCAACGTGCACGTGGTCATCGAGCAGGCGCCACCGGTGGAGACGCCCCGGGCGATGCCCGCCCTGGAAGGCGCGCCGTGGCTGCTGTCGGCCCGCTCCGAGGAGGCGCTCCGCGCGCAGGCGCGGCGGCTGCTGGAGGCGGACACCGGTGACAGCGCCGCGGTGGCGCGGGCCCTGGCCACCACCCGCTCCGCCCACCGGCACCGGGCCGTGGTGTCCGGTGCCGACGAAGAGCGCATGCGGGCGGCCCTGACGGCCCTGGCCGAGGACCGCGCGGCCGACGGTCTGCGGCGGGCGGGCGCGAGCACGCAGCGGCTGGCACTGCTGTTCACCGGCCAGGGCAGCCAACTGCCGGGAATGGGCAGGGGGCTGTACGAGACGTTCCCCGTCTACGCGCGGGCCTTCGACGAGGTGGCCGCGCACTTCGCGCTGGAAACAGGGCTGCGGGAGGTGGTGTTCGAGCGGGAGGACCTGCTGGACCGCACCGAGTACACCCAGCCGGCGCTGTTCGCCCTCCAGGTGGCCCAGTTCAGGCTGCTGTCGTCCTGGGGCGTCGTGCCCGAGGCCCTCGTCGGTCACTCCATCGGTGAGCTGTCGGCGGCCTGTGTCTCCGGTCTGCTGCCCCTCGCCGACGCCGCCGCGCTGGTGGCGGCGCGCGGCCGCGCCCTGGGCGCCCTGCCCGCCGGAGGGGCGATGGTGTCGGTGCGGGCCCCGGAGGAGGACGTGCTCGCCGTGCTGGACGGCCGGGCCGGCCAGGTGGCGATCGCGGCCGTCAACGGCCCCCGGGCGGTCGTGCTGTCCGGTGACGAGGACGCGGTGCTCGCGGCGGCCGGGGAACTGGCGGACCGCGGCCACCGCACCCGCCGGCTGCGGGTGGGCGTCGCGTTCCACTCGCCCCATGTCGACCCGGCGCTCGCCGACTTCCGGGCGGTCGCCGAGACCGTGCGGTTCGGGCGGGCCCGTATTCCCGTCGTCTCCACCGTCCGCACCGACCGGCCCATGGACACGCCCGAGTACTGGGTGGACCAGTTGCGCGGCGCGGTCCGTTTCGCCGACGCCGTCGGGCAGGCGCGCGAGGCCGGCGCCACGGCCTTCCTGGAGGTGGGCCCCGACGCCGTGCTCGCCCCGGCCGCCGAGGCGTGCCTGCCGGACGCCCCGGTCCGTCCCCTCTCCCTGCTGCGGCGCGGCCGCGACGACGTGCGCACCGCTACCGAGGCCCTGGGGATCCTGCACACGCACGGGGTGGACGTCGACTGGAAGGCCGTCCACGCTGGCCGGCCGACACACCGGGTGCCGCTGCCGAAGTACCCCTTCCGCGACCGGCGTTACTGGCCCGAGGCCGCGGCTCCGCAGCCCGGCCCCGCCCCGGCGACGGCACCGGCGACCGTACCGGCGGCGACCGTGCCGGTGACGGACCCGACGCTCGGCCCGTTCTGGTCGGCCGTCGACGACGCCGACGTCACCACCGCCCTCGGCCTGCTGGACCTGCGGGGCGACGAGACACCGGCCCAGGTGCTCGCGGCCCTCGGCCGGCTGCGGTGCGGCGGGCCCGCCCCGGTCATGGAACGGGCCCGCTGGCGACCGGTGCCGGACGCTTCCGCTCCGGTCCTCGCGCGCGATGTGCTGCTGCTCGCCCCCGCCGGGGGAGACGAGGACCTGGCGGACGCGATCGCCGGTGTCCTGGTCCGGCACGGTGCCCGGGTCCGGTCCGGCGGCGGGGAGCGGCCCGACCTCGTGGTCGCGCTGCCCGGTGCCGAACCGGTCGCCGCACCCGGTGTGCCCCGCTGGGTGCTCACCGAAGGCGGCACGGCGGTGCCCGACTGCGAGCACGTCGTGACCCTGCCGCGGGGGATCGACGCCCGCGCCAGGGCCCGGCTCTGCGCGGCGATCGCCGACGGGCACCGGGAGACGCTGATCCAGGCGGACGGCATGTCCGTGCGCGTCTACGAGCCGGTCACCCCGGCCGGCCGGTGGCGTCCCGAGGGTGACGTCCTGGTGGCCGGCCCCTCGGACGCGCTGACCGAGGCGACGGTCGACGCCGTACTGCGGGCCGGTGCCCGCTGCCTGGTGGCCGGGGGCGTGGCCTGCCCGCCCGGAGCCGTCAAGTTCGGTGCCGCCGGGGAGCCGGTACGGCTCACGGCGGCGATCGTCCGCCCCGGCACGGGCTTCGACGACGTCGAGGCGCCCCTGGTGGCCTTCGTGTCCGTGGGCGACCGGGTGGACGCGGCCCCCCGCGAAGCCGACGGGAGCGGCCGTGCCGTGCGCGTCGTGGCCGTCGACCCCGGCCTCGACCCGCGTACGGCCGTGCTCGGGCTGTGCCGGGCCATGGCCGCCGACGAGCCGGCCGTGCGTCTCCTCGCCCCGGCCGCCGCCACGCCGGAGACGGCGGCACCGCCCGTCGCCGGACCGCCGGCGGAAGCGGCACCGGCTGAATCGGCACCGGCCGAGGAGGTGCCGACCGAGGTGGCACCGAGCGATGAGACAGCGATCGAAGAGGCACCGACCGAAGAGGCACCGGCCGACGTGACGCCGGCGGACGGCCTCGCGGACGCCGGACCCGGCCGGGAGGACCGCGCGGGCCAGGATGCGGAGCTGAGGGCGACGCTGGCCGGGCTGCCGCGCGACCGCTGGGCGGAAGCCGTCCTGAGCGGGGTGCGGACGCTCGCGGCCGCCGTCCTGGGATACGAGTCCGCCACCGAGATCGGCGCCGAGGACGAGTTCTTCGACCTCGGCCTGACCTCGGTCACCGCACTGGAACTACGCGACCACCTCACCACGCTGACCGGTCTGGACTGGGCGGCCGACGTGCTCTACGAGTGCCCGACGCCGCGCGTGCTGACGGACCTCGTGGTCGAGCGGCTGACGGAGGAGGCGGAGTGAACCACCCGGGGCCCCGGCCCCGATGAAAGCCCCGTCCCGGGACCGTGAGCCGCCACCGGCCCACGCCCGGGACGGCGCGCCTGCCCGGTGTGGCCGGCTCCGCGGCACCGTCATGCGGCCGGCAGGTCACGGACCTGCCGGTCGTACTCCTCCAGCACCTGACGCAGCTGCGCGATGGCTTCGGCGGGCAGCTCCGGCGGCTCGGACTCCGAGACGTAACGGGCGGCCGCGGTCAGGGCCGCCAGTTCGTACGCGTGGAACGTGCCCCGCAGCACCATCGGGCGGATCCTCTCCAGTTCCATCGGTCAGCCCTGGGACCGCACGTACTCGACGACCTGCGCCAACTCGGCGGCGAAGCCGTCATAGTCCTCCTGCATGCCATTGATGTAGGCGCTCCACCCCAGGCTCGCCTTCGCGTAGTGCACGGCCTCCTGGATCTCCTCGTCCGTGGCGCCGAAGAGCTTCGCGGCCTCGGTGTGGAACAAGGTGCAGTAACGGCACTTGGTCTCGGAGTGCAGACCGACGCCGATCAGTTCCTTGTACTTGTTGGGTATGAGTGTCTCGCCGAGTTCGATCCTCTTGAAGATCTCCCACTCGGGTGCGAGCAGTTCGGTGGGGATGGTGGAGAAGAAGTGCGGGACGAGGCCCAAGGTCTCCTTGATGTCGGCTTCGATCTCGCCGCGATTGACCGTGGCAGCCATGACGGCTCCCTCCTCAAGGAGCGCCGCGCGCCCGCCCGGGGCCCGTTCGTGCTGGTCACGAGCTGGAGAGGCACCGAGATCCATCAGGGTGCGAAGCAGGGTGGACTCTGCGACGCTCGCGGCCCTCACCTTCCACTCAAGCACGAGGAATCCCCGCTGTCACGGGTGGCTGTCACGGGTGACCTCGGGAGCCCTTGGGTACGGACCGTAAGTGTTCGTATCCGGCGGGCCACCGGGCCGGGCGGCCCGCGCCCGGGGGCCGCGGGGCGGGGTTTCCCCTTCGGGCAGTCGGCGCTGCCCTTCCCGGCGGCGGCCGGGCCTGGACGCCCGGGACCGCCGCCCACGAGCCTGGGAGCCGGAAGCGGTCCGGCCGCGGAAAGGGCGCCGAAGCGGTGCGGCCACTCGAGGGGAGCCACACATGCACACGCGACACCACGGCGGCGAACACGAGCACGAGCACGACGAGACGGCGCAGCCCGGCAAGGCGGCGGACCCCCGCGCCCCCGGGGAATTGTCCCGGCTGTACGAGGCGGCCGCCTCGGGGCGTACGGACGTGGTCGGCCGCTCCGGGATGGGCGCCTTGCAACGAGCCGTGGGCAACGGGGCCGTACGGTCGGCGCTGCGACGGCAGACACCGGAGGAAGCCCCGCCGCGCTCCCCGGTCCACGACGTGATCGCGTCCGGCGGCGGCCGGTCCCTTGACCCCGAGACCCGCACCGACATGGAGGCCAGACTCGGCGCGGACTTCTCCGACGTCCGGGTGCACACGGGCGCCGCGGCACACGAGTCGGCGCGGGATGTCGGCGCCCGCGCGTACACGGTGGGCAACGACGTCGTGTTCCAGCGCGATGCCTACGACCCGTCCTCGCACGCGGGGCGCACCACGCTCGCCCATGAGCTGACCCACGTCATCCAGCAGCGCAGCGGCCCGGTCGAGGGCACCGAGGCGCCGGGCGGGATCCGGGTGAGCGATCCCGGCGACCGCTTCGAGCAGGAGGCCACGGCCAACGCCGAGCGGGTCATGGCACGGCCCGCCCCCGCCGTGGCGCCGCCCGCCGCCCCGGCCCCTGCCCCCACCCCCTCGGCCGCCCCGCCGGTGCAACGGCAGACCGAGGACGAGGACGAGGAACCGGCCGACGTCCAGGGGTCGTTCGTCCAGCGGGCCACGGAAGGCGGCGGCGAGGAGGAAGAGGAAGAGACGCCGCCGGAGTAGCGGGTGCCGCGGCCACTGACCGTTCCCGGCCGCCGCGCTCAGCCGTTGTCCGGCTTCTCCGCCCGCAGGGAGCCACCGAGGAACATCGACTCCGAGCACTGCGACGGAGTCGGCGCCTTCACGGGCCTGCCCACTTCGCGGCAACTGACCGACAGCGTGACCCGGCCCCCGGCGGGAACCTCGATCGGGGTCACGAAGTGGTAGTCGGAATCGCGGAAGTTCTCCAGCGCCAGATTGAAGTGCTGTTCGTCCTGGATCGACACCACCAGCGTGCCCGCGTCACCCTGCGGGTTCTGCAGCACGATGTCCGTCAGCTCGAACGTCTTGCCCTCGGGGACCACCATCGCGGAGGAACTCTGCGGCCCGCCGCCGACCGAGTCGCGCACCTCCACCCGGGCGCTCTTGGGCGCCGCGGGCCCGCCCGGCTCGCCGCGCTTCGGCGAACCGGCCGACGGGCCGGGCGAGGCCGGGGAGCCGGAGGCCCCCGAGGAGCCTGACGAACCGGCCGTGGCGCCCCCGTCGGCACCGCCCGGCGCGTTCGGGCCGCCCGACGGCTGCCCTTGCGAGCCCGCCGTACCGCCGCCCCCCTTCGGTCTGTTGTTCACGGCTCTCTCGACCGCGTCCGGTGTGATCGCCTCCCGCGCCGCCGACCGCACGGTGGGCCGGAGCACCGCGAACCAGAGCCCGACCAGCACGCCCACCAGCAACGCCGCCACGATCAGCGCGCGGGGCAGCCAGCCCGGCAGGATGGCCTGCTGCTCGTACGTGCCGTCCAGCACTTCCGGCTCGTGCGGTCCTTGCCCCTCCACCGGCCGCGGTACCACCGCCACCTGGAACGGATGGGTGACCGGTGCTCCGCGCCACAGCCGCTTGGCCGGGCGGACCCGCAGCTTCGCGAACCGGGCCTGGCCGGGCGGGACGGCGCACTCGGCGGGATCGAAGGCCAGCCGGGCCCGCTCGTCGTCACCGCGCGAGGTGAGCAGCACCGTCACCGGGATATTGCCCCGGTTGTCCACCGCGACCTTGTGCCGTCCGCGCCAGACGCTCCGCGAGGTGCGGGGCACCAGCTCGGAGGTGATCTCGGTGAACGGCAGTACCGTCACCACACTCTCGGGCACCACGGTGTCGCCCGGGGCGCCGGTGGGCACGACGCGCAGGCCGAGCGGTGTCTCGCCGGGCACGACGTCGCTCTCGCGCGGTGGCCGGAGCCGCAGGGTCGCGGAGCCGGACGCGCCCGGATAGAGGGACAGGGACGGCGGCTCGACGGTGGTCCAGCCGGCACACGGCCCGACCACCTCGAACACGAATTCCTCGACGGTGGTACCCGAATTGAGCACCCGCAGGGGAAGTCCGGCCTCGCCACCGGGCTCCACGGTGACCGAAGACGCGTCCAGGCTCGCCGAAACACTCATGCGCGCACGCTACGGGCCGCTCCCCGGGCGGCCAGCGGCCGCACAGGAACACTTTCGGGCAGATCGACGTTCGCGCTGAGACATCGTCAGTTTCCCTGGGGAATACTGAGCTTGCCGGGAAACGAGGGGGTGGGGCGAGCTGCGCATGCCCGCATGGACATGACAGACACATGACAGGTGCATTCGACAGGCATCACATCGGTGGCTCGGCACGGACCGGTGGCTCGGCAAGGGAGGAACGATGTGAACCAGACAACCGCTGACCGCATCATGGTCGACCTGAGAGCACAGGACCCCATCTCGCAAGCCGGCGTGGCGAGCCAGCTGCGCACCCGCCCCGAAGTACGGCTCGTCGACCGGGGCGGCGGGCAGGAGGCCCAGGTCGTGGTGATGGTCGTGGACGTCGTCGACGAGGTCGCCCTGCGGGTGCTGCGGCAGATCCAGCGGGCCGGCACCGCGCGCGGGGTGCTGGTCACCACGCAGATCGACGAACAGCAACTGGTGAGCGCGGCGGAATGCGGCTTCGTCGGAGTCGTACGGCGGGCCGAGGCCACCGGGGAACGGCTGGTGCAGGTGATAGGAGCCGTGGCGCGGGGGGAAGGGCATGTGCCGGCCGATCTGCTGGGCAGCCTGCTGGAGCAGGTGGGCCGTCTGCAGGGCGAGGTGCTCGGGCCGCGCGGCATCAACTTCAACGGCCTCTCCGCCCGCGAGATCGAGGTCCTGCGCCTGGTCGCCGAGGGATACGACACCGCCGACATCGCCCTGAAACTCGCCTACTCGGAACGGACCATCAAGAACGTGCTCCACGCGGTGATGACCCGGCTGAACCTGCGCAACCGCTCCCACGCCGTGGCCTACGCGCTGCGCCAGGGCCTGATCTGAACGACACCGCGGGACGTGCCCCTTCGGGCACGGCTTCGCACCCGAAGGGTTGGCTCGCCCACCGCTGCGGGCGCGGGCAGGCGCACGCGAGGGTGGGGCGGCCGGGGCCGGGACAGTCGATGGTGAACGGGGTGGAGCGTGCGGGGAGTTCAGCGATTACTGTCGTGGGCGGCGGGCTCCGGAACGGGTTCCGGCACGGGCTTCGCGGCGAGGCCCCGCACGGGCCCCGGCAGGCGCCGCCGGGCGGGCGTCAGGGCGGCCCGGATCGGCTCGGTCGCCGTCGTGCTGGCGCTGCTGGTGGGCGTCGTTCCCGGTGCCGCCGACGGCCGCGGCTCCCCGGAGTGGTGGACGGTCCGGCCCGACACCGTCGCGACGACGCTCGCCCCGGGCGCGTCCCTCCGGGTGGACAAGCAGGTGCGGACGCCGGTCGTGCCGCCGCGGCCGGACGTGGTGCTGCTGGTGGACGGCACCATCAGCATGGCGGAGACCATCGGGAAGCTGAAGACGGAACTCGGCACCATCACCAAGACGGTGCGGGACGCGCAACCGGACTCCTGGTTCGCCGTGGCCAAGTACGGCGACGTCACCGACGGGCCGAAGGCGTTCAGCGTGCTCCAGGGGCTCACGGGCAACCTGAAGGACGTCCAGGAAAAGGGGGTCGACCAGCTCAAGGCGGACCTCGGCGGCAGCAGCCCGCCCGTCGAGGACTGGATCAACGCCCTGTGGCAGGTCGCCCGGGGAGCGGACGGACAGACGGCGTTCCGCGAGGGTGCCAGCCCCGTCGTGGTCCTCATCGGTGACGCCTCCAGCCACGACCCCAGCCTCGGACACACCCTCGACGACGCCATCGGCGCCCTGCGGAACAGGAAGGCCCGCGTCGTCGCCGTCGACATCGGCACCCCCGTCGGGGACGGTCTCGACGGTGACGGCAAGCCGAAGGAGCCCCACGAGCCGAACCAGGGCACCAAGGTCGCGAACGCCACCGGGGGCACGATCCTCAAGGGCGTCGACCCCAAGCGGGTGGCCGAGAAGATCGTCGAAGGGCTGACCGCCCTGCCCACGACCGTCAGCCACCGCACGACCGGCTGCGACCCCGCCCTCGGCGTCACCCTGGAGCCGGCGACGCGCACAGTGACCAGCGGCACCACCGTCGCCTTCACGGAGACCGTCACCGCGGCGAACGACGCCCCCCAGGGGCAGACGCTGCGGTGCACGGTCCAGTTCCTGATGGACGGCAAGGTGCCGGGAGGAGCCGCACCGCCACGGGCCGAGGCCGGCCCCGGCCCCGTGCCCGCCTACCACGAACGGATCGAGGTCGCGGTGCGTGACATCACGGCCCCCCGGGTCACGGTGGACGACCAGGCGGTCGAAGCGACGGGCAGGGACGGTGCGCGGATCGACTACACCGCGACCGCGAACGACGCGGTGGACGGTGACCTGCCGGTCACCTGCACCCCCGGCCCCGGCTCCCTCTTCCCCCTGGGCACCACCCACGTCACCTGCGCGGCGACCGACTCCGCAGGCAACAAGGGCACCGGCACGGCCACGTTCACGGTGCGCGACGCGTCCGGCCCGCAGGTCACCCTCGACGACCGCGTCGTCGAGGCGACGGGCAAGGACGGCGCGAAGATCGACTACGTCGCCACGGCCAAGGACACGGTGGACGGTGACCTGCCGGTCACCTGCGTCCCCCCGCCGGGCTCGCTCTTCCCGCTGGGAACCACCGAAGTGAGCTGCACCGCCACGGACTCCGCGGGCAACAAGGGCACCGACACGGCCGCCTTCACCGTCCTCGCGGCCCCCCTCCCGGTCGCGGCGGACCTCGCGGTCACCGCGAGCGTGCTGCCCGTGCCCGACTACGTCGGCAGGACCACCCGGGCGCGCTTCACCCTCACCAACGCCGGCCCCAGGGTGGCGGAAGGCGTCGTGCTCACCACGGACTGGCCGGCCACGGCCGACTCCGGCCGCCCCGTGGTGGGACGGCTCTCGGCCTGCGACCGGGACAACCCGTGCCGCATCCCGGTCGGCGGCCGGCTCACCGTCACCCAGCCGGCGGTGTACGCGGCACCCGTCGACGGCGCCGTACGGGCCACGGTGCGCGGCGCGCTGCGCGACGTGGGGCAGGGCGACAACACCGCCCTCGCCCGGATCCGCGTCCTGCGGCCGGAACTCACCATCACACCGGAGGTCGGGCCGCCCGGCCAGGTGGTACGGGCACGCGGCAAGGACTTCCCGCCCGGCTCGGCCGTACGGCTCACCTGGCGGCCGGGGATCACCGCCGCCCGGTCGGCGGTGCGCGTCGGGCGCGACGGCACGTTCGAGGCCCAGGTGCTGGTGCTGCGCAAGGACCGGCTCGGCCCACGCGAACTGCGGGCGGAGGTCCGGGGACTGGAGCGGCTCCAACGGCCGTTCCTGGTCGTCCAACGCAAACTGAACCCACCGGACTTCGCGGGCCGGGGCTGAGACGGCAGGGGACACACCGGTGATTCACGAAGTCGACGAGTCCCTGCGCGCGCTGCTGCGGGACGACGCCCTGGAAGGCGCCCAGATCGTGGTGGCCTTCGACGCGCCCACACGGGACTGGGCGGCCAAGGTCAACGCGCCGACGGTCAATCTGTACCTGTACGACATCCGGGAGGACACGCGGCGCCGCGAACGCGGGCTGCACAACGCGTACGACGAGACCGGTGTCGTCGTGGCCCGCCGCCGGCCACCGCGCTACTTCAAGCTCTCGTACCTGATCACCGCGTGGACCAAGCGCCCCGAGGACGAACACCGGTTGCTCTCCGCACTGCTCGCCTGCCTGCTGCGGCACGAGGCCCTGCCCACCGAACGGCTCACCGGCTCCCTGGCCGAGATCGGCGTGGCGGTGCCCATGACCATCGCGCTGCCCCCGCCGGAGGACCGGTCGTTCGCCGACGTGTGGAGCGCGCTCGGAGGCGAACTCAAACCCTCACTCGACCTGGTGGTGAGCGTGCCGGTGACGGCGTCGCCGGTCTACGAGGCCGGTCCGCCGGTCGGCGAGGAGGGCGTGCGGCTCGGCTTCTCCGGCATCCCGCCCGAGGAGCGGAGCGGCACCGAGGAGACCTACCGGAGGACACCGGACGGACGGCGGCTACCGGTCTACGGCACCCGCCCGGGGGCACCGGGCATCGCCTCCCGGGTGGCGGAGGCGGACCGGGAATGAACGAGGACCCGAGCCTGCGCCACCTCCTGAGCCGCGCGGTCGCGGTCGAACGGCGCGTACGACGTGCGGTGGAGGCGAGACAGCGGACGGACCCGGACCCGGACGACGAGTTCCGCGGACTGTACTTGAGCGACGAGCGAGTACGACGGCTGCTCGACGAGGGCAGACCCATCGCGGTGCCGGAGCCGGTGTTCACGGGCGATGCCGATGCCGATGCCGACGCGAATGCCGATGCCGATGCCGGTCCGGCCGGACTGACACGGCTGGACGCCCTGATGAAGGCGTTCGACCTGACCGATCTGGACGCGGAGATCCTGCTCATCGCCCTGGTCCCGGACCTGGACGACCGTTTCGAGGCCCTCTACGGCTACCTGAACGACGACGTGACCCGACGCCGTCCCTCCGCCGGACTGGCCCTCGGCCTGTGCGGACTGCCCGCCGCCGACGCGGACGCGCGGGCCCGGCTGGGCCCGTCGGCGCCGCTGCGCGCGGGCGGGCTGTTGCTGGTGGAGGAGGGGGAGCGCCCCTTCCTGGGCCGGGAGTTACGGGTCCCGGACCGGGTGACGTCCCACCTGCTCGGCGACGACACCCCCGCCCCCCGGATCGCCGACCTGCTCGCTCCCTGGCACGACGTGCCCGGAGTGGGCGACCCGGGACCGCTGGCCCGCGGCCTGGACGGCGGCATCCACCTGGCGTACCTGCGCGAGGAGCAGGGCGGAGCGGGCACGGCCCTGGCGGCCTCCGCACTGACCCGTACGGGCCGGGGAACGCTGGGGGTGGACCTCGAACGCCTGGCCGCGGACCCGAACCCGGCGGAAGCGGTACGCGTCCTGACCCGCGAGGCCCGCCTCACCGGTGCGGGCCTGGTGTGCGGGCCGATCGACGCCCTGGCCCGGGAGAAACCGGAGACGATCCGCAGCCTCGCCGACGCGCCGCTCCCGGTGATCCTGGTGGGCCGCGCCCCGTGGGACGCGACGTGGTCGGCCCGCCCGCCGTCGCTGCTGCACGCACCGAGGGTGGAGCCGGCGGCGAGATCAGCCCTGTGGGCCAAGGCGTACCCCGCCACGCTCCCCCCGGACCTGGACGTGACCCGGGTCCTGTCCCCGTTCCTGCTGTCCCCGGACCAGATCGCCCGCGCGGCGAGGAGCGCGGCACAGGCATCCGTCCTCGACGGCGGCACCCTCACCCCGGACCACATCCGCGCCGGCGCCCGGGGCCAGAACGCGGCGGGCCTGGACCGCCTGGCCCGCCGCATCGAACCGGCGGTCGGCTGGCCGGACCTGGTCCTCCCACCGGACCCCCTGACCCAGCTCCGGGAACTGACCTCCCGGGCCCGCCACCGGGACCGGGTCCTGGGGGAGTGGGGCATGCGCCCCGGCGGCGGCCGGGGACGCGGCGTGACGGCCCTGTTCGCGGGAGACTCGGGCACGGGCAAGACGATGTCGGCGGAGGTGATCGCGGCGGACCTGGGCCTGGACCTCTACACGGTGGACCTGTCGACGGTCATCGACAAATACGTCGGCGAGACGGAGAAGAACCTCGAACGCATCTTCTCGGAGGCGGCCGGAATCAACGGCGTCCTGCTCTTCGACGAAGCCGACGCGATCTTCGGCAAACGGTCGGAGGTGAAGGACGCGCACGACCGCTACGCGAACGTCGAGAGCGCGTACCTGCTGCAGCGCGTGGAATCCTTCGACGGCCTGGCGATCCTGTCGACCAACCTACGAGCCAACCTGGACGACGCGTTCACCCGCCGCCTGGACCTGGTGATCGACTTCCCCGTCCCGGACGCGGCGCAGCGCCTGCTGCTGTGGGAACGCTGCCTGGGCCCGGTGCTGCCTCGCTCGGCGGGGCTGGACCTGGAATTCTGCGCGGAGTCGTTCGAGCTGACGGGCGGCAACATCCGCTCGGTCGCGGTGACGGCGGCGTATCTGGCGGCGGAATCGGGGGAGCCGGTGACGATGCCGGATCTGATCCGGGGGGTGCAGCGGGAGTACCAGAAGCTGGGCCGCTTGACGCTGGCCTCCGAATTCGGGCCGTATGTGGGGCTGCTGACGGGCTGACCGCCGGCACCCACTCCCATCAAACCTGCATGCGGGCCGCTACCTCGCTCTGGGAGCGGCACGGTTCCTGGCGCATGTCGGCGAGACGGTGTGCGCGTGCCTCCGAGACCATGCGCTGAGATCCGGCTGTGATCTCGTCGAGGTCCTCGGCGTCGAAGACCTCACGCTTGACGTCGTCCCACGGGTGAAAGCTTGTCATTCCTGCCCATTCTCTGCCGTTGTTCGAGATGGCCCAGCCAGGCGGCGTAATGAGCCTCCGCGAGGGGAATCGACTGGCGGTACCACTCGGACCGCTGCCCGGCCTTGTCTCCTGCTACGAGCAGGACGCGTTGCGCTGGCGGTCGAAAAATAAGCAGGATCCCCACCTCGCTGGCCCCCGGTCGAGCCGGGGCGTACCTCTTGGAGGTTAAGCGGTCCGGCCTCTCTGGGTGCTTCAAACCATGACATACGGGGCCTGTGCGTCGTCCCCCGCGCTCCGCACGGCTTGAGCCAGGGGCTGAGATCCATGACGGGCGCGGCCTACAACGACTGCAAGCCCGCTCGCGTTGCCGCAGTGCTGTGCTTGAACTCTAGTTGCGTCAGTCCCTCGTCACCCACTGGGGCGCCTTCTGCCAGGCGGAGCGGTCGAACGCATCCGTCCAATGGGTAGTCATAAACCCGGCCTTGGACCGATTTAAAATTTGACGAACTGCTGCCGTCGAATCAGATAGATTCACCGCTCCAAGACTCACTCGGGCCTGCATTACGTCAGCGTGAGGGAGTTTAAATGTCAACATCTCCATTTGCCCACCGGCCGGACTGCCGGTTAATTCGCTAAAATC
Source organism: Streptomyces sp. NPDC042259 (assembly GCF_055582085.1). Classification (NCBI taxonomy): domain Bacteria; kingdom Bacillati; phylum Actinomycetota; class Actinomycetes; order Kitasatosporales; family Streptomycetaceae; genus Streptomyces; species Streptomyces sp. NPDC042259. The sequence goes on along the minus strand of NZ_JBVJDW010000002.1, from coordinate 605,330 downwards.
TCGACTTGGCCCCTCTGTTGCTATGATCACGCATTTTTCCTCTTCGTTTACGGTCGGATTTTGCCCTGCGGTCCATGTTGAGTCCAGCCCGTCCGCTGAGTAAGGGCCGAATCTACCGCACGCTCGGTAGCGTGAGACGTCCGCAATCGACAAGGTTATGCGCCATGCCAGCCCAAATAAATCTCTCCAGTCTGGCGCTTCCGGGTCATAAGAAAAATAGGGGCTGGCAAACCTCTCCACGGTCCAGTGTTCGAGTTCTCCGAAACAGACGTCCAGAGTGTCCAAGAACCCGGAAATCAATACGCGATCCCCCTTGTTGATTCCTAGATATTCTGGTGAGGTCACATCGAATCGGCACTGTACCTTGGCGCCATTTGTGCGGCACAAGGGATTCCAGAGCTGGAAGTTTGGGTTTGCGATGCTTTTATTGTTCATATTAGGCTGACCCATTCCTTCATTCGCCGCTCCCGCGGAATCGTGAAGTTACGGAGTAGTCGTCAATAGCATCACCCCCTTTGCTTGAATTGCAGCTTTTGCACATGGGGACCAGATTGGGTATATCGTTGTAAAATGCGGTACGTACGGGATGTTTGCAATCTCGCCCTCTCGTCATCCAGTGAACGGAAACGGATGGTTGACTGTGGTCCAGGCTCAATAGCCCTTTGTCTTCCCGGGGGTCTGCCAAATGTTCAGGCCTGCCTCCGTGAGAAGGGCAGACGTATGTGCCTTCGACTCTGCGCAGGGGGTCGTGCTGCCAGGTTGGGGCCTTCTTCTCATTCTCCATTCTCGTGCGTTCATTCTCGCGCCAGTCGATGGTGGCTTTTCTCCAGCCACCATATACTCGGGGGCGGAAGTTCTCGCCTCTGTATGCCTTCTTCAACTCTCCATCAACCACCCATTTCGACGCGTGGCCGAGCGATTTAAGGCTCCTGAGCCCATAATCTCTGCCCACGCGTTCCAGGAGTTCCGCCATGTCATTTACCTTCGAATTTACGGTATCTTCGATATGTCTCCTCTCTCGCATGTAAACGGATTCCCGGTCCAGCTCGGCAAGCTCCATTAATATAATCTCGAACTGTTTGATTATTCGAGGCTTGTCCGGTGTGTTGGGAACCTCTTTTATGGCTTGGCGAGTGAGTTGTTGCAGCTTCTCTATTTTTCTTGACGCCATGCCAACGTCGACCTTGCCGTGTGTGGCCGTAGCGTGTAATGTGTGAGGCTCTCCGTTCATTTTGAGATGTCGTTTGACGGATACTTTTACTCTGTTTTCGCTTTCCTTGTCGCCCTTTCCGCTTCTGTCTTCCCCTTTCCTCTCTTTGTTATTTTCGGCGCGCATTTTCCAGAGCTTCTTGCCCGCCTTCGCCAAGAAGTCCACGATCCTGTCGATCGCACGATTCACCGGCCGCGAAACCGCGTGAAACACCTGCTTCACCTTGTTCGCCAGCCCCCCGACCCCCACCAGCGCCGCCAAGAAGCCGATCAGTAAGGGAACGCTCGCCGCCAGCGCGCCCTCGACCATTTTCGGAACGCCCGCCTTGCCGCCGTTCGCGATGGCGATGACCGCGTCCAGGACCGCGTTGACGAAATCGACCACCTGCGCGCCCTGGTTCACGATGAACGTGACGATGTCGATGATTCCCTTGACCGCCCTGACAAAGGCGGAGGCCGGGTTCAGCAGGGACACGATCCAGGTGATGCCCGCGATCAGAACCGTCGGGATCAGATAGCTCTTGAGTTTCTGGAGGATCGAGCCCTTGAGGTCACCGGCCTGGGCGGAGATTTCCTTCGACGCGCCCGCCGGGCCCTCGCGCTGCAACGCCCCCGCCACCGGCACCTGTTGTTCGACCGCGCTCATCGCCTGGTCCGGGACGCCCTTGCGGACGACTCGCGCGCGGATGTTGTCCCACGTCAGGCCCAGCAACGAGCCGATGATCCGGATGATGCCCTTGAGGTCGAACTTCGCCGGGAGTTCCAGGCCCGCCTTCACCGCCGTGCCCAGGAGCCAGGAGACCAGGCCCTTTTCCAGGTGGTCCGCGATGTTCCCGATGAAGAGGTTCAGGCCCGCGCCCACCGCCTGGACCAGGTTGCCCAGGAAGCCGATCGGATCCTTGATGATTTTCATGATGGCTCCGGCGGCCTTCGCCAGGATGCCCATCAGGAGATTCTTCAGTTCGTTGATCGTCTTGATGACGCCGACGATCGCGTCCTTCGCCTTGTCGATGAGGCCCTTGTTGGCCTCCTGGAGTTTCTTGATCTCCTCGTCGATCTTGTTGAGGGCCTGTGTGTACTTGGTGGCCAGCTCCTGCACCAGCTGCTGGGACTTCTCGTTGACCTCCGATTCCAGGTCGTCGAACTTGCCCGCGAAGTCCGCGGCCGCCTCCTGGCCGAACTGCCGTAGGTCGGCGGGGAGTCTGTCCACCTCGGCCTTCAGTTCGGCGCGGCCCTTCGCGATGCGGGCCTTCGCCTTGCCCAGTTCGGCGCCGATCGTGTCGGCGATGCCGGAGATGACGCCCTGCATCTGCTGGACATAGAGCTTGCGGGACTCCTGGTAGAGCTGGTTCGCCGCCTCCGGCAGGCCCTTGAACTTGTCCTTGACCCAGCGCAGCTTTCCCGTGAATCCCGAATAGCGCTTCTTCTTGTACGCCTTCATCCGGCGTTCCTGGTCGGCCATGAACGCGTCGCGGGCGGTCTTCTCGCCGCGTGTGAACTGGTCGTCGACCGTCTTGTCCAGGCCGGACAGGGTGCCTTCGACGTCCTTCTTCGTTTCGTCGAAGATTCGTCCGAGCCTGGCCGTGACCTCGGCCCGCTTCCGTTCGTCCTTCGACTTCGTCTCGCCCTTTCCGCCGTCGACCTGGCGGCCCGCCTGTGCGCGCGTGGCCGTCAGCGACGCCATCGCCCGGGTGCCGGCCGCCGCCGCGTTCGCCTTCGCGTCGTCGAGCTGCCGGCCTTCCGCGGCCTTGCCCAGGGCGGGGGCCTTCGCCGAGTCCTGCTCGGCTTTCTTCTTCTCCGACAGGGCCTGGTCGAACTCCGGCTCGTTGCCCTTGGCCAGTTGTTCCTCGGTGACGTCCGCGTCGGCCAGTGCCTGGTCGTTCTCCCTCGGGCCCTCGGAGAAGTCCGTCACCGCCGCCGGTTGCTTCGCCGGTATCGCCGCTTCGGCGCTCGGAGCGCCCGGGTTCCCCGGTGGCTTGTCCGGGGTCATCGGGGTGACGGGTTTTTCCTTGGCCGCCGAGGTGTCGGGGGCGGCCGCCGTCGTGGTCTCGATGTCCTTGGCCGAGGACTTGCTGCCCTCCGCGACCTTCCCGTCGACCTGTTCCTTGACCTTCTCGGCTTTCCCCGACTCAGAGAACTTGTCCGCCTCGTCGAGGTTCTTCGGCGCCTGGGCCGCGATCGCGTCGTTGACCGCCTTGATGAACGCCGCCTTGTCGAACTCACCCGGCTTCGCCGCGTTCATCTTCTCGGCCTGGGCCGCCTTGCCCTGGGCCTGTTTGTCGTCCGGCGGGGCCACCGCCGCGTCCTGCGCGGCCTTGGACTCACCGGCCGCCGGCGGGTGTTGCGCGACCGTCCGCTTCTTCTCCGCGATGTCCGCCGTGACCTCGCGAAAGCCCGGTGCCCGCGCCGGCGGGGGCTGCACCACCTCCGCGTAGCGCTGTGCCACCAGACGGGAGACCGCCGCGTTTCCCGCCGCCCCCTGAAGCCCCTGAAGCCGCTGAACGGCCGAGCGGTCCGGCCCCCGGCCCCCGGTCGGCGGGGCGGACAACCCTTCCGGCGCACGGGGCGCACGCGTCGTAGGCCCGTCCGCCTCGGACGGTGTTCCGCGATCCTTCGCGGTGACCTTTTCCGGGGCGGCCTTCACGACATCACCCGGTCGTCCCGTGCGTGCCCGACATGGGTCGAGCATGAGTGCGGCCGAGGGGCCGGGCCCCAAGCTCAGGGGGCCGGAACCGGGGTAACGCCGTATGTCCGTTCGGGCAGACGGCCCTGCACGTCGGGGCGGCCGAAAGCTCTTTCCGTTGATCCCGGGCGCTGACGAGAATCACCCTCGTTCCCCGGTCAAGGAGAGTGGTATGCCGTCGTACCTGTCCCCGGGCGTCTACGTCGAAGAGATGGAGTCCGGGTCGCGGCCGATCGAAGGGGTCGGGACCTCGGTCGCCGCCTTCGTCGGATTCGCGCAGAAGGGCCCGTTCAACGAGCCGACGCTCATCACGAACTGGACCCAGTTCGTCGGCGTCTTCGGTGACTTCGTCGAAGGGACCTACCTGGCCGCCTCGGTCTACGGCTTCTACGCCAACGGCGGCGGGACCTGCTTCGTCGTACGCATCGGCGGGCAGCACGGCGACGGGGACGACGCGGGCGCCGCCCCCGCCATCGCGGCCGGGCCACCGGCGTCGCTCGGCCCGTACCTCGTACGCGCCCTGCCCGGCGTCACCGGCGAGATCACCGTCGAGGTGGCCGATCCGGAGGGGGAGGACCCACCGCAGGACGTCTTCACGCTCCTGGTGCGGCGGGACGGCGACGTCGTCGAGACCTATCCCGCCGTCACCACCAAGCGCAGCAAGGACAACGTGGCCGCGCAGGTCGCGTCCCGGTCCCGGTTCATCGTCCTGGAGGAGCCCGGCAAGGGCGCCGCGCCCGCGCGGCCCGCCCCCCAGTCCGTCACCCTCGCCGCCCCGCCCGCCGACGGCACCCCGGCCCCCGAAACGCTGTCGGCCGAGTCCTACGTCGGCGACCCCGACCTCCGCACCGGCTTCGGCGGCCTGGAGGCCGTGGAACAGATCACCATGGTGGCGGCCCCCGACCTGATGAGCGCCTACGAGCGCGGCGCGCTCGACCTCGACACGGTCGTCTCCGTCCAGCAGGGCCTCATCGCCCACTGCGAGGCCATGGGCGACCGCATCGCCATCCTCGACCCGCCGCCCGGCCTGAGCCCGCAGCAGATCAAGGCATGGCGCACCGACCGCACCGGGTTCGACTCGAAATACGCCACCCTGTACTACCCGTGGATCAAGGTCTTCGACCCGAGCGCGGGACGCAACGCCTTCGTGCCGCCCAGCGGGCACATCGCGGGTGTGTGGGCCCGCAACGACGAGTCACGCGGGGTGCACAAGGCCCCCGCGAACGAGGTCGTGCGGGGGGCCGTCGACCTCCAGATCCAGATCACCAAGGGGGAACACGACCTCCTCAACCCCATCGGCCTCAACTGCCTCAGGGCCTTTCCCGGCCGGGGCATCCGGGTCTGGGGCGCCCGCACCCTCGCCGCCGACCCCGCCTGGCGCTACCTCAACGTCCGGCGGCTCTTCAATTACCTGGAGGAGTCGATCCTCGCCGGGACACAGTGGGTGGTGTTTGAACCGAACGATGACGCGCTGTGGGCCCGGGTCCGGCGCACCGTCTCGGCGTTCCTGGTCAACGAATGGCGCAAGGGGGCGCTGTTCGGGCTCACCCCTGACGAGGCGTTCTACGTGAAATGCGACCGCGAGACCAACCCGCCGGAAAGCATCGATGCGGGGCAGGTCATCTGCGAGGTCGGCGTGGCACCGGTCAAGCCGGCCGAGTTCGTGGTGTTCCGGCTCGCCCAACTGTCCGGCGGAAGCGGCGCGGTCGACGAATGACCGCGCACTGACTGAACTCTGGGACCGAACCCTAGGAGACTGGTATGCCGCTCCCCGATCTCGACAGTTCCGTCGGGCATTCCTTCGGACTGGAATTCGACAGCGTCCTCATCCGGCAGATCACCGAGGTCACCGGCCTGAAGATGGAACAGGACGTCATCGAGCTGAAGCAGAACACCGCCGACGGCAAATACGCCATCAAGAAGCTGCCCGGGCGCCCCAAGGCCGGAGAGGTCACCGTCGCCCGTGGTCTGACCGAGGACAACAGCTTCGAACGATGGATCAAGGACTCCCGGTTCGGGAAGATGAACAGCGCCCGCCGTAACGGCTCGATCATCGTCTACGACTACGAGGGCATCCCGATCAAGCGGTACAAACTGATCAACGCCTGGCCCAAGTCGCTGGAGATCAGCGCGCTCAAGGCCGGCGACACCTCCGTGCTCACGGAGAAACTGGCCATCACGTACGAGAGCCTGGAAGTCGATTGATGCGCCGCACCATCCCGGCCACAGCCCGGCAGGAGGAGTCCGTCCCCCCGGACCGGCCGGAGCGGCTGCGCACCGAGTTCCCCTTCGAACTGCCACGGGGGTACGTCGACGAATCCGGCACCGTCCACCGTTCCGGTGTGATGCGGCTGGCGACCGCCCGGGACGAGCTGATCCCGCTGCGCGACGACCGGGTACGGGAGAACTCCGCGTACCTCTCCGTGGTGCTCATCGCCCGCGTCGTCACCCGCCTCGGCACCATCGAGGATGTCCACCCGGGGGTCGTCGAGGACCTGTTCGCCTCCGACCTGGCCTTCCTGCAGGACTTCTACCGCCGTATCAACGCCGAAGGCCACACCCGCGCCGCCGTCACCTGCCCCGCGTGCCGGGAGAACTTCGCGGTGGATCTCGCCGGCGGTGGTCGCCTGGGGGAATCGTGACGTACGCGGCCGACCGGATCCACGAGGAAGTCGCGTACCTCGCCTACCACTTCCACTGGTCGCTCGATCAGATCCTCGACCTCGAACACGCCGACCGGCTGAGGTACGTCGACCAGATCGCCCGGCTGAACGGACCGGGGAACTGATGGGGTGGCTGTCCCGGCTGAGCGGCCGCCACCGGATCGCCACACCCGCCGACACGCCGGCGGCACTTCCCTCCGCCTCGCCCGGGGAAGGCTGGCGCGAGGTGCCGCCCCTGCAACGGACCGTGGGGGAGGCGGCTCTCGTCATCGACCCTGACGGGTTCCGCGACTCGCTCGGCACCTGGCGGAACGCCTCCTTCACCACCGCGCCGCTCGGTCACGGGACCGGCCCCCAGGCACCGTCCGGAGTCGGCCACGGGCTGGTGACGCCCGCCCCCGCCCCGACGGCCGCCCGGGAAGCGACGCCTACGGTGCCCTCTACGCCGGCCGTGGCTTCGGCGCCGTCCGCGCCCTCGGTTCCCCCGCAGTCACCGGCTTCCGCGCCGGTCCCGCTTCAACGGGTGGCCGGCGAACCCCTGGTGTCGGCCCGGCCGCTGGAGACGTCCCTGCATCGACTGACGTCTGTGCGCACGGCCACGAGCGCGAGCCCGAGTCCGAGCCCGAGTCCGGCTCCCGCCCCGGAGCCCGAGTGCGCCCCCGGTGCCGACGTCGCCTCGCCTGTCCAGCGTTCCACCGCACCGCACGGCCTCGGGCTGGGCGCACCCCTCGCCGCGCTGCCGCCCACCGCGCAACGCGTGCCCGTCGCGAGCACCGCAGAGCCCCCGGCAGCCTCGCCCCCGCTGCCGGGTACGACCGAACCGGAGACCGCCGCCCCCGAAGCCGCCGAGGCCCCGGCAGCACCCGAACCCGTACCCGAAGCCGCGCCCGCCGCCCCCACACGCCCGTTGCTCGGCGAGTCCCCGCTCGTGGCCCGTGAGAGCACCGCCCCTCCCGAGCCCCACTCGGAGCCCACACCGACGAACGGTCCCCGGACGCCCACGCCCATGGCTCGTCCACCGGTACCGCTGCAACGGGCCACGGCAGACGGCCGACCGGTCGAAGGCATCACCGGCCCGGGGCATGGGGCCGGGCGGGCGGCACCGGTCACGCCGGTGACACCCACGGTCCCGCTGGTCGCCCAGCGCACCATGACCCTCTACTCCGGATTCTCCGGACCGCTCGCCACAGCACCGGCCCGCCACGACCCCCTACCACCGGCCGTCGTTCCCGTGCGCTGGGCCGGCGCCGCCCCGGCGACGGCACCGCCATCCGTCCAGCGCAGCACCCCGGTGCCCACCACTGTCGTCCCCTGGGCAACCACCCCCGTCCCCCCGCCACCCGCCGGTCTCCCCGCCACCCCGGCACCGGCATCCCACACGAGGGCGGAACAGCCCGCCCGTATGCTCGACGCCGGCGCGGTGGCCGTCGCCGCCGGAGTGGCCCAGCGCACGGCCGACGGCTCGGTCGTCTTCCGGGCGGCGCGAGCACTGCCCGCCGTGCAGCGCGAGAGCGCTGTCCCCGGCCCCGCACCGACCGAACCCCCACCGCCGGGGCCGGGCCCACCGCCCGGCCCACCGCCTCCCGAGGCGGACCCCGAGCCCTCGTCCGAGCCCGGCCCCGAACCCACCCCGCACGCCACCACCGGCTCCTCCGACGGCAAAAGCACCCCGCACGGCACCCCCCGAGGCACCGCACCCGCCGTGACCGACGAACTGGTCCGCGCCCTGTTCGCCCCACTGAGCCGGTTGCTCAAGGCCGAACTCCGGCTCGAACGCGAGCGGGCCGGCTTCCTCATCGACACCCGGCACTGACAGCAGAGCAGACAGCCCAGCAGAGCAAAGGGGACAGCGCATGCCCGCAACCGATGACCCGGCGGTCAGTGTCTGCTTCGTCGTCACCGTCGACGGCATCGAACTCGGATCGTTCAACACCTGCGAGGGCCTCGGCTGCGAAGTGGTGCTGGAGCAGCGGGAGGAAGGCGGTAACAACGGGCATCTGTGGCAGCTGCCCACCCGGCTCAAGTACCCGAACGTGAAGCTGTCCCGGCCACTGACCCGTGAGACGGAGAAGGTGGCCAAGTGGTTCGCCGGCATGACCACGGGCTTCAAGCGCCGGACGGCGCACATCGAGGCGCGCACCGGGGACGGCAGCACGGTCGCCCAGTGGGGGCTGCTGGAAGTCGTACCGGTGCGCTGGACCGGGCCGTCCTTCAACCCGGAGTCGCCCAAGGTGGCCACCGAGACCATCGAGATCGCCCACCACGGCTATGTGATGGAGGGCTGAGGCCATGAGCGCACCCGTGGCGTTCAGCGCCGCCGGTACCGGCGGCACCGGGGCCCGAGGCGGTGGTGCCAGGCCCAAACTGGAGCACGCCTATCTGGAGTTGCGCACCCCGCCGCCCGGCGGGGGCCTCACCCCCGGCGGGCCGTGCGGGCGGATCGACTTCCAGTTCAACCCCAAGGAGCTGAGCCTGACCAAGGCGGCGGCGTGGAAGCGCACCCCCGCCAAGGGGGCGAAGAGCGCCGGTCCGCCCGAGTACCAGGGGCCGCAGCCCAGCAAGCTGACCGTCGAGATGTTCTTCGACGCGAGCGACACCCACGACACCAGCGTGGTGACGGCGGTGGAGCGGCTGTTCGCCTGTTGTGTGCCGACCGACGAGACACGGCAACGGCAGCGGTCCTCCCCGCCGTGGGTGGTGTTCCACTGGGGAGGTCTCACCGGGTTTCCCGGCTACGTCAGCCAAGTGCAGGTGAAGTACACCCTGTTCACCACCTCCGGGGTGCCGGTCCGGGCCGTGTGCCAGGTGACGATGGAGGAGATCAGCGGCGAGACCCCCGGGCAGAACCCCACCTCCGGGGCACTGCACGCCCGGCGGGTGCACCGGGTGCAGACCGGTGACACGCTGGCCCACCTCGCGTGGCGCGAGTACGGCGACCCCACCGCCTGGCGGGTCATCGCCGAGGCCAACGACATCGACGACCCGATGCGGCTGGCCAACGGCCGGGAGCTGCTGCTCCCCGCCCTCGACGAGCTGGACCGGCTCCGCGAACCCGACGGTTCGCACGGCACCGGCACCGGCATCGACTCCGCCGGCACCGGCACCGGGAGGCGGTGACCATGGCGGAACAGAGCGTCTCGGCGTCCCTGCTCGTGGAGTTCGCCGGCCGGCCACTGCCGCCGGCCCTGGCGAACACCCTCGTCGAAGGCTATGTGGACGACAGCCGCACGCTGCCCGATCTGTTCGTGCTGCGCTTCCGCGACCCCGGCAGGGTGCTGCTGGGGCAGGCGGGACTGGCCGTCGGGGCCAAGGCACGGTTGCTGGCCCGCGCGGGCGGCGGCCCGGCGCCCCGGCCGCTGCTGACCGGCAGCGTCACCGCGCTGGAGGTGGAGATCGACGACACCGGCACCTTCACCGTCGTACGCGGCCTCGACGAGTCCTACCGGCTGTTCCGCGGCCGCCGGGTGGCCAGCTACCAGAACATGACCCTCGCCGACATCTGTGCCCGGGTCGCCCAGCGGGCGGGGCTGCGCCCCGGGAACGTCGATGTGGCGGGCCCGGTGCTGGAGCACGTCGCACAGCCCAACATCAGCGACTGGGAGTTCCTGCGGGGCCTGGCCGAGGAGGCCGGCGCACAGGTCTACGTGGCCGACGGCCGGCTGCACGTCACCAAGCCCACGGAAGCGGGCGGCGCGCCCGATGTCTCGGCCCGGGCCGACAGGCACCCGCTCGTCCTGGAGATGGGGGTCAATCTGCTGCGCTGCCGGGCCGGGGTGTCGGCGGCCGAGCAGGTCTCGGCCGTCGAGGTGCGCGGCTGGGACGTACGGGCCAAACAGCCGCTGGTCGGCCGCGCGGAGGCGGGCCGGGCCCGGACCCTGGAGCTGGGTGTCACGGCGGCGGAGGTGACCGCGCCGTTCGGGGAGGCCGGCTTCGTCGTCACGGACGCCCCGTACGGCACGCAGGCGGAAGTGGACCAGGCGGCCGGGGCGCTGGCCGAACGCATCGCCGGGTCCTTCGCCGAGCTGGAGGCGGTCATCCGGGGCAACCCCGCGGTCCGGGCGGGCGGCGCGGTCACCCTGACCGGCGTCGGGGCGCCCTTCGAGGGGCGCTACACGGTGACCTCCTCGCGGCACGTGTTCGACGCGCTGCGCGGTTACGAGACGTGGATCTCGGTCTCCGGGCAGCAGGAGCGTTCGCTGTTCGGGCTGACCGGCGGCGGTGCCTCCCCCCACCAGGGCATCTCCGGGCTGGTCAACGCCACGGTCACGGACACCAAGGACCCCGAGGGGCTGGGCAGGGTCAAGGTGGGTTTCCCGTGGCTGTCGGACGAGTACGCGAGCGACTGGGCGCGTACCGCGCAGGCCGGCGGCACCGGTGGCGGCGAGGTGTTCGTCCCCGAGGTGGGGCACGAGGTGCTGGTGGGCTTCGAGCAGGGGCATCTGGACCGCCCGTACGTTCTGGGCGCCCTCTACAACGGGCAGGACAAGCCGTCCCAGGGCGCGGGCGGCCAGGACGGGGAGACCATCGACCCCACCAGCGGCGCCGTCACCAAACGCGCCTTCGGATCCCGCGACGGCAACAAGCTCGAACTGCTCGACACGGCGAACGGCCCGCAAGGGGTACGGCTGGTCACCGGCGACGGAAAGCTGAAGATCGACCTCGACCGCAAGGGCACCACCATCGTGCTGCACAGCGACGGCACCGTGGAGATCGCCGCCGGACAACGGGTGTCTATCAAGGCGGGTGACGGGGTGTCCCTGGACGCGGGTGACGGCGCGCTCGAACTCACCGGCGGTTCGGTGCGGCTGACGGCCCGCGGGGGAGTCCGGCTCGACGGCGGAAACGGCCGGGTCACGGTGGCCACCACCGGCGCGGTGGAGGTCCAGGGCAATCAGGTCGCGGTCAACGGCACCACCCGCACCGAGGTCAAGGGCGGCCGGACCGTGTCCGTCAACGCGCCCTTGGTGAAGATCAATTGAGGGCGCCGACGGGACGCCGACGGGGACGGTGACAGCCGCCGCCCCCGCAGCCGGAACAGCCGGAGCCGTACCCCCGGCCAACGCAGAGAGGCACCGCACATGCCAGCAGCCGCACGCGTCGGCGACCCCACCGGCCATCCCGGCACCGTCGGCCCGCCGGGAGACCCCACGGTGCTGATCGGCGGCAGCCCCGCGGCCACCGTCGGCACGCCCCACCGCTGCGCGTCACCCGCCGCGCACCCGCCGTCCACCGTCGCGACGGGCAGCGCCGGCGTACTGATCGGCGGCCGCCCGGCCGCCCGTGTCGGTGACACGACGGGCTGCGGCGCCCCGATCGTCTCCGGCTGCCCGACCGTGCTGATCGGCGGGTGAGCGGCGTGGCACAGCAGTTCATCGGCGCGGGCTGGGCGTTCCCGCCCCGCACGGACGCCACCGGCGGCATCGCCCTGGTCGGCGGGGACCGGGAGATCGAGGAGTCGATCCGGCTGGTCCTGGGCACCTCGCCCGGCGAACGCCCCATGCGGCCGGAGTTCGGCTGCGCCCTCGGCGATTACGTCTTCGCGCCCGCCGACGCCGGCACGGCCGGGCAGCTCGCCTACGAGGTGCGGCTCGCCCTGGAGCGGTGGGAACCGCGCGTGGAGGTGGCCGACGTCGCCGTGCGCTTCGACGAGGCGGACGACGGGGTGCTCTACATCGACATCAGCTACGCGATCCGGGGCGCCAACGATCCGCGCAACCTCGTCTTCCCGTTCTATGTGATCCCGCGCCACGACGCCCCGCCCACCGCCGGCCACCACCCACGCCCCGAGGAGGGCTCATGACGCTCCCCGGCCCCAACCTGGACGACCGGCGCTTCCAGACGCTGGTCGACGAGGCCAAGCGGCTGGTGCAGCAGCGCTGCCCGGAGTGGACGGACCACAACGTCTCCGACCCGGGCGTCACCCTGATCGAGGCCTTCGCGACCATGGTCGACCAGCTCGTCTACCGTCTCAACCGGGTCCCCGACAAGAACTACCTGGCGTTCCTCGACCTCATCGGAGTGCGGCTCTACCCGCCGACGGCGGCCCGTACCGAGGTCACGTTCCGGCTGTCCGCCCCACAGCCGGAGACGGTACGGATCAAGGCCGGTACGGAAGTCGCGACCGTACGCACCGAGACCGAGGAGGCCGTGGTCTTCACCACGAGCCGCGATCTGTCCGTGCCGCCGTGTTCGCTGGCCCACCTCGCCACCTGGCCCGACGCGGGAGGCGCCACGGACCGTTCGGAGGAACTGGCCCTGGGCCGTGACGTGCCCTGCTTCGCCACCCCGCCCGCGCCCGGCGACTGCCTGTACATCGGCCTGTCGAACCCGGTGCCCGGCTGTGTCCTGGTGCTGCGCCTGGACTGCCGGGTCGACGGCGTCGGCGTCGACCCCCGCCGCCCGCCGCTGGTGTGGGAGGCATGGGACGGCGGCGCCTGGGAGCCCTGCGAGGTGGAACAGGACGACACCGGTGCCTTCAACAAGGCGGGGGACGTCATCCTGCACATGCCCGCCACCCACAGCGCCTCCGTCGTCGCCCGGCACCCGGCCGGCTGGCTGCGCTGCCGGCTGCGGGAGGCCGCCCCGGACCAGCCCGCCTATCTCGCGTCCCCGACCGTACGGCGGATCACCGCCTTCACCCTCGGCGGCACCGTGGAGGCCGCCCACGCCGAGACCGTCACCGAGGAACACCTCGGCCCGTCGGAAGGCGTACCGGGCCAGGGCTTCCGCGTCGCCCGGCCGCCGGTGGTCCCGGACGGGGAACCCTTCGTCGTCGAAGTCGCCGAGGGAGGCGGCTGGGTGGAGTGGACCCGCGTCGACGACTTCGCCCACTCCACGGCGACCGACCGGCACATCACCCTCGACCCCACCTCCGGCCGGGTCGACTTCGGACCGGCCGTACGGGAACAGGACGGATCCCTGCGGCTGTACGGTGCCGTGCCCCCCAAGGACGCCCCGGTCCGGGTGCGCGCCTACCGCACCGGCGGCGGACGCCGCGGCAACGTCGCCCGGGGCGCGCTGCGCGTACTGCGCAGCTCCCTGCCGTACGTGGCCCGCGTCCACAACCGGCGCCCGGCCCTCGGCGGCGTCGACGGCGAGAGCGTGGACAACGCCCGCGTACGCGGCCCGATGACCCTGCGCACCCTGCACCGGGCCGTCGTACCGCACGACTACGAACAACTCGCCCGGGAAGTCGCGCCCGACGCCGCCCGGGTGAAGTGCGTACCGGCGGGCGACGCCGGGGAGCCGGACCAGGCGGGCGGGGTGCGGCTCCTCGTCGTTCCGGCCGGGCGCAGCGACGCCCAGGGCCGGATCGACTTCGACGAGCTGATCCCGCCGCCGGACACCCTCGCCATGATCGCCTCGTATCTGGACGACCGCCGCCCGATCGGCACCCGGCTCGTCGTCGAACCCCCCTACTACCAGGGCGTCACCGTCGTCGCCTCGGTCCGGGCGGGCCGGGCCGCCACGGCCGACCGGTTGCGCGAGACGGCCTTGGCCGCCCTCTACGGCTACTTCAACCCGCTCACCGGCGGCCCGGCCGGGCAGGGCTGGCCGTTCGGGCGGCCCATCCACTCCGGCGAGGTGTTCGGCGTGCTGCAACAGGTGCCCGGGGTCGATCTGGTGGAGGACGTACGGCTCTTCCCCGCCGACCCCGTGACCGGCCGGAGGGCCGAGGCGACCGCCAAGATCACGCTCGACCGGCACGCCCTGGCGTTCAGCTACGAACACCAGCTCCGGGTGCGGGAGGACTGACGTGCGCGGAACGATCCCCGGGCTGCCGACGCCCCACCCCCTCCTGCACCAACTGCCCGCCCTCTACCTCGAACACGATTTCCTGCGACGCTTCCTGGGCGCCCTGGACGAGGTGCTGGCCCCGCTGCACCTGACGCTCGACAACCTGCCCGCCTACCTTCACCCCCGCACCGCGCCCGAGGACTTCCTCGCCTGGCTGGCGGGCTGGCTCGCGGTCGAGGCCGACGCCGAACGCCCCGAGGACCAGCGGCGCGCCGTGGTCACCGAGGCGGTCGTCCGGCACCGACGGCGCGGGACGCGGCTCGGTCTGGCCGCGGCGGTACGGCTGGAGACCGGGACCGAGCCGGAGATCGAGGAGAGCGGGGCCACTGCCTGGTCACCGGTGCCGGGGGCGGCACCGCCCGGTTCGGCCCGGGCCTCGGTCACCCTCCGGCTGCGGGTGCCCGACCCGGACCGGTACGACCGGGCCCGGCTGGAGCGGCTCGTCGCCGCCGAGACACCCGCGCACGTCGCGTACCGGGTCGAGCTGCTGCCCACGGCGGCGGAGGGAGCGGATCCGTCATGAACTGCCCCGACTGCGGACACCGCAACGACGCCGCGGACCGGTTCTGCGTCTCCTGCCAGGCGTTCCTGGAGTGGGAGGACAGGCCCGCCCCCACGCCCCCGCCCCGCACCACCGGCACTCCGACGTCGCTGCCCGTCACCCCGCCCCAGCCCGTCCCGTCACCCGGTCCCACGACCGAGCCACCCGGACCCGCGCCCACCGGCCCACCGCCACCCGTGCCGCCCCGGCCCCCGGCGCCCCCGCCCCGGCCGCGGACTCCACCCACCCCGGCGCAGCCACCGTCCCCGTCGGCCGCCCCCCGGCGTCCGGGAGACCACCCCGACCGCGGTGGCCCGGCCGGCGCCCCGGAACCGGGCGGGGAAGCGGAGCCGGCCGGCCACCCGGGCGAGGCCGGGCGGCCGGCGGGCCGGCCCTGTCCGCGGTGCCGTACGGACAATCCGTACGACCGGCGGTTGTGCCACCGCTGCGGCACCGTCCTCGACCCCGCGCCACCGCCCCGCCGGGCGCGCACCCCGTGGTGGCGCCGGATCCTCCGGCGCTCCGAGGGCGCGCCGGAGGCCGGCGCCCGGCCCCGGCACCGGACCTGGCGGCGGCCCCGCCTGGCCCTGCCCGGCACGCTGCTGGTGCTGCTGCTCGCGGTGTGGTTCGGCCGCTCCCACCTCCCCGACGTGTTCACCTTCGCCCAGGACCGGACCACCAAGCCGGAGGCGCTGCGCCCGACGGAGGTCCGGGCCTCCAGCGAGGCGCCCGGCCATCCGGCGAGCGCGGCCTTCGACGGCTTCAGCAACCGGTACTGGGCACCCGTCAACCCCGGGTCGGGCATCGGGCAGTACCTGGAGGCCGACTTCGACAAGCCGGTGCGGTTGCGGGAGCTGCTGATCACCTCGGGGAGTTCGGTCAACCAGGACGAGTTCCTCACCCAGGCCCGCCCCGCGAAGATCACCGTGCTGCTCGTCTCCGCCGACGGCGAGCGCCGCACGAAGACGCTCACCCTCCGGGACCAGCCCGGCCAGCAGACCTTCGCGGTGCGCGGCACCGACGTCGTGCGCGTCCGGCTGACGGCGGACGCCGAATTCGGCATCCGCCTCGTCCGGCGGCTCGCCGTCGCCGAGGTGGAGTTCTTCGGCCGCCGCTGAACGAGCCGCGCGCCCCCGGTGCCGGGCCGGCCGGCCGGGCCGTCCGTGCGTGCGTGCCGGGCCGCGCCCTTCCGGTGTCAGTGAACGGCCGCGGTCTCCCCGGCGGCGGTCTCCGCGGGGCGCGTCAACTGCTCGTCCAGGAAGGCGGCGATCCGGGCGGCGAACCCGGCCGGGTCCTCGGCGGGTGCCCCGTGGCCCGCGTCGATCTCCGCGTACCGGGCGCTCGCTATGCCCGCCAGCAGCGCCCGCTGCTGCTCCGGGGCGATGATCCGGTCGTGCGCGCCGGCCAGGACCAGGGTCGGCGCGGTGATCCGGCCGAGCAGCGCCCGCAGGTCCACCGTGCGGTCGGCCTCGACCTGGCGTGCGATGCCCGGCGCGAGCATCCCCGTGAGCGCCGTGACCAGCTCCTCGTTGGCGGCGGTGTCCGTGCGCGCCCAGTACCCGGGGCCGAAGGCCATCAGCGGCAGCATCCGCGCGAACAGCGACGTGCCGTGCGCGGCGTCGGCGGCCAGCAGCTCCAGCCAGTGGCGGAACTCGGCGTCCAGCCGGGTGTCGGTGTGGGCCCAGCCCGCGTGCAGCACGAGCGAACGGACCCGGCCGGGGCGCGTCGCGGCGAGGTGCGCCGCGATCGCCGCGCCCAGGGAGTGGCCGACCAGGTGGAAGGTGCCGAGCCCCGCGTCGTCCGCGGCCGCCAGCACCTCGTCGGCGAGATCGGCCAGGGTGACCGGGCCCCCGTGGTCGGTGGTGCCGCCCGACCCCGAGTAGTCGGGCGCGACGACGGTGAACCGGTCGGCGACCGCCTCGGTGAGCGGCAGCCACTGCGCACGGTCGGCGCCGGTGCCGTGCACCAGCACCAGACCCGGGCCCGTGCCGGTGATGTCGTACGCGACGACGGCGTCGCCGCCGCTGATCCGCAGGTTCGTCCTGGGCATGTTCTCTCCATCTTTCCTGTGACGGGGGTGTTCTCCTGTGACGGGCGGTGGCCCTCAGCCGGCGGCGGGGTCCGGTCGCATCAGGGCGAGCGCGGCCCGCAGCGCCGCGTTGAACTCGGCCGGCCGCTCCTGGTGCGGGAGGTGGCCCGATCCGGCGATCACGCTCACCCCGGCACCGGGCGTGAGGGCGGCGCACTCCCGGGCCACGGCGACCGGGATCTGGGTGTCGAGTTCGCCGTGGATGTAGTGGACCGGCACCCGGAGCCCGGGCAGCAGCGGGCGGGGGTCGTAGGCGGCGAAGGCCGCCAGGTGCTGGTCGATGTAGACGCCCGAGTCGAGGATCTGCCGGACCGTCCAGTCGATCAGCGCCGGGTGGCAGCCCGGCGCGTACCACTCGGGCACCCACGCCGCGACCGCGCCGGCCCGGTCGCGGCCCAGCCGCCCGACCGGCCCGTCGAGCATCGCGGGCATCGTCGCGGGCCAGTGGGCGGGCCCGCCCACCGAGACCGCGCCCGCGACCAGCTCCGGGTGCCGCGCCCCCAGCTCGGTCGCGAAGGCCCCACCGATCGACGAGCCGACGACGACCGGCCGGTCCAGGCGCAGCGCCCCGACGAGCGCCACCAGGTCGGCCACCACCCCGTCGACGCTGTTGCCCCCGGCGGGCCGGGCCGACCGGCCGCAGCCGCGCCAGTCGACGGTGACGACCCGGTGGTCCCGGACGAGGTCGGGCAGCTGCGCGCCCCACACCCGGCCACTGGTCCCCCAGCCGTGCAGGAACAGCAGGGGCCGCCCGGTGCCCTCGTCCTCGTAGTGGAGCGTGGTGCCGTTCACATCCACGTATGTCATGCCGACTCCTTCGATCGCTGGTGTGCCGTGCGCTGTGCCCCCACCCCATCGCGATCACGCCCGGCGGCCAATGAGGAATGCGCGCATACACTCATCACGACATGTGATCAATCGCGCCGGCCGCCGTCCGGCCGGGCAACGGGGTGGGCATGGAGATCCGGCAACTGCGGTACTTCCTGACCGTGGCCGAGGAACTGCACTTCGGACGGGCCGCCGAGCGGCTGCACATCGTGCAGTCGGCGGTCAGCCAGCAGGTGCGCCGGCTGGAGCGGGAGCTGGACGTCGAGCTGTTCGACCGCACCACCCGGAGCGTGCGGCTGACCGAGGCGGGCCGACGGCTGCTGCCGCACGCCAGGGAGGTGCTGGCCGCGCGCTCACGGGCCCGGGCGGCCATCGACGAGCTGCGCGCGGAGCAGGCCGGGACACTGCGGCTCGGCTCGAGTTCCGGGCTGGGCGTGCGGCTGGACACCATCCTCGCCGCCTTCGCCCGGCTCGCCCCCGGGGCCCAGCTGGAGCTGGTCACCGGAACCACCGACGACCGGCTGAAGCGGGTACGGTCCGGCGAGCTGGACGCGACCCTGCTGCGCGGCGAGCGGACCGAACCGGAGCTGGAACTGCTGCCCCTGTGGCACGACCCGCTCATGGTCGCCCTGCCCGCCCGCCACGATCTCGCCGTGCGCGGCGTGATCGACATGGCCGACCTCGCCGGGCTGCCCCTGCGGCTGTCCTCGCGGGCCCGCAACCCCGCGCTGTACGAGCTGGTGACCCGGTCCTGCCGGGCGGCCGGCTTCGAGCCGGAGTTCGGCGCGGAATTCACCACCGCCCAGGACACCCTGGCCGGCATCGGCTTCGGCAAGCCGTCCTGGACGGTGTTCTACGCGCCGCACGCCGAACAGCTCCCGGTACCCGGCGTCGTCTTCCGCCCGCTGCGCGACCCCGCCCCGGTCATGCGCACCTACCTCGCCGTGCGGCCCGATCCGCCCCGCGCCGGACTGCGTGCCCTGATCGAGGCGTGCCACGCCGCGTGACCGGCCGGCCCCGGGTCCGTCGTTCTGCTGAAATCCCGCACCGCGCAGTGGGGCAAAGCGTCACAACATTGCCACGACTCGCGAGCGCCGGCCCCAGAGTGTGGGCCCCGGGGCCGTTCCGGGGCGGGCGCGCCGCCGGGGCACCGGGTGATCGCGTGTAGCTTTTGTCATACAGCCGTGCCGAGGACATCCGCGCGACGTGCGTTCGTCACCTCCGCGTGCCCCGCCGCTTTGGTACCGCCCCGCCGCACCCACCGACAGAGATCCGAAGGACGCCCCGCCCATGCCCTACGTGCGCCACTGGTTGCGCAACTCCCTCCTGCTGTTCGCGACCGCGATCGCCCTGGGCCTCGTCGCCGCGCACACCGAGCTGATCCAGCCGCACGACCTGTGGCTGGACCGCACGATCCAGACCCACACCCGCACGGGCTGGCTCAACCATGTGATGGAAGGGGCCAGCGCCCTCGCCTCGCCGGTCGCGGGCCTGCTGATCCTCGCCGTCTGGAGCGGCTGGCTGCTGTTCGTGCGGCGCAAGCCGACGAAGGCGGTCGCCACCTTCCTGGTGGTGGCGGTCGGCTGGAACAGCACGCAGATCGCGAAGGCCCTCGTCGCCCGGCCCCGGCCGCCGCGGCAGTTCATGTTGGACCCGGAGATCGGCTCCAACAGCTTCCCCAGCGGTCACACCGCCTTCACGGTCTCGGCCTTCGTCGCCGCGTACTTCCTGCTGCGCGAGACCCGGCACCGCCGGACCGTCCTCGTCCTCGGCGTGTTCGCGGTGCTGCTCATCGCCTTCTCCCGGATGTACGTCGGCGCCCACTACCCGACCGACACCTTCGGCTCCGTCCTGATCGCCGCTTCCGCGATCACCTTCGTGACGGGCGTGTGGCACGCCTGGCTGCTGCCGCGGCTGCACCGGGTGCCGCTGATGGAGCGCTACGGGCTCACCCGGGAGCGGGAAGCCCTCGCCCGCGAGGCCGCGACGGCACAGGGCATCGCGTACGTGCCCGGACAGACGCGGACGGGGGCGCCCGGCGCACCGGCCGGCGGCGGCCGTCACCGCAAGCACGCGTCACGCTGAGGCCCTGCCTCTGCCTCCCGCTGTTCCTTCTGTTTCCGACCCGGGCCGGCCCCGGGGGCCACCGGCCCCCGGGGCCGCTTCCGTCCCGCCACCCCTTCCGAATTCCTGCAACGCGTTCTACTGTGTGCGCCGTCGTCGCGGGGGTGCCCGCGCCGGTGCCCGGGACAGCCACCGTGACCAGCGGGACCTTGGAGGGGCCGTGGATCTCCAGTACACCCCCGATCAGCGGCGGTTACGCGCGGAGCTGCGGGAGTACTTCGCCGCGCTGGTGCCCGACAACGCCTACGCCCGTCACTTCGACCCCACCGAGCAGAAGCGCTTCTACCGCCGCACGATCCGCCGTCTCGGCGCGGACGGCCGCCTCGGTGTCGGCTGGCCGAAGGAATACGGCGGCAGCGGCATGACACCGATGGAACAGTTCATCTTCTTCGACGAGGCCGCGCAGGCGGGCGTACCGCTGCCGCTCATGGCCCTCAACACCGTCGGCCCCACGATCATGCGGTACGGCACCGACGAACAGAAGACGTACTTCCTGCCGAAGATCCTCTCCGGCGAGCTGGACTTCGCCATCGGCTACAGCGAGCCCGAAGCCGGCACGGACCTCGCCTCCCTCAGGACCCGCGCGGTGCGCGACGGTGACGAGGCCACCGGGCACTACACGGTGAACGGGCAGAAGATCTGGACCACCAACGGCGACACCGCCGACTGGGTCTGGCTGGCCGTGCGCACCCGGCCCGTCGAGGACGGGATGCCGCCGCACAAGGGCATCACCATCCTCCTCGTGCCCACCGACGACCCCGGCTACTCCTGCACCCTCATCCGCACCCTCGCCTCGCACGACACCACCGCGAGCCACTACGAGAACATCCGCGTCCCCGCCACCCGCCGCGTCGGCGAGGAGAACCAGGGCTGGCGGCTGATCACCACCCAGCTCAACCACGAGCGCGTGACGCTGGCCGCCCACGGCGCCACCGCCATCAGCGCCCTGCGCCAGGTCCAGCACTGGGCCGCCGACACCAAGCTCGCCGACGGCCGGCGCGTCATCGACCTCGGCTGGGTCCGCGGCCGGCTCGCCCGCACCCACATCAGGCTCGACGCCATGAAGCTGCTCAACTGGCGTATGGTGGACGCCCTGCACCGGGGCACGCTCACCCCGCAGGACGCCTCGGCCGTCAAGGTCTATGGATCCGAGGCCCGCCGGGACGCCTACGCCTGGCTGATGGAGGTCCTCGCCGCGGCCGGCCCGCTGAAGGAGGGCTCCGCGGGTGCCGCGCTCCACGGAGAGCTGGAACGCGGCTACCGCAGCGCCGTCATCTTCACCTTCGGCGGCGGCAACAACGAGATCCAGCGGGAGATCATCTCCTGGCTCGGACTCGGCATGCCGAGGGTGCGCCGCTGACGGCCCGCCACCGGGCTCCCGTGCCGATGCTCGGCCGCCGTGGCGTCACCGCTGGTAGGGGCTGTGCATGGTGAGAAAGCGGATGTCGAGGTCGGTCTCCAGGTAGTCCATGCGCCGCTCCCAGAAGGCGTGCATATGGGGGAGGGCCAGGTGGGCGTCGAGATCCGCCCGGGAGCGCCAGGCCTCGTAGAAGACGAAGACGCCGGGGTTCTCGCGATCCTCGTGGAAGTGGTACTCCAGGCAGCCGGCTTCCTGCCTGGTCGGCTCGACGAACGAGAGCAGAAGCCGCTTCAGCTCCTCGGCGCGTTCGGGCTTGGGGCGTGCGATGCCGACGAGTGCGAAGGGCTGGGTCATGAAGGGTCCCCCCTGGTAGGTACAATGAATCTCGTACCTGCTGGACGCTATCGGACTCGTAGGTACGATGCAATTCGTACCTCAAGGGAGGGGCCCGCATGCCCGACGGTGAAGGCCACCCGAGTGTCGAGGAGATCGAACTCGGCCCGGTGCTCTCCGCGCTCGCGGATCCGCTGCGCCGTCGCGTCGTGCGCGAGCTGGCCGCCGAACCCGACGGCGCGGCCCGCACGTGCAGCTCGTTCGGGTTGCCGGTCTCCAAGGCGACCGTCACGCACCACTTCCGCGCACTGCGCGAAGCCGGGTTGATCCGGCAGGTCGACCGGGGCAACAGCCGCATGGCCAGCCTGCGCCGGGCCGATATCGAACAGCGGTTTCCCGGTCTCCTGGGCATCGTGGCGGCCGAGCCGGGGGAGTGAGGCCCGGGAGCGGGGCGGTCGCCTTCCTGCCGGTGCCCTGACGTGCGCGTGGGCACCGGCTCCGGCGCATGGCCCGTTTCCTGTCCTTGGGTGCCTCGTTGGGCTGATTGGCGGCTTTCCTGCCTGGCCGCCACCCTGCTCAGCCGACGAGGAAATGGAGCTGTGCCATGCGTCGTATTCCTTCGCTCGCCACCGCCGCTGTCGCCCTGGTCGTCGCCGTCTTCGGCGCCGCGCCCACCGCGACCGCCTCCGCCGCGGCTCCCGCGGCCCCCAGCCTTTTGGCGGCCTACAACTGCGCCCCCGGGCACTTCTGCGTCTACAGCGACTGGGACGGCGGGGGAACCCGCTGCCAGTGGTCCCAGAGCACCAAGGCGAACACCGCCGACGACTGCTCCTTCATCCGGCGCGGGCAGAACGTCCGCTCCGTATGGAACGGAACCGGGCACCGGGTGCAGTACTACACGCAGACCAACCACAAAAAGGGCCGTGTCGGATCCACCCCCGCCGGCGCGGGCGGCAACCTGCAGGGCAACTACGCGATCCGTTCCTTCCAGCCGCAGTAGGGAACACGCGCACTGGTGCGGGCCCGTGGGGGAAGGACCTCCACGGGCCCGCACCCGTTCCGCGACCGGGCGGTGACGGGCCCGCGGCGCCCCGGCGGAGCACCGCCGGGGCGCCGGAAAACCCCACCAGCGAAGGAGAGTCGGATGACCGGCAAGGTGTGGTTCATCACCGGAAGCACGCACGGGCCGGGGCGGGAGATCGCCGAAGCGGCGCTGCGTACCGGTGACCGCGTCGCCGCGACCGCCCGCGACGGGCGGCGTCTCGACCGGCTCGTGCGCTCCTACGGCGGTGACGTCCTGCCGATACCGCTCGACGTGACCGACCCGGCCGCGGCACGCCGGGCCGTGGACGAAGCGGTGCGGGCGTTCGGGCGGATCGACGTCGTCGTGAACACCCCGGGCCGGGCGCAGGAGGAGGCCGTTCCGGCGTCCGCCGAGGACACCCATCTCCCAGGAGTCGTCAACGTCGTCAAGGCGGCCCTGCCCGTACTGCGCCGTCAGGGCAAGGGGCACGTCCTCACCTTGTCCGTACCGGGTCTCTCGCCGTGCCGGCTGTCCGACTTGGCCGTGCGCGGTTTCAGCGAGGTGCTCGCCCAGGAGGTCGCCCCGCTCGGGATCAAGGTCACGGTGATCGAGCCCGGCGACTCCGGCACCGGCTTCCCCCAGAAGGATTCCCTCCGCGCGGCCGACGCCCCGGCGAACGTGGCGGACACCGTCCGCCGCCTCGTGGAGTTGGACGAGCCACCGATACGCGTCCTGCTGGGATCCGACGCCCCGGACCGCCCCGTCACCGTCGTCAGACGACACCTCGACGAAGTGGTCAACGGCGGCGACATCGGCCTCGTCGACGCGTTGTGGGCGGAAGACCTGCGGTGCCACGGCGGTGTCCTGGGGGAGTGCCACGGCCTCGACGAGTGGAAAGAATTCATGGCGGCCAACAGGGGCGCCCTCGCCGACCTGCGCCTGGACGTCGAGGACATGGTCGCGAGCGGCGACAAGGTCGCGGTCCGGTTCGTCGGCAGCGCCACCCACTCCCGGGCGTTCATGGGGATACCGGCCACCGGCCGAAGGGCCCAATGGCTCGGCATCGGCATCTACACCGTCCGGGACGGCAAGATCACCGACGCGTGGTTCGGCGAGGACTGGCTGGGCATGCTGCTCCAGCTCGGTGCCGTGAGGCTGCCCACCGCCTGAGACCGCCCTCCGTACGAGCGCCGGCCGGCGCCGGGACCGGTGCGGAACCGTTCGCCCCCCCGGCCGGGCCAAGGGCGTAGGGGAGGGCACCGACGTCACAGCGGTGCGCGCTGGCCGCGGGCGCGCGGGGGAGGGGTGCGGGAAGCGGGGAGCGCGAACGCCGGGAGCCGTCCTGGCGCCTACAAGCCGCGCGGACCGGCCGCCATACTGGAGGGGCCGGGGGCGGCAGAGCGAATTCGACGGGGGCGGCGGCACACCGATGGCGGACACCAGGCTGATCCAGGGCCGGTACCAGCTGCTCGACCTGATCGGGCGGGGCGGGATGGGCGAGGTGTGGCGGGCCCGTGACGAGTCGCTGGGCCGTCATGTGGCCGTCAAGTGCCTCAAGCCCATGGGGCCCCACCACGAACCGTCCTACCTGCGCGTGCTGCGTGAGCGGTTCCGGCGCGAGGCGCGGGTCGCGGCCGCGCTCCAGCACCGCGGCATCACCGTCGTCCACGACTTCGGCGAGTCCGAGGGCGTGCTGTACCTGGTGATGGAGCTGCTCGACGGCCGCAACCTCGGCGAGCTTCTGGAGGACAACGGGCAGCGCCCCCTGCCCGTGCCCGAGGTCCTCGACATCGCCGAGCAGCTCGGTGCCGCCCTCGCCTACACCCACCGGCAGGGCGTCGTGCACCGCGACCTCAAGCCCGCCAACATCATGCGGGTCGCCGACGGCACCGTGAAGATCTGCGACTTCGGCATCGCACGCCTCGGTCACGACATCGGATTCAGCAGCCGCCTCACCGGTACCGGCATCGCCATGGGCACCCCGCATTACATGTCGCCCGAGCAGATCGGCGCCGGGAACGTCGACCACCGCAGCGACCTGTACTCGCTGGGCTGTGTGCTCTACGAGATCGCCACCGGTGCCCCGCCCTTCGACATGGACGACGCCTGGGCCGTTCTCGTCGGCCACCGCGACACACCGCCCGAGCCGCCGCGCGAGCGGCGTCCCGAACTGCCCGAGCCCTTCGAGCGGATCGTCCTGGACCTGCTCGCCAAGGAGCCCGGGGACCGGCCGGACGACGCCGGTGAACTCGTCCGGCGGATCGCCCGGCTGCGCGCGGCGGGGCGGCCCGGTGGGGTGCGCGGGGACGGCCCGGCGCCGCACCGGACGCTGCCCGAGGGCAGGGCCCGGCCGTTGCGGGCGTCCGCCCGGCTGCCCGAGCCGCCCCGGCTGCCCGGCTGGGCCAGGAACATGACCACCGGCTCCAAGGCGGCCGGCACCGGCCCGCTCCAGCCCCCGCCCCCGCACCCCGCCACCGCGCTCACCGGTTCCTGGACGGGGGTGCCGGGGGTGCCGGGGGTGCCGGGGGCGTGGAACGGCGTCACCGGCTCCGGCCGGCCGACTCCCCCCGCTCCCGGGGCGGAACGCCCGCCGCCGCCCGCCGAGGTGCTCGCCGAGCTGGCGAGCCGGCACAGCGCCGGGCTGAGCCTGGCCCGTCTGGGCCGCTGGGACGAGGCGGGCAAGGTGCACCGCGGCGTGGCCGCCGAGCGCGAGCACGTCCTCGGCCCGGACCACCCCGACACTCTCGCCAGCCGGTACGAGGTCGCCTTCACCCTCAGCCGGCTGGGCCGCTCTGCCGACGCGCTGCGCGAGTACGCCCAGGCCGCGGACGGCCGGGCGCGGGTGCTCGGCCCCGACCACCCGGACACCCTCGCCGCCCGCCAGGAGACCGCGTACGTCCTCGGGCAGCTCGGCCGGCACTTCGAGGCCCATCAGATCTACGCCGATGTGCTCGCCCTCCGGGAGCGCACCATGGGCGCCGACCATCCGGACACGCTGCGCTGCCGCCACAACCTCGCCTACAACCTCAGCAGACTCGGGCGGCTGGAGGACTCCTACCGCATGGCCCTGGACGTGGCCCAGGCGCGTGCCCGGGTCCTGGGCGCCGACCACCCCGACACGCTCGTCACCCGTTACGAGGTCGGCTACGCGCTCGGCCAGTTGGGGCGCTGGGCCGAGGCGCTGCACACCTACCACGAGGTGGCCGCCGCCCGGGCCCGGGCGCTGGGCGCCGATCACCCCGACACCCTCGCCGCCCGCTACGAGGCCGGTATCTGTCTGGGCCGGCTGGGCCGCAGCGCGGAGGCCCTGGAGCTGTACCGCGATCTCGTGGCGGTCCGTACCCGGGCACAGGGCCGGGACCACCCCGACACCCTGCGGGCCCGGCACGGCCTCGGCGTCAACCTCGGCCGGCTCGGTCGCTGGGAGGACGCCCTCGCCGAGGCGCGCGACGTCTGTGCGATCCGCGCCCGGGTGCTCGGGCCGGACCACCCCGACACGCTCGTCAGCCGTCGTGAGGTCGCGGTCGGGCTCGGCTGGCTCGGCCGCTGGAGCGACGCGCTCGCCGTCTACCGCGATGTCGCCCAGGCCCGCCAGCGGGTCCTGGGCGCCGACCACCCCGACGCGCTGGCCAGCCGCAACGACGAGGCCCACTGCCTGGAGCAACTGGGCCGCTCCACCGAGGCCCACGAGCTGTACCGCCAGGTCGCGGCGCTGCGCCAGACCCGCTCCCCGCACGGCACGCACCACCCGCGGTGACGCCGCGCACCGCACGGTCCTGCCAGGCCCGTGACGCCTGGCACCGGGGGTGCCTTCCATCGGTAGCCGGGGAAGCCCGCCGCGTCGTCGGGGCCGCCCGAGTACGCCCGGTACGAGGGCGGCCCTCCGCGGTGCGAGCGCACGCACCGGACGCCCCGGGCCACGCCCCGCGGGCGAGCGGCGCCGCTTCGCGGACACGACCCCAGCTGACGCAGCATCAGAAAATCTCTTCCCTCGTCCGGCCGGCTGGGGCATCCTGCCGCCCATGCGGACGGAGTTGAGCGAGCAGCTGGGCATCGAGTACGCGGTCTTCGGCTTCACCCCCTTCCCCGCGGTGGCCGCGGCCATCTCCCGGGCCGGGGGTCTCGGCGTGCTCGGCGCGGTGCGCTACAGCACCCCGGGCGATCTCGCCCGGGACCTCGACTGGATGCAGACGCACACCGACGGCAAGCCGTACGGGCTCGACGTCGTCATGCCGGCCAAGAAGGTCGAGGGGGTGAGCGAGGCGGACGTCGAGGCGATGATCCCGGCCGGGCACCGCCGGTTCGTCGCCGAGACCCTCGCCCGGTACGGCGTGCCCGAACTCCCCGACGGCGAGGCCTCGGGCTGGCGCATCACCGGGTGGATGGAAGAGGTCGCCCGCTCCCAGCTCGACGTCGCCTTCGACTACCCCGTGCGGCTCCTCGCCAGCGCCCTCGGGCCGCCGCCCGCGGACGTCGTCCGGCGCGCCCACGACCACGGCATGCTCGTCGCCGCGCTCGCGGGCAGCGCCCGGCACGCCGCGCGCCATGTCGCCGCCGGCATCGACATCGTCGTCGCCCAGGGCTACGAGGCCGGCGGCCACACCGGTGAGATCGCCACCATGGTGCTGACGCCCGAACTCGTCCGGGCCGTCGCCCCGCTGCCCGTCCTGGCCGCCGGCGGCATCGGTTCCGGCGAGCAGATCGCCGCCGGACTCGCCCTCGGCGCGCAGGGTGTCTGGCTCGGTTCGCTCTGGCTCACCACCGAGGAGGCGGAGCTGAACTCCCCGGCCCTGACCGCCAAACTCCTCGCCGCCGGTTCCGGCGACACCGTCCGCTCCCGCGCCCTGACCGGCAAACCCGCCCGCCAACTGCGCACCGCGTGGACCGACGCCTGGGACGACCCGGCGGGCCCCGGCACGCTCCCCATGCCGCTCCAGGGGCTGCTGGTCGCCGAGGCCGTCTCCCGCGTGCAGCGGTACGGCACGGAGCCGCTGCTGGGCACACCGGTCGGTCAGATCGTGGGCCGGATGACCTCCCGGCGCAGCGTCCAAGCCGTCTTCGACGACCTGACGACGGGTTTCGAGCGTGCCCTCGACCGGCTGGAGGTCATCGCCGGCCGCGCCGCCGCCGACGCGGATCCGGTCAGGAACGCGGCGACGGACCCCGTCACCGTCACGGACGCCGGCCCGGACGCCGTCACCGTCACGGACACCTGAGGAGGCGCACCGCCATGGCAGACACCCTCCAGCACCCCAACGGCTTCTGGGCCCAGGCCACCGCGGACCCCGGCCGGCGCGTGCTCGTCGCGCCCGACGGCCGGGAGTGGACCGCGGGCGCGCTGCACGCCGCCGCCAACCGGCTCGTGCACGGGCTGCGCGCCGCCGGCCTCCGGCCGGGCGACGCCTTCGCCGTCGTCCTGCCCAACGGCGTCGAACTCCTCACCGCCTACCTCGCCGCCGCCCAGGCCGGGTTCTACCTCGTCCCCGTCAACCACCACCTCGTCGGCCCGGAGATCGCCTGGATCGTCGCCGACTCCGGCGCGAAGGTCCTCATCGCGCACGAGCGGTTCGCCGCCACCGTCACGGCGGCGGCCGACGAGGCCGGCACCCCCGCCGACCGCCGCTACGCCGTCGGCGACCTCGCCGGCTTCCGCCCGTACACCGCCCTGCTCGACGGCCGGCCCGCCACCCCGCCGGCCGACCGCACGCTCGGCTGGGTCATGAACTACACCTCCGGCACCACCGGGCGCCCCCGCGGCATCCGCCGCCCGCTGCCCGGCCGGCCACCGGAGGAGTCCCACCTCGGCGGCTTCCTCGGCATCTTCGGCATCAAGCCCTTCGACGGCAACACCCACCTCGTCTGTTCACCGCTGTACCACACGGCCGTTCTGCAATTCGCCGCCGCCTCCCTGCACATCGGCCACCGGCTGGTGCTGATGGACAAGTGGACACCCGAGGAGATGCTGCGCCTCATCGACGAGTACCGGTGCACGCACACCCATATCGTCCCCACCCAGTTCCAGCGGCTGCTGGCACTGGACGAGCGGGTCCGGGCCGCGTACGACGTGTCGTCCATGCGGCACGCCGTCCACGGCGCGGCCCCCTGCCCCGACCACGTCAAACGGGCGATGATCGACTGGTGGGGGCCGTGCGTCGAGGAGTACTACGCGGCGAGCGAGGGCGGCGGTGCCTTCGCCACCGCGGAGGAGTGGCTGAAGAAGCCCGGCACGGTCGGCAAGGCGTGGCCCATCAGCGAACTCGCCGTCTTCGACGACGACGGCAACCGGCTGCCCGCCGGTGAACTCGGCACCGTCTATCTGCGGATGACCACCGGCGGCTTCGCGTACCACAAGGACGAGAGCAAGACGGCGAAGAACCGCATCGGTGACTTCTTCACCGTCGGCGACATCGGCCATCTCGACGAGGAGGGGTATCTCTTCCTCCGCGACCGCAAGATCGACATGATCATCTCGGGGGGCGTCAACATCTACCCCGCCGAGATCGAATCCGTCCTGCTGGCCCACCCGGCCGTCGCCGACGCCGCCGTCTTCGGGATCCCGCACGAGGAGTGGGGCGAGGAGGTCAAGGCCGTCGTCGAGACCGCCGGGGGCCGGACGCCGGACGCGGCGCTCGCCGCGGAGATCCTCGCCCACTGCGGGCGACGGCTCGCGGGCTACAAGCGCCCCCGGTCCCTCGACTTCGTGGCCGCCATGCCCCGCGACCCCAACGGCAAGCTCTACAAACGGCGCCTGCGCGCACCGTACTGGGAAGGCCGGGAACGCGCGGTCTGACCCGCGCGATCCGGCCCGGCCCGCCCGGACCCGGCCGCTCACCCACCATTCCCGGCCGCCTCGTCCCAGGAGATTCCGTTGTCCTTCCCGGCTCGCTAGACATGTCCGCTGTCAGCCGGCCAACAGGAGGAGAACACGATGAACGGCTTCGTCACCAAGAGCGGAAAAGCCCTGCTCGCCCTGTCCGTCACCGCCGTACTCGGCGCATCGGGCCTGGGCACCGCCCACGCGGGCACGGCCGCCCCGGACGCCGGGCGCGGCCAGTCCCCGGCCGGTGCCCCGCGCACGGCCGCCGACGCGGTGCGAGCCGAGACGGCCAAGCGCGCGGCCGGGCCGGACGCCCGCATCGTGTGCTACCGCGCGCATGTCGCGGGCATCGGCTGGCAGCCGGCCGTCTGTGACGGCAACATCGCGGGGACCACGGGCCAGAGCAGAGCCATCGAGGCCCTGGAGGTCGCCACCGGCAGCGTCGGCGGCCTGTGCCTCAACGCCCATCTGCAGGACATAGGCTGGCAGGGCACCCGCTGTGGCGCGGACTACACCAACGTCGTCGTGGGCACCACGGGTCAGTCCCGCCGGATGGAAGCCCTCCAGATCCGTGTCGAATCCGGGAGCGTGGCGGCCCGGGCCCACGTGCAGAACCTCGGCTGGCTGGGGTCCGTGCGCGGCAACCCCGTCACGGTGGGCACGACCGGCCGCTCGCTGCGGCTGGAAGCGGTACAGCTCTGGGTCTGACCCCCGATCGCCGGACGGGCTCGGTATCAGCCCGTCCGGCGCTTGAGAACGCGCCCGCGGGGCGCTCGCCGCCGCAGGCGACGACGGCCGCAGCCGCCTGGGCGAAGCGCGGTCAGCGCTCGCTCACCCGCACCACCTTGAGCTTCGGTGACGCGAGGATGTCCTTCTCACAGAACCGGCTCGTGATCAGACGCCCGGCCGAGAACAGCTCGGTCTGGTCGCTGTAGTGCGGCGAGCGCGGGTTGGAGGACTGCCCGTAGGTCAGCAGCGTACGGGCCACGGGACAGCCGCTGCCGTCGAAGCCGACGGCCTGGATGTAGCTGGATCCGTGCACCACCTCGGTGTAGCCGCCGCGCGGGGCGTCCCAGCGGCCCTCGACCATGTTCCAGATGCCCAGTGCGTCCGCGCCGCCGGAGACCGGGATGCGCTTGCCGTTCCGTACGACGAACTGGTGCTCGCCCAGAGGAGCGTCCAGTGCGATGCCCGCCGCGCGCAGCTCGCCGACCGCGTCGGCCAGTGCCCTGGCGAAGCCCGGGTCCGCGGTGTTGAGGGTGTTCGGCGTGGTGACGGGGGCGGCCGCCGAGAACGGCACCCGCCACAGCCGTTCCGGCGGAACGGAGCCGACGAGAGCGCGCCAGAAGCGGTCGAAGAGCAACGCGCCCTTGCTGCCGGCCCGTACCGTCCGGTCCCAGCCCGCCAGCACCTCGCACGCCGCCGAGACGTCGACGGACGTGCCGTCACTGCCGGTGGCCTTGCCGTCCGGCAGTGCGGCGCACGCCTTCGCCGCGTCGGTGGCCGCCAGATCACCGGCGGGCGCCCGGTTGGCGAACTGCTGCCGTTCCAGATCGGCCACCGTCAGCTTGCCGCGCTTCGCCATGGCCGTGACGTCCTGGACAGCGCCACGGGTGCGCAGGGAACGCGCGGTCCCGATGTCCCCGAAGATCCTGGGGTAGCCGGTGACCGGCCGGTCCGCGTTGGCGAGCCAGGGGCTGTCGTTGGAGTTCTCGGCGTAGGGGGCGTCGACCAGGGCCGGCATCGCGGCCGGGCCGAACGTGCCGGGCTGCAGCGCGTCGGGGTCGTCGCCGAGGGCGCAGTCCCGGCGCGAGCCGTCCAGCACCGCGAGCCCCGAGGCCGGGAAGGTCTGCCGGCCGAGCGGCGTGGAGCAGCGCTCGGCCAGCTCGTCGGTGACGCGCGGCAGCACCTGCGACTGGGTGTAGAGGCTGTGGCCCCGGGAGTCGGCGGCGACGGTGTTGACCCACGGCAGCCCCTGGGTGCGGCGCAGCGCGTCCTGGACGTCCGGCACCCCACGGGCCTTGCCCAGGGCCAGGAAGGCGTCGGTCATGCGCAGATTGGCCGTGTTGGGGTCGACGATCGTGTAGACGGAGCCGGCCGTCCACGGGAGGGGCAGGTTCCCCATCGAGGTCGTCACCGGACCGAAGCGGGTCCACCACTGGGTGCGGGTGACGTCGGTGGTGCGGCCGTCCTTGCCCCGCACCGGCACGGTGACCGCGCGCTTGGTCATCCGCTCGGGTTTGCCGTCGACCAGGTAGGAGTACGGGTCGCCGGGGGCCGTCTTCAGTTCGTACAGGCTCATCGCCATGCCGGTGGAGACCGTGTGGCTCCACGCCATGTCCGCATTGTGGCCGATGGCGACGACCGGCAGGCCGAGCAGCGTGCTGCCCATGACGTTCAGCTCGCCGGGGATGGTCGTCTGCGACTGCCAGAAGCGCGCTCCGCCCTGCCACGGGTAGTGCGGATTGCCGAGCAGCAGACCGCGTCCGCCGGCGGTGGCGGAGCCGGCGAAGGCGACCGCGTTGGACCCCATGGTCTTGCCGCGCCGGCCGAAGAGCTCGCGGGACGCCGTTGCCGGGTCGAGGGTCGCGGCCGCGCGAGTGGCGGGCTTGGCCTGCGGGCGCGTGTCCGTGGTGCCGTCGGGGAACGCGCCCCGGCCTGCCAGCTGCGTCATGGCGTAGCCGCGTTCCGCCACGTCCAGGGCGGTCACCGGACGGACCCAGCCGGCGGTGCGGCAGGCCGGGTCGGTGATCTTGTTCTGGCGCAGCCAGGCGTTGTACCCGGCGGCCCAGCCGCGCATCAGCTCCTTGGCCTGCCGGCTCGGACCGACGGGCGCGGGCCGGTCGAAGAGCCGCTCCACGGTCTTCGCGTCCCGCAGCCCCCGGAAGTACAGGTCGCTGGAGAGGTTGGTGGCGGCCGAGGACAGCGACCGGTCGGGCACGGCGTCGCCGCCGAAGTGGCGTGAACGTTCCCCGCGCAGGGTGACGAACCCGTCGGCGAGCGTGCACACCTGGTCGGCGGCCTGCGCCCACCCCTGGCCGAAGCCCAGCTGGGCGTAGTCCTTGCCGACGATGTGCGGGATTCCGTACTCGGTGTAACGGATGACGGCGGACAGCCCGCCGTCCGACGGTCTGTCCGTACGGTCGGGGGCGGCGGCCGAGGCGGGCAGCGCCGTGGCTGCCGTCAGCAGCGCCAGCCCCCCTACGGTCAGCGCGCGCAAGCGGTGACGGAGGTGCACGATGAACTCCCCTATGAAGACGGAGAAAACAGGTGTCTGCGAGGTGTCAGACGCAGCCACCGCGCCACCAGTTGACCGACTCGCGAGGGTCCTCCGGCGCCCTTGACGCGGCCCCGGGCGCGCCCCCGGGATCCGGCCATGGTGACCGGGGCGGCGATCAGCTCTCCGCGCCGCTGTCTCCGTCCCGGTCCCGGTCGCCGTCGGCGCCGTCGGCCGCCGCCCGGGCCACCTCACCTGCCCAGCGGTAGTCCGCCTTGCCGCTGGGAGAGCGGCGGACGTGGTCGGTGAGGACGACGACGCGCGGGATCTTGTAACCCGCGAGCCGGGTCCGGCAGTGCGTCCGTACGGCGTCGGCCGTCAGCGGCGCGGCGCCCGCGCGGGGCTGGACCACGGCGGCGACCCGCTGGCCCCACGTGGGGTCGGGCACGCCCGCGACCAGAGCGTCGTACACGTCCGGATGGGCCTTGAGGGCCTGCTCGACCTCCTCCGGGTACACCTTCTCGCCACCGGTGTTGATGCACTGCGAGCCGCGTCCGAGGACCGTGACCACACCCGTCTCGTCGACCGTCGCCATGTCGCCGAGCAGCACCCAGCGCTCGCCGCCCGCCCGGAAGAACGTCTCGGCGGTCTTCACGGGGTCGTTGTAGTAGCCGAGCGGCACATGGCCGCGCTGGGCGATCCGCCCCACCTCGCCGGCCGCGACCCGCTCGCCCGTCGCCGGATCCACCACGGCGGTGCGGTCGTTGACGCGCAGCCGGAAACCCCGCACGGGCCCCGCGTCCTCGGCGGCGGTGCCGTTGAAGCCGGACTCGGACGAGCCGAAGTTGTTCAGCAGCGCCACGTGCGGCAGGAGCGCCGCGAACTGGGCGCGCACGGTGTCGGACAGGATGGCGCCCGAACTGCTGACGGTCAGCAGCGAGGAGCAGTCGCTGCCGCGCAGCGGCCCGGACAGCGCGTCCACCAGCGGCCGCAGCATCGCGTCGCCCACCAGCGAGACGCTGGTCACCCGCTCGCGCGCCACGGTGCGCAGTACCTCCTCGGGAGCGTACTTGCGGTGCAGGACGACCTTCTGCCCGAAGCCGAAGGCGATGAACGAAGTGAGCGTCGACGTGCCGTGCATCAACGGCGGGGTGGGGAAGAAGACGAGCCCCGCGCCACCCGCCGCGACCCGCTCTGCCACCTCCTGGGGCCGCCGCACCGGCACACCGCTGGGCGCGCCCCCGCCGAGACCGGAGAAGAACAGGTCCTCCTGCCGCCACAACACGCCCTTGGGCAGCCCGGTGGTCCCGCCGGTGTAGATGATGAACCGGTCGTCACCGGAGCGCGGTGCGAAGTCACGCCAGGGAGCCCCCGACGCCTCGGCATCACTGAACCGGGCGGGGGCCGGGTGCGGCTCGGCGGCGCCCTCGGGGGCCGTGCCCACCCGGACGAGGTGCCGCAGCCGCTCCGCCCGGGGCGCGGCCGCCGCGACCCGGTCGGTGAACTCCGCGTCGAAGACCAGGGCGGCCAGATCGGCGTCCCGGTACAGATACGCCAACTCCTCTGCCACATAGCGGTAGTTCACATTGACCGGCACCGCCCGGATCTTCAGACAGGCCCATACCGTCTGGAGGTACTCGACACCGTTGTAGAGGTGCAGTCCCACATGCTCGCCCGGCCCGATCCCGCTGTCCCGCAGATGGTGGGCCAGCCGGTTGGCCGCCGCGTCCAGCTCCCGGTACGTCAGCCGCCGCTCCGTTCCGCCGCCCGGGAGGTCGAGATGGACCAGCGCCTCCCGGTCCGGGACCGTGTCGACGACCGACTCGAAGAGATCGGCGAGGTTGTAGTCCACGTCTCCTCCTGACCGGGGCCTGACCGGGAGAACAGGGGTCCGGCGGTCATTAGAGCGTCCGGGCGCCGAGGGAGGAAGGGCAGCGGCCCAAGAAAACTGACGGGAAGTCAGAAATCTATTGAACCCGGCCCCCGCCTGCTGCAACCTGTTCACCGTCTCGAGACGGGAGAACTGTCATGGGCGGGACCCCGCACCTCACCGCGGAACGCGTCGGCGCGACCCTCGTACTCACCCTGAACCGGCCGGAGGCCAAGAACGCCCTCTCACTGCCGATGCTGGTCGGACTGTACGACGGCTGGCTCGCGGCCGACGCCGACGACGCGATCCGCTCGGTCGTCCTCACCGGCGCCGGCGGCGCCTTCTGCTCCGGAATGGACCTCAAGGCCCTCGCCGGCCAAGGACAGCCCCCCGACGTGTACCGCCGGCGCTTCGACGCCGACCCCGACCTGCACTGGAAGGCCATGCTCCGGCACCACCGGCCCCGCAAACCGGTCATCGCCGCCGTCGAGGGCCCCTGCGTCGCCGGCGGCACCGAGATCCTCCAGGGCACCGACATCCGCATCGCCGGCGAGAGCGCCGTCTTCGGCCTCTTCGAAGTACGCCGCGCCCTGTTCCCCATCGGCGGCTCCACCGTCCGCCTCGCCCGCCAGATCCCCCGCACCCACGCCCTGGAGATGCTGCTCACCGGACGCCCCTACCCGGCCCGGGAAGCCGAACGCATCGGCCTCATCGGCCGGGTCGTCCCCGACGGCACGGCCCTGGAAGCGGCCCTGGCGACCGCCGAACTCGTCAACGCCAACGGGCCGCTCGCCGTCGAAGCCGTCAAGGCCTGCGTCCACGACGCCGCCGAGATGAGCGAGGCCGACGGCCTCGCCCTCGAACTGCGGCGCGGCTGGCCCGTATTCGACACGGACGACGCCAAGGAAGGCGCCCGCGCCTTCGCCGAGAAGCGCCCCGCCGTCTACCGGCGCTCCTGAGCGCCGGCGCCGAAGGAGAGCAGTCGCATGCCCGAACCCCTGACCGCCCCCCTGGTCGTGGAATTCCCCTTCACCCGCTCCCTCGGCCCCGTGCAGAGCGCCTTCCTCACCGGACTGCGCGAACGGACCGTCCTCGGCGTCCGGACCACCGACGGACGCGTCCTCGTACCCCCCGTCGAATACGACCCCCGGACCGCCGAGGAGATCCACGACCTCGTCAAGGTCGCCGCCACCGGCACGGTCACCACCTGGGCCTGGAACCCCGCCCCACGGCGCGGCCAGCCTCTGCGCACCCCCTTCGCCTGGGCCCTCGTCCGCCTCGACGGCGCCGACACCGCCCTGCTGCACGCCCTCGACGCCCCCGGCCCGGACGCCGTCCGCACCGGGATGCGGGTCCACATCCGCTGGGCACCGGAACGGACCGGAGCGATCACCGACATCGCCTGCTTCGAGCCGTACGACGACTCGGCAAGCGGGCCCGCCGGGCGGCCCGCCGCCGAACCCGCCTCCCCACCGGGCGCGTTCACCGACCCCGTCACCACCATCGCCACCCCCGCCCGCCTCGACTACACCTACGCGCCCGGCCGCGCCCAGAGCCGCTACCTCACCGCCCTCGCCGAGCGCAGGACGGTGGGCGAACGCTGCCCCGCCTGCCGCAAGGTCTACGTCCCGCCCCGTGGCGCCTGCCCCACCTGCGGCGTCGCCACCGAAGAACCGGTGGAGGTCGGCCCGCGCGGCACCGTCACCACCTACTGCGTCGTCAACATCAAGGCCAAGGGCATGGACATCGAAGTCCCCTACGTCTACGCCCACATCGCCCTCGACGGCGCCGGTCTCGCACTCCACGGACGCATCGCCGGCATCCCCTACGACGAGGTGCGCATGGGGCTGCGCGTCGAACCCGTATGGACCGAAGGCGCCCGCTACCCCGACCACTACCGCCCGGCGGACGAGCCCGACGCCGCCTACGACACGTACAAGGAGCTGCTGTGACGCACGCCGCCCGGAACGTGGCGATCGTCGCCTTCGCGCAGAGCGACCACCGGCGCCGCACCGACGGGCTCTCCGAGACCGAGACGCTCATGCCGGTGCTCCACGACGCCCTCGGCCAAGCGGGCCTGGCCGCCCGCGACATCGACTTCACCTGCTCCGGGTCGAGCGACTACCTCGCCGGACGGGCCTTCTCCTTCACCATGGCCCTCGACGGAGTCGGTGCCTGGCCGCCCATCACCGAGTCGCACGTGGAGACGGACGGGGCCTGGGCGCTCTACGAGGCGTGGGTCAAAATCCTCACCGGTGCCGCCGACACCGCGCTCGTCTACGCCTATGGCACCTCCTCGGCGGGTGACGTACGCGACGTCCTCACCCGGCAGCTCGACCCCTACTACCTGGCTCCCCTCTGGCCCGACCCCGTCGCCCTGGCCGCCCTCCAGGCGCGGGCGCTCATCGATGCGGGGGAGACCGACGAGCGGGCCCTCGCCGCGGTCGCCGCGCGAAGCCGCACGGCCACGGCGGCGGCCGGCCGGCACCTGCCCGCACGGGACGCCCGGGCCGCGGACGACTACGTCGTGGCCCCACTGCGCACCCGCGACTGCCCGCCCATCGGCGACGGCGCCGCCGCCGTCGTCCTCGCCGCCGGGGACACCGCCCGCCGGATCCACCACCGGCCCGCATGGATCCGCGGCATCGACCACCGCATCGAGGCCCACGCCCTCGGCGTACGCGACCTCACCGACTCGCCCTCCACCCGCCTCGCCGCGACCCGCGCCGGAGCCTTCGACGCCCCCGTCGACACGGCGGAACTGCACGCCCCCTTCACCTCGCAGGAAATCGTGCTGCGCAAGGCACTGCGGCTGGGCGACGACGTCACCGTCAACCCCTCGGGCGGCGCCCTGGCCGCCAACCCCGTCATGGCCGCCGGCCTCATCCGGCTCGGTGAGGCCGCGGCCCGCATCCACCGGGGCACCAGCGACCGTGCCCTCGCCCACGCCACCGCCGGCCCCTGCCTCCAGCAGAACCTCGTCGCGGTCCTGGAAGGAGAGACCC
Source organism: Streptomyces sp. NPDC042259 (assembly GCF_055582085.1). Classification (NCBI taxonomy): domain Bacteria; kingdom Bacillati; phylum Actinomycetota; class Actinomycetes; order Kitasatosporales; family Streptomycetaceae; genus Streptomyces; species Streptomyces sp. NPDC042259. The sequence goes on along the minus strand of NZ_JBVJDW010000002.1, from coordinate 567,770 downwards.
GGTGAACCGAGAACCCGTGGCCGTCGTCGGAATCGGGCAGACCCGGCACGCGGCCGCCCGCCGTGACGTCTCCCTCGCCGGACTGGTCCGCGAAGCCGCCCGGCGCGCACTCGACGACGCCGCGCTGACCTGGACCGACATCGACGCGGTCGTCATCGGCAAGGCACCCGACTTCTTCGAGGGCGTCATGACGCCCGAGCACTACCTCGCCGACGCGCTCGGCGCGGTCGGCAAACCGCTGCTGCGGGTGCACACCGCGGGCTCCGTCGGCGGCTCCACCGCCCTCGTGGCCGCCGACCTCGTCACCGCCCGCGTCCACCGGACCGTCCTGACCCTGGCCTACGAGAAACAGTCCGAGTCCAACGCCATGTGGGCCCTGTCCCTGCCCGTCCCCTTTCAGCAACCCCTGCTGGCCGGCGCGGGCGGCTTCTTCGCCCCGCACGTCCGGGCCTACATGCGCCGCACCGGCGCCCCCGCCCACGTGGGCTCCCTCGTCGCCTACAAGGACCGCCGCAACGCCCTCAAGAACCCCCACGCCCACCTCCACGAGCACGACATCACCCTGGAGAAGGTCCAGTCCGCACCCATGCTCTGGGACCCGATCCGCTACTCCGAGACCTGCCCCTCCTCCGACGGGGCCTGCGCCATGGTCCTCACCGACCGCGCGGGCGCGGCCCGCGCCCCGTACCCGCCCGCGTGGCTGCACGGCGGCGCCATGCGCAGCGAACCGACGCTCTTCGCCGGCAAGGACTTCGTCTCGCCGCGCGCCGGGAGGGACTGCGCCGCCGACGTCTACCGCCAGGCGGGCATCACCGACCCCCGACGGGAGATCGACGCCGCCGAGCTGTACGTGCCCTTCAGCTGGTACGAGCCGATGTGGCTGGAGAACCTCGGCTTCGCGGCGGAGGGCGAGGGCTGGAAGCTCACCGAGGCGGGAGCGACCGAGCTGGACGGCGACCTCCCCGTCAACCCCTCCGGCGGTGTCCTGTCCACCAACCCCATCGGCGCCTCCGGCATGCTCCGCTTCGCCGAGGCCGCGCTCCAGGTCCGCGGCCGGGCGGGCGAACACCAGGTGGCGAACGCCCGCAAGGCACTCGGCCACGCCTACGGCGGGGGCGCCCAGTTCTTCTCCATGTGGCTGGTCGCCGCCGAACCCCCCACCACCTGAGGGGAGTACGGGCGCTCCCCGGCGGCCTGTCCGGCACCCGCCGCGCTCGCTACTGTGGCCCCGGGACGACGACGAACCGGGAGGAGCGCGGACGTGGCGGACGGCATGACGGGTCACCTGAGGGAACAACGGCCGGGACGGCGGACGGTTGGCGGACAGCCGGACCTGGACCTCGGCAAGGCCACGTGGCAGTCGAGCAGCGAGGGGACGGGCGACGTCCAGGTCGCCTTCGTCGAGGGCTACATCGCCATGCGCGACGGCCGGGACCCCAAAGGCCCCTCGCTGGTCTTCACCCCCGAGGAATGGCGCGCCTTCGTCGTGGGCGCGCGCAAGGGCGAGTTCGACCTGACGTAGGCCGGTCGTGTCCCCCGCACCACCGCTGCGCGGCGGTTGTCCTCAATCTCCCCCAGCTACCGCTGGGAGGTGCCCCCAGCGGGCTGGTTGTGGCTGAGCCCAGCCACAACCAGCCCGTCCGGCGTTTGAGGACGCGCCCGCAGGGCGCCATGCCGCCGCAGGCGGCACCACTAGGGTGACCCCATGGCGGGAGAAAGCGATCTGACGAAACTGCTCAGCGGCATGCGGCCACGGCTCAACCCCGGGCGCTATGTCTTCACCGTCGTGACCGGCCCGGCACCGGCCGGCGTCAATCCGGTGGTGACCGTGGCCGAGGACGAGGGGCTCACCCTCGTGCTCCGTAAGGAGGAAGCCGACACCGCCGGACTGGCGTACGCCTACGTCGCCGGCTGGATCACCCTGCGGGTCCATTCGGCCCTAGAGGCCGTCGGTCTGACCGCCGCCGTCGCCCAGGCACTGGCCCAGGCCGGGCTGAGCTGCAACGTCGTCGCGGGCTGCCACCACGATCATCTCTTCGTCCCCCACGAGCGGGCCGCTGAGGCCGTGGAGCTGCTTGAGGCCCTCGCCGCCGGCGCCGCCTGAGCGGCAGCGGGCCACGCCGGGTTCCCCGGGACGGCGGCCCGGCCGCGGGCACGTACGATGTGGGCATGTCGTTCCTCCGCCGCCGCAGCGCAGCCACGCCCACCGGGCCGGACTTCGACGTCCTCGCCATGGACCCGGGGGACTGGCCCGGCGACCTCGGGGCCGGGCTGCTGCCCGCGCCCGACGGCACCTGCCAGGGCGTCTTCCTCCGCTACGACCTGTTCGGCGGGCGCGGCCCGGCGATGATCATCGGCAATCTGCCGGAGGGCTCCCCGGCGCGCGAGCTGGGCGAGGACCAGGTGCCGTTCGAGGTCGCGCAGCTCCTCGCGGCGCTGGGCAACGACGAGCCCGTGCACGTGGTGGGCACCGAGGACATCCCCGTCATGCACGAGGACAACCTCCTCATCGTGCGGCGCGTGAAGTGTTCCGAGGGCCGTATCTCCTGCACCCAGTTCGACCGGAGTGACGGCGTGCTCGTCACCATCGCGAGCTGGGACCGCCCCATCACCGACGAGCTGTACCAGCTCCTCAAGCCGCTCCCCGCGGAGATGTTCCAGCAGGGCTGACGCCCCCTGCGCGCCGGACGGGGCTCGACGCGAGCCCGCCCGGCGACCGCGGACGCCCCCCAGGGGCACGCCTCATCGGTTGGAGGGCCGCACCTCCACATCCGAGGCCTTGACGAAGGCCACCCGGTGTCCGAACTGGATCTCGTAATAGACGTCCTTGCCGCGGATCACCTTGTGGGCCTTCTCGTCGAAGGCCGTCGCCCACAGATACTCGCTCGGTGACCGCTGGCCGAGCGCGTAGGCCTGGCCGGCGAGCAGCTTGTACGGCAGGGGCGAGACGGCCTGCACCGGCACCTCCGCCGGGTAGGCCTCCTTCTCCGGGTACGCGCGGCCGTAGACCGGGACGTCCGTCCTGCCCTGCTTGGGCGTGACCACGCTGCCGTAGGCGTCCATCGCCGTCGGTTTGTCCCACGGGTTGTAGAACCACGCCTTCTGTCCCAGGTACCAGACGGCGGTCCACTCACCCCGCTGACCGGCGACGGCGAACTGCTGGCCGGTGGAGGCACGGGCACCCGTGTCGTTGACGTCGATCGTCGAGTCACTTCCGTCGGGGCGCAGACCGATGTCCTTCACCAGCGGGGCGTCCGGGGCCGGCCCGGTGTGCAGCCGGACCGCGCCCGAACCGTGCCGGACGCATGCCTGACCGGGCTTGACGCAGCCGGTGTAGTCGGGCTGATGCTCGTGGTAGTGCGGCGCGATGGTGACCATGCCGGCGAACGGGCCGCCCGTGGGCTGGAAGAACTTGCCCATCAGCGCGAAGTAGTGGGCCCAGTCCCAGTACGGGCCGGGATCGGTGTGCATGCCCCTGATCGTCGCGGCGGTGGTCCCCGGGACGTTGTCGTGTCCCAGGATGTGCTGCCGGTCCAACGGGATCTTCAGTTTCTGCGCCAGATACCGCACCAGCCGGGCGGACGTGCGGTACATCGCCTCCGTGTACCAGGCGTCGGGCTGGGCGAGGAAACCCTCGTGCTCGATGCCGACCGACTTGGCGTTCACATACCAATTGCCCGCGTGCCAGGCGACGTCCTTCGTCGGCACGTGCTGGGCGATATGACCGTCCGAGGAGCGCACGGTGTAGTTCCAGGAGACGTACGTCGGATCCTTCACCAGCTTGATCGTGGTCTCCCACGAGCCCTCGGTGTCATGGACGACGATGAAATCGGGCTTCTGCGACGTCGGCCGGTCGGCCAGATCGTGATTGCCGTAGTCCTCGCCCTCGAGCTTCTGGTAGGGCGCGGGAATCGACTCACAGGCCACGGTGGGCGGGCACTCGACCCCCGCGTCCGGGGCCTTCGCCAGCCGCAGCCCGCGCACCTGCTCCCGCCGGGGCGCGAGCCCCGGCGTCGCGGGCAGTGCGACCTGCTGGCCGGCATCGGTGGTGCGCCGCTCACCGGTGCGGATGACGTCCATGACGTCGTTCGCGAAGGTGGCCGCGGTCGCCGCGTCCGCGGCGCCCGAGTAGCTCGCCACCGCGCCGTACCAGTCGGCGGGATCCGCGCTCGGCGGCAACCCCAGCCGCTTCTGCGCGGCGGCCAGCAGCGCCGCACCCCCCAGGACGTTGGCCGAGGTCTCCTGGCGCAGCGCCTTGCCGGACAGCCCCGTCAGCGTGGCGGCGCGCTCCAGGGTGCGCAACCGGGCCGGGAGGGGGCCCGCCGGGATCGTCCGCACGGCCGCACGGGGGGCGCGGCGGGGCCGGGCCGCGTCACCCCGGGCGTCCTCCCTCGCCTCGCTGTGGTGCGGGGCCCCGGCCAGGGCGGCGGCCGCGTCGGTGAGATGCATCGGGCCGTAGCCACCGGTCACGCTCGGGGCGCCGCCGTGCGCGTCCCAGCGCGACTCCAGATAGGAGACCCCGAGCAGCACACGCTGCGGGACGTGGTACTTCGCCGAGGCTTCGGCGAACGCGCGCTGCAGCGCGCCGGACGCCGGCTGCCCGGCGGTCGCGGTCGGCACGGCCGCGAGCACGGGCAACAACAAAGCGGCCGACGCGACGGCGCCGGCCGCCCGCAGGGTACGGCAGGATCGAAGGGGACGTCCGCGCGGACGTCTGGGGCGGCGGGCCGGTGGGGTGCTCGATGACATGACGGCGGATCCTCGCAATGCAGCCTCCTTGGAGCGGGCCGTGCCATGCGCTGGGATGGTAGGGGCGCGACCAGGCGTGCGGGACCGGACTTTCTAGAGGTAACCGCAATCAGACGATCCGTCAATCATCGTGCGGAGTCGGTGTCGGACACGCGAAACGCCCGTGCCGGGGCGTTCTCCCGGCATGGGCGTTCCGGTCCCGCGAGGCGGCGCTGCTCCAAAGCGGTGAACGTACGGAGAAGGGCGGCCCGCCGCGCGCCGGGCGCGGCGGGCCCCGCCGGGTTCAGCGGGTACCCACCGCGGCCCGGACGGCCCGCCGGGCCAGCGCGCAGTCGTCGTGCAGCCGGCGCAGCAGCAGCCGCTGCTCCTCTCCGGCATCGGCCATGCCCGGCCCCGACGGCGTGGGGTCCTGCATGGAGCGCTGCACGGCGGTTTCGTACGTCCGGATCTCGCGGGTCAGCACGAGCATCAGATTCACCAGAAAGGCGTCACGGGAAGCGGGCCCCGCGGCCTGGGCGTGCTGGCTGATCTGACGCCGCGCCACCGGGGCGTCGCCGAGGACGGTCCACAGCGTGGCCAGGTCGTACCCCGGGAGGTACCAGCCGGCCTGGTCCCAGTCGACCAGCACCGGCCCGGCGGGCGAGAGCAGCACGTTCGAGAGGAGGGCGTCGCCGTGACAGAACTGCCCCTGCACATGGGCCAGTCCGTGCAACAGCTTCTGGAGATCACCCAGGTCACGGTCGGTGAGCAGGCCGAGTTCGTGGAACCGGGCGATGCGCTTGCCGTAGTCCAGCGGCATGTCGAACATGCCGGCCGGCGGCCGCCAGAGATTGACCCGGCAGATCGTGCCGAGCGCCGCCCGCACATCGGCGCGGGGCGGGGAGGCCACCGGATGCCGCTGGGTGGCGGCCGGGCGGCCGGGCATCCTCTCGATGAGGAGGGTGCAGTTGTCCGGATCGGCTGCGATGAGCCGGGGTACCCGCACGGGCGGGCGATGGCGCACGAAGGCGCGATATGTGGCTATTTCATGCCGGAATCGTTCGGCCCAGGCCGGGGAGTGATCGGTTAAGCACTTGGCCACGGCCGTCGAGCGCCCCGTCGTACCGACCAGGAGGACGGAGCGTGCGCTGCGGCGCAGTACCTGGACGGGGTTGAACTCCGGGCAGACGCGGTGCACCGACGCGATGGCCGTGCGCAGCTGCGTGCCCTGCGGGCCGGACAGGTCGATCCTTCCGCTGAGCGGTTGGGCGCCGATCCCCGGGGCCCGCCGGGCCCGGCCCGCCCCGAACGCGGCCCCCGCGGCGTGGGAGGGGTCGAGGTACGGTCCCCCGCCGCTCTGCTGCGGTCGGATCGGCCGGGGCGGCGCGGACACGGAGGTCGATGCTGCATACATGGGCGGAACAGATCCCTTCGTGTGCCGACGAGTTGCCGCGCATCCCGGCTCCCGGGGCCGGTGCACCCTGGGGAATGCCCTCCGGACGCCGGGGGCCGGGGTTGCGCGTTCCTACATCACACCCGACCGTCGGTGGCACACCATCTGGCGCACCCTGGCGAAGCCTGGCGAATACTCGCTTGGCCCATGACGGGCCGATACCTTCAAGTCAGCCGAGGAACCTGGGGGCTTGACGTGACAAGGGAACCCAACACCCGCCTGGCGGATCTGTTCGGCCTCGCCGGATGGACCAAGGGCGAGCTGGCGAGACTCGTGAACCGGCAGGCGGCTGTCATGGGACATCCGCAGCTGGCGACCGACACCTCGCGGGTCAGGCGCTGGATCGACATGGGGGAGTCCCCGCGCGATCCCGTGCCCAAGGTGCTGGCCGCCCTGTTCACCGAGCGTCTCGGTCGTGTCGTGACCATTGAGGACCTCGGGTTCGGCCGGCGAGGGCGCACGACCAAGGGACAGTCCGTCGACGGACTGCCCTGGGCGCCCGAGCGGACCGCCGCGGTCCTCACCGAATTCACGGGAATGGACCTCATGCTCAACCGACGCGGCTTGGTGGGCGCGTGTGCCGCGCTCTCCGCAGGCTCAGCACTCAGCAGCGCCATGCACGACTGGCTGCACGCCGACCCCCTCCTGACCTCCGACGCCCCCCGGCTCGACGACCCGCTGCGCCGGGACGTCCCGCACACCGAGGCCGCGAGTTCCGACCGCTACGAGGCGGCACCCGTGGGCTCCACCGAGATCGACGCCTTGGAACGCTCGGTCGACGTCTTCCGCGCCTGGGACGCGGCCCGCGGCGGCGGGCTGCAGCGCAAGGCGGTGGTCGGCCAGCTCAACGAGGTGGGCGGCATGCTCTCCTACCGCCACCCCGACCACCTCCAGCGCAGGCTGTGGGGGGTCGCCGCGAATCTCGCGGTGCTGGCGGGCTGGATGTCCCACGACGTGGGCCTGGAGCCCACCGCGCAGAAGTACTTCGTCATCGCCGCGCACGCGGCCCGCGAGGGCGGCGACCGGCCGCGCGCGGGGGAGGCGCTCTCCCGCGCCGCCCGGCAGATGGTCCACCTCGGCCGCCCGGACGACGCCCTGGACCTGATGAAGCTCGCCAAGTCCGGCTCCGGCAGCGAGACCCTGCCGCGCACCCGGGCCATGCTGTACACGATCGAGGCCTGGGCGCAGGCGTCGATGGGGCGCGGCCAGGCCATGCGACGGACCCTGGGCCAGGCCGAAGAGCTGTTCGCGTCGGACAAGGGCGATGTGCCCCCGCCGAGCTGGATGCAGTCGTTCCACGAAATGGAACTCCACGGGATGCAGGCCCTGGCCTACCGGACGCTCGCGGACCACGAACCGGGGGCCGCGGTCATCGCCCAGCGGCACGCCAAACAGGCACTGGCGCTGCGGGGGAACGACACCCTGCGTTCGAAGATCTTCGACTACATCTCCATGGCCTCCGCCTGTCTCATCGGCAACGACCCCGAGCAGGCCGATACCTACGCGCGGCTTGCCCTGGCCTCCATCGGCGACACCTCCTCGCACCGCACCTGGGACCGGCTGCGGGAGATGTACCGGCTCACGGGGAAGTACGCGGGCTTCGCCCGGATCGAGGATCTGCGCCAGGAGATCCAGCGGGCGTTGCCGAAGGGCCCCGGGAAGGGCACGGGCAAAGGCAGGAGCGCGAACGTGTGACCGGCTGTGGTGCGAGCCCGGTGCCACAAGCCCCCACGGGGCTCGGCGAAGAAGGGGGCCCGGTGTCTTCGATCCGTGTGTCCTCGATCCGTGCGCAGCGGCTGCCGGGTGCTCAGCTGCCGACGCGGGCGACGAGCACACAGGCGTCGTCCTCGCGCGCCTCGCCGCCGAACTCCTCCAGCACCACCCGTACGCCGTCCTGCGCGCTTCTCGCCCTCGCGAAGCGCGGCGCCAGCTCCAGCAGTCGCTCGGTGCCGGGGTCGGGGCAGGGCCCGGTGCGGCGGGGCGCGAGCCCCTCGGTGTGCAGGACGAGCACGTCTCCCGGCTCCAGGCGCTCTTCGGCCTGGGCGTACGAGGCGTCGGCCACCGCCCCGAGCAGTACGCCCTCCGGGGGCCTCAGCGAACGGCCCTGGCCGCCCCGGAAGAGCAGCGGGGCCGGGTGGCCGGCCTGCGACCAGAGGAGGGTGCGCTCGCGGGGGTCGTAGCGGCAGCACACCGCGCTGCCCAGCGCGGGCTGGGCGGCCGCGTCGAGCAGGCGATTGAGCAGGCCCATCAAGGGGCCGGGCTCGGTCCCGACGACGGCCATGCCGCGCAGCGCGCCGAGCAGCATGGCCATGCCGGAGGTCGCCGTCACGCCGTGTCCGGTGAGACCGCCGACGCTCAGCAGGGTCCGCCCGTCCGGAAGCCGCATCGCGTCGTACCAGTCGCCGCCGATCAGGGCGCTGCTGGCGGAGGGGAGGTAGTGCGCGGCCAGGTCGAGGAGGCCCGCCGTCCCGGCGTCGTCGACGGCGGGGGCGTCGCGCCCGTCCCGTGGGAGCCGGAGGGAGCCGCGCCACGGGGGCAGCACGGCCTCCTGCAGCTCGACCGCGAGCCGGCGCTCGGCTTGCGCGAGGTGCTGATGCCGGCGCAGTGAGTCACGGGTCTCGTGCACCTCCCGCTGGCTGCGGCGCAGCTCGCTGACGTCCCGCAGCACGGCCCACATGGAGGCCGTGGTGCCGTCGGCGTCGAGCACCGGCTCGCCCATCATGTGCACGGTGCGCACGGCGCCGTCCGGGCGCACGATACGGAACTCGCCGTCGATCGCCTTGCCGTCCACCAGACAGTCGGTGACCAAGGAGGACAGCACACCCCTGTCCTCCTCCAGCAGCCAGGAGGGCAGCTCGTCGAGGGTGGGCGCCCCGTCCTCGGGGCGGCGGCCGAACAGCGCGAACAGCTCGTCGGACCAGGTGACCTCGTCGTTGAGGAGATTCCACTCGGCGCTCCCGGCGCGGCCGGGCGGCCCGTCGGGCCGCGGTCCGTCCGTCGGGCCCAGGGCGGGCGCGCCCGGCGGCACCTCGGCGGGCAGCCCCGCGCGGAGCTGGTCGAGGTGCTCGCCCAGGCCGTCCAGATGGTGCGCGGCCAGCTCGCACAGGGCGCGCTGCCAGCGCAGCCCGGGATCGCCCGCCGCGTCCTCGCCGGCCGTCTCGCGGCGCACGGCGTCGATGTCGCCGCGCAGCCGCCGCGTCTGCGAGATCAGTGCCTCGACGGTGCCGGGCTGCGGCGTTCGGTCGGCGGCGGAACGGTCCGCGGAGAGGGGGGACGGCATCACGTACTCCGATACATGCGCGGCGCGGCCGGCTCTGGTGGACCCGGTGGATCCGTGGAAGGGCCGGTAACGACTGTTGCACAGGGAGCGAGCGTCCGTCAGTGATTTCGCAATACCCGATACGGTGGTGCTGGAGGCATATGTCAGAGGCTTTCGGGTGCCCGTCAGGGGGCAATTCGGGCACGGCTCGGCGGAATGCTCTGCTCCGGGTAGGCTGCGGGCGCTCGGAGGACCGCGAGTTCCTCCAGTTCACCAGGCATAGCGCAGGTGGACACCGGCAAGAATGCCGGACGACGGAAATCCCGTTGCCAGCCGACCTCCCGCACCGGATGCTGACCCCATGTTCGATCCAGACATAGCGCCCAGCGGCACCCTGCTCGGCCTCCTTCAGCGAGGCCGCGGCGACGGGACCCTGCATGCCCTCGCGGCGCCGCGGGCCGAGGCGCTCGCGGCACTGCACCACTGCGTGCTCCGCGATCCGCGGTGTGACTGGCAGGTCGAGAACCGCTCCCTCTACTACGCGCGGCTCTACCTGGACCTCGACGGCGGACTCGAGGAGATCGAGCAGCACCTCTTCGCCCCGGACGACCTGCTCGACACCGCCGAGGAGCGCACCGGCCTCGCCCTCGCCGTCCTCGGCCACCTCGCCTCCTACGGCCGCGACGACGCCCTGCTGCTGCTGCGCCGCTACGCCACCACCGGCGGCAACTGGTCCTGGGCCCTCGACGAGCTGGCCCTGCGCGACGACGACACGGGGCTGGCCGCCCTGGGCGAGATCATCGTCGCCCGGTTCCCCCGGACCCCCGAAGGGGAGTCCCGGCTCGCCGCCGCCGTACGGGACGCCTTCGAGCCCCGCCCGTGGCGTCTGTGGGCCGAGGACCCGCACGCCCCCGTGACCGCAGCCCGGGTGCGCGCCGCCCGGGAACAGGGCTCCTTCGACCGCTGGCAGCGGCAGCTGCGCCCGGCGGGCCCCCGCCCGGGCTGGAGTGTCCGCGAGGTCCTCGACTGGGCCCAGCAGGGGCTGTCCCTCCACCCCACCCAGCATCGCCACGTGCCCGCCACCCGCTGTCTCACCGCGGTCGCCGGGCCCGAGGACCGGGACGAGATCATCGAGGCCGCCGCCACCGCCCCCGACGCCGCCCGCGCCACCGCGCTGCGCTATCTCGCCGAGCACCACGACCCCCAGGCCCTCGACCTCATCGAGGCCGCGGCCGACGACCCCCGCGAACTCGTCGCGGAGGCCGCCGTCACCGCCTTCGAACGCATGCGCAGCACCGCGGCCCTGGACCGGGCCCGGGTGTGGATCCACCGCGCCGACGCCCTCGGCGCCGCCGCGGCGGGAATGCTGGCCTGCCGGGGAGCGACGTACGATGCCGCGATCGTGCTCGGCGCCCTGCGGCGGACGGTGCGGGCCCAGGGCCCCGACGCACCCGTGCTGTGGGACCTCGTCGACGGCGCCGGGCGCCTCGCGATCACCTGCGCCGCACCGGTCCTGCGGCACGTCTACCGCGAGACGTCCTCCTCGCATCTGCGGGGTCGGGCGGCCCGTGCCCTCGCCGCGACGGACCCCTCCTTCGCCACCGGCTTCGCCGTCGAGTGCCTGTGGGACTGCGAGGAGAGCACCCGGGAACTCGCCGCGCACCACGCCACCACGGCCGACGCCCGGGTCGTGGAACAGCTCCGCAGGCTCGCCGCCGATCCGGCGGAGGAGGCCGAGGTCCAGACCGCGGTCCGCAGCCGCTTCGGCCCGGACGCTCCCTCGGGGTGACGCCTCGCCGCCGCGCGGTGATGGGCGCTTAGCCACATCAAGCCCGTCCGGCGCTTGAGGACGCGCCCGCAGGGCGCCTTGTCGCCGCAGGCGGCACCACTGGCCGGTAGTCGAAGAACCGTCAGAGTCCGTCGGCACCACCGCTGCGCGGCGGTCGTCCTCAAGCGCCGGACGGGCTGATTTTTGGCTGGCCCCAGCCATCAAACCCCTGGGGGTACCTTCCAGCGGTAGCTGGGGGAGATTGAGGACGCGCCCGCAGGGCGCTCGCCGTCGCAGACGGCAAAACCGGCCCGCGGTCAAAGAGCCGGCCGGCCCCAGGCCTAAGGTGGCGCGAAGCCGCCCTCCGCGGTCCCGACGCCCCCGCGAGCCCGGGCGCCGGCCCCTTCCTCGTATCAAGGAGCGACGTGCCCGACCAGCGCGCCCCCCGACCCTGCCCGCCCCCGTCCCGTCCGGCAGTCGCCCTGTCGGCGGCGCTGTCGGTGCTGTCGGTGCTGTCCCTCCAGTTCGGCGCCGGGGCGCTCCCGGCTGTGGCAGCGAGCGCGCCGCACGGCGGCACGGTCGCCCAGGACAGCCGGACGGCTACCGTCCGGATCACCGAGGGCCAGGTCAAGGAGGTCGGCCGGGGCGGCACGATCCTCTATCCCAGCGTGACCAGCTGTCTGACGGTGACGGTCCGCCTGGGCGACGGCGCCAAGGCGGGCGCCCACGCCAGCCTGTTCCAAGTACCCGGCGAGTACCGGTCGGACGAGATCCTCGCGGCACTCAAGCGGCAGTTGGGGAGCCGGGCCGTCCGCGCCGTCGAGGTCCAGGGGGCGGTCGGAGCCTGGCACCCCGGCTACTTCACCAAGGCGGTGGAGAGTTACGGCGAGGGCGAGAGCGTTCCCTACCCGACGCGGCCCGACCCCGACGGCCTGGCGGCGGCCGTCGCCGCGGGCCTCGGCGTCCCGAGGGCCGCGGTGACGGTGCGGGACCTGCCCGACGGCGATCTGATCGTGCGCTGACGGGCCGGCGGCGCGGGCGCCGGGCGTCCCGCGCCGGGCGTCCCGCGCCGGTGCCCGGGGTGCTTCCGGCCCCCGAGGTGGAAATCGTGGTGGCGCCGGTATGCCAAGCTGGGACCCACGCCGGTATGACTGACCAGGAGGTTTTCATGACAGAGAACAACGCGCCGCAGGACGCGACCACCGACGGCGCCCAGGACGGCGGGGAGCCCGAGGACGCGGTCAAGCGCAAGTTCCGCGAGGCCCTGGAGCGCAAGCAGGGCAAGGCCGCGGGCGGGGCCAACGGCCAGAGCCGCGACGGTTCGAAGATCCATGGCACCCAGGGCAAGGCGGGCGGCCAGCGCAACTTCCGCCGCAAGAGCGGCTGATCCCGCTCGACGCCGCCCCGACTCCTGGCGGCCGGTCGCCCCGGCCGGTGCCGCACCGGCAACTCCCGGTGCGGCACCGGCCTTTGCGCGGCGGTGGGGCCCCTCCGCGCGGGCCTCAGCTCGTCCGGGCCACCCATACGAGGGCGAGCCACGGTGTGGCGGCGGCACCCGCCGCCAGGGCCCAGCCGGTGCCCGTCGCGGGGAAACCGGTGAGCAGGGGCAGGATCAGTCCGGCGCCGCAGGCCAGGACGGCCGCCGCCGGCAGATGGACGCGGGGCCGGAACCGGCGCGCGGATCGGACCGCGAACTCGTTGCCGTGCAGCACCATGCCGGTGACGATCCCGGCCGCGAAGGTCAGCACCCAGATGGCGGGCAGGGCGATCAGCCGGCCGACGAAGGTGCCGATGTCGTTGTCCGGCGCCTCGCGCACTCCGAGGCCGGGCCGGCTCGGCGCGTAGCGCAACCGCACGGTATGCCCCTCCTCCGGCAGCCCCCGGGTGTGCACGTTCTCGACGGTGACCCGCCGCGCCCCGGAGTCGAAGGGGATGACGACCTCGATGGTCGACGCGAACTCGTCGACGTCGTTGATCTCCACGCCCGTGAAACGCGGCTTGTCGACGATCCGCTGGACGCGGACGTCGTACGTGCCGCCACCGGACTGTCCGACCTTCGCGAGCCACTCGCCGTACGGGCCGTCCGGACCCACCCCCTGGCAGAGCGCGGCGCCGCTGGTGAGCGCGATGCCGAAGCCCAGTGCCCAGCACACCAGGCGTGAGGAGCGGGGCGCGTATCTCTTGCGGGAGGCCCGCTTGCGCAGCACCGCCCGCCGTCTGGCCCGCACCAGCCAGGAGACGCATATCCAGCACAGCGCGCAGCCGGCGGCCACGCCGAGCAGCCACAGCTGCTGCCGCTTGGGCGGCAGCTCCCGGAACGGGATCACACCGGCCAGCGCGACCGCGTAGGCGGCGAGCAGTGTCGCCCATCCGGTGAGCCGCGTCCCTATGTTCATGATCCACATCCCCCGCCACGCCACTTGATGATCTTGACGTGGACAGCGTAATTGGTGCATTCGCGCCACAACGCCGTACGAAAGAAGCGGACGAACCGGTACCGGTCTCAGTACCGGGTGAGGAACCGCTGCGGCTGGCAGGCGTCGCAGGGCCGGGCGCCGTCCGACGCGAGCTGGTCACGGGCCTCCGCCGTGGTCATCGCGTCCTCGCCGCCCTTGGGCACCCAGCAGCCCGCGTGGTGCAGCTCCAGGAGGAGCCTGCCGGACCGGCGGTGCGTGGTGACCAGCCAGAGGGCGTCCTCGAGCCCGGGCCGGAAGGTCCCGTGGTGCTCGGCGCGGGTGGCGAGGGCGCCGTGCGCGGTGTCGGTCTCCTCGAAGTCCCCGCCGTCGAGGTGACGCAGCACGACCGCGCGCACCCAGTCGCGCGGGGAGTGGCCGGCTTCGCGCGCGGCGGCCTCGATCAGGGCACGTTCGTCAGGGGTGAAGAGCTGCTCCATGACGCGGGACAGTAGCAGCGCGAGGGGGTGGCGGGCCCTGCCGTCGAAGGTCGGAGAAATGTTCTGACCTGCCACGTTGACAGGTCTGCGGGCCGAATATGCCGCATGCGTCATGCCTGCGGCGGCCGGGTGCCGATGTCCTCGTTCCACAGTTCGGGCCGGTCGCGGACGAAGCGGCTCATCAGCGCGGCGCACTCGCCGTCGTCGAGGAGGGTGACGGCGACGCCGGAGTCGGAGAGCCACTGATGGGCGCCGGGGAAGGTGGTGGCCTCGCCGACGACTACGCGGCCGATGCCGAACTGACGGATCAGCCCGGCGCAGTACCAGCACGGGGACAGCGTGGTGACCATGGTGGTGTCGGCGTAGCCGCCGGGGCGCCGCCCGGCCGCCCGGAACGCGGCGGTCTCCGCGTGGGTGGCCGGGTCGTCGTCCTGCACCCGCCGGTTGCGCCCGGCGCCCAGCAGGGTGCCGTCGGGGCCGAACAGGGCGGCACCGATCGGGATGCCGCCCTCCGCGAGCCCGGCACGGGCCTGCTCCAGGGCGACGTGGAGGAGTCGTCGGTCATCGCTCATGAGGGGGCTCTTCCCGTCCGGCGGTGCTTCCACGCCGACGGCCGGGGGCTCGCGGGAGCTACTTCGGCGCGTGCTCGCCGAGGTAGAAGAGCAACCAGATGAAGCCCGCGAGCACATGGCTGACCACGACGTAGATGAGAACGCGGAAGGCCACGGCCTTCTCCTTGTACTTCTCACTGCCTGCGCCGGGGTCGCGCGGGAGCGCGGCCCGCTCGGCCGGGTGGTGGGTCACTGCTGCTCTCCAGTCGTCGTGCTGTGGGTGGCGCGGCCGGGGTGGCGGCCGGGCACAGGGGGTGTCAGGGGGTGCCCGGCCGCTCGGCCTCGCGCAGTTCCGTCAGGAGTTCCTCCTGACCGGTGAGGACCTGGGTCAGCAGCCGCCGGGCGGCCGCCAGCAGCTCGGCGACGTCGCCGCCCGCCAGCGCGTAGACGACCGTGGGGCCCTCGCGGGTGGCGGTGACGATGCCGGAGCGGCGCAGCACGGCCAGCTGCTGCGAGAGGCTGGAGGGCTCGATCCCGATGGCGGCGAGGAGGTCCCGCACCGGCATCGGCCCGTCCTGGAGGAGTTCCAGGACCCGGATGCGCACGGGGTGCCCGAGCATCCGGAAGAACTCCGCCTTCGCCTGGTAGAGCGGTACCCGTACCCCGATCAACGCTCCCGCCCCTCTTCCGCGTCCGCCGCGTCCGGGTCGACGCCGTGCGTGCGGGCCAGCCGTAGCGCGTCGTCCAGCTCGTCGGCGGCCACGGCCGTCGCGTAGGCGTCACCGTCGGCCCGTGCCGCCTCCAGGGCCGCGCGCGCGTCGCGCACCCGTTCCCGCATCGCTTCGCCGAACGCGCTCACCACGACCCCCCATGCGGACGTCCGGCGACCCGGATGCCTGATGAATTGAAGAATTCTTCAATTCTAGGGCCCGCCCCGCCGGGTACCGCCCGGGGGGGTGCCGGTCATGTCCGCCATGCCCCGTCCGTCATCAATTCCCGCCCCTCCAGCTCGTTCTCCTCCCGCCAGGCCAGGATCCGGCGGGGCCGGAAGCGGAGGTACACCCAGGCGTCGTGCCCCCGGGGGTCCCAGGACAGCTTCGCCGCGAAGGCGTCGGCCGCCGGGGCCGGGAGGTCCGAGCCGGCGACGGTCTCGGCGGCGGCGTCGATGAGGACCACGTCCCGGGTGTGGCCGAGGGCGATGCGGGCCTCCCCGTTCGTCGCGAGGTTGCGGGCGGTGCGGTTGGTGGCGCGGGTGCACATCACCAGCGTGCCGTCGTGCCAGACGAAGGACAGCGGGGCGAGCAGGGGGCCGCCGTCGCGGTCCGCCGTGGACACCCAGGCGTCCTGGTCGTTCTCCAGCCGTTCCAGCACGTCGGACTTCCGTTGCCCGGCACTGCGCGCCGGTGGCGTGTTCGTCATTCCCCGGACGCTACCGACGGAGCGCGCCCGGGCGCCTCGGCCGTGAGCCGTACGCCGCCCCGGCCGACCGCTGTAGTACCGACGGCCTACCCGGCGGCCTGCCCACGGCCTGCTCGATGGCGGCCCCGGTCCGGTGTGGTCTGTGTGGGTGGACTGACGGTGTGTTGCGTGCAGATTGTCGGATGATCAGAGGGGCGCCTTGTTAGTTTTTGGGGGCCGATATAGCGGTTTATATGAATTATGAGAGTTGTGTGGTGTGCCCAAAGTTCCCGTGTCCTTACGCGACTGGGGGTGTGTGGTGACGGTATCGGCGAGTGGAGCCCGGTTGACGGCCGCCGGTGGACGCCCGGTGGCGAGTGTGTCCGGTGAGGGTGCCTCCGGCGGCCGTCCCGCCGACGGGATGACCGCCGGGAGTGGATCCGCCGGCGCCGGCGCGGCCGGCGGGCCGCCCGGCGGTGTCCCCGGGCCGGGGGGCGCCGCGGGCGGAGCGGGCCCGGGAGGACCGGGGAGCCCTGGTCCCCCCGGTTCCGGCGGTACGGGCTCCGGGGGAGCCGGCCCGGGCGGCCCGGGCGGGCCCGAGGTGACGGAGCCGGACGGGGCGAACGGGCCGACGGGCTACGACTACGAGGGGTTCAGCCGGCTGGCGGGGGAGCTGACCGAACCGCCGAATGGTGGCTACCGGGTGCGGTACCAGCGGCTGCTGGACCGGGAATCCGGCAGCGGATGGGGGATCGGGCTGCTCGTGGGAGCGGCCCCGCTGGTCTCCATGGGCCTGCTGGTATGGCTGCTGTGGCCCGGACACTGGGCGCACCGGGAATACGTCGGCCCCATCGGGCGGGCCGCGGACACGGCGATGCTGATCTCGATCGGGCTCATCGAGGTCTTCCGCGTCGTCAACGTCCTCTCCAACGCCCACGCGACCTGGGTCGCCCGGGACCCGGTGCCGGTGCGGGCGCAGCCGGGCACGCGGGTGGCGTTCCTGACGAGCTTCGTGCCCGGCAAGGAACCACTGGCGATGGTCAAGGCCACCCTGGAGGGGGCGGTGCGGATCGAGCACGACGGGGTGCTCGACGTATGGCTGCTGGACGAGGGTGACGACCCCGAGGTCAAGGCACTGTGCCGGCGACTGGGCGTACGGCACTTCTCCCGCAAGGGGATCGCGCGGTGGAACCAGCCGTCGGGCTCCTTCCGGGCCCGCACCAAGCACGGGAACTACAACGCCTGGCTCGACGCGCACGGCCACGACTACGAGTTCATGGCCTGCGTGGACACCGACCACGTACCGCTGCCGAACTTCCTCCAGCGCATGATGGGGTACTTCCGCGACCCGGACGTGGCGTTCGTCGTCGGCCCCCAGGTCTACGGCAACTACACGGCGGCCGTGACGAAGGCCGCTGAGAGCCAGCAGTTCCTCTTCCACGCGCTGATCCAGCGGGCGGGCAACGCCTACGGTTCACCGATGTTCGTGGGGACGAGCAACTGCGTGCGCGTCGGTGTGCTGCGCCAGATCGGCGGGCTCTACGACTCGATCACCGAGGACATGGCGACGGGGCTGGAGATCCACCGTCGCCGCAACCCGGCCACGGGCCACCGCTGGAGGTCGGTGTACACCCCGGACGTGCTGGCCGTGGGCGAGGGCCCGTCCTCCTGGACCGACTTCTTCTCCCAGCAACTGCGCTGGTCGCGCGGAACGTTCGAGACGCTTCTCAAGCAGTACGGCCAAGCGGTCTGGCGGCTGTCGCCCGGCCGGGCGCTCAACTACACGCTGATGGTGACCTACTACCCGATGGCGGCGCTCAACTGGTTCCTGGGCGCCGTGTCGTGCGTGCTCTTCCTCGGGCTGGGCGCCGCCGGGATCAACGTGGAGTCCCAGGTGTGGCTGATGCTCTACAGCGACGCGGCGGCCCTCCAGGTCGGGCTGTACATGTGGAACCGGCGCCACAACGTGAGCCCGCACGAACCGGCCGGGTCCTCCGGCGCGGCCGGGATGGTGATGTCCGCCCTCTCCGCCCCGCTGTACGCGAGGGCGCTGGGCGAGGCACTGCTGCGGCGGCGCTCGCGGTTCGTCGTGACCCCCAAGGGCGACTCGGCCAGCCCCGACTGCCTGGCGACCTTCCGCACCCACCTGGTGTGGGTCGGTGTCTTCGGGCTGTCGCTGGCCGCGTCGATGGTGCTCAGTCACGCCCATACGGCGATGCGGATCTGGGCCGCGCTGGCCATGCTGACCGCGCTCGGGCCCCTCGGGGTCTGGCAGGCGGGTCTGTGGCGGGACCGCTGGCACTCCCGCCGTGAGCCGCTACCGGCGGAAGCCGCGGCCGGGGAGGCCGGGGAGGCGGAGGCGGCCCGCCCGGTGGAGCAGCGCAGCCCGGTGTGAACGGAGACCGCCCGCGGCCGGCGGCCCCCGGTACGGATGGGCGGCGCGAAAGGCCCGGTGCGGTGACGGCGCCGGGAGTGCCGACACGACGGATGGAAGGTGGGTGGTGTGGTGAAGGTCTACCCGAGGACGAGGACGCGCAAGGCGGCGCTGGGCGCGGTGGCGGTGGCGGCGCTCGTCGCCGCGAACGCCCCGGCCGCGGCCGGGTTCGCGGAGCGGGCCTGGCACGAGTACACCATCAACCAGGCGTCCTACAAGGCCCGTTACGGGCACTGGGACCTGGTGGACGTCCCCGAGAAGTTCAGGATCAACGCGATCCACGCGGCCCTGCTGCACACCGGCAAGGTGCTGCTCATCGCGGGCTCGGGCAACGACGAGAAGAACTTCAAGGCGGGCACCTTCCAGAGCGTGCTGTGGGACCCGCGGAACGACACGTTCAAGGAGATCGACACCCCCAAGGACATGTTCTGCGCGGGCCACGCGCAGCTGCCCGACGGAAAGCTGCTGGTGGCGGGCGGCACCGCGCGCTACGAGAAGCTGACCGGCGACGTGACGCGCGCGGGCGGCGGGATGATGGTGAAGAACGAGGACCCCGACAAGCCCCGTACCCTCCCCGCGGGCACCGTCTTCGAGGGCTCGACCGGCAAGCGGTACCGCTCGCAGCTGCCGGTGCTGGTGCCGCGCGCGACGAAGACGGTGATCGAGGAGACCGAGGACACCCCGAAGAAGGTCCGGGTCAGCGCGTCCCAGGCCCGGGTGTACGTGGAGTCCGACGTCGAGGGGGAGGCGGGCATCGCCAACACCGCCGACCAGTACCGGATCAAGGGGCTGCGGGGCAAGGACACCCAGACGGTCTACGGCCTGGCGACGAAGCTGGGGCTGGACAAGAAGGACTTCCAAGGCCTCAAGGAGGCCTACGAGTTCGACCCCGTCACCGAGCGGTACGTGACCGTCGACCCCATGGACGAGGCCCGCTGGTACCCGACCCTGGTGACCTTGAAGGACGGCCGGGTGCTGGCCGTCTCGGGCCTGGACGACATGGGCGAGATCATCCCGGGCAAGAACGAGATCTACGACCCGAAGTCCCGCACCTGGGGACCGGCGCCGCGGCAGTACTTCCCCACCTACCCCGCGCTGTTCCTCACCAAGGGCGGCAAGCTCTTCTACTCCGGCTCCAACGCCGGGTACGGCCCGGCCGACAAGGGCCGCAGGCCGGGCGTGTGGGACGTGGAGAAGAACACCTTCACCCCCGTCCCCGGACTGCGGGACCCCGAACTCACCGAGACCTCCGCGTCGGTGCTGCTGCCGCCGGCCCAGGAACAGAAGGTGATGATCCTGGGCGGCGGCGGGGTGGGGGAGTCCCACGAGGCCACCCCACGCACCGCGGTGGCGGACCTGAAGGCCGCGAAGCCCGCGTTCGCCTCCGGCCCCGAACTGCCGGTCGGCACCCGCTACCTCAACGCCGTGCTCACCCCCGACGACAAGGTCTTCACCACCGGCGGCTCACGCGACTACCGCGGCAAGCGGGGATCCGACATCCTGGGCGCCCAGTTCTACAACCCCCGGTCGAAGACGTTCGACGTCGCGGCGGCCCCCACCGTGGGCCGCGACTACCATTCCGAGGCGCTGCTGCTGCCCGACGGGCGGATCGCGGTGTTCGGCTCCAATCCGCTCTTCGCCGACGAGGACGACAGCCGGCCCGGCAGGTTCGAGCAGCGCATCGAGGTCTACACCCCGCCGTACCTCTACCGCGACAAGCGCCCCACCCTGCGCACGGGACCGATCCAGGCCGAACGCGGCGGATCCGTCACCCTCCCCACGCCCGCCCCCGGCAAGGTGGCGGCGGTGCGGCTGATGCGTCCGAGCGCGGTCACCCACGCCACCGATGTCGAGCAGCGCTCGATCGCCCTGGAGGCGACGGCCCGGGCCGACGGCCTGTCCGTGACCATCCCGAAGGACCCGTCCCTGGTACCGGCCGGCTGGTACATGGTCTTCCTGACCGACCGGGACGGCACACCGTCCGAGGCGGCTTGGGTACGGGTGCGTTGAGCGGCACTTGGCCTGTGCGGGTCTTTGGGCGCGGGCCGTCTTTTGGCCGCGGGCCGTCGTTGCCGCCTGCGGCGGCGGGCGCCCTGCGGGCGCGTCCTCAAGCGCCGGACGGGCTGAAAATCAGCCCGTCCGGCGCTTGAGGACACCGCCGCGCAGCGGCGGCGCGGGCGCGGCACCCGCTATTTCGACGGCGCCGGCGGCGGCGCCGGAACGGCCGGAGTCGGGGGTGCTGTCGGCCGCGCCGGCGGACTGGGCTCGAGCGCGAGTTTCAGCGCGTAGTCGGCCCACCAGTGGCCGGCCGGTGGGGCGCCCCGGCAGGTGCCGTCCGACTCGCCGGGGCGTTTGACCCAGACGAAGGCGTCGACGCGCGGCGCCCCCGTGACCGTCGTGGGCGCGGCGCCCAGAGCCCGGCCCGGGGGATTGCACCACGACTCCGAACCGTTGCCACCGGTGGCCTTGTCCTGGTCCGGAGGCAGCGGGCCGTTGCCATTGCGACTGGTGTCGATGATGTAGTGCGCCCCGCCCAGCAGGTCCGAGAGCTTGTCGCCGTACTCGCGGTTCACGGCGGTGGTGTGGAAGTTGGAGACGTTCAGCGCGAACCCGTCGGCCTGCGACACCCCCGCCAGCTCCAACGCACCGGCCAGGAGCCGCTGATCGGAGATCCAGCCGGGGTTGCCGGCATCGACGTACACCGAGGTACGCGGATTGGACTTGAACTTCCGTACGGCCTCGCCCAGCAGCCCGAGCCGCTCCTTCGCCACCTCCTGGGGCACACAGCCCGACGCCCACTGGGCGATGGCGTCGGGTTCCAGCACCACCCACGCCCGGCGTTCGGCGATGCCCGCCGCGGCCGAGGCCAGCCAGGCCCGGTAGTCCTTCGCGTCCTTCGCGCCCCCGGAGGAGTACTGGCCGCAGTCCCGGTGCGGGATGTTGTAGGCCACCAGGACCGGGACCCGGCCCGCCTCCTCGGCCTGTCGGGTGACCTGCTCCACCCGTTCCTTCGGGTCGTTGCCGTCACCGGGCATCCATACGGCCGTCGGCTGGTCGGCGATGCGCCGGAGCACCGCCGCGTCCAGTTCCCGGCCGCGTTCCTGCCAGGCCCGCACCTGGCGTGCCGCCCGGCCCGTGGGCTCCACCCAGAACGGGGAGTCGGGGCCGTCGGTGGCGCTCACCGCGACCGCCCGGCCGTCACAGGACGGCAGGCACACGCCGCACGCACACGCGAACAGGACGGCGCCGCGCCGGGCTCCGGTGATGAAGCGGGTTGTCTGTGCCCTGGGCATGAACTCCACCCTTCCGCCTTCTTCACATGGTCCTCGTCCGTTCCTCCACGCTTACATGTGTCGGGTCGTCAGGTCGCCTGGTACTGCGCCGAACGGGCAGCACCGTGCTCCAGCCGGCGGTGCGGCACCGGCGCGTGCCCGGTCCGCCGACTGGTCGTCAGGCACGTTCCCGGTCAGGGCCGGTACTCGTCGTGGAACTGCTCGAACACCACCTCGTAGCCGTCCGGGTCCCGGCCCACGAAGATCCGGGCCCAAGCCGTGTCCTCCGGCTCACTCAGGACGGGGAGCCCTTCGCGTCGCCACAGGCCGTACACGGCGTCCAGATCCGGCGTCGGAAGGGCCAGCGCGAAACCGAGCCCCAGCGGGCCGGCTTTGACCGCCTGGCCCTCCTCGGGCCGGTTGTACTCGTGGGCGTGCAGGTCCGAAAGGATCAGCCAGGTGTGACCGAAGGTCAGGTAACGCAGGTGGGGTTGTTCGTCGTTGGGGATCTCGCGGAAACCCAGCCGCAGGTAGAGATCACCCGAAGCCCGCAGATCCCGGACCCGTAACCCCACCTTGACCTGCTTGGCACCCATCATGTTCCGGCTCCTCTCCACGCTGGCTCGGAACGGGGATGGTAAACCACGTACCGATTCCCGCCTCCCGCGGTGTGGAATGGCTCCATGAGACGTCAGCGGGAGAAGAAGCGGCCTTCCTTCGGCATGCCGAAGGCCATCGTCCTCCTGGCGACGCCGGAAGGCTGGCGCCACCGTGTTCGCACCGTGGAAGGCGGGACGGTCTGCGGGCGGCTGGCGGGCGTTCCGGTCGACGCCGGCCCGGACAAGGCGCGGGCCGCCGCGGCGGTCGTGGTGGTGGGACTCGCCCGCGACGCCCACGCGGCCGACGTCGACGTGGTGTGGGATCCCTCCCCGGAGCCCGGGGTCTGGACCGGTCGGGTCACCCCCGTCGCGGGCGGCAGGGCGGCCCCGACGGGCGCCTGACGAAACGCGGCCGACTCATCCGCCGAGCACCTCCGCCAGGTCGTAGTGGACCGGTTCCTCCAACTGCGCGTACGTGCACCCGTCCGGCTCCCGGTCGGGACGCCAGCGGCGGAACTGGGCGGTGTGGCGGAAACGGTCGCCCTGCATGTGGTCGTAGGCGACCTCGCAGACCCGCTCCGGGCGCAGCGGGATCCACGACAGGTCCTTCTTGCCCGTCCACCGGCTCGGGCCGCCGGGCAACCGGTCGGCGGCCTGCGCCTCCTCGCTGGCCCACTGTTCCCAGGGGTGGCCCTCGACGGAAGACATCCGCAGCGGCTCCAGTTCGTCCATCAACTCCCGGCGGCGGCGCATGGGGAAGGACGCGCAGACCCCGACGTGCTGGAGCCGGCCCGCGTCGTCGTGCAGACCGAGGAGCAGCGAACCGACGACCGGTCCGCTCTTGTGCAGCCGCAGGCCCGCGACCACGCAGTCGGCGGTGCGCTCGTGCTTCACCTTCACCATGACCCGCTCGCCCGGCCGGTAGGGCAGCCCGGGGGGCTTGGCGACGACCCCGTCCAGGCCCGCGCCCTCGAACCGCTCGAACCAGGCTCGTGCCACGTCGAGGTCGTCGGTGACGGGCGCGACGAAGAGCGGGTCGGCCGCGTCGCGCAGCGCCTCCTCCAGCGCGGCCCGGCGGTCGCGCTGCGCCGTCTGGAGCAGCGACTCCTCGCCGAGGGCCAGCAGATCGAACGCCACGAAGCTCGCGGGGGTGGTCTCCGCCAGGTGGCGCACCCGGGAATCGGCCGGATGAATGCGCTCCAGCAGGGCGTCGAAGTCCAGCCGTCCGCCCCGGACGATGACGATCTCGCCGTCCAGCACACAGCGCGGCGGCAGCTGTTCCCGCAGGCCGCCCACGAGTTCGGGGAAGTAGCGGGTCAGCGGCTTGCCCGAGCGGCTGCCGAGTTCGATCTCCTCGCCGTCGCGGAAGACGATGGCTCGGAAGCCGTCCCACTTGGCCTCGTAACTCATGCCCGGCGGGATGGCCGCCGCCGACTTCGCCAGCATCGGCCGCACCGGAGGCATCACCGGAAGGTCCATGATCTTGATTGTGCGGGCGCGACGGCCCGCGCGCCCGCCGACGGGCGGCGCGCGCCCGTGCGGCCTAGCGTGACGGTATGGCAGATTCGCTGGAGCTCACCGTCGGCGGGCGGACGGTGCGGGTGTCCCACCCGGAGAAGGTCTACTTCCCCCAGCGGGGGTTCACCAAGGCCGACCTCGCCCACTACTACCTGAGCGTCGGCGACGGCATCCTGCGCGCCCTCAGGAACCGGCCCACCACCTTGGAGCGGTACCCCGACGGCGTGGAGGGGGAGTCGTTCTTCCAGAAGAGGGCGCCCAAGAACCTCCCGGAGTGGATCCCCACCGGCCGGATCTCCTTCCCCAGCGGCCGTCACGCCGACGAGATCTGCCCCACCGAGACCGCGGCCGTACTGTGGGCGGCCAACCTCGGCTGTCTCACCTTCCACCCCTGGCCGGTGCGGCGCGACGACACCGAGCACCCCGACGAGCTGCGCATCGACCTCGACCCCCAGCCCGGCACGGGCTACGCCGACGCGGTCCGCGCCGCCCTCGAACTGCGGGACGTGCTCGACGGGCTGGGCCTGGTGGGCTGGCCCAAGACCTCCGGCGGCCGGGGGCTGCACGTCTTCGTCCCCATCGCCCCGCGCTGGACCTTCGTCCAGGTGCGGCGCGCGGCCATCGCCGTCGCCCGGGAGCTGGAGCGGCGGGCACCGGAGCGGATCACCACCGCCTGGTGGAAGGAGGAGCGGGGCGCCAAGATCTTCGTGGACTACAACCAGACGGCCCGCGACCGCACCATCGCCAGCGCCTACTCCGTACGACCGCGCCCGCACGCCCCGGTCTCCGCACCGCTGCGGTGGGAGGAGGTCCCCAGCGCCGTGCCCGAGGACTTCGACCTGGCCACCATGCCCGCCCGGTTCGCCGAGGCGGGCGATGTGCACGCCGACATGGACGAGCACGCCTACGGCCTGGAGGCCGCGCTCGAACTGGCCGACCGCGACGAGCGCGAACACGACCTGGGCGATCTGCCGTACCCGCCGGAGCACCCGAAGATGAAGGGCGAACCCAAGCGGGTCCAGCCGAGCCGCGCCAAGAAATGAGGCCACCCGGACGGCCGATCACCCGGAAGGAGCGGAATTCTTTCGTCCGGTTTAGCGGGACATCGCGTGCGGAAACTGGGCATTGCGTTATCCACTTCGCACTGCAGGGAGTTCCCATGTCCAGGACACTCGCCATCCGTGGCGTGCTCGCGGCCGCCGCCCTCGCCATCCCGCTGCTGGCCGTCGCACCGGCCCAGTCGGCGCCGACGCCGGTGGCGGCGAACGGCACGGTCATGGCCGCTTCGGGGGTCAACGAGCGCGCCTACCCGAGCATCGACTCCAAGGTGGCGGGCCACCCGCTGAAGCACCGGGCCCCCGTCGGCCTGCGCTGCAAGGTCCGGGCGCAGAACATCGGCGGCAACGAGTACTGGTACCTCCTGCGGGCCCGGCCCACCTGGGTCGCCGCGAAGTACGTCGGCACGGTCGGTGCCGTCCCCCTCTGTAAGAACGTCAACCGCAGCGCCCTCGACGCCGCCCCCGCGACCCGCGCCGCCATGGGCTGACGTCACCGGCCCGTCACCGGCCCATCGTCAGGCCGTCCTTCGCCGCCCCCCGGGACAGCACCGCCTCGCGGATCTGCTCCCGGGCGTCGGCGAGGTCCGACCGCGACGGCTGCTCCCGGACCGCCCGGTCCAGAGCGATCACCCGGAACGGCGGACCCTGGTCCGTGAGCTGGGGCAGGAACTCGGCCTTCGTCACCGTCCAGCGCCCACCCGCCCGCCCGGGCGGGGCGAACGTGAAGCGGGCGAGGGAACTCTGGTTGCCCCGCCCGTCGGGGACCCCGCGGGGATTGAACATCTCGCCCGCGAGCTGGTCGCCCATCCCGTACACCACCCAGGTGCCGCCCACCTTCTCGTAGGCCTGCGGCACGTGGTTGTGGGTGCCGAGGATGACGTCGATGTCCGGACGCCCGCCCGTGCGGGCCGCGGTGAGCCGCTTGGCCAGCGTGAGCTGCCGCTCGTCCGGGTCCCGCTGCCACTCCGTGCCCCAGTGCAGGGAGACCGCGACGACATCGGCACCGGCCCTCCGGGCGGCCCGGGCGTCCCGCACGACGCGGTCCTCGTCGAGCAGATTGACCGCCCAGGGGCTGCCCTCCGGTACGGGGATGTCGTTCGTGCCGTAGGTGTAGGACAGATGGGCGACTTTCGCCGGCCCCGCGCGCAGCAGGTTCACCCGGGCGCCCTCCGCCGCCGAGCGGGCGGAGCCGGTGTGCCGCAGCCCCACCACGTCCATCGCGTCCAGCGTCCGGCGCACGCCCGCGCTCCCGGCGTCCAGGGTGTGGTTGGAGGCCGTGGAACAGGAGTCGTAGCCCGTTTCCTTCAGCGCCCGCGCGACCTGCGGCGGTGAGACGAACGCCGGCCAGCCGCTGAAGGGGCCCGACGGCTCCCCGTACACCGTCTCCATATGACAGATCGCCACGTCGGCGCCGGAGACGATGTCCTTCACCCCGGCGAACATGGGCCGGAAGTCGTACCCGGTCCCCGAACGGTCCCCGTCCCGCCGCGACTGCCGGATGATCGCATCGTGCGGCAGTACGTCACCCGAGGCCAGCAGGGTGAATCCCCGCTGCCCCCGCGCCGCCTGGGTGACCCCCGGCCCCCGGGCCGCCGCCCGGCCGTCGGCGTCCCCGCCCGGCGCGCACCCCGGTGCCACGGCGAGCGCTATCCCCAGCGCCGCCACGGCGGCCCTGCCTCCGAATGTCCCCATGCTCCGACTCCCGCTCCGTCGACGCTGAGCTGCACGCCTTATACGACTTATTGGTGCATCTCTGTGCGACTTGGGCGAGTCGGGGACAAGGGGCGGCGGAAGCGCACCGAACGGGAAGGCGCCGACCACGGGCGCACGGGCGCGCACCGGGGCGCGAAGACCACCCGGCGCCGAACGGCCGCGCCGGTCACGCTTCCGGCCGGCCCGGCCGGGTGCCATGATGGCGAGCGGGGGAGGGGAAACCGGTGAACTGTACACACTGTGGCGCGCCCGTGATCCAGGGCTCCGACGGCGGCTGGTCGTGCAACAACTGCGGCGCGGCCGGGAAATAATGGACGGCACCGACATCCCCCAGACGAATGCTGCCGCGATGCTGTGCAAAGACTGCCTGAACCCGGTGATCGAAGGCCCCGAAGGGGGCTATGTCTGCGGCCAGTGCTTCCACGTCGTGGAACCCAACGGCTACGCGGAGCGCCGGGCCGAAGGCGTGCGGAAGGCCGCCGAGGAGCGCCGGATCCGCACCGAGGAGCGCCGGGGCCGCCCCGGCGCGCGGAAGTGGTCCTGAAGCCCCCCGCCGGCCCGGTGGCCGTCCGGCCGCCCGGGCAGCCCCGCCGCGCCACCCGGCGACGGGGCCGTCGGACGCGTGGGGCCCGGCTCACCCGGCGCCCGCCACCGGGCACCGCCGACGGGGAGATACCGGACGTCACCAGGGGCGGGGCCCGGCCCCGCCCCTGACGCCGGTGACGGCGCACGGGGTCACCGCGCGCGGTGACCCCGGCACCCGACCCCAGCACCAAGCCACAGGGGCAGCCCGTGCCCGCCGTGCCCGGCACGGGACCCGCATCAGCCGGAAGGAAGCGCGCAGTGAACCACCCCGCTCATGGTTGTGTCCTGTTGCTGGACGGCACCCCGGACAGACGACGGGGGGCGTCGCCCAACCCCACCGCGCACGCCATCGCCGGGGCCAACCCCCGCGGATTCCTCGCCGCCGCGTCCGCCGACGTGGTCCAGCTTCCCGCGATGGCGGGCCCCCAGAGCGTCCTGGCCTACCTCCAGCACGCCGTCACCGGTACCGGACCGCTGCTGGTCTGGGTCACCGGCCACCTCATGATCCCGGCCCGCCGCAGTACCGAACTGCACCTGGCCCTGCGGGAAAGCACCCCCGCCACCGTCCGCTACACCGGACTGCCCTGGGAATGGCTCACCCGCACCCTGCGCGACCACCTCGGCCCCACCCTGCTCGTCATCGACGCGGAAGCCGATGCCCACGCCCTGCCGCACGTGGCCGCCGCCGCCCGCGAAGGGCAGCTCGCGGCGGGCGTCCCGGCCTGTGGCGTCGTCACCCCCGCCGCGCCCAAGGCGCCCCTGGAGGCCGGCCCGTACACCCGTGCCTTCCTGACGGCCCTGCGCACCGGCCACCCCACCGCCGGGCCCACGCTCGACCCCGCCCACGTCCACCACCAGGCCCTCGCCCAGGCCCCCCTTCCCGAGCGCGCCGTGGCCTTCCAGGACGGTGCGTTCGGCCCCGTCCTCACCAACCCGTCCGGTACCCCCGTGGTCCGGCGCCCCGCCCCCGTGCCGCCGGTGCCCGGCTTCGGCTCCCCGGCGCCCGTCGACACCGCGCCCCCGGCGCGCCCGCTCCCCGAGCCCACCGCCGAGCCCGACGACGACCCGCTGCCGCGCATCCTCGCCGCCGCCCACGCCGGCCGGCACAACGAGGCCGCGAACATGGCCGCCGCGTGGGAACAGCAGACGCTGCGCCGGCACGGCCCGGACAGCGCCGAGGCCCGGCTGTGGATCGAGGTGCGCGCCGACCTCGCCCGGCTCGCGGGCGACCACCCGCGCGCCGCCGAGCTGTGGATGTCGGCCGCCGCGAACCGGCTCGCCCGGGGCGGGCCGGCCGACACCGAGGCGCTGGCCGCGCTGAAGCGGGCCCACTACTGCTGGCAGCACAGCGGGGAGCGGGCCCACCGGCTGGCACCCGCCCTGCTCGCCCTGTGGGAGCAGATGCCGGACAGTGTCGACGCCACGGCGGATGTACGGGCGCGGTTGACGGAGGAGGTGTCCCCCCGGCCGGTCGCGGGCTAGGACCTGCACGGTTTCGTCGGCGCCGCGGCCTTGCGGACCGGCGCGCGGGGAAACGCGTCGAAGCACCGGCTGCGCGCCTGTCCGGTATCGGGGACCGGAGTGCTCCACGTGCTCCTTGCCGCGCGGATTGACAGCGTGGCCGGTTCGGCTCCAACTGTCCGCAAGGGAGAAAGACCCGGCACGGCGATCGCCTAATAGGCGGGGGTGGCGAGATGTCGGCATCGAGTGCGGAGCCCATCGCGATCATCGGAATGGGCTGCCGCCTGCCCGGTGGTGTCCGCTCCCCGGCGGGGTTGTGGGATCTGATGCTCTCCGGCCGTGACACCGCCACACCGATCCCGTCGGATCGGTGGGACGCGGCCGGCATCGCGATCTACCAGGCCCCGGAGTTGGTCGACCGGAACAGGCGGGCATGCTTCGTGGAGGGCGACGTGCGGGCGTGGGAACCGGAGGCGTTCTCGGTCGCGCCGACGGAAGCCGCGGCGGTCGATCCGCAGGTCCGCATCCTGCTGGAAGTGGCGTGGGAGGCGGTGGCCCACGCCGGTATCCCGCACGACCGGATGCGCGGTACCCGCACCGGTGTGTACGTGGGCGCGTACATAACGGACAACCTCGTCCGCGAGACGAGGTCGCCGGAGAACACGCTGGGTCTGACGTACCTGGCCGGGAACCTCATCGCGACTCTGGCCGGGCGCGTCGCGTTCGGCCTGGACCTACGGGGCCCCGCCCTCGCCGTCGGCACGCACTGCTCATCGGGCATGGTCGCGATGGACCTGGCCTGCTCGCACCTGACCCTCGGCGACTGCGACCTGGCGTTGGCGGGCGCGTCGATGCTGATGATCCTTCCGCAGACGCACCTGGCGGAGTCCCGTCTGCTGCTGTCACCCCACGGACAGAGCCGCCCGTTCGACTCCGGCGCGGACGGGTACGTCCGCGGTGAAGGCGCGGGCATGCTGCTGCTGAAGCGGCTCGTCGACGCGCGCCGGGACGGTGACCACGTGCTCGCGGTCATCCGCGGGTCCGCGGTGAACAACGACGGGCAGTCCGGGCGGTTCACCGCTCCGTCGGCACCGTCACAGGAGGCGTTGTTCCGGTCCGTGGTGGATCTCGCCGGGATCGACCCCGCACACGTGGGCCTGGTGGAAGCGCACGGGCCGGGAACGGTGGTCGGTGATCCCATCGAATTCCAGTCGCTCGACGCCGTCTACGGGCACGGGATCGGTGGATGCGCGCTGGGATCGGTCAAGAGCAACATCGGGCATACCGAACCCGTCTCCGGCATCGCGGGCACGATCAAGGCGGTACAGGCCCTGCGCCACGGTCGGGTCCCCCCGAACCGCAACTTCCGGGAGTGGAACCCCCAGATCGAGCGGGGGGAGGGATCACGGCTGTTCGTGCCGACCGAGCTGACCCCCTGGCCGGTTCCGGAGGGGACGAGACTCGCAGCGGTGTCCTCGTACGGCATCGTCGGCACCAACGGGCACGTCATCCTCGAACAGGTCCCCACGGGCCGACCGGTGACACGTTCGGCAGCGCGGGCGCGCGTCCCCGACCGGGCCGGCGGGCAGCCGGCGGCGGTCGTGTATCCGCTGTCGTCGTTGTCGCGGACCGTGGTGCGTGCCAACGCGACCGGGCTGGCCGACTGGCTGGAAACCGGTCCAACGGTCCTCGACCCGGACGGCAGCGCGCTGCCGGTGTCGGCGGGGGACCTCGCGCACACGCTCTCCATGCGCCGCCAGCATGGCCCGTGCCGGGCCGGCCTCATCGCCACCGACCTGGACCAACTGGTGCACGCCGCACGGAGTCTCGGGGAGAACGTGGACGACAGCCGGGTGGTCACCGGAGACGTGATCCTTCCCGATGACCACCCCGGCCCGGTGTTCGTCTACACAGGGCACGGATCGCAATGGGCCGGGATGTGCCAGGACCTGCTTGACGGGAATCCCGAGTTCACCGCCGTCATCGACGAGTTGGAGCCGCTGATCCGCGCGGAGAGCGGATTCTCGGTCCGGAGCATGATCACGCACCCGGAGGAGATGGCCGGCATGGCCCGGGTGCAGCCCACGCTGTTCGCGATCCAGCTGGCCCTGACGCGGATGTGGCGATCGTGGGGAATCCGCCCCAGCGGCGTGATCGGGCATTCGATGGGCGAGGTCGCCGCCGCGGTGGTCGCCGGAGCGTTGTCCCTCAGCGACGGGACCGCCGTGATCTGCCGCCGCTCGAAGCTGCTGTCCACCCTGCCGGGTGGTGCGATGGCATCGGTCCGGCTCCCGGCCGAGAAGGTCGCCGAAGACCTGGCGGCAGCGCACGCCGACCGGGTGTCGGTGGCCGTGATCGCCTCCCCGGAGTCGACCGTCGTGTCCGGCGACGCCGCCCAGATCGACGAGATGGTCGCGCGGTGGACCGCACAGGGGCGGATCGCCGCCCCGGTGCGGGTGGAAGTCGCCTCCCACTGCGCACATGTCGATCCTCTGCTCGACGAGCTGCGCACCGTCCTGGCGGATCTTTCCCCGCGGCCGCCCCGGGTGCGGTTCTTCTCCACCGTTGACCCGGAGCCGGGGATCCTGGACGCGGACTATTGGGCGGACAACATCCGCAAGCCGGTTCGGTTCGCCGACGCCTGTCGTGCGGCGTTCGAGGCGGGACACCGCCTGATGGTCGAATGCTCGCCCCACCCGACCGGGGTGCGGCCGGTCGCCGACACCGCCGCCCGGACCGGGGTGGGTGACGCGGTGACGCTCGGCACCCTCTACCGGGACGCCCCTGGGGAACACGCGTTCCTCACCAGCCTGCTCACCGCGTACTGTGCGGGCGCGACGGTCGACTGGGCCCGCCGCTACGGGACCGGCGCACTCGTCGAACTGCCGCCGACCGCGTGGAACCGCAAGAGCTGGGATACCGACGAGCCACCGCACGCGCTGGTGTACCCCACCTTGGTGGGCGCCACTCAGCACGCGCTGCTCGGCGGCCACGTTCAGGACCCGCACGCTCCGGACCGCGCCCTCTGGCAGACCCCACTCGGCCCCAAGCGGGTGCCGTGGCTGGCCGACCACCAGGTGGCCGGTGTGCCGGTCATGCCCGGCGCCGGGATCGCGGAAATGATGCTCGCCGCCGCGGTATCGCTCTTCGGTACCCCGCGGGTCACCCTGTCCCGACTCACCCTGTCCGCGCCGCTGGTGCTCGACCCGGAACCAGTCGTGACCACCACCCTCACGCGCGAGGGCGACACCAGTGGCCGGGCGGTGGTGCTCTCGCGGTCCGACCAAGGACCCTTGACCCACGCCTCCGGCATCGTGGAGCGACTCACCCGTGCCCCCGGGCCCCCGCCGGACGTCCCCGCCGCGGACAGCGCCGAATGGGAGGACCGCAGGCCCGAGGAGGTCTACCGGTGCTTCCGTGAACGACACCGGGTCCTCCACGGGGAGTCCTTCCAGGGGCTCGACCACGTCCTGCTGCACCGGGACGGCCACCGTGCGATCGCATCGGTCCACATCCCGGAACCGGCGCGCATGGCGGCGGGGAGGTTCGCGGTCCATCCCGTCCTGCTGGACAGCGTCATCCACGCGATCGCTGCGGTGTGGCTGTTCCGGCACGCCACCGAAGCGGGCCCGGTGATGGTTTCCGGCATCGGCGAGATCCGTGTCCACGCCCCCACCGGCCATACCCGGAAGGCGCACATCGAAGTCACCCGGGTGAACGTGGGGGAATGCGTGGCGTCCGCGGTCCTCACCACCACGGACGGGACGGTCACCGCCGAGATCGACGACCTTCGCATCGTGAACGTCATCACCCCGGCCGAGCGGTTCGAACGGCGCCTGCTGCACCACACTTGGGCTTCCGCCCCGCTACCGGTTCCCGAGCCCGGCGACCGCACCGGGACGACGGGAGATGCCGTATCGCCCGGTCGATGGCTGCTGATCGCGAACCAGCACCACCCCTGGGGCGCCGCGACAGCCGAAGCCCTGACCGAGTACCCGGGGGTCGACGCCTGTCTTGTGGTGAGCTCCGGCGACCCGGACACGTTCCGGACCGACGTCGCCGCGGCCCTGCGGAAACCGGGCCCCCACGGACAGCACACCTGGGCCGGAGTGGCGCTCCTGGCCGACGGGCAACCGACCGGCGAGGCGGACGAGCCCGCCGCGATCGCGCGCTCCCACGTGACCCGGCTGGCCACGATGCTCCCGCTGGCCGCCGGACTGCCGCAGCCCCCCCGTGTCTGGGCCGTGGCATCCGGCCCGGGCACCGGATCGCTCACCACGGGCGGCCTGAGCGGCATGCTGCGGACCGCCGCCTACGAGTACCCGCACCTCATCCCCGGCCTGATCCACACCGGTGACACCACCGACCCGGTCGTCCTGGCACACGATCTGCTGGCCACCCCGCGTGTGCCTACCGAAGTCACCCGGCGCGACGGCGCACGGTACGTGGCTCGCCTGCGCACCGGCCCGCCCCCCGGGGCACCGGCCGTCGTGACCGCGGGCGAGCCGGGCGAGGGCGATCCGCCGGCCGTGCGCCGGAACGGCACCTATCTGGTGACCGGAGGATTGGGCGCGCTGGGTATGGCGGCGGCGCGGTGGCTCGGTGAGCAGGGGGCCGGGCACGTCGTGCTCTGCGGACGGACCGGCCCCACCCGGGAGGCCGAACGTCGCCTGGACGAGCTGCGCGCCGACGGCACCATCATCACCGTGGTCCTCGGTGACATAGCCGACCCGATGACCGCTCGCCGTGCCGTAACCGCCGGCCCGCACCTGCGGGGCATCATCCACACCGCCGCGGTGGTGGAGGACGCCACGCTGGCGACGCTCACCCCCGAGCTGATCGCCCGAGTCTGGCGCGGCAAGGCCGAAGGAGCGTGGGCCTTGCACCTCGCCACCCAAGATCTCGGCCTCGACCTGGACTTCTGGGTGAACTACTCCTCCGCCGCCGCGTTGCTGGGCTCACCCGGGCAGGCGGCGTACGCCGCCGCGAACACGTGGCTCGACACGTTCACCGCCTGGCGCCGTCAACACGGCCTCGCGGCCACGAGCATCCAGTGGGGCGCATGGAGCGAGATCGGCCGGGGACAGCACATGGACGAGCGGGGCCTGTCACTCATCAGCCCCACCGACGGTATCGACGCCCTGCGACGGCTGATCCACCTCAACCCCGTGCACAGCGGCTACACACCAGTCGACCTGGACCAGTGGCTGCGCCCGTACCCCGACGCGGCTCGCAGCGCCCTGTTCACCGAACTGCGGACCACGATCTCCCACCAAGACGGCAGTGAAGTGCTCGACGCGGTGCTGGCCGCGACCACCCTCCCACAGCGCCAACACCTCATCGAACAGCACATCATCGCGTGCGTACGCGAAATCATGCACATCACCGACCGGCCCATCACCCCGACCACCAGCCTGCTCCTCGTCGGTCTGGACTCGATGGCAGCCGTCCAACTGCAGAACCTGCTCAACCGCACACTGCGGATCGTGATCGGACCGGAGGTGATGTGGATCCGGCCGAACGCCGCCGCCATCGCGACCTCGGTCCTGGACCGGATGGGGTTCACCGCCGCTGCCGACGCCCCCGCCCGCAGCGATTCCCCGCGACCGGCCGACGCGACGGAAGGAGCGACCACATGACCGCCACCGCGCCCACCTCACCGTCATCGACGGCCAGTGCTCGGCATGGCCTGCGCCGGCCGTGGACGCCATGAGCCACCACACCACCGGCCAGGCGGTCGTGATCGGCGCGGGAATCGCCGGCCTCCTGGCCGCCCGGGTTCTGCGCGACAGGTGCGAACAGGTGACGATCATCGAACGCGACACGCTGCCTTCCGCGCCCGTCCCGCGTCCAGGCGTCCCGCAAGGCCGTCAGGCCAATGCCCTGATGGCCCAAGGCCGCGCCGTGATCGAGGAACTGTGCCCCGGCTTCACCACACGTCTCGCCGACGCGGGCGCCCGGACGCTGGACATGTGCCACGACATGCGCATGCGGTTGGATGCCGGGCTCGCGCCAGTGACGCGACCCGGGCCGCTGTTCCAGCCGTCAAGCCGTCCCCTGCTGGAAACCACACTGCGGTCATTGGTGACAGACGCCGCGAACGTGGAAGTGGTCGACGGACAGGCCGTCACGGGGCTCATCACCGACGGCACACCGTCGCGCGTCACCGGCGTCCGGCTCCGCTCCGGGGGCCGGCTCACCGCGGATCTCGTGGTCGACGCTTCCGGCCGCACCAGCCACCTGCGGGACTGGCTGACCGAGCGGGGCATGCCCCGCGTACGGGAAACCACGGTCTCGGCGGGCACCGCCTGCACCACCCGCTTCTACCAGGCCCCCGAGAAGCCCACCACGTGGATGGGGTTCGTCGCGGCGCAGCAGGTACCGCACCGGCCGGTGGGCGCATACATCCTGCCCATCGAAGACCATCAGGTCGTCGTGAGCCTGTACAGCGCGAAAGGACACGATCCGCCCACCGACGACGGGTTCGGGCAGGTCGCGCGCGGTCTGCACGAGCTGTGCGCCGACATACTCGAACCCCTGTGTCCGCTGACCCGCCCGGTCCGGTACGGCCACTGCGCCAACCGGATGATCCACTACGACCGGGCCCTATGGTGGCCGGACGGCCTGATCGCGCTCGGCGACGCGGTGTGCACGCTCAACCCCGTCTACGCACAAGGAATCACCACCGCCGCAGCGCAGGCCCGCGTCCTGCGGAACATCCTGGCCGGCGACCTGGACGGGCATTGGACGCGCCGGTTCCAGCGCCTCGTACGCCGCGAACTCGCATGGCCATGGCTCCTGGCCACCGCCGTGGACCAGGAGTGGATCGACCATGCCCACCCGGGGAGCGACCGACGACGCGGTCTGCCCCACCGCCTCGCCGACTGGTACCTCGCACGCTGGCGCGACCACGTCCCGACCAGCCCGTACCTCTACCGCGAGTTCGCCAGGATGATGCACATGCTGGACGGCCCGGCATCGCTGGCGCGCCCCGCTCTCGTGATCCGCATCCTCCGTCGTCCGCCACGTGCGGTCATGGACTGACAGTGCCGCGCCCTCCCGAAGCAGCCGGCCAGGAGGGGCCCGTACACCCCGAGGGGGCGCCATGATGAGGCGACGATCCAGCACCGCACCGGCCCCGGCGTCGTCTCCCGCGCGCGGCAGGTGGAAGTGCCCCTCGGTCTACTGGGCCTGCCTGGGGCTCGCGTTCGTCCTGCTGCAGACCTGGGTACTCACCCGATGGGCGCTCGACGGCAACCTGCATGCGTACCCGGCCACGGGCTACACCATCCCGGACCATATGCGCGTCCTCACCCACGTCATCCAAGCCATCACGGTCTTGTTGATCGCCGGATTGGCGATCTGGTGCCGGCGTGAATCGCGCAATCAGCACGCCATCAGCCTGACCACCGCGCTTTTCGTCGGATGCTGCCTGTCCTGGTGGACCAACCCTTACGCCAGCACGTTTCACTACGCCGCCGCACCTAACCGTTACGATCTCAACGTCCCTTCCTGGGGGCCCTACCTTCCGGGCTGGCGGGGCGAGACGCCCGTCCTCGAATCGTTCGTTCTGACGGCGGCCTACACCCCCCTCGTTCTCTGGCCCCTCGCAGGCCTCACCTGCTGCCGGTTCCTGCGCCGGCACCGGCCGCACTGGAGCCTGCCCCGGGTCATTGCCACAAGCGTGGTTCCGCTGATCGTGTTCGACGTGATCGTGGTGCAAGTGTTCGTGCTCCTCGGCGGATTCGGCTATCCACGAGCGGTGCCCGGGTTCACTCTGTTCGAGGGCGAGTGGTACCAGCAGACGATCACGAACGTCTTCTCGATCTGTGTGCTTTGCGCCACCCCTATGTTCGCGATGGCATTCAACGCCGAAGTCCGCGGCACGACCGTGCACATCTTCCGCGGCAGCGATCTCCTGCCCCGGCGCGTGCGGCCCTGGATTCGGATTCTCGCGGGAATCGGCCTCGTCAACCTGTGCGTCCTCGCCTTCCAGGCCGGAGAACTGATCGCCTCGCTCTTCGGGTATCCCAACCCGGCCACACCGAGCTGGTACCAACGCCCCCCACAGTGACCCGCTTACGGGGTCGCATCAGCGAACGTCCTCGGAGCGTCCCGGCCCGTCAGCTGCGCTGAGACGTCCACCAACGGGCCTTGTACATGCCGCCGTGCAGCAGCGTGCGGGTTCCGTCGGGCTGGTACAGGGTCAGGGTGGAAGTGCACCAGGCGCAGGGGTTGCCCGCTTCGGGGCGGGCCACGAGTACCTGACCGGTGGCCGGGTCGTCGCCGACGCTCTTGATGGACCGGCCGCTGACCCTGGACTGGAGCGGGTAGGAGACGAACTGCCGCTCCGAGGTCGCGTACTGGTACACCGCCGAGGACGTGACCACCCACAGCCGGCCGGGCGAGGTGAGCACCGGGGCCAGGTCGTGACCGCCCCGGGTGGGCAGCGCCCGGCGGTGGGCGACCCTGAGGGCCGGTCGGTCGGTCGTGCCGCCCACGGACAGCGCCACGAGTTCGCGGTCGCCCACCGCCCACAGCAGTTCGTTGCGCGGATCCCAGTGCACCCCGTGCGCCCCGGCGAGGGCCAGCTGCGTGTACTCCGCGGCCCGGGTGTTCCGGGACGCGGCGTACACCCGCACGTACTGGCCCTTGCTGGCCGCGACCGCCACGTTCCCGTTCGGCAGCAGTTCGATGCTGTGCGCGTTGCCCGAGCCGGTGTCGGCCGCCCAGTACGTCGTGCCCTCCGGGTACCGCACGACGGCGGCCAGCCCCCCGGAGGCCGTGGTCAGCAGATAACGCCGGCCGCCCATCTCCCGGAGCTTGGCCTCGCTCACGTTCGTCCACGAGTCGGCGGGCCGCAGGTCGGCGAGGTCCGCGCGGCCGTCGGCGCGCCACGACCACAGCACGCCCCCGTCCGGCCCCTCGGCGCTCCACCGAGTCCGCTCCGCGTCCAGGACGTACACGGACCGGCTGGCCTGGTCGGCCGCCACGATCGGGGTGGCCGCCACGAGAGCGGTACGCCCGCCCGCCCTGTGGTGGGCCTCCGTCACCCCCGACGTTCCCAAAACGGTCAGTGCCGCGAGGACGGCCGCCCACACGCGTCTCACGTGGCCGCCCGTGCCGTCGTCGTGCTCTGGTTCTCCACGTGTGGACTCCCATCCCGTGACGCACAGGTGCGCCGACAGGATCGGGGAGCGCCCCCCGGCCGTCGCCGCGCCACGCCCCGGGTGTCCCACGAACGAGGTGCGCGAGGCCGCGCCAGGCCCGGCCAACCGGCCCGGCGCGGCCGATCAGCCGCGCCAGGCGCCCGCGGCGGCCGCGGCCGCCACGAACACCGTGAAGTCCCGTGGCTCCCGGCCCAGGGCCCGCCGCACACCGTCGGAAATCTTGGCCTCCAGGCCCCGGCGGATCGGGTTCAGGGCCGCGGCCCACAGCTCCGCGTCCTCCGCCGGAACCCCCTCGGCCCTCAGCTCGGCCGTGAACCGCTCGACCGACACCGGGACGTAGCGGATCCGGCGGCCCGTGGCCCCGGCGATCTCCGCGACCACCGTCTCCAAGGTCACCGCCCGGGGCCCGGACAGTTCGTACACCTGCCCGGTGTGCCCGTCCTCCGTCAGCGCCGCCACCGCGACCGCGGCGACATCGTCGAGATCGACGAACGACGCCGCCTCGTCAGCGGTCGGCAGCCGCAGCTCGCCCGCGAGCAGCGGGTCCAGGAACAGACCCTCGCTGAAGTTCTGCGCGAACCACCCCGGACGCAGGACCGTCCACTCCAGACCCGACTCCCGCACCACCCGCTCGCCCACGAGGTGGCTCACGGCCCCCGGTTCCGTCCCGTCCCGCGCCCCCGCTTCCGCGCTCTTCCCGTCCTCGCCCTCGTCCTCGTAGTACCCGGGCACGTCCACCCCACGGGCGGACAGCAGGACGATGCGCCGGACCCCGCCGCGCGCGGCGAGCCGGGTGAAGGACGCCGGTACCGGCACCCCCTCCAGCGGTACCGCGTACACCGCGCCGACGCCCTCCAGCGCCGGCCCCCAGGTGCTCTCGTCCAGCCAGTCGAATCGCTGTGCGCTGCCGCGGGACGCCACGCGCACGGCCACGCCGCGCTCCTGGAGTCCCGCCACCACGCGGCGGCCGGACTTGCCCGTGCCGCCGATCACCAATACCGGTTCGTTCGTCATGCCCCGAGCCTCTCCGGCGGGCCTGCCGCGCGGCCATGGCCGAAACACTCGACGGGATGTCCGCGCGTCCAGGGCGCCCCGCTCCGGCGGCCTCAGACGCCGATCCGCTCACGGGCCGCCGTGGCCCGGGACGCCCGGTGCGCGCTCGGACTGACGCCGCGTTCCCGCTTGAAGGCCGCGCTGAAGGCGAACCCGTCCGCGTACCCCACCCGCCGCGCCCCCCCGGCGACCGTCGCCTCCGGCTCGGCCAGCAGTTCGGCGGCGAGCGTCATCCGCCACGCCGTCAGATACGCCAGCGGCGGCTTGCCGACCAGCTCGGTGAACCGCTTGGCCAGGGACGCCCGGGAGACCCCCGCACCCGCGGCCAGCGCGGCGATGGTCCACGGCCGGGCCGGCGCGTCGTGCATCGCGCGCAGGGCCGTGCCGACCACCGGGTCGCCGAGGGCGCGGTACCAGGCGGGCGGGCAGGCGTCGGGCCCGTCGAACCACGCCCGCAGCGTGCACACGAGCATCCAGTCCATCAGCCGGTCGAGGACGAACTGCTGCCCCGGCTTGTCGGCGGCGGCCTCGGCCGCGATGAACTCGTGGAGCGTGCCGCAGCTCTCCGGATCGTCCTCATCGGGCACGATCAGCACCCGGGGCAGCGCGCCGGTCAGCCGGCGGCCGACGTCGGACTCCGACCGGTAGGCGCCGGACACCAGTTCGGCGCTCTCCCCGGTACGGTCCGCCGGCCCGGACGCGAGCGCGTCCACGAAGGTGAACGGCTCGGGCCCGCGCACGAGCGCGGTGTCGCCCCGCCGCAGCGGCCGCGGCTCGCCCTCCACCGGTACCAGCCACCCCGCCCCCCGCACCAGTGTGCACAGCGTCAGCGGGGCCCCGTCCGCGAACCGCAGCGACCACGGCGCCGTCACCGTCCACCGGCCGAACAGGGCCCCGTCGGCCCGTACCCCACGCAACAGATCCCCCAAGGCGTCCATGCCGTCACCTTAGACGGACCCGGAACGCCCCGGACGGGGACCGGGCCCGGCCGGAAGGAGAACCAAACCGGAGGGTTTCCTTTCGGATTTGATGCCCTGGACGGGTGATTTTCCGCGCGGGGTCTGTGGCCGCCGGGCGGAGTCGGGGATCATTTCCCGGGAGAGCGCCCGAAAGCGGGGCATCCCGCCGCGCCTCGCCCGCGTCCGTCTCACGAGGACTCACGAGGACTCACGGGGACGCCCGTCCTCGCGACGGGGAGCGCACGCCGATGACGGCGATCACTCCGGTCGCCTCGTGAACCTTCCGAAAGGCCGCGCACGATGACTCTCACCAGTTCTCCGGACGGACTCGTCGTCCCCCCGGGCGCGGGGCGCACCCTCGTCACGGCGGCCCAGCAGGTGACGTTCAAGGTGACCGGGGAGCACTCGCGGGCGGCCTCCAGCTTCGAGGTCGTCGTCCCCCCGGGCTTCGACGTCGGCGCGCATCTGCACACGCGCAGCGAGGAGCTGTTCTACGTGCTCGACGGCGAACTCGACGTCCTCGCCTTCGAGCCCCGGGTGCGGACGCTCCGCAACTGGCGGGAGTGGGAGTCCCCGAGCGGGGAGCGCTGTGTGCGGGCCACGGCGGGCACGCTCATCGTCGTACCGCCCGGCTGCCCGCACGCGTTCGCCAACCCGACGTCCGACCCCGCGCGGATGTTCTTCCAGGCCTCGCCCCCGCCGGACCACGAGCGCTACTTCGAGGAACTCTTCGAGATCCTCAACTCGGGTCCGGAGATCGACCAGGACGCCATCGCCGACCTGCGCCGGCGGTACGACATCCAGCAGCTCACCCCGCTGACCGTCGCCCCTCCCGTCGCCGCCCCCGCTACCCCCGCCGCCACTCCCGTCTCCGCTCCCGCCGTCCCCACCGTGCTGGGCTGATACGGCGGGCGGCCGGTCAGCCGGCGATGCGCCGTTCGTCCGCACTGATCGGCAGGTCGTTGATGCTGGCGTAGCGGCGGCGCATCAGACCGTTCTCGTCGAACTCCCAGTTCTCGTTGCCGTAACTGCGGTACCACCGGCCCTCGTCGTCGTGCCATTCGTACGCGAAGCGCACGGCGATGCGGTCGTCGCCGTACGCCCACAGTTCCTTGCGCAGGCGGTAGCCGTGCTCGCGCTCCCACTTGGCGCGGAGGAAGTCCACGATCTCCGCCCGGCCGTTGAGGAACACATCGCGATTGCGCCACCGCGAATCCTCGGTGTAGGCGAGGGCGACGCGCTCGGGATCGCGGCTGTTCCACGCGTCCTCGGCGGCCTGGACCTTCCGCCGGGCGGACTCGGCGGTGAAC
The DNA here is from genome assembly GCF_055582085.1 of Streptomyces sp. NPDC042259. Classification (NCBI taxonomy): domain Bacteria; kingdom Bacillati; phylum Actinomycetota; class Actinomycetes; order Kitasatosporales; family Streptomycetaceae; genus Streptomyces; species Streptomyces sp. NPDC042259. The sequence continues at coordinate 526,588 of NZ_JBVJDW010000002.1, read as the reverse complement.
GGCGGGAGCGGTGGCCTCTGCTCGGACATGACTCTTCCCTTCCGCGGGGAGAACGGTCGTTCTCTCCGCTGTCCGGTAGCCTAGGAGAACGATGGTTCTCGGGCAAGACGCGAGGTGGGAGCGGTCATGGAAAGCACGGCTACGGAAGCTGCGGCGCCGGGGGACCGGGTGCTGGACGCGGCGGGGGCGCTCTTCTACGGGCGAGGACTCCAGGCGGTGGGCATGGACGCGATCCGTGCCGCGTCGGGCGTCTCCCTCAAGCGCCTCTACCAGCTCTATCCGTCGAAGGACGCACTGGTCGAGGCCTATCTGCGACGGCGTGACGCCCAATGGCGGGACGCGCTGGCGCGCTACGCCGACGCCCGGCCCGCCGGGCCCGGGCGGGTCCTGGCCGTCTTCGACTGGCTGCACCAGTGGTGCGAGGAGCCCGACTTCCGCGGCTGCGCCTTCGTGAACTCCTTCGGGGAGCTGGGCGGTGCCTCAAAAACCGTGGCGGCGGCCGCCCGGGCCCACAAAAGCGCCTTTCTGCGGCACCTCACCGGTCTGGTGACCGGCGCGGGCGCCCCCGCGGCGCTCGCGGACCAGCTCGCCCTGCTCGCCGAGGGAGCCGTCGTGACGGCCGCGATCTCCGGCGGTGCCGAGCCGGCGCTGCGGGCCAAGGAGGCCGCGCGCGTCCTGCTGGAGGCGGCGCTGACCCCGTCGCGGAGCTGAACCGGAGGGCCGCCCCGAATTACCTATTTGGCCAACCTCGTTCCGGATAAAGGCCGTTCACCCCTCTTCTCCCGCTATGAACTCTTCGATAAGAATGTGCGGGCAGTCCCTTGGAGGGGTGGTCACGCATGATTCCCGAACCGAATCGCACGGCACTCGAAGACGAGTCCGTCGAAGTACCGCCGCCGGTGGCGGGGTTCATCGACATCTCCGAACGCCTGACGGGCTTTGAGGCGTTCGACCTGTATGCCACCGGAATGGCCCGCCTGTACCACGACACCACCGTCGAGCAGGTGGGCCGCGAGGCCGTCGGCCGTTTCATCGACGACATGGCGGCCGCCGGGGGAGACCCGGACCGGCTCGTCGACGAGACGTCCCGCGACCTCGCCCGCGCCATCACCCACCTGTGGTACCTGGGCGTATGGCCCCCGCTCGCCCGGGACGTGCACCGCGCGCTCGGCCGGCAGACGGCCAACGTCGCCTTCACGGCCGCCCCCGAGGCCCATCCCGAAGCCCTGGTCTGGCGGACCTTCCACGGTCACCCGCCGGGCGCCAAGGCCCCCGGCTTCGGCACCTGGGCCGATCCGCCACCGGGCGCCCCGCCCGTCGCCCGGCCCGCCGTCCCGCCCGCGCGCACGGGAACCGAGGGCACAGGGTCCGAGCGCACGGCACTCGACACGGGAGGCGCCGCGTGAACGGCCCGACGCACGGCCGGCGCCGGTACGACGTGATCGTGGTGGGCGCCGGGATGGCCGGCAGCCTCGTCGCCAAACGCCTGGGGGATCAGGGCTGGCGCGTGCTCGTCCTGGAGGCCGGCACCGGCACCCTGGACACCTGGCCCGGCCATCTCGACGCGCTGAACACGTTCGCGTCCGCCGTGGCCAAGGTCCCCAACTCGCCCTACCGGCCCAACCCCGTCGCCCCGTCCCCCGACATCCGCCACGTGGGCGGGGCGAGCGGCGGCGGGTACCGGGCGAACGGCTACCTCGTCCAGCGAGGCGCCCTGCCCTACTACTCGGACTATCTGCGGGCCGGCGGCGGCACCGGTCTGCACTGGCTCGGCCTGACGCCCCGGATGCACCCCGAGGACTTCGCGGTCCGCAGCCGCTACGGCTACGGGCGGGACTGGCCGATCGGTTACGACGACATCGAGGCCCACTACCGCGCGGCCGAGCGGGAGCTGGGCGTCGCCGGGGACGCGGCCGAACAGGCCGAGGCCATCGGGCTGCCGTTTCCCGAGAAGTACGTCTACCCGATGCGGGAGATCCCCCGCAGCTACCTCGACGACGTCCTGGCGGCCCGGCTCGACGGACACGCCGTCCAGGAGAAGCCCGGATCCGCGCACACCACGCTGCGCGTCGTCACCACCCCGCACGCCCGTAACAGCACACCCCACGAGCGCTACGACGACGGACGCGGCTACCGCCCGGTCGGCGCGGCGGGGCTGCCCAATTACGGTGAACGCTGTGTGGGCAACGCCTCCTGCACACCGATCTGCCCGGTCCAGGCCAAATACACCCCGCTCAAGACCCAGGCCGCCTGGAGCCGTGACGTCACCCTCGTCACCCGCGCGGTGGTGAGCCGGGTCCTCACCACGAGCACCGGCCGGGCCCGGGGCGTCGAATACCGGGAGTACGACGACCCCGCCGTCCCCGCGAGCGTCACCCGCACCGCGGAAGCCGATGTGGTCGTCCTGGCCGCGCACGCCGTCGAGAACGCCAAGCTGCTGCTCCTCTCCCGACTGGCCAATCGCAGCGACCAGGTGGGGCGCAACCTCATGGACCACCCGGTGCTGCTCACCTGGGGGCTGATGAACCACCCCGTCGGTCCCTTCCGCGGCCCCGGATCGACGTCCGGTCTGGAAGGCTTCCGCACCGGAGGCGCCCGGCGGACCCGCGCGCCCTTCCGCATCGTGATCGCCAACTGGGGGTGGAGCTGGCCGGCGGGCTCGCCCGGCGCCGACGTGGCCCGGCTGCTCGGCATGGGCGGCGACCCGGCGGCACCGCGCGGACGCGGGCTGTTCGGCCCCGCACTGCGCGAGACCCTGGGCCGGGGCATCGGCCGGCAGTTCACCCTGCAATTCGAGATGGAGCAGGAGGCCGAGAGCCGCAACCGGGTCACCGTCGACCCGCTCCACCGCGACCTCCTCGGCATCCCGCGCCCCGTCGTCACCTACGACCTCTCCGACCGCGTCAAGCGCGGCATGGCGGCGGCGAAGGCCGTCTCCGACCAGATCTTCCGGCTGCTCGACGCCGAGGACCACACCGTCTACGCCCCCGGCCCCTTCGCCCCCGGCCACTTCCGGTTCGAGGGCCGCGACTTCGCCTACCAGGGCGCGGGCCACGGAGCCGGCACCCATGTGATGGGGTCCTCGCCGGACACCTCCGTGGTCGACCAGTGGCAGCGCTGCTGGGACCACCCCGGCCTCTACGCCGTCGGCTGCGGCAGCATGCCCTCGGTCGGCACCGCCAACCCCTCGCTGACCATGGCCGCCCTGGCACTGCGCAGCAGCGAGCGGATCCACCGGGAGCTGAGCGAGCTGCGCCGGCCCCCGACCGTCCGTACCGCCGACGTCCCGGAGTCCCGCCCATGACGGCCACCGGCCCGCTGACCGGGCAGCACGAGCCCGCCCGGCACACCGACATCACCGCCGACCTCGCGCTGGTCGAGGAACCGCCCTTCCGGGTGCCGCGCGACCGCGCCGAGCTGCACCTGTTCCTCCAGGCCGCGCTGACCCTCGAACACCTCACCATCCCGCCCTATCTGACGGCCATGTACACCCTGCCGCCCGGCACCAACCGGCCGGCCCACTACGCCGTGCGGGCCGTCGTGCTCGAGGAAATGCTGCACATGACCCTCGTCGCCAACCTCATGAACGCGACGGGCGGCACCCCCCTGGTGGCGCACTCGCGCTTCGTCACCGGCTACCCCGCCCGGCTGCCCTTCAGCCGGGACAAGGTCCCCGTCGCCCTGCGGCACTTCGGGACGAAGGCGCTGGACACCTTCCTGTACATCGAGCGGCCGGAGTACGTCGCCGAACCGCCCGGCCACCCCTCGGTGGCGGACGACGACGGCTGGACCTCCATCGGCCAGTTCTACAACACCATCCGGGAAGGGGTGATCCGCCTGTCGAGGAAGCTCGGCGAGGAGGAACTCTTCCGCGGCGACCCGGCGCGCCAGGTCGGCCCGAAGGACTTCTACAACTCCGGCGGTGAGGTCTTCGCGGTCACCGGCCTGACGTCCGCGCTCAAGGCGCTGCGGGTCATCACCGAGCAGGGCGAGGGCGCGGCCGGGGGCATCCACGACACCGACGACCGGCTCTTCGGCGAGGCCCGCGAGGTCGCGCACTACTTCCGGTTCAATGAGATCCGCCAGGAGCGGAGTTACGCCCCCCACGATACGCCGCGCTCCGGACCGACCGGCCCGGCCGTGAACGTCGCCTGGCAGGACGCCTACCCCATCGACCCCGAGGCGAAGGTGGCGCACTACCCGCCCGGCAGCGCCGTACGCCGGGCCGCCGACCATTTCAACGAGGTGTACGCGCGGCTGCTGGTCGTCCTCGAACGCGGGTACAACGGGGAGCCGGAGACCCTGGGGGCGGCCGTGCCCGTCATGCTGGAGCTGCGTGACCTCGCCGGGGCGCTGTACCGCAATCCGCACCCCGACCCGGCCAAGCGCGCGCTGGGCCTGCATGCCGCCGCCACCTACGAGATCACCGACGGGCACTTCGCCCGCGCGCGCGACCGGCTGTCCCGGGCCCCCGGCCTTAGCGCCCGGTAGGGCTGAGGGTCCGATCGGCCCGTCACCCGCGGGTCTTCGGCTGACGGCCGGTTTTGCCGCCTGCGGCGGCGGGCGCCCTGCGGGCGCGTCCTCAATCGCCGGACGGGCTTGTTTGGGCTGAGGCCAGCCACATCAAACCCGCTGGGCCCCCAGGCTAGGAACTCGGCGGCTCCGCCCTGGGCGGACGCTCCACCGGTGGTTTCTCCACCGGCGTCCGGGGCACGGGCGGACGCTCCGCCGAGCGGGGCGGAGGCTGGGGCGGCTCCACCGGTTTGTACGTCGGCTGGGGCTTCCAGGTGTTCGGTGGCGGTGGCTGGGCGGACTGCCGCGTCGGCGGTAACGACTTCTGCGGCGTGCGCTCCCGGCCGTCGGTCGTCGGCACCCGGCCCCCGGTGGGCTGCCGGCCGCTCGGCAGGGACGAGGACGCCGAAGTCGGCGGCCTGGTGCGGACGACGGCGGACGGCACCGCCGGAGCCGTCGGCACGACCGTGGCGTCCCTCGTCGGCTTCGTGGACGCCGACGGGCGGCCCGACGACGCTCCGGTACCGGGGACCGTCGTGGACGGTGTTCCCGAGCCGGATGACGAGGAGGGCGTCCCCGACCCCGGCACGGAAGCGGACGGCGGCGGGGAAGAGGGGGTGCCCGACTCCGGTGCGGGAGTGCCACTGCCGCCACTGGGCGTGGGGAGCAGGGCGGAGGGGGTGGGCACCGGGAACGGCGCGGAGTCCTTCGAACCGTCGGAACCGGTCCCGCGGTCGAAAGCCTTGTTCGGCGCGTAGGGGTCGACGAGCGGGACGGACGTCAACGGCCCCTTCTCCTTGGGGCGTTCCTTGATGACGGTGATCCGGACGTAGGCGAAACCCTCCCAGCGCTTGCCCGTGTAGGAGGACTCCTCGTAGTCGACGTCGGTGTCCGGCTGCCGCAGCGGGTTCCCGCAGTTGCACTTGACGGCCGGCCGCGCGTAGGAGTCGACGAGCACCGCGACGCCCGCCTGGAGGACCGACAGATACTCCGTGATCTTGCCGTTCCCCTGGTAGTTGTGGTTCTTGACCAGGGTGTCGTGGAGCAGGACCACCGGCGTCAGCTTGTCGATGTGCGCGGTGAGGTCCCTGGGGTCGATGTCGCGGGCCGAGCTCCAGGCCTTCGCCTTGACGCTGTCCCGCGTCAGCTCCCTGATGAGGGCCGCCTTGTCGCAGTGCGCGACGTTCCGGGTGCCACCGAACGCGCCGCGGCTGTCCCCGGCCAGCTCGCCGCCCCGGCGGGCGGAGTCGACCCCCTTGAGGTCCGTGCCCGCACCGGTGAGGAACGGGGCCGCGCCGACCACTCCCACGGCCTCCAGGGCGAGATCGGCCGCCTTCTTCTTCTGCGTACCCGAGCAGCCCAGGCTGCCCGTCCCCCCGAGCAGGACGGGCACGGCCAGCAGCGCGACGGCGCGCAGCAGGCGTTCGCGCCCGCGGGCACGCCGGATGCCCGGCCCGCCCGCCTCGCGTTCGGTGACCTTGTACGGAAACGACCCCAGCCGCATTGACGCACCCCCGATAGCCGGTCTGTGATGTCGGTGATCAGTGATCGCCCCGGGCCGCGTCACCGGGGCCTTCGCGCACCTCGCCGCCCGCCCCTCACCCGTATCCGCAGGCCTCCACCCAGCCGCCGTTCGCGCATGTCGTGGCCGCCTCCGGGGACGGCACGGCGGACGGTGTGGCGGCCGCGGGTGTGTCCCGCGGCTCGGGTGTCGCGGACGGGCGGGGCTGGTCCCCCGAAGTGCCGTCCGACGGCCGGCGGGTGTCGCTGACGACACCACCGGTGCCGCCCGACGGTGTGCCGCCGTCGTCCCGGGTGGCGATGACCGCGGCGGTGGCCGCCCCGCCGGCGAGCAGGAACGCCAGCACCGGACCGAGGATCACCGTCGCCTTCCGGCGGCCGTTCCGTGGTCCCGGGCGCGGCGTACCGGACAGCGGCCGCTCGGGCTCTCGCGGGGTGGGCGGTCCGAAGACACCGCCGGGCCGGGGAGCCGGCCCCGGGCGGGGGACGGGCGGGAGCGGGGAGACGTGCCGCACGACGGGCCCGGGGGAGGGTGCGGGCGACGGCGACGGCGACGGCGTGGGCGAGGGGGCGGGCGCCGGCCCGGGGACCGGCGAGGGGACGGCGACGGCCGTCCTGACGTACTCCCCGGTGTGCGCACGCGCCCAGCCCGGTGGCTCGGTGAGCCGCCCGGCCGCGACGGAGTCCAGCAGCCGCTGCGCCTCCACCGCGCCCATCCGGTCCCGCGGGTCCTTACGGAGCAGCCCTTCGAGCAGCGGGGTGAGCGGGCCCGCCCGCCGCGGGGCGGGCGCCTCGTCCTGGACCACGGCCTGCAGGGTGCTCAGTGCGGAGGTCCGCCGGAACGGCGACAGTCCCTCGATCGCCGCGTACAGGGTGGTGCCCAGCGACCACAGGTCCGACGGCGTGCCGGGGCGCTGGCCCATCGCCCGCTCGGGGGCGAGGAAGTCGGGCGAGCCGACGAGGTCGCCGGTGCGGGTGAGGGTGCCCGACCCCTCCACCACGGCGATGCCGAAGTCGGTCAGTACGACCCGGCCGCTCTCCTCGATCAGGACGTTGGCGGGCTTGACGTCGCGGTGCAGCACCCCGGCCGCGTGCGCGGCGCGCAGCCCCTGGAGGACCATGGATCCGATCCTGGCCGCCTCCCTGGGGTGCAGGATCCCCTCCTCCTCCAGCACGTCGGCCAGCGACTTGCCGCGCACCAGCTCCATGACGATCCAGGGCCGGCCCTCCTGCTCGACCACGTCGTGCACCGTGATCACGTACGGATGACTGACCCGGGCGGCCGCCCGGGCCTCCTGCTTCAGCCGTGCGTACAGCAGCCGGACGTCCGCGTCACGCATATGGTCCGGTGCCCGGACCTCCTTCGCCGCGACCTCGCGGTCGAGCAGCTCGTCGACGGCACGCCACACCACTCCCATACCGCCGCTGCCGAGCCGTCCGACGATCCGGTAACGCCCGGCCAGCAATGGACTTCGCTCCTCGTCCATGGCATACGCCCCCTTCCCGCGCGCACGGCACCCCGAGCCGCACGCATTCGGGCACACTCCCTCAGACGGCGGGCCCGGCGATATCGTTCCCGCCTTCGGAACATTCGCGGAATTCCCTTGAGTCCCTTCTGACACTACCCGTTTGACCAGGGGATTCACCTCTCGTGCGCCTCTATTGTCCGTAAGCCGCCGGGAAGTTACCGGCGGGTCTATTCCATCGCGCCGGGACTTCCTTTACGGCCGACTAAGGGAATCCATGATTCCGGGGCAGTGATTCTTCCGGCATGCCGATCAACGCGGTTATTCGGGAAGGAATTGCTCCGGTCTTCCGGAGGCGGTGCCGAATCTTCTCAAGAGGCGGTGGCCGGAATATCGTTCCCCTCTGGGTCCGCGGCGGTCGGTGGTCACGCGCGGGCCGCACACGGCAGGGGGGAAGCCAGTGGACGGCCTCGCGTTGCTCATCGAACTGCTGCCGCCCGAACAGCGGGCGGGCGACCCCGCCGCCGTGTGCCCCGAGGCCTGCCGCGAGCCCGTGCGGACCTGGCTCGCGGCCGCCGCCGCGCTCGCGGCGGGGGAACCCGTACGGGCCCTGACCGCCTTGGACCGGACCCCGGAGGGGCCTGCCGGACACCTGGTGGTCACCCGGGCCCTGCGGACGGCGGCGACCGCCGTGGAACACCACTGGTACCCCGGCGGCACGGGGGATGCCGCGCGGCGCGAGGACCCGTCGGCGGTCCCGACGGCGGCGGCCGGGAGCGCCGACGGGATCGCGACGCTCACCGACCCCGCGCTGCGGCTCGCCGCCGTCCTGGCGGGCCGGCTCCTGCCCGGTCTGCTCTCGGCCCGCACGACGGTCGGGCACGGGATGCGGGCCGTCGCCGCGTACGAGGAGGCGGGCGAGCACGACGCCGCGCGCGCCGCGCGCGCCGGGATCCGCGCTGCGCTGCGCCGGTTCGACGCACTGGGCGAGGACCCGGCCGTCACGGCCCACGCGGTGCCCGCCGCCTGCCACGCACTGCTGGCGGCCGACCTCCGGGTCCGCGCGGCCGACCCCGGCGGGGCGAAGGCCCTGCGCCGGGAGGCACTGCGGGCCGCCCCCGACAGCCTCGTGATCGGCGGCCTCTCGGCGCTGCTCGTCGGCGACTGGGAACTCGGCGCCCCGGGCGCGGCGGAACGCTGCTCGGCCCGGGACAGCACCCCCGGGCCCCGTGCCCCGGCCCGCGCCGAGGCCCGCTACAAGCTGGCGCGGGAGCGGTTTCGGGCGGCCGGGTCGGCCCGGGGGCAGGCGGCCGCCCTGCTGCGGATCGCCCACACCGCCCGGGTCGAGAGCCGGACGTCCGACCGCGTCGCGGCCCTGGAGCGGGCCCTCGCCCTGGCCACCGAGGCGGGCGACGGCGCCTGCGCGGCCCTGCTGCGGGTGCACCGGAGCCTCGACCGGATCACGGCCCGGCAGCAGCCGGACCCCCGGGACGTCGAGGCCGTTCTCACCTGGACGTCCACGGCCGGCAGCGGCTCATGGGGCCGGGGGCTGGCGGAACTCGTCACCGAACGGGCCGAGTTCCTCAGCGGCCGGGGAGAGGCCGCCGCGAGCCGTGCCTCCCTTCTCCTGGCCGCACGCCTCACCGGCACACCGGCGGCCGGCGACACGCTCGCCACCCGCGCGCGGCCGCATACGACGGCACACCACCGGCTGGCCCCGCTCGTGTTCAGCGACCTCCGGATGCGGGAGCACACCGAGCGGCTGGAGCGGGGCGGGGCACCCGGTCCGGGTGAGCGCCTGGGCCTCGTCCACGCCACCGCGGCCTTCCACCAGGCAGCCGTCGCGCTGCGGGACCCGGACCTCATCGCCGCCTCGCGGCCCCGCATCGCGCGGGCGATCGCCGCCGCCGAGGGACTGTCACCGTTCGGCGGACAGACCGTCGAAGCGGCCCTGCGCGTGCTGCGGGCCGAAGCGGGGGCGGTGACGTTCCACGAGACGCTCCACCGGTCCCGGCGGGCCCGCGCCGCCGGCCTGGAGACGGAGGCCGACCGGCTCGCCGAACGGGCCCTGGCGGAAGCCGACGGCGGCACGGACCTCCTGGAGCGCTGTGCCGCCCTGACCGAACTGCGCCGGTTCCCCGAGGCCCGGGCCGTGTTGGACCACCTCGCGGCCCGCGGGGAGCCGTCCGCCTTCCAGGAGGCCGTGCTGCGGCTGCGGCTGCGTCAGCCCCGCCTCGCCGAGGCGGCGACACAGCAGACCGGCAGACGCGGGCCCGCACCGGACGACCCGTGGGAACTGCCCGCGCTCCAGGCCGAGGCGGCGCGGGGGCGGGGCGACCACGCCGCCGCCGTCGGCCACGCGCTGCGCGCCATCACCCGCTACGAGGAGCACCGCGTCCGGCCGGCCCGGGACGCGCTGCGGGCCGCCACGGCCGACAGCCCGGTGGTCGCGGGCATGTACCACACGGCCATCATGTCGCTCCTGGCCCAGGACGGGGCCGGGGCGCAAGCCGCCGCGGCCGCCGCCGCCTTCGGCCTCGCCGAGCGCAGCCGCTCCGGTTTCCTCGACGCCGTGCACGCCCTCGACGCCGCCGGACCCGCGGCGGGGGCCGTACGGGCCTGGCTCCGGGCCGAGGCCCGCTGGTCGGCCCAGTTCGAGGACGCGGCGCACGAGATCCGCCGGGCCCACCCCACCCCCACCCCCGGGCCGACGGTCCGGCGGCGGATCACCGACGCGGAACGCGCCCGGGACGCGGCCCGGGCGGACGTCGCCCGGCTCGCCCCCGCCGCCCTCGCCCCCCGGCGCGGCGGCACCGGCCCGGACGCCGCGGCCGTCGCGGGCGCACTGCCCCCGGGCACCCTGCTGATCGAGTACCACCTCTTCGACGAGGACCTGGTCGGCTGGGCGATCACCCGCGACGGGCTGCGCGTGGCGCGGGCCCGGAGCTGGGCCCACGGCACGGTGGCGACGGCCCGCCGCTTCCACCGGCACTGCGCGCGAGCCCCCGGGGGCGAGGACACCGGACGGCGGCTCTCACAGCTGCTGCTGCGCCCGTTCCGCTCCGCGCTCGACCACTGCGAACGGGTGGTCGTCGTGCCCCCGGCCCGGCTCGCGCGCCTTCCCTTCCACGCCCTGCCCTGGGGCGGTGACGTCCTGGGCGCCACCCACGACGTCTCCTACCTGCCCGCGGCCTCGCTCCTGACCCGCCCCCGCCCCCCGGACCGGCCGTGGCGGGACCGTACGGCACTGCTCGTGGGCGCGCCCGCCACCGACCCGCGGACCGGCCCGGCGGACCTGCCCGGCACCGCGGCGGAAGTCGCCGGCGTCGCACGGCTGCTGCCCGCCCACCGGCTGCTGACGGGAGCGTCCGCCACCCGCGAGCGGGTCCTGCGGGAAGCCGCCGGCCGTGACGTGCTGCACCTGGCCACCCACGGCGACGTGGACGAACTGGCGCCCGGCCGCCTCCGGCTGGCCCTCGCCGGACGGGACGCCCTCGGTCTGCCCGATCTGCTCGGCCCCGGCCCGGACCCGCACCTGCTCGTCCTGTCCGCCTGCGACACCGGGCACGGCACCGCGACCGCCGGCGGGGACGTGCTCGGGCTCACCCGCGCGGCGATGCTCAGCGGGGCCCGGCACGCCGTGGTGCCGCTGTGGCCGGCCGACGACGACACCGGTGCCCTCGTCGTCACCCGGACCTACCGGCACCTCGCCGACGGTACGGCGACCGCCGTCGGCACCGCGCTCACCCTCGCCCGCCGCGAGGTGCGCGCGCTCGCCCCCGCCGAACGGGCCGAGGAGTTCGCCGCACTCGCGGCACAGGCGGGCGTCACACGCGAGCCCGCCGGGCCCCGGGCCACGAACCCCCGCCCCGCCCCCCACCCCCGCTCCCCGCACATCGAGGCCCGGCACCCGTGCCACTGGGCCCCCTTCATCCACGTCGGAGCCTGAGCCGGCGCCGCGCGTCAGTCCTCCAGCATCGCCGCGATCACCGAGCGCCAGTCCTCGCCCGGCCGTTCGACGAGTTCCTCGGCGAGGGCCTCCGCGCGGTAGCGGTGCCGGTGGAGCAGGGGAGCGGAGGCCGTCGTGGCCGCCGGACGGATTCCGCCACCGCTCCCGAGCAGCCGGGTCAGCTCGCTCGCGAACTCCTCCCAGCCCACATGGCCGCCGATGGCGTTCACCATGCCGTGCGCGGGCCGCTCGGCACAGGTCACCAGGGCCCGGGCCAGGGCGGCCGCGTGCACCCAAGGCGCCCCGGCCCAGGGGTCACCGGACGCCGGGAGGGCCCCCGCGGCGGGCAGCACGACCGGCTCCCCCGACCGGGCGGCCTGGAACAGCGCCCCCGTCGCCCCCCACCGCAGCTGGTCGCGCAACCGGGGGTGGGGCCCCCACACCAGCGGTGCCCGCACCGCGGTCGCCCCGCCCCGCCCCCCGGTGCCCGCGGCCCCCCACAGCATCCGCTCGCAGTCCAGCTTGGCCCGCCCGTACGGCGTCAGAGGTTCGGCGGACGGCGTGTCCTCGGTGACCTCCACCACCGGCGGCCTGCCGTAGGCGTCCACGCTGCTGACGAAGACGAACGCGCCCCGGCGCCAGCCGTCCAGCAGCGCCCGCATCGCCGCGACGTCCACCTCGGGCGAGGTGAACGTGCACGCGCAGTGGATCACCGCGTCCACGCCCGCGACCGCGTCCCGCAGGCTGCCCGGGTCCGCGAGATCGCCCTCGGCCACCTCGACCCCGTCGCCCGCCACCAGATGCGCCGACTCCGGTCGCACCAGCGCGCGCACCGGTCGCCCCCGGGCCGCCAACTCCCGCAGGACGAACGCCCCGACCCCGCCCGTGCCACCCGTGACCAGGACCGTTCCCGTCCTGGTGGACCCCGGGCCGGCGGCGCCGCCTGCCGTGGCCGCCGGGGCCGCCCGCTTCCGGGTGCGCTGCTCCGCCCGTTCGTCCAGCAGTACCGCCAGCGCGCGCGGCGTGCGGTGCTCCAGGACGTCCAGCCCCGTCAGCGGCAGACGGAGCCGCTCACGCAGCCGCTCCGCGACGCGGACGGCGAGCAGCGAATGCCCGCCCAGGAAGAAGAAGTCGCCGTCGGGACCGGGGTCGTCGCCCAACAGCTCGCCGAACACGGCCCTGACGGTCTCGCCCCGCGCACCGAGGGGTGCGGTGATGGGCTCGTCCCCGGGGCCGTCCACGGGGCCGTCCACGGGGCCGTCCACGGGGCCGTCCACGGGGCCGTCCCCGGGGCCGTCCACGGGGCCGTCCACGGGGCCGTCCACGGGGCCGTCCCCGGGGCCGTCCCCGGGGCCGTCCCCGGGGCCGTCCACGGGGTCGGCCGTCCCGCGCGACAGCGGCCGCCCGGGGTCCGCCGCCACCTCCGTCAGGAGCGCGGCGAAGGCGTCCAGCAGCCCCCGGGCGGTCTCCTCGTCGAGCCGCCCCCGGTCGTACTGCACCAGGGCGCGCGGCCCGCCGCGGTCCGTGGCCTCCGCGACGTAGAAGCCGAGGCCGAACTTGGCGGTCCCCAGGTCGATGTCGACGGGCTCGCACACCGTCCCGGCGAGGCGCAGCCCCGACGGCTTCGGCAGGACGTCGGCGGTGACACCGACCAGCGGATTGCCGTCGCCGTCGCGGGCCGCCGCGCCGAGCCGGTCGACGACCAGGTCGAACGGGACGTGACGGTGACGCTGCGCCTCGAGCAGGTCGTCCCGTACCCGCGACAGCAGCTCCCCGAAGTCCCGCGCACCGGACAGGTCCGTACGGATCGCGAGGGTGTTGACGCACAGGCCGACCAGGTCGCGCCATTCGGCCCGGTCGCGGTGGCTGCTCGCGCACCCGATGACGAGGTCCTCGCCGCCGGTCCGCTCCAGCAGTGTCGCGAACGCGCCCGCGAGCACCACCGTGAACAGGGTGGCCTTGTGGTCGCGGCCCACCTCGCGCAGCGCTTCCAGGGTGTGCGGGGTCAGGGGCGTGGCGAGGACGTGGCCCTCGCCCCGGCCGCCGGCGGGCACGGCGACCCCGGGCAGGGGCACGGGCCGGGCCCCTGCGAGCCGTTCGGTCCAGTACGCGAGCCCGGTCTCCAGCGCCGCGGCGCCCTCCGCGCGCTCCCGGCGGGCGAAGTCCGCGTACCGCGGCACCCCGGCGTTCGCCACCTCGTCCCCGTCCGGCCCGCCCCGGCCCTCCACGGCCGCCCGGTACCGGGCGTCGAGTTCACGGACGATCACTTCGAGCGAGCCGCCGTCCACCGCTATGTGATGGAACGTCAGCAAAACCGTGTGGTCCTCGGGCGCGTGCCGCACACAGAGCACGCGCGGCAGTGGCCCGGCGCCCAGGTCGAAGGGGCGCGCCGCCTCCCGTGCCAGCTCACCGCCGCCGTCGCCGGTGGCGTCCACCACCCGCAGCGGTACCGGTGCGGCGGGCATCACCTCCTGGCAGGGCTCGCCGTCGTCGTGCCTGTACCGCGTGCGCAGCACCTCGTGCCGGCGCACCAGGGCGGTGACGGCCCCGGCGAGGGCGTCCAGGTCGAGGGGGCCGCGCACCCGGGTCGCGAACGGCACGTTGTACAGCGCGCCGCTCCGGCCGAGCCGGTCCATCAGCCACATCCGGTGCTGGGCGTGCGAGAGCGGCACCGGGCCCGCGTCCCCGCCGCCCGGCGCGGGCGCCCGGGTGGAGGCCGTGGAGGCGGCGCCTCGCCCGCGCTGCCGGGCGAGGCGGAGCAGCGCCTCCTGGCGCGAGGTGTCCGGGGTGCTCGTCATCGGCCCTCCTCCGTGGCGGCGGTGACGTCCGTACCGAACCGGCCGACGAGCGCCTCCTCGATCAGCGCGGCCTGTCCGGCCACCGTGGGCGCCGCGAAGAACTCGGCGAGCGACAGCTCGATGCCGACGTCCTCGCGCAGGTCGTCCACGATGCCGAGCGCCAGCAGGGAGTGGCCGCCGAGGTCGAAGAAGTCGGCGTCCGGGGTGTCGACCGTCCGCTCCAGGGCCCGGGTCCACGCCTCGGCCACCGCCTGCTGGATGGGTGACAGCGCCTGCCGTGCGACGGCCGGCTCCCCGGCGGCGTCGGCCTGGGGGATGCCGGGCACCGGGCGTTCGGCCAGCGCCCGGCGGTCGACCTTGCCGGTGGCGGTCAGCGGCAGACCGTCCACCACGGACCACCCGTTGGGCAGCAGGTGCGCGGGCAGCCGCTCGGCCAGATGGGCGCGGAGCGCGGCCACCGTGAGGTGTCCGCCGTCGACGGGCACGACGAAGGCGACCAGCCGCGCGTCCTCCGGGGTGGGCCGCAGCACGGTGACGGCCGCGTCCGCGACGCGCGGGTGCGTGCGCAGCGCGTGCTCGATCTCGCCGGGCTCGATCCGGAAGCCACGGATCTTGAACTGGTCGTCGGTGCGGCCGTGGAAGTCCAGCACGCCGTCCGGGCGGGCCGACACGAGGTCGCCGGTGCGGTAGAGCCGTCCGGTGGCCGGGTGGTCGACGAAGCGTTCCGCCGTGAGGGCGGGCTCCCGGAGGTAGCCGCGGGCGAGCCGGGGGCCGCCCAGCCAGAGTTCACCACGGGTGCCCGCGGGCACCGGGGCGCCGTGCTCGTCGAGGACGTGCGCCGTCGTCCCGGCGACCGGGCGGCCGATCGGCGGCGGGCCGTCGCAGTCGGCGTCCCGCACCCGGTGGGTGGTGGCGAAGGTCGTCGCCTCGGTCGGCCCGTACCCGTGGACCAGCTCCAGCCACGGATGCGAGCGCAGCACGCTCCGCGCGTGCCGGGCCGACATCGCCTCGCCGCCGACGAGCACGCCGCGCAGCACGCCGAAGACCGGTGACCGGCGGTCGGCCAGATGGTGGAAGAGCGCGGTGGTCAGCATGGCGACGGTGGCGCCCAGCCGCTCCACGTCCCGGGCCAGCCCCTCCAGCGAGTGCCGGTCGGCGGTGGAGACGGCCACCGCCGCCCCGTTCGCCAGCGCGACCCAGACCTCGAAGGGGGACGCGTCGAAGGTCTGCGCCGAGTGGAAGAGCACCCGGTCGCGGGGGGTGACCGTCACGAAGTCCGGCGCGACGGTCAGTCCGGCCACCCCGCGATGGGTGATCGCCACGCCCTTGGGGCGGCCCGTCGAACCCGAGGTGTACATCACGTACGCCACGGCGTCCGGGTCGTACGCGGGGGGAAGTACCCCGACGTCCTGCCCCGGGCACGGGGTATCCGGGTCGGCGGCCCCCGCCGCGGAGACGGCCAGCGTCCGCCCGGCCGGCAGGCCCGCCGCCTCCAGCAGGTCCTTCTCACCCAGCGTCAGGGCGACCCCGGCGTCGGCCAGCATCGCCTCGGTGCGCGGCCGGGGGTAGGCCGGATCCAGGGGCACGTAGTGGCCGCCCGCCCACCAGACGGCGAGCTGGGCGACGACGACGCCCACCGAGTGCGGCATGAGCAGCCCGACCGCGGTACCGGTCCGTACTCCCCGGGCGCGCAGCACACCGGCCAGCCGCCGGGCGGCGCCGGTCAACTCGGCGTAGGTGAGCGCCAGTTCACCGTCCAGGACGGCCAGCGCCCCCGGGGTCGCCCCGGCGTGGGCGGCGACGTGGGCGAGCACACCGCCGTCGGCCGGGTCCGCCGCGGCGGTCGCCCGGGGCGCGGTCCCCGTGGCCACCGGGGCCGAGGCCGCCGGGTCGGACGCCGCCGGGGCCGCCGGAGGTGCCGACGGGGCGGGCCGGTCCGTCCGCTTGGCGTCGAGCAGGGCGGCCAGGGCGCGCAGGTCGGGCTGCCGGAGCACTTCCGGTGCCCGCAGCCGTACCCCGCACTCCTCCTCCAGGGCGGCCAGCAGCCGGGCGGCGGTCAGGGAGTCACCACCACTGTCGAGGAAGCCGTCCCCCGGGCCGAGGTCCGGACGGTCGAGCAGCGTACGGCACAGCCGCACCACCAGCTCTTCCGTACCCGAATCCGGGGCGGGCGCGGGCACCGGGGGGACCCGCGTGTCCGCCGGAGCGGACTTCGGCGGTGCCTCCCCGGCCAGCAGCGCGGCACGGTCGACCTTGCCGTTGGCGTCGAGGGGGAACGCGTCGACATACCGGACGGCCGAGGGCACCGCCTGCTCGGGCAGCCCGTCGCGCACGGCCGCCAGCAGCTCCGCACCGGTCGGCGTGCGGCCACCCGGGACGGGCAGGACGTACGCGATCAGCCGGACCCCGCCGTCGGCCCCGGTCGCGGCCGCGACGACCGCCCGCCGGACGCGGGCGTCGTGCTCGAAGGCCGCCTCGACCTCGGCCGGTTCGATCCGGGCCCCGCGCACCTTGACCTGGTCGTCCAGGCGGCCGAGGAACTCCAGGACGCCGTCGGCGCGCATCCGCACCCGGTCACCGGTGCGGTAGACCCGGTCGGTCCCGGTCATCCCCGCCGGGGGCGCCACGAAGCGCCGGGCCGTCAGTTCCTCGTCCAGATAGCCGATCGCCAGCCCGGCGCCGCCGAGGAGCAGCTCACCGGGCTCGCCCCGGGGCACCAGGCGCCCCGAGGGGTCGGCGACCCCGACGACGGTGCCGTCCAGCGGCAGCCCGATGGGCGGCGGCGTCGCGGTGTCCGCGGGCTCCACGCCGGCGCCGTCCGCCGCGCCCGCCGGGTTCAGGGCGTGCGCGGTGGCCAGCACGGTCGCCTCCGCGGGGCCGTACGCGTTGTCCACCAGGGCGGTGACGTCCCCGCCCGGCCGGCGGCGCATCCGGTCGCCGCCGACCGACAGGCGGCGCAGTGCGGGAAGCGGCGGCCACGGCCGCTCGAAGACGGTCTCCGCGAGCGGTGTCGGCAGGATCGCCACCGTCACCGCCGCCCGCCGCCACCAGTCGGTGAGCGCCTCGGGGTCCCAGCGCACCTCGTCCGGCGCGACGCTCAGCGTGCCCCCCGAGCACAGGGCGGCCCACAGTTCCAGGACGTGCGGGTCGAAGGAGACGCCCACCAGCAGTCCGTGCCGGTCGCCGGGGCGGGCGCCGACGCGGTCGAGGTACCAGCGCAGCCGGGCGGCGAGCGCGGCACCGTCCACCGCGACCGCCTTGGGCGTGCCCGTCGACCCCGAGGTGAGCACGGCGTAGAAGGCGCCCTCGGGCGCGGCCGTGCCCGAGGCCGGCTCGCGCGGCGTGAACGCGGCGACGGCCTCCGTCGCGTTGGCCCCGGCGGCGGGCAGGGGCAGGGACAGCCGCTCACCGGCGCAGTACGCCTCGGGCAGCACCTCGGGCGCGCCCACGAGTGCGGTCACCCGGAGGCCGCCGGTCACGGCGGCGAGCCGCCGGTCGCCGGGGCGCGGCCCGAGCGGGAGGTAGACGGCGCCGAGCCGGGCGAGGGCGACGGCCGTCGCGGCCAGGGCCGCCGAGCGGTCCAGGCACACCCCGACCAGGTCGCCGGGGCGCACCCGGGGGCGCAGCACGTCGGCGACGCGCTCGGCCAGGGCGTCCAGCTCGGCGTAGGTCCAGCTCAGTTCCCCGTCCTCGACGGCGGGGGCGGACGCCTCATGGCGCACCCAGTGCTCGAACCGGGCCAGGACGTCCCAGTCGTCCGCCGGGGCGGGCGCGCCGTGGGCGACGCTGAGGCGGGTCTCACCGTCCGCTGCGTCCGGGCGGGACGCGTTCACTGCAGTAGTCATGATTCCTCTGGACGAAGTCGAAGGGGCCGCGCGGGCCGCGCACCGGGCGCGGGCCGCGCGGGATACGAGAGGGAATACGAGAGGGAAAGGGGAGCGGTGGTGCGGGGGCGGGCTCAGCCGAGGCCCATCGACCGGGCGACGATCACCTTCTGGATCTCCGACGTGCCCTCGATGATCGTCATCATCCGGACGTACCGGTACAGGAACTCCAGCGGATGCCCCCGGACCCAGCCCGTCGCGCCGTGCACCCGCAGCGAACGGTCCACGACCCGCACGGCGGTCTCGGAAGCGGTCAGCTTGGCCAGCGCCGCGTTCTCCGGCGTCTCCACGCCCGCGTCCACCAGCCGTGCGCACGCCAGCGTCAGCAGCTTGGCCGCCTCGACCTCCGCGTGGCTGCTCACCAGGTGCTCCTGCACATGCTGGTACGCGCCGATGCGTTCGCCGAACGCCCGCCGCTCACGCGCGTACTCGATCCCCAGCCGCAGGGCGTACTCGGCGATGCCGTTGCACATGGCGGCCACCACGAGACGGCCCCGGGAGAGGCTGTCGATGCCGTTGCCGAGGGCGGCACCGATCCCGGCCTCGCCACCGACCACGGCGTCGGCCGGCAACCGCACCCCGTCCAGCAGCAGTTCGTACAGCCGCTCGCCCGACATGCCGTCGTAGGCCTGCCCGATCCGCAGCCGCGGATGGTCCATCCCCACGACGAACGCGGTCGGTCCCCCCGCGCCGGACGGGCCCGCGTCCGCCTGGGCCACCACGATCGCGAAGTCGGCGTGCCCGGCGTTGCTGACGAACGTCTTACGGCCGGTCAGCACCCACTCCCCGCTCTCCTCGCGGGTCGCGGTGCTGGTGAGCTGGAAGGCGTCCGACCCGGCGTTGGGCTCGGTCAGCGCCAGACAGCGCGTCGCCTCCCCGCGCACCAGCGGCTTCAGATACCGCTCGACCTGCTCCTCGGTGCCCTGCCGCAGCAGCGGACTGGGCCCGTCCGAGCCCGCCAGCGCGTACGGGGCGAGGGGACAGCCGCTGCGCCCGGCGGCGTGGTGCAGCAGCACCACGGCGCCGAACGGCATCCCGGAGCCGCCCAGTTCCTCGGGGTAGTCGCCCGCGTAGAAACCGAGCTTCGCCGAGCGGCCGCGGACGTACGCCCGCAGATCGGCGGGCGGCAGGTCACCGCCCTCCGGCAGCTCGGCCGCCAGCGGCACCAGCTCCCGGCGGACGAACGACTCGAAGGAGTCGACGAGTTCGCGGTGCTCCGTCTCCAGGACGGACGAGGGGGCGGTGCTCATCGGACCGCCTCCGTGACCGCGCGCGCCTGGTCGGCGAGGACCGGATGCTGGAAGAGGACCCGCAGCGGCGGGCGGCCGCCGAGCCGGGGCTCCAGCCACGCGGCGAGCTGGGCGGCCAGCAGGGAATGCCCGCCGACCTGGAAGAAGTGCGACGACGGTGCGAAACGGTCGTGCCCGAGCACCTCCCGCCAGCCCTCACTGAGCAGCGCCACGGCCGGGTCGGCGACCTCGGCGGGCGTGGGCCCGGTGTCGTGGTCGAGCGGCAGCCCGGCGGCCGTGCGGGTCAGGGCGGCACGGTCGGGCTTGCCGCCGGGCAGGGTCGGCATCTCCTCCAGCCGGATCCAGCGGCCCGGGACGAGCGCGGCGGGCAGCCGGCCCGACAGGGCGGCGTGCAGGGCCTCGGAATCCACCGCCGACGGGGACTGCTCGGGGGACTCGAAGAAACCGACCAGGCGCGGGCCGCCGGACGCCTCCCGGTCGAGGACGACCGCGCAGGACCGGCCGCCGAGTTCGGCGGACGCCGCGGCCTCGACCTCCTCCAGTTCGATGCGGTAACCGCGCAGCTTGACCTGGTTGTCGCGGCGGCCGAGGAAGACCAGACGGCCGTCGCGGTCGCGGTAGCCGAGGTCACCGGTGAGGTACACCCGCGCACCGCCGAGCGCCGGCACGGTCACGAACCGGGCGGCCGTCGCCTCGCCGCCCCCGAGGTACCCCTCGGCGAGAGCGGCCCCGCCGATGGCGAGTTCACCGACCGCGCCCCACGGCAGCGGATAACGGCCCCCGTCGAGGACGTGCACGTCGACGCCCGGCAGCGGGACGCCGAGCGGCACCTCGCAGCCCTCGGCCAGCTCCGCCCGGTCCACCTCGTGCACGGTGGAGGTGACGGCCGCCTCGGTCACCCCGTAGGCGTTCAGCACGGTGACGCCGCCGGCACCGGTGCCATCGGTGGCGTCGAGCAGCTCCCGCAACGCGCCGGCCGGCAGCCGCTCGCCGCCGCACACCAGCAGCCGCGGCGACCAGCGGCCGTCGCCGAGCGCGTCCCGCAGCTCCGCGCGGACCGCGAGGAGGTAACTCGTCGGCAGGTTGGCGACGGTGACCCGGCGGGCCGCCAGCACGGCGATCAGCTCCGCGGCCGTGGGCACCTCCCGCTGCGGGACGACGAGGGTGGCACCGGCCAGCAGCGACGGCAGCACCTCCTCCAGCGCCACGTCGAACGACGGCTGGGCGAACAACAGCACCCGGTCCCCGGGGGTCAGCGCGTACCGCTCCGCCACGTGTGCGGTGAAGTGCGCCAGCGCGTCCCGGCCCACCACCACGGCCTTGGGCAGGCCGGTGGAGCCGGAGGTGTGGATGATGTACGCCGCGCCCTCGATCCACTCGGCCGGCTCGGCCTTGGGGAACTCCGCCGCGTCGAGGAGCGCCACCGGCAGGCCCTCGGCGGGCAACGACAGCGCGCTCTCCCGGTCGGTCAGCACCAGCGCCGGGCGCAGCCGCGCCAGGAGCGTCTCCAGGCGCGCGGCCGGGTCGTTGGGGGACAACGGGGCGTACACCGCCCCCGTGCGCAGACAGGCGAGCAGGGTCACCACGGTGTCCACGCCGCGCGGCAGCACGGCCGCCACCGGCCGCCCCTGGGTGACGCCCGCCGCCCGCAGCTTCCCGGCCAGCTCCTCGACCCGGCGGTCGAGATCCCCGTACGTGATCTTCAGGGCGCCGCTGACGATCGCGACGGCCGCGCTGTCGCGCCCCGCGACGGGGTCCAGGGCCGCCGCGGTCGCCGCCGGTGCCGCCGCGGCGTCCGCCGGGGCCACGACGCCGGGCGCGGGGGCGAGTTCGGCCAGCGGTGTCGTCGGCGCGCCCAGATAGGCGCGGACCAGGTCCAGGAACCGCCCGGCGAGCAGCTTTGCCGTCGCCTCGTCGAAGAGGTCCCGGTCGTAGTCCCACACCAGCGTCATCCCCGCCGCGCCCGTGCGCGGGCCGACCGTGCGCCGGTCGTCGGGGAGCAGCACCAGATCGAGGTCGAAGCGGGTCGTGCCGGTGTTGAAGCCCTCGAACAGCGACACCTCCAGGTCCGGCACCGCGATCTGCGGCAGTGCCGCGTCGTGCGCGCTGAACATGACGCTGAACAGCGGGTTGTCCGCCCCGGAGGTGTGCAGCCCCAGCGCCCGGGTGAGCAGCTGCACGGGTACTTCCTGGTGCGGCAGCGCCCGGATCAGACCGTCGGTCACCTCGTCCACCACCACGTCGGCACCGGCCGCGGGGTCCAGCCGCAGCCGCAGCGGGATGGTGTTGACGAACATGCCGGTGGCGCCCTCGAAGCCCTCCGGACGGTTGCCGACCGCCGTGCCGACGACGAGGTCGGCGCGTCCGCTGTGACGGCGCAGCAGTTCGGCGAAGAGCGTGAGCAGGGTGGAGAACGGGGTGTGCCCCTGGGAGCGGCTGTGGGCCCGCAGCCGCTCCGCGAGGTCCGCGTCGATCGGCTGGCGCAGCTGGGCGCCCGCGTGCCGGCGCCGTACCCCGGGCCGGGCCAGTCCGGGCAACGGCAGATCGAAGGCGGCGTCGGCCAGCTCCCGCTGCCAGTAGCCGAGGCTCGCCTCCCGCCGCTCCTGCCGGGCCGGGCCGTCGGCGGCCCGTATGTGCTCCTCGTACGAGGGGGCGGCCGGCAGCTCGACCGGCTCGCCCAGCACCCGCGCCCGGTACACGGTGAACACGTCACGGAGCAGGATCGCGAAGGAGTGCCCGTCGTGGACGAGATGGTGCTCGACGTGGACGATCCGGTGGTGGCCGGCGCCGAGCCGGACCAGGCACCAGCGCAGCAGCGGTGCCTCGAAGACGTCGAGGGGCGTTTCGGCCTCGGTGCGCAGCAGCGCCTCGAACGCGGCCTCCGGGTCGGCCTCCCGGCCGAGGTCGACGGTCCGTACCCGGGGCGTACAGCCCTCGCGGACGCGCTGGCCGGGCAGCGCGCCCGGGTTGTCGACGAGTTCGAGCCGCAGCCCGGAGTGCCGGTCGAGGGCGGCGGCCAGCCCGTCGCGGAGCGCGCCCTCGTCGAGCGTGCCCCGCAGATCGATGGTGGCGGTGAAGTTGTAGGCGCGACTGCCGGGCAGCATCTGCTCGTGCAGCCAGACGATCTCCTGGGATGTGGAGAGTCCGAACATGGTCAACCCTTCCGTGGGGTGGGAGGAGGGGCCCGGTGCCCGCGCCGGGTGGGCGGCGGGCCGGGGTGGGGAACAGGCCGGGAGCCGAAGGACCGCCGGCCGGGCGGGCGGCGTTCAGCCCACCGGCGCGTGTCCGAGGGTGTGGGCGCGCAGGGTGTCGAGCAGAGCGGCGAAGGCGTCCTCGGCGAGCGGGTCCGGCACGACGCCCCGGTCCCACGCCATGCGGACGAGAAGGTCCGTTCCGTGGGAGACGGACACGGCGAACGGCGCCTGTACGGGGCGGCCGTCGATGTGCGTCTCGTGCCCGGTGGCGTCGCCGAGCCGCAGCGGCGGACGGCGGCGCAGGTCTTCGGCGGTGAGCAGCCCGTCGAGCCGGCCCGACCAGGGCACCCCGGCCGCGCGGGCCGCGCGCACCACCTCGTCGAACGGGGCGTCCGCGTGGTCGAGGTCGTCCCACCACGCCACGGTCCGCTCGTCGGGCCCGCAGGCCGTGGCCGGGTGGACCACGGTGTTGAGGAAACAGCCCAGGACGGGTCGGGCCGCGGCGGGCCGGCCGCCCCACGGGTAGCCCAGGGCCGGGACCCGGTCCGGCCCGTACAGCGTGCGCGCGGCGGTGGCGCAGGCGTCGAGCAGGGCGGGGAAGGGCGGCCGGGAGCCGTCGGGCGTGCCGGGCAGCCGGTGCAGGGCGGCTCCGGTCCCGGCCGGCCCGTTCCCGGCGCGTGCCCCCGGCGTGGCCCCGGCGGCCGGGCGGAGCGCGGCGAGCCGCCGGGCCCAGTACGCGAGGGACCGCTGCCCCGACGCCCGCGCCTCCGCGTCCAGTTGGAGGTCGACGGCCTCGCGGTAGGCGGCCAGCTCGTCCGCCGCCCGGGCCCCGGGGACGTCCCGCGCGCCGAGGCCGTGGCGGTAGGCATCGGTGAGATCGGCCAGGACGCGCCCGATGGACGCCTCGTCACAGGCCGCGTGGTCCATGACGACGGCGAGGACGTCTCGGTCGCCCGCCGGGTCGGCGGCGAAAAACAGCCGGAGCGGCGGGCCCTCGGCCGCCCAGGCGCCCAGCACCCGGCGCAGCGCGTCGTCCGCGCTCTCGCCGGGGCGCGGCTCCACGCGGCTCACCCGGGCGTCGGGCTCGGTGAGCCGCTGCACCGGGACCCCGCGCAGCGTTTCGGGACGGGCCCGCAGGGCGGGGTGCAGGGCGGCGAGGTGCCCGGCCGCGGCCCGCAGCCGGCCGGTGTCGACGGATCCGCGGGGGAAGGCGAAGAACAGCGGGACGAGATCGGGCCGGCCGGCCGGGTCCATCCGCCGGGCGAGCAGGAACCGCCGCTGCGCACCGGTGACCGGGAGCGGCGCGGCGGCCCGCGCCACGCCGTCGACGGCGTGCCGGTAACGGTCGAGGTACTGCGAGGTGATGCTGCTGGACTGCACGATGTCCTCCCGCGCGCCGGGGGGCGCGCTGACTCGTGAGACGAAGGGGGGTGGGGCCAGAGGTGGTGGGGGTGCGCGGGACCGCCGGGGTACCGGAGCGTCCGAGCGGTGCGCTTCCAGGGCGCCGCCGGGCCCGGGCGGGCCTGGACGGGCCTGGACGGAAGGGGTGCGGGCCCCGGGCGGGGTCCGGCTCCGAGGGGGCGGGGCCAGGTGTCGGGCAGGGCTCAGGTACCGGACACGGCTCGCCCCGCGTCGGCGTCGGGGACCGGCAGATCACGCAGCCGCCGCAGCGGGGACAGCAGCAGGGGCACCGGGACGAGCAGAAAGCCCACGGCACACACCCACACGGCGGCGCGCGGCCCGGCGGCCGAGGCGACGGCCCCGCCGAGCAGGGCCCCGAGCGGCATGGTGCCCCAGACCATGAAGCGCAAGGTGGCGTTCATCCGCCCGAGGAGCGCGTCGGGGCACAGCAGTTGCCGGAAACTGACCTGGGCGACGTTGTAGACCACCGCTCCGAAGAACACGGCCGCGGAGGCGACCGCGAACCACCCGGCGGCGGCGCCGGGTCCGGCCAGCGGCCACAGCAGCGCGAACGGTCCCGTCACGACGGTGGACAGCCAGATGACCCGGGCCTGGCCGACGGCACGGGCGAGTGCTCCCGCGCACAGCGCTCCCGCCAGTCCGCCGACGGCCGAGGCCGACAGCATCAGCCCGAGCACCCCGGGCGGCAGGCCGAGTTCCCGCACCAGGAACACCGTCTGGACCGACATCAGCATCGCGGAGAAGAAGTTCGCGACCCCGGTGGCGCAGGCGATCATGCGCAGCACGGGGTGGCGCAGGACGAACACGAGCCCTTCCGCGACCTGCGTGCGCAACGGAACGCCCGGGACGGGCACGGGCCGTGACTCACGGGCGCGGATCCCGCGCAGGAAGAGCGCCGACACGAGATAGCCGATCGCGTCGGCCAGCAGGGCGACGGGAGCCCCGAGCAACTGCACCAGGGCGCCGCCCAGCCCCGGCCCGGCGACCTGGGCGGACGAACGGGCCGTCTCCAGGGCGCCGTTGCCCGCGACCAGCTGCTCCCGGGGGAGCAGGCCGGGCAGATAGCTCTGGTGCGCGATGTCGAAGAACACGGTGGCCACGCCGGTGACGAGCGCGGCCACGTACAGCTGCGCCATGGTCAGCGCCCCGGCCCACGCCGCGAGGGGCAGGCTCAGCATCGTCACGGCCCGTACGACGTCGGCGCGGATGAGCAGGGGCAGTCGGCGCACCCGGTCCACCCAGGCTCCCGCGGGCAGCCCGACCAGCAGGAACGCCGCGGTCTCGGCGGCTGTCAGCAGGCCGGTCTCCATGGGGGACGCGTCGAGTTCCACCACGGCCACCAACGGCAGGGCCACCAAGGTCACTTGAGTGCCGACCTGGCTCACCGCCGCGCCGGAGAGCAGTAATCGGAAGTCGTAGTTCCGAAAGAGCCCTGAGCACATGGGCTTCACTGACGAGGACATTTGGCAGACATTTGGTGATGAGGGTGGGCTCAGTCAAAATCATCCGGGTACTTCCGGACAGTTTTGTTCGTAATGCGGACAAGTGTTGGTGACGTTGAGGCGAACGGTTTCGGACTGTCAAGGGAACGTCACCCAGGGTGGCCTGCGGCGGAAGGGTTTTCCGGGCCCCAGGGGCCGCGAGGGGAGCCAGTTGTTCGAATGTCCGATAGTCGGTTCCTGGTCCGGGGTGAATGGGTCCGAAGTGGTGACACCCGGGCGGCTTTACGCTAAGCGGACGAGCCGGGAGCCCCCCACAGCTCCAACTCCGCCTGCACCGGCAGGTGATCGCTGGGGAACCGCCCGCCCTGCTGGAAGACGTTGATGACCGCGTGCCGGGTGCGCACCCGGGGTGAGGTGAGGATCCAGTCGATGCGGTCGCCGCCCGGTACCGGCGGCCGGTAGCCGTGGAAGGTCGCGTACTGCTCACTACGCCGGTCGGCCGCGTCCCAGGAGTCCACGAGCGAACCCTGGTCGAGCATCGTGTCGTAGACGGGGTTGCCGTGGGCGGCGACGTTGAAGTCACCGGTGACGATCCGTGGCAGAGTCGGGTCCAGACCACGCAGCCGGGTGGTGATCAGCGCGGCGGAACGCTCACGCGCGTACTGGTGGGCGTGGTCGAGATGGGTGTTGAGGACGTAGAACTCACCCCCGGTGCGCAGATCGCGGAACCGGACCCAGGTCACCATCCGGACCACGGTGTTGCCCCACGTGGCGGACCCGATCAGATACGGGGTGTCGGACAGCCAGAAGTGGTCGTACGCGACGGGGGCGAGCCGCCGTACTTCGTAGAAGACTGCTGTGAACTCATCGCGACTGCCTCCCGCCCGGCCCGTGCCGAGCCAGGCGTAGCGCGGCCCCAGATCGGCGGCGATGTCGCGCAGTTGCCCGTACAGCCCCTCCTGAGTGCCGAGGAGGTGCGGGCGCTCGTGGCACAACAACGCCCGCATCACGGGCCGGCGCTCGGCCCAGGTGTGGGGCGGGATGTCGGAGGCGTAGCGGAGGTTGAAGCTCATCACGCGCAAGGGGCTCCGCGCGGGATCGGTGCGGCGTTCGAGAGGAGCGTGCGCGAAGGCGGTCACGGCGTCTCCAGGTTCCGGGCGAGATCCGGGTACCGGAGATTCTCACGCCCCTGTGTGCCTTGCAACGGGGCGGTTGCCTGGCCGGCCGGGCGCGCTGTGTGGTGTCCTCAAACGCCGGACGGGCTTGCTGTGTGGTGTCCTCAAGCGCCGGACGGGCTGGTTTCGGCTGGAGCCCAGCCACATCAAGCCCGTCCGGCGTTTGAGGACGCGCCCGCAGGGCGCCTTGCCGCCGCAGGCGGCACCACCGGCTGGCGGCCGAAAGAACCGCCGGAGTCCGGCGGCACCACCGCTGCGCGGCGGTAGTCCTCAATCGCCGGACGGGCTGGTATTGGCTGACCTCAGCCAAATTGAGCCCGTCCGGCGATTGAGGACGCGCGCCCGCAGGGCGCCCGCCGCCGCAGGCGGTAAAGACAGGCCGGTAGCCGAAAGAACCGCCGGAGGCCTAGGGTGGGGCACGCAGCTGGTTCGCCCCGTCCGCCAGGCGGGAGCGTCGTAAGAGGGAACCCGGTGGAAGTCCGGGACTGCCCCGCAGCGGTGAGTGGGAACGACCGCCGTCATACGCACTGGACGCCCACGCGTCCGGGAAGCGACGGCCAGTAGGAGCCCGGCGGCCCCAGGCCGAAGGGCGCGCCCGCGAGTCCGAAGACCTGCCACTGCCCGCACGCCACCCGCGTGCGGTGATCGCGGTGGTCCCGAGGGAGGGCCGGCGGCGGCAGGCAGGCGCGCCCGGCGCGCCCGCCCTCTTCGTCGTGTTCCGTCGTCCCTTCGCGCCCGGTCCGCCGTGGTCATTCCGCGACTCGCGAAGGAGAGTTCCGTGACCGACCGCACCGACCGCACCGACCGCACCACCACCCCGCCCTCCCGCGCCACCGTCCACGGCTACCCCCGGCAGGGCCGGGGCCGGGAGCTGAAGAAGGCCGTCGAAGGCTACTGGGCGGGCCGCGTCAGCGCCGATGCCCTGCAGGCCACCGCCGCCACCCTGCGCCGCACCACCTGGAGCCAGTTGGCGGAAGCCGGTGTGGACGAGGTCCCCACCGGCGACTTCTCGCTCTACGACCACGTCCTGGACACCACCGTCATGGTCGGCGCCATCCCCGAGCGGCACCGCGCCGCCGTCCAAGGCGACGCCCTGGACGGCTATTTCGCGATGGCCCGCGGCACCCAGGAGGCCCCGCCGCTGGAGATGACGAAGTGGTTCGACACCAACTACCACTACCTCGTGCCCGAACTGGGCCCGGACACCGTCTTCACCGCCGACCCCGCCAAGCCGCTCGGCGAACTGCGCGAGGCCGTGGCCCTCGGCCACACGGCCCGCCCCGTCCTGGTCGGCCCGGTCACCTATCTGCTCCTCGCCAAGCCCGCCCCCGGGGTCCCGGCGGACTTCCAGCCGATCACCCTCCTCGACCGGCTGCTCCCCGTGTACGCCCAGGTGCTGGCCGAACTACGGGCCGCGGGCGCCGCATGGGTCCAGCTCGACGAACCCGCCCTCGTCCAGGACCAGCCCCCGGCCGTCCTCGGCGCCGCCACCCGCGCCTACCGTGACCTGGGCGCCCGCACCGACCGGCCCAGGATCCTGGCCGCCGCGTACTTCGACCGCCTCGGTGACGCCCTGCCCGTCCTCGCCAAGTCGCCCGTCGAAGGGCTGGCCCTGGACTTCACCGGCCCCGCCGCCGCCAACCTCGAAGACCTCGCCGCGGCCGGCGGCGTGCCCGGCAAACGCCTCGTCGCCGGTGTCGTCGACGGACGCAACATCTGGCTGAACGACCTCGAGCACTCGCTGGCCACCCTCGCCACCCTGCTCGGTCTCGCCGGCCGGGTGGACGTGGCGCCGTCCTGCTCGCTGCTGCACGTCCCCCTCGACGCCACCGCCGAACGCGACATGGACCCCCAGGTGGTCCGTTGGCTCGCCTTCGCCCGGCAGAAGACCGAAGAGATCGTCACCCTCGCCCGCGGACTGAACGAGGGCGCCGACGTCATCGCCCCGCGCCTCGCCGCCAACCGCTCCGCCCGCGCCTCCCGTGCCGCCTCCGCCCTCACCCACGACCCGGCCGTCCGGGCCCGCGCCGCGGCCGTCACCGAGCGGGACACCCGCCGCCCGCAGTCGTACCCCGAACGGGCCGTGGCCCAGCGGGCCCGGCTGGGCCTGCCGCTGCTGCCCACCACGACCATCGGCTCGTTCCCGCAGACCACCGAGCTGCGCACCGCCCGCGCCGACCTGCGGGCGGGACGGATCGACGCCGCCGGGTACGACGAGCGCATCGCCGCCGAGATCCGCGACGTCCTCGCCTTCCAGGAGAAGGCCGGCCTGGACGTCCTCGTCCACGGCGAGCCCGAACGCAACGACATGGTCCAGTACTTCGCCGAGCGGCTCACCGGCTATCTGGCCACCCGGCACGGCTGGGTGCAGTCCTACGGCACCCGCTACGTCCGCCCGCCGGTCCTCGCCGGTGACATCTCCCGCCCCGAGCCCATGACCGTGGCCTGGACGCGCTACGCCCAGTCACTGACCGAGCGCCCGGTCAAGGGCATGCTCACCGGGCCCGTCACCATGCTCGCCTGGTCCTTCGTCCGCGACGACCAGCCGCTCGCCGACACCGCGCGCCAGGTCGCCCTGGCCCTGCGCGACGAGGTCGCCGACCTGGAGGCCGCCGGCACCGCCGTCATCCAGGTCGACGAGCCCGCGCTGCGCGAGACGCTGCCCCTGCGCACCGCCGACCGCCCCGGCTACCTGGCCTGGGCCACCGAGGCGTTCCGGCTGGCCACCGCGGGCGTCCGCGCGGACACCCAGATCCACACCCACATGTGCTACGCCGAGTTCGGCGACGTCATCGGCGCCATCGAGGAACTGGACGCCGACGTCATCAGCCTGGAGGCGGCCCGCTCGCACATGCGGATCGCCGACGAACTCGCCGTGGCCGGATACGGCCACGAGGTGGGCCCGGGCGTCTACGACATCCACTCACCCCGGGTGCCGGGCGTCGAGGAGACCGCCACCCTGCTGCGCAAGGGGCTCGGGGCCATTCCCGCCGAGCGGCTGTGGGTCAACCCCGACTGCGGGCTGAAGACCCGTGGCTGGAGCGAGGTCCGCGGCTCCCTGGAGCACCTGGTCGAGGCGGCCCGGCGGGTACGGGCCGAACTGACCGGCGCCGACGCGCGCTGACACCACCCCGGACCGAGGCGGGCGCACCCGGTGCCGATGTGCCGGGTGCGCCCGCGGTTCACGGCCAATCCCGCTCAAGCAGCCCAAATCCCTACGGCCTCTCGTGATTGACTGCCCCCACCGGTCAAGCCCCCACAGGAGAGGACGGCCACGATGAGCAGGCGCCCCGAGCCGCGTCGGATGATCATCGGTGGGGAGGAGGCGGTGGTGGTGGCCCCCGAGGAGTACGAGCGCCTGACGGCCACCCGGAGACAGGTGGGCGCACAGGTCGCCCGGATCCGCGTCCTCAAGCACGAACTCCGGCAGGCCCTCGCCGTGCTGGCGGCCGTCGAGTCATCGCTGTCCGACACTCCGCACGATCACCCGGGGCCGTCCTTCGACGGCGGGGGCACCGGCGCCGGCCGTCCGGCGGGCCCCTGCGTCCGCTGCGGGCTGCTGGAGCTGATCCGCCGGAGCGCCCCGGCCGCGGCCGGGGGGCCGCGGGGCGGTCTGACCGCCCTGTGAATCCCCGCGCCCGCTCCCGGGCATCCTCAGGGCGTCGGTGGTGCCGGCTCCGGAGCCAGGGGCCGGCCGCAGCGCAGGTTCCAGCGCCCGGCCCGGCCGGTGAGTTCGGTCAACGACAGAGGCGACACGTCGAGCCGCCAGAAGAGCCGCGGAGGCATCCCCAGCGCGTGCACGACCGCGGCGCGGACCACCGCGGGTTCCACGACGGCGAGCAGCCGGCCGTCGTCGTCGCCGCGGCCGTCCAGCCAGGAGCCGACCCGCTCGACGAGGTCCAGCAGCGACTCGCCGCCGTGCGGCGCCGCGCCGGGATCGGCCAACCAGGCGGCCACCGCCTCGGGTTCGGCGGCGGACAGCTCGGCCAGCCCCCGCCCCCGCCAGTCGCCCACCTCCAGATCCCGCAGTTCGGGCACGAGGGCGGGCGACAGGCCGAGCGCCTCGGCCGTCTGGCGGCAGCGCGCGGAGGGGGCGCATACGGCGGCCGACATCCGGGGCAGCCCACCGGCGGCCGCGCGGGCCTGCCGGGCCCCCGCCTCGTCGAGCGGGGCCCCGTCGTCGAAACGGGCCTCGCGCAGTGCGGCACTCATCGCGGGTGAGAGCAGCGTCACACGTACGGTCATGGTCCCCAACTCTCCTCCCCGGCGGGCCCGGTCGGGCCAGGCTCCAGCAGATCACGGGCGGCACGCGGGGCGCGCGCGGGGGTACACAACCGCACGCCGTAGCGCCCCGGTCGCGTACACGGTACGGTCGCGTGTACATGACGACGGTGTGACGGAAGTCCGGTGGGAACCCGGCACGGTCGCGCCACTGTGTACCCGGCGAACGCCCCCGATCCACGCGGGGCGGCGGCCGGGAAGTCAGACCCGGCACCGTCGTTGACAGCACCACGATCGGGACGCGTGTTCCCCAGGAGGTTTTGCCATGGCTCAGTCAGCCGCCCCCGCCACCGGTACTTCCGCCGTACCGGCGGTCACCCCGATATCGCTGAAGGAGATCGCCCCCTGGACGGTCTTCTTCGGGATCCTCGCGCTGATCCTGCTCTACTTCGTCGGCGCCGAGCAGGGCGCCACCGCGCTGATCTCCGGTGAGGGTGTGCACGAGTGGGTGCACGACGGCCGTCATCTGCTCGGCTTCCCCTGCCACTGAGAGACCAGGGGTCAAGAGCTCGTGAACTCCGTATCCGTACGGGCGCTGCTCGTACGCGGCATGCTCGCCGGCCTCGCCGCCGGCGCGCTGGCGCTGCTCACGGCCTATCTGCTCGGGGAATCCCGGGTCGACGCGGCCATCGCCTTCGAAGAGGCGCACAGCCATGACCACGGCGGCGGTGAGGAGCTGGTCAGCCGCTCCCTGCAGTCGACGGCGGGCCTGGCCACCGGAATCCTCGTCTACGGCATCGCGCTGGGCGGCATCGCCGCCCTGGTGTACTGCTACGCACTGGGCCGCGTCGGCCGCTTCGGCCCGCGCGCGACGGCTGCCCTGGTCGCGATCGGCGCGTTCGTCGCGGTCTACCTGGTGCCGTTCCTGAAGTACCCGGCGAACCCGCCCGCCGTGGGTGACCCGGACACCCTGGACCAGCGCACCGCGCTGTTCTTCCTGATGATCGCCCTGAGCGTGCTGCTCGCCGTGGGCACGGTCATCCTGGGCAAGCGGCTCGCTCCCCGGCTGGGCAATTGGAACGCGAGCGTCGCGGCGGGCGCCGCCTTCCTGGTGGCGGTGGGGATCTCCTTCGCGTTCCTGCCCTCGGGCGAGAACGTGCCGGAGCACTTCCCCGCCGTGCTGCTGTGGCAGTTCCGCCTCGCCACACTGGCCGTGCAGTTCGTTCTGTGGGCCGGTTTCGGGCTGTTCTTCGGTCACCTCGCGGAGCGCCTGCTGATCTCCAAGGCGGGGGACCGGCAGGGCGACGAGGCGGCGTCGCGGACGGCGACCGTGACGCACTAGCGCACGCAGCGAGCGCTGAGAACGCTGAGAGCACCGCACGTGTCCCGTGGGACGCCAGGGCAATGCCCGGCCGTCCCACGGGACATATGCGTTCGGGGGTGCCGTCGCCGCCCGGGCCGTCCGCCGGGGCGTCAGTCCCGGCGCAGCAGCATGTCGATGATCGAGTCGAGGTGGTGGGCCCGCTCCTGCCCCGGCGGAAGTGCCGTGGGGACGGCGTGCACCAGCTGGCCGTGGCCGAGGAAGCTGGTGTAGCCCAGTGTGCCGCGCAGCCGGGCCTCTTCGGGGGTGAAGCCCAGCTCGGCGAAGAGCTGGGTGAGATAGCCGAGCCGGCGCTCGGTCACCCGCCCCACCACCGTGGTGACCAGCGGGTGTCCGACGGTGGCCAGCAGTGAGACCTCGAGGGGGTTCTCGGTGACCGCCTCGGTCGCCGCGACGAACAGTCTTCGCAGGCGCAGCTCGGGGTCCGGCTCGGCCGACAGCGCGGTGATGACCGCCTCGGTGCGGGTCTCCTCCCAGCGCAGCAGCGCGGCCTCGATCAACGCGTCCCGGCTGGCGAAGTGCCAGTAGAAGCTGCCCTTGGTCGTACCCAGCCGGACGGCGAGCGGTTCGACCGCGACGGCGGCCAGCCCGCCCTCGCCGATCGCGGTGAGCGCCGCGTCCGCCCAGTCCAGCGCGGTCAGCCGCTGCCGTCCGCCGGGGTCCCGCAATCGCCGTTGCACCATGACCGTACGCTACCGTACGGTTGAACATACGCCAGCGTATGGAGGGACGATGCGCACGGTCCGCAACATCCACGAACGCGTCATCGAGGCACCGGCGGAGACGGTCGGAGACCTGATCGACCGGCTGTCGTCCGACGACGACCCGATCTTCCCCACCCCAGCGTGGCCCGCGATGCGCTTCGACCGCCCGCTCGGCGTCGGGGCCGAGGGCGGTCACGGCCCGGTGCGCTACCGCGTCGGCGCGTACGAACCCGGCCGTCGCGTCCGCTTCGACTTCGGCCCCCCGTCGTACGGCTTCCACGAACTGACCGTGGAACCCCTCGGTCCCGGCCGTTGCCGCGTGCGGCACACCCTGGAGCGGGCCCGGCGCGGCACCGACGCGCTGATGTGGGCCCTGGCGATCCGCTTCGCCCACGACACCGTCGTCGAGGAGCTCTTCGACAACATCGAGCGGGCGACGACCGGTTCCCCGCGGCGCGCGGTGCGCTGGTCCCCCTGGGTCCGGACGCTGCACCGGCTCATCTGGGACAAGCCGGCCGCGGTGGAACTCCCCGGCCGTGCCCGGCTGGCCCGGACGGCCTTCGAGCGCACCGATTTCACCGACGCCTGGCAGCTGGAGATCCTGCCGGGCATGCCCGAGGACCCACGGGCCTGGGAAGGCGCGCTGCCCTTCCCCGTCGTGGCCCGGGGTGACGGCGAGGTCCTGCTGGGCAAGGACGCCGGCCACCTCGATTTCCGTGCCTCGATCCTCGTCGACCAGGGGCACGTCACGCTCGGCACCGTCGTGCGGATCCACAACCCGGTGGGCCGGGCCTACTTCGCGGTCGTCAAGCGGGTGCACCCTCTGATGGCCCGCGCCCTGCTGCGCCGCACCCACCGCCGGCTGGCGCTGGCCGCCCCGAGCGCGGGCTCCCGGGAGCGGTTCCGCCGGGTGCCGGACACGGCCGCCGTGCGGGCGGCCGTGCGGTGACCGGGGGGCGGACCCGTTGAACAGGGGACAGCGGGTCCGCCCCCCTCCTTCACCCCCCGTTCCCCCGCCCGGCGGTCGGCCGGGGGGCCGGGCGGTGGTGTGCGGCTCCCGGGTCAGGCCCCGAGCAGCGTGGCCTCGACCGCCGGGTCCAGGCCGAGCGGGGGACGGTCCGTCCGCCGCGGCGGCGGGCCGTCCAACTCCCGCAGCCACGCCCAGGTGTCGGCGACCGTCTCCTCGACGGGACGGCAGCGCAGCCCGGCGGCCAGCGCCTTGGACACGTCACCGAGGTGCATGGTGTCGTACGCCTCGCCCGGCGGCACCCAGACCGGCAGGTCCGTCCACGGCTCGACGCCCGCGGCGAGGATCGCCTCCGGATCCGTCCAGCGCAGCTCGGCGCCGGAACCGGTGACCCGTACGCACGCCTCCAGCAGTGCGCCCATGGTGGTGTGCCCGGGCGGGCTGATGAGGTTGTAGGGGCCGCCGAGGTCCTGCTCCACGGCATCCAGGGTCCACCGGGCGAGATCCCGGGCGTCGATGTACTGCAACGCCAAGTCGCGTGGCCCCGGGGCCAGTACCGGGCCGCCCCGGGCGATGCGCAGCAGCCACCACGGCAGCCGCCCGATGTTCTCCCGGGGGCCGAGGATCAGCCCGGCCCGCACCAGCAGCGCCCGGTCCCCGAACACCTCGGTCGCGGCCAGCTCCCCGCCCCGCTTCGCCCGCGGGTAGTCCACCTCGCCGGCGTCGGGCGAACCGTCCACCAGCGGGGCGTCCTCGTCGTGCCCGGGCGCGCACGGATAGGTGTACACCGAGCCGGTGGACACATACACATACCGCCGGACCCGGCCGGCCAGGGCCCGCGTCGCGTCCCGCACGGCCGACGGCGCGTTCGCCCACGTGTCGACCACGACGTCCCACCCGCCGTGCTCCAGCGCCGCCAGACCACCCGCTTCGGTGCGGTCGCCCAGCAGCTCGACCACGCCCGGCGCGGCCTCGTGGCGGCCGCGGTGGAAGACGGTCACCTCCCAGCCCCGGGCCAGCGCCTCGTCGGTGACGGCGCGGCCCACGAACTCCGTTCCACCCAGCATCAGAAGTCTCATGACCGTGACTGTGCACCCCGGACGCGGCGGCGGGGAAGCGCCCCATGCTCTCAGCGGAATCGCCCAGAGCGGAACCCCCCGGTCTTCCTGTGCGTGCCCCCTGTCGCGGCGCTTCCCCCCCGCGGGCCGGCTCCGCCTGGATCGCGTAACCCCCGGCCGCCGGACGAGCCGGTCAGCGCATCGGCCCGGGAGTGGCCGGGCCGAACCGCCGGCGGTAGGTCGTCGGGCTGAGCCCGGTACGCCGGCGCAGCCGCGCCCGGAGGTTCGAGGCCGTTCCCAGGCCACTGGCCCGGGCGATCACGTCGAGCCGTAGCTCGCCGCGCTCGATCAGCCGGCAGGCCAGCGCGACCCGTTCGCCGGTGAGCCAGGCCAGTGGCGTGGTGCCGAGTTCGGCCCGGAAGCGCCGGTGCAAGGTGGCCGGGCTGACGGCCGCACGGGCCGCCAGGTCCGCCACGGAGAGCGGCTGCTCCAGGCGCTCCAGGGCCCAGGACAGCAGGGGCGCGAGCGAGGCTTCGGGGACGGCGGGCACGGGCCGCTCGACGAACTGCCGCTGGCCGCCGTCGCGGTGCGCCGCGAACACCAGCCGCCGGCTGACGGTGTTCGCGGTCTCGGCGCCGTGGTCACGGCTTATCAGATAGAGGCCGAGATCCAGCGCGGCGGCGCTTCCCGCGGCGGTCAGCACGTCGCCGTCGTCCACGAACAGGACGTCGGGTTCGAGGCGGACCTCCGGGTAGCGGGCCGAGAACTCCGCCGCCCACTTCCAGTGCGTGGTCGCCCGGCGGCCGTCGAGGACCCCGGCCGCGGCGAGGGTGAACGCGCCGGTGCAGAAGCTCACCAGACGGGCGCCCCGTCCGGCGGCCCGCCGGATCGCGGCCGTCACCGCCGGGTCCGGCGAGGTACGGGGTTCGGGGCGGTTGGGCACGATCAGGGTGTCGGCGGCGTCGGCCGCCTCCAGCCCGGCGACGCCGGAGAGCGTGAACATCCCGTCGTTCATCCGCACTGCGGGCGAGGCGGCGCAGAGCGTGAAGTCGTACCACGGCCGGTCGATCTCGGGGCGGCGCAGCCCGAACAGCTCGGTGGCGACGCCGAGTTCGAAGGGGTTGGAGCCCTCGTCGACGAGAACGGCCACCCGGTGCGAGGATCCATGCGACATATGCGATTCCTAGCACTCGTCCCGTCCGGTCGCCAACGCCCATGATGACCGAATGATCAACGAACCGATCGACCTGTCGACCGCGCTGAACAGCTTCGACCAACTGTGGAGCCCGCGGATCGTCACGCAGGTCAACGACTACGACGTCCGTATCACGAAGGTGGCGGGGGAACACGTCTGGCACACGCACGAGAACACCGACGAGTTCTTCCACGTCCTCGACGGCGAGCTGAGCATCGGCCTCCGTGACGGCGAGCCCGGGGGACCCGGGGGAGGGGGCGAGCGCGTCGTCGTGCTGCCGAAGGGATCGGTGTTCGTCGTCCCGCGCGGGGTGGAACACCGTCCGTTCTCCACCGCCGGGGCCTCGATCCTGCTGTTCGAGCCGACCGGCACGTCCACCGTCGGGGACCGGCACGACCCGGTACCCGACCATGTCGACGCCACCACCGGGCACGCGCTCGGCTGACGCCTTCCCCTTCCGCGCGTCTACCGGCGTCCGCGGGGGCCGGGATCCGACGACCGGCCCGGGATGCCGGTGCCCCCGCATTCCGGCGTCCCGGCCCCCTTACGTTCGTCACGCGGACGCGACATGATGCTTGCTCCGAAATCCCAGTGAGGGAAGGGAGGTCGAGGAGTGGCCTTCACCTTCATGCTGCCCTTGGCGCTCGTCTGGCTGCTGTTGGCCGTCATTCCCGTGCGCAACCCGTCCGCGCGGCGGCTGTGGATCGGCATCTACGTGGGCATCTCCCTCCTCGTCCTGCTGGGAGCGTTCCTGTACAGCGAGAACGAGCGGCCACGTCCGTGGGGCTCCACCGAGGAGCGGTACGCGCCGTTCATCGTCGCGGCGGTGATCGTGGGGCCGGGCCTGCTGGCGGCCCTGATCCGGCTGGTGGCCTCGAGACCGGACCCGGTTCCGCCCGCGCTCCCGTACCCGCCGGGCCGGTCCAGCCCGTATCCACCTCCGTACACGTGGCAGCCGTATCCGCCCGGGCAGCACCCGCCCGCTCCCCAGGGGCCTCCCCCGGGGCACCCCACGCCTCCCGCGACACCCCCGCCCCCGCACGGGCCTCCCACCACGTGACGACAGGGTGGTGACGGGGCGCCGGGGCCGGGAACGACGGTGGGGCTGTCGCAGTCGTCGCGACAGCCCCACCGGCCCACTCCACCGGGCTCCACTAGGCTCCACCTGCCTTCATCGGGCCCGAAGGTCTCAGTGGAGGCAGAGACAGAACGGATGGCCCGCCGGGTCGGCGTAGACCCGCCAGTTGGCCCCGGGGTGCACCTGGTCCGTCCGCTCCAGCACGGTCGCGCCGAGGGCGAGCACCCGCTTCTCCTCCGCGTCCAGGTCGTCCACGTCGAAGTCCAGGTGGAGCTGTTGCGGGCGCTCCTGGCCGGGCCATTCGGGCGGTAGGTAGCCGTCCACCCGCTGGCACGCCAGCGGTGTCCCCTCGAACCCGTGCACCTCGATCCAGTCGGAATCCCCGTCGTCCGAGACCACCCGGCCGCCGAGCAGCTCCGCGTAGAACTCGGCGAGCCGTACCGGATCAGCGCAGTCCAGCGCGACCGCCTGCAGCTTGCGAATCACTTCCGACACCCTTCTCTCTTGGGCCACTTCCGCGACATCGTGTACGGGAGGGGCGTACCCGCCATGGTGACAGGCATGCGCGAACCGCCCACCGGAGGCCGGGTGGCGCATGGCGTTGGGCAGTATGGGTCCGGGCACGACGTGCCCGAGAGGGGACCATGGAGACGGGAAACATACGCCATGGACGACAACGAACAGACGTCTTTAGATCGCATCCGCAAGGCCGCGCTGAGGGACCAGGACCGCGACTGCCTCAACTGCCGGCAGTGCGGTCGCCTCATGCAGGTGATCGTCTCGGCGGAGGACTCCGCCGACCCGCGATCACCCGCGACCGTGCGCTCACACTGCCCGGAGTGCGTCAGGCCACAACTCGAAAAGCCCACGGAGGGAAGTGACAAAGCCCGCCCCTCGCACCGCCCGCCCGGTCGGGACCATCTGCTCGAACGGTGAGCGGTGGTGGGGATCGGCTCACCCCGTTGTTCCGGCGTGGGGTGGGCCGGGTTCCCGCATCCGGGGAAACGTCGAAGGCCCGAACCGCGCTCGCGGTTCGGGCCTTCGACGTGAACCCAGGTCAGAGCCTGGTTTCCTCGGCAGGGGCGACAGGATTTGAACCTGCGACTAGCGGGTTTTGGGAGTCCCTCCCCCAAGCACAAGCGGCACGGGATGAATGTGCAGCTCACCGCCCGCGTACCTGCCTGAGCTCACCCCATGCGCCGGATCTTCTCGAACGGGTATCGGCAGACCACCACGATGACGGAGCCGTATCCGGCCATCGCCAGCAGCGCGCCGGCAGACAGGGACGGGTCCCCGTCCTTGAGGAGCATGCCGATCAGCGGGACCAAAGGGGGGATACTGAGAACGGCGGCGCCGGTGCACCAGAACGCGATGAGCTCGTTCGCCTTCGCCGCCAGTTCCCGGTCCTCCATGACGGTGCGTGGGACCTCGTACCCCTGGTGCCGGTCACAGACCTGTCCCCGGTACCCGGTGACGGCGGCGAGGAGGGACACCAGCCCCAGTACGAGGAAGGCGGCGAGGGTGAAGTAGATCATGGTCCTGGTCCCGGTCCGAACCTGGTCGGCGGCGCGGCGGCCGCCGACCAGGCTGTCGGCTAGCGGATGTATTTGATGATGAAGGCAGCGACGAGGGAGACGGCCTTGTTCTTCACCCAGCCAGGCAGCACCTTCCATGCCCAGCCGCCGATTTCGCCGCCGAGGCAGCCGACGATGGCGTTCTTCGCGTAGGTGCCCTTTCCGGAGAACTTCCCGTCGGCGACATCGCTGAGGACCGACGTGGGGACGCTGGCCACGGCTCCCTTGGCACACCACGCCGCTGCGGCGATCGCGGCCGCGGCGATCGGGAAGGCCCTCGTGGCCCGGCCCGACTCCCCGCCGGACGCCATGACGTCCTCGATCTCGGCCTGGGCCTCGAGGCCCAGGCCGTTGTTGATGAACTCGTACTGTTCCGCGGTCAGCTGCTCCGCTCTCGCGTCCTGCTGCACGGCGGCGGTGGCAGCCCGGTCCGCTACGGTCGCATCCGCTGCGTGCGCCGCTCCGGCGCCGAACAGCAGGCTCGCAGCTGTCAGCCCGGCCACGGAGAAGGTGGCGCGACGGAACTCAGTGCGTGACGGTATGCCCGTAGACACGTAGGTCCTCCTCGGGTTGTGGCATGCGTGATCTGCCACCGGCCGAAGGTGTGCGAGACGGAGACGGACGACCCCAACCAGCAGCTTGATCATTTCTATGCATGATTTTTACGCGAGTAAAGGACCCGACAGCCCTGTCATTTCACTTACTGTCTGTGCTACTGAGAGTCCGGCCCGAGCCGGGCTCATGCCAGCCGTCGGCGGCCCCCCCCGCTTGGCAACCTCGACGACTGCGGTTTCACCATCTGGTGTCGCTGTCTGGGCCGGGCAAGGTCATCACAGACCGGCGGGCCACGATCCATGACCGAACAGGGAGTGGGCAAGCAGCCGTGCCGGCACGGCTTCTCCCCGCAGCGCGGCCCTGAACCGGCCGTCCGTATCCAGGCCCTCCCGTAGTCGTCGTCACCGTCCGTGCCGGCCGAGTCTTCCTCGCCCCAGACGCCCTTGTTGCGGTCCGTTCCGGGCAGTTCGGTACGGCAGTGAGACACCCACGCCCGCGTCGCCGCTCACTCGGCGTGCGTGTGGTCGACGTCGCGGAAGTTCTCGGTCTCGACCTTGCTTCCTCGGCTCCCACCGTCGCGCCAACGCACCTGGAAGGTCAGCGAACCGTCGGACTTCGGGCACTCAACGATGCCAGCCATGGCGTGACGGCAGGCCTTTGGAGGGCCAGTTGCGTTCCCACGGTGTTCCCAAAATTTGGGCTCATGACGGCGTTGGGGCTGCCGCACCTAGTGCGACAGCCCCTCTTCGCGCGTTTTTGCAGGTCAGAGGCAATGTGCCTGACTGACCCTCAGCAGGGGCGACAGGATTTGAACCTGCGACTAGCGGGTTTGGAGTCCGCTGCTCTGGCCAGCTGAGCTACGCCCCTTCGGCGTGGTGATCACTCTGCCATGGGCAGGGCGTCCGCCGCCAGCCGGTTTGCCGTGGTGCTGGTCACCGTCGCCCCCGCGGGGCGAAGGCGGGCGTCCGTACCCGCGAGGGCCCCCGGTGGGGAAGACTGCACCTGTGAGCACCACGACACCTCAGCCCTCGCCCCGTACCGCGCTCGGACGTGGCGTCAGCACTCTGATCCCCGGCCCCGCCGCGTCCTCCGGTGAGCAGGCCGCCGCCGCGCTCGCCGCCCTGCGGACCACGACCGTGCACGTCGGGGTGCTCCAGGCCGCCGCCGTGCTGCTGGGCGAACTGGCCCGCACCGCCGAGGACGAGACCACGCGGGCGACGGCGGTCACGACCGCGGCCCTCCTCGAACAGGCGATGCGCACCGCGGAGTGACCGACGGGTAGGCAGCGAACGGCCGCCCGGGGTTCCATGGGAGTTCACCGCTCCGTCCGTTGTCGAACGTACCTTCGCCGCGATGTCGTCGTCTCCGGAAGGCTTTCTCCCATGAGGCCCCTGGCCACCCCCGTACGTCCGCGCGCCGCCTCGGCCGCCCTGGCCCTCGCGACCGGGGCGCTGCTCCTGCACTCGACCGGTACCGCGCAGGCCGCCCCCGGCCGTTTCCCGGTGACCGCCACCGTGGAGACCGCCCCGGTGTCGCACAGCGGTGACGCGGCCGACGACCCGGCGATCTGGGTCCATCCCACCGACCCGTCCCGGTCCGTCGTGGTCGCCACCGACAAGAAGGGCGCGCTGGAGGTCCACGACCTCTC
The DNA here is from genome assembly GCF_055582085.1 of Streptomyces sp. NPDC042259. Lineage (NCBI taxonomy): Bacteria > Bacillati > Actinomycetota > Actinomycetes > Kitasatosporales > Streptomycetaceae > Streptomyces > Streptomyces sp. NPDC042259. Next base: position 485,594 of record NZ_JBVJDW010000002.1, on the reverse strand, counting down.
CGGCAACCGCGTCCAGCGGATCCACGGGGACCACGGCAACAACGTCGACCTGCGGGGAGACATCGTCGTCTCCGCCGACGACGAGGCTGCGGGCGGCGGCGCGATGCACATCTACCGCATCGACCCGGCCACCCGGAAGCTGACGCACCTCAAGGACGTCGCCACCGAGGTCACCGCGCACGGCATCTGCATGTACACCTCGCCCACCAGCGGCAAGCTGTACGCCTACCCCAACTCCACCTCCGGCCGCGTAGAGCAGTGGGAGCTGGCGGTGCGCGGCGACCAGGTCGACGCCACCTCCGTGCGCCTCTTCGACGCGGGCTCCGCCGTCGAGGGCTGCTACGCCGACGAGCGGACCGGCAAGCTCTACGTCGGCGAGGAGGACGTCGGCGTGTGGGCCTACGGCGCCGAGCCCACCGCCGGCACCACCCGCACCAAGCTCGACTCCACCGGGTCCGGCGGTCATCTCACCGCCGACGTCGAGGGCATCACCGCCGCCGGCCGCTACCTCATCGTCTCCTCGCAAGGCAGCGACGACTTCGCCGTCTACGACCGCACCGGCGGCGGCTATCTCGGCCGCTTCGCCGTCACCAAGGGGACGGCCGCCGACGGCTGCGAGGACACCGACGGCATCGACGCCACCGCCGCGCCCCTCGGTGCGAAGTTCCCCGGTGGGGTCTTCGTCTGCCAGGACGGCACCAACTCCGCCCCGGGGACCAGCGGCAACCAGAACTTCAAGCTCGTGCCGTTCGAACGGATCTCCGCGGTCCTCGGCTGACGGGCCGAGCAGGTGTCACGGGTGCCCGGTCGGCATGGGCCGACCGGGCACCCACGCGTTTGTCAACAGGCCTTTGTATGTGACTTTTCCGGCCGCCTCGGCCGATACCCCACGGTGGCCGGTCTTGCTACGTTCGTTCAACCCCCGTGACCCGGTGCCCCGCGCACATCCGCACGAAGGCCCGTGACAAGGCCCGTACGAAGGCAAGGAAACCATGACCACAGCGCCACTGCGGGCACCGGACGCCTCCGGCGCCGCGCCCGGCAACGCACCGGAACCGGGCCCCGACGACCGCACCGCACGCGCCGGCCACGGCGCTCCCTTCGTGCAGTTCGGCCCGGAGCTCCTCGCGGCCGCGCTGGCCGAGGTTCCCCAGGACGCGGTCGCACGGTTCACCGACTCCTGGCACGACCTGCCGGCCGACGCGCACCTGGGCACCGCCACGCCCTACCGGTTCCGCCGCTACGGATCCTTCCGGCTGCTGCCCGACCGGCTCGAGAAACGGCCGCACGCCGCCTTCTTCCAGGACCGGGCCGTGAACAAGGTGCACGGCGGCGTGGACCGCATGTTCGCCCCGCTCGACGACGCCGTGGCGTCCGGCGCCGCGCTGCACACGGTCGTGCGCACCCTCTGGGAGCGGCTCCCCGGCCCCCGCACCGGCATCGACACCTGCGGCGTCCACCAGATACGCGTCACCGCCACCACGGACACGGACGGCCACCCCGCGCCCGAGGGAGTCCACCAGGACGGCCACAGCTACGTCGCCCAGGTGCTGATCCGGCGCGAGGACGTCGAGGGCGCCGAATCCAGCCTCTACGACCTGCGCCGACGCCGCATCCACCACGCCCTGCTCACCACCCCCATGGAGACCATCGTCCTCGACGACCGGCGCGTCCTGCACGGCGTCTCCCCGGTCCGCCCCGCCGCCGGCGCCCGCACCGGCCTGCGGGACATGCTGCTCGTCGACTTCTTCCCCTGCTCCGGCGGCTGAGAGCCCCGCACCGCGCGGACGGCGACGTGGGCGTTCCCCGTCGGGCGGGCCGCGCCGGGCGAGCTGGGCCCGCCGGGCCCCGAGGTGGCAGACTGTCCGCCGACCTGGAGGAGGAACCCGTATGTCGATGACCGGCCAGCTGCGCAAAGCGGTGCGGCTGAGGCGCCGCCGCCACGCGGTGGACCTCAGCCACCCGGCACGCTCACCGCTCGGATCGGCCGTCGTCAATTGCGCCGTCTACCTCGGTGGCGTCCGGCAGGAGGACGACTGCCCCGCCGAGGAGGCGATCAAGCACGTACGCGAGGCGGGCGACGGCTTCGTCTGGATCGGGCTGCACGAGCCCACCGTGGAGCAGTTCGCCGACATCGCCACGCTGTTCGGCCTCCACCCGCTGGCCGTCGAGGACGCCGTCCACGCCCACCAGCGCCCCAAGCTGGAGAGCTACAACGACACGCTCTTCACCGTCCTCAAGACGGTCTGCTACGTCGACCACGACAAGCTGACCGCGACGAGCGAGGTGGTGGGCACCGGAGAGATCATGGTGTTCACCGGCCATGACTTCGTGGTCACCGTCCGGCATGGCGGCCACGGCTCCCTCGGCCCGCTGCGCGAGCAGCTGGAGGCCACCCCCGAGCTGCTCGCGAAGGGGCCCGCCGCCGTCCTGCACGCCATCGCCGACCACACGGTCGACGACTACCTCGACGTCGTCGACTCCGTGCAGGGCGACATCGACGACGTCGAGGCCGAGGTCTTCGCCAGCGGCAGCGACCGCCCCGCCGACGCGGGCCGGATCTACCAGCTCAAGCGGGAACTCCTGGAATTCCGACGGGCCGTGATACCTCTGGACCGGCCCGTGCGGGAGCTGTCGACCAACCCGTACCCCGTGGTCGACCAGGAACTGCGGACGTACTTCCGCGACGTCGCCGACCATCTGGCCCGGGTCGCCGAGCAGATCATCGCCCTCGACGAGCTGATCAACTCCATCCTGCAGGCGCATCTCGCCCAGGTCACCGTGGCGCAGAACGAGGACATGCGCCGGATCAGCGCCTGGGTCGCCATCGTCGCCGTACCCACCATGGTCTGCGGGGTCTACGGCATGAACTTCGAGCACATGCCCGAGCGGCACTGGACGTACGGATACCCGCTCGTCCTCCTCGTCATCGCCGCCGCCTGCTACGCCATCCACCGGGGCTTCCGCCGCAACGGCTGGCTGTGACCCGCACGCCCCCGCCCGTACCGTAAAACCACTGGTCAACGCGGGCCGACGTGGCTCAAGGTGGTCGTCATGCACGAACCGAACCACCGCATCCGCGCGCTCCACACCGACTCCACGGTCACCGTCTACCAGGCCTACACCCCCGCGATCGGCGTTCCGGCGGCACGCGACGGGCGCTTCCCGGCCGCGTGGAAGCGCGACCGGATGACATGGATCAAGCCCTCCTTCCTGTGGATGATGTACCGCTGCGGCTGGGGCACCAAGGAGGGGCAGGAGACGGTCCTCGCCGTCGAGATCACCCGTGAGGGCTTCGAGTGGGCGCTGCGCCACGCCGCGCTGTCGCACTACGAGCGCGGTGTGCACCCCGACCGGGACACCTGGCGCCGCGAGCTGCGCCGGGCACCGGCGCGGGTGCAGTGGGACCCCGAGCGCGACCTGCGCCTGGCCGCGCTGCCGTACCGGTCCCTCCAGCTCGGGCTCTCGGGCGAGGCCGCGCGCCGCTACGCCGACGAGTGGACGGTCGCCATCACCGACGTGACCCCGCTGGCACACGAGATCCACGCCCTGGTGCGGTCCGGCGAGACGGAAGCGGCGACCCGGCTGCTGCCCGAGGAGCGCCCGTACCCCGCCGGGGACGAACTGCTGGCCCGGCTACGGGCCTAGGCTCGTAGCCGAAAGACCCGCCGGTCGGCCGAGCGGCCCTAAGACCCGTGCAAGTCCTCCCACGTGATGGCCGGGCTGCCCGCCCGCAGGCTGTAGTCCATGGCCGGGTCGCGTACCGGCCATTTGAGGCGCAGCCAGCTCGGGATCGTGGCGGGAATGCCGTCGTCGCCCGCCAGGTGCCAGAACGTATTGGAGTCCCGCCGTGCGAAGTAGGGACAGAAGAGAGAGATCACCAAGGTCACCCGGCGGCCGTCGGTCACCGGGGTGACCGCGTGGAAGATCCGGCTCCCGTGCAGGAACAGCGTGGTCCCGCGCTCCCCGCACGGCGCCTCCCGGATCCGTGGGTCGCCCGCGGTCACCCCCGCGAATTCATCGGTGCGCCCCTGGAAATACGTGAAGCGCCCGCCCTCGTAATCGTCGTCACCGCTGAGCTGGATGGTGAAGACATAGTCCATGCCGTCGCGGTGCCACCGTACGATCTCCGGCCGGCCTCGGCCCTCGAAGTAATTGATCTGCGCGGTGGGAATGCGCAACGGATGCGGAATCAAGGGAACTCCCGCCAGCCGGGAGCAGGTGAGCAGGAAAATCCGGTCGCGCATCATGTTGTTGATGAACGGCGATACGAGATCGGCGCCGCGCAGCCGGCGCGTCGCGATGAAACGGCCGCCGCCCGCCGCGCCCTCCAGCTGGTCGCACACCTCGGCCAGCCGGTCGATGCCGTCCGGGGTGAGGATTCGCGCGGGTCCGACGGTGGCGGTGTCGTCGAGTCCGCCGTGCGCGTGACCGAGTTCTTCCCGGCGGTAGCCGAATTCTTGGAGCGACGTGCGCGGGCCCGTGGCGTCGGTCTGCACATAATCGGTGCGCCAGCGCGGTTCGGTGGGCGAAACCGCGATCCGCCGTGGCTTCCGGGCCTGTATCGCGTGAAAGACCTGGTCGAATCCCGTCGGTGTTCTCGGCAGGTCGAGCGCGCTGCTTCCACCGTTTCGCACAGAGTTCCTGGACATGCGTGCGTCTCCTTTCGATGGGAGAACACCGGGGCCACCGCACCGGAATGGCGGCATCGAATCACCGGCATCCGGACCCCACAAGCCCGGATCCCGCCACGTGCCGGGGCGGGCCGGAGGGGGCGGCGCAAGTCGGGGGCCCGGGCGTGCAACCGCCGGGCCGGGTGAGGGGTCATACCCCGTATGGGAAGCAGAGCGAGAACCAAGACGGGATCCGCCGCCGCACGCCGAACGGCCGTGCTGCTGGGGGTCGTCGGACTCACGGCGCCACTGACGGTGGCCCTGGGCGGGACCGCCCAGGCAGCGGCCAGCACGTGCACGACACAGACCGGGCCGTACCAGAAGGACGCGGAGAAGTTCCTGGGCCGCCCGGTCGACGGACGGCAGTCGCCGGAGGACTGCCGGGCGATCCAGGCATTCCAGAACGAACACGGCATCCGCCCCAATATCGGCTACGCGGGCCCGGTGACCTGGCGGGCGATGGAGGCGGAGATCACCAAACGCGATCCGAACGCCGCCGGGAAGTGCCCGGTGAACAAGGGCCGCATAGCCTGTGTGGACCTCACGCGCCAGATCAGCTGGATCCAGGACGGCAAGGCCCTCAAGTTCGGCCCGGTACCGGTGCGCACGGGCCGGGACGGGTACGAGACCCGTACCGGCGCGAAGAAGATCTACTGGCGGTCGATCGACCACTGGTCGAGCATCTACAAGGTCCGCATGCCCTACAGCCAGTTCTTCGACGGCGGGCAGGCCTTCCATGCCATCAGCGGCAGCGTCTGGTCGCCGCCCGGCTCGCACGGCTGCGTCAACATGCGCACGGCGGATGCGAAGAAGTACTGGTCCATGCTCCGCAACGGTGACGACGTCCAGGTCTACGGCCGCAAACCCGGTACGTGAGACCCCCGGTCCGTGGGTAGGGACAGAGTCTCGAACCACGTGGGCCGCGCCGGGCCCTGAGCGACCGGAGGTAGGGGTCATGGCAGGGTTGATCGACCGGATCAGGAATTTCGCCCGGAGCCCCCAGGGCCGCCGGGTCATCAGTGAGGGCAAGCGGGCCGCCCGGGACCCACGCAAGCGGGCCCAGCTGAAGGCGCTGCTCGGCCGGGTGCGCGGCAGGCGCTGACCCTACGGGCCGCAAGGGCCGGGCCCCGGCCCGTACGAGCGGTACGGGCCGGGGCCCCCGGGCGCAGTGCCCGGCCGGGCGGCTGGTGCTGCGCCACGCGCGTGCGGTGGTGTCTCGGCGGGCACCACCCCCGGGCGGGAACCCCGTCGTCGCGGAGGCACCGTGCCCTGCCCTGGAGCCGGCCCTCTGCCCCGGAGCCCGGCCCCCGGCCACTCGGCGCGTCGCCCGGGAGAGCCGAAAACGGCCCGGGAACAAACTCGGCACAATATCGGACCGGTCGCGCGGTTTCCGGAAATTCGCGCCCGACGCGCCGGTAGTCCAACGGAGTTACGGGTGATCGCCGCCGAGCACACCCGTCGAATTGTCACCGCAACCGGCAATTCCGACAGCCGTCATCAGGCCGATCTTGGCGCCGTCCGATGCCCGGGAGGTCCCCCCGCCCGGCGCTCGCGCGGCGGGCATACGAACGGGGCATAGACCAATGTCGCCACAGGTCATCCCGGCGATGGCCACTCGCCCGGAGCCGATCGGTCCGTAACCGGGCGCGGCCCGGGTCGAGTTGAATTCCGGACAACGCCAGGTGACGAGCGCCGGGCTCCTCCTCAGTGCGCCCCGCGCGGCCTGCGGGCATGGCGCACTATATGGCTGGGCGGTCGAGAGGCTCAGCGCGCTTCTCGGGGGGTGTGGCACCGCTGTGCCATCCGCCCGGATCACCGCCGCGCGGTCCCGGCTCCGGTCGTGCGGCACGGGTACGGGCATCGGCGCGCGTACCGCGGCAGGGGAGGAGCGGACGCGGCCGGGATGGGGTCCCGGGCCGCAGTGGAGCCGGATGTGGGGACTACTCGGGGTGCGCTCAGTGGCGGTATCGACGCCATGCGCACGGGATGAACCGTACGGACGACGCCCTCGCGCGCCGTTCCGTCATGGGGGGGAGAACATCATGGGTCGTGCGACCCGGCTGGCCGCGGCATGCGCCTCGGCGGCCCTACTGGCTGTGACGCTACCGGCGGGCGGCGCCGTCGCCGCCGACGCGGAGCCCAGGATCGACCTGCGGGTGCTGGTCGTCGACGACGGCGGGCCCGCCACCGAGGCGATCCGCGCCGAACTCGACGAAGCCGGCACGCCGTACACGAAGATCACCCTGGCGGACTCCGGCCGCCCGCGGATCGACGAGGCGTTCCTGAGCGACACCGTGGACGGCAGACCGCGCGCCAGATTCCAGGGCGTGGTACTGCCCAACGACAATCCCTTCGGGGCCAATTCGCCGGAGATGGCGGCCCTGGCCGGGTACGAGAAGCGCTTCGGTATCCGGCAGGTGGACGCCTACACCTACGCCCGCCCGGCCGTGGGGCTCAACACCCCCCAGGGGTCCGGTTACAGCGGCTCCCTGGACGGCAAGTCGGCCCAGGTGACCGGGGACGGGGCCGCGGGGCCGTTCGGCTATCTGAAAAGAAACGTTCCTTTCGAGGACAACGACACCGCCGTCAACGAGAGCTGGGGCTATCTCGCGACCCCGCTGGAGAAGCAGGCGAACGGCGCGACGTACACCAGCTACCTCGACGCCCCCATACCCGGTGGCTCCGCGCGCGGCTCGCTGATCGGCCGGTACGACCACGACGGCCGCAGCGAACTGGTCGTCACCTTCGTCTACAACCGGTACCAGTCACAGTTCCGGCTGGTCTCCCGGGGCATCGTGGAGTGGCTGACCCAGGGGGTCCACCTGGGCGCCGCACGCAACTACTTCGGCGTGCACGTCGACGACGTCTTCGCCTCCGACGACCGCTGGGACACCAAGCTCAAGTGCACCCCCGGTGACGTCGACTGCCCGGGCAACCCCGGTGCCCAGAGCCCGCCGATCCGGATGACGGCCGCCGACGCGGCCTACGCCAAACAGTGGTCCGAGGGCCACGGCCTCCCTCTGGACCTCGCCTACAACGGCGTCGGCAGCGAGGAGTACAAGGCGGAGCACGGCGGCGCGGAGGACCCGCTGCTGCGACAGCTCGTCACCGACCAGAAGTCCTACCGCTGGATCAACCACACCTACACCCACGCCTTCCTGGGCTGTGAGCAGAACACCTCCGTCGTGCCCTGGAAGTGCGCCACCGACCTCTTCGGCAGGACGCGCTGGGTCAGCCGCCAGACCATCAACGGCCAGATCAACGACAACCTCGCCTGGGCGGCCCGCCAGGGGCTGGCCCTCGACCGGGACGAGCTGGTGACCGGCGAGCACTCCGGCCTCAGGACGCTGCCCCAGCAGAACACCGACAACCCCGAACTCGCGCCCGTCCTCACCGCGAGCGGAGTCGGCTCGATCGCCAGCGACAACTCGCGCGAACCGCGCCAGCGCCAGGTCGGAACCGCGCTGACCGTGCCCCGCTACCCGATGAACGTCTACTACAACGTCGGCACGGCCGCCGAGCAGACCGACGAGTACAACTGGCTCTACACCAAGAAGTCCGACGGCGGCAGCGGCTTCTGCGAGAACTCCACGACGACCACCTGCCTGAAGGCCCCGCTGGACGTCAAAACCGGATTCGCGTCCTACATCGCGCCCCTCGAATCCCGCATCGCCCTCGGCCACGTCCTGGCCAACGACCCGCGGCCGCACTTCATGCACCAGTCCAACCTCTCCGAGGAACGCCTGGGCTACACCGTCATGGAGAAGGTCCTCAGCGACTACTCCGCCCTCTTCGCCGACAACACGCCCCTGGTCAACCTCCGGATGCGGGACGTCGCCACGGAGCTGCGCAAGCGGGCCGCCTGGGACGCCGCGCTCGACGCCGGGAAGGTCACGGCCTACCGGACCGGCAACACGGTCACCGTCGAGGCCCCCACCGGGGTCGAGGCACCCGCGACCCTGCCGAACGGCACCACGCAGGCCAAGGGCGCGGACAGCACCCCGTTCGGCGCCGCCTACGCCGGAGCCCGCTCCGGCTGGGCCGCCCCCGACGGACTGCCCCGGCTCACCTTCACCCTGCCCGGCGACAGCCCGGCCGGCCGCACCGCGCCCGGGACCGCCGCCCGGGTGCAGCCCCCGGCCGCCGCGCTCACGGTCCCCAAGGGCGTCGGCCACCCCGTGCGCCCCGGGACCGGAGCCCCCGCCCGGCGCTGAACCGCCCCGTGTCCTCCGTGCCGAACCACCCCACGCCCCACCGTCTCCCGGAGAGAACAGAATTCATGCACGGACCGTTCGCCGAACCGGCGTTGGACACCCCCTCGGTGACACTGCTCACCGAGGGGACCTACCCGCACAGCCACGGCGGGGTGAGCGTGTGGTGTGACCAGCTGGTCCAGGGCATGCCGGACATCGACTTCCGGATCATCGCCGTGACCGGAACCGGCCGGGAACCGCTCGCCTGGGAACTGCCCGGCCACGTCCGGAGCGTGGACACGCTCCCGCTGTGGGGGCCGCCCCCGGCCGGCCGCGCCCCGCGCGGCCGGGCGCTGCGCCGCTTCCTCACCGCCTACGAACGGTTCCTGCTCGCCCTCCTCGACCCCGCCCAGGAACACCACTTCCCGCGCACCTTCTACCGGCTCGCCGAGTACGCCGCGGCGGGCACCCTGCCGGCGGCGCTGCGCGGCGAGGCCGCCGCCCGCGCCCTGGTCCGGGTGTGGAACCGCCCCGAGCTGGCCACCGCCGCCGCCCGGCCCACGCTGCACGACGCGCTGACCGCCACCGACCTGCTGGAGCACGCGCTGCGCCCGCTGGGCGCCACCCCGCCGGCCGACGGGGTCACCCACGCGGTGAGCGGAGGTCTCGCGGCGGTGCCCGGGCTGCTCGCCCACCACCGCCACGGCACGCCCTTCCTCCTCACCGAACACGGCATCTATCTGCGCGAGCGCTACCTCGGCTTCCGCGCCGAGCCCTACCGCTGGCCGGTCAAGGCCCTGATGCTGGGGCTGTTCCGGCTGCTGGCCGAGGAGAGCTACCGCCGCGCCGCCCTGGTCACCCCGGGCAACCGCTACAACCGGCGCTGGGAGGAACACGGCGGCACCCCGCCCGACCGCATCCGCACCGTCTACAACGGCGTCGACCCCGCCGCGTTCCCGCCCGCCGGCCCGGAACCGGAGACCCCCACCCTCAGCTGGGCGGGGCGCGTCGACCCCATCAAGGGACTGGAGACCCTCATCCGCGCCTTCGCGCTCGTCCGGGCCCAGATCCCGGCCGCCCGGCTGCGGCTCTTCGGCGGCACCCCGCGCGGCGGGGAGGGCTACCGCACCGCCTGCGAGGGCCTCGCGGCCGAGCTGGGCGTCGCCGACGGGGTCACCTTCGAGGGCCGGGTCGAGGACATCCGCGACGCCTACGCCGCGGGCAACGTGGTGATGCTCTCCAGCATCAGCGAGGGCTTCCCCTTCACCCTGATCGAGGCCATGTCGTGCGGGCGCGCCACCGTCTCCACGGACGTGGGCGGCGTCCGCGAGGCGGTGGGCGACAGCGGGCTCGTCGTGCCGCCCCGCGACCCCGAGAGCATGGCGAAAGCCGCGCTGCGGCTGCTGACGGACCCCGCGCTGCGGGCCCGGATGGGCGAGTCGGCCCGGCTGCGGGTGATCGAGCAGTTCACCCTCCGCCAGACCATCGACTCCTTCCGCGACATCTACCACGACCTGGCCCGCACCGGGCAGCCCGAGTTCGTGCGGACGTTCCGTCCGGAGTCCGTGCCCGTCATGGCCCTGGCGGCGGGCGGTGCCGGATGAGCGGCTTGCTGCGGCTCGTGCCCGACGAGCCCGAACCCGTCCACGACCTCGCCGCCGCGCACCCCCGGACCCGCCCGCGGCCCCGGCCGCGCTGGGCCGCCGACCCGGTCGACGACCTCGCCGAGGAACTCGCCGAGGTCTGCGCCGCGGCCGTCCACCCCGACGAGATAGCGGCCGTCCTGGAGGCCGACGGGCTGACCGGCGAGCAGATCACCGAGCGCTACGGCCGCCGCGACGCCTTCGAACTCGCGGCGGAACTGTACGCACGGGTCCCGCGCGGCCACCCCGAACCCGGCCCCCGCCCCGACCCGTGGCGGGTGCACCCCGGCCAATTCGTCCTGCGCGCCCTGGTGTTCACCCTGCCCGGCTTCGGTTACGCGCTCGGAGCCCCGATGATGGCCGGTGGCCGGGACGGCCACGGTCTGCCCGCCGGTACCGGGGCACTCGTCGCCTCCGCGCTCGCGGCCTGGGCCTGGAACCAGGGCTTCGCCCACCGCGCGTACCTCCGGCTGGGCACCGGCGGGCGCGCCGCCGCCGGCCGGACGCTGCTGTGGGGTGCCCCGCTCGGCGCCCTGCTGGCCATCGCGGTCGCGGTGGCGTTCCCCGCCCCCGCCGGGGCCACCGCCTACGCGGCGGGCCAGGCGCTGTACCTGGCGGCGGCCACCGTCCTGCTGGTGCTGGGCCGGGAGCGGCTCCTGCTGCTCGCCCTCCTGCCCACCGCCACCGGGGGAGCGGTGCTCCTCGTCACCGGCCCGCCGGTATCCGTACGCGTCGCCCTGCTGCTGGCCACGGCCACAGGCGTGGTCCTGGCGGCGGGACGGGAGATCGTCCGCACCCGCGAGGGCGACACCCCGCCGGCCGGGCCGGCCCCGCTGCCCCTGGCCGCCTCCGTCCCCTACGGCCTGTTCGGCCTGGGGTGCGGGATCCTGACGACCCTCGCCGCGCTCGGTGACGTCCTGCGCCACGGCGCGGGCGCCACCACGGCGGGGTCCGCCGTTATCGCCCTCACCCTCAGCATGGGCGCCGCGGAATGGCTGCTCTACCGCTGCCGCGGTCTGGCCCTGGCGGCGCTCGGCCACAGCGTCACCACCGGGGGACTGCTGCTGCGGGCCGCCCGGGTCCTCGCCCTGTGCGTGGCGGGCTACCTCGCCGCCCTGGCCGTCCTCGCCCTGGCCACCGGGGCACTGTGGCCGGACGGGCCGCCACCCACCGTCCCGCGGACCGCGGCGCTGCTGGCGCTGGGCGCGGTCCTGTGGGCCGGGCTGCTGCTCCAGGCGTTCGGTATCGCCTGGACCCCGGCACTGCTGTGCCTGGCGGCCGCCGGGGCCGAGACGGCCGCGCAACTCCTGCGGATCTCCACACCGGCCACCGTCCAACTCCTCGTCTGCGGCGGTACGGCGACCGTTCTCCTGGTCGTCGCCACCGCCCTGCTCGGACGCGTCACGACACACCGCTGAAGCACACCGTCCCCGCACCACCGTCCCCGCACATCGCGCACACCGCACGGCAGTCCGCACAAGACGAACGCCCTTCGGAGCCACGCGTGATGAAAGACCGTCACACACAAGGGAGACCCCCTATGCCCACCCCCGCAGTCGTCGCCGTCACCGGTGCCGAGGGATTCATCGGCTCGCACCTGGTGGAGGAACTCGTCACCGCCGGGCACCGGGTACGCGCCATGGCGCAGTACAACTCCTTCTCCTCCTTCGGCTGGCTGGAGACGCTCCCCGAAGAGGTGATGGAGCACGTCGAGGTGGTCCTCGGCGACGTACGCGACCCGGGGTCGGTGAACGGGCTGGTGGCGGGCGCGGACACCGTCTACCACCTGGCCGCGCTGATCGCGATCCCCTACTCCTACCGCGCCCCCCACAGCTATGTGGAGACCAACGTCACCGGCACCCTCAACGTGCTCGAAGCCGTCCGCCACCTGGGCGTTCCCCGGCTGGTGCACACCTCCACCAGCGAGACGTACGGCACCGCGCGGACGGTGCCGATCACCGAGGACCACCCCATCAACACCCAGTCCCCGTACGCTGCGTCGAAGGCCGGCGGCGACCGCCTCGCCGACAGCTACCACGCGAGCTTCGACCTGCCGGTGGTCACCCTGCGGCCGTTCAACACCTTCGGCCCCCGCCAGTCCATGCGCGCCGTCATCCCGACCGTCATCGCCCAGGTGGCCGCCGGGGAACGGGCCATCACCCTCGGCGATCTGCGCCCCACCCGTGACTTCACCTATGTGAAGGACACCGTGGCCGCCTTCCTCGCCGCCGGCACCGCCCCCGCCGCCGACGTCGTGGGCCGCACCTTCAACGCCGGCACCGGAGAGGAGATCTCGGTCGGCGATCTGGTGCTGCTGATCGGCAAGCTCATGGACCGCGAGCTGACCGTCACCGAGGACCCCGCGCGCATCCGGCCCGCGGCCTCCGAGGTGATGCGGCTGGTCTGCGACGCGACCCGGCTGCGCACCGCCACCGGCTGGGCCCCCGCCCACACCCTGGAGGCGGGGCTCGCGCGCACCGTCGAATTCTTCCGCGACCCGGCGAACCTCAGCCGGTACAAGGTCGGCATCTACAACGTCTGACACCACGCCTGACACGCCGTCAACGACCGTCACGGCGCCACCCACCGCAGAGAGGAACGCCACCATGCATGTCGTCATACTGGCCGGAGGCAAGGGTGTCAGGTTGCGTCCGTACACCACCGCGCTGCCCAAGCCGCTGGTGCCCATCGGTGAGGAACACGCGATTCTCGAGATCGTGATGCGCCAGCTGGCCGGCGCCGGATTCACCAGCTGCACCCTGGCCATCGGCCACCTCGGGCACATCATCCGCGCCTACGTCGGCGACGGCTCCCAATGGGGCATGAAGGTCGACTACGCGACCGAGGAGAGCCCGCTGGGAACCATGGGCCCCTTGCTCACCATGCTCGACCGGCTGCCCGAGCACTTCCTGGCGATGAACGGCGACATCCTCACCGACCTCGACTTCGGCGCCATGTACCGCACCCACGTGGCCGCCCGGGCCCCGCTGACCATCGCCACCTACGCCCGGAAGGTGCACATCGACTTCGGCGTGCTGACCACCGACTCCGGGCGCGTCACCGGTTTCGCCGAGAAGCCGAGCATGGACTACCGCGTCTCCATGGGGGTGTACGGCGTCTCCCGCGCGGCCCTGTCCCGCTACACCCCCGGCCTGCCGCTCGGTTTCGACGAACTCGTCCTGGACATGCTGGCCGCGGACACCCCGCCGCACGCGTACGAGTTCGACGGCTACTGGCTCGACATCGGCCGGCCCGACGACTACGACCGGGCCAACCGGGAGTTCTCCCTGCACCGCGACATGCTGATCAAGGGAGTGTGAACGGCCCGCATGCGCATTCTCGTTCTGGGCGCCACCGGCTTCCTGGGCCGGCACGTCGTCGGGCAGCTGCGCGCCCTCCCGGGCGCGCGGGTGCGAGGCGGCGGCCGGGCCCCCGGCGCCGGTCTCCCCGTCGACCTGGCCACCGCCGACCCGGCCCACCTGGCGGCCGCACTGCGCGAGGCCGCCCCCGACGCCGTCGTCAACTGCGCGGGGGTGGTCGACGGCAGCGCGGTCGACCTCGCCGCGGTCAACGCCCGGGGGCCGGCCGTGCTGTGCGCAGCACTGCGCGAGGCCGCCCCGGCGGCCCGCCTGGTCCACCTCGGCTCCGCCGCCGAATACGGCCCCCCGGACGGGAACCGGCCCGTCACCGAGACCGCCCCGGCCCGGCCGGTCGGTCTCTACGGGGCCACCAAACTCGCCGGCACCCTCGCGGTGACCACCTCCGGCCTCGACGCCGTCGTCCTGCGGGTCTTCAACCCCGTCGGCCCCGGGTCCCCCGCCTCCTCGCTGCCCGGCCGGCTCGCCGCCGAGCTGCGCCGGGCCGGCCCCGACGGCACCGTGCGGACCGGAGACCTCTCCGCCAGCCGCGACTACGTCGACGCGCGGGACGTGGCCCACGCCACGGCCCTCGCCGTCACCGCGCCCGCGCCACCGCCCGCCGTCCTCAACATCGCGGGCGGCAGGGCCCGCCGGGTCCGGGAGATCGCGGACGGGCTGGCGCGGGCCGCCGGCTTCCGCGGGCGCGTCGAGGAGGACGGCGGCGGCTCCACCCGCTCCGCCGCCGTCTCCTGGCAACAGGCGGACATCACCGCCGCCGCGCACGCCCTTGGCTGGGCACCCCGGCACACCCTCGCCGAATCCCTCACCGACCTGTGGGCCGAGACCGCCGCCCGGGCGGAGTCGCTCCGGTGACCGGCCGGACCTACCCCGGCACGGGCGGGGCCCCGCCCCCCGGCGGCGGCCGGCGGCTGCTCGTCCCGCTCTACGTCCACCCGGCGGTGGACCCGGGGGCATGGGCGGCGCTGACGGACGCAGCCACCGGACTCCACGCCGTGATCCTCAACGTGGCCGACGGGCCCGGACACCGCCCCGACGAGGACTTCCGGGCCGCCGCCGGCCGGCTCCGGGACGCGGGCGTCCCGCTGCTCGGCTACACCGACACCGGCTACGGCCACCGGCCGGCCCGCGAGATCATCGCCGACATCCGCAGACACCGCAGGTGGTACGACGTGGACGGGATCTTCTTCGACCAGGCGGCGGCCCACGCCGCCCTGCTGCCCCGCTACCGCAGACTCGTCGTCCTGGCCAGGGCGCTGGGCGCCCGGACCGCCGTCCTCAACCCGGGCACCCACCCCGACCCCGGCTACGCCCTGATCGCCGACCTCCTGGTCACCTTCGAGGGCACCTGGGAGGCCTACCGGCGGGCCACGGTCCCGAACTGGACGGCCGACCACCCGCCCGAGCGGTTCTGCCACCTCGTCCACGGGGTCCCGCCCGAGCGGGCGGAGCAGGTCGCGCGGACGGCCGACGGCCGGGGCGCCGCGGTGCACTGCGCGGTGCCGGGGGAGGGGGCCAACCCCTGGCGGATCCCGCCGCCGACGGGCGTCGGCACCGGGCTCGCGGAAGGCCTCCGGTGACCGGGCGGCGCGCCGGCGCGGCGCTGCTCACCCTCGCCCTGCTCGCCCTCGCGGGCTGCTCCACGGGCGACCACCGGCCCGACACCCGGAAACCGGGGACGACATCCTCGGAATCCCACGCTCCCCCCGGTTCCCCCACGCGAACCGGCCCCCCGGACCCCGACGCGCGGACGCCCGGCCCCTCGTCCGGGCCGTCCCGTCCCACCGGGCATCCCCGCCCCGGCTCCCACCGCTGGCAGCCCCGCCCCGGCACCCGCTGGCAATGGCAGCTCGACGGGAGCGTCGACATGAGCGTGGACGTCCCCGTCTACGACATCGACGGCTTCGAGAACTCCGCGCGGACCGTCGCGGGACTGCACGCGCGCGGCCGCAAGGTGATCTGTTACATCAACGCGGGCGCCTGGGAGAAATTCCGGCCCGACCAGAAGGAATTCCCCGAGGAACTGCTCGGCGAGAACAACGGCTGGGCGGGCGAGCGGTGGCTCGACATCCGCCGCCTCGACGTCCTGGAGCCCTTGATGGCCGCCCGCATCGACATGTGCGGGAAAAAGGGATTCGACGCCGTCGAACCGGATTTGACCGAGGGATACCGCAACGACACAGGATTCCCGCTCACCGCCGCCCACCAACTGGCCTTCAACCGCATGCTCGCGAAACTCGCCCACGACCGCGGACTCGCCGTGGGACTCAAGAACGACCTCGATCAGATCCCGGAACTGGTGGGTGACTTCGATTTCGCGGTGAACGAGGAGTGCGCGCAATTCGGCGAATGCGAACGGCTGAAGCCCTTCGTGCAACGGAACAAGGCTGTCTTTCACGTGGAGTACGCCCTGGCGCCGGACGCGTTCTGCCGTGACGCGCGGCGGCTCGGGCTCAGCTCCATGCGCAAACGCCTCGACCTGGACTCCTGGCGGAAACCCTGCTGAACACCCCCGCCCGAAGTGCTCGGGGTAAACGCTCCGGGTTGCCGGATATCTACGGAAAGGTAGCATTTTCGGAGAACGGGTAGATGGTGCGTTCAAGTCCACCCGGCTCCACTCCTGGGGCCGTAGCTCAAGGCAGAGCGACCCGTTCGCCCACACCCCCCACACGGACGTGGTGCGACGCATGCGGATCGCGGCAGGCCCGCTGGACTGGTCACTGGTGAGCGGATGGATTCCGCTCACCCTTCTGGTCGTGGGGCTCTGCGCGCTGGCGGCCCTGCTCTGCTCCCGGCAGCGCCGGTGGTGGATCCGCTGGGGACCGCTCGCCGTGCTGCTCGCCGCGGTGCTCACCTGGCTGCTGCGGATGGCCGTCGACGACTGGCTCCAGCTCTTCCCCGACCCGCTGCCGACCGATGTGGTGCTCTGGGCCGGCGTGGCCGTCCTCGGGATCTGCCTCACGCTCTTCCGCCTGCCGCTGCTGCGGCCCCGCCGGTGGCTGCCCCTCCTGCTCGCCGGACTCCTCGTCGTCCTGCTGGGGGCCTCGCAGATCAACCGGCACTTCGACCAGTACCCGACGGCACGCACCGCCCTCAACACCTGGCTGGAGAAGACCACCAGCCTGGCCGACGCGACCGGGCGGCCGGAGCCCGCCCTCCGGGTCCCGGCGGGCAAGGCGGTCTCCGACATATGGCGGCCCCCGAAGGGGCTGCCCGAGAAGGGCACGCTCTCCAAGTCCGCCATCCCCGGCACCACCTCCGGCTTCGACGCCCGCAGCGCGTACGTCTTCCTGCCCCCCGCCTACCGCTCCACCCCCCGCCCGCTGCTGCCGGTCATCGTGCTCATGGCCGGCCAGCCGGGATCCCCCGACGACTGGATCAACTCCGGCCGGCTCGTCGGCATGATGAACACCTTCGCCGCCGCGCACCGCGGGCTCGCCCCGGTGGTCGTCGTCGTGGACCCGCTCGGCAGCCAGTTCGCCAACACCCTCTGCGTGGACTCCGGGCTCGGCAAGGTCCAGTCCTACCTCGCGAAGGACGTCCCCGACTGGATCCGTTCCCACCTCCAGGTCGCCACGGCCCGCACCTCCTGGATCGTCTCCGGCATCTCCTTCGGCGGCACCTGCTCCCTCCAGCTCGGCGTCAACGCCCCCGACGTCTACGGGGTCGTCAACGACATCTCCGGGCAGGACGCGCCGACCCTCGGCAGCACCAAGAAGACCGTCGACACGGCGTTCGGCGGCGACCCGGCCGCCTTCGCCGCCGTCAACCCGCTCGACGTGATGGCACACCGGCGGTTCCCCGACACCAAGGCCGCGTTCATCGCCGGCCGGGACGACAAGACCTACCGGCCGCAACAGCGCAAGGTCTACGAGGCCGCGGTCAGGGCCGGCATGCGGGCGGAGTGGGTGGAGCTGCCCGGGGGGCACAGCTGGCAGGTCTGGCGGCCCGGCCTGGAGCGGCAACTGCCCTGGCTGTCCCGGGAGACGGGACTGATCCGATGACGTCTCCGAACGGTCCGGGCCCGCTCCCCGCCCCGCCCGACGCCCCGGCCGAGGCACCCGTCGTCGGCGACAGCCGTCACCCGTGGCGCACCACCCTCGACCGGCTCCTCGCCCCCGTGCGGCACGCCCCCTTCACGCTCGCCTTCCTCGCGGTCCTGTGGATCGTCGGCGCCGTCACCGACAGCCTCGGCAGCGGCCCGGGCCCGCACCGCGTGGAACGCTTCGGGGCCGGGGTGCCCGCCCTCGCCGAGGGCCGGTGGTGGACCCCGGCCACCTCCCTCCTGTGGTGCCCCGGGCTCGCCGGCTACCTCGGGGCGACCCTCCTCGCCCTGGTCCTGCTGACGCCCGCCGAACGCCGCCTCGGCGTCACCCGCACCGCCGCGGTCCTGCTCGGCGGCCAGATCGCGGGCACCCTGCTGGCCGTCGGCATCGTCGAACTGGGCTCCCTCGCGGGCGAGCAGTGGCTGGACAGCCTCGCCCGGGACCTCGCGGTCACCCCCACCGTCGGCACGCTCGCCGTCGGCGCGGTCCTCAGCTACCGGCTCACCGCGCTGTGGCGCCGCCGGGTACGGCTCGGCATCGGCGCGTTCGCCCTGGTGATGGCCCTGTACGTGGGACATCTCCAGGGCGTCATGCGGTTCGGCGGGGTCGTGGCGGGGCTGGCCGCCGGTGCCGCGCTCCACCACCGCTCCGGCCGGGTCCGGCCGCGCCGCTCCTCGCACACCGAGGCCCGGGTGCTGGTCGCCCTCGTCGTGGCCGCCTCCGCGATCGGACCGATGATCGCCATTCTCTACCGCGACGCGTACGGCCCCTTCAACTCCTTCGACAACCTCTACGTCTCCATCCAGCCCACCGCCCAGGAGGTCGCCGAAGCCTGCGCCTCGTCCGCCCGCGACTGCCACTCCGAGCACGCGATCCAGGACTTCTACCACTCACCCTCGGTGATCATGGCCGCGCTGGTGCCCATCTGGCTGCTCGTCCTCGCCGAGGGACTGCGCCGCGGGCTGCGCCTCGCCTGGTGTCTCGCCGTGGTGGTGCACCTCGCCTGGATCGCGCTGCTCGGCTATCTGCTGGACGACTTCCTCGCCGATCCCCGGGCTTACGGCGCGGTGCCCGCCGAACACGCGGGCTACGTGCAGTCCTTCGTGGAACAGATGCTGCTGCCCATCCTGGTCCTGCTGCTGCTCGTCCTGACCCGCGACCGGTTCGACCTGCGGCTGCCGCGCACCGCCACGCGCAAGCTGGCGGCGGTCGTCGGGGTCGCGTTCCTGCTGGTCTGCGCCGTCTACGTGGGCATCGGGTACGCCGTGCGCGACCAGTACGACCCGGCCGCCACGCCCGGGCGGCTCTTCGGCGGGCTGGTGTCGGTGTTCCTGCCGCCGGCCTTCCTCGACGAGTTCGGCGACTCGCCTATCCCGGTCGGCGGCATGGCGAAGGCCCTCTACCAGTACTGCGGACTCGTCTTCTGGGCGGTCGCCCTGGTCGCGCTGTTCTTCACCTTCCGCCGCCCCCGGCTGCACACCGACGCCGACGCGGCCGTACGGGCCCGGGAACTCCTCACCACGCACGGCGGCTCGAACCTCTCCTACCTCACCACGTGGGACGGTAATTACTACTGGTTCGACGCGAGCGGCCGGGCCGCCGTCGCCTACCGGGTGATCTCCACGGTGGCGCTGACGACCGGTGATCCGTTCGGCGCCCCGGAGGCCCGCGCGGCCGCCGTCGCCGGCTTCTCCCGGCACTGCGACGAGCGCGGTTGGACCCCCTGCTTCTACAGCGTGGGGGCCGAGACCCTGCGGGCCGCCGAACGGCTGGGCTGGCGTTCGGTGCAGGTGGCCGAGGACACCGTGGTGCCGCTGCCCGGCCTGGCCTTCACCGGCAAGAAGTGGCAGGACGTCCGTACCGCCTTGAACAAGGCCAAGAAGGAGGGCATCACCGCGGAATGGTGGTCCTACCCCGAGGCCCCGGTCGCCCTCACCGACCAGGTGCGGTCGATCTCCGAGGAGTGGGTCGCCGACAAGGGGCTGCCGGAGATGGGTTTCACCCTGGGCGGCCTCGACGAACTCGACGACCCGGCGGTGCGCTGTCTGCTCGCCGTGGACGCCGACCGCACGGTGCACGGCATCACCAGCTGGATGCCCGTGTACGGCGGCGACGGACCGCGGGGCTGGACCCTGGACTTCATGCGGCGCAGGGCCGGCGGATTCCGCGGCTCGATGGAGTTCCTCATCGCGTCGGCGGCCCTGGGCTTCAAGGAGGAGGGCGCCGCGTTCCTCAGCCTCTCCGGAGCCCCCCTGGCCCGCACGGCCGGCGCCGAGCCGCCCACCGCGCTGCAACGCGTCCTGGACTACGGGGGGAAGGTCCTCGAACCGGTCTACGGCTTCCGGTCCTTGCTGAGTTTCAAGGCCAAGTTCCAGCCGCAGTACCGGCCCATGTACATGACGTACCCGGACCCGGCGTTCCTGCCCGCCATCACCCGGGCGATCTCCAAGGCGTATCTGCCGCACATGACACCGGGGCAGGGCATGCGGCTGATGCGGCAGTTCTCGGGGTAGGGCCGGCTAGGAGAGCGGCCGGGGCTCGCCCCGCCGGCCGTCGCAGGACGCGCGGAAGCGGTCCTCGTACGCCGCCGCCAGATCGGTCAGGGCCCGAGCGCAGTCGCCCGTGTAGGACGGCCCGTGCATCAGGCCCAGCGTGGCCGGCCGCAGGGCGGCCAGGCGGCGCATGGTCGGGGCCGTGGCGGCCGTCAGGCACGTCGCCCCGAAGACGTCCTCGGCGGCCAGCGCGGGGCCCACGATCTCGCTCTCCGTCAGCGGCGGCGCGTCACCGACGCTGGTGAAGAGATCCCCGCACAGGAGCGTGCCCGTCGTCTCCTCGTACAGCAGCCCGGCGTCCCAGCCGTGCGGCACATGCGGGGTCTCCAGCCGGCGCACCCGCTTGCCGCCCAGGTCGAGCACCTCCTCGTCCTCCAGCGGGCGCGGCGGGCGGTCGGCCATGTCGTTCACCGACACCAGACACCCCATCGCGCCGTGCGCGACCTCGGCCCCAGGGGCCGCCTCCAGCCAGGAGTTGAGCGAGCCGCACTCGTCGGCCTCGACATGACCGAAGGTGATCCAACGGAGGTTTGCCACCGGCGTCACCCGTGCCACGGCTTCCGAGACCAGGGGGAACAGCGCCCGCAGCCCGCAGTGGAAGAGCAGCGGCTCCTCGGCGTCGACGAGGAATTGGTTGAACATGAAGTCCGCGTCGCTGATGTAGGTGGACAGCCGGTAGATGTCCGGCGCGATCTCCGTGACCTGCGTTTCCATCGGCCCAGTCTGGCCGCGGCCGATCGGCCGAAGGGGGCGGCCTGCCGTCGGCCGCGCCGGAGCCCGCGGACCGATTCCCTCGAACGGGTCAACCCTGTGGCCTCGGGCCGGGGTGGCCCGGTCAGGCCAGGTAGCCGCCGTCGATGTCGAGAACGGCACCGGTGACGAAGGAGGCGCCGGGGCTCGCGAGGAAGACGATGCCCGCCGCGATCTCCTCCGGCCGGCCGTGGCGCCCCATGGCGTTCGCCGCATGCTGGGCGTCCGCGAACTCGCCGGTCGAGGGGTTCATGTCGGTCGCCACCGCGCCGGGCTGTACGACGTTGACGGTGATCTGCCGGGCGGCCAAATCCCGGGCCGCGCCCTTGCTGTACCCGACGACGGCGGCCTTGGAGGCCGCGTAGTCGGCGACGCCCGGGAACCCGGGGCGGGTGGCCAGCGTCGAGCCGACGGTGACGATGCGCCCGCCGGCGGCCATCACCCGGCTCGCGGCCCGGATGGCGGTCATGACCCCGCCGACGTTGACCGCGAGCTGCCGGTCGAACGCGGCGTGGTCGCCGTCGGGGGAGCCGACGGGCCCGTTCACCGACACACCCGCGTTGTTGACGAGGATGTCGAGCCGCCCGAAGTCGGCCACGACCGTGTCGACCAGGGCGGTGACCTGCCCGGCATCGCCCTGGTCGGCCCGGTGTGCCGCGCCGCGCACACCGAGGGCCTCCACGGCGCGCACGACCTCCCGGGCCCTGTCGGCCGCCGTGGCGTAGCCGATCACCACATCCGCCCCCGCCTCGGCCAGCGCGCGGGCGGTCGCCGCACCGATGCCGCGCGACCCGCCGGTCACCAGTGCCACTTTGCCTTCGAGTGTCTTCGTCATGAGTCCCATCCAGAATTGTGTACCGATCGGTATTGAAAGGGGAGAGTACTATATCGATCGGTACGAAATGAATGGAGGTCGCCGCCCGTGACCGCTGGACGCCCGCGTGAGTTCGACATCGACGAACGCCTGGACCGCGCCCTGCGCGTCTTCTGGCGGCAGGGCTACGAAGGCGCGGCGCTGTCCGATCTGACCCGGGCCATGGGCATCAGCAGGCCGAGCCTCTACGCCGCCTACGGCAACAAGGAAGCGCTGTTCGACAAGGCGATCGACCGCTATCTGGACGCCTACGCCCGTCACGTCCGCGAGGCCCTCGACGCACCCACGGCCCGCGCCGCCGCCGAGCGCTTGCTGCGCGGCGCCGTCGAGGTCACCACCTCGCGGGACAACCCCGGCCGTGGCTGCCTCATCGTCCAGGGGGCCCTCGCCACGGGAGAACAGGCCGGTGTCGTCCGTGACAAGCTCGCCGCCCGCCGTCGCGCCGGCGAAGCGGACCTGTGCGCGCGCTTCGAACGGGCCCGTGCCGAGGGCGACCTGCCGGCCGCCGCCGACGCCGCCGGTCTGGCCCGCTACGTCGCCATGGTCTCCTACGGCATCTCCGTCCAGGCGTCGGGCGGCGCCACCCCCGACGACCTGCACCGGGTCGTCGACGTCGCCCTCGGCTCCTGGCCGAAGTGACCATCGGGGAATTCACCTGAACGGGGTCGACGATCCGCGCCTCCCGCTACCGGTGGCCCCGCCGCCGGTAGCGTGACGCGCGAGGCGGCCTGGCGGCGGGCCAGGCGGCCATCGAGGCGGAGGCGGCTGTGACGATCGGTGAAACCCCGCGACTGTACGACGTCCCCGACCTGTCGGCGCTGGACTTCGACCCCTTCCTCAAGGAGTCGCTGCAGGCCGCACCGGTCCGCATCCGGCTGCCGCACGGGAAAGGCGACTGCTGGCTGGTGACCCGGTACGCCGATGTCCGGTTCGTGACCTCGGACGCGCGGTTCAGCAGGGACATCATCGGTAAGTCCGTGCCCAAGATGACCAAGCACTTCATCCCGCTCGACCGCGCCGTCAGCTTCGTGGACCCGCCCGACCACGCCCGCGTGCGCTCGGTCGTCGCCCCCGCGTTCACCCAGCGCAGCATGGAGCGGCTGCGGCCCCGCGCCCAGGCCGTGCTCGACGGCCTGATCGACGACCTGCTGGCAGCCGGACAGCCCGCCGACCTCATCCGGTATGTCACCTCGCCGTTCCCCCTGGAGGTGGTCAGCGAGCTGATGGGCGTCCCCGCCGGGGACCGGCCGCAGATCCGCGACTGGGCACAGACCCTGCTGACGAGGGCGTCCGACGAGGCCGCGGCCGAGCGGGCCAAGGAGGTCAAGGACGCCGCCCACGACTACTTCCGCGAGCTGGCCGCGGAGCGCCGTGCCGCACCGCGGGAAGACCTGATGAGCACGATGGTGGCCGCCGTCGACGCGGGCCGGATCGATGAGGAGGAGCTGCTGGCCCTCGCCACCCTCATGGGCCTCAACGGCTGGCACGCGGTACGCAACAACACCTCGAACATGATCTACGCCCTGCTCACCCAGGACGGGTTGCTGGACCGGCTGCGGTCCGAGCCCGCCGTGGTGCCGAAGGCCGTCGACGAACTGCTGCGCTGGATCCCGCACAAGCACGGCGTCGGGCAGCCGCGCATCGCCACCGTGGACGTCGAGGTCGGCGGTGCCCACATCCCCGCCGGTGACATCGTCTACGTCTCCTACGTCGCCGCCAACTGGGACGAGGAGGTCTACCCCGACCCCGGCCGGATCGACTTCGAGCGCCAGGGGCCGCCGCACGTCGCCTTCGGGCACGGCCCGCACTTCTGCGTGGGCCCCTTGCTGGCCCGCATGGAATCGGAGGTCCTGCTGTCCACCCTGGCCGGCCGGCTGCCCGGGCTGCGGCTCGCGCTCCCGGCGGACCGGGTGCGGTGGCAGACCGAGGTGCTGATCCGGGGCCCGGTCGAGCTGCCGGTCGCGTGGTGAGGACCCGGACCCCGCGCCGCCGCCCCGGCGGGGCGTTCACCCCGCCGGGGGCGCCCCTCTAAGGTGGGGGACATGGCTTCCGACGAGCAGAGCGTACGGATCGACAGCTGGATCTGGTCCGTGCGGCTCACCAAGACCCGTTCGCTGGCGGGTACCGCCTGCCGCGCCGGTCACGTGCGCGTCAACGGCGAGCGCGTCAAGCCCGCCTACGCGGTGCGGACCGGCGACGAGGTCCGGCTGCGGGTGGGCGGACGGGACCGGATCGTGGTGGTCTCGCGCGTGGTGAAGAAGCGGGTCGGCGCCCCGGTCGCCGCGGAATGCTACGTCGACAACAGCCCGCCGGCCCCGCCGCGCGAGGAGATCGCCCAGGTCGCGCACCGCGACCGGGGCACCGGCCGGCCGACGAAGCGCGACCGCCGCGACCTGGAGCGCCTGCGCAACGGCTGAGCGCCGCAGCCATGTCCGGCGGACCCTTCGGCTACCGACCGTTTCCGCCGCTTGCGGCGGCCGGGCGCTCTCCGGGCACAGCACAAGCCCGTCCGGCGTTCGAGGACGCAGCACAAGCCCGTCCGGCGTTCGAGGACGACCGCCGCGCAGCGGTGGTGCGGGCGCCATGGGCCGCAGCGCCCGCCCACATGATCCGCCGGACACGGCCTGGCCCGGCAGAGCCGGCACGGCAGTGCCTGAGCGGCCCCACGCCGGGCTCGAAATCCGGTTCGGCCGCCGGTCGTATACGCTGGTCGTGTGATTCCGCTCGTCAAGCGCCGCCACGTGGACCTCGTCCGCGTTACGAGCATGTCCTGTCGCCGCTCCGGCTGACCATCACCTGACCTGGCCCGCTTTCTCCGGGCATGTGGTCCCCCCTTTTTTTCTCCTGCCTTTCCTAGCCGCTACCCGGCCCCGCTCCCTCCGCATACCCTGCGGCGCTTCGCGGGCCGTCCGGCCACCGCCGGGCGTGACCGGGCCCTCACGCTGTGGATAAATCTTATGATCAACAAGCTTCCCGTCATCGATCTCTCCGCCGCCTCGGCCGGCCCCGAAGCGCGGGCGCGCTTCCAGGACGCGCTGCACACCGCCGCCCGCGACGTGGGGTTCTTCCACCTGACCGGCCACGGCGTCACCCCCGCCGAGACCGATGAGCTGATGCGCACCCTGCGCGCCTTCTTCGCCCTGCCCGAAGCGGAGCGGCTCTCCATCAGCAACCTCAACTCCCCCCATTTCCGCGGCTACACCCGCATAGGCGACGAGCGGACCGGCGGCAGCCGTGACTGGCGGGACCAGATAGACATCGGCGCCGAACGCGCGCCGCGGGTGCCCGGCCCGGACGAGCCCGGCTACTGGTGGCTGGAGGGCCCCAACCAGTGGCCCGCCGCCCTGCCCGAGCTGCGCACCGCCGCCCTGGGCTGGATCGACCGGCTGAGCGCGGTGGCCCAGCGGCTGCTGCACGAGCTGCTCGCCGCGATCGGCGCCCCGCCCGGCTTCTACGACGACGCCTTCGCCGACAGCCCCCATCTGCACCTCAAGCTCGTCCGCTACCCCGGCAGCGCCCCCGACGGCGCCGCGCAGGGGGTAGGCGCGCACAAGGACTACGGCTTCTTGACCCTGCTGCTCCAGGACACGGTCGGCGGACTGCAGGTGGAGGGCCCCGATGGGGCGTTCATCGACGTGCCGCCCGTGCCCGGCGCCTTTGTGATCAACCTCGGCGAGCTGCTGGAAGTGGCCACCAACGGCTACCTCAAGGCCACCAACCACCGGGTCGTCTCCCCGCCCGGGAACCGGGAGCGCTACTCCGTGCCGTTCTTCTACAACCCCCGGCTGGACGCCCGTATCGAGCCCGTCCCCTTCCCGCACGCCCACCGGGCCCCCGGCGTCACCCAGGACTCGGCCAATCCGCTGTTCGCCGAGTACGGCCGGAACGAGATCAAGGGCTGGCTGCGGGCACACCCCGCCGTGGCGCGTCGGCACCACGCCGAGCTGCTGGACGCCCCCGTGCCGGTGAGCTGACCGGCGTCCGCCGGCCGATCACGAATCGCGCCCTCCACCGGCATCGCCCATCATGCGAAGGGAAGCCGGTGAAAGGGCGCGATGTGCCATGGAGCGAGCCTCTCCCGCCGATGTCCCCGGGGGCCCGGCGGCGGACCACCACCCGGCCCCCGACCCCGGCCGCTGGGCGATGCTCGCGGTGCTCTGCGCCAGCCTTCTGCTGGTCGCCCTGGACGCCACCATCCTCAACGTCGCGCTGCCCTCGCTCATCGACGATCTTCAGCCGGGCGCGCTCGAACAGCTGTGGATCATCGATATCTACGGTCTCGTGCTCGGCGGCCTGCTGGTCACCAGCGGTGCGGTGAGCGACCGGTACGGCCGCAAGCGGCTCTTCCTGAGCGGCTTCGTCCTCTTCGGCCTGGCGTCCGTCGTCGCGGCCACCGCGGGCAGCTCCGCGCAACTGATCTGCGGCCGGGTGCTGCTCGGCCTCGGCGGCGCCATGGTGATGCCGTCGACGCTCTCCCTGATCCGCAACATCTTCACCGACGCCCACGAGCGGGCGCTCGCCATCGGCATCTGGGCCGCCGTCGCCGGCGCCGGAGCGTGCGTGGGACCGCTCGTCGGCGGGGTGCTCGTCGAGCACTTCGGCTGGGCGGCCGCGTTCTGGGTGAACATCCCGGTCGTCGTCGTCACGGTCGTCGCCGGACTCCGGCTGCTGCCGGAGTACCGCAGCCCCCAGCCCGGCGGGCTCGACTGGCCCAGTGCCCTGCTCTCCATCGTCGGCATCGTGTTCCTGGCCTGGGGCATCAAGCACGTCGCCAAGGGCAGCCTGCTGCCCCAGGACCTGGGCACGCTCGCCCTCGGGGTACTGCTGCTGGCGGTGTTCGCGCGACGCCAACTCCGCTCCGGGGACCCGCTGCTGGACGTACGCCTCTTCAAGCGCCGTCCGTTCCTGGCCGCCGCGCTGGCCACTCTGCTCGCCATGCTGGCCATCGGTGCCGCGCTGTTCCTCATCTCGCTGTGGTTGCAGTACGTCCACGGCTATTCGCCCTCGCAGGCCGGTCTGCGGACCCTGCCCGCGGCCGCCGCCATGCTGGCCGGTTCGCTGTCGACCCCCTGGCTGATGCACCGCGTCGGGGTCCGTTCCGTGCTGGCCGTCGGCCTCGGCGCCCTCGCCGCGGGGTTCCTGCTGCTGGCCCTGTCCCCGGTCCCCACCGGCTATCCGGTCGTCGCGGTGGTGCTGGCCGCGCTCGGCCTCGGCGACGGGCTGGCGATCACCGCCTCGGCCGCCGTGCTGGTCTCGTCCGTACCGGCGGAACGCGCCGGGCAGGCGGGCGCCGTCTCGGAGACCGCCTACGAACTCGGCGTCGGCCTCGGGGTGGCCCTGCTCGGCAGCATCCACGGCGCCGTCTACTACCGGCACATGACCGGACTGCCCTTGGGCGGCGCCGACGCGGAGCGGGCGCGGGAGTCGGTCGGCGGTGCCACGGAGGTCGCAGAGAAGACCGGCGGCACGACGGGCCGGCAGGTGCTCGAAGCCGCCCGGGACGCCTTCGACGACGCCCTCACCACGACGGCGTACGTATCGGCGGCGATCGTCGTCGCGGTGACCGTGCTCGCGGTCTGTCTGGTGCCTCGCGGCTTCAGGACGACGGGCGGTCATTAGGCCGTGCCGACGGGCGGCCACCGACTGGCTTTTGCCGCCTTTCGCCTGGCCGGCGGTCTCTTCGGCTGCGGGCCGTGTTGGCCGCCTGCGGCGGCGAGCGCCCTGCGGGCGCGTCCTCAATCTCCCCCAGCTACCGCTGGGGGGACCCCCAGCAGGCTTGATTCGAGCCACGCCGTCATCCCGATGGCCCCGTCCCGGCTGCGGTCCCCGGTCGTGGCGGATGGACTGGGACCGTCCCCCGAGGCCGTCTCCCGGGGCCGCCGGGGACCGGCCAGGAGAGGACGTGACGCGGATGCGCACCCGGCCCGGCAAGACAGCGGTGGTGATGGTCACCGCGGCCCTCCTGGCCGGCGGCTGCCTGGCGGGCGGCGGGAACGGCGGGCAGACCCGGTCACCGGGCCCCCCGGCCCCCTCGGGCGGGCCGGGCGGGCCGCGGCGGGCCGCCCCGCCCGGGCCCCCCGTCCCGGGCGTACCCGCGAAGATCGCCCGGCAGCGCCTGGACTGGGCCCTGTGCGACCCCGAGGACGCCGGGGAGGGCGTGCCGCAGCCGCTGCCGGACGCCGAGTGCGCCTGGCTGACCGTGCCCCTCGACTACACGGTGCCCCACGAGAACACCATCAAGGTGCGGGTGGCACGGGTGCGCGCCCCGGCCCGGTCCCGGCGGCTCGGGGCGCTGGTGTTCAACCCCGGCGGACCGGGCGAGCCGGGTGCCGCCCTGGTCGCCGACGGCACGTTCACGGCGACCCCCGAGGTGCGCGACCGCTACGACCTGGTCGGCTTCGACCCCCGCGGCATCCGCCGCTCGGCCCCGCTGATATGCCCCGCGAGCGACACCGGCAGCGATCTCATCCCGCGCACCCGGCAGCGGATGGCCGCGGAGTTCAAGGCCACGGCCGA
This sequence comes from Streptomyces sp. NPDC042259, assembly GCF_055582085.1. Lineage (NCBI taxonomy): Bacteria > Bacillati > Actinomycetota > Actinomycetes > Kitasatosporales > Streptomycetaceae > Streptomyces > Streptomyces sp. NPDC042259. The sequence goes on along the minus strand of NZ_JBVJDW010000002.1, from coordinate 456,970 downwards.
GCGGGCGGCCGACTGCCGCGAGGCCACCGGCGCGCTGATGGCCCACATGGACACCGTCAGTGTCGCCCGCGACCTGGACCTGCTGCGGGCGGCCCTGGGCGAGGACAGACTCCACTACCTCGGCGTCTCCTACGGCACCTACATAGGCCAGCACTACGCCCGGCTCTTCCCGGACCGCGTCGGGCGGTTCGTCCTCGACGGGGTCGTGGACCCCGGCGCCGACCAGGTACAGACCGCGCGGGAGGACGTCAAGGCCATCGGCGAGAGCTTCGCGAGCTACGCGCGGACCTGCGCGGCCAACGGCTGCTCCCTCGGCGCCACCCCCGGCGAAGTCACCACCACGACCACCGACTTCGTACGGGGCCTCGACACCCACCCCGTGCCGGGACCCGACGGCAGCCGGCTCACCACCGCCATGGCGGCCCAGGCCATCCGTGACTCCCTCTACCAGGACGCCCGGTGGCCGGAACTGACCCAGGCCCTGGTCGACGCCATGAACGGCGACCCGGAACCACTGCTGCGCCTCGGCCCCTACGGGGGCCGGCGCACCGGCCGGGACGCGGCCGGTGCGGAGGGGGAAGCGGCCGCCGACCCGTCCATGGCCAGGAACGCCGTCGACTGCCTGGACAGACCGGGACCGAGAAGCCCCGACGACATCCTCAAGTACCTCGGGGAGTTCGAGAAGGCGTCACCGCTGTTCGGCTCCACCGTGGCCACGGCCATGGTCCACTGCGCCGCCTGGCCCATCACCCCCACCGGCAAGGCCGAGCCCCTCAGCGCGCCCGGCGCCCCCGCGATGGTCCTGGTCTCCTATGCCGTCGACCCGGCGACACCGCTGGTCAACGCCCGGGCGGTACGGGCGAACCTGGGCGCGGGCTCCCTGGTCGTCCGGGCCGGCACGGGCCACTCCGCCTACGGCAGCGGCTCGGAGTGCACCGACCGCGCGGTGGGCACCTTCCTCGTCTCCGGCGAGCTGCCCCCGACGGAACTGGTCTGCGGGGCCTGACCGCCGGCTCACTGCTCGCGCCGCACCACCAGCAGGGCGGCGTCGTCGGACAGTTCACCGCCCGCGTAGGAGAGCAGATCGGCCACGAGGCGGTCCGCCAGCGCGTCCGGGGCCGGTTCGGGCAGCCGGGCGAGCCGGCCGGTCAGCGGGTAGAAGACTCCGGACGCGTCACGGGCCTCGGTCACGCCGTCGGTGTACAGGACCAGCAGATCGCCCCGGCCGAGGGCGAACTTCCGTCCGTCGTACCGGTCGCCGACGAGATGCAGCAGGCCCAGCGGGGGCTGCGGGACGGGCGTTTCCACCTCGTCCACGCCCCCCGGGCGCCGTACCAGCGGCGGCAGATGGCCGCAGTTCACCAGCTCGGCCGGGCCGTCGTCGTCCGGCACGCCGACCAGCGCGGCGGTCACGAACTCCTCGCTGGGCGGGCGCCGCCCCAGGGCGGCGTCGAGCCGGCGTGCCACCGCGCCGAGATCCGCCTCCACCTGGGCGGCCTCCCGGAACGTCCCGAGCACGTCGGCCGCGGCGTCCACGGCGGACAGCCCCTTGCCCCGGACGTCACCGATGATCAGCCGGGTCCCGAAGGGCGTGGCCAGCACCGCGTACAGATCACCGCCCACCCGGGCCTCGGCCGCGGCCGCCAGATACCGCACCGCCACCCGCAGGGTGCCGATCCGCTCCGGCAGGGGCCGCAGCAGCGTGCGCTGCGCCGCCTCCGCCACGGAGCGCGACTGGAGCAGCTCGCGCTCCCGCGTGGCCACGAGGACGACATTGGCGGTGCTGACGCAGGTGATCGCCAAAACGGTGCAGCCCGACGTCAGATGCACGGCGAGTGACACCTCCGGGTCGGCCCGCGCGAGCAGGGGGACGAGCGCCAGGGCGAGCAGCCCGGCCGCCAGCGGGACCCGGGCGCGCCGGGTGCCGATACTGGCGAGCACGGGCGCCGTGGCCAGCACGGGGGAGAGCGTCCACCGCGGATTCGTGGCCAGGTCCGTCGCGACGGACGCGGCGAGGAGCAGGTACGCGGCCACGACGAGGTGCTGCGCGCGGCGGGGGAGCCGCGAAGCCTCGGGCGGCCTGTCCCGGCCTGGGGCGAGCGTCATGATTGTCTCCACCCTAGGGACTGCGCGACCGCCCGCAACCGGACCGCCGCCGGACACCGGGCGTACGGACTCCCCGCCCACCGCCCCGGCCCCGTAACCAGATGACCAACTCGCCATACTGGCGTTCGGGTCCGCCCTCGCGCACCGGCGGGCCCTCGGCGACGAGAACAGGAACCCACCGCTTCGATGACCGATCACAAGACCGACAACATCCTCCGCCCCCGCCCCGTCCAGGACCCCGAGCTGCGCCTGTTCGTCCTGCACCACGCCGGTGGCTCGCACGTGCCGTTCCGGAGCTGGGCCCGGCTGCTGCCGGCCGAGTGGGAACTGTGCCTGGTCGACGCGCCCGGCCGGGTGACCCGGCCCGGCCAGGCCTGCCGCAGCGCGGCGGAGCTGGCCGAACGGTTCCTCGACGACTTCCGGCCCCTGATGGACCGGCCGTACGCCCTCTTCGGGCACAGCATGGGTGCCATCGCCGCGTACGAGACCGCCCTCGCCGCGCACGCGCGCGGACTTCCCCTGCCGCGGTGGCTGGGACTCTCGGCCATCAGCGCCCCCGAACACCACCCCCGGGGCTCACGGCGTTTCGCGCTGCCCGACGACAAACTGCGCGAAGCGGTGATGAAGCTGGGCGGCACGCCGCGTGAGGTGCTGGACGACCCCGAACTCTGGGCCTTCCTCTCGCCGATCCTGCGGGCCGACTTCGAACTCGCGGAGACCTGGCGGCCCCGCCGGGACGCCCCGGCTCTGCCGGTCCCCCTGTCGGTGTTCGCCGCCGACGCCGACGCGGGTGTCCCGCTGTCCCGCACGGAGGGCTGGGCGGCCACCAGCACGCGCTTCCTCGGCACCCGGGTGTTCAGCGGGGACCACTTCTACTTCCAGCCCGACCCGTCCGCGCTGGTCGACTCCGTCGTGGCGGACATCCGGGCCGCGGCCCCCGTCCACTGAAAGGCTGTCAGCCTCACCCGCCCCCGGAACGATGCCCGTTCCGGGGGCCGGCCGCGTCCGCGGCGCGGGCTCGTCAGGACGGCTGCGGCGGGTTCGGCTCGATCGCGGCGAAGGGGGCGCCGAACGGGTCGGCGAGCCAGGCCATCCGGCCGATGTCCGGGGTGTCCATGGCGGGCATGAGGACCGCACCACCGTGGTCCACCGTCCGCGCCACGACCGCGTCCGCGTCCTCCACGGCGAAGTAGGGCAGCCAGCGCGTCTCCTGACCGTCCTCGAGCGGGGCGACACCGCCGAACGTCGCGTCCTGCTGGTCGCCCTCGGCCGCCGAGAGGACGGTGTAGGTCATGCCGGGGACCTCCATCCGCTCGCTCCGCCACCCGAACAAGGAGTGGTAGAAGGTCTGGGCCGCCTCCGGGTCCGCGGTGTGCAGCTCCGCCCAGCACAGGGTGTCGGGCTCGGAGGCCGCTTCCAGTCCCTTGACGGCGGCGGACTGCCACACGGCGAACTCCGCGCCGCCCGGATCGGTCAGACAGGCCATCCGGCCGGCGTCCATCACGTCGAACGGCTCGACCCGGACGGTGCCGCCGTTCTGCTCGGTGGCCCGTGCGGTGGCATCCGCGTCCGGGGTGCGGAAGTACACCGTCCAGGCGGCGTCCGCCCCTTCCTCGGTGAGCGGTCCGAGGGCCGCGACCGTCCGGCCGTCCTTCCGGAAGAAGCCGTAACCGCCCGCTTCGGGGCCGGCCGGCCGGAAGTCCCAGCCGAACACCGAGGTGTAGAACGCGGCCGCCGCCTCGGTGTCGGGGCTGCCGAGGTCGAGCCAATTGGGTGCGCCGGTCACGACGTCAGTGGTGAGCATGGTGGTGTGCTCCTTCGACGGATCCGCGCCGGGGCGGCCGGCGTCCGCGGGCGCGGCGATCCGGTGCTGTCCCGACGTTCTCAGTCTGGCACCGCCCGGGGACGGCCGCGCGGGCTCGTGGGGGAGCGCCCGGCCGTCCGGCACCACCCCGGAGCGGAGGGCGCCGCCGTTCGCGGCGGAGGGCTCGGGCGGTGACGATGGAAGGGCCGTGTGCGCCGGCCGCGGCGACGTCCGAATCGAACCCCCGGCGCGCGCCCGCGCCGCCGGTGGGACTCAAGGAGGAAACCATGACCACTGCCAAGGACATCATGCACGAGGGCGCGCAGTGGATTCCCCGTACGGAGACGCTGGACCGTGCCGCCCAGCTGATGCGACGGCTGGATGTGGGCGCCCTGCCGGTCAGCGACCAGAACGACCGGCTGTGCGGGATCATCACCGACCGTGACATCGTCGTCAAGTGTGTCGCCGCCGGTCACGACCCGTCCCAGGTGACCGCGGGGGACCTGGTCGAGGGCACCCCGCGCTGGATAGACGCGGGCGCCGACGTCTCCGAGGTGCTGGCGGAGATGGAGAGCCACCGGATCCGCCGGCTGCCGGTCATCGAGAACAAGCGCCTCGTGGGCATGATCAGCGAGGCGGACCTGGCCCGGCACCTCTCCGACGACCAGATCGCCGCGTTCGCCGAGAAGGTCTACGCGGTGCGGTAGCCGTGTGCCGGGGGCGGACGCCGGGATCCCGTGGCCGCCCCCGGCACCGACCGGGCTCGCGGTCAGGCTTCCGAGGGAGTTACCGAGGGGTCTTCAGCGGGGTCTTTCGAGGGACCGTCGGAGGAGTCTTCCGAGGGAGCGGTGCGGGGAACCTCGTCGGGCTCGCCGCCCGGCCGGGCGGCGTCGGTCAGTTCCTCGGCGAGCAGGTCCATCAGCAGGGCGTCGTGCCACGCCCCGTCCGGTCCCCGCTCGTAGCGGCGCATGATGCCGACCGGGCGGAAACCCACCTTGCCGTAGCAGCGGATGGCCGCGGCGTTGTCGGCCGCCGGGTCGATCACGATCCGGTGATGCCCGTGATGGGTGAGCAGATGCCGGGCGAGGGTACGCACGGCGTCGCTCCCCACGCCCCGGCCGTGCACCGCCGGGTCCACATAGATGTCGATGTTGGCGTGACGGTAGTCCGGGTCGGTCTCGGCGGACCACTGGATCGCACCGGCCACCTCGCCCCCGTACTCGATCACCAGGGTGTGGCCGCCGGGATAGGCGAGGTCCTCGGCCACGGCGGCCGCCAAGTCCTCGCCGCCGCGCCAGCGTTCGTACACCTCGGGCTTCGCACGGATGGCGGCCAGCGCGGGAATGTCGTCCGGTGTCGCCGGACGCAACACGACAGCGGTTCCGTACAGAGTCTTCTGCATATCTCCGAACGCTAGTCCACACCACGCCCGGAGCCGCTGATACCCACATCACACCGATCGTTCCACGCCTCGTCCGCCGGTGATTCCTATGATGTGGGGGCAAGGGGCTGGTCCCCGGACGGTTTTCCCCGCGCCCGACACCGCGCGGGAGCACAGGGGCGGGGGACCCATGAGGCAGCTGGGCACGGGCATCGGCTGGCGCCCGGAGATCGCCGACGACATCGCCCGGCTGCCGGACGTCGACTGGGTGGAGGTCGTGGCGGAGAACCTTTGCCCGGGCCGGCTCCCCGACGCCCTGGAGCGGCTGCTCGCCCGCGGCACGCCCGTCGTCCCGCACGGTGTCTCGCTCGGCCTGGGCGGCGCCGAACGCCCCGACCCCGCCCGGCTGCGCGCCCTCGCCGAACTGGCCGAGGAACTCGACGCGCCGCTGGTCAGCGAGCACATCGCGTTCGTCCGGGCCGGGGGCCCGCCGACCGCCTCGCCCCGGATGGAGGCCGGGCACCTGCTGCCCGTGCCCCGCACCCGCGACGCCCTGGACGTGCTGTGCGCGAACGTGCGGATCGCGCAGCAGGCCCTGCCCGTACCGCTCGCACTGGAGAACATCGCGGCGTATCTGACGTGGCCGGGCGAGGAGTTGACCGAAGGGCGGTTCCTCGCCGAACTGGTCGAGCGGACCGGTGTGCGGCTGCTCGTCGACGTCGCCAACCTCCACACCAACCACATCAACCGGGGCGAGGACCCGGTCGCGTTCCTGGACGAACTGCCGGCCGGGGCCCTCGCCTACGTCCATGTGGCGGGCGGCTTCGAGAGCGACGGCCTGTGGCACGACAGCCACGCCCACCCGGTGACCCGGCCCGTGCTGGACCTCCTCGCCGAGCTGTGCTCCCGCGCCCGGCCGCCCGGGGTCCTGCTGGAACGCGACGAGAACTTCCCCGCGACGGACGAACTCGCCGCCGAACTCGACGCGATACGCGCGGTGTTCCGGGAGCCGCACCATGTCTGAACCCCCGCGTCACGACCCGCCCGGGGAGGACCGGGACGTCGACGCCGCCCGCCACCGGCTCGCCCACGCGCAGACCGAGCTGCTGGCCGCACTCGTCGCGGACGGCCCGCCGCCGGACGGCTTCGACCCGGCACGGCTGCGGGCGCAGCGCCGGGCGCTGACCGCCAAGCGCGCGGACGTCCTCACCAAGGTGGCACCCGAACCGGTGGCGATCCTGGCCGAGGACTTCCGCGGCCTGTTCCTCGACTACGCCCGGGCCCGCCCCATGACCGCCGGATACCGCCGGGACGCGACGGACTTCGTCCGGCACCTCCTGGACACCGGCGAACCGCGGGACGCCGAGCGGCGGAAGCTGCTGACGGCCTGGTGGGAGGAGCGCACGGCACCCGGCCCCGCCCCCGGCCTCCTCGGCCGGCTGTCCTCGGCGCTGCGCGCCGCGCGCTCGGCACGCACCGCGAAGGGCGCCGCCACGCGGGGCGACTGACCACCGCTCACCCCCTCCCGGTGAGGGCCGGCGCGGACGCCCGTGCGTCACCCGGGCGGCGCAGCGTTCGTTTGCGCGGGGGTGCGGTCGCTGCCAGCCTGAGGCGGTGATCCCCGGCAACCCGCCCCGCCCCCCTCGCCGCCCTTCGCCCCTGACGGCCGTGACCGCCGCGCTGGCCGCGCTGGCGGCCGTCCTCGCCGTCTGCGCGGCCCCCGCGAACGCGGCGGCGGGTTACGACGTCCAGCGGTGCGGCAATACCTCCGACCGGGTGCTGCTGACCCTGGACGACTGGTCGGAGGAGGACCCGGACCGGGCCGTACGGGCCGGGGAATTCCTCCAAGGGCGGGGTATCCGGGCCGCGTTCTTCCTCGTCAACCACCATGCCCAGCGCTATCCGCGGATCACCACCGCCCTGCGGCGCCAGGGCCACTGGGTCGGCAACCACTCCTACTCCCACCCCCATCTGACCACCCTCTCCGAGAAGGCGGCCCGCGAGGAGATCCGCAACGGGCTGCGGAGCACCCTGCTGCGGCCGCCGTTCGGTGACTACGGGCCGCGCGAGACGGCACTCGCGGCGGAACTCGGCTACCGGATCTGCACCTGGACCGTGGACACCCTGGACTGGGAGACCACCGGTGGGCAGTTCCCCGGCCCGGACGTCCTACGGGCCCGGGTGCGACAGGCCCCGGCGGCGGCCAAACGCGGCGGAGTCATCCTCGGGCATCTGTTCACCCACTTCCCGGACGCCCTGCCCGGCATCGTCGACGACCTCCGCGATCAGGGCTACCGGCTGTGCCGGGACAACGGCCCCACCACGGAGAACATCCCGAACCCCCTGGACTGCTGAGGCCCCGGCCGCCGGTTCCGGTCAGCTCCCGGCACCGGCCACCGCCCTGGGTCGGGAGAACGACGTGGTGATCCTGGCGGCCGAGGTGCCCAGGCCCGTGGGCAGGCCCCACGACGGTGCCGACGGGGCGTAGAGGCGGAGCAGGTCGGCTTCCGCGTACCGGCGGCAGCCCTGGTGCCAGGTCAGGATCCCGGACAACCAGTGCTTGAGTTCCTCGGCGTAGCCCGTCAGCGTCGCCCGGGCCGCCTCGTCGAGGTCGAAGTCCTCGAACAGTGCCGGGAGTTGCACGGCGACGATGTGCTGGAACTCGCGCATCCGGGAGGTCATGAGATCACTGACGATACCGAGGGCCTCCTCGGTCCCGCAGCCGAAGAAGTTCTGCACCACGAGGACGGCGTTGTGGATCTCGCCCTCGAATTCGATCTCCTTCTGGTACGAGAAGATGTCGTTCATCAGGCAGGCGTAGTCCTGGGCGGCGTTCTCCATCGCCTTGAGGGGGCGGGCCTGGTAGACCTCCGGCGGCACGGTGTGTCCGTGGCCGATCCGGGACAGGCTCATCGTGAGGTCCGAGCCGAAGGTCTGGCGGCGCATCTCGATGTAGTCGACCGGCTCCGGGATGCGGTTCTGCTTCTGGTTGGACAGCTCCCACAGCCAGCTCTCCAGCATGACCCGGACGGCGTCCTGGAACGTGCGCCGGTCGGCGGCGTCCATCGGGCCCGCCGTCCGCGGCCACAGATCGGCGAGGCCGCGCTCCAGCGGGTTCAGTGGGACCGGTGTCGTGGCGAGGTCCAGGGGCATGAACCGCAGCAGCCGTTCGTGGCAGGCCTTCGCCGCCGCCATGTCCGGGGTGCGGCCGAAGACCGCCGGGTAGTAGTCGTCGGCGTAGGTGCCCCAGGTGAGCCAGTCCGACGTCAGGTCGAGTTCCCCGGGGGCCGCGTCGGGGTGGATGCCGGCGCCGCACAGGGGCAGGTCGATGTCCTTGAGCCGGGCCTCGTCCCAGAGGGCGGCTCCGGGAATGCCCGGGACGGCGTCCAGGAGCCCCACGCGACGGCTCCACTCGACGTTGTGCCGCCGCGCGGCGTCCAGATGCGGGCTCAGCCGGGTCCGGTAGGGCATGAGGAAGTCGGGGTGCGGCAGCGGACCGACCTTCTGGAACGGGACGTGCGCGTGGCTGCGGAGCCGGGTGGGAACCGACGCCGCCAGCGAGAGCAGGGCTCGCGCCGCCGAGGTGCCGAGGCCGGAGGGGCCGGCCGGCAGGGCCGCCGCGCCGGCCGGGAGGGTGGGGGAGTTCGCCCCGGCCCCCGAGGCGCCGTTCATGTAGCGGCTGGAGCGCATGTGCCACTCGTGGCCGCCGGACTGCCAGTCCTGGAGGCCCTTGACGTAGGCGAAGACGTCACCGTGCGCCTTCGGGTCCAGCCCGTGTTCCCGCAGGAGCGGGGCCACCTCGGTGAGCGCGGTGTGCTCGAACTGCTGCAGGCGCGCGGTGAGGAGGTCGTTGACCGCGTCGGCCGCCTCCTGGGTGTCGCAGCCGAGGAACGTCTCCAGTACCAGCACCGCGTTGGCCAGCTCGCCCTCGCTCTCGGTCTCCCGCTGGTAGGAGAAGAGGTCGTTGCGCAGGTGCACGCCGTCGGCGAAGGTGTCCTTGAGGACCCGCATCGGCCGGCTCGCGGCGACGGCGGCGGGCACCTCGGCCCCGACCGCGTGCTCGACGAGATTGGCGGACCAGGGGGCACCGCCCACCTTGCGGCGCATCTCGATGTACTCGACGGGGTTGGACACCCGGCCTTCGTCGATATTGGCCAGCTCCCACAGGGACTCCTCCAGCAGATGCCGGGTGCTCTCGTGGAAGCGCCGGCGCCAGTCCCGCGACATGGACGGGACCGTGCGGGCCCACAGCTCCGCGAGCCCGGCCTCGACCTGGTTGGTCGGTGTGGCGGGGGTGTCCACCGGGTCGACGGGCATGAAGGCGGGCAGCCGGTCGAGATAGGCCTTCGCGCCGGCCATGTCACGGCTGCGCTTGAAGACGTCCAGGAAGTGGTCGTCGAAGAAGAACACCCAGACGTACCAGTCGGTCACCAGGGACAGTTCGGCGGCCGAGGCGTCCGGATGGGTGTACGCGCAGAGCAGGGCGTAGTCGTGCGCATCGAAGTCGGACTCCTCCCAGATGCCGGATCCCTCGATCATCTTCATGTCGCGTGCCCATGCCTTGGAGTGCTCGCGGGCACTCTCCAGATGAGGGTTCAGACGCGCCGGATACGGCATGTAGAAGGAGGGGAGCTGGAAGGGCTCTGACATCGTGCACGGCCTTTCGCGTGGCCCGGACCAAATCGCCCCCCACGCTAGGCCGTTGGCCGTACGGAAAGGCGAGGTAAGTCATCTTTCCCCTCAATAAGGTGAATACGGCCATCGCTCCGCTTAAAGATCTTGTAACCGGGGGGAGGCCTGTCACCGCCGGCCGGCCGGTCCGCCCGGCTCCGCGCCCGGGGCCAGGGCGCGGGCGGTGTACATCCGGGCGTAGGTGCCCGCGTTCCGCAGCAGTTCCTCGTGGGTGCCCCGCTCGATGATCCGCCCGGCCTCCATGACGACGATGACGTCGGCATCCCGGATGGTCGAGAGCCGGTGCGCGATGACGAAGCTGGTGCGGCCCTCGCGCAGCGAGTTCAGCGCCCGCTGGATGAGGACCTCCGTACGGGTGTCGACCGAACTCGTCGCCTCGTCCAGCACCAGGATCGCCGGCCCGGTGAGAAACGCCCGTGCCACCGTGATCAGTTGCTTCTCACCGGCACTGACGCTGGACGTCTCGTCGTCGAGCACGGTGTCGTACGCGTCGGGCAGGGTCCGCACGAAGCGGTCCACACAGGTGGCGCGCGCCGCGGCGACGATCTCCTCGCGGGTCGCGTCGGGCCGCCCGTACGCGATGTTCTCGGCGATCGTGCCGCCGAACAGCCAGGCGTCCTGCAGCACGAGACCGATGTTCGCGCGCAGCTCCTCGCGGCTCATCCCCGCGATGTCCGTGCCGTCCAGCAGGATGCGCCCGCCGTCGGCCTCGTAGAAGCGCATGAGGAGATTGCCCAGGGTGGTTTTGCCCGCCCCGGTCGGTCCGACGATCGCCACGGTCTGGCCGGGCAGCACGGTGAGCGACAGATCCTCGATCAGCGGGGTGCCCGGGGTGTAGGCGAACGACACCCGCTCGAACTCCACGTGCCCCTCGACGCGTCCGGGCCGGGCCGGCCGCGGCGGGTCGGGTTCCTGCTCGTCCGCGTCGAGCAACGCGAAGACCCGCTCGGCGGACGCCGCGCCCGACTGCAGCCGGCCCGCGACGCTCGCCGCCTCGACGACCGGCCGGCTGAACCCGCCGGAATACAGGATGAACGCCTGCACCTCGCCGATCGACAGCGAGCCGCTCACCACCCGCAGCGCGCCGACGACGGCCACGACGATGTAACTGAGGTTGGCGATGAACATCATCGACGGTTCGATGGTGCCCGAGACGGACTGTGCCTTCGCGCCCGCGCGGTACATGGCCTCGTTGTGCTCGTCGAAGGCCCGTTCCGCCAGCTCCCGCCGGTTGAAGCCCTTCACGAGCGAGTGACCGCTGTACATCTCCTCGACATGGGCGTTGAGCGTGCCGGTCGCCGCCCACTGCGCGGCGAACTGCGGCTGCGCCCGTTTGACGATCAGCGTGGCCAGCAGCGCCGACACGGGCACCCCGATCAGCATGATCAGCGCCAGCAGGGGGGAGATCACGAACATCAGGACCAGCATGCTCAGCGTGGAGAACACCGCGGTGATCAGCTGGCTCAGTGACTGCTGGAGGGTCTGCTGCAGGTTGTCGACGTCGTTGGTGACCCGGCTCAGCACCTCGCCCGGCGGATTGCGGTCGAAATAGCTGAGCGGCAGACGCCCGAGCTTGGCCTCCACCCGCTCGCGCAGATCGAACACGACCCGCTGGACGACGGCCGTGGCCAGCCACCCCTGCAGCAGGGTGAACAGCGACGCGGCGGCGTACAGCGCGAGGACGATCAGCAGCAGCCGTCCGACCCCGTCGAAGTCGATGCCCCGGCCGGGCACCACGTCCACCGTGGCGAAGACATTGGCGAGCGAGTCGTGGCCCTCGGCGCGCAGCCGTTCCACGACGGCTTCCTTGGACTCGCCCGTGGTCACCCGCTTGCCGACGACACCGGCGAAGACCAGGTCCGTGGCGTCACCGAGGAGCTTCGGACCGAGGGCGTTCAGGGTGACGCCGACGATGCCGAGGCCGAGCAGCACGGCGACCCGCGCCCGTTGCGGGCGGAGCAGTCCCAGCACCCGGCGGACCGTACCGCGTGGGTCGCGGGCCTTCTCCGACGGCCCGGTGCCCTCAGGTGAGGTGCCCGGGTCCCCGTCCGCGACGGTGCCGGGCTCCCGGGGGGACGTGCCCGGTGCCGCGCCGACCTTGACCGGGGGAGTCATGCCGCCCCGCCTTTCCTGTGGGTACCGGGGGGTGGGGGTCCGGGTGCGCCCTGGCGTCCGGGCGCGAGGGCGCCTTCGTCACCGTCACGGTCGTGGCGTCGCACCGGCGGCCTCCTCGCTGGTGAGCTGGGAGAGCGCGATCTCGCGGTAGGTCGGGCTGTCGCGCATCAGCTCCTCGTGGGTGCCGGTGCCCACGACGCGCCCGGCGTCGAGGACCACGATGCGGTCGGCGTCCCGGACGGTGCTGACCCGCTGGGCGACGACGACCACCGTCGCCCCCGCGATCTCGGGGGCGAGGGCCGCCCGCAGCGCGGCGTCGGTGGCGTAGTCGAGCGCCGAGAAGCAGTCGTCGAAGAGGTAGACGCCGGGCCGGCGCACCAGGGTGCGCGCGATGGACAGCCGCTGGCGCTGGCCGCCCGAGAGGTTCGTACCGCCCTGGGCGACCGGCGCGGCGAGGCCCCCGGGCATGCGCTCGACGAATTCCCGGGCCTGGGCGATCCCCAGGGCGTGCCACAGCTCCTCGTCACTCGCGCCCGGGCTGCCGAACCGGAGGTTGCTCGCCACGGTGCCGGAGAAGAGGTAGGGCTTCTGGGGCACGAATCCGATGGTGCGGGAAAGCGCCCCGGCGTCGTAGTCGCGCACGTCGACGCCGCCCACCAGGACGGAGCCGCCCGTGCGGTCGAACAGCCGCAGCAGCACGTTCAGCAGCGTGGTCTTGCCGCTGCCGGTACTGCCGAGGATCGCCACCGTCTCCCCGGGGCCGGCGGTGAGGTCGATGTCGCGCAACACCGGCTCCTGTGCCCCCGGGTAGCGGAACTCCACGGCCCGCAACTCCAGGCGGCCGATGTCGGTGCCCGTGTGGACCGGTGCGGCGGGAGCCCTGACGCTCGGCTCGGTGTCGAGCACCTCCTGGATGCGTGCGGCGGACACCTTCGCGCGCGGTACGGCCAGGAAGACGAACGTCACCATCACGACCGACATGAGGATCAGACCGAGATAGCTCAGGAAGGCGCTCAGCGCACCGATCCGCATCGCACCGGTCTCGATGCGCCGGGCCCCGAACCAGATCAGCCCCACCATGAAGGTGTTCATCACCATCATGACGAGGGGGAGCATCGCCGCGATCAACCGGGCCACGCGCAGGGACAGCTCGGTCATCTCGGTGTTGGTCCGGGTGAACCGTTCGCGTTCGTGGGTGTCCCGGACGAAGGCCCGCACCACCCGGACCCCGGTGATCTGCTCACGCAGCATCCGGTTGACCTGGTCGACGCGTTGTTGCATCAGGGCGTACCACGGGCTCATCCGGGTCAGGACGAGCGTGAAGGCACCGGCGATCACCACGACGATCGCCACCAGGAACATCGACAGCGGCACGTCCTGCCGCAACGCCAGCAGGACGCTGCCGACGCACATGATGGGTGCCGACACCGCGATGCCCAGGGCCGACTGGGTCAGGGCCTGGATCTGCTGGACGTCGTTGACCGTTCTGGTGATCAGTGAGGGGGTGCCGAAGCGGCCCACCTCGCGGGCGGAGAAGTCCAGCACCCGTCGGAAGACCGCGGACCGCAGATCGCGTCCGAGGGCCATCGAGGCGCGTGCGCCGAGGGTGACGGCTCCGATCGCGCAGGCGATCTGCGTGACCGCCACGGCGAGCATGACGCCGCCGACCCGCCAGATGTAACCGGTGTCGGCCTCGACCACGCCGTTGTCGATGACCGCGGCACCGAAGACGGGCAGCAGCAGCGTGGCCAGGACCTGTACCAGTTGCAGCAGCACGAGCAGGGTGACGGAGCGGCGGTAGGGGCGCAGGCGGGCACGCAGGAGTCTGATCAGCACCGAACTCTCCGGACGGCAGGGCCGACGGACCGCCGGCCCGCCCAGTCCACCGCACAACGCACAGGAGAATCCCTAGTGTTCGCCGCCATGGTGGCTACCGGGGGTCGCCGGAGGGGCCGTTCGCGGGGGCCGGTCTCGCAAATTCCCTAGTGTGTCGGCGTTTTCTTGACACTGCCGTCGGGCGACTGCGAGCGTGCGGTCGCATATATCGGCCGGACAGCAGCGCATTCGGTGCCAGTTCATCGACCGGTCATTCTTCCGGTGCGTTCACCGTCGGACTCTCGCATGTTCCGCTCCCGTGGTGGGACAGCTCTGCGTGCGGGCGGTCTGTCCGGGGGAGAGAAGGGGATGACATGTCCAGGCGCGCGTTGATCACTGGGATCACCGGACAGGACGGTTCTTACCTGGCGGAACACCTGCTGTCGCAGGGTTACCAGGTGTGGGGATTGATCAGGGGGCAGGCCAATCCGCGGAAATCGCGGGTGAGCCGTCTGGTCTCCGATTTGTCGTTCGTGGACGGCGATCTGATGGATCAGGCAAGTCTCGTATCGGCCGTGGACACGGTGCAGCCGGACGAGGTGTACAACCTCGGTGCGATTTCCTTTGTGCCGATGTCGTGGCAGCAGGCCGAACTCGTCACCGAGATCAACGGCATGGGTGTCCTGCGGATGCTCGAAGCCATCCGCATGGTGAGCGGACTGAACGGCTCCCGCCACGCGGGCGGCAACCAGATCCGTTTCTACCAGGCGTCCTCCTCGGAGATGTTCGGCAAGGCCGCCGAGACTCCGCAGAGCGAGACCACCAGGTTCCACCCCCGCAGCCCGTACGGCGTCGCGAAGACGTACGGGCACTTCATCACGAAGAACTACCGTGAGTCCTTCGGGATGTACGCGGTTTCCGGGATGCTCTTCAACCACGAGTCCCCGCGCCGTGGCGCGGAGTTCGTCACCCGGAAGATTTCGCTGGCGGTCGCCCGGATCAAGCTGGGCCACCAGAAGAAGCTGCACCTGGGGAACCTCGACGCGGTGCGCGACTGGGGCTTCGCCGGCGATTACGTCCGGGCGATGCATCTGATGCTCCAGCAGGAGGAGCCGGGCGACTACGTGGTGGGCACCGGACAGATGCACACCGTGCGCGACGCGGTGCGCTATGCCTTCGAGCACGTGGGCCTCGACTGGAAGGACTACGTCAGCGTCGATCCCGCCCTGGTCCGGCCGGCCGAGGTGGAGGTGCTGTGCGCGGACACCCGGCGGGTCCGTACCGCGCTGGGCTGGGAGCCGACCGTCGACTTCCCGCAGCTGATGCAGATGATGGTCGAATCCGACCTCCAGCAGGTGTCCCGTGAGCACGAGTACGGGGACCTCCTGCTGGCCGGCAGCTGGTGACGCCCGGCCCGGCCGCACCCCACCAGAACGAGTAACAGACACGAGGCGTCAAAAAACCGGCGCGGCGTGACGCGTATCCGCGTCCCGCCGCGCCGTCGCGGACGAAGCGCCGCGCAGAACTAGGGATTTCTTGCCGACGTCGCGACGAGACTCGCTTCATGGCATTCCGCGGACGCGGATGCCGCGAGTCTCGTCGCCCCAGGCCAAGACGTGCCTGCCGGGTGACGTTCGGGCGGCGCGATTCAGGTTCGGCCACTGGCTGTCGAGATTGGTTGAGTTGAGATGGACAACGAACAGAAGCTCCGGGACTACCTCAAGCGAGCGACAGCCGATCTCCGACGGACGCGGCAGCGGGTGCAGGAGTTGGAGTCGGTCTCCCAGGAGCCCATCGCCATCATCGGCATGACCTGCCGCTACCCGGGCGGTGTGGCCGGCCCGGAGGACCTGTGGCGGATGGTCGAGGCCGGGGGCAACGGCATCACCGACTTCCCCACGGACCGTGGCTGGGACCCCGAGGCCCTCGCCGCCTCGCAGACCAACTCCGGTGGCTTCCTGCACGACGCGGCCGACTTCGACACCGGCTTCTTCGGGATCTCCCCGCGCGAGGCGGTGGCCATGGACCCGCAGCAGCGGGTGCTGCTGGAGTCGTCCTGGGAGGCCTTCGAGCGCGCCGGCATCGACCCCACCTCGATCCGCGGGACCCGGACCGGTGTGTTCATGGGCGCGATGGCCCAGGACTACCGGGTCGGCCCCGCCGACGGTGTCGAGGGCTTCCAGCTCACCGGCAACACCGGCAGTGTGCTCTCCGGACGCATCTCCTATGTCTTCGGTGCCGTCGGTCCCGCCGTGACCGTCGACACCGCCTGCTCCTCCTCGCTCGTGGCCCTCCATCTCGCCGCCCAGGCGCTGCGCGCGGGGGAGTGCTCGCTCGCGCTGGCCGGTGGTGTCACGGTCATGGCGAGCCCCACGACGTTCGTCGAGTTCAGCCGTCAGGGCGGGCTGTCCGCCGACGGCCGCTGCCGTTCCTTCGCCGACTCCGCCGACGGCACCGGCTGGGCGGAGGGCGTCGGTGTGCTGGTGCTGGAGCGGCTCTCCGACGCCCAGCGCAATGGGCACGAGATCCTCGCCGTGGTGCGCGGCAGCGCCGTCAACCAGGACGGCGCCTCCAACGGTCTGACCGCCCCGAACGGCCCGTCCCAGCAGGCGGTCATCCAGCAGGCGCTGGTCAACGCGCGACTGTCGGCCGACGAGGTCGACGTCGTCGAGGCGCACGGCACGGGCACCACGCTGGGTGACCCGGTGGAGGCCCAGGCACTGCTGGCCACTTATGGCCGCAACCGCGACGAGAGCCGGCCGCTGCTGCTCGGCTCGGTCAAGTCGAACATCAGCCACACCCAGGCCGCCGCCGGTGTCGCCGGTGTCATCAAGATGGTCATGGCGATGCGCCACGGCGTCCTGCCCAAGACCTTGCTGGTCGACGCCCCCTCGTCCCATGTGGACTGGTCGCAGGGCGCCGTCCGGCTCCTGACGGAGAACACCGTCTGGCCCGAGACGGGACGGCCGATGCGCGCGGCCGTCTCCTCCTTCGGCATCAGCGGCACCAACGCCCACACCATCATCGAGCAGGCCCCCGAGCCCGAGCCCGCGACCGGTCCCGAGGGCCCGGCGGACGTCAGCGTCGATACCGTCGATACCGTCGAGGCGGGCGTCGTGCCGGTGGTGGTCTCCGGGCGGACCCGCGAGGCCCTGCGGGCCCAGGCCGGACGGCTGCTGTCCGCCCTGAGTGCCGATCCCCGCCCCGGTGTGCTCGACACCGCCTTCTCCCTGGCCACGACGCGGGCCGGTTTCGAACACCGCGCCGTGCTCGTCGCGGCCGGGCACGACGACGTCGTGGCCGGTCTGACGGCCCTGGCCGAGGACCGCCCGGCGCCCGCCTGTGTCCAGGGCACCACCCAGGGCGAGGGCAAGCTCGCGTTCCTCTTCTCCGGGCAGGGCAGCCAGCGCCTGGGCATGGGACGCGAGCTGTACGAGCGGTTCCCCGTCTTCGCCGAGGCGCTCGACGAGGTCCTCGCCGCACTCGACCCCCATCTGGACGGGTCGCTGCGCGAGGTCATGTGGGGCGAGCGGGAAGAGGAGCTGGAGCGTACCGGCTACGCCCAGCCCGCCCTGTTCGCCGTGGAGGTCGCCCTCTTCCGGCTGACGCGCTCGTGGGGCGTCAAGCCCGACTTCCTGG
Source organism: Streptomyces sp. NPDC042259 (assembly GCF_055582085.1). NCBI lineage: Bacteria > Bacillati > Actinomycetota > Actinomycetes > Kitasatosporales > Streptomycetaceae > Streptomyces > Streptomyces sp. NPDC042259. Next base: position 439,418 of record NZ_JBVJDW010000002.1, on the reverse strand, counting down.
CCGGCCATTCCATCGGCGAGATCGTCGCCGCCCATGTCGCCGGTGTGCTGTCGCTGCCCGACGCGGCCGCCCTGGTCGCCGCCCGCGGCCGCCTGATGCAGGCACTGCCCGCCGGCGGCGCCATGGTGGCCGTCCAGGCCACCGAGGACGAGGTCCTGCCGCTGCTGGCCGAGCAGCCGGCCGACCGGGTGTCCGTCGCCGCGGTCAACGGCCCCGGCGCCGTCGTCATCGCCGGTGCCGAGGACGCGCTCGCCGCCGTCGTCGCCCGGCTGGAGGCCGACGGCCGCAAGACCAAGCGGCTGCGCGTCTCGCACGCCTTCCACTCGCCGCTCATGGAGCCGATGCTCCAGGAGTTCCGCGCGGTGGTGTCCGGGCTGACTCTCCAGGCGCCCCTGATGCCGTTCGTGTCGAACCTGACCGGCGAGCCCGTGACCGTCGCCCAGGTCACCTCCGCCGACTACTGGGTCGACCACGTCCGCCGGGCCGTCCGCTTCGCCGACGGCGTCGACTGGCTGCGCGACCACGGGGTGACCACCTTCCTGGAGCTGGGCCCCGACGGCGTCCTCGCCGCCATGGCCCAGAGCTGCCTGGACGAGGCCGGCGCCGAGGGCCGCGCCGCCCTGCCCCTGCTGCGCGCCGGCCGCCCCGAGGTGCGGGCCGTCACCACCGGCCTCGCCGGTCTGCACACCCGGGGCGTACCCATGACGTGGGACGCCTACTTCGCGGGCACCGGCGCGCGCCGCGTCGACCTGCCGACCTACGCCTTCCAGCGGCGGCGGTACTGGCCCAAGGACAACCCCGGCCAGTCCGGCGACCTGCGCGCCGCGGGACTCGGCGTGGCACATCACCCGCTGCTGTCCGCGGCCGTCTCCCTCGCCGACTCCGACGGCGCCCTGCTCACCGGCCGCCTGTCGCTGCGCTCCCACCCCTGGCTCGCCGACCACGCCGTACGCGGCACGGTGCTGCTGCCCGGCACCGCCTTCCTGGAGCTGGCCGTCCGGGCCGGCGACGAGGTCGGCTGCGACCGGGTGGAGGAGCTGACGCTCGCCGCACCGCTGACGCTGCCCGAAGAGGGCGGCATCCAGGTGCAGTTGTGGATCGGCAGCCCCGACGACACCGGCCGCCGGACCCTCAACGTCTACTCCCGCCCGGACGGCGCCGACGAACTGCCGTGGACGCAGCACGCCACCGGTGTGCTCACCGCCGGTGAGCGCGGGCTGCCGTTCGACGCGACCGTGTGGCCGCCGGCGGGGGCCGAGCCGGTGTCGCTCGACGGCCTCTACGACCGCCTCGCGGAGGACGGCTTCGGCTACGGCACGACCTTCCAGGGTCTGCGCGCCGCCTGGCGGCTCGGCGGCGAGGTCTTCGCCGAGGTGAGCCTGCCCGAGGGCGGCGACGCCGACGCGGGCGCCTTCGGCCTCCACCCCGCGCTGCTGGACTCGGCGCTGCACGCGGCCCGGTTCACCGACCTCGGCGCCCAGGGCCAGGGCGGGCTGCCGTTCTCCTGGGAGGGTGTGTCGCTGCACGCCACCGGCGCCTCGGCGCTGCGGGTCCGGCTCGCCCCGGCCGGTGAGGGCACCGTCTCGATCGCCGTCGCCGACACCTCCGGCGAGCCGGTCGCCTCCGTCGACTCCCTGGTGCTGCGCCCGGTGTCCGAGCAGCGCCTCGGCGACGCCGCCGGGGTGGCCCGGGACGCGCTCTTCCGGCTGGACTGGGCGCCGGTGCGGGCCGAGTCGGCCGCGTGCGAGTCGGTGGCCCTGGTGGGCCCGGACGCCTTCGGGCTGGCCGGGGCGCTGCCGGGCGCGGTGGCGCACCCGGACCTGGCGTCCTTGACGGCTTCGGACGCGGCGGTCCCGGCCGTGGTGCTGATCACCGCCGCCGGTGCGGACGGTGACGCGACCGCCGCGTCCGCGCACGCCCTGGTGGCCCGGACGCTGGACCACCTGCAGCAGTGGCTGGCCGACGAGCGGTTCGTCGGCTCGCGCCTGGTGTTCGTGACCCGTGGCGCACTGGGCGGCGGCGACCTCGCCGCGGCCTCGGTGTGGGGTCTGGTGCGTTCGGCGCAGACGGAGAACCCCGGCTGCTTCGGCCTGCTGGACATGGAGACGGCCGTCACGGACGACACCTCGGCCGCCGCGATCACCCGGGCGCTGACCGCCGACGAGCCGCAGCTGGCCGTCCGCGCGGGCGAACTCGTGGCCGCCCGCCTGGCCCGGGTGCCGGTGCCGGACACCGTGTCGGAGCCGGTGTTCCCGGATGCCGGGGGCCGGGTGCTCGTCACCGGCGGCACCGGCGGGCTGGGCGCGGTCGTGGCGCGGCACCTGGTGACCGCGCACGGGGTGCGCGAACTGCTGCTGGTGAGCCGCCGGGGCCGCGCCGCCGACGGGGTGGACGACCTGGTCGCGGAACTGGCGGAGCTGGGCGCCGAGACGGTGGTGGCCGCCTGCGACATCGCCGACCGCGAGAGCCTCGCCGAACTCCTCGACCGGCACCCGGTCACCGCGGTGGTGCACGCGGCGGGGGTCCTCGACGACGGTGTCATCGCCTCCCTGACGCCCGAGCGCGTCGACGCGGTGCTCCGCCCGAAGGTCGACGCGGTGTGGAACCTGCACGAGCTGACCCGTGAGACGCACCTGACCGCCTTCGTAGTGTTCTCCTCCGTCGCCGGTACGTTCGGCGGCGCGGGGCAGGCCAACTACGCGGCCGGCAACGCCTTCCTCGACGCACTCGTCCAGCGGCGCCGCGCCGCGGGCCTGCCCGGCCTCTCCCTGGTGTGGGGACCCTGGGACCGGTCCGGCGGTATGACCGACACGCTCGACGACGCCGATCTCCAGCGACTGGCCCGCGCGGGCATGCCCGCCCTGACGGCCGAGCAGGGCGTGGCGCTGTTCGACGCGGCCCTGGCCGCCGACGAACCCGTCGTCCTGCCGGTCCGGCTCGACCTGCCCGCCTTCCGCGCGAACGGCGACGTCCCGCCCCTGCTGCGCGGCCTCATCCGGACCCGCGCCCGGCGCGCGGCCGTCGCCGGGTCGAGCACGGCCACCGGCCTGGTGCAGCGCCTGGGCCGGCTGACGGACGCCGACCGGGACGCGGCCCTGCTGGACTTGGTGCGCGGCCAGGTGGCCCTGGTGCTCGGGCACGCCGACGCCGACGAGATCGACGTCGCCCGCCCCTTCCGCGACCTCGGCTTCGACTCGCTGACCGCGGTCGAACTGCGCAACCGGCTGAACACCGTGACCGGGCTCCGGCTGCCCGCCACCCTCGTCTTCGACTACCCGAGCGTGCGCACCCTGGCCGGGTACGTCCTCGACGAGCTGCTCGGGTCGCAGTCCGCGCCCGACGCGCCCGCCGCGCGGGCCGTGGACACCGACGACCCGATCGTCATCGTGGGCATGGCCTGCCGCTATCCGGGCGGGGTGACGTCGCCGGAGGACCTGTGGCGGCTCGTCACCGAGGGCACCGACGCGGTCTCCGGCTTCCCCGCCAACCGCGGCTGGGACGTCGACGGCCTCTACCACCCCGACCCCGACCACCCCGGCACGGCCTACACCCGCTCGGGCGGCTTCCTGCACGACGCGGGCGAGTTCGACCCCGCCTTCTTCGGGATGAGCCCGCGCGAGGCGCTCGCCACCGACTCCCAGCAGCGGCTGCTGCTGGAGGCCTCCTGGGAGGCCGTCGAGCGCGCCGGGATCGACCCGGTGAGCCTGCGCGGCAGCCAGACCGGTGTGTTCGCCGGTGTGATGTACAGCGACTACAGCGCCGTCCTGGCCGGTGGTGACTTCGAGGGCTTCCAGGGCAGCGGCACCTCCCCGAGCCTGGTCTCGGGCCGGGTGTCCTACACCTTCGGGCTGGAGGGCCCGGCGGTCACCGTCGACACGGCGTGCTCGTCGTCGCTGGTGACGCTGCACCTGGCCGCGCAGGCCCTGCGGGCGGGCGAGTGCTCGCTCGCGCTGGCCGGCGGTGTGACGGTGATGTCGACACCGTCGGTGTTCGTGGAGTTCTCCAAGCAGCGGGGCCTGTCCGCGGACGGCCGCTGCAAAGCGTTCTCCGACGCGGCCGACGGCGTCGGCTGGTCCGAGGGCGTCGGTGTGCTCGTCGTCGAGCGGCTGTCCGACGCGCGGGCCAACGGGCACCCGGTCCTCGCGGTCGTCCGCGGCAGCGCCATCAACCAGGACGGTGCCTCCAACGGACTGACGGCCCCCAACGGCCCGTCCCAGCAGCGCGTCATCCGCCAGGCACTCGCCAGCGGCGGGCTCGCGCCCGCCGACGTCGACGCCGTCGAGGCGCACGGCACCGGCACCACCCTCGGCGACCCCATCGAGGCCCAGGCCCTGCTGGCCACCTACGGGCGGGACCGGGACGAGGACCGACCGCTGCTGCTCGGCTCGGTGAAGTCCAACATCGGCCACACCCAGGCCGCCGCCGGTGTCGCCGGCGTCATCAAGATGATCATGGCGATGCGGCACGGCGTCCTGCCGCGCACCCTGCACATCGACGCCCCCTCCAGCAAGGTCGACTGGACCGAGGGCGCCGTCGAGCTGCTCACCGAGCAGACCGCGTGGCCCGAGACCGGCCGCCCCCGCCGGGCCGGCATCTCCTCCTTCGGCATCAGCGGCACCAACGTCCACACCATCATCGAGCAGCCCCCGGCCCCCGCCCCCGAGCGGACCGCCCCGTCCGCCCTCGACACCGCGCCCGCCGCGACCGTCGTCCCGTGGCTGATCTCCGGCCGTACCCGCGAGGCCCTGCGGGCGCAGGCGGCACGGCTGCGGTCCTACGTCGAGGCGCGCCCCGAGCTGGCCCCCGCCGACATCGCGTACTCGCTGCTGACCACCCGCTCCCGCTTCGACCAGCGCGCCGCCGCGGTGGCGGGCGACCGCGAGGCGCTGCTGCGCGCGCTCGCCGCGCTGGCCGCCGACCGGCCCGACGCCCACCTCGTCGAGGGCGAGGCCGCCCACCCGGGCAGGACCGCGTTCCTCTTCGCCGGCCAGGGCTCGCAGCGCCTGGGCATGGGCCGGGAACTCTACGAGCGCTTCCCCGTCTTCGCCGAGGCCCTCGACGCGGTCCTCGCCGAACTGACCCCGCGTCTGGACGCCCATCTGGACCGCCCGCTGCGCGAGGTGCTCTTCGCCGCCGCGGAGTCGGCCGACGCCGCGCTTTTGGACCGTACGGGCTGGACCCAGCCCGCCCTCTTCGCCGTCGAGGTCGCACTGTTCCGCCTCGTGACGTCCTGGGGCATCACCCCCGACTACGTCACCGGGCACTCCATCGGCGAACTCGCCGCCGCGCACGTCGCGGGCGTCCTCTCCCTCACCGACGCCTGCGCGCTGGTCGCCGCGCGGGCCGGACTCATGGAGGCGCTGCCGGCCGGTGGCGCGATGGTGGCCGTCCAAGCCACCGAGGAAGAGATCCTGCCGCAGCTCACCGACCGGGTGTCGATCGCCGCGGTCAACGGGCCGTCGTCGGTCGTCGTCGCCGGTGACGAGGACGCCGTCGGTCAGCTCGCCGACGCGTTCGCGGCCCAGGGGCGCAAGACCAAGCGCCTGCGGGTGAGCCATGCCTTCCACTCGCCCCGCATGGACGCGATGCTGGACGACTTCCGGCGCGTCGCCGAGGGCCTGACCTACGCGGCACCCGCCATCCCGCTGGTGTCGAACCTGACCGGGCGGCTCGCCACCGAGGAGGAGCTGCGCTCCCCCGACTACTGGACGCGGCACGTGCGCGGCGCGGTCCGCTTCGCCGACGGCGTCCGCACCCTGCGCGACGCGGGCGTGACCACCTATCTGGAACTCGGCCCCGACGGCGTGCTGTCCGCCATGGCACAGGACACCCTCGGTGACGAACACGGCGCCCTGCTCGTCCCCGTGCTGCGCGCCGACCGCTCCGAGGAGCAGACCCTCACCGCGGCGCTGGCGCGCCTGCACACGCACGGCCTGGACGTGGACTGGTCCGCCGCCCTCGCGCGCCTCGGGGCCCGCCGGGTGGACCTGCCGACCTACGCCTTCCAGCACGAGTTCTACTGGCCGCAGAACCAGGCGCCGGTGACCTCCGTCGCCTCCGCCGACCCCGCGCACCAGCGGCTGTGGGCCGCCGTGGAGCGCGGCGACGCCGACGAACTGGCCACGATCCTGGGCCTGGAGGACGATCAGGTCTCCTCGCTCGGCTCGCTGCTGCCCGCCCTGTCGTCCTGGCGCCAGGGCAACCAGGAGAAGGCCCTCCTCGACACCTGGCGCTACCGCGTCGAGTGGACCCGGCTGCGCCAGGCCGCCGCCCCGGCGGCGGACGGCGACTGGCTGCTCGTCGGCACCGACGCGACCGACGCCGGGCTCCGCGACGACCTGCTCGCCGCGCTGAACACCCACGGCACCCGGGCCCGCGCCCTGGTGCTCGACGCGTCGTGCGCCGACCGGAGCGTCCTCGCCGAGCGGCTCGCCGCCGTCGAGGGGGCGGAGGACCTCACCGGCATCCTGTCCCTCCTCCCGCTGGACGAGAGCCCGAGCACGGCCTGCCCGCCGCTCACCACCGGACTCGCCCTGACGGTCGCCCTCACCCAGGCACTCGGCGACAGCGGGCTCGGCGCCCGGCTGTGGACCGCCACCCGGGGCGCCGTGTCGACCGGCCCCGCCGACCCCGTCACCCACCCCGCCCAGGCCGCCGCGTGGGGCCTCGGCCGCGTCGCCGCCCTGGAATACCCGCGCGGCTGGGGCGGCCTCGTCGACCTGCCCGAGGTGCTCGACAAGCACGCCGTGCGGCGCCTGCTGGGCGTCCTGGCCGGCACCGACGGCGAGGACCAGGTGGCGGTCCGCGCCTCCGGCCTCTCCGGCCGCCGCCTCGCCCGCGCCGTCGTGGCGGACCTGCCCGCCGAGACCGCCTTCACCGCCCACGGCACCGTGCTGATCACCGGCGGCACCGGGGCGCTCGGCGCCGACGTCGCCCGCTGGCTCGCCCGCAGCGGCGCCGAGAACCTGGTGCTCACCAGCCGCCGCGGCCCCGGCGCCCCCGGCGCGGACGGACTCCGCGCCGAACTGGAGGCGCTGGGCGCCCGCGTCGAGATCGTCGCCTGCGACGTCGCCGACCGGGACGCCCTGGCCGCCGTGCTCGCGAACGTCCCCGACGAGCTGCCGCTGACCGGTGTCGTGCACACCGCCGGCGTCGGCCAGGCCGCACCCCTGGAGCAGACCCCCGTCGCCGCCTTCGCCGAGCTGACGTCGGCCAAGGCGGCGGGCGCCGCCAACCTCCACGCCCTGCTCGGCGACCGCGAACTCGACCTGTTCGTCCTCTTCGGCTCCATCGCCGGTGTGTGGGGCAGCGGCGGCCAGAGCGCCTACGGCGCGGCCAACGCCTACCTCGACGCCCTGGCCGAGCACCGCCGCGCCCGTGGCCTCGCCGCGACATCCGTCGCCTGGGGGCCGTGGGCCGAGGCCGGCATGGCCGTCGACGACGCCATCTCGGACAGCCTGGCCCGCCAGGGCCTGGGCTTCCTCACCCCGCGCACCGCCATGACCGAACTGCGGCGCGCCGTCGTGCAGGGGGACGTCACCGTCACCGTCGCCGACGTCGACTGGGAGCGCTACTACCCGCTCTTCGCCTCCATGCGCCCCAGCGCGCTGCTCGCCGACCTGCCCGAGGTCCACGCCCTCCGGCGGGACACCGCCCACGAGAGCGGTGCCGCCTCCGAGTACGCCGCCCGCGTCCGGGCCCTGGCCGACGACGAGCGGGAGCGGCTCCTGGTGGACCTGGTCCGCGACGAGGCCGCCGCGGTCCTCGGCCACGACTCGGCGGACTCCGTCCCCGCGCAACGCGCCTTCCGCGAGGCCGGCTTCGACTCGCTGACCGCCGTGGAGCTGCGCAAGCGCCTGGGCACGGTCACCGGTCTCACCCTGCCGGCCACCATGGTCTTCGACTACCCCACCCCGCTGGCCCTGGCCCGCTACCTGGGCGCGGAGATCCTCGGCGCCGGCATCGACGTGGCCGGCCCGGTCGCCACCTCGGCGGCGGCCGACGACGAACCGATCGCGATCATCGGCATGAGCTGCCGCTACCCGGGCGGGGCCGGCTCGCCCGAGCAGCTCTGGCGACTCGTCGCGGACGGCGTGGACGCCATCTCGGAGTTCCCCGCCAACCGCGGCTGGGACACCACCGGCCTCTACGACCCCGACCCCGACCGGGCCGGCACGACCTACACCACCCAGGGCGGATTCCTGCACGAGGCCGGCGAGTTCGACCCCGGCTTCTTCGGGATCTCCCCGCGTGAGGCCCTGGGCATGGACCCGCAGCAGCGCCTGCTGCTGGAGACCACCTGGGAGGCCGTCGAGCGGGCCGGCATCGACCCCGCCTCGCTGCGCTCCAGCCTGACCGGCACCTTCATCGGCTCCAGCTACCAGGAATACGGCCGCGGCGGCGCCGAGCCCGGCTCCGAGGGCCACATGGTCACCGGCAGCCAGCCGAGCGTCCTCTCCGGCCGGGTGTCCTACGTCTTCGGCCTGGAAGGCCCCGCCGTCACCGTCGACACGGCGTGCTCGTCGTCACTGGTCGCCCTGCACCTGGCCTGCCAGTCGCTGCGCAACGGCGAGACCACCCTCGCCGTCGCGGGCGGTGTCACGGTCATGACGACCACCGACCCGTTCGTCGCCTTCAGCCGCCAGCGGGCACTGGCCACCGACGGCCGGTCCAAGGCGTTCGCCGAGGAGGCGGACGGCTTCGCCCTCGCCGAAGGCGTCGGCATCCTGCTCGTCGAGCGGCTGTCCGACGCCCAGGCCAACGGGCACCCGGTCCTCGCGGTCGTCCGCGGCAGCGCCATCAACCAGGACGGCGCGTCCAACGGACTGACGGCCCCCAACGGCCCGTCCCAGCAGCGCGTCATCCGCCAGGCCCTGGCCAACGCCCGGCTGTCCCCGTCGGACGTCGACGCGGTGGAGGCCCACGGCACCGGCACCCCGCTCGGCGACCCCATCGAGGCCCAGGCGCTCCAGGTGACCTACGGCCGTGACCGCGACGCGGACCGGCCGCTGCTGCTCGGCTCGGTGAAGTCCAACATCGGCCATACCCAGTCGGCCTCCGGTGTCGCGGGCGTCATCAAGATGGTCATGGCGATGCGCCACGGCGTGCTGCCGAAGACCCTGCACAGTGACAACGCCTCCTCCCACGTCGACTGGTCGGCGGGCGCCGTCGAGCTGCTCACCGAGCCGGTCGCGTGGCCGGCGGGGGAGCGGCCGCGCCGCTGCGCGGTCTCCTCCTTCGGCATCAGCGGGACGAACGCGCACGCGGTCCTGGAGGAAGCACCGAGCACCCAGGAGACCCCCATTGGGGAACCCGCGTCCCCGGCCGACGCCGCCGGGCCGCTCCCGTGGGTGGTGTCCGCACGCAGCGCCCCCGCCGTACGGGACCAGGCCGCGAGCCTGGTGTCGGCCGTGGAGGCCGAGCCGGGCTGGCGCCCGGCCGACATCGGGTACTCCCTGACGTCGGCACGGTCGCTGTTCGAACACCGCGCGGTCGTGGTCGGCTCGGATCGCGAGGAGCTGCTGACCGGTCTGCGGTCCGTCGCCGCCGACGCGTCGTCGCCCGCCGTCGTGCGCGGTGTCGCCGATGTCGACGGCAAGACGGTGTTCGTGTTCCCGGGCCAGGGGTCGCAGTGGGTGGGCATGGGTGCCCGGCTGCTGGAGGAGTCCCCGGTCTTCGCCGAGCGCGTCGCCCAGTGCGCGGACGCGCTCGCCCCGTTCGTCGACTGGTCGCTGACCGACGTCCTGCGCCAGGCACCGGACGCCCCCACCCTGGACCGGGTCGACGTCGTCCAGCCGGCGTCGTTCGCGGTGATGGTGTCGTTGGCGGCGTTGTGGCAGGCCCATGGGGTGTCTCCGGATGCTGTGGTGGGTCATTCGCAGGGTGAGATCGCGGCGGCTGTGGTGTCGGGTGCGTTGTCCCTGGAGGACGGTGCGCGCGTCGTGGCGCTGCGCAGTCAGACGATCGGTCGTCGGCTGGCGGGGCGTGGCGGGATGATGTCCGTCGCGTTGCCGGTGGTGGAGGTCGAGGAGCGGCTTGCCGGTTTCGCGGGCCGGGTGTCGGTCGCGGCGGTCAATGGTCCTCGTTCCGTGGTGGTTTCCGGTGATCCGGAGGGTCTGGACGAGTTGTTCGCGCGGTTGTCGGACGAGGGTGTCCGGGTGCGGCGGATCGCGGTGGACTATGCCTCGCACTCCGCGCAGGTCGAGGACCTCCACGACGAGCTGCTGTCCGAGCTGGGGCCGATCCGGCCCCGCGAATCCGAGGTGCCGTTCCTGTCGACCGTTACCGGCGGTTGGCTGGACACCAGCGGCATGGACGCCGAGTACTGGTACAACAACCTCCGCAACACGGTGGAGTTCGAAGCGGGCATACAGGCGCTCCTCGGTACCCACCACCGGGTATTCGTCGAGGTCAGCTCGCACCCCGTGCTGACCGTCGGCGTGCAGGACATGCTCGACGACGCCAGCGGCCAGGGACTGGTGACCGGCACGCTGCGGCGGGACGAGGGCGGGCTGCCGCGGTTCCTTACCTCGCTGGCCGAGGTGTTCGTCCGGGGCACTGCCGTCCGGTGGCCGGTGGACTACACCGCCGCCGGTGCCCGCCGGGTCGACCTGCCCACATACGCGTTCCAGCACGAACACCTGTGGATCGTCCCCTCCGAGACCGACCGGACGACCGCGTCGGACCCCGCCGACGACGCCTTCTGGGCCGCCGTCGAGCAGCAGGACGTCTCCGCTCTCACCTCGAGCCTGCACATCGACGAGGAGTCGCTCGCCGCCGTGCTGCCCGGTCTGTCGTCGTGGCGCCGTCAGCGGCGTGAGCGGTCGGCGCTGGACGCCTGGCGTTACCGGGTCGCCTGGTCACCGCTCGCTGGTGTGCCGCAGGTGTCGCTGTCGGGTACGTGGCTGGTGGTCACGGCCGAGGGCATCGCCGACGAGGACGTGGTGGCCGCGCTTTCCGGGCAGGGCGCGCAGGTGCGCCGCCTGGTCCTGGACGAGTCCTGTGTCGACCGTGCCGTTCTCGCGGCCCGGCTGGAGGACGCCCACGATGTGGCGGGCATCGTCTCGGTGCTGGCGGCGGCCGAGCAGCCGTCCGCCGCGTACCCGGCGCTGGCCTCCGGTCTCGCTCTGACCGTCGCGCTCGTCCAGGCCCTGGGCGACGCGGGGATCGACGCGCCGCTGTGGTGTGTGACGCGCGGCGCGGTATCGACGGGCCGTTCGGACCTGGTGACCAACCCCGTACAGGCACAGGTGCTGGGCGTCGGCTGGACCGCCGCGCTCGAACACCCCCAGCGCTGGGGCGGCACGATCGACCTGCCCGGCACGCTCGACGAGCGCGCCGGACAGCGCCTGGCCGCCGTCCTCACCGGAACCACCGGCGAGGACCAGCTCGCGATCCGCTCCTCCGGCGTCTTCACCCGCCGGGTGCTGCCCGCCCCGGCGGGCGAGCCGAACCCGGAGCGGACGTGGTCGCCCCGCGGCACCACCCTGATCACCGGCGGCACGGGCACCCTCGGCCCCCACATCGCCCGGTGGCTCGCCGGCCAGGGCGCCGAGCGCCTGGTCCTCGTCAGCCGCAGCGGCACGAACGCCCCCGGCGCCGCCGAACTGGTGGCGGAACTCGCCGCACAGGGCGCCGAGGCCACCGTCGCCGCCTGCGACATCACCGACCGCGACGCCCTCGCCGCACTGATCGCCGGGCTGAAGGCCGACGGCCACACCATCCGTACCGCCATCCACACCGCGGCCGTCATCGAGCTGCACTCGCTCGCCGAGACCACCATGGAGTCCTTCGCCAAGGTCATCGACGCCAAGGTCGCCGGCGCCCGGAACCTCGACGAACTCCTGGACGACGAGGAACTCGACGCGTTCGTCCTCTTCTCCTCCGCCGCCGGCATGTGGGGCAGCGGACAGCACGCCGCCTACGTGGCGGGCAACGCGTTCGTCAGCGCGCTCGCGGAGAACCGCCGCGCCCGCGGAGTGACCGCGACGTCCCTGCACTGGGGCATCTGGGCCGACGACCTCGGCCTCGGCCGGGTCGACCCCGACCAGATCCGCGGCAGCGGCCTGGAGTTCATGGACGCCCGGCTGGCGCTGGCCGGCATGCGGCGCGCCCTGGACGACGACGAGACGGTCCTCGCCATCGCGGGCGTCAACTGGGACACCTACCACCCGGTGTTCACCTCGGCCCGCCCCACCACGCTCTTCGACGAGGTGCCCGACGTCCGCCGGCTGGCCGAGGCCGCCGAGCGGAGCGTGCGCAAGGACGGCGAAGGGGAGTTCGCGGCCCGGCTGCGGGCCCTCCCGGCCGTCGAGCAGGAACGCCAACTGCTGGAACTGGTCCGCTCCGAGGCCGCCGTCGTCCTCGGCTACACCTCCGCCGAGGCCCTGTCCGACACCCGCGCGTTCCGCGACGTCGGCTTCGATTCGCTGACCGCCGTGGGCCTGCGCAACCGCCTCCGGGAGATCACCGGACTGCGGCTGCCGACGACCATGGTCTTCGACTACCCCACCCCGCTCGCGCTGGCGGAGTTCCTGCGCGGCGAGATCGCGGGCGTCGAGATCTCCTCGGCCGCCCCGGCGGCCTCCGCCCACCTCACCGACGACCCGATCGTCGTCGTCGGCATGAGCTGCCGCTACCCCGGCGGTGTCGGCTCCGCGCAAGACCTGTGGGACCTCGTCACGAACGGCACCGACGCCGTCTCCGGCTTCCCCGCCGACCGCGGCTGGGACGCCGAGGGCCTCTACGACCCGGACCCCGACCGCCACGGCAAGACGTACTCCGTCCAGGGCGGATTCCTCACCGACGTCGCGGACTTCGACGCCTCCTTCTTCGGCATCTCCCCCCGCGAGGCGCTCGCCATGGACCCCCAGCAGCGGCTGCTGCTGGAAACCGCCTGGGAGGCGCTCGAAGGCGCCGGCATCGACCCCGACTCGCTGCGGGGCAGCTCGACGGGCACCTTCATCGGCGCGAGCTACCAGGACTACGGGACCGGCGCCGCCGGCGCCACCGAGGGCTCCGAGGGCCACATGGTCACCGGCACGCTCTCCAGCATCCTCTCCGGCCGGGTCTCCTACCTCTTCGGCTTCGAGGGCCCGGCGGTCACGCTCGACACGGCCTGCTCCTCGTCGCTGGTCGCCATGCACCTGGCCTGCCAGTCGCTGCGCGACGGCGAGAGTTCCCTCGCCCTCGCCGGCGGCGTCAGCATCATGGCCACCCCGAACGCCTTCGTGGGCTTCAGCCGCCAGCGGGCCCTGGCCGTCGACGGCCGCTGCAAGGCCTACTCGGACGACGCGGACGGCATGACCCTCGCCGAAGGCGTCGGCCTCGTCCTGCTGGAACGGCTCTCGGACGCCCGCCGTAACGGCCACGAGATCCTCGCCGTCGTGCGCGCCAGCGCCATCAACCAGGACGGCGCCTCCAACGGGCTGACCGCCCCCAACGGCCCCTCCCAGCAGCGCGTCATCCGCCAGGCGCTGGCCAACGGCGGTCTCACGGCCGCCGACGTCGACGCGGTCGACGGACACGGCACCGGCACCGCCCTCGGCGACCCGATCGAGGCCCAGGCGCTGCTGGCCACCTACGGCCAGGACCGGGAGCGGCCGCTGCTGCTCGGGTCGGTCAAGACCAACATCGGCCACACCCAGATGGCCTCCGGCGTCGCGAGCGTCATCAAGATGGTCATGGCCCTGCGCGCGGGCGTCCTGCCGAGGACGCTGCACGCCGAGACGCCGTCGTCCCACGTGGACTGGTCGGCGGGCGCCATCGAGCTGCTGACCGAACCGGCCGAGTGGCCCGAGACCGGGCGCCCCCGCCGGGCCGGTGTGTCCTCCTTCGGACTCAGCGGCACCAACGTGCACACCATCCTCGAACAGGCGCCCCCCGCCGACGAACCGGTGGCACCCGAGAGCGGGCCCACGCCCGGCGTCGTGCCCCTGACCCTGTCCGCGAAGAGCGACACCGCCCTGCGCGCCCAGGCCGACCGGCTGCTGTCCCTGCTTGCCGAGCGGCCCGGCACGGCCCTCACCGACCTCGCCTTCTCCCTGGCCACGTCCCGGACCGGCTTCGAACGCCGGGCGGGCATCGTGGCGGGGGAGCGCGAGGACCTGCTGCGCGGTCTGACGGCCCTGCGCGACGGCACCCCCGCCCCGGGCCTCTTCCAGGGCACCACGGGCCGCGGCCGGCTGGCGTTCCTGTTCACCGGGCAGGGCAGCCAGCGGCCCGGCATGGGCCGGGAACTCTACGCACGCTTCCCGGTGTTCGCCGACGCGCTGGACGCCGCGATCGCCCACCTCGACACCGCCCTCGACCGCCCCCTGCGCGACGTGCTCTTCGCGGCGGACGGCACCCCCGAGGCCGAGCTGCTCGATGCCACCGGCTACGCCCAGCCCGCCCTGTTCGCCGTCGAGGTGGCGCTGTTCCGCCTCGTGGAGTCCTGGGGCATCAGGCCCGACTACCTCGCCGGACACTCCATCGGCGAACTCGCCGCCGCGCACGTCGCCGGGGTGCTGTCCCTTCAGGACGCCTGCGCCCTGGTGGCCGCCCGCGGCCGGCTGATGCAGGCCCTCCCGGCCGGCGGTGCCATGGCGGCCCTCCAGGCCACCGAGGAGGAGGTCCGCCCGCTGCTGGCCGACCACACCGACCGGGTGTCCGTGGCGGCCGTCAACGGCCCCGCCTCGCTCGTCGTCTCCGGCGACGAGGACATCGTGGTGGACCTCGCCGCCCGCTTCGAGGCCGACGGCCGCAAGACCCGGCTGCTGCGGGTGAGCCACGCCTTCCACTCGCCGCTGATGGACGCGATGCTCGACGACTTCCGCCGCGTCGCCGAGACCGTCACCTACCACCCGCCCACCATCCCCTTCGTCTCCAACACCACCGGTGAACTCGCCACCGCCGAGCAGGTGTGCACGGCCGAGTACTGGGTGCGGCACGTCCGCGACGCCGTCCGCTTCGCCGACGGCGTGAACTGGCTCGCGCAGCACGGCGTACGCGCCTTCCTCGAACTCGGCCCCGACGGCGTGCTCTGCGCGATGGCCCGCGAGAGCCTCGCCGACGACCCGCACACCGTGCTCGTCCCGCTGCTGCGCCGGGGCCGCCCCGAGGAGCCGGCGATCACCGCCGCCCTCGTCGACGCCCACGCGCACGGGGTGTCCGTCGACTGGACCGGCTACTTCGCCGGTTCGGGCGCGCGCCGGGTGGAGCTGCCGACCTACCCCTTCCAGCGGGAACGCTTCTGGCCGGAGGCCGTCGCGGCCCCGGCGGCCTCCGGACCGGTGGACCCCGTGGACGCCGAGTTCTGGTCGGCCGTGGAGCGGGAGGACCTGGGGTCCCTCGCGGACACGCTGGAGCTGGACGGGGAGACCGTGACGGCGATGGTGCCGGCGCTGTCGTCCTGGCGCCGCCGCCGGCGTGAGCAGTCCGTGGCCGACGCCTGGCGCTACCGCGTCACCTGGAAGCCCCTCACCGCCCCCGCCACCGCCGCACCGCGCGGCCCCTGGCTCCTCCTCGTCCCGGCCGGCGCGGACACCGACCCCTGGACGCGTGCCCTGACCGACGGCCTCGCCATGGAGACCGTCCGCGTCGAGGTGACCGCACCCGACCGCGCCGCCCTCGCCGGGCGCCTGCGCGAACTGCTCGACGAAGGAGCCCGGTTCGAGGGCGTCCTGTCGCTGCTCGCCCTCACCGACGACGAGCGGGCCGGGCACCCCGGGGTACCCGCCGCGCTGGCCCTGACGGCCACGGCCGTCCAGGCCGCGGGCGACGCCGGACTCGACGCCCCCCTGTGGTGCGTCACCCGCGGCGCCGTCTCCGTCGGCCGCTCCGAGCACGTCCAGGACCTGTCCCAAGCGGCGGTCTGGGGCCTCGGCCGCGTCGCCGCCCTGGAGAACCCGCAGCGCTGGGGCGGACTCCTCGACCTGCCCGGACAGCTCGACGACCACACCGCCCGCCGCATCGCGGGCGTGCTCGCCCGGACCGACGGCGAGGACCAGGTGGCCGTCCGCGCCTCCGGCGTCTTCGTCCGCCGGCTCGCCCACAGCCCCGCGGCGGACCGGCCCGTACGCCGCGTGTTCGCCCCGACCGGCACCGTGCTGATCACCGGCGGCACCGGCGGGCTCGGCGGCCACGTCGCCCGCTGGCTGGCCCGCAGCGGCGCACAGCACCTGCTGCTCACCAGCCGCCGCGGCCCCGACGCCCCCGGCGCCGCCGAACTGCGCGCCGAACTGGAGCAGCTGGGCGCCGACGTCACCGTCACCGCCTGCGACGCCGCCGACCGCGACGCGCTCGCCGCCGTACTCGCGGGCATCCCCGCCGACCGGCCGCTCACCGCGGTCATCCACACCGCGGGCGTCGTCGAGGACGGCGTCCTGGCCGACCTGACGCCCGAGGACTTCTCCGCCGTCCTGAACGCCAAGGCCGTCTCGGCCCGCAACCTGCACGAACTGACGCGGGAGACCGCCCTGTCGGCATTCGTGCTGTTCTCCTCCACGGCCGGCACCCTCGGCGCCGCCGGACAGGGCAACTACGCCGCCGCCAACGCCTACCTGGACGCCCTCGCCGAACACCGCCGGGCCGCCGGCCTCACCGCGACCTCCCTCGCCTGGGGCCCCTGGGCCCAGTCCGGCATGGTCGCCACCGACGCCGACGTCGAGAGCCGCGTACGCCGCGGCGGCTTCGCACCGCTCGCACCCGAGCGGGCCATCGCCGCGCTGAAGCAGGCCATCGAGCACGACGACACCGTCCTCGCCCTCGCCGACATCGACTGGAGCCGCTACGCCGCCACCGTCGCGGCCGTCCGGCCCGCCCCGTTCGTCGCCGACCTGCCCGAGATGCGCCAGGCCACCACGACCGGCACCACCGCGGACACCACCGGCCACGGCGAACCCGCCCTGCGCCGCCGCCTCGCGGAACTGCCCGCGGCCGACCGCGGCCGGTTCCTGGTGGACCTGCTGCGCACCCAGGTGGCCGCGGTACTCGGCCACAGCGACGCCGCACGGGTGGAGTCCGACCGGGCCTTCAAGGACCTCGGCTTCGACTCGCTGACCGCCCTCGAACTGCGCAACGGGCTCGCCGCGGCCACCGGCCTGAGCCTGCCCGCCTCCCTGGTCTACGACCACCCGACCCTGCTGGAGCTGTCCGCGTTCCTGCTGGCCGAGATCGCCGGGACACTGCCCGGCACCGAGGAGAGGGCACCCGCCGCCCGCCCGGCCGATGACGACCCGATCGCGATCGTCGGCATCGGCTGCCGCTTCCCCGGCGGCGTGTCCTCCCCGGAGGACCTCTGGCGGCTGCTCGCCGACGGCCGCGACGGCATCTCCGCCTTCCCCACCGACCGGGGCTGGGACCTCGACGCCCTCGCCGCCGGGGCCTCCGCCACCACCGAAGGCGGATTCCTCACCGGCGTCGCCGACTTCGACGCCGCCTTCTTCGGGATCTCCCCGCGCGAGGCCCTCGCCATGGACCCCCAGCAGCGACTGCTGCTGGAGACCACTTGGGAGGCCCTGGAGCGGGCCGGCATCGACCCCGCGTCGCTGCGCGGCTCCCGCACCGGCGTCTTCGTCGGCACCAACGGCCAGGACTACCCCACCCTGCTGCGCCGGTCCGCCTCCGACGTCCAGGGATACGTGGCGACCGGCAACACCGCCAGCGTCATGTCCGGCCGGCTCTCCTACACCCTCGGCCTCGAAGGCCCGGCGGTCACCGTCGACACCGCCTGCTCGGCGTCGCTCGTCGCCACCCACTGGGCGGCCGGGGCGCTGCGCTCCGGCGAATGCGAACTGGCGCTCGTCGGCGGCGCGTCGGTGATGTCCGGACCGGACTCCTTCGTCGAGTTCAGCACCCAGGGCGGGCTGGCCCCCGACGGCCGCTGCAAGGCCTTCGCCGACGGCGCCGACGGCACCGCCTGGTCCGAGGGCGTCGGCATCCTCGTCCTGGAGCGCCTCTCCGACGCGCGGCGCAACGGCCACGAGGTCCGCGCCATCGTGCGCGGCACCGCCGTCAACCAGGACGGCGCCTCCAACGGCCTCACCGCCCCCAACGGCCCGGCCCAGCAGCAGGTCATCCGGCAGGCCCTGGCCGACGCGGGCCTCACCGCCGCCGACGTCGACGCCGTGGAGGCACACGGCACCGGCACCACGCTCGGCGACCCCATCGAGGCACAGGCACTGCTCGCCACGTACGGGCAGCACCGGGAGCGGCCGCTGCTGCTCGGCGCGGTCAAGTCCAACATCGGCCACACCCAGGCCGCCGCCGGCATGGCGGGCGTCATCAAGATGGTCCTGGCCATGCGGCACGGCTCACTGCCCAAGACCCTGCACATCGACGCGCCCTCCTCGCACGTCGACTGGTCGGCGGGCGCCGTCGAGCTGCTGACCGAGCCGGCCGAGTGGCCCGAGACCGGGCACCCGCGCCGGGCGGGCGTCTCCGCCTTCGGCGTCAGCGGCACCAACGCCCACGTCATCGTCGAACAGGCACCGCCGGCCGAGGCCGCGCCCGAAGCGGACCCCGTGCGCACCACCGCACCGGGCGTCGTGCCGTGGGTCGTCTCCGGGCGGACCCCCGAGGCGCTCGGCGAGCAGATCGAGCGGCTCACCTCCTTCGTGGCGGACCACCCCGGGCTGTCCCCGGTGGACGTGGGGTACTCGCTCGCGAGCGGCCGCTCCGTCCTCGGGCACCGCGCGGTGCTGCTGGCCGGCCCGGACGGGGTGACGGAGGCCGCGCGCGGCCTGCGCGCCACCGCGGGCACGTCCGCGTTCCTGTTCTCCGGGCAGGGCAGCCAGCGGGCCGGCATGGGCCGCGAGCTGTACGAGCGGTTCCCCGTCTTCGCCGAGGCCCTGGACGCCGTCCTGGCCCATCTGGACCTGGAACTCGACCGCCCGTTGCGGGACGTGCTGTTCGCCGAGGCGGGCACCGACGAGGCGGCGCTGCTGGACCGGACCGGCTTCACCCAGCCGGCGCTGTTCGCGATCGAGGTCGCGCTCTACCGCCTGGTCGAGTCCTGGGGCATCACCCCGGACTTCGTGGGCGGTCACTCCATCGGCGAGATCACCGCCGCCCATGTGGCCGGGGTGTTCTCCCTGGAGGACGCCTGCCGGCTGGTCACCGCCCGCGCCACGCTGATGCAGGCCCTGCCGGCGGGCGGTGCGATGCTCGCGGTGGAGGCCACCGAGGACGAGGTCACCCCGCTGCTGCCGGACGGCGTCACGATCGCGGCCGTCAACGGCCCGCACGCCGTCGTCGTCTCCGGCCCCGAGGAAGCCGTCCTGGAGACCGCCGGACGGTTCGCCGCCGACGGCCGGCGCACCACCCGGCTGCGGGTGAGCCACGCCTTCCACTCGCCGCTGATGGACCCGATGCTGGACGCGTTCCGCGCGGTCGCGGAGACCCTGACGTACACGGCGCCGCGCGTTCCCGTCGTCTCCAACCTCACCGGCGCGCTCGCCGACCCCGAGCGGCTGTGCACGGCCGAGTACTGGGTGCGGCACGTCCGCGAGGCCGTGCGCTTCGCCGACGGCGTCCACACCCTGCGCGCCGCCGGGGTGGACACCTTCCTCGAACTCGGCCCCGACGCGGTGCTCTCCGCCCTCGTCCGGCGCGCCCTCGACGGGCAGGAGCCGCAGCCGGCCGTCGTGCCGGCGCTGCGCGGCGACCGGGGCGAGGAGCGGGCCGTGGTCACCGCGGCCGCCCTGCTGCACGTGCGCGGGACGGCCGTGGACTGGCCGGCCCTGTTCGCGGGCTCGGGTGCGCGGCGGGTGGACCTGCCGACGTACGCGTTCCAGCGGGAACGCTTCTGGCCGGAGGCCGTCGCAGCCCCGGCGGCGGCCGGTCCGGTGGACCCCGTGGACGCCGAGTTCTGGTCGGCCGTGGACCGGGAGGACCTCGGTTCGCTCGCGGACACGCTGGAGCTGGACGGGGAGACGGTGACGGCGATGGTGCCGGCGCTGTCGTCCTGGCGCCGCCGCCGGCGTGCGCGGTCCGCCGCCGACGCCTGGCGCTACCGCGTCACCTGGAAGCCCCTCACCGGTGCCCCGGCGGCCGCCGGGGCAGGTCGCCGGCTGGTGATCGTGCCGGCCGGGTACGCCGACGACGCGTGGCTCACCGCCGCCGTCGACGCCCTGGGCGAGGACACCGTCCGCGTCGAGGCCGACGCCACCGACCGCGCCGCCCTCGCCGACCGGCTGACGGCGGCCCGGAACGACGACGCCGCCGCGTACACGGCCGTGGTGTCCCTGCTGGCCGTCACCGCCACGGGGGACACCTCGCTCCCCGGGGAGGCGGCATGGCCCGCCGGGCTGCTGGACGCGCTCGGCACCGCCGGCATCACGGCACCCCTGTGGTGCGTCACTCGCGGCGCGGTCTCCGCCGGCCGCGCGGACGCCCCGGCGCACACCGGCCAGGCCGCCGTGTGGGGCCGGGGCAGGGTGGCCGCGCTGGAACACCCCGACCGCTGGGGCGGGATGGCCGACCTGCCCGACACGCTCGACCCGCGCTCGGCCGGCCGCTTCGCCACCGCGCTGGGCGGCCACGAGGACGAGGACCAGATCGCGATCCGCCCCTCCGGTGTGCTCGCGCGGCGTCTGGTGCGGGCGGGCCGCTCCACCGCCGCGGCCTGGAGCCCGTCCGGCACGGTGCTCGTCACCGGCGGCACCGGTGCCATGGGCGGCCGCGTCGCCCGCTGGCTGGCCGGGCACGGTGCCCGGCACCTCGTGCTCACCGGCCGGACCGGGGCGAAGGCCCCCGGCGCCGCCGCCCTGGAGGCCGAGCTGACCGGACTGGGCGTCACGGTCACGATCGCCGCGTGCGACCTCACCGACCCCACCGCCCTCCCCGCCGTCCTGGCGGCCCTCCCCGAGGACGCCCCGCTGACCGCCGTCGTCCACGCCGACGAGGAGACCGGCACCGACGTGACGGCCGCACTCGCCGGGGTGACCCACCTCGACGCCGCCCTGGGCGACCGGGACCTGGACGCGTTCGTCCTCTTCGGCTCCATCGCCGGTGTCTGGGGCGTGCGCGGGCAGGGCGACGAGGCCGCGGTCGGCGCGCTCCTGGACGCGTTCGCCGCCCGGCGCCGCGCCCGGGGCGCCACCGCCCTCGCCGTCTCCTGGGGCGCCTGGGAAGGGACGACCGACCCCGGCATGACCGGGCACCTGCGGTTGAGCGGGCTGCCCGTCATGGACCCCGAAGCGGCGCTCACCGCGCTCGCCCACGCCGTCACCGACGACGCGAGCGGCGTCACCGTCGCCGACGTGCGCTGGGAGACCTTCGCGCCCGCCACCACCGCCACCCGCCGCACCACGCTCTTCGCGGAACTGCCCGAGGCCCGTACGGCCGTCGAGGCCCTCGGGGACGGGAGCCGGGACGGAGGGTCCGCCGCGGGCACGCTGCGGCAGCGGCTGGGCGCCCTGCCGGAGTCCGAGCGGTCCGCCGCACTCCTCGACCTGGTCCGCGACAAGGTCGCCGTGGTCCTCGGGCACACCGGCGCCGACGCCGTCGACGCCGACCTGCCCTTCCGGGACCTCGGCTTCGACTCCCTGACCGCCGTCGACCTGCGCGGCCAGCTCACCACCGCGACCGGACTGAACCTGCCCGCGACCCTCGCGTTCGACCACCCCACCCCGGCCGTGCTGGCCGACCACCTCAAGGCCGAACTGCTCGGCGAGCTGTCGGTGACGACGGCCGACGCCACACCCACCGGCCCCGTGACCGACGACCCCGTCGTCATCGTCGGCATGGCCTGCCGCTACCCGGGCGGGGTGCGCTCCCCCGAGGACCTGTGGCACCTCGTCATGAACGAGACCGACGCGGTCGGCGACCTGCCCACCGACCGCGGCTGGGACCTGGACGACCTGCTCTCCGGCGGACCCGGCGGCCGCGGCCGCAGCGCCACCGGGCACGGCGGGTTCCTCTACGACGCCGCCGACTTCGACCCCGGCTTCTTCGGGATCTCCCCCCGCGAGGCACTGGTCATGGACCCCCAGCAGCGCATCGTGCTGGAGACCGCCTGGGAGGCGCTGGAGCGGGCGGGCATCGACCCCGTCACCCTGCGCGGCACCGACGCCGGCGTCTTCGTCGGCGGCGGCAGCGGCGACTACCGCCCGCCGGTGGAGTACGGGGAGTGGCAGACCGCCCAGTCGGCGAGCCTCCTCTCCGGCCGGCTCGCCTACAGCTTCGGGCTGAACGGGCCCACCGTCTCGGTGGACACCGCCTGCTCCTCGTCGCTGGTCGCCCTGCACCTGGCCGCACAGGCCCTGCGCAACGGCGAGTGCTCCCTCGCGGTGGCCGGCGGTGTGACCGTCATGGCCACCCCGACCGGATTCATCGAGTTCAGCGCCCAGGGCGCCCTGTCCGCCGACGGCCGCTGCAAGGCGTTCTCCGACGCGGCCGACGGCACCGGCTGGTCCGAGGGCGTGGGCATGCTCGTCATCGAGCGGCTCTCCGACGCGCGGCGCAACGGCCACCGGGTCCTCGCGGTCCTGCGCGGCTCGGCCATCAACCAGGACGGCGCGTCCAACGGCCTCACCGCGCCGAGCGGCCCCGCCCAGCAGCGCGTCATCCGCCGCGCCCTGGCCGCCGCCGGACTGACCACCACCGACATCGACGCCGCCGAGGCCCACGGCACCGGCACCAAGCTCGGCGACCCCATCGAGGCCCAGGCACTCCTGGCCACCTACGGCCAGGACCGCGAACGGCCCCTGCTGCTCGGCTCGCTGAAGTCCAACATCGGCCACACCCAGGCCGCGGCGGGCGTCGCGGGCGTCATCAAGATGATCCTCGCGATGCGCCACGGTACGCTGCCGAAGACCCTGCACGCCGACACCCCGACCACCCACGTGGACTGGACGGCGGGCGCGGTCCGGCTGCTCACCGAGACGACCGGCTGGCCCGACGCCGGGCGCCCGCGCCGCGCCGCCGTCTCGGCGTTCGGCGCCAGCGGCACCAACGCGCACGTCATCCTGGAGCAGGCACCACAGGAGGCGCCCGCCACGGCACCCGCCGGGCCCGCCCGCAGGGCCGGCACCTGGCCGGTCCTGGTGTCCGGCAAGACGCCCGGCGCGCTGCGCGCCCAGGCCCGCAGGCTCCTGGAGCACACCGCCGCGAGCCCCGAGCCGGCCGTCGGCGACCTCGCATACGCGCTGGCGACCACCCGGTCCGCCTTCGAACACCGGGCCGCCGTGCTCGCCACCGACCCGCACACCCTCCTCGCCGGACTCACCGCGCTGGCCACCGGGGAGCCGGCCCCCCACACCCTGGTGGGCGAGACCGGACGCACCGGCCGGACCGCGTTCCTGTTCTCCGGGCAGGGCAGCCAGCGGCTCGGCATGGGCCGCGAGCTGTACGAGCGGTTCCCCGTCTTCGCCGAGGCCCTCGACGAGGTCCTCGCCCACCTCGACCTCCACCTGGACCGCCCGCTGCGGGAGGTGATGTGGGGCGAGGACGCGGAGGCCCTGGACAACACCGGCTACGCCCAGCCCGCCCTGTTCGCCATAGGAACAGCCCTCTTCCGGCTCGTGACGTCCTGGGGCGTCACGGCCCGGTTCCTGGGCGGCCATTCCATCGGCGAGATCACCGCCGCGCACGCCGCGGGCGTCCTCTCACTGGCGGACGCCTGCCGCCTGGTCACCGCGCGGGCCGGCCTGATGCGGGCCCTGCCCACCGGCGGCGCCATGGTCGCCCTGCGGGCCACCGAGGACGAGGTCACCCCGCTGCTGACCGACGACGTCGCGATCGCGGCCGTCAACGGCCCGGACGCCGTCGTCGTCTCCGGCACCGAGGAGGCGGTCCTGTCGATCGCCGGTCACTTCACGGACCTGGGCCGCAAGTCGACGCGGCTGCCGGTCAGCCACGCCTTCCACTCGCCGCTGATGGACCCGATGCTGGACGACTTCCGGCGGGTGGCGGAGGAGCTGACCTACCACGAGCCCACCGTGCCCGTCGTGTCGAACCTGACCGGCGAGACGGCCACCGGCGAGGAACTGCGCACGCCCGCGTACTGGGTGCGGCACGTGCGGGAAGCCGTCCGCTTCGCCGACGGCATCCGCGCCCTCACCGGCCGGGGCGTGACCACCCTCCTGGAACTGGGCCCCGACGGGGTGCTGTCCGCCCTGGCCCGGGAGTCCGCCCCGGAGGCGACGCTCGCCGTACCGGCCCTGCGCAAGGGCCACGGCGAGGAGACCACCCTCGTCACCGCGCTGGCCCGGCTGCACCTCGGCGGCGTCGCACCCGACTGGTCGGCGTTCTTCGCGGGCACCGGCGCCCGTCGGACGGAACTGCCGACCTACGCCTTCGAACACGCCCGCTTCTGGCCCGAGGACCGGCCGGCGGCCCCGGATGCGGCCCAAGTAGCGGCAGACGCCACCGACCGCGAGTTCTGGGACGCCGTCGAACGGGAGGACTTCGCCTCCCTGGAGTCCGTCCTGAGCGTCGGCGGGGACACCCTCTCCAAGGTCCTTCCCGCGCTGCTCGACTGGCGCCGGGCCCGGCGGGAACAGTCCGTCGTCGACGGCTGGCGGCACCGGATCGTCTGGAAGCCGCTCACCGAGGTCCCGGCCGGACGCCCCGCCGGCACCTGGCTCGCCGTGACCCCCGCCGGATCCGGGGACGACCCCTGGACGACCGCGGCGCTCGCCGCGCTCGGCACCGACGTGGTGCGGCTGGACGTCGCGGACACCGCCGACCGGGCCGCGCTCGCCGGCCGGCTGCGGGAACTGGTCACGGACGGCGCGCCGTTCGCCGGGGTCGTCTCCCTGCTGGCCCTGCGGGAGACCGCGGACGGGAGCGCGCCCACCGGGCTCGCCCTCACCACCGCGCTGCTCCAGGCCCTGGGCGACGCCGCGATCGGCGCCCCGCTGTGGTGCGTCACCCGCGGCGCGGTGTCCGTGGGCCGCGCCGAGGCCCTGCGCAACCCCCTCCAGGCCGCCGTCTGGGGCCTGGGCCGGGTCGCCGCGCTGGAGCACCCGGACCGCTGGGGCGGACTCGTCGACCTCCCCGAGGTCCTCGACGAGCGCTCGGCCACCGGCTTCGCCGCCGTCCTCGCCGGTGCGCAGGGCGAGGACCAGGTGGCCGTACGGCCCGCCGCGGTCTTCGGCCGACGGCTGGTGCAGGCACCCGGCAAGGGAGCCGGACCGCAGTGGGATCCCACCGGCACGGTACTGATCACCGGCGGCACGGGCGCCCTCGGCGGCCACGTCGCCCGCCGGCTGGCCCGCGACGGCGTCCGGCACCTGGTGCTCACCAGCCGCCGCGGCGAGGACGCCCCCGGCGCGACCGCGCTGCGGGACGAACTCCTCGCCCTGGGGGCCCGCGTCACCGTCGCCGCCTGCGACGTCGCGGACCGCACCGCACTGGAGGCCGTCCTCGCGGACATCCCCGCCGAGCACCCGCTCACCGGTGTGGTGCACGCGGCCGGCGTCCTCGACGACGGCGTCCTCGACCGGCTGACCCCGGAGCGCTTCGAAGCGGTCTTCCGCTCAAAGGTCACCTCCGCGTTCCTGCTGGACGAACTGACCCGCGAGCTGGACCTGTCGGTGTTCGCCCTGTTCTCCTCCGCCTCGGCGGCCGTCGGCAACCCCGGCCAGGCCAACTACGCGGCGGCGAACGCGGTGCTCGACGCCCTGGCCGAACACCGCCGGGCGCAGGGCTTCCCGGCGACCTCGATCGCCTGGGGCGCCTGGGGCGGCGGCGGCATGGCCGACGGCGCCGCCGCCGACGCGGCGGCCCAGCGCGCCGGCATCGGCGCGATGGACCCCGAACTGGCCCTGGAGGCCATGCGCCGGCTGGTCATGGAGAGCGAACCGACAGCGGTCGTCGCCGACGTCGCACCCGAGCGGTTCGCCCTGGCCTTCAGCGCCGCCCGCCCCGCCGCACTGCTGCGGGAACTCCCCGGCTACCAGGCCGCGATCGCGGCCACCACGCCGCAGGACGGCGGCGGCACGGCCGACGGCGGCCTCCGCGACCGGCTGGCGGCCCTGCCGCACAGCAGGCGCCACGAGGCGGTGCTCGACCTGGTCCGTACCCGGGCCGCCCACGTCCTCGGCCACCCCGACCGGGACGCCGTCGGCGCCGAACGGTCCTTCCGGGACCTCGGAGTCGACTCCCTGGGCGCCGTGGAACTGCGCAACCAGCTCGGCGCGGCCAGCGGCCTGAGCCTGTCCGCGACCCTCGTGTTCGACCACCCGACCCCCGCCGCCCTCGCCGAGCACATGCTGCGGCAGCTCGTACCCGACGAGAACGGCACCACCGACACCACCGACGGCGAGGAAGCGGAGATCCGGTCCCTGCTGTCCTCGGTGTCACTCGCCCAGCTGCGCGACATCGGCGTACTGGAACCCCTGCTGCAACTGGCCGGACGGGGCACGGCAGACCCGGAACCGGAGGACGGGGACGCGGAGTCCATCGACTCCATGGCCCTGGACGACCTGGTCCGTGCCGCCCTCGACAACCAGTCCGACGCGTCGCGCGATTGACGGAGTAGAGACATGAACAGCACCAACGAGAAGGTTGTCGAAGCACTCCGTGCCGCGATGAAGGAAGCCGAGCGGCTGCGGCGGCAGAACCGGCAACTGGTCACCGCCGCCACCGAACCCATCGCCATCGTGAGCATGAGCTGCCGGTACCCCGGCGAGGTGGCCTCGCCCGAGGACCTGTGGCAGCTCGTCGCCTCCGGCACGGACGCCATCTCCGGCTTCCCCACCGACCGCGGCTGGGACCTGCGGGCCCTGCACACCAGCGAGGTCGACGACCGGGGCACCAGCGTCAGCCAGCGCGGCGGGTTCCTCGGCTCCGTCGCCGACTTCGACCCCGGCTTCTTCGGCATCTCGCCCCGCGAGGCGGTCACCATCGACCCCCAGCAGCGGCTGCTGCTGGAGACCGGATGGGAGGCCTTCGAACGGGCCGGCATCGACGCGAACGGGCTGCGCGGCAGCAAGACCGGTGTCTTCGTCGGCACCAACGGCCAGGACTACGCCTATCTGACCGTCCGGTCGCTGGACGACGCGACCGGCGACGTCGGCACCGGCATCGCCGCGAGCGCCGCCTCCGGCCGGCTCTCCTACGCACTCGGCCTGGAGGGCCCCGCCGTCACCGTCGACACCGCGTGCTCGTCGTCGCTGGTCGCCCTGCACCTGGCCGTGCAGGCCCTGCGCAACGCCGACTGCTCGCTGGCGCTCGTCGGCGGCGTCAACGTGATGTCCACCCCCGGCTCGCTGGTGGAGTTCAGCCGCCAGGGCGGCCTCGCCCGCGACGGCCGCTGCAAGGCGTTCTCCGACGCGGCCGACGGCACCGGCTGGTCCGAGGGTGTCGGCGTGCTGCTCCTGGAGCGGCTCTCCGACGCCCAGCGCAACGGCCACCCCGTGCTGGCCGTGGTGCGCGGCTCCGCCGTCAACCAGGACGGCGCCTCCAACGGCTTCACCGCGCCCAACGGCCCCGCCCAGCAGCGGGTCATCCGGCAGGCCCTGGAGCGTGCCGGGCTGTCCCCGGCGGACGTCGACGCGGTGGAGGCCCACGGCACGGGCACCCCGCTCGGCGACCCCATCGAGGCGCAGAGCCTGCTCGCCACCTACGGCCAGGACCGCGAACACCCCCTGCTGCTGGGGACGATCAAGTCGAACATCGGTCACTCCCAGGCCGCCGCCGGTGTCGCCGGTGTCATCAAGATGGTCATGGCCATGCGGCACGGCGTCCTGCCCAAGACGCTGCACGCCGACACGCCCTCCTCCCACGTGGACTGGTCGGCGGGCGACGTCTCGCTGCTGACCGAGGCCCGGGAATGGCCCGAGGCGGGCCACCCCCGGCGGGCCGGTGTGTCGTCCTTCGGCGTCAGCGGCACCAACGCGCACGTGATCATCGAGCAGGCGCCGGCGGACACCACCGGCCCCGAGCCGCGCGACGAGCCCGTCCGGCGGCCGGGCGCCGTCCCGTGGGTGCTCTCCGGCCGGACCGTCCAGGCGCTGCGCGACCAGGTGACGGCCCTGCTCTCCCGCCTGGAGAGCGAACCCCGGCCCGCCGCGCCGGACGTGGCGCTGGCCCTGGCCACCTCCAGGGCGGCCTTCGAACACCGGCTGGCCGTCGTGGCGGACGACGGTGACGGTCTGCGCGCCGCCCTGACCGCCTGGGCCGAGCACGGCACCGCCCCCCAAGCCGTGGAGGGCGTCGCCGCGGGCCGGGCGAAGTCCGCGGCGCTGTTCTCGGGCCAGGGCTCGCAGCGGCTCGGCATGGGCCGGGAGCTGTACGGCTCCTTCCCCGTCTTCGCCGAAGCGCTGGACGCGGTGCTCGCCGAGCTGGACCCCCTGCTGGAGAGCCCCCTGCGGGAGGTGCTGTGGGGCGACGACGCCGCGGCGCTGAACGCGACGGGCCACACGCAGCCCGCGCTCTTCGCGCTCGAGGTCGCGCTGTACCGCCTCGTCGAGTCATGGGGCGTCACCCCGGACTTCGTGGCCGGTCACTCCATCGGTGAGATCGCCGCCGCGCACGTCGCGGGGGTCTTCTCCCTGGGTGACGCCTGCCGTCTGGTGGCCGCCCGTGGCCGTCTGATGCAGGCCCTGCCCGCCGGCGGCGCCATGGTCGCCGTCCGGGCCACCGAGGACGAGATACGGCCGCTGCTGACCGAGACGGTGTCGATCTCCGCGGTCAACGGCCCGTCGTCCGTGGTGATCGCGGGGGAGGAGGCCGCGGTCCTCGACCTCGCCGGCCGTCTCGCCGCCGACGGCCGCAAGACATCCCGGCTGTCGGTCTCGCACGCCTTCCACTCACCGCTCATGGAACCGATGCTGGACGACTTCCGCACGGTCGTCGCCGGTCTGGCCTTCACCGAACCGGCGATCCCCGTCGTCTCCACCCTCACCGGCCGCCCGGCCAAGGCGGGGGAGCTGGGCGACCCCGAGTACTGGGTGCGCCACGCCCGGGAAGCCGTGCGGTTCGCCGACGCCGTGCGGGCGCTCACCGCCGAAGGCGTGGGAACCCTCTGGGAAGTGGGGCCGGACGGCGTGCTGTCCGCCATGGCCCAGGAGTCGGCCCCGGCCGGCACCCGCACCGTGCCGGTCCTGCGCAAGGACCGCCCCGAGGAGAACGCCGCCGTCACCGCCCTGGCCGGGCTCCACACGGCCGGCGTGCGGGTGGACTGGCGGGCGTTCTTCGCCGGCACCGGCGCCCGCCGGGTGGACCTGCCCACGTACGCCTTCCAGCACGAACGGTTCTGGCCGCAGGTGTCGACGGCCGCCGGCGACGCCGCCGGGCTCGGCCTGACCCCCGCGAAGCACCCGCTGCTGGGCGCGACGATGGTGATGGCGGGCTCCGACGAACTGGTGCTCACCGGCACCCTGTCGCTGCGCACCCACCCCTGGCTGGCCGACCACGTCGTCAGCGGCATGGTCTTCTTCCCCGGCACCGGCTTCCTGGAACTCGCGATCCGGGCCGCCGACGAGGTCGGCTGCGCGTCCGTCGAGGACCTGACCCTCGTGGCCCCGCTGATCCTGCCCGAACACGGCACCACCCAGGTGCAGATCCAGGTGGGCGGCGCGGACGACGACGGCCGCCGGGAGCTGCGCTTCCACTCGCGCCCCGCCGACGCCCCCGACCAGGACTGGTCCCTGCACGCCACCGGCACCCTCGCCAAGGACGAACGGACACTGCACTTCGACGGCGCCCAGTGGCCGCCGCGCGGCGCCGACCCCGTCGACCTGGACGGCCTGTACGAGCGCTACGCCGAAACGGGCCTGGACTACGGCCCGGTGTTCCGGGGCCTGCGCGCCGTCTGGCGGCGCGGCACGGAACTGTTCGCCGAGGTCGCCCTCGACCAGCGGGTCAAGGATGCCGACGCCTTCGGCCTCCACCCCGCCCTGCTCGACGCGGTGCTGCACTCGACCGTCTTCGCCAGCGACGACGGCGACCAGCGGGGCCTGCTGCCCTTCTCCTGGAGCGGGGTCTCCCTGCACGCCTCCGGCGCCTCGGTGCTCCGGGTCAAAATCACCAACTGTGGCCCGGACGCCGTCGAACTGATCGCCGTCGACGCCGAGGGCGCCCCCGTCATCTCGGTGACCTCGCTGACCCTGCGCTCCGCCGCCCCCCAGGCGGCGGCCGCGGCCACCCGCCGCGACGAGCTGAACTCCCTGTTCCACCTGGACTGGATACCCCAGACGCCCCAGGTGACGGCATCCGGCACCGCCCCCACCGGCTGGGCGGTCCTCGGCGACGACACCCTCGCCCTGGCCGACGCCCTGGAGTCCGCCGGCATCACCCCGCTCCACGCCGCCACCCTCACCGCACTGGACACCACGGCGGAGACCGTCGTCGTCCCCGTCACCGGCGACCCCACCCGCGTCCCCGCATCCGTGCACGAGCTGACCCACCGGGTACTGGGCCTCCTCCAGGAGTGGCAGGCCGACGAGCGGTTCGCCCGCTCCCGGCTGCTGATCGTGACCCGGGGCGCCGTCGCGACCGGCGACGAGAGCGTCACCGACGTCGCCGCCGCACCCGTCTGGGGCCTGGTGCGGTCCGCGCAGGCGGAGAACCCCGGCCGCCTCCTCCTCGTCGACCTCGACGAGACGGCGGACTCCGCCGCCCTGCTCCCCGCCCTGCCGGGCCTGCTGGAAGCCGACGAGCCGCAGGCCGTCGTCCGCGCCGGCACCGTACGCGTCGGCCGTCTCGCCCGCCTCGCGTCCTCCGGCGCCCTCGTCCCCCCGGCGGGCACCCCGTGGCGGCTGGGCAGCACCGCCAAGGGCAGCCTCGACGGGCTGGCCCTCATCCCCTGCCCCGAGGTCCTCCAGCCGCTGACCGGCCGCCAGGTACGCGTCGACGTACGGGCCGCCGGCGTCAACTTCCGCGACGTCCTCAACGCGCTCGGCATGTACCCCGGCGAGGCCGGGCTCTTCGGCTCCGAAGCCGCCGGAGTCGTCACCGCCACCGGCCCCGACGTCACCGGCCTGCGCCCCGGCGACCGCGTCATGGGCATGCTGTTCGGCGGCTTCGGCCCCCAGGGCGTCGTCGACGAACGGCTCCTCACCCCCGTCCCCGACGGCTGGTCGTGGGAGACCGCCGCCTCCGTGCCGCTGGTGTTCCTCACCGCCTACTACGCCATGGTCGACCTCGCCGGGCTGCGCCCCGGCGAGAAGGTCCTCGTCCACGCGGGCGCGGGCGGCGTGGGCATGGCCACCGTCCAACTGGCCCGCCACCTGGGCGCGGAGGTCTTCGCCACCGCCAGTGAGGGCAAGTGGGACGTCCTGCGCTCGCTCGGCGTCGCCGACGACCACATCGCCTCCTCACGCACCACCGACTTCGAGCACGCCTTCGCCGCCGTCACCGACGGCAGCGGCGTCGACGTCGTCCTCAACGCCCTGTCGGGCGAGTTCGTGGACGCGTCGCTGCGCCTGCTGGCGCCCGGCGGCCGCTTCCTGGAGATGGGCAAGACCGACATCCGCGACGCCGGCACCCTCCCGGGTGTCGACTACCGGTCCTTCGACCTCGGCTTCGCCGACCCGGACCGCATCGGGCAGATGCTGACCGAACTGGTCGGCCTGTTCGACCGGGGCGCCCTGCGGCCGCTGCCCATGAAGACATGGGACGTGCGCCGCGCCAAGGACGCGTTCCGGTACATGAGCCTCGCCAGGCACGTCGGCAAGATCGTGCTGACCAACCCCGTCGCCTGGGACCCGGACGGCACGGTCCTGATCACCGGCGGCACCGGAGGTCTCGCCGCCGAACTCGCCCGCCACCTGGTCACCGAGCGTTCCGTACGCCATCTGCTGCTGGTCAGCCGCCGGGGCCCGAACGCCCCGGGAGCGGCGGAACTCAGTGCGGAGCTGACGGCCCACGGCGCCGAGGTGACCGTCCTCGCCGCCGACATCGCCGACCGCACCGCCGTGGCGGACCTGCTCGGCCGGATCCCGGCCGCACACCCGCTCACCGCCGTCGTGCACACCGCCGGCGTCCTCGACGACGGAGTCATCGCCTCGCTCACCCCCGAGCGGCTCGACACGGTCCTGCGCCCGAAGGTCGACGCCGCCTGGCACCTGCACGAGCTGACCCGCGACCTGGACCTCGCGGCCTTCGTCCTGTACTCCTCGACGGCCGGCGTCATGGGCAGCCCCGGACAGGGCAACTACGCCGCCGGCAACACCTTCCTCGACGCCCTGGCCCACCACCGGCACCACCAGGGCCTGCCCGCGACCTCCCTCGCCTGGGGGGCGTGGGAGCAGGGCGCCGGCATGACCAGCACCCTCGACGACCGCGACGTACGCCGCATCAGCGGCGGCGGCCTGCCGCCCCTGTCGGTGGAGCTGGGCCTCGCCCTGTTCGACGCCGCCACCACGACCGACGAGGCACTGGTCGTCCCGCTCCCCATCGGCTCCGGCCCCGGCGCGCTGCCCTCGGCGGACGGCCTGCCGGCCCTCCTGCGCGGACTCGTCACGACCGGCCGCCGCGCGGTGGCGAGCAGCGCCGCGCGCGCCTCCCGCAAGGACCTGGTCCAGCAGCTCGCCGGCCTCGGCGAGGAGGAGCGCCTGCGGTTCCTCGTCGACCTCGTGCGGGCCGAGGCCGCCGTCGTCCTCGCGCACCCCTCACCGGAGGCCATCGCCGCCGAACGGGAGTTCCGCCAGCTCGGCTTCGACTCGCTGACCGCGATCGAACTCCGCAACCGGCTGCAGACCACTACCGGCATCACCCTCTCCGCCACCCTCGTCTTCGACTACCCCACCCCCAAGAGGCTCGCGGAGTACCTGCGAGACGAAGTGGTGGGCGCGGACACCGAAGCGACCGGCGACACCCCCGCGCCCAGGGCCGCGGCCACCGACGAACCGATCGCCATCGTCGGCATGAGCTGCCGGTTCCCCGGCGGCGTGGACTCCCCGGAGGCCCTGTGGGACCTCCTGGCGGCCGACGGCGACGCGATCTCCTCGTTCCCCGGCGACCGCGACTGGGACCAGCACGCCATCGGCGGCGGTGACCTCACCGGCGCGGGCGGCTTCCTGCGCGGCGCGGCGGACTTCGACGCCTCCTTCTTCGGCATCTCCCCCCGCGAGGCCCTGGCCATGGACCCGCAGCAGCGTCTGCTGCTGGAGGTGTCGTGGGAAGCCGTCGAGCGCTCCGGGCTCGACCCGGCGGCACTGCGCGGCAGCCGCACCGGCGTCTTCGTCGGCGTGAGCGGCCAGGACTACTCCAGCCTCATCATGCGCTCCACCGACGACGTGGAAGGCCACGCCACCACGGGCCTCGCGGTCAGCGTCGCCTCCGGCCGGCTGTCCTACACCCTCGGCCTCGAAGGCCCGGCGGTCTCGGTCGACACGGCCTGTTCCTCGTCGCTGGTGTCCCTGCACCTCGCCGCGCAGGCCCTGCGCAGCGGCGAGTGCACGCTCGCCCTGGCGGGCGGTGTGACGGTGATGTCCACCGCGATGGGCTTCACCGGCTTCTCCCGCATGGGCGGACTGGCCAACGACGGCCGGTGCCGGGCGTTCTCCGACGACGCCAACGGCACCGGCTGGTCCGAAGGCGTCGGCATGCTGGTCGTCGAGCGCCTGTCGGACGCGCGAGCCAACGGCCACCGGATCCTCGCCGTGGTGCGGGGCTCCGCGGTCAACCAGGACGGCGCGTCGAACGGGCTGACGGCGCCGAACGGTCCGTCGCAGCAGCGAGTGATCCGCCAGGCCCTGGCCAGCGGCGGCCTTTCGCCCGCCGACATCGACGCCGTCGAGGCGCACGGCACGGGCACCCCGCTCGGCGACCCGATCGAGGCGCAGGCACTGCTCGCGACCTACGGGCGGGACCGGGACGCGGAGCGTCCGCTGTGGCTGGGTTCGGTGAAGTCGAACCTCGGTCACACGCAGGCCGCGGCCGGTGTCGCGGGTGTCATCAAGATGGTGATGGCGATGCGGCACGGTGTGCTGCCGCGCACCCTGCACGTGAGCGAGCCCTCGACGCACGTCGACTGGTCGGCGGGCGCCGTGGAGCTGCTGACGGAGACGACGGCCTGGCCGGAGGGCCGGGTGCGCCGGGCGGGGGTGTCGTCGTTCGGTATCAGCGGGACGAACGCCCACGTCATCGTCGAGCAGGCACCGCGGGACGCGGCCCCGGCGGAGGACCCGGACGTGGTGCCGGGCGTCGTGCCATGGGTGGTGTCGGCCAAGTCCGAGGCCGCGCTGGACGCCCAGCTCGACCGGATGCGGTCGTTCGCGGCCGACGGCGCGGGCGAGGCCACCCCGGTGGACGTCGGCTTCTCGCTGGCGACGGCACGCTCGGCGTTCGACCACCGTGCGGTGTTGTTGTCCTCGGCCGAGGGTGTGGTCGAGGCGGCGCGTGGTGTGGCGGTCGATCGTCCGCTGGCGGTGTTGTTCTCGGGTCAGGGTTCGCAGCGGCTGGGGATGGGCCGGGAGCTGTACGCGCGCTTCCCGGTGTTCGCGGAAGCGTTGGACGCGGTGTTGGCGGAGCTGGAGCCGCTGGTCGAGGGCTCGCTGCGGGAGGTGATGTGGGGCGACGTTGCCGCTCTGCTGAACGAGACCGGTTACACGCAGCCGGCGTTGTTCGCGGTCGAGGTGGCGTTGTTCCGGTTGGTGCGGTCGTGGGGTGTGAGGCCGGACTTCGTGGCCGGTCACTCCATCGGTGAGATCGCCGCCGCGCACGTCGCCGGGGTGTTCTCGCTGTCGGACGCCTGCCGGCTGGTCGCGGCGCGTGCTGGTTTGATGCAGGCGCTGCCCGCCGGTGGTGCGATGGTGGCGGTCCAGGCGACCGAGGCCGAGGTGCTGCCGTACCTCACCGACGAGGTGTCGGTCGCGGCGGTCAACGGTCCGTCGTCGGTGGTCATCGCCGGTGCGGAGTCCGATGTGCTGGACATCGCGGGCCGGTTGTCGGCGGAGGGGCGTAAGACGTCACGCCTGCCGGTGTCGCACGCGTTCCACTCGCCGCTGATGGAGCCGATGCTGGACGACTTCCGGACGGTCGTCGAAGGTCTGTCCTTCGCGGCACCGTCCGTCCCGGTGGTCTCCAACCTCACCGGCGACCTCGCCACCCCCGATGAGCTGTGCTCGGCCGAGTACTGGGTGCGGCACGTCCGTGAGACCGTCCGTTTCGCCGACGGCATGCGCGCCCTGGCCGGTGAAGGCGTCGGCACCTTCCTGGAGTTGGGCCCGGACGGGGTCCTCTCGGCGATGGCCGCCGAGTCGGTGCCGGAGGGCGCCGTGACCGTGCCGGTCCTGCGCAAGGACCGGCCCGAGGAGACCGCCGCCGTCACCGCCCTGGCCCGCCTGCACGTGACGGGCCTCGCGGCCGACTGGCAGGCGTTCTTCGCCGGGACCGCCGCCCGCCGGGTGGACCTGCCCACCTACGCCTTCCAGCGCGAGCGCTACTGGCCGCGACTGGCCGACGCCACCGTGGCGACCGGTACGGACGCCGTGGACGCGGAGTTCTGGTCCGCCGTGGAGCGGGCGGACGTCGCCTCCCTCGCGTCGAGCCTGGAGATCGACGGCGACTCGCTCGAAGCCGTACTGCCCGCGCTGACGTCATGGCGCACGCGCCGTCGCGTGCAGTCGGCGGTCGACTCCTGGCGCTACCACGAGGTGTGGCGGCCGCTCACCGGCACGCCCCGGGCCGAGCCCGCCGGGGCGTGGCTGGTGCTCACCCCGGCCGGTGCCACCGACGAGGCATGGCTCGCGTCGGCGGTCACCGCGCTCGGTCCCGACACGGTCCGCCTCGACGTCGACGGCGAGGACCGCGCGCGCCTGGCCGAGCGCCTCGCCGGACTCGCCGAGCAGGCGGAGTTCACGGGTGTGGTGTCCCTGCTGGCGCTCGACGAGACGTGCGACGCCTCGGGTGTTCCCGCCGGTCTGCTCGCCACCACCGTCCTGGTCCAGGCGCTGAACGACGCCCGGATCACGGCCCCGCTGTGGGCCGTGACCCGGGGCGCGGTGTCCGTGGGCCGCTCGGAGGGGCCCACCGGCCTCGCACAGTCCGCGGTGTGGGGGCTCGGCCGGGTCGCCGCGCTGGAGTACCCCGGGCAGTGGGGCGGGCTGATCGACCTGCCGCAGACGCTCGACGAGCGGTCCGCGCGGCGCTTCGCCGCCGTCCTGGCGGGCGTCGACGCGGAGGACCAGATCGCGGTCCGGGACTCGGGCACGTTCGGCCGCCGGCTGGTGCCCGCGCCGAGCGGTGGACAGCAGGAGCGCTGGGAGCCCTCGGGCACCGTGCTGATCACCGGCGGTACCGGTGCGCTGGGCGGGCACGTGGCCCGCTGGCTGGCCCGGCACGGCGCGCGCCACCTGCTGCTGCTGAGCCGCAGGGGCCTCGCGGCGCCCGGCGCGCCGGAGCTGCGGGACGAACTGACCGCGCTCGGCGCCGAGGTCACCGTCACCGCCTGCGACGTCGCCGACCGGGCCGCCCTCGCGGCCGTACTCGCGGCCGTACCGCGGGAGTTCCCGCTGACCGCGGTGGTGCACGCGGCCGGTGCGCTGGACGACGGGGTGCTGGACGGGCTCACCCCCGAGCGGTTCGCATCGGTGTTCCGCTCCAAGGTCACCTCCGCGTTGCTGCTGGACGAGCTGACCCGTGAGCTGGACCTGTCGGTGTTCGCCCTGTTCTCCTCGATCGCCGGTGCCGTCGGCAACCCCGGCCAGGCGAACTACGCCGCCGCCAACGCGGTCCTGGACGCGCTCGCCGAACGACGGCGCGCGGCCGGACTCCCGGCGACGTCGATCGCCTGGGGGGCCTGGGCGGGCGACGGCATGGCCGACCGGGCGGATGTGCGGACGGGCGGTGCCGTCCTGGACCCCGAATCCGCGACCACGGCACTGTCCCAGGTGGTGGCCGAACCGGCAGCGTCGGTGGTGCTCGCGGACCTGCGGCAGCCACGCGTCCTCCAGGCGCTGCTGAGCCTGCGGCCGAGCGCGCTGCTCGACGAGCTGCCCGAGGCACTCCGGGCGGCGGAGGCGGTGCGTACGGCCAACCGCGACAGCGCTTCGGCGGTGTCGACCCTGCGGGAGCGGCTGACGCACGGGACCGGTGCCGAGCGTCTGGCCCTGGTGCTCTCCCTGGTGCGCGCCCGGGCCGCCGCCGTCCTCGGACACTCCGGTGCCGAGGCCATCAGCGGCGACAAGGCGTTCCGGGACTTCGGCTTCGACTCGCTCACGGCCGTGGAGCTGCGCAACCAGCTCATGGGCGCGACCGGCCTGTCCCTGCCCACCAGCCTCGTCTTCGACTACCCCACCCCCCGAGCCCTCGCCGAACACCTCGTGGCCGAGCTGGTGGGGGAGGAGCGGGCGGCCCCGGCGGCTCCCGTCGCGCCCGCCGCCCCGCCCACGGACGACCCGATCGTGATCGTCGGCATGGCGTGCCGCTTCCCCGGCGGGGTGTATTCGCCCCGGGAACTGTGGGAGCTGCTCGTCGAAGGCCGCGACGGCATCGCGGAATTCCCCTCGGACCGCGACTGGGACCTCGACCTCCTCGCCGGCGGCGGGCAGGGCGCCAGCGCGACCGGCAAGGGCGGCTTCCTGTACGACGCGGCGGAGTTCGACGCGGACTTCTTCGGCATCTCGCCCCGCGAGGCGGTGGCGATGGACCCGCAGCAGCGGCTGCTGCTGGAGGTGTCCTGGGAGGCCTTCGAGCACGTCGGGATCGACCCGGCGACACTGCGCGGCAGCCAGACCGGTGTCTTCGTCGGCACCAACGGACAGGACTACGCCAACCTCGTACTGAAGGCCCGCGACGACGTGGAGGGCCACGCCGGCACCGGCCTGGCGGCCAGCGTCATCTCGGGCAGGCTGTCCTACACGTTCGGCTTCGAGGGCCCCGCGGTGACCGTGGACACCGCGTGCTCGTCGTCCCTGGTGTCCCTCCACTGGGCCGCGCAGGCACTGCGCGGCGGCGAGTGCTCGCTCGCCCTGGCCGGCGGCGTCACCCTGATGGCGACCTCGACGAGCTTCGCCGGCTTCAGCCGCCAGGGCGGGCTGTCTCCGGACGGCCAGGTCAAGGCGTTCTCCGACGACGCGGACGGCACCGCGTGGTCGGAAGGCATCGGCATGCTGGTGGTGGAGCGGCTCTCCGACGCCCGCCGCAACGGGCACCCGGTGCTCGCGGTGGTGCGGGGCTCCGCGGTCAACCAGGACGGCGCGTCCAACGGGCTGACCGCCCCCAACGGCCCCTCGCAGCAGCGGGTCATCCGCCAGGCCCTGGCCGGCGGCGGACTGTCCCCGGCCGATGTCGACGTCGTCGAGGCGCACGGCACGGGCACCAAGCTGGGTGACCCGATCGAGGCGCAGGCGCTGCTGGCCACCTACGGGCGGGACCGGGACGCGGAGCGTCCGCTGTTCCTCGGTTCGGTGAAGTCGAACCTCGGTCACACGCAGGCCGCGGCCGGTGTGGCCGGTGTCATCAAGATGGTGATGGCGATGCGGCACGGTGTGCTGCCGCGCACCCTGCACGTCAGCGAGCCCTCGACACAGGTGGACTGGTCGGCGGGTGCGGTGGAACTGCTGACGGAGACGACGGCCTGGCCCGAGTCGGGCCGTGCGCGCCGCGCCGGTGTCTCCTCGTTCGGCATCAGCGGCACCAACGCGCACGTGGTCCTGGAACAGGCACCGGCCGCCGAACCGCCGGTGGCCCGGGGGCCGGTGGCGGTCCCGGACGTGGTGCCGTGGGTGGTGTCGGGCCGGACCGAGGCGGCGTTGGACGCCCAACTGGACCGGCTGCGGTCCCACGCGGCCGACGACACCGCGGCGTCCGCGCTCGACATCGGGTACTCGCTCGCGGCGGGCCGCTCGGTGTTCGAGCACCGGGCGGTGCTCCTGTCCTCCGCCGACGGGGTCGTCGAGACGGCACGGGGCCTGGCGGCCGGTGAGCGCACGCCGGCGCTGCTGTTCTCGGGTCAGGGTGCCCAGCGCCTGGGCATGGGGCGGGAGCTGTACACGCGCTTCCCGGTGTTCGCGGCGGCGCTCGACGAGGCCCTCGCGGAGCTGGAACCGCTGCTGGACCGGTCGTTGCGTGCGGTGATGTGGGGTGACGACGCCGCTTCGCTGAACGACACCGGTCACGCCCAGCCCGCGTTGTTCGCGGTCGAGGTCGCGCTGTTCCGGCTGGTCGAATCCCTCGGGGTCACCCCGGGCTTCGTGGCCGGCCACTCCGTCGGAGAGATCGCGGCGGCCCACGCGGCGGGTGTCCTCTCGCTGCGGGACGCGGCACACCTGGTGGCCGCCCGTGCCCGTCTGATGCGGGCACTGCCCGAGGGCGGGGCGATGGTGGCCCTCCAGGCGACCGAGGCCGAGGTGCTGCCGCTGCTGACCGAGCAGGTGTCGATCGCCGCGGTCAACGGCCCGAACGCCCTGGTCGTCTCGGGCGAGCGGGACGCGGTAGGGGAGATCGCGGCCAAGCTGTCGGCCGATGGCCGCAAGACGTCACGGCTGTCGGTGTCGCACGCCTTCCACTCGCCGCTGATGGATCCGATGCTGGACGACTTCCGCACGGTGGTCGAAGGTCTGACGTTCCACGCGCCGTCGGTGCCGGTGGTCTCCAACCTCACCGGCCAGGTGGCTTCGGCCGACGAGCTGTGCTCGCCGGAGTACTGGGTGCGGCACGTCCGCGAAACCGTCCGCTTCGCCGACGGGGTACGCACCCTGACCGGCGCGGGGGCGAGCGTTCTGCTGGAGCTCGGGCCCGACGGGGTCCTCTCGGCGATGGCCGCCGAATCGGTGCCGGACGGCACCGTCGTCGTGCCCGTCCTGCGCAAGGACCGGCCCGAGGAGACCGCGGCCGTCACCGCCCTGGCCCGGCTGCACGTCGAAGGCGTCACGATCGACTGGGCGGCGCACTTCGCGGACACCGCGGCCCGCCGGGTGGACCTGCCCACGTACGCCTTCCAGCGCGAACGCTACTGGCCGCGCGCGTCGCACGCCGCGGGTGACGCCTCGGGCCTGGGCCTGGCCTCCGCCCAGCACCCGCTGCTGGGCGCCGCGGTGGTCATGGCCGGGTCGGACGAGGTGGTGCTGACCGGGCGGCTGTCGGCCGCCACGCACCCGTGGCTCGCGGATTGCCGCGTGGGCGGTGCGGTGACGCTGCCGGGCGGCGCCTTCGCGGAACTCGCGGTCCGCGCCGGGGACGAGGTCGGCTGCGACCTGGTGGCGGACCTCACGGTCCTGACCCCGCTGGTGCTGCCCGAACAGGGCGCCGCACAGCTCCAGGTACGTATCGGTACCGCCGATGACGGCGGTAGGCGCACGCTGGGCGTGTACGCCCGCCCGGAGGGCGCCGCGGGCGCGCCGTGGACCCGGCACGCCACCGGTGCGCTCACCGGCGGCGCTGACACCGCGACCGCCGGATTCGACGCGGCCACCTGGCCGCCCACGGGCGCCGAGCGGGTGGACCTGGCCGGCTACTACGAGGAGGCGGCCGAGGACGGCGTCGACCACGGGCCGGTGTTCCAAGGACTGGACGCGGTGTGGCGCCGCGAGGGCGAGGTGTTCGCCGAGGTCGCGCTGCCCGAGCGGGTCACGGACGCGGCGGCGTTCGCCGTGCACCCCGCACTGCTCGAAGCCGTGGCCCAGGCCGCCGGTTTCGCACTGCCGGCGGGGACGGGCAACGGCCTGGTGGCCGCCTCGTTCAGCGGACTGTCGGTGCACGCCGCGGCCGCGTCACACGCCCGGGTGCGGCTGACCGCCACCGGCGCCGACACGGTGACGTGCGTCGCGCTCGACCCCGGGGGCGCCCCGGTGTTCTCCGCGAAGTCGCTGGTCCTGCGCCCGGCCGAGACCGGGGGGATAGCTGCCGCCGCGGGCGTTGCCACGCTGCGCGTCGAGTGGCTCGACGCACCGGCCACCCACACACCGGCGGCCGGTGCCGAGGGCCCGTGGGCCGTCGTCGGCGCCGACCCGTTCGGCCTGGGCGACGCCCTGGAGTCGGACGGCGCACGGTCCGTACGCCGGGCGGAGACACTGGCGCGGCTTCTCGACGGCGACGGGGCCGTCCCGGGCACGGTGGTGGTGTCCGTCGCCGGCGCCCCCGCCGATGCCTCCGGGGCGCTGCCCGCCTCGGTGCGGGCCGTGGCGTCCCATGTCCTCGGGGTGCTGCGGGAGTGGCGGGCCGACCGGCGGCTGGCGGACTCGCGGCTGGTGTTCGTGACCCGTGGCGCCGTCGCCGTGGGGGACGGGGCCGTGACCGACCCGGCCGCGGCCGCGGCATGGGGCCTGGTGCGGGCCGCCCAGGCCGAGAGCCCCGGCGGCTTCCTGCTCGTCGACCTCGACGACGTGCTCGTACCGTCCCTCGTCCCGGCCCTCCTGGCCGCGGACGAGGACCAGTTGGCGGTGCGGGACAAGACCGTCCGGGTCGCGCGGCTGGTCCGCGTGCCCCAGGAGGACGTGCCCCGGGCACGGGCCTGGGACCCGGACGGCACGGTGCTCGTCACCGGCGGTACGGGGGGCTTGGGCGGCGAGCTGGCCCGCCACCTCGTCGCCGAGAAGGGCGTGCGGCATCTGCTGCTGGCCGGCCGGCGCGGGCCGGAGGCACCCGGGGCCGAGCGACTGGCGGCGGAACTGACGGCCGCCGGAGCCACGGTCACCGTCGCCGCCTGCGACCTCGCCGACCGCGGCGACCTGGCCGCGCTACTCGCCTCGGTCCCCGCCGGGCACCCGCTGACGGCGGTCGTGCACACCCCCGGTGCACACGAGGCCGGTGCGGACGACGACGGCACGCTTGACGACGGCACGCTCGACTCGCTGACCCCCGAGCGGCTGGGCCTGGCCCTGTGCCCGAAGGCGGACGCGGCGTGGAACCTGCACGAGGCGACCCGCGAGCTGGAGCTGTCGGCGTTCGTCCTGTGCACCTCCGTCGCGGGCGTGCTGGGCGGCCCCGGCCGGGCCGGTTTTGCCGCGGCCGACGCGTTCCTGAACGCGCTGGCCCAGTACCGCGCGAACCGGGGACTCGCCGCGACGTGCGTGGCGTGGGACCCCCGGCCCGAAGACGTTGAGGCCAACGGGGACAGCGCGGCCGGCGGCGCGACGGGTACCCCGGCCGCGGCGGACGGCGGGCGGACGGCCCGTACCGCGCTGCCGCCGCTGACGCTCGATCAGGGCCTGGCGTTCTTCGGCACGGCCGTCGATCTCGACGAGGCTCTGGTGGTCTCCCTAGGGCTGTCGGCTGAGGGG
This sequence comes from Streptomyces sp. NPDC042259, assembly GCF_055582085.1. NCBI lineage: Bacteria > Bacillati > Actinomycetota > Actinomycetes > Kitasatosporales > Streptomycetaceae > Streptomyces > Streptomyces sp. NPDC042259. The sequence continues at coordinate 397,320 of NZ_JBVJDW010000002.1, read as the reverse complement.
ACCGCTCGATCGGCCGGTGAGATACCGTCGATTCTCCGAGGGCTGGTACGGACCCGTCGCCGCACCGCGGCACCCGGAGGACGGCCGGCCGGTCTGCTCCAGCGCTTGGAAGGGGTACGCGAGAACGAGCGGGCGCAGCTGCTGGCGGAGCTGGTGCGGACCGAGGTCGCCGCCGTACTGGGGCACCCCACACCGGACACGATCGTGGCCGGCCAGGAGTTCCGCCGGCTGGGCTTCGACTCCCTGACGGCGGTGGAGCTGCGCGACCGGCTGAACGCCGCGACGGGGCTGAAACTGCCCACCACCTTGGTCTTCGACCACCCCACTCCGCTGGCCGTCTCCGAGTACCTCGCGACGGCCCTGCTGGGCGACCCCGCCCCGGCCACCGCACTGTCCCCGCTGGCCGAACTCGACCGGCTGGAGACGGCGCTGTCGGCGGGCGACCCCGACGAGGTCACGAAGTCCGGAGTCGTGGTGCGGCTGCGGCAGTTGCTGGACCGGCTGAGTGAAACCGGCACGGAGACCGGGGGACTCGCGGTGACGGAACGCATCGAGGCGGCGAGTACCGACGAGGTGTTCGCCTTCATTGACAACGAGCTCGGCCGGATGAATGACCGCTGAGCCCCGGTCGATTTTTACAAGGAAGGTTCCCTGAGGATGCCGGACGACAAGAAACTCGTCGACTACCTGAAGTGGGTCACCGCGGATCTGCACGAGACCCGGCAGCGCCTGCGGGAGGTCGAATCCGGCCGGCACGAGCCGGTGGCCATCGTGGGAATGGCCTGCCGGCTGCCGGGCGGGGTCCGCTCCCCTGAGGACCTGTGGGAACTGGTCGCCTCCGGTGGCGACGCGATCAGCGGTTTCCCCACCGACCGCGGCTGGGACCTGGACGTGCTGGCCGCCGGCGGACAGGGCGCCAGCGCGACGCTCGAAAGCGGATTCCTGCACGACCTCGCCGACTTCGACCCCGGGTTCTTCGGGATCTCGCCGCGTGAGGCACTGGCGATGGACCCCCAGCAGCGACTGCTGCTGGAGGTCGCCTGGGAAGCGATGGAACGCGCCGGAATCGACCCGGTCGCACTGCGGGGCAGCAGGACCGGTGTCTTCGTGGGCACCAGCGACCAAGACTACAAGCACCTGGTGCTGGCGTCGCGGGACGACATGGGCGGCTTCGCCGGTACCGGTCTGGCGGCGAGCGTCCTCTCGGGCCGGCTGTCCTTCGCCTTCGGGCTCGAGGGCCCGGCGGTGACGGTGGACACGGCCTGTTCCTCGTCGCTGGTCTCGCTGCACCTCGCGGCGCAGGCGCTGCGCAACGGGGAGTGCTCGCTGGCACTGGCCGGTGGTGCGACGGTCATGGCGACCTCCGCGAACTTCGCCGGATTCAGCGAGCAGGGCGGTCTGGCACCCGACGGGCGCTGCAAGTCCTTCTCCGACGCCGCGAACGGCACCGCCTGGTCGGAGGGTGCCGGCATGCTGCTGGTGGAGCGTCTCTCCGACGCCCGGCGCAACGGCCACCCGGTCCTCGCGGTGCTGCGCGGCAGCGCCGTCAACCAGGACGGCGCGTCCAACGGTCTGACCGCCCCCAACGGCCCCTCGCAGCAGCGGGTCATCCGCCAGGCCCTGGCCAGCGGCGGACTGTCGCCGGCCGACGTGGACGCGGTCGAGGCACACGGCACGGGCACCAAGCTGGGCGACCCGATCGAGGCGCAGGCGGTTCTGACCACCTACGGCCAGGACCGGGAGCGTCCGCTGCTGCTGGGCTCGCTGAAGTCGAACATCGGCCACACGCAGGCCGCCGCCGGCGTCTCCGGTGTGATCAAGATGGTCATGGCGATACGGCACGGCGTGCTGCCCCGGAGCCTGCACCTGGACACCCCGTCCTCGCACGTGGACTGGGACGCCGGCGCGGTGGAGCTGCTGACCGACAGCAGGGCGTGGCCGGAGACGGGCCGGGAGCGACGTGCCGGTGTGTCGTCCTTCGGCATCAGCGGCACGAACGCGCACGTGATCCTGGAGCAGGCCCCGCCGGCCGAGGACGCCGGGACCGACAGCGTCCTGGAGCCCGGCGTGGTGCCGTGGCCCCTGTCGGGCAAGTCCGCCGAAGCACTGCGCGGACAGGCGGCCCGGCTGCTGGCGTGGCTCAAGGAGCACCCCGGGGCACGGCCCACGGACGTCGGCTTCTCGCTCGCGACGGGCCGGACGGCCTTCGAGTACCGGGCCGTCGTACCGGCCGCCGACCCGGCGGAGGCGGTGGACGCCCTGACGGCACTGGCGGCCGACGCGCCGACGGCCGCACCGGTCCACGGTGTGGTCTCGCAGGGAAAGCTCGCGTTCCTGTTCTCCGGACAGGGCAGCCAGCGCATCGGCATGGGCCGCGAGCTGTACGAGCGCTTCCCGGTCTTCGCCGAAACCCTGGACACCGTCCTCGCCCTGCTGGACCCGGGGCTGGACCGGCCGCTGCGGGAGGTGATGTGGGCCGACGACCCGGAGCCGCTGAGCCGGACCGGCTACACCCAGCCCGCGCTGTTCGCGGTGGAGGTGGCGCTGTTCCGGCTGCTGGAATCGTGGGGCGTCACCCCCGACTTCGTGGCGGGCCACTCCATCGGCGAGGTCACGGCCGCCCATGTGGCGGGGGTCTTCTCGCTGGAGGACGCCTGCCGGCTGGTGACGGCCCGCGCCACGCTGATGCAGGCGCTGCCGGCGGGCGGGGCGATGGTCGCGCTGCAGGCATCCGAGGAGGAGGTCCTGCCGCTGCTGTCCGACCGGCTGTCGATCGCCGCGATCAACGGCCCGTCGTCCGTGGTGATCTCCGGTGACGAGGACGCGGCGCTGGAGGTCGCGGCCCGCCTGTCGGCGCGGGGCCGCAAGACGTCCCGGCTGCCGATCAGCATCGCGTCCCACTCGCCGCTGATGGACGCGGTGCTGGAGGACTTCCGCGCCGTCGTGGAAGGCCTGTCGCCCCAGCCGCCGGCCATCGCGGTGGTCTCCCACCTCACCGGCGAGGTGGCGGTGGCCGAGGAACTGTGCTCGGCCGACTACTGGGTGCGGCACATCCGCGAGGCGGTGCGCTTCGCCGACGGCACGCGGACGCTGCTCAAGCAGGGCGTGACCACCTTCGTCGAACTGGGCCCGGACGCCGTGCTGTCGGCCCTGGCCCAGGAGACGCTCGCGGCCGAGGCGGTGACCGTCGTCCCCGTGCTGCGCAGGAACCGGCCCGAGGAGCCCACCATCGTCACCGCGCTCGCCGAACTGCACTGCGGCGGCGTCACGGTGGACTGGGACACGTTCTTCCGGGGCACGGGCGCGCGGCGCGTGGACCTGCCGACGTACGCGTTCCAGCGGGAGCGGTTCTGGCCGACGGTCTCGGCGCGCGGCGGCGATGCCGCGGGCCTCGGACTGATCCCCGCCGAGCACCCCCTGCTGGGCGCGGCGATGTCGGTGGCGGGCTCCGACGAACTGGTCCTGACCGGCACCCTGTCGGCGACCACGCATCCCTGGCTGGCCGATCACCGGGTCATGGGCCGGATCACCCTGCCGGGCTCGGCGTTCGTCGAGCTGGCCGTCCGGGCCGGGGACCAGGCGGGATGCGACCGGGTCGCGGAACTGGCCCTGGACGCCCCGCTGGTCCTCGCCGAGCGGGGAGCGGTCGCGGTCCAGGTCCGCGTGGGCGAGGCGGACGAGTCCGGCCGACGCGCCGTCACCGTCCACTCCCGGCCCACGGACGCCGTGGAAGGCGACTGGACCGCACACGCCCGGGGTGTGCTCGTCACCGGCGAGCCGACGGGCGGGACCGAGGGGGCTGACGGGGCTGACGGGGCTGAGGGGGCCGGCGGGCTCGACGACGGCGTGTGGCCCCCCGAGGGGGCGCGGCCGGTCGATCTCACCGACCTGTACCCGCGGCTGGACCGGGCCCGCTTGGCCTGCGGGCCGGTGTTCCGGGGACTGCGGGCCGCCTGGCAGCGTGACGGCGAGTGGTTCGCCGAAGTGGCGCTCACCCAGGAGGCCATGGCCACCGGGGCGTTCGCCATCCACCCGGCGCTGCTGGACGGCATCGTCCGGGCCGCCGGTCTGCTGGCCGCCGGTGACACCGACGGTGGTGTCGTCGCCGGTGCGTGGGGCGGGCTCACCCTGCACGCCTCCGGCGCCTCGGCGCTCCGCGTCCGGCTGGCCGCCACGGACGGGGACTCCCTGTCGTTCACGGCCGTCGACGCCTCGGGCGCCCCGGTGGTCTCCGCGGAGTCGCTGACGCTGCGTCCGCTCTCCGGCGAACAGCCGGTGACGGTCACGGCGGCGGGCGGCCAGGCGTCCCTGTTCGCCGTCGAGTGGGCCAAGATCCCGATGGGTGCGGCGCCCGCATCGGGCACCCGCTGGGCCGTCGTCGGCGCCGACGAACTCGACCTCGCCTACGCGATGCACCGGGCCGACGAAACCATCACCGGCTACGGTGACACCCTCGCCGGGGCGGTCGGTGACAGCGGCGTCGCACCGGACGTCTTCCTGGTTCCCGTCGCGGGTGACGCCTCGGCCACCGGACCCGCGGCGGTGCGCGCGCTGACGACCTGGGTGCTGGGTCTGCTGCAGGAATGGCTGGCGGACGAGCGGCTGGCGAACTCGCGGCTGGTGTTCGTGACCCGGGGGGCGATCGCCCTCGACGGCGAGGACCTCCCCGACCTGGCCGCGGCCGCGGTATGGGGCCTGGTGCGCTCCGCCCAGACCGAGAACCCCGGCAGCTTCCTGCTGGTGGACCTCGACGACGCGTTCGTCTCGGCCGCCGAGCTGCCCGGCCTGATCAGCCTGGACGAACAGCAACTGGTGGTGCGGGCGAACACCGTCCGCGCGGCCCGGATGGCACGGCTGCCCGAGCGGGACCCGGCGGAAGCCGCGGTGGACGGCGACGGTCCGTGGGACGGCCACGGGACCGTGCTGATCACCGGTGGTACGGGTGGTCTCGGCAGCGGCCTGGCACGCCACCTGGCGGCCGAACACGGCGTGCGGCACCTGCTGCTCGCCAGCCGCCGCGGTGAAGCCGCGCCGGGGGTGGCACAGCTACGGGCGGAACTGGCAGCCCTGGGCGCCGAGGTCGTGGTCGCCGCCTGTGACGTGGCCGACCGGGACGCGGTGTCCGCGCTGGTGGCGGGCGTACCGGCCGAGCATCCGCTCACGGCCGTGGTGCACACCGCCGGTCTCCTGGACGACGCGATGCTGGGTTCGCTGACGCCCGAGCTGATGGAGCGGGTGCTGCGGCCGAAGGTGGACGCGGCATGGAACCTGCACGAGGCGACGCGCGGACTCGACCTGTCGGCGTTCGTGCTGTACTCGTCCGTCTCCGGTGTGCTGGGAGCCCCGGGACAGGGCAACTACGCCACGGCCAACGCGTTCCTGGACGCACTGGTCGCCCACCGCAGGGCGCTGGGCCTGCCGGGCCTCTCGCTGGCCTGGGGCCCGTGGGCCGAGGGCAGCGGCATGACCGGCTCTCTCGACAAGTCCGACGTGGACCGGATGTCCCGCTCCGGCATGCCGCCGCTGTCCATGGAACAGGGCCTGGCCCTCTTCGACGCGGCGACCGGCCGGACGGAAACCCCCGTCATCCCCGCCCGCGTCAACATCGCCGGACTCCAGGTGCAGCAGGCGCTGCCGGCCCTGTGGCGGGACCTGGTCCCGGCCGCGCGCCGTACGGCCACGGCGGGGGACCGGTCCGCCGTCACCCTGCGGGAGCGGCTGCGCGGTCTCGAAAGCGCGGCGCGGGCGAGCCTCTTCCTGGAGGTGGTGGTGGGATACGCCGCCGGTCTGCTCGGCCACCGGGACGCCGGCGCGATCAAGGCCGACCGCCGCTTCCTGGAACTCGGTTTCGACTCCCTGGCCTCCGTCGGGCTCCGCAACCAGCTCGCCGAGGTGCTCGGCATGCGCCTGCCGTCCTCGGTGGTGTTCGACAACGAGACACCGCTCAAGCTCGCCGAGTGGCTGCACACCGAGTTCGAGAACCAGAACGACCCGAAGGCCGCGCCCACGACGGCCGGTGGGGTGCGAACGGCCCATCACGCGGACGACACGGTGGAAGGGCTGTTCTTCAACGCGGCGAAGGCCGGCAAGCTGGTCGAGGCCATGCGCCTGCTGCGGGCGGTCGCCAACACCCGGCCCACCTTCGAGAGCCCGGCCGAGCTGGAGGAGCTGTCCGCCCCGGTCACCCTGGCCGAGGGCCCGAGCACGCCCCGCCTGGTCTTCGTCAGCGCACCGGGCGCCACCGGGGGCGTGCACCAGTACGCCCGTATCGCGGCGCACTTCCGGGGCAAGCGGCACGTCTCCGCGCTGCCGCTCATGGGCTTCGCGCCCGGCGAACCGCTGCCCGCCACCAGCGAGGCCGCGGGCAGGATCGTCGCGGAGAGCGCCCTGCACGCCAGCGACGGGGAACCGTTCGTCCTGATCGGCCACTCCTCCGGCGGCTCGCTCGCCTACCAGGCCGCGGGTGTGCTGGAGGAGACGTGGGGGGTCCGCCCCGAGGCGGTCGTCCTGCTGGACACCCCGAGCGTGCGCTACGAGCAGGGGGAGGGAAACGACCTCGACCGGACCATGCGCTTCTACCTGGCCGATGTCGACTCCCCGTCGGTCAACCTCAACAGCGCGCGGATGTCCGCCATGGCCCACTGGTTCATGGCCATGACCAGCATCGAGGCATCCCCCACGACCGCTCCCAAGCTCCTGGTCAAGTGCACCCTGCCCTGCAACGGCCTGATGTTCGACACCTCGTCGGTGCCCGTGGACGAGGTGCGTGAGATCGAGGCCGACCACCTGTCACTCGCCAAGGAACACTCGGCGCTGACGGCGCGGGCGATCGAGGAATGGGTCCGGGCGCTGCCGACCGCCGGCGCCTGACCCCCCTCCCGGTCACCGGGAACCTCGTACGTGGCCCGGCCGCCCCGGCACCGGGGCGGCCGGGCCACGCCTTCGCCACCCCCCCACACGAGAACGCCAGAAGGAGGCACCATGACCACGTCCTACGAACTGCCCGAGATCACCGCCGACCCCCCCGCCGTCCTAAGGCTGAGCCCGCTGCTGCGCGGCTTACAGGCCCGCGGCGCGGTCTGCCGGGTCAAGACCCCCGCCGGTGACGAGGCATGGCTGGTGACCCGGCACGCCGAGCTGAAGGAACTGCTGCTCGACCCGCGTCTGGGCCGCTCGCACCCCGACCCGGTGAACGCCCCGCGGTACGTCAGGAACCCGTTCCTGGAGCTGCTGATCACCGACGACGACCCCGAGAGCGCGCGCAAGCTGCACGCCGAGACCCGCACGCTGCTCACCCCGAACTTCTCCGCCAAGCGCGTCCGCGACCTCAAGCCCCGGGTGGAGGCCATCGCGGAGGGCGTGCTGGAGGGCTTCGTCGCCCAGGGGCCGCCCGCCGATCTGCACGGACAGCTGTCCCTGCCGTTCTCCCTCATGGTGCTGTGCGAGCTGATCGGCGTGCCGCCCGAGGACCGGGCACGCCTGGTGGAACTGCTGTCCGGCATGGCCGGCGTGGACGAGCCGCAGGGCATCGCGGAGGGCCAGCGGGCCCTCTTCGCCTACCTGCAGGAGCTGGCGGGCCGCAAGCAGACCGCCCCCGGCGACGATGTGATGTCCCGGCTGTGCGAGAGCGGGGCCCCGGCCGAGAAGGTCGGCCACATGGCCGCGGGGCTGCTGTTCGCCGGGCTGGACGCCGTCGCCAGCCACGTCGACCTCGGCGTGGTGCTGCTCGCCACCAACCCCGACGCGCGACAGGCCGCGCTGGGGGATCCGCGCGTCATGGCCGCCGCCGTCGAGGAGATCCTGCGGACGGCCAAGGCCGGTGGTTCGGTGCTGCCCAGATACGCCAGCGCCGACGTGGAGATCGGTGAGGTGACCATCAAGGCGGGCGAACTCGTCCTGCTGGACTTCACCCTCCCCAACTTCGACGAGCGGGTCTTCACCGAGCCGGAGCGCTTCGACATCACCCGGTCGCCCAACCCGCACCTGACGTTCGGCCACGGCATGTGGCACTGCGTCGGCGCCCCGCTGGCCCGGCTGGAGCTGCGCACGATGTACACCCTCCTCTTCACCCGGCTGCCGGAGCTGCGGCTCGACCTGCCGGTGGAGGACCTCCAAGTGCTGGGCGGACGGCTCTCGGGAGGGCTCACCGAGCTGCCCATGCGGTGGTGACCGCCGCCCGGCCCAGGGCGTGAAACGGGCCCCGCCCCCACGGTCGTGTGGGGGCGGGGCCCGGCTCATGCCCGGGGCGTCGGGGAACTCAGTCCTCGTGCACCGTGATCGCCTGGGACGGGCAGATCCTGCCCGCCAGCCGCACGTCCTCCACGACCGCCTCCGCCGGCTCCCCGTCGAGGACCATGACGATGCCGTCGTCGTCCTGGTCGAAGACGTCCGGCGCCGACAGCACACACTGCCCGGCCCCGATACAGCTGTCGATGTCCACGCTGATACGAACCATCATTTCCTCCATCGGCGAATCGATACCTTCTCGCGCGCCCGGACGCGCGGCGGGCCGGGCGGGGGAGTCCGAGTCCCCCGCCCGGCCCGTGGGAGCGCCGCTACCAGCGCACGGGCAGCGCGTGCAGCCCGAACAGCACGCTGTCGTACTTCAGCGGCAGCTCATCGACCGGCACCGCGAGTTCCAGCGTCGGGATCCGCTCGAACAACGACCGGTAGGCCAGCTCCATCTCGACCCGGACCAGGTTCTGCCCCAGGCACTGGTGCACCCCGTACCCGAACGCCACGTGGTGACGGGCGGACCGGCTGGGATCGAACTGGTGCGGGCACTCGAAGACCGTCTCGTCGTGGTTGGCCGCCGCGACCAGCGGCACGATGCCCTCGCCCGCCTTGATGAGCTGCCCGCCGATCTCCACGTCCTCCACCGCCACCCGGAACGCGACCAGGTCGGCGACGGAGTAGTAGCGCAGCAGCTCCTCCACGGCCCGCTCGTCGCCGATCCACTGCGGGTTCATCAGCAGCGTCACCGCGCCGAGCCCGATGTTGTTCGCCGTCGTCTCGTGGCCGGCGATGAGCAACAGCATCCCCACGCCCGACAGTTCCTGCGGGGTCAGCTTGCCGTCCGCCAGCAGCCGGCTCATCAAGTCGTCGCCCGGCCGCTTCGACTTGAGCGTGATCAGCCGGTTGAGATAGCGCAGCAGCGCCTTGGTGGCCGCCTCCCGCTGCTCGTCGGTCGAGGTCAGGGTGACCAGTACCCGGGTCTGCGCCTCGAAGAAGTCACAGTCGGCCTTCGGCACCCCCAGCAGCCTGGAGATCACCAGCGACGGCACCGGCAGCGCGAAGTCCGCGATCAGATCGGCGGAGTCGCCCTTGGCGAGCATGGCGTCGATGCGCTCGTCGACGATCGCCTGGATCACCGGCCGCATCTCCCTGATCCGGCGGACGGTGAATTCCGGGATCAGCGTCTTGCGGAACCGGGTGTGCTCCGGCGGGTCCAGCGCCACGAACCAGCCGGGCACCTGGTCCTGGGCGGGCACCCCACCGGTCTTCGCCGGCCGGGGGAAGCCCGGGTGCGAGGGATTGGAGCTGATCCGGGGGTCGGTGAGCACGGCCCGGACCTCTTCGTGCCGGGTCACCAGCCAGACCGGCGCACCGGTGGGCAGCGTCGAGCGGACGAGCCCCTCGCGCTTGCGCAGGCCCGCGTACTCCTCCGGTGGATAGGGCCGGCCGGGCCGCCGCAACGGGAAGCCGACCATATTCGAATCGGTGGTAGTCATTGTCTGCGTTTCCCCTGTGTCAGCGCGCGCCGTAGAACTCACGGATCTTCCCGATGATGAAGTTCTGGTCGTCCTCGGTCAGGCCCGTGTGGGTCGGCAGATAGAAGCCGTCCTCGCTGAACCGGGTGGCGTTCAGCGTCGGCCAGGCCGGGTCGAGATAGCCGGGCTGCATGCTCATCGGCTTGAAGAACACCCGGGTCTCGATGGAGGCGTCGGCCAGGAACGCGCGCAGCTCCTCGCGGCGCTCGGCACGCAGGTCGTACATCCACAGCACGTCCCGCGGGGGCATCAGGGTGATCCCCTCGATGTCCCGCAGCCCCTCGTCGTAGCGCTTCTCTATCTCCCGGCGGGTGGCCAGGATCTCGTCGAGCTGCTCCACCTGGGCCAGCGCGACGGCGGCCTGGAGGTTCGTCATCCGGAAGTTGTAGGCGAGCTTCTTGTGCAGGAAGTTGTGTTCCTTGTTGAACGCCATGCCCCGCAGATGGGCCATCTGCTCCGCGAGCCGGGGATCGTCGGTGAGGCAGATACCGCCCTCGCCGGAGGTGATGATCTTGTTGGCGAAGAGCGAGAAACAGGCGATGTCACCGACCGGCCGTACGCCGTGCGCCTCCGCCGTGTCCTCCACGACCCGCAGGTTGTAGTCGTGGGCCAGCTCCATGATCGCGTCCATGTCGCACCGGCGCCCGTAGATGTGCACCGGCATGATGACCTTCGTACGCGGGGTGATCTTCTCCTCGATGCGGGAGACGTCGATATTGAGATCGTCCCCGCAGTCCACGAACACCGGGGTCGCCCCCAGGTACGTCGCCGACCACGCGGTCGCGATCATCGTGAATTCGGGGATCAGCACCTCGTCGCCCGGGCCGACGCCCAGCGCCCGCAGGGCCAGGGTCAGTGCCGTGGTCCCGGAGGAACAGGCGACCCCGTGCGCGACCCCGTTGTACCGCGCGAACGCGCTCTCGAATTCCTTGACCTTCGGGCCCTGCGACGAGATCCAGCCGTCGCTGATCGCCTCGGTCACATAGGAAAGCTCCCGCCCCTTGAGCCAGGGCTGCGAAACCGGATACGTGAATGCCATGGAAACCTCGCTCAGTCCTTCGCCAGTGCGGGGAGTCCAAGGATCAGATCGGCCGCGGCGCCCCGCCCGCCGGCCGCCCGCAGAATCCGTCCGAAGTGCTCGGCGCGCTCGCGGAACGAACGGTCACCGAGCACCCGGGTCAGCTTGCCGACGACGTCGTCGGCGTCGACGGTCTCGGGACGGTCCAGTTTCAGGCTCACCCCGAAGTCCTGGCCGCGCCGTGCCTGGTCGTCGCAGTCCACCCACAACGGCCGCACCACCAGGGGCTTGCCGAAGTACAGCCCCTCGTGGAAGCCGTTGCCACCCGCGTGGGTGAAGAAGACCTTCACGCTCGGATGGGCCAGCACGTCCAGCTGGGAGGGCACCCAGTCCACGATCCGCAGATTGTCCGGCAGCGACTCGGCCGGGGGCAGCAGCTTCTGCTGTTCCCGCGGCAGCTTCCACAGGAACTGGTGCCCGTCGCTCATCCGGCGCGCCACCTCCACCAGCGACGCGACGTGCGCCCGCGTCAGCCGGGTGATCGTGCCGAAGCCCATGTAGACCACGGAGTCGTTGTGCGCGAGCCACTCCGACAGCCCGTCGTCCTCGGGCGCCTGGGGCAGTGGCGGCACCATCGTGCCGACCAGGCGCATCTTCGCGGGAACGGGGAACGGGTAGTCCAGTTCGGGCACCGAATAACACAGCACCATCTCGGACTTGTCGATCCGGACCATCATGCCGCGCGCCTCGGGGGAGATGCCCAGCTCCTTGCGGACCTGGTTGTCCTCCTCCACCACCTTGCGCATGTCGGACGTCATGAACAGCCCCAGCGTACGCATCCGGAACAGCTGGTTGGCCACCCGCTGGGCGGGGGTCATGTCCAGCGGCAGACCGGTGTGCGGCACGGGGAAGTGCGGCTGGGTGTACGACTTGGCGAACGGCACGTGCGAGGTCAGCACATTGCTGGGCAGGAACGGCACCCCCAGCACGAACGGAATGTTCTTGGTGATCGCCAGCTCGTACGCGTACTGGCACATGCTCTCGATGACCATCAGCGCCGGCTTCACCTCGTCCACCACGGCCTCGAGCGCCCGGTACTTCGCCACCCGCGAACGCGGGGCGAACGAGTGCTTGATGACCGCCCGGTGTGCCTTGAACCTCGACCGCTGTGTCACTTCCCGGTACGTCTTGTCGTCCCAGGTGACGGCGGACATCTCGGTCACCACCTCGCCCAGGGAGGCGAATTCCACCGGGGTGTCCACCTTCAGCGCCTCTACCTCCGCGCGCCGGTTCTCGTCCGTCGCGAACCACAGGTCCTGAACTCCCCGCCGGGACAGCTCCTCGGCCAGGACGAGCAGCGGATTCAACAGTCCGCTTTCGGGATAACTGACAAACAGAATCGGCCGCCGAGTCGAGCCCATGACAATAACCCTCCAGAAGTGGCGGCCCGGCAGCAGCTCGGCGCCAGGTGTGCGCACGGCCGGTCGCCGAGTGGCCGCGTCTCAATCGATGCCCGCGCCCACGGCCGGCGTCGTCCGCCCGGGACGTCAAGGGACAAGACTGCGGGAAGAATCGAGATGGTTACGTGGTCTCACGCCAGGTCGAAGAGAATCCCTAGTCTTCGTCCCGAAGGAACGGCCGGGCCGGCCGACCGTGGCCGCCCGTACCGGAAATGACACGGCATCAGGCAAGCGATCACGTTCTTCTTGTAGGGAAATCTACAGCCTTCCCGCCCATACGATCCGCTCGAAGTGAAGTTTCCGAGCCGACATTCCTCATGGGTGGTGCAGCGTCATGACGAGCGGAGCAGACAGCGCGTCCTGCGGCGCGGGCGGTCAGGGGGCCGGAGCGCACGCCCACGACCCGGTGGTGATCGTCGGGATGGCGTGCCGGTACCCCGGCGGTGTGCGGTCGGCCGCGGACCTGTGGGACGTGGTCGCCTCCGGCCAGGACGTGATCTCCGCGTTCCCGGCCGACCGCGGCTGGGACCTGGCGGCCCTCGCCGGTACCGGCCGGGGCTCCAGCGCCACCCGTGAGGGCGGTTTCCTCTACGACGCGGCCGGCTTCGACGCCGGTTTCTTCGGCATCTCCCCCCGGGAGGCGCTGGGCATGGACCCGCAGCAGCGCCTGACCCTGGAGGTCTCCTGGGAGGCGGTCGAACACGCCGGGATCGACCCGCTGAGCCTGCGCGGCAGCCGGACCGGGGTCTTCGTCGGCACGAACGGCCAGGACTACGCCCTCGTCGCCCAGCGGTCGACGGAGGACCTGGAAGGGCACTCGCTGACAGGACTGTCCCCCGCCGTGGCCTCCGGCCGGGTGGCCTACACCCTCGGGCTGGAGGGCCCGGCGGTCACCGTGGACACCGCGGCCTCCTCCTCCCTGGTGGCCCTGCACTGGGCGGGCCAGGCGCTGCGCGCGGGGGAGTGCTCGTTGGCCCTGGCGGGCGGGGTGACGGTCATGTCCACCCCCGCGGCCTTCGTCGGGCACTCCCGGCAGGGCGGCATGGCCCCCGACGGGCGGTGCCGGGTCTTCTCCGACGACGCGGACGGCACGGCCTGGGCCGAGGGCGTCGGCATGGTGCTGCTGGAACGGCTGTCGGACGCGCGGCGCAACGGTCATCCGGTGCTGGCGGTGCTGCGGGGCAGCGCGGTCAACCAGGACGGCGCGTCCAACGGTTTGACGGCCCCCAACGGCCCGTCGCAGCAACGGGTGATCCGGCAGGCGCTGGCGAACGCGGGTCTGTCCCCGTCGGATGTGGACGCGGTGGAGGCGCACGGCACGGGCACCCGGCTGGGTGACCCGATCGAGGCGCAGGCGCTGCTGGCGACCTACGGCCAGGACCGTGAGACGCCGCTGCGACTGGGGTCGTTGAAGTCGAACATCGGCCATGCGCAGGCCGCGGCCGGTGTCGCGGGCGTCATCAAGATGGTCATGGCGATGCGCCACGGCGTCCTCCCCAAGACCCTGCACGTCGGTACACCGACCTCGCGGGTGGACTGGACGGCGGGCACCGTGGAACTCCTCACCGACGCGATGGCGTGGCCCCGGACGGACCGCCCGCGACGGGCCGGGGTGTCGTCGTTCGGCATCAGCGGCACCAACGCGCACGTGGTACTGGAGCAGGCCCCGCCGGCCGGCGGACCGGTACGGGAGCCGGGCCCCGGCACGGTACCCGCCGTGGTGCCGTGGGTGACCTCCGCCCGCACCGAGGAAGCGCTGGACGCCCAGCTGGACCGCGTCAGGGCACTCGCGGCGGCCGACACCGGCCTCGCGCCCGTCGACGTCGGATACTCCCTGGCGACCGGCCGGTCGGTGTTCACCCACCGTGCGGTGCTGCTCGCCGCACAGGGCGAGACCGTCCTCGCGGCCCGCGGCACGGCGGGCGGTGCGGGGGCCCTGGTGGCCCTGTTCCCGGGCCAGGGAAGCCAGCGCCTGGGCATGGGACGGGAGCTGTACGGCCGGTTCCCGGTGTTCGCCGACGCCCTGGACACGACGCTGTCCGTCCTGGACCGCCATCTGCCGCGCCCCCTCCGGGACGTGATGTGGGGCGACGACCCGGAGGAGCTGAACCGCACCGGGTACACCCAGCCCGCGCTGTTCGCGGTGGAGGTGGCACTGTTCCGACTGGCGGAGTCCTTCGGTGTCACACCGGACTTCGTCGCGGGCCACTCCGTCGGCGAAGTGGCGGCCGCCCATGTGGCCGGGGTGTTCTCGCTCGACGACGCCTGCCGTCTGGTGGCCGAGCGCGGCCGGCTGATGCAGAAGGTCGCGGACCGCGGTGCGATGGTCGCCGTCCAGGCCACCGAGGACGAGGTGCTGCGGCTGCTGACCGAGACGTCGCTGACCGAGACGGTGTCGGTCGCCGCGGTCAACGGGCCCTCGTCGGTCGTCCTCTCCGGCGCCGAGGACGCGGTCCTGGAGATCGCGGGGCGACTGGCGGCCGAGGGGCGCAAGACCTCGCGGCTGCGGGTGTCGGTCGCCGCTCACTCCCCGCTGGTGGAACCCGTGCTGGACGAGTTCCGCGCGGTACTCGAGGGCCTGACGTTCTCCGCGCCGGCCCTGGCCGTGGTCTCCAACGTCACCGGCCGTATCGCCGAGCCCGGGGAGCTGTGCGCCCCCGAGTACTGGGTGCGGCACGTGCGCCGGGCCGTCCGCTTCGCCGACGGGATCACCGCCCTGCACACGGCCGGCGTCGGCGTCACCCTCGAACTGGGCCCCGGCGGCGTCCTCTCCGGCATGGCCCGGGGCTGCCCGGGCGCGGCGGACCTCACGCTGGTGCCGGCGCTGCGCGACGACCGCGGCGAGGAGGCCGCACTGCTCACCGCGCTGAGCCGGCTGCACGTCATCGGCCGGCCGGTGGACTGGCCGCGGATGTTCGAGGGCACGGCCGCCCATCGGGTGGACCTGCCGACGTATGCCTTCCGGCACGAACGCTTTTGGCCGGTCGGCGCGGACACCACCCTCGCGCACACCGCGCCCGGCGGTGACGGTGCCGAGGCGCGGCCCGCTCCCGCACCGGCGGCCGGGGAGCGGCCGTTCGCCGAGCGGCTGCGGTCGATGCCCGCCGCCAAACGCTCCGGGTATCTGCTCGGCCTCGTACGCGCCGAGGCCGCCACCGTGCTCGGGCACGGCGGTGCGGGGCGCGTCGGCGCCCACCACATCTTCAAGGAACTGGGTTTCGACTCGCTGACGGCCGTCGAACTGTGCGACCGGCTGAGCGCTGTCACCGGCCTGCGGCTGCCCAGCTCGCTCGTCTTCGACTGCCCGACACCGGTGTCGGTCGCCGACCATCTGCTCGCGCGGCTCGTGGACGACTCCGCGGCGCCGGCCCTCGAGGAACTCGACACGCTGGAAGCGGTGGTGCGGGCGGCGGCGGCGGACGGAACGGACGCCGAACGCGCGGCGATAGCCGAGCGTCTGGACCAACTCCTCGTCTCGCTCAGGGAATTGACGAGGAAGGCGGAACCGGACGGCGGCTCCGAGGAAGACATCAAAACGGCGTCGGTCGACAGACTGCTCGACATCATCGACGAAGAATTCGAAATCGCTTAAAGATCGACAGCTTTCGTTCATTACGGGATGAGGACGGACCGGTGCAGGAAGACCAGCAGGACAAAGTTGTCGACTACTTGAGGCGAGTGGCCGCGGACCTCCGACGTGCGCGCCAGCGCATCGACGAACTGGAGTCCAAGAGCCGCGAACCGATCGCGATCGTGGGCATGGGCTGCCGTTTCCCCGGCGGGGTCGCCTCGCCGGAGGGGCTGTGGGACCTGGTCGCCTCCGAGGGCGATGCCATTTCGAGCTTCCCCGCCGACCGCGGCTGGGACCTGGCCGCACTGACCGGCGACGGCGAGGGCCGCAGCACCACCCACGAGGGCGGCTTCCTCTACGAGGCGGGCGACTTCGACGCCGGCTTCTTCGGCATCTCCCCGCGTGAGGCGCTGGGCATGGACCCGCAGCAGCGGCTGCTGCTGGAGGTCTCCTGGGAGGCACTGGAGCGGGCGGGCATCGACCCGCTGTCGCTGCGCGGCAGCCAGGCGGGCGTCTTCGTCGGCTCGTACCACTGGAACCCGGGCACGGCCCGGGCGACGGGCGAACTGGACGGCCACGCGCTGACCGGCACCGCCGCCAGCGTCCTGTCGGGACGGCTCGCCTACACCCTGGGCCTCGAAGGCCCGGCGCTGACCGTCGACACCGCCTGCTCGTCCTCCCTGGTGGCCCTGCACGTGGCGATGCGGTCGCTGCGTGACGACGAGTGCTCGCTCGCCGTCGTCGGCGGCGTCACCGTCCTGTCCGACCCCGCTGTGTTCGTCGAGTTCAGCAAGCAGGGCGGACTGGCCCCCGACGGCCGCTGCAAGGCGTTCTCCGACGCCGCGGACGGCACGGGCTGGTCCGAGGGCGTCGGCGCGCTCGTCGTCGAGCGGCTCTCGGACGCGCGGCGCAATGGTCATCCGGTGCTGGCGGTGCTGCGGGGCAGCGCGGTCAACCAGGACGGCGCGTCCAACGGTTTGACGGCCCCCAACGGCCCGTCGCAGCAACGGGTGATCCGGCAGGCGCTGGCGAACGCGGGTCTGTCGGCGGCGGATGTGGACGCGGTGGAGGCGCACGGCACGGGCACCCGGCTGGGTGACCCGATCGAGGCGCAGGCGCTGCTGGCGACCTACGGCCAGGACCGTGAGACGCCGCTGCGACTGGGGTCGTTGAAGTCGAACATCGGTCATACGCAGGCCGCGGCCGGTGTCGCGGGCGTCATCAAGATGGTCATGGCGATGCGCCACGGCGTGCTGCCGAAGACCCTGCACAGTGACAACGCCTCCTCGCACGTCGACTGGTCGGCGGGCGCCGTCGAGCTGCTCACCGAGCCGGTCGCGTGGCCGGCGGGGGAGCGGCCGCGCCGCTGCGCGGTCTCCTCCTTCGGCGTCAGCGGCACCAACGCGCACGCGGTCCTGGAGGAAGCGCCCCCGGCCGGGGAATCGGCCGACGAGGCGCCCACGGCCACGGTCGACACCGCCATGGTCGTCCCCTGGGTGCTCTCCGGCCGGGCCCCGGGCGCCGTGCGCGACCAGGCCGTGAACCTTCTCTCCCGGCTGGACGCCGACCCCGGTCTCCGCCCGGTCGACGTCGGGTACTCCCTCGCCTCCCGGTCGCTGTTCGAGCACCGCGCGGTGATGGTGGGTGCCGGCCTGGACGACCTGCGGGAAGGGCTCGGCACCCTCGCGGCCGAGGACACCGCCGCCGCCGTCGTACAGGGCGTCGCGGACATCGACGGCAAGACGGTGTTCGTGTTCCCGGGCCAGGGGTCGCAGTGGGTGGGCATGGGTGCCCGGCTGCTGGAGGAGTCCCCGGTCTTCGCCGAGCGGCTGGCGGAATGCGCCGAGGCGCTGGGCGCCTTCGTCGACTGGTCGTTGGCGGATGTGCTGCGCCAGATGCCGGGCGCGCCGTCGCTGGAGCGTGTCGACGTCATTCAGCCGGCGTCGTTCGCGGTGATGGTGTCGTTGGCGGCGTTGTGGGAGGCCCATGGGGTGTCTCCGGATGCTGTGGTGGGTCATTCGCAGGGTGAGATCGCGGCGGCTGTGGTGTCGGGTGCGTTGTCCCTGGAGGACGGTGCGCGCGTCGTGGCGCTGCGCAGTCAGGCGATCGGGCGCCGTCTCGCCGGACACGGCGGGATGATGTCCGTCGCGTTGCCGGTGGGGGAGGTCGAGGAGCGGCTTGCCGGTTTCGCGGGCCGGGTGTCCGTGGCCGCTGTCAATGGTCCTCGTTCCGTGGTGGTTTCCGGTGATCCGGAGGGTCTGGACGAGCTTGCCGCGCGGTTGTCGGACGAGGGTGTCCGGGTGCGGCGGATCGCGGTGGACTATGCCTCGCACTCCGCGCAGGTCGAGGACCTCCACGACGAGCTGCTGTCCGAGCTGGGGCCGATCCGGCCCCGCGAGTCCGAGGTGCCGTTCGTCTCGACCGTTACCGGCGGGTGGCTGGACACCAGCGGCATGGACGCCGAGTACTGGTACAACAACCTCCGCAACACCGTCGCGTTCGAAGCGGGCATACGGACGTTGCTCGACGCGGACCACGGCGTGTTCGTCGAGGTCAGCTCGCACCCCGTGCTGGCGATGGCCGTACAGGACGTCATCGAGGACGCCGGCGGGCACGCCGTCGCGGTCGGCACCCTGCGGCGCTATGAGGGCGACCTGTACCGCTTCCTGACGTCGCTGGCCGAGGTGTTCGTCCGGGGCGTGTCCGTCGACTGGCGGTCCGTCTACGCCGGCACCGGTGCCCGCCGGGTCGACCTGCCGACGTACGCGTTCCAGCACGAACGCCTCTGGGCCATGCCGCACGAAGTCGAGCTGCTCGCGGCGACGGACCCCGCCGACGCCGAGTTCTGGGCGGCGGTGGAGCGGGAGGACCTGGGCTCGCTCACCTCGAGTCTGCACATCGACGAGGAGTCGCTCGCCGCCGTGCTGCCCGGTCTGTCGTCGTGGCGCCGTCAGCGGCGTGAGCGGTCGGCGCTGGACGCCTGGCGTTACCGGGTCGCCTGGTCACCGCTCGCTGGTGTGCCGCAGGCGTCGCTGTCGGGTACGTGGCTGGTGGTCACGGCCGAGGGCATCGCCGACGAGGACGTGGTGGCCGCGCTTTCCGGGCAGGGCGCGCAGGTGCGCCGCCTGGTCCTGGACGAGTCCTGTGTCGACCGTGCCGTTCTCGCGGCCCGGCTGGAGGACGCCCACGATGTGGCGGGCATCGTCTCGGTGCTGGCGGCGGCCGAGCAGCCGTCCGCCGCGTACCCGGCGCTGGCTTCGGGTCTCGCTCTGACCGTCGCGCTCGTCCAGGCCCTGGGAGACGCGGGGATCGACGCGCCGCTGTGGTGTGTGACACGCGGCGCGGTATCGACGGGCCGTTCGGACCTGGTGACCAACCCCGTACAGGCACAGGTGCTGGGCGTCGGCTGGACCGCCGCGCTGGAGCACCCGCAGCGGTGGGGTGGCATGGTGGACCTGCCCGGCACGCTCGACGAGCGCGCCGGCCGGCGGCTCGCGGCCGTCCTCACCGGTACCACCGGTGAGGACCAGCTCGCGATCCGCTCCTCCGGTGTCTTCACCCGGCGCGTGGTCCGGGCCGCCGCCTCCGGCCAGGGCACGGGACGCGGCTGGAAGCCGCGCGGCACGACGCTGATCACCGGCGGTTCCGGTGCGCTGGCCCCGGACCTCGCCCGGTGGCTCGCCGGCCAGGGCGCCGAACACCTCGTGCTCGTCAGCCGCCGGGGCCCGAACGCGCCCGGCGCCGCCGATCTACTGGCCGAACTCGCCGCGCTGGGCACGGAGGCCGAAGCGGTCGCCTGTGACATCAGCGACCGCGACGCGATCGCCGGGCTGCTGTCGGGCCTCACGTCCGACGGCCGCACCGTGCGGACGGTCGTGCACGCCGCGGCCGTCATCGAGCTGGAGTCGCTGGCGGGCACCACCATGGAGGAGTTCGCCAGGGTGGTGTCCGCCAAGGTCGCCGGCGCCCGGCACCTGGACGAACTGCTGGACGACGAGGAACTCGACGCGTTCGTCCTCTTCTCCTCCATCACCGGCATGTGGGGCAGCGGCCGGCACGCCGCGTACGGCGCGGGCAACGCCTATCTGAGCGCGCTCGCCGACCACCGCCGCGCCCGTGGCCTGACCGCCACGTCCCTGCACTGGGGGAAGTGGCCCGACGACGCCGAGGCTGCACAGCTCGACCCGCACCAGATCCGCCGCAGCGGACTGGGCTTCATCGACGCGGGCCCGGCGCTGGCCGGCATGCGGCGCGCCCTGGACGACGACGAGACGGTCCTCGCCATCGCCGACGTGAACTGGGACGTCTACCACCCGATCTTCACCTCCGGCCGCCCCACGACGCTGTTCGACGACGTGCCCGAGGTCCGGCGGCTGACCGAGACCGCGGAGCGGGCCGTGAGCCCCGGCGCCGAAGGGGAGTTCGCGGCCCGGCTGCGCGCCCTGCCCGCCGCCGAGCGCGACCGGCTGCTGCTGGAGCTGGTCCGCGGCCGGGCCGCGACCGTCCTCGGACACACCTCCGGTGAGGCGTTCCCCGAGCGGCGTGCCTTCCGTGACGTCGGCTTCGACTCCGTCACCTCGGTGGACCTGCGCAACCGGCTGGTGGCCGCCACCGGACTGCGACTGCCGAGCACCCTGGTCTTCGACTACCCGACCCCCCTGGCGCTGGCGGAGTACCTCCGCGACGAGATCGCGGGAACCACCGCGGCCGACGCGCCCGCGGTGTCCGCCGCCGCCACCGACGAGCCGATCGCGATCGTCGGGATGAGCTGCCGCTACCCCGGCGGCGCGCACACCCCCGAGGACCTGTGGCGACTGCTCGTCGACGGTGCCGACGTGATCTCCGAGTTCCCCGCGGACCGCGGCTGGGACGCCGGCGCGCTGTACGACCCGGACCCCGACCGGCACGGCAAGACGTACTCCGTCCAGGGCGGATTCCTGCACGAGGCCGCCGAGTTCGACGCCTCCTTCTTCGGGATCTCCCCCCGTGAGGCGGTGGCGATGGACCCCCAGCAGCGGCTGCTGCTGGAAACCGCGCACGAGGCGCTCGAACGCGCCGGCATCGACCCCGACTCGCTGCGGGGCAGCGCGACCGGCACCTTCATCGGCGCGACCTACCAGGACTACACCTCCGGGGTCCCGAACGCCGCCGAGTCCGAGACGTACATGGCCACCGGTACCGCCTCCAGCGTGCTCTCCGGCCGGGTCTCCTACCTCTTCGGCCTGGAGGGCCCCGCCGTCACCGTCGACACGGCCTGCTCCTCCTCGCTCGTCGCCCTGCACCTGGCCTGCCAGTCGCTGCGCAACGGCGAGAGCACCCTCGCGCTCGCCGGCGGTGTGGCGGTCATGTCGACCCCGAGCCCCTTCGTCGGCTTCAGCCGGCAGCGGGCCCTGGCCGTCGACGGGCACTGCAAGCCGTTCTCCGACGACGCGGACGGCATGACCCTCGCCGAAGGCGTCGGCCTCGTCCTGCTGGAACGGCTCTCGGACGCCCGCCGCAACGGCCACCAGGTCCTCGCCGTCGTCCGCGGCAGCGCCGTCAACCAGGACGGCGCCTCCAACGGGCTGACCGCCCCCAACGGCCCCTCCCAGCAGCGCGTCATCCGCCAGGCCCTCGCCAACGCGGGTGTCGCGCCCGCCGACGTCGACGTGGTCGAGGCCCACGGCACCGGCACCAAACTGGGTGACCCGATCGAGGCCCAGGCGCTGCTGGCCACCTACGGCCAGGACCGGGAGACACCGCTGCGACTGGGCTCCCTCAAGGCCAACATCGGCCACACCCAGGCCGCCGCAGGTGTCGCGGGCGTCATCAAAATGGTCATGGCCCTGCGCGAAGGCATCCTGCCCGGCACGGTCAACGTCAGCGAGCCCTCGACGCGGGTCGACTGGTCCGCCGGCGCGGTGGAGCTGCTGACCGAGGCCGAGAAGTGGCAGGCCGAGGGACGCATCCGCCGAGCGGGTGTGTCGTCGTTCGGCATCAGTGGCACCAACGCCCACCTGATCCTCGAACAGGCACCGGACGACGCGGCCGACGAGCGGGAACCGGCCGCCGACCACCCGGGCGTCGTGCCCTGGCTCGTCTCCGCGAAGTCCGACGCCGCGCTGCGTGACCAGGCCGCCCGGCTGCTCGCCCGCGTCGGTGACAGCCCGGAGCTGCCGCCCGTACGGGTGGGCTGGTCGCTGGCCACCACCCGGCCCCGGCTGGAACACCGCGCGGTGCTGCTCGGCGAGACGCACGAGGACTTCACCCGCTGCCTGGAGGCGCTGGCCACGGCCGGCACCACGCCGGGCGTCGTCCGCGGTGCCGCCACCGGCGGCGACGCCGGCCCGGTGTTCGTCTTCCCCGGCCAGGGCTCGCAGTGGTGGGGCATGGGCCGTGCGCTGCTGGAGACCTCCGAGGTGTTCCGGTCCGCCGTGGACGACTGCGCCGAGGCCCTCGCCCCGCACATCGACTGGTCGCTGCGGGACGTCCTGGCCGGCGCCTGCGACACCGCGACGGCGGAGCGGGTGGACGTGGTCCAGCCCGCACTGTTCTCCATGATGGTGGCGCTGTCCGCGCTCTGGCGCTCCCACGGAGTCGAACCCGCCGCCGTGATGGGGCACTCACAGGGCGAGATCGCCGCGGCGTGCGTCGCGGGCGCCCTGTCCCTGCCGGACGCCGCGGCCGTCGTGGCCCTGCGGAGCAAGGCCCTGCTGGCCCTGTCCGGCAAGGGCGGCATGATGTCCGTGGCCGCCTCCGCCGAACAGGTGACCGCCCTCCTGGAACCCTGGGGCGACCGGCTCTCGCTGGCCGCCGTGAACGGCCCCTCCTCGATCGTCGTCTCCGGCGACCCGGAAGCCCTCGCCGCACTCAGGGAACAGTGCGCGACGGCGAAGATCCGCGCCCGCATGGTCGCGGTCGACTACGCCTCGCACGGCTCGCAAGTGGAGTCCATCCAAGGCGAGCTGGCGCGCCTGCTGGCCTCGGTCACCCCCCGCGCGCCGAAGGTGCCCTTCTACTCGACCGTGACCGGCGAACGGCTCGACGCGCCCACCATGGACGGCGGCTACTGGTACACCAACCTGCGGCAGACCGTACAACTGGAGCAGGCCACCCGGGCGCTGCTCGCCGACGGGTACCGGCTCTTCGTCGAGGCCAGCCCGCACCCCGTCCTGACCGGGGCCGTGCAGGAGACCGCGGAGGCCACCGACACCCCGACCGCGGTGGCCCTGGGCTCGCTGCGCCGCGACGAGGGCGACACCAAGCGCTTCCTGACCTCCCTCGCCGAGGCGCACGTCCACGGCGCGCCCGTCGACTGGCGCGCGGCGTTCCCCGCCGCCGCCCACGCCCCCGTCGACCTGCCCACCTACGCCTTCCAGCGCCGCCGGTACTGGCCGGAGGCGGTGCCGCCCACCCCGGACGGCACCGGCACCGGCACCGCGGCGGACGCCGCGTTCTGGGGGCTCGTCGAGAACGGCGACCTGGACGCCCTGGCCGGCGAACTCGGCGTCGCCGAGAACACCGAACTCACCTCCCTGGGCGCACTGCTGCCGGCCCTCTCGGCGTGGCGGACCAAGTCCCGGCAGTCCACGGCGGCCAACGCCCTGCGCTACAAGGTGGACTGGACCAGGCTCCGCGAGCCCGCCTCCACGACCATGGACGGCACCTGGCTGGTCGTCGCACCGGCGCGCGGCGCCACCGACCCGTGGGTGGCGGCCGCCGTCGACGCCCTGGGCCCCGACACCCTCCGCCTCGACGTCGAGGACACCGACCGCGACGCGCTGACCGCCCTCCTGACCGCCACCGCCCCGGACGGCGCCGGCATCACCCAAGTGGTGTCCCTGCTGGGCCTCGTCGAGGACCGGCACGCCGACTACACCTCGGTGCCCGCCGGGCTGGCCATGACGCTGGCCCTGGTGCAGGCACTGGGCGACGCGGGCATCGAGGCACCGCTGTGGTGCCTCACCCGGGACGCCGTCGCGGCCTGCCGCGACGACAAGGTCACCCACCCCGTCCAGGGCGCGCTGTGGGGCCTCGGCCTCGTCACCGCCCTGGAACAGCCCGGCCGCTGGGGCGGTCTGATCGACCTCCCCGACACCATCGACGCGCGCACCGCCGCCCGGCTGCGCGCCGTCCTGGCCGCCCCCGGCGGCGAGGACCAGGTGGCCGTCCGCGCCGCGGGCACCTTCGGCCGCAGGCTCGTCCACGCCGCCCCCGGCGGCAACGGCCCCGAGCGGCGCTGGTGGGAGCGGGGTACGGTGCTCATCACCGGCGGCACCGGCGGCCTCGGCGGCCGCGTCGCACGATGGATCATCGAGCGCGGCGCCCGGCACGTCGTCCTCACCAGCCGCCGCGGACCGGACGCCCCCGGCGCCGACGGACTCCGCGCCGAACTCGAGGCCCTCGGTGCCCGGGTGACCATCGCGGCCTGCGACGCCGCGGACCGCGACGCCCTGACCGCCCTGCTGGCGGGCCTGCCCGCCGACCTCCCCCTGACGGCCGTGGTGCACGCCGCCGGTGTCGCCGACGGCGACGCCGACGCGCGGTCCCTCACCGTGGAACAGCTCGACGCGCTGCTGCGCTCGAAGCTCACCGCGGCCCTGCACCTGCACGAGGCCACCGAACACCTCGACCTCGACGCGTTCGTCCTGTTCTCCTCCGGTGCCGGCATCTGGGGCAGCGGCGGGCAGGCGGGCTACGCCGCCGCGAACGCCTTCCTCGACACCCTCGCCGAACACCGCCGCGCCCGGGGCCTGACCGCCACGGCCGTCTCCTGGGGAGCCTGGGCCGAGGCCGGCATGGCCACGGTCGCCGAGGTGCACGACCGGCTGAGCCGGCGCGGCGTCATGCCGATGGACCCCTCCCTGGCCATCGCCGCCCTCCAGCAGAGCCTCACCGACGACGACACCCAGGTCACGGTCACGGACATGGACTGGGACCTGTTCACCCCGAGCTTCACCGCCACTCGCCCCAGCCCCCTGCTGTCCGGCATCCCCGAGGTCCGCGCCGTGCTGGCCGCCCAGGAAGCCCCGGCCGACGACGACGGCGACGACTCCGCACTGCGCCGACGTCTCGAAGACCTGTCCGACGCCGAGCGCGGGCGGGCCCTGCTCGACGTCGTCCGCGTCGAGGCGTCCGCCACCCTCGGCCACGAGAGCGCGGACGCCATCCCCGCCGACCGGGCCTTCCGGGACGTCGGATTCGACTCCGTGACGGCCATCGAACTGCGCAACCGGCTCCGGGTGGCGACCGGGCTGGCCCTGCCCGCCGCCCTGGTGTTCGACTACCCCACGCCCACCGCACTCGCCCAGTGCCTGCGCTCGTACCTCTTCCCCGACACCGCCCCGGCACCGAAGACGGACGACCCCGACGCGCACATCCGCGAAGCCCTCACCACCGTCCCCATCAGCCGGCTCCGCAAGGCGGGCCTGCTGGAGATGGTGTTGCGGCTCGCCGACGAAGAAGCCGAGACCGCCACCGCCGCGCCCGACACCGCGTCACCGATCGACTCGATCGACGACATGGACGCCGAGAGCCTGCTGCGACTGGCGACCGAGAGCACGACGAACTGAAAGCGACCTGGAGAAGAACGATGAACACCTCCACCAACCAATACGTCGAAGCGCTGCGGTCGTCCCTGAAGGAAATCGAGCGGCTGCGGCAACAGAACCAACAGCTGGTCGCGGCGGCGGTGGAACCGATCGCGGTCGTCGGCATCGGCTGCCGCTTCCCGGGAGGCGTCGCCTCACCGGAGGACCTGTGGCGACTCGTCGCCGAAGGCCGCGACGCGATGTCGGACTTCCCCACCGACCGGGGCTGGGACCTCGCCGCCCTCGCGGGCGACGGCCCCGGCGGCAGCCTCGCCCAGCAGGGCGGCTTCGTCCACGACGCGGCCGAGTTCGACCCCGGCTTCTTCGGCATCTCCCCCCGCGAGGCCGTGGCCATGGACCCCCAGCAGCGCATGCTGCTGGAGGTGTCCTGGGAGGCGCTGGAACGGGCCGGCATCGACCCCGCGTCCCTGCGGGAAAGCGCCACCGGGGTGTTCGTCGGCACCACCGGCCAGGACTACAGCACCGTCATCACCGGCTCCGACGAGGACGCCGAGGTCTACTCCACCACCGGCCACGCGGCGAGCGTCATCTCCGGGCGGCTGTCCTACACGCTCGGCTGCGAAGGCCCCGCCGTCACCGTCGACACCGGCTGCTCCTCCTCGCTGGTCGCCCTGCACCTGGCCGCGCAGGCACTGCGCGGCGGCGAGTGCTCCCTCGCCCTGGCCGGCGGTGTCACGGTGATGTCGACGCCCGGCGCGTTCGTCTCCTTCACCTCACAGGGCGGCCTGGCCTCCGACGGCCGCTGCAAGTCGTTCTCCGACGACGCCGACGGCACGGGATGGGCCGAGGGCTCGGGCGTCCTGATCCTGGAGCGCCTCTCCGACGCCCAGCGCAACGGCCACCCGGTGCTCGCGGTGCTGCGCGGCTCGGCCGTCAACCAGGACGGCGCGTCCAACGGCCTGACCGCCCCCAACGGCCCCTCCCAGCAGCGCGTGATCCGCGCCGCCCTGGAGAACGCGCACCTCGCGCCCGCCGACGTGGACGCGGTGGAGGCACACGGCACCGGCACGACCCTCGGTGACCCCATCGAGGCCCAGGCCCTGCTGGCCACCTACGGCCAGGACCGGGAACGCCCGCTGCTGCTGGGCTCCCTGAAGTCGAACATCGGGCACACCCAGGCCGCCTCCGGCGTCGCCGGTGTGATCAAGATGGTCATGGCGATACGCAACGGCGTCCTGCCCCGGACGCTGCACGTGACGCGGCGGTCCTCGCACGTGGAGTGGTCGGCGGGCTCGGTGGAGCTGCTGACCGAGTCCACGCGGTGGCCGGACGCGGGCCGGGCGCGCCGGGCGGGCATCTCCTCGTTCGGCATCAGCGGCACCAACGCCCACGTCATCGTCGAGCAGGCACCGGCCGTCGAACCGGCGGCCGTCGAGGAGCCGGCGGTGTCACCGGGCGTCGTGCCGTGGGTGGTGTCGGGCAGGACCCCGGCGGCGCTGGAAGCACAGCTGGCACGCGTCACGGCGTTCGCGGCGGACCACCCCGACGCCACCCCGCTCGACGTGGGCCTCTCGCTCGCGGCCGGCCGGTCGGTGTTCGAGCACAGCGCGGTGCTGCTGGCCTCCGCCGAGGGCGTCACCGAGGCCGCCCGCGGGGTGGCCGCGGCCGACGAGCGACTGCTCGCGGTGGTGTTCTCCGGGCAGGGCTCGCAACGGCTCGGCATGGGCCGGGAACTGTACGGCCGCTTCCCCGTCTTCGCCGAGGCCCTGGACGCGGTCCTGGCGGAGCTGGAACCGCTGCTGGACGGCCCGCTGCGGGAGGTGATGTGGGGCGAGGACGCCGCGGCGCTGAACGAGACGGGCCGCACCCAGCCCGCGCTGTTCGCCGTCGAGGTGGCGCTGTTCCGGCTGGTGGAGTCCCTGGGGATCACCCCGGACTTCGTGGCCGGTCACTCCATCGGTGAGATCGCGGCGGCCCATGTGGCCGGGGTGTTCTCCCTGGGTGACGCCTGCCGTCTGGTGGCCGCCCGTGGCCGTCTGATGCAGGCCCTGCCCGCCGGCGGCGCCATGGTCGCCGTCCGGGCCACCGAGGACGAGATACGGCCGCTGCTGACCGAGACGGTGTCGATCGCCGCGGTCAACGGCCCGTCGTCCGTGGTGATCGCGGGGGAGGAGGCCGCGGTCCTCGACCTCGCCGGCCGCCTCGCCACGCAGGGCCGCAAGACATCCCGGCTGCCGGTCTCGCACGCCTTCCACTCGCCGCTGATGGAACCGATGCTGGACGACTTCCGCACGGTCGTGGAGGGCCTGACGTTCGAGGCACCGGCGATCCCCGTGGTCTCCAACCTCACGGGCCGGGTGGCCACGTCGCAGGAGATCCGCTCCGCGGAGTACTGGGTGCGGCACGTCCGTGAGGCCGTGCGCTTCGCCGACGGCGTCCGGGCCCTGGTGGCCGAGGGCGTGGGCACCCTGCTGGAGCTGGGCCCGGACGGTGTCTGCTCGGCGATGGCCGCCGATTCGGTGCCGGACGGCACCCTGGTGGTCCCCGTCCTGCGCAAGGACCGCCCGGAGGAGACCGCGGCCGTCACGACACTGGCCCGGCTGCACGTCACCGGGGTCCGCGTGAAGTGGACGGCGCTCTTCGCCGGAACCGGCGCCCGCCGGGTGGACCTGCCCACCTACCCGTTCCAGAACGAGCGTTTCTGGCCCTCCGGGGTCGCGCACCACACCGGTGACATGCGGGCCGCCGGCCTGGCCTCGGCCGGGCACCCCCTGCTCGGTGCCGCCGTGGAACTCGCCAACGGCGAAGGGGCGCTGTTCACCAGCCGCCTGTCGGCACAGTCACACCCGTGGCTGGCCGACCACGTCGTCAACGGCCGGGTGCTGCTGCCCGGCACGGCCTTCGTGGAACTGGCCATCCGCGCCGGTGACGAGGTCGGCTGCGACCGGGTCGAGGAACTGGCGCTGGCCGCCCCGCTGGTGCTGCCCGAACAGGGCGCGATCCAGTTCCAGGTGCGCGTCGGCGCGGCCGACGACGCCGGACGCCGCACGGTCGGCATGTACTCGCGCGCCGAGGGCGCGGTCGACGCACCCTGGTCCGGCCACGCGACCGGTGTCCTCGCCCCCGGCACGCCCGCGGCCGGGCCCGCCTTCGACGCCACGGTGTGGCCCCCGGCCGGCGCCGAACCGGTGGACCTGGAGGGCTGCTACGAACGCCTCTCCGAGATCGGCTTCGACTACGGGCCGCTGTTCCGGGGCCTGCGGGCCGCGTGGCGGCGCGGCGACGAGGTGTTCGCCGAGGTGAGCCTGCCCGAGGGCGGCGAGGCCGACGCGGCCGCGTTCGGACTCCACCCCGCCCTGCTCGACGCCGCCCAGCACGCGGCCGCCTTCGGTGACCTCGGCGCGATCAGCCACGGCGGACTGCCGTTCTCCTGGGAGGGCGTGTCCCTGCACGCCTCCGGCGCCTCCGCCGTACGGGCCAGGCTCTCCCGCACCGGCGAGGACATGGTGTCGATCACCGTCGCGGACACCGCGGGCGGCCTCGTCGCCACCGTCGACTCGCTGGTCTCCCGCCATGTACCCACCGAACAGCTGACCGAGGCCGACTCCCCGCGCCGGGACTCCCTGTTCCGCGTGGAATGGTCCGCCGTCCGGGCCGAGCCCGTGACGGCCGCCGGACCGGTGGCCGTCATCGGCACCGACGCCACGGCACTGGCCGAGACCCTGCGCGCCACGGGCACGCCCGCCGACGCGCACACCGACCTGGACGCCCTGTTCACCACCGGCACCCCGGTGCCGGACGTGGTCCTCGTCCCTGTGACCGGCGACCCGGGCCCGGACCGGATCACCTCGACACACGCCCTGACCGGCACCGTCCTGGCCCTCGCACAGCGCTGGCTGACGGACGAGCGGTCCGCCGACGCCCGCCTGGTCTTCGTGACGCGCGGCGCGGTGGCCGTCGCCGGCGACGCCCCCACGGACCTCGCCGCGGCCGCCGCGTGGGGCCTGGTGCGCTCCGCCCAGACCGAGAACCCGGGCCGGTTCGGCCTGCTGGACCTCGACGCCGCCTCCCTCGCCGCCGTTCCGGCCGCACTGGCCGCCGGCGAACCCCAACTGGCCGTCCGCGACGGACAGCCGCTGGCCCCCCGGCTGGCCCGCCTGACGGTGCCGGACACCGCCCCCGAGGCCGTATGGGACGCCGACGGAACCGTCCTGGTCACCGGCGGCACCGGCGGCCTGGGCGCCGTGCTGGCCCGCCACCTCGTCACCCACCGCGGCGTACGCCGACTGCTGCTGGTCAGCCGCCGCGGCCCCGCCGCCGCCGGCGCCGACGACCTGGCCGCCGAACTGACCGCACAGGGCGCCCACGTACGCGTCGCCGCCTGCGACGTGTCCGACCGCGCCGCACTGACCGGGCTGCTGGAGTCGGTCGACGCCGCCCACCCGCTGCGGGCCGTCGTGCACACCGCCGGCGTCGTGGACGACGGAGTCATCGGCTCGCTGACCCCCGAACGCCTGAGCGCCGTACTGCGCCCCAAGGTCGACGCCGTGTGGAACCTGCACGAGCTGACCCGGGACCTGGACCTGACCGCGTTCGCCGTGTACTCGTCGGTGTCCGCCACCCTGGGCAGCGCGGGCCAGGGCAACTACGCGGCCGCCAACGCCTTCCTGGACGCCCTGGCCGCCCACCGCCGCGCCGCGGGCCTGCCCGGCCTGTCCCTGGCCTGGGGCCCCTGGACCCAGTCGGTGGGCATGACGGGCTCGCTCACCGACGTGGACGTGGAGCGCATCGCCCGGCTGGGCATGCCGCCGCTGACCGTCGAACAGGGCGTGGCCCTCTTCGACGCGGCCCTGACCGGCACGGAGCCGGTGGCCCTGCCGGTACGGCTCGACCTGCCGGCCCTGCGCGCCAAGGGCGAAATCCCCCCGCTGCTGCGCGGCCTCATCCGCGTCCCCACCCGCCGCGCCGTCGCACAGTCCTCGAACGCCGTCGACTCCCTCGTCCAGCGCCTCGTCCCCCTCACCGGTGAGGAGCGCCGCGAAGTCCTGCTGGACCTGGTGCGCGGCCAGGTGGCCCTGGTGCTCGGACACGCCGGCGCCGACTCCGTCGACGTCGCCCGCCAGTTCCAGGACCTCGGCTTCGACTCCCTGACCGCGGTCGAACTGCGCAACCGCCTCAACACGGCGTCCGGCCTGCGGCTGCCCGCCACGCTCGTCTTCGACTACCCGACACCGGGAGCGCTGGCCGACTACCTGCTGGACGAACTGTTCGGCGCCGAGGCCGAGACGGCGGCCCCCGTGCCCGCACGGGCCACGACACCGGTCGCCGACGACCCCATCGTCATCGTCGGCATGGCCTGCCGGTACCCGGGCGACGTGGACTCGCCCGAGGACCTGTGGCAGATGGTCACCGAGGGCGCCGACGCGGTCTCCGGCTTCCCGGTCAACCGCGGCTGGGACATCGACGGCCTGTACGACCCCGACCCGGACCACCCGGGCAGGACCCACGTCCGGCACGGCGGCTTCCTGCACGACGCCGGCGAATTCGACGCCGAATTCTTCGGGATGAGCCCGCGTGAGGCCCTGGCGACCGACTCCCAGCAGCGCCTGCTGCTGGAGACGTCGTGGGAGGCCATCGAGCGGGCCGGCATCGATCCGGTGTCGCTGCGCGGCAGCCAGACCGGTGTCTTCGCCGGTGTGATGTACAACGACTACGGCAACGCCCTGACGGGCGAGGAGTTCGAGGGCTTCCGCGGCAACGGCAGCGCGCCGAGCATCGCCTCGGGCCGGGTGTCCTACACGTTCGGGCTGGAGGGCCCGGCGGTGACCGTGGACACGGCCTGCTCCTCCTCGCTGGTCGCGATGCACTGGGCCGCCCAGGCCCTGCGCGCGGGGGAGTGCACGCTGGCACTGGCCGGCGGTGTGACGATCATGTCCACCCCCAACACCTTCGTGGAGTTCTCCCGCCAGCGCGGCCTGGCCGCCGACGGCCGGTGCAAGGCGTTCTCCGACTCGGCCGACGGTGTCGGCTGGTCCGAGGGTGTCGGCATCGTGGTGCTGGAGCGTCTCTCCGACGCCCGGCGCAACGGCCACCAGGTCCTCGCGGTGGTGCGCGGCAGCGCCGTCAACCAGGACGGTGCCTCCAACGGCCTGACCGCCCCCAACGGCCCCTCGCAACAGCGGGTCATCCGCCAGGCACTCGCCAGCGGCCATCTGTCGTCGACCGACGTGGACGTCGTCGAGGCGCACGGCACCGGCACGACCCTGGGTGACCCGATCGAGGCGCAGGCACTGCTCGCGACCTACGGCCGGGACCGGGACGCGGAGCGTCCGCTGCTCCTCGGTTCGGTGAAGTCCAACATCGGTCACACCCAGGCCGCGGCCGGTGTCGCCGGTGTCATCAAGATGGTCATGGCCATGCGTGAGGGCATCCTGCCGCGCACGCTGCACGTGACGGAACCCTCGACGCATGTGGAGTGGTCGGCGGGCGCCGTGGAGCTGCTGACCGAGCAGACGGCCTGGCCCGAGGGCCGGGTGCGCCGGGCGGGTGTCTCCTCGTTCGGTATCAGCGGGACGAACGCCCACGTCATCGTCGAGCAGGCACCGTTCACCGAGGCGCCGGTCCCGGAGCCGACGGTGGCACCGGACGTGGTGCCGTGGGTGGTGTCGGGCCGGACCGGCGCGGCGCTGGACGCGCAGCTCGACCGGGTCAGGACGTTCGCGGCCGAGCGCGCCGACATCGCCCCCGTGGACCTGGGTCTCTCGCTGGCGACGGCACGCTCGCTGTTCGGGCACCGTGCGGTGTTGTTGTCCTCGGCCGAGGGTGTGGTCGAGGCGGCGCGTGGTGTGGCGGTCGATCGTCCGCTGGCGGTGTTGTTCTCGGGTCAGGGTTCGCAGCGGCTGGGGATGGGCCGGGAGCTGTACGCGCGTTTCCCGGTGTTCGCCGAGGCGTTGGACGAGGTGTTGGCGGAGCTGGAGCCGCTGGTCGAGGGCTCGCTGCGGGAGGTGATGTGGGGCGACGACGCCGCTCTGCTGAACGACACCGGTTACACCCAGCCCGCGTTGTTCGCGGTCGAGGTGGCGTTGTTCCGGCTGGTGCGCTCATGGGGTGTGAAGCCGGACTTCGTGGCCGGTCACTCCATCGGCGAGATCGCCGCCGCGCATGTCGCCGGGGTGTTCTCGCTGTCGGACGCCTGCCGGCTGGTCGCGGCGCGTGCTGGTTTGATGCAGGCGCTGCCCGCCGGTGGTGCGATGGTGGCCGTCCGGGCCACCGAGGCCGAGGTGCTGCCGTACCTCACCGACGAGGTGTCGGTCGCGGCGGTCAACGGGCCGTCGTCGGTGGTGCTCTCGGGTGCCGAGGACGCGGTCGTGGAGATCGCGGCGCGTCTGTCGGCGGAGGGGCGTAAGACGTCACGCCTGTCGGTGTCGCATGCCTTCCACTCGCCGTTGATGGAACCGATGCTGGACGACTTCCGCACGGTGGTCGAGGGGTTGCGGTGCGCGGCTCCCGAGGTGCCGGTGGTTTCCAACCTCACGGGTGAGGTCGCTACCGCCGACGAGCTGTGCTCGCCGGAGTACTGGGTGCGGCATGTCCGCGAAGCGGTCCGGTTCGCCGACGGAGTACGGACCCTGGTCGACGCGGGCGTCGGAACCCTCCTGGAGCTGGGCCCGGACGGGGTGCTGTCCGCGATGGCCGCCGACTCGGTGGCCGAGGACACCGTGACGGTTCCGGTGCTGCGCAAGGACCGGCCGGAGGAGACCGCGGCCGTCACCGCCCTGGCCGGGCTGCACGTCCAGGGTGTGACGGTGGACTGGCCGGCGTTCTTCGCCGGCACCGCCGCCCGCCGGGTGGACCTGCCCACCTACGCCTTCCAGCACGAGCGGTTCTGGCCCGCGGGGATGCTGAGCACCCCCGGCGACATGCGGGCCGTGGGACAGGCTTCCCCCGGACACCCGCTGCTGGGCGCCGCGGTGGAACTGGCCGACGGTGAAGGCGCGCTGTTCACCAACCGCCTCTCGGTGCGGTCGCACCCCTGGCTGGCCGGCCACGCGGTGATGGGACGCGTGCTGCTCCCCGGCACGGCCTTCGTCGAACTGGCGATCCGCGCCGGTGACGAGGTCGGCTGCGACCGGATCGAGGATCTGGCGCTCGCCGCCCCGCTGGTGCTGCCCGAGCGGGGCGCGGTCCAGCTCCAGGTGCGGGTCGGCGGGGCCGACGACACCGGCCGCCGGTCCGTGGGCGTGTACTCGCGTCCCGAAGGCGCGGTGGACGAGCCCTGGACCCAGCACGCGATGGGCGTGCTGGTCGCCGGGTCCGGTGCCACCGGCACCGGGTTCGACGCCACCCAGTGGCCGCCGGCCGGCGCCGAACCGGTCGACCTGACCGGCTTCTACGAGGCACGCGTCGAGGACGGCTTCGCGTACGGCCCCGACTTCCAGGGGCTGCGGGCGGCGTGGCTGCGCGACGGTGACGTGTTCGCCGAGGTGAGCCTGCCCGACGACGCGCAGGCAGCCGCGGACGCGTTCGGCCTGCACCCGGCCCTGCTCGACGCGGTGCTGCACGCCGGCGGACTCGTCGGCTCGGAGCGACAGGCGGTGCCCTTCTCCTGGGAGGGCGTGTCCCTGCACGCCTCCGGCGCCTGCACCGTGCGGGTCAGACTGACACGCGCCACGGACGGCGCCCTGACGATCGACATCGCCGACACCTCGGGCGCCCCCGTCGCCACGGTGGACTCGCTGCTGGCCCGGGAGATCTCGGCCGACCAGTTCGCCGAAGCCGACACCCGGGACCGTGATTCCCTCTTCCGCCTGGAATGGTCCCCGGTCACGGCCGACCACGCGGCCGTGACGACGGTGGCCGTCGCCGGAACCGACGCCCTCGGCCTGGCCGAGGCGATGCGCGCCGCGGACGCCGACGTCGCGGTGCACACCGACCTGCGCGCGCTGGCGGACTCGGACGGCCCGGTGCCGGGCGTCGTCCTGGTGCCCGTGGCCGGCGATGCCGACGCCACGGTGATCGACGCCACGCACGGGGCGACGACCGCGGCCCTGGACGGGCTGCGGCGGTGGCTGGCCGACGAGCGGTTCGACGGATCGCGGCTGGTGTTCGTGACCCGGGGCGCCATGGCCGTCGACGCCGGTGGCGTCACCGACCTCGCCGCCGCGGCGGTGTGGGGCCTGGTGCGTTCGGCGCAGACGGAGAACCCCGGCTGCTTCGGCCTGGTGGACCTGGACGCGTCCGCCTCGTCGTCGGCCGCACTGCCGCGCGCCCTCGGTACCGACGAGCCGCAGGTCGCCGTCCGCGACGGCGAGATCCTCGCCGGCCGACTGGCCCGCACCGCGACGAGCGGCGGCCTGGTGCCGCCGCCCGCGGACGGACCGTGGCGCCTGGGCAGCCGGGCGAAGGGCAGCCTGGACGCCCTCGAACTGGCCCCCTGCCCGGCCGTACTGGAACCGCTGAACGGGCATGACGTACGGATCGAGGTCCGGGCGGCCGGGCTGAACTTCCGCGACGTACTGAACGCCCTGGACATGTACCCCGGCGACGCCGGTGTCTTCGGCTCCGAGTCCTCCGGCGTCGTCCTCGACGTCGGCCCCGAGGTGACGGGACTGCGCCCCGGCGACCGTGTCATGGGCGTGGTGACCGGCGGCTTCGGCTCACTCGTGGTGGAGGACGAACGGCGCCTGGCGCGCATGCCCGACGCCTGGTCGTGGGAGACGGCCGCGTCGGTACCGCTGGTGTTCCTGACCGCGTACTACGGGCTGGTGGAGCTGGCCGGTCTGCGACGCGGCGAGAAGGTCCTGATCCACGCCGGCGCGGGTGGTGTGGGCATGGCCGCGATCCAGATCGCCCGGCACCTGGGTGCCGAGGTGTTCGCCACCGCGAGCGAGGGCAAGTGGGACGTCCTGCGGTCGCTGGGGGTCGCGGAGGACCACATCGCCTCCTCGCGCACCACCGGCTTCGAGGCGGCGTTCGCCGCCGTCGCGGGCGACGCGGGCATCGACGTCGTACTGAACTCCCTGGCGGGAGAGTTCACGGACGCGTCACTGCGGCTGCTGACCCCCGTCGGCCGTTTCATCGAGATGGGCAAGACCGACCTGCGGGACGCGGCGGACCTCCAGGGCATCCGCTACCTGTCGTTCGACCTGGGATGGGTGGACCCCGCCCACATCCAGCCGATGTGGGACGTCCTCACCGCGCTGTTCGACGAAGGCGTGCTGCGGCCGCTGCCGGTCAGGACGTGGGACATCCGGCGGGCACGCGACGCGTTCCGCCACATGAGCCTCGCCAAGCACGTCGGCAAGATCGTGCTGAGCCTGCCCCGCACCTGGGCACCGGAGGGCACGGTCCTCGTCACCGGCGGCACCGGAGGCCTCGGCGGTGAGCTGGCCCGCCACCTCGTGACCGAACGCGGGGCCCGCCGTCTGCTGCTGGTCAGCCGCCGCGGCCCCGACGCACCCGGAGCGACGGAACTCCGCGAGGAGCTGACGGCCCACGGCGCCGACGTCACCGTCCTCGCCGCCGACATCACCGACCGCACCGCCGTGGCGGCCCTGCTCGGCCGGATCCCGGCCGCGCACCCGCTCACCGCCGTCGTGCACACCGCCGGCGTCCTCGACGACGGAGTCATCGGCTCGCTGACCCCCGAGCGCATGGCCGCCGTGCTGCGCCCCAAGGTCGACGCGGTGTGGCACCTGCACGAGCTGACCCGCGACCTGGACCTGGCCTCCTTCGTGGTGTTCTCGTCCGTGTCCGGCACCTTCGGCGGCGCGGGCCAGGGCAACTACGCGGCCGGCAACGCCTTCCTGGACGCCCTCGCCCACCACCGGGCCGCCCAGGGCCTGCCCATGCTGTCCCTGGCCTGGGGCGCCTGGGCGCAGGGCGCGGGCATGACCAGCGGTCTGGACGACCGTGACATCCGCCGCGCCGCCGACGCGGGCATGCCGCTGCTGTCGGTGGAACAGGGGCTGGCACTGTTCGACGCCGCCCTGGCCACCGGCGAACCCGCCGTGCTCCCGGTACGGCTGGACCTGGCGGTGCTGCGCACCCGCGGCGAGACCCCCGCCCTGCTGCGCGGTCTGATCCGCGACCGCTCCCGGCGCACCGCCGTGGCCGCCACGGCCGCCACGGGCGACCTGCCGCGGCGGCTGAGCGGGCTGGAGCGGGCCGAACGACTCGAAGCCCTGCGGGACCTGGTACGCGCCCAGGCGGCCGTGGTGCTCGGCCACACGAGCGGTGACGCCGTCGACCCGGAGCGGGCGTTCCGCGACCTCGGCTTCGACTCCCTCACGGCCGTCGAGCTGCGCAACAAGCTGAACACCGCGACCGGGCTGCGACTGCCCGCCACGATGGTCTTCGACTACCCCACCGTCGGGGTACTGGCGGACCACCTGCTGGCGGAGCTGACGGGCCCGGACACCGAGCCGGCCGCCGGGGACACCGCGCGCACGGCCACCCTGGCCGACGACCCGATCGTCGTCGTGGGAATGAGCTGCCGCTACCCCGGCGGGGTCAGCTCGCCCGAGGACCTGTGGCGGCTCGTCACCGAGGGCGGCCACGCGATGTCGGGCTTCCCCACCAACCGCGGCTGGGACCTCGATTCCCTCTACGACCCCGACCCGGAGCGGACGGGGACCGTGTACACCCGGTCCGGTGGCTTCCTGCACGACGCCGGCGAGTTCGACCCCGCCTTCTTCGGGATGAGCCCGCGCGAGGCGATGGCGACGGACATCCAGCAGCGGCTGCTGCTGGAACTCTCCTGGGAGGCCGTCGAGCGGGCCGGCATCGACCCGGCGACGCTGCGCGGCAGCCAGACCGGTGTTTTCGCCGGTGCCATGCACAACGGCTACGGGGCGACGCTGGCCGGTGCGGAATTCGAAGGCTTCCGCGGCAACGGCAGTGCCCTGAGCGTGGCCTCCGGCCGCATCTCGTACACCTTCGGCTTCGAGGGCCCCGCCGTCACGGTGGACACGGCGTGCTCGTCGTCGCTGGTGGCCATGCACCTGGCCGCGCAGGCCCTGCGGGCGGGCGAGTGCTCCCTCGCGGTGGCCGGTGGTGTGACGGTGATGTCGACTCCCGAGACCTTCGTGGAGTTCGCCCGCCAGCGCGGCCTGGCGCCCGACGGCCTGTCCAAGGCGTTCTCGGACTCGGCCGACGGTGTCGGCTGGTCCGAGGGTGCGGGCATGGTCGTGCTGGAGCGGCTGTCCGATGCCCGCCGCAACGGCCACCCCGTGCTGGCCGTGGTGCGCGGCTCCGCCGTCAACCAGGACGGCGCGTCCAACGGTCTGACGGCCCCCAACGGCCCCTCGCAACAGCGGGTCATCCGCCGGGCCCTGGCCAGCGGCGGACTGTCCCCGGCCGACGTCGACGCCGTCGAGGCGCACGGCACCGGCACCAAGCTGGGCGACCCGATCGAGGCGCAGGCACTGCTCGCGACCTACGGCCGGGACCGGGACGCGGAGCGTCCGCTGTGGCTGGGTTCGGTGAAGTCCAACCTCGGCCACTCCCAGGCGGCGGCCGGTGTCGCGGGTGTCATCAAGATGGTGATGGCGATGCGGCACGGTGTGCTGCCGCGCACCCTGCACGTGAGCGAGCCCTCGACGCACGTCGACTGGTCGGCGGGCGCCGTGGAACTGCTGACCGAACCCGTCGAGTGGCCCGACGCGGGCCGTGCGCGGCGCGCGGGCGTCTCGTCGTTCGGCATCAGCGGCACCAACGCGCACCTGATCCTGGAGCAGCCCCCGGCCACCGACGAAGCCGTCGCCGACGACACCGTTCCCGACGGCACCGCGACGGACACCCTGGTGCCGTGGGTGCTGTCGGGCAAGTCTCCGGAGGCACTGCGCGGCCAGGCGGCACGCCTGCTGTCGCACGTCCAGGCGCTCTCCGGACCGCGCCCGGCCGATGTGGCCTTCTCCCTCGCCACCGAGCGCGCGGGCTTCGAGCACCGGGCCGTGGTACTGGCCGGTGACCTGGCGGACGCGGTACGGGAACTGGCGGCGCTGGCCGTCGGCGAGCCCGGTGCCGCCACGGTCAGCGGCTCGGCCCGGGGCGGCAAGCTCGCGTTCCTGTTCTCCGGGCAGGGCAGTCAGCGCATCGGCATGGGCCGGGAGCTGTACGCGCGCTTCCCCGTGTTCGCGAAGGCGCTGGACGAGGTGCTGGCGGAGCTGGAGCCGCTGGTCGAGGGCCCGTTGCGGGAGGTGATGTGGGGCGACGACGCCGCCTCGCTGAACCAGACCGGTCACACCCAGCCCGCCCTGTTCGCCGTCGAGGTGGCCCTGTTCCGGCTGCTCGGCTCCTGGGGGGTGCGGCCGGACTTCCTGGCCGGGCACTCCATCGGCGAGCTGGCCGCGGCCCACGCGGCGGGCGTGCTGTCACTGCCGGACGCGTGCCGGCTGGTCGCCGCGCGCGGCCGGCTGATGCAGGCACTGCCCACGGGCGGTGCCATGGTGGCCGTCAAGGCCACCGAGGACGAAATCCTGCCGCTGCTGACCGGCCGGGTGTCGATCGCGGCGGTCAACGGCCCCACGTCCCTGGTGATCGCGGGTGACGAGACCGAGGTGCTGGACATCGCGGGCCGCCTCGCGGCGGAAGGCCGCAAGACCTCGCGGCTGCCGGTGTCGCACGCCTTCCACTCGCCGCTGATGGAACCGATGCTGGACGACTTCCGCACGGTCGTGGCCGGGCTGACGTTCAGCGAACCGTCGGTGCCGGTGGTCTCCAACCTCACCGGCCGCCAGGCCACCCCAGAGGAGCTGTGCTCCCCGGAGTACTGGGTGCGGCACGTCCGGGAAACGGTCCGCTTCGCCGACGGCGTGCGGACCCTGGCCGGCCACGGCGTGACCACCCTCCTCGAACTGGGCCCGGACGGCGTGCTCTCGGCCATGGCCCAGGAGTCCCTCACCGACGAGGCCACGACCGTGGTCCCCGTCCTGCGCGGGAACCGGCCCGAGGAGCGGGCCGCACTCACCGCACTGGCCCACGCCCACACCGCCGGGGTCCCGGTGGACTGGGCCGGGTTCTTCGCCGGAACGCCCACCCGGCGGGTGGAACTGCCGACGTACGCGTTCCAGCGCCAGTGGTTCTGGCCGACCGGCTCGGCCGGGGCGGTCGACGCGTCCGCCGTCGGCCTCACCTCGGTCGGCCACCCGCTGCTCAACGGCGCGGTGGAGCTGGCGGACGGCGAAGGCGTGCTGTTCACCGGCCGCCTCTCGCTCCGGTCCCACCCGTGGCTGGCCGATCACGCGGTGCTGGGCCGGGTCCTGCTCCCCGGAACGGCCCTGCTGGAACTGGCCATCCGCGCCGGCGACGAGGTGGACTGCGACCGGGTGGAGGAACTGACCCTGGCCGCCCCGCTCGTGCTGCCGGAGCACGGCGCCGTACAGGTACAGCTGCGCGTCGGTGTCGCCGACGACACCGGCCGCCGTACCGTCACCGTCCACTCCCGGCCCGAGGGCGCCGACGAACAGTCCTGGTCCCAGCACGCCTCGGGTGTCCTCACCGGCGGAGCGCCGACGGCCGGACCGGACTTCGACGCCGTGGTCTGGCCGCCGACGGGCGCCGAACCGCTCGACGTGACGGGCTGCTACGAGCGCTTCGCCGAGACCGGCTTCGCGTACGGCCCGGCGTTCCGGGGCCTGCGGGCCGCGTGGCGGCGCGGCGACGAGGTGTTCGCCGAGGTGACCCTGCCCGACGACGTCCAGACGGACGCCGCGGCGTACGGCCTGCACCCCGCGCTGCTGGACGCGGCCCTGCACGCCTCCCTCCTCGCCGGTGACGGCGGCGAGGGCGGGCTGCCGTTCTCCTGGGAAGGCGTGACACTCCACGCCACCGGGGCGTCCGCGCTGCGGGTACGGCTCTCCCGGTCCGCAACCGACACCGTGTCGATCGCGGTGGCCGACACCTCCGGAGAACCGGTCGCCTCGGTGGACGCCCTGCTCGTACGGGCCGTTTCGGACGAGCAACTGAGCGACGTCGCGACGCTGAGCCGCAACGCGCTGTTCCGCCCGGAGTGGGTACCCGTGCCCGCCGAGGCCGCCGACCGGCCGGTGGCCGTGGTCGGACCCGACGCCCTCGGCCTGGCCGAGGCACTGACGACGGCCGGAGCACCCGTCACGGCACCCGCCGATCTGGCGTCCCTGGTGGCGTCCGACACCCCGGTACCCGGGGTGGTCCTGGTGGGTGTCACCGGCCGCACGGGCTCCGGCCCGGTCGCGGCCGCGCACGAGCTGACCACGGAGGTACTGGGCCTGCTGCGGGAGTGGCTGGCCGAGGAAAGGTTCGTCGGCTCGCGCCTGGTGTTCGTCACCCGCGGTGCGGTGGGCGGCACCGACCCGGCCGCCGCCTCCGTGTGGGGCCTGGTGCGTTCGGCGCAGACGGAGAACCCCGGCTGCTTCGGCCTGGTGGACCTGGACTTCGCCGCCTCGTCGTCGGCCGCACTGCCGCGCGCCCTCGGTACGGACGAGCCGCAGGTGGCCGTCCGTGACGGCGAGATCCTCGCCGGCCGACTGGCCCGCACGCCCGCGGGCCGGCCGGACGCGGGCCCCGAGTGGGGCCCGGACGGCACGGTGCTGATCACCGGTGGCACGGGTGGCCTGGGCGCCGTCCTGGCCCGCCACCTCGTCGCCGAGCGCGGCGTACGGCGCCTGCTGCTCGCCAGCCGGCGCGGCGGCGAGAGCGCCGGAACCGTCGAACTCGTCGCCGAACTGGCGGCCCACGGCGCCGACACCCAGGTGGTGGCGTGCGACGTCGCCGACCGCGACGCGCTGGCCGCGCTCCTCGCCGCCCACCCGGTGACGGCGGTCGTCCACACCGCGGGCGTCCTGGACGACGGTGTCATCGGCTCGCTGACACCCGCACGCATGGCGGCGGTACTGCGCCCGAAGGTCGACGCCGCCTGGAACCTGCACGAGCTGACCCGCGGCCTGGACCTGTCGGCCTTCGTGGTGTTCTCCTCGATGTCCGGCCTCCTGGGCGGCGCCGGCCAGGGCAACTACGCGGCCGGCAACGCCTTCCTCGACGCCCTGATGGAACACCGGCGCGCCGAGGGGCTGCCGGGTGTGTCGCTGGCCTGGGGCCCCTGGGACCGGACGGGCGGTATGACCGGCACCCTGGCCGACGCGGACGCGGAGCGCCTCGCGCGCTCCGGCGTGCCTCCGCTGACGGCGGAGCAGGGCGTGGCGCTCTTCGACGCGGCCCTGGCCACCGACGAGCCCGTGGTGGTGCCCGCACGACTGGACCTGCCCGCGCTGCGGGCCCAGGGCGAGGTGCCCGCACTGCTGCGCGGCCTCGTCCGCACCCGTTCCCGCCGGGCCGTCGTGGCCGGATCGGGCACGGCCGCCGGTCTCGTCCAGCGGCTGGGCCGCCTCGACGGCACCGAGCGGCACGAAGTGCTGCTGGATCTGGTACGCGGCCAGGTCGCCCTGGTACTCGGCCACGCCAAGGGCGACGAGGTCGACCCCGGGCGGGCGTTCCGCGACCTCGGCTTCGACTCCCTGACCGCGGTCGAACTGCGCAACCGTCTCAACACCGCGACCGGGCTGCGACTGCCCGCCACACTGGTCTTCGACTACCCGTCCGTGCGGAGCCTGGCTTCGTACCTCCTCGACGAGCTGATGGGCGGCCCGGACAACGAACCGGTCGTGCCGCGGCCCTCGCGGACCGCGGTGGCCGACGACCCGATCGTCGTGGTGGGCATGGCCTGCCGGTACCCCGGTGGGGTCAGCTCGCCCGAGGACCTGTGGCGGCTCGTCACCGAAGGCACCGACGCGATCACCGACTTCCCGGCCAACCGTGGCTGGGACGTCGACGGTCTCTACAACGCGGACCCGGAGCACACGGGCACGTCGTACACGCGCTCGGGTGGTTTCCTGCACGACGCGGGTGAGTTCGACCCGGAGTTCTTCGGGATGAGCCCGCGTGAGGCGCTGGCCACGGACTCCCAGCAGCGCCTGCTGTTGGAGGCGTCGTGGGAGGCGTTCGAGCGGGCCGGTATCGATCCGGTGTCGCTGCGCGGCAGCCAGACCGGTGTCTTCGCCGGTGTGATGTACAACGACTACGGCACGGCACTGGCGGGGGAGGAGTTCGAGGGCTTCCGCGGCAACGGCAGCGCCGCGAGCGTCGCCTCCGGCCGGGTGTCCTACACCCTGGGCCTCGAAGGCCCGGCGGTCACCGTCGACACGGCGTGCTCGTCGTCGCTGGTCGCGATGCACTGGGCCGCCCAGGCCCTGCGGGGCGGCGAATGCTCGCTGGCACTGGCCGGCGGTGTGACCGTCATGTCGACTCCCAACACCTTCGTGGAGTTCTCCCGTCAGCGCGGCCTGTCGGCGGACGGCCGGTGCAAGGCGTTCTCCGACTCGGCCGACGGTGTCGGCTGGTCCGAGGGTGTCGGCATGCTGGTGCTGGAGCGTCTGTCGGACGCCCGGCGCAACGGCCACCAGGTCCTCGCGGTGGTGCGCGGCAGCGCCGTCAACCAGGACGGTGCGTCCAACGGTCTGACGGCGCCGAACGGCCCGTCGCAGCAGCGGGTCATCCGCCAGGCACTCGCCAGCGGCGGACTGTCCCCGGAGGACGTCGACGCGGTCGAGGCGCACGGTACGGGTACGACGTTGGGTGACCCGATCGAGGCGCAGGCACTGCTGGCGACCTACGGCCGGGACCGGGATGAAGAGCGTCCACTGCTCCTCGGTTCGGTGAAGTCCAACATCGGCCACACCCAGG
The DNA here is from genome assembly GCF_055582085.1 of Streptomyces sp. NPDC042259. Taxonomy (NCBI): domain Bacteria; kingdom Bacillati; phylum Actinomycetota; class Actinomycetes; order Kitasatosporales; family Streptomycetaceae; genus Streptomyces; species Streptomyces sp. NPDC042259. The sequence continues at coordinate 354,253 of NZ_JBVJDW010000002.1, read as the reverse complement.
CCGCGGCCGGTGTCGCCGGTGTCATCAAGATGGTGATGGCCATGCGGCAGGGTGTCCTTCCGCAGACCCTGCACGCCGACACCCCGTCCTCGCACGTGGACTGGGAAGCCGGCGCGGTCGAACTGCTGACGGAGAACACGGCCTGGCCCGAGACGCGGCGCGTACGCCGGGCGGGTGTCTCCTCGTTCGGTATCAGTGGTACGAACGCGCATGTGATCGTCGAGCAGGCACCGTCGGCCGAGGTGCCGCGGCGCGAGCCGGTGGTGTCGCCGGGTGTGGTGCCGTGGGTGGTGTCCGCCAGGACGGAGGCCGCGCTCGACGCTCAGGTGGACCGGCTGCGGTCCTTCGCCGCGGACGACACAACGGCCACTCCGACCGACATCGGGTTCTCCCTGGCCACCGGCCGATCGGTGTTCGACCACCGCGCGGTGCTGCTGGCCTCGGCCGAGGGCGACCTGACCGAGGTGGCACGCGGCACGGCCACTGGTGACGGGCCGCCGGCGGTGCTGTTCTCCGGTCAGGGTTCGCAGCGGCTGGGCATGGGCCGGGAGCTGTACGAGCGGTTCCCCGTGTTCGCGGAGGCGTTGGACGAGGTGCTGGCGGAGCTGGAGCCGCTGGTCGAGGGCTCACTGCGGGAGGTGATGTGGGGCGACGACGTCGCTCTGCTGAACGACACCGGCTACACGCAGCCCGCGTTGTTCGCGGTCGAGGTGGCGCTGTTCCGACTGGTGGAGTCCCTCGGGGTCACCCCGGGCTTCGTGGCCGGTCATTCGATCGGTGAGATCGCGGCGGCGCATGTCGCCGGGGTGTTCTCGCTGTCGGACGCGTGCCGACTGGTGGCGGCGCGGGGTCGCTTGATGCAGGCGCTGCCCGCCGGTGGTGCGATGGTGGCCGTCCGGGCCACCGAGGACGAGGTGACGCCGTTCCTGACGGACGAGGTGTCGGTCGCGGCGGTCAACGGCCCGTCGTCGGTGGTGCTCTCGGGTGCCGAGGACGCGGTGGTGGAGATCGCGGGCCGGTTGTCGGCGGAGGGTCGCAAGACCTCGCGGCTGTCGGTGTCGCACGCCTTCCACTCGCCGCTGATGGAACCGATGCTGGACGACTTCCGCACGGTGGCCGAAGGTCTGACGTTCCACGCGCCGACGGTCCCGGTGGTCTCCAACCTCACGGGTGAGGTCGCTACCGCCGACGAGCTGTGCTCGCCGGAGTACTGGGTGCGGCACGTCCGCGAGGCCGTGCGGTTCGCCGACGGCGTGCGGACCCTGGTCGGTGCGGGTGTGGCAACGTTCCTGGAGCTGGGCCCGGACGGGGTGCTGTCCGCCATGGCCGCCGAGAGCGCCCCGGAGGGGACTGTTCTCGTACCGGTCCTGCGCAAGGACCGGCCGGAGGAGACCGCGGCCGTCACCGCCCTGGCCAGGCTGCACGTCCAGGGTGTGACGGTGGACTGGCCGGCGTTCTTCGCCGGGACCGCCGCCCGCCGGGTGGACCTGCCCACCTACGCCTTCCAGCGTCAGTGGTTCTGGCCGTCCGGCACGGTGACATCGGTCGTGGACGCGACCGCCGTGGGGCTCACCCCCGCCGGGCACCCGCTGCTCAACGGCTCGGTCGAGCTGGCGGTCGGTGAAGGCGTGCTGTTCACCAGCCGCCTCTCGGTGCGGTCGCACCCCTGGCTGGCCGACCACGCGGTGAAGGGACGCGTACTCCTCCCGGGCACGGCCTTCGTCGAACTGGCGATCCGCGCCGGCGACGAGGTCGGCTGCGACCGGATCGAAGAGCTGACCCTGGCCGCACCGCTGCTCCTGCCCGAGCAGAGCGCGGTGCAGGTACAGGTCTCGGTGGGCGCACCCGACGAGTCGGGCAGGCGTACCGTCGAGATCCACTCGCGGCCCGAAGGCGCGGTGGACGTGCCCTGGGCTCAGCACGCCACCGGTGTGCTGACGGAGGGTGCGGCCGGCACCGGAACCGGTCTCGACACCGAGGCGTGGCCCCCGGCCGGGGCCGAGCCGGTGGAACTGGCGGACTGCTACGAGCGGTTCGCCGAGGACGGCTTCCAGTACGGGCCGGCCTTCCAGGGGCTGGAGGCGGCATGGCGCCGGGGCGAGGACATCTTCGCCGAGGTGCGGCTGCCCGAGAGCGTAGAGGGCGACGCCGACGGTTTTGGTCTGCACCCCGCCCTGCTCGACGCGGCACTGCACGCCGCGCTGCCGGCCGCGGCCGGCACGGAGGACGGCGGACTGCCGTTCTCGTGGGAGGGCGTGTCGCTGTACGCCTCCGGTGCTTCGGCACTGCGGGTCCGGCTGTCCCCGGCCGGTGCGGACGCTCTCGCGATCACGATGGCCGACGCTTCGGGAGCGCCCGTCGCGTCGGTGGAATCCCTGCTGGTCCGCGCGATGTCGGACGAGGAGCCGATCGGCCCGGAGGCGTCGGTCCGGGACGCGATGTTCCGGGTGGACTGGTCACCGGTGCGGGCGACCGCGTCGAGCGACGTCGCGTCGGTGGCGCTGGTGGGACCGGACGTCTTCGGACTGGCCGAGGCCCTGCCGGGCCTGGCCCCGCACCCGGATCTCACGTCGCTGGCCGCTACCGAGGCTCTGCCGGACGTGGTCCTGATCCCCGTGGCCGGTGCGTCCGGCGGCGACACGGTCGACTCCGTGCACGCCCTGGTGACCCGGGCGTTGGGCCAGTCGCAGGAGTGGCTGGGGGAGGAGCGGTTCGCCGGTTCGCGTCTGGTGTTCGTGACGCGGGGTGCGGTGGACGGTGCCGATCTGGCGGCTGCTTCGGTGTGGGGTCTGGTGCGTTCGGCGCAGACGGAGAATCCCGGCCGGTTCGGCCTGGTGGACCTGGACGCGACCGGTACGTCCCTGACCGCGCTGCCGCGAGCCCTTGGAGTGGATGAGCCGCAGTTGGCCATTCGCGAGGGTGAGGTCACGGCCGCGCGTCTGGCCCGGGTGCCGGAAGTCATGTCCGAGTCGGTGGCTTGGGATGCCGGGGGCCGGGTGCTCGTCACTGGTGGTACCAGTGGTCTGGGCGCTGTGGTGGCGCGGCATTTGGTGGTCGAGCACGGTGTGCGGCGACTGCTGTTGGTGAGCCGTCGGGGTCTTGGTGCCGATGGTGTGGAGGATCTGGTCGCGGAGTTGGCGGAGCTGGGTGCGGAGACGGTGGTGGCGGCGTGTGACATCGCCGACCGCGATGGTCTCGCCGGTCTGCTGGCCCAGCACCCGGTCAGTGCCGTGGTGCACGCGGCGGGTGTTCTGGATGACGGTGTCATCGGTTCGCTTACTGCCGAGCGTGTGTCGGCGGTGCTGCGCCCGAAGGTGGACGCGGCGTGGAACCTGCACGAGTTGACCCGCGAGATGGGCCTGAGCGCCTTCGTGGTGTTCTCGTCCGTGGCCGGTACGTTCGGTGGCGCGGGCCAGGGCAACTACGCGGCAGGCAACGCCTTCCTCGACGCACTCATACAGCGGCGTCACGAAGAGGGCCTGCCGGGCGTCTCGCTCGCCTGGGGCCCGTGGGACCAGTCGGGCGGTATGACGGGCACGCTTTCCGAGGCCGATGTGCAGCGCATGGCCCGTGCGGGCATGCCCCCGCTGTCGGTCGAGCAAGGCGTGGCGCTGTTCGACGCGGCCCTGTCGGCCCCGGACCCGGTGATCGTGCCCGTACGGCTCGACCTTCCCGTGCTGCGCGGCCTGGGTGAGGTGCCGGCGCTGCTGCGTGGTCTGGTACGGGTGCGTTCCCGCCGGGCAGCGGTGGCCGGTTCGAGCGCGGCCGCCGGTCTGGTGCAGCGACTGGTCCGGCTGGAGGAGGCCGACCGGCGCGAGGTGCTGCTGGACCTGGTCCGCAGCCAGGTGGCCCTGGTCCTGGGGCACGCCGGCGGGGACGAGATCGATCCCGCACGGGCGTTCCGCGCCCTCGGCTTCGACTCGCTCACGGCGGTGGAACTGCGGAACCGCTTGAACACCGTCTCGGGTCTGCGGTTGCCCGCGACGCTGGTCTTCGACTACCCGACGCCGGACGTCCTGGCGGACTACCTGCTGGATGAGCTGTTCGGGGCCGAGGCGGAAGCCTCGGTGCCGTTGCGGGCGCTGCCGCCGGTGGCCGACGACCCGGTGGTCATCGTCGGCATGGCGTGCCGGTACCCCGGTGGGGTCAGCTCGCCCGAGGACCTGTGGCGGCTCGTCTCCGAAGGCGCCGACGCGGTGTCCGACTTCCCGGCCAACCGTGGCTGGGACATCGAGGGCCTGTACAACCCGGACCCGGATCACCAGGGGACCGCGTACACGCGCTCGGGTGGTTTCCTGCACGACGCGGGTGAGTTCGACCCGGAGTTCTTCGGTATGAGCCCGCGTGAGGCGCTGGCGACCGACTCGCAGCAGCGGTTGCTGTTGGAGGCGTCGTGGGAGGCGTTCGAGCGGGCCGGTATCGATCCGGTGTCGCTGCGCGGCAGCCAGACCGGTGTCTTCGCCGGCCTCATGTACAACGACTACAACGTTGTTCTCGGCGGGGACGAGTTCGAGGGCTTCAAGGGCAGTGGCACCTCGCCGAGCGTGGCCTCCGGCCGTGTCTCGTACACGCTGGGCCTGGAGGGCCCGGCGGTGACCGTGGACACGGCGTGCTCGTCGTCGCTCGTGGCGATGCACTGGGCGATGCAGGCTCTGCGCAGTGGTGAGTGCTCGTTGGCGCTGGCCGGTGGTGTGACGGTGATGTCGACGCCGTCGGTGTTCGTGGAGTTCTCGCGTCAGCGTGGTCTGTCGCCCGACGGCCGGTGCAAGGCGTTCTCCGACTCGGCCGACGGTGTCGGCTGGTCCGAGGGCGTCGGCATGCTGGTGCTGGAGCGTCTGTCCGACGCCCGGCGCAACGGCCACCAGGTCCTCGCGGTGGTGCGGGGCAGCGCCGTCAACCAGGACGGTGCGTCCAACGGTCTGACGGCGCCGAACGGCCCGTCGCAGCAGCGGGTCATCCGCCAGGCACTCGCCAGCGGCGGACTGTCCCCGGAGGACGTCGACGCGGTCGAGGCGCACGGTACGGGTACGACGTTGGGTGACCCGATCGAGGCGCAGGCACTGCTGGCGACCTACGGCCGGGACCGGGATGAAGAGCGTCCACTGCTCCTCGGTTCGGTGAAGTCCAACATCGGCCACACCCAGGCCGCGGCCGGTGTCGCGGGTGTCATCAAGATGGTGATGGCGATGCGGCAGGGTGTTCTGCCGCAGACCCTGCACGCCGACACCCCGTCTTCGCACGTGGAGTGGGAGGCGGGCGCGGTCGAGCTGCTGACGGAGAACACGGCCTGGCCGGAGTCCGGGCGTGTTCGACGGGCGGGTGTCTCGTCGTTCGGCATCAGCGGCACCAACGCGCACGTCGTTTTGGAGCAGGCTCCGCCGGCGGACGCCGTGCGGACCGGTCCGGGAGAGCCGCCGACGGAGGAGTCCGGCGTGGTGCCGTGGATTCTGTCCGGGCGGACGGCCGACGCGCTGCGGGCCCAGGCCGACCGCCTGCTGTCGGTGGTGCGGGACGGCGGGGTCCGGACCGTGGACGTCGGTTTCTCGCTGGCCACGAGCCGGACGGTGTTCGACCACCGGGCTGTCGTGCTCGCCGACGACCACGAGGACGCGGTACGCGGTCTGGCGGCCCTGTCGGCCGGTGAACCGGACCCCGCGGTGCTGGAAGGTTCGCCCACGGGCGGAAAGACTGCACTGTTGTTCTCGGGTCAGGGTTCGCAACGGCTGGGGATGGGCCGGGAGCTGTACGAGCGGTTCCCGGTGTTCGCCGAGGCGCTGGACGCGGTGTTGGCGGAGCTGGAACCGCTGCTGGACCGGACGTTGCGTGAGGTGATGTGGGGTGACGACGCCGACGCCCTGAACGAGACCGGTTACACGCAGCCCGCGTTGTTCGCGGTCGAGGTGGCGTTGTTCCGGCTGGTGCGGTCGTGGGGTGTGAAGCCGGACTTCGTGGCCGGTCACTCCATCGGTGAGATCGCCGCCGCTCATGTCGCGGGTGTGTTCTCGCTGTCGGACGCGTGCCGGCTGGTCGCGGCGCGTGCTGGTTTGATGCAGGCGCTGCCCGTCGGTGGTGCGATGGTGGCCGTCCAGGCGACCGAGGCCGAGGTGCTGCCGTACCTCATCGACGAGGTGTCGGTCGCGGCGGTCAACGGGCCGTCGTCGGTGGTCATCGCCGGTGTGGAGTCCGATGTGCTGGAGATCGCGGGCCGACTGTCGGCGGAGGGGCGTAAGACGTCGCGTCTGCCGGTGTCGCACGCGTTCCACTCGCCGCTAATGGAGCCGATGCTGGACGATTTCCGGTCGGTGGTCGAGGGGTTGCGGTTCGCGGCTCCCGAGGTGCCGGTGGTTTCCAACCTCACGGGTGAGGTGGCTTCGGCCGATGAGCTGTGCTCGCCGGAGTACTGGGTGCGGCATGTCCGCGAAGCGGTCCGTTTCGCGGACGGAGTGCGGACCCTGGTCGACGCGGGCGTGGGAACCTTCCTGGAGCTGGGCCCGGACGGGGTGCTGTCCGCCATGGCCCAGGGCTCGGTGCCGGAGGGCACCGTGACGGTTCCGGTCCTGCGCAAGGACCGGCCCGAAGAGGTCGCGGCCTTGACGGCACTCGCCCGCGTCCATGTGTCCGGGACCCCCGTGGACTGGTCGGCGTTCTTCGCCGGGTCGGGTGCTCGCCGGGTGGATCTGCCGACGTATGCGTTCCAGCGTCAGTGGTTCTGGCCGGTGGGTGCGGTGCGTGCTGTGGGTGATATGCGTGCGGTGGGTCTGGGTTCTGCCGGGCATCCGTTGTTGGGTGCGGCGGTGGAGCTGGCCGGTGGTGAGGGTGTGTTGTTCACGGGCCGGTTGTCGGTGCAGTCGCATCCGTGGCTGGCGGATCATGTGGTGATGGGCAAGGTTCTGTTGCCTGGTACCGCGTTGGTGGAGCTGGCGATCCGTGCCGGTGACGAGGTCGGTTGTGACCGGATCGACGAGTTGACCCTCGCTGCACCGCTGGTCCTGCCCGAGCACGGAGCCGTACAGGTGCAGGTCCGTGTTGGCGTCACCGACGAAGCCGGTCGGCGCGCGGTCACGGTCCATTCCCGTACCGATGGTGGCGAGGAACTGCCGTGGTCGCAGCACGCGATGGGTGTGCTGGTGCCCGGAGCGGAAGCACCCGACACCGGTTTCGACGCCGCCGAGTGGCCCCCGGCCGGGGCCGAGCCGGTGGATCTGGCCGGCTTCTACGCGACACGCGCCGAGGACGGTTTCGTCTACGGGCCGGAGTTCCAGGGCCTGCGGGCGGCGTGGCGCCGTGACGGCGAGGTGTTCGCCGAGGTGGCGTTGCCGGAAGCCGACGGCCGTGACTCCGACGGGTTCGGCATGAACCCCGCCCTGCTCGACGCCGCGCTGCACGCGACGGTGTTCGTCGGTCTCGATTCCGACGACCGTGGCGGTCTGCCGTTCTCGTGGGAGGGCGTCTCCCTCCACGCCTCGGGGGCCTCGGCCGTCCGGGTGCGGTTGTCCCGGGCCGGTGCGAGTGCGGTGTCCATCGCGCTCGCCGACGCTTCGGGTGCTCCGGTCGCGTCGGTGGATTCGCTGCTGGTCCGTGCGGTGACGCCCGAGCAGTTGGGCGGTCCGGAGGTGCCGGTCGGGGACTCGATGTTCCGGGTCGACTGGACGCCCGTCCGGGCGGCCGCTTCGCCGGCCGTAGGGTCGGTGGCGCTGGTGGGACCGGACCTGTTCGGCCTGGCCGAGGCCCTGCCGGGCCTGGCCCCCCACCCGGATCTGACGTCATTGGCGGCCGAGGAGGGGGCGGTGCCGGATGCGGTGCTGCTTCCCTTGTCGGTCGAGCCCGGCGCGGAGACCATCGGTTCCGTTCACGCTCTCGTGACCCGGACGTTGGCTCAGTTGCAGGAGTGGCTGGGGGAGGAGCGGTTCGCTGGTTCGCGTCTGGTGTTCGTGACGCGGGGTGCGGTGGACGGTGCCGATCTGGCGGCTGCTTCGGTGTGGGGTCTGGTGCGTTCGGCGCAGTCGGAGAATCCGGGCTGCTTCGGGCTGCTGGATCTCGGTGCGGGGGAGGTGACGTCTTTGCCGCTGGTGGAGGCGTTGGCTTCCGATGAGCCGCAGTTGGCCATTCGCGAGGGTGAGGTCACGGCCGCGCGTCTGGCCCGGGTGCCGGAAGTCATGTCCGAGTCGATGGCTTGGAAGGCCGGGGGCCGGGTGCTCGTCACTGGTGGTACCAGTGGCTTGGGCGCTGTGGTGGCGCGGCATTTGGTGGCCGAGCACGGTGTGCGGCAGTTGCTGCTCGTCAGCCGTCGGGGTCTTGGTGCCGACGGTGTGGAGGATCTGGTCGCGGAGTTGGCGGAGCTGGGTGCGGAGACGGTGGTGGCGGCGTGTGACATCGCCGACCGTGACGGTCTCGCCGGTCTGCTGGCCCAGCACCCGGTCAGTGCCGTGGTCCATGCGGCGGGTGTTCTGGATGACGGTGTCATCGGTTCGCTTACTGCCGAGCGTGTGTCGGCGGTGCTGCGCCCGAAGGTGGACGCGGCGTGGAACCTGCACGAGTTGACCCGCGAGATGGGCCTGAGCGCCTTCGTGGTGTTCTCGTCCGTGGCCGGCACGTTCGGTGGCGCGGGCCAGGGCAACTACGCGGCCGGCAACGCCTTCCTCGACGCACTCATACAGCGGCGTCACGAAGAAGGTGTGGTCGGTGTGTCACTCGCCTGGGGTCCGTGGGACCAGTCCGGTGGCATGACCGGCACGCTCAGCGACGCCGATGTACAGCGCATGGCCCGCTCCGGAATGCCCGCACTGTCCGTCGAGCAAGGCGTGGCGTTGTTCGACGCCGCTCTGTCGGCCCCCGACCCGGTGGTGGTGCCCGTGCGACTCGACCTTCCGGCGCTGCGTGCCTCGGGGGAGGTGCCGTCGCTGCTGCGTGGTCTGGTGCGGGTACGTTCCCGTCGGGCCGCGGTGGCCGGGTCGAGTACCGCCACCGGGCTGGCACAGCGACTGGCCGGGATGAACGGCGAGGAGCGCCAAGAGACCCTCCTCGACCTGGTCCGCAGCCAGGTGGCCCTCGTACTGGGCCACGTCAGTGGCGATGAGATCGACCCGTCGCGGGCGTTCCGCGCCCTCGGCTTCGACTCGCTCACGGCGGTGGAACTGCGGAACCGGCTGAACACCGTGACCGGGCTCCGGCTGCCGGCCACGCTCGTCTTCGACTACCCGAGCGTCCAGGCCCTGGCGTCGTTCGTCGGGGATGAACTGCTGGGCTCGGACGCGGCGGTCGCCGTGCCGGCCCCGTCGCGCGCGATGGTGAGCGACGACCCCGTGGTGATCGTGGGCATGGCGTGCCGGTACCCCGGTGGGGTCAGCTCGCCCGAGGACCTGTGGCGGCTCGTCACCGAAGGCACGGACGCGGTGTCCGGGTTCCCGGCCAACCGTGGCTGGGACGTCGACGGCCTCTACAACGCGGACCCGGGACACGCGGGCACGTCGTATACGCGCTCGGGTGGTTTCTTGCATGACGCGGGTGAGTTCGACCCGGAGTTCTTCGGTATGAGCCCGCGTGAGGCGCTGGCGACGGACTCGCAGCAGCGGTTGCTGTTGGAGGCGTCGTGGGAGGCGTTCGAGCGGGCCGGTATCGATCCAGTGTCGTTGCGCGGCAGCCAGACCGGTGTCTTCGCCGGTGTGATGTACAGCGACTACGGCAGCACGCTGAACGGCAAGGAGTTCGAGGGCCATCAGGGCCAGGGCAGCGCGGGCAGTGTGGCCTCGGGCCGCGTCTCGTACACGCTCGGGCTGGAGGGCCCGGCGGTGACGGTCGACACCGCGTGCTCGTCCTCGCTGGTGTCCCTCCACCTCGCCGCGCAGGCTCTGCGCAGTGGTGAGTGCTCGTTGGCGCTGGCCGGTGGTGTGACGGTGATGTCGACGCCGTCGGTGTTCGTGGAGTTCTCGCGTCAGCGTGGTCTGTCGCCCGACGGCCGGTGCAAGGCGTTCTCCGACTCGGCCGACGGTGTCGGCTGGTCCGAGGGCGTCGGCATGCTGGTGCTGGAGCGTCTGTCGGACGCCCGGCGCAACGGCCACCGCATCCTGGCGCTCGTACGCGGTAGTGCCATCAACCAGGACGGTGCCTCCAACGGACTGACCGCCCCCAACGGCCCGTCCCAGCAGCGCGTCATCCGCCAGGCACTCGCCAGCGGCGGACTCGCGCCCGCCGACGTCGACGCGGTGGAGGCGCACGGTACGGGTACGACGTTGGGTGACCCGATCGAGGCGCAGGCGCTGCTGGCCACGTATGGGCAGGACCGGGACGCGGAGCGTCCGCTGCTGCTCGGTTCGGTGAAGTCCAACATCGGTCACACCCAGGCCGCGGCCGGTGTCGCGGGTGTCATCAAGATGGTCATGGCCATGCGTGAGGGAATCCTTCCGCAGACCCTCCATGTGACGGCGCCGTCGTCACACGTGGACTGGGAAGCCGGCGCGGTCGAGCTGCTGACGGAGAACACGGCCTGGCCGCAGTCCGGGCACGCACGCCGTGCGGGCATCTCGTCCTTCGGTATCAGTGGCACCAACGCGCATGTGATCGTCGAGCAGGCACCGTCGGCCGAGGTGCCGCGGCGGGAGCCGGTGGTGTCCCCGGTGGTAGTGCCGTGGGTGGTGTCCGCCAGGACGGAGGCCGCGCTCGACGCCCAGGTGGACCGGCTGCGGTCGTTCGTCGCGGACGACACAACGGCCACTGCGACCGACATCGGGTTCTCCCTGGCCACCGGCCGATCGGTGTTCGAGCACCGGGCGGTGCTCCTGTCCGCCGACGACCAGGTGATCGAGGTGGCACGGGGCGCAGCGGCCGGTGAGAGTTCACTGGCGGTGCTGTTCTCCGGTCAGGGCAGCCAGCGGATCGGAATGGGACGTGAGCTGTACGCACGGTTCCCGGTCTTCGCGGACGCCCTGGACAAGGCCCTGTCGGTACTCGACGAGCACCTTGACCGGCCTCTGCGGGACGTGATGTGGGGTGACGATCCGGACGAGCTGAACCGCACCGGTAACACCCAGCCCGCGTTGTTCGCGGTCGAGGTGGCGCTGTTCCGGCTGGTGGAGTCCCTGGGGATCACCCCGGACTTCGTGGCGGGACACTCCATCGGTGAGATCGCCGCCGCGCATGTCGCGGGTGTGTTCTCGCTGGAGGACGCCGGCCGTTTGGTCGCGGCGCGTGCTGGTTTGATGCAGGCGCTGCCCGTCGGTGGTGCGATGGTGGCCGTTCAGGCGACGGAGGAGGAGGTGCTGCCGCTGCTGTCGGACGGTGTGTCGGTCGCGGCGGTCAATGGTCCGTCTTCGGTGGTCATCGCCGGTGTGGAGTCCGATGTGCTGGAGATCGCGGGCCGACTGTCGGCGGAGGGGCGTAAGACGTCGCGTCTGCCGGTGTCGCACGCGTTCCACTCGCCGTTGATGGAACCGATGCTGGTCGACTTCCGCAAGGTGATCGACGGGTTGTCGTTCCACGCGCCGACGGTGCCGGTGGTCTCCAACCTCACCGGTGAGTTCGCCGCGGCGGACGAACTGGCCTCCCCCGAGTACTGGGTGCGGCATGTCCGGGAGACCGTGCGGTTCGCCGACGGGGTACGGACCCTGGTCGGAGCGGGTGTCGGAACCCTCCTGGAGCTGGGCCCGGACGGTGTGCTCTCGGCGATGGCCGCCGAGAGCGTTCCCGAGGGGACTGTTCTCGTGCCGGCCCTGCGCAAGGACCGGCCGGAGGAGACCGCGGCCGTCACCGCCCTGGCCAGGCTGCACGCCCAGGGCGTCCCCGTGGACTGGTCGGCGTTCTTCGCCGGGTCGGGTGCTCGCCGGGTGGATCTGCCGACGTATGCGTTCCAGCGTCAGTGGTTCTGGCCGGTGGGTGCGGTGCGTGCTGTGGGTGATATGCGTGCGGTGGGTCTGGGTTCTGCCGGGCATCCGTTGTTGGGTGCGGCGGTGGAGCTGGCCGGTGGTGAGGGTGTGTTGTTCACGGGCCGGTTGTCGGTGCAGTCGCATCCGTGGCTGGCGGATCATGTGGTGATGGGCAAGGTTCTGTTGCCTGGTACCGCGTTGGTGGAGCTGGCGATCCGTGCCGGTGACGAGGTCGGTTGTGACCGGATCGACGAGTTGACCCTCGCTGCACCGCTCGTCCTGCCCGAGCAGGGCGGCGTCCAACTGCAGCTGTGGGTCGGAAGCCCGGACGAGACCGGCAACCGCACGCTCGGCATCCACTCCCGCCCCGACAACGGCGGCGAACTGCCGTGGACACAGCACGCCACGGGCGTACTGACCGTCGACACCGGCAACACCGGGGAAGCCTTCGATGCCACGGAATGGCCGCCGACCGGCGCCGAACCCGTGGAACTCGCGGGCTGCTACGACCGGTTCGCCGAAACCGGCTTCGCGTACGGCCCCGGATTCCAGGGCCTGCGGGCGGCATGGCGGCGTGACGGTGACATCTTCGCCGAGGTGCGCCTCCCCGAAGAGGTGGCCGCCGACGCGGGAGTCTTCGGTCTGCATCCCGCGCTGCTCGACGCCGCGATGCACGCCTCCCTGCTCACCGACGGCGGAACCCAAGGCGGCGGCGGGCTGCCGTTCTCATGGGAAGGTGTGTCCCTGCACGCCACCGGCGCCTCCGAGGTCCGGGTGCGGTTGACCCCGACCGGTGACAACGCGATCTCCATCGCGCTCGCCGACGCTTCGGGTGCTCCGGTCGCGTCGGTGGATTCGCTGCTGGTCCGTGCGGTGACGCCCGAGCAGTTGGGCGGTCCGGAGGTGCCGGTCGGGGACTCGATGTTCCGGGTCGACTGGACGCCCGTCCGGGCCGCCGAGCCGGTGGCCACGGAAACCGTGGCGCTGGTGGGACCGGACGTGTTCGGTCTGGCCGAGGCCCTGCCGGGCCTGGCCCCGCACCCGGATCTCACGTCGCTGGCCGCTACCGAGGCTCTGCCGGACGTGGTCCTGATCCCCGTGGCCGGTGCGTCCGGCGGCGACACGGTCGACTCCGTGCACGCCCTGGTGACCCGGGCGTTGGGCCAGTTGCAGGAGTGGCTGGGGGAGGAGCGGTTCGCTGGTTCGCGTCTGGTGTTCGTGACGCGGGGTGCGGTGGACGGTGCCGATCTGGCGGCTGCTTCGGTGTGGGGTCTGGTGCGTTCGGCGCAGTCGGAGAATCCGGGCTGCTTCGGGCTGCTGGATCTCGGCACGCAGGAGGTGACGTCTTTGCCGCTGGTGGAGGCGTTGGCTTCCGATGAGCCGCAGTTGGCCATTCGCGAGGGTGAGGTCACGGCCGCGCGTCTGGCCCGGGTGCCGGAAGTCATGTCCGAGTCGGTGGCTTGGGATGCCGGGGGCCGGGTGCTCGTCACTGGTGGTACCAGTGGTCTGGGCGCTGTGGTGGCGCGGCATTTGGTGGCCGAGCACGGTGTGCGGCAGTTGCTGCTCGTCAGCCGTCGGGGTCTTGGTGCCGACGGTGTGGAGGATCTGGTCGCGGAGTTGGCGGAGCTGGGTGCGGAGACGGTGGTGGCGGCGTGTGACATCGCCGACCGCGATGGTCTCGCCGGTCTGCTGGCCCAGCACCCGGTCAGTGCCGTGGTCCACGCGGCGGGTGTTCTGGATGACGGTGTCATCGGTTCGCTTACTGCCGAGCGTGTGTCGGCGGTGCTGCGCCCGAAGGTGGACGCGGCGTGGAACCTGCACGAGTTGACCCGCGAGATGGGCCTGAGCGCCTTCGTGGTGTTCTCGTCCGTGGCCGGCACGTTCGGTGGCGCGGGCCAGGGCAACTACGCGGCCGGCAACGCCTTCCTCGACGCACTCATACAGCGGCGTCTCGAAGAGGGCCTGCCGGGCGTCTCGCTCGCCTGGGGTCCGTGGGACCAGTCCGGTGGCATGACGGGCACGCTCAGCGACGCCGATGTGCAGCGCATGGCCCGTGCGGGCATGCCCGCGCTGTCGGTCGAGCAAGGCGTGGCGTTGTTCGACACGGCCCTGTCGGCCCCCGACCCGATGGTGGTGCCCGTGCGACTCGACCTTCCGGCGCTGCGCACCCTGGGGGAGACGCCGGCGCTGCTGCGCGGGCTGATCCACACTCCCGCGCGCAGGACGGTCACGGCCGTGACGGACGCCGCCGAGGGACTCGCACGGCGTCTGGGCGGACTGAGCGACGACGAACGCCGCGACGTCCTCCTGGAACTGGTCCGCGACCAGGCCGCGGCGGTGCTCGGACACGCCGACGGGCAGGCGATCACCTCCACCCGGCAGTTCCAGGACCTGGGATTCGACTCCCTCACGTCCGTGGAGTTCCGGAACCGTATGAACAGGGCCACGGCGCTGCGGCTGCCCGCCACGCTGCTGTTCGACTACCCGACGCCGGCGGAACTCGTGGGCCACCTCCACGCCCGCCTCGCGGAGGAGGCGGACTCCGGGCCGGGATCGCTCCTCGGCGCGCTCGACGCGCTGGAGAAGGCGATCGCGAAGATGGACGTCGACGCGCAGGTGCACCAGCAGGTGTCCGGGCGCCTCGAAGTGCTCCGGGCCAAGTGGGACGCCCTGCGTGGCGAAGCCCGGGACGAGGAAGCGGAGTTCGACATCGACTCGGCCTCGGACGACGAGGTGTTCGCGCTCCTCGACGACGAGCTCGGCCTGTCCTGAAAACCCCGCCGCCCGGCCGGGGAGGTATCCCCCCGGTCGGGCGGCCCATCCGGCGGACCCGCGCCCGTCGGACGCGGAAACTAGCAAAATTCCCGCTCGCCATCCCCTGGAATGGAGTGGCTGCCGGCGAGCCGGCGGTCACCGGCGTCGTGCGGGGACCGGTGACCGCCGGTGCTCAGAGGCGTGTCGCGGCCGAATCCTCCCTGAACCCCCAACTGAATACGTCCAGGACCCGGCGGTAGTAGTCCGGGCCGAAACCGAGCCGGTCCACCTGGGGCACGAGCGTCCGCAACTTGTCGATGGAGATAATGTGATGGCCGCCCGCCCCCTGGTACTCGCGGCGGGCCGTCAGCCCGAGACCGCGCTCCAGATGGTCCACGACGCGGTCGACCGGGACCGCGACACCGGAGGCGACATTGACCGTCTCGGCGGTCGGATCCATCGCCAGCAGACGGTCGATCACGGTCACCGTGTCGGTCACCCCGATCAGATCGACGGTGGCGGCACGGCGGATCCGGACCACACCACCCCGCAGCCGCCGGATCAGGGTGGGGACCAGCTGATGCGGAGGCTGCCCGGGACCGACCACATGACTGAGGCGCACGATCAGATGGTCGGCGCCCGTGGCCCGCAACTGCTCCTCGAGGGCGAGCTTGTGCGCGCCGTAGGGGGAGCACGGCACCACCGGCCGGTCCTCCCGCCCGGGCCCGTCCGCAGCCCCGTACATGCCGTCGGCGGACGTCGAGAAGAACAACAGCCGTCGCCCGTCGGCCTTGCAGCGCAGCGCGGTCTCCCGTAACAACGCGGCCTCACGGGCGAAATCGGCATCGGAGGCAGCGGACGCCCGGGAGACTCCCGCCGCCAGTGCCACCGTTCCCGGGTGGCGGCCCGCGATCGGCCGTAGGCTTCCGGCGAGGAATCCGTTACCCACTATGTCCATGCGTCGAGTCCTTCGCGATGAGGGGGGTCGGCCGTGCGGGCGTAGAAGACCAGCGATCCCCCCGGAACGTCAACCACGCGGGTGGATGTCCAAGGATGTCCTTAGTGTTTCCGCGCATCGGGCGGCTCGTGGAACCCGCGCCCGCCTCGGGCCCGACCAGCGGCGCCAGCCGCCCACCCGCCGGGTGCCGACGGGCGGACCGTACCGAACCACCGAAACCCCGGCCTTGGACCGAACCAACCGAACCCTTTGGGAAGAACAAACCGCAGGCTTAGTCGTATGGGGCTGGATGACGTTGACGCGCCTCCTCGGATCTATCTACTGTGCGGTTCCGGAGCCGGGCAGTCCAGGGCATTCCGACCGAGGCCCGTACCGGTTTTCTGACGCATTTCTAGCGCGTGGTTCTGAACGCTCTGCGGAACCTGAAAGATTGGCAGGCTCGTGGCTAATTCCTTACTTGCAGACTTGGTACCGGGCGTTACTCGCGGATACACGGACGACCAAGGGGTCAACCAGCCGCAGTTCGACCAGCCGGGCCTGTGTATGGCCTCCCTCGATCCGACCCTGACGATCCGACAGGCGAATCAGGAGTTCTTCCGCCAGTTCGGTGCCTCCTCGGCCGACATGTGCGGGCGCAGCTTCCAGGACCTGGTGCACCCCAGCGTCCAGCAGCCGCTGATGCGCCAGTTCTCACGGCTGGTGGAGGGTAAGCGCCAGCGCTTCGCCACCCATGTGGTCGGGGTCCGGCAGGAGGACTCGGCGTTCGCCAGCCCCCTGACGGCCA
The DNA here is from genome assembly GCF_055582085.1 of Streptomyces sp. NPDC042259. NCBI lineage: Bacteria > Bacillati > Actinomycetota > Actinomycetes > Kitasatosporales > Streptomycetaceae > Streptomyces > Streptomyces sp. NPDC042259. Next base: position 337,899 of record NZ_JBVJDW010000002.1, on the reverse strand, counting down.
TCGCGGTCCGCGGCGGTACGCCCGAGGACGCGTCGATCCTGGTGCTGATGCCGCAGACCCAGGGATCCGACGACGCCGGGGTGGTCACCAACCGGAAGAAGATTCTCACCGAGATAGACGCGCGCATCCTCGAGGGGATAGCCGCCGGGATCTCCACGGTCCCGCTCGCGTCACGCCTCTACCTCAGCCGGCAGGGCGTCGAGTACCACGTGACCGGATTGCTCCGGAAGCTCAAGGTGCCCAACCGGGCCGCTCTCGTCTCGCGGGCCTACTCCATGGGGGTGCTCAATGTGGGCACCTGGCCGCCGAAGGTCGTCGAGGAATTCATCAAGTGACACCCATAAAAGATTGACGTCGATCGACCGGTCAATCGGCCGTTCCGGCTCGGCCACGGCGGAACTTTCGGGCCAGAAAAGCCCGACGGTTTTCCGCCGTGGCCGGGCCGTCGTCCGTCGACCGGCCCGCGGCAGGTGCGGAGTGCGGTGGAAGTGCAAGGGAAACGCCCAGAGATTCCGTGCCCGGTGCGGTGCGGTCTTGTGTCCGCTCGGCCGGCGCGCGGATAGTGACAGCGCGCCGAAAGTGAACGAGACGAAGGACGAGCATGGCTGAAATACCCGTGGACGACACGCTGTGGTGCCGCAACTTCCGCCCCGCCCCGGACGCCCCCGTACGGCTGGTCTGCTTCCCGCACGCGGGCGGCTCCGCGAGCTTCTACCTGCCCCTCGCCTCGGCGCTGACGCCGGACGCCGACGTCCTGGCGATCCAGTACCCCGGGCGCCAGGACCGCCGCCGGGAACCCTGCGTGGACGACATCGCGACGCTCGCCGAACGGGTCCACGCGGCGCTCGCCGGCTGGCTGGACCGGCCGGTGGTGTTCTTCGGGCACAGCATGGGCGCCCTGGTGGCCTTCGAGGTCGCCCGCCGCATGGAACGCGACGGGCGGGGCCCGGCGCGGCTGTTCGCCTCCGGGCGCCGCGCACCCTCCCGCTATCGCGACGAGAACGTCCACCAGCGCGACGACGACGGCATCGTCGCCGAGCTGCGCGAGATGAGCGGTACGGACACCCGGGTGCTCGGCGACGAGGAGATGCTGCGGATGGTCCTGCCCGCCATCCGGGCCGACTACCGGGCGGTGGAGACCTACCGCAGCGAGCCGGGCGCGTCCGTGCGCTGCCCCGTCACCGTCATGGTGGGCGACGACGACCCCAAGACCTCCCTCGACGAGGCCGAGGACTGGAAGGGCCACACCACCGGCGCGTTCGACATGCAGGTCTACCCGGGCGGGCACTTCTTCCTCAGCAGCCAGGCCCCCGCCGTCATCACGGCCCTGCGCGGGCACCTGGCCGCCGTGCCGGCCGCGTCCGAGGGCTGACCGGGCGGGCGGGCCGGGGCCCGCGGGCCCCGGCCCCGCGGTACGCGGACACGCGCCGCCCGTCGGCAGTACGGGTGATACCCCTGCCGACGGCGCGCGTGTCGGTGGACCCGCGGCATCCTGGCGGGTGACGCTGCATCGGACAAATAGCCGGAATATAGCGCAATGACATCAGACAGCTGATAAGTCAAACGTGCGATGGCCCGGTGTCCGGCTCCGATCGAGGAGAGCGATCGATGGAACCCGCTTATGACCTGATGGCCTGTCTGCTCACCGAGCACTTCGGCGTCCCCGAGGAGGAGATCAACCCGGACGCGACGTTCGAGCAGCTCGAAGTCGACTCGCTGGCCAGGGTCGAGCTGATCACCATGCTCGAGGACCGACTGCAGGTGACCCTGCCCGAGGAACACGGTGACGCCACGGTCGGAGAGGCCGCCGCGTACCTCGACCAGCTCGTGGCGGGCCGCCCCGACGGGAAGCCGGCCGCCCCGGCCGGGGACCAGCCGGTGGCCGTGGCCGGGCCCGCGCGGTGAGCGCCTTGGACGCCGCCGTCACCGGAATCGGCATGGTGACGCCGGCGGGGCTCGGCCGGGAGGCCACCTGGGACGGACTGTGCGAAGGAGTGGGCTTCGGCGCCCGGGACCCGTGGCTGGCCGGGCTGCCCGTCGACTTCTCCTGCGCGGCCCACGACTTCGACGGCGGGGCCCTGCTCGGCAAGCGCATCACCTGGCGCAACGACCGGTTCATCCACCTGGCCATGGTCGCCGCCCGCGAGGCGGTCGCCGACGCGGCCCTGGACACCGGCACCTGGGACGGCCCCCGGGTGGCCGTCGTCCTCGGCTGCGCCAGCAACGGCGGCGACCGCTGGCCCGCCGAGTACCGCAACCTGGCCGAGGGCCGGGTGCAGGCCATCTCGCCGACCGCCCTGCTGCGTTCGCTGCCCAACATGGTCGCGGGCGAGGTGTCCACCGACCTCCAGGCGCTGGGCCCCTGCCTCACCACCTCCACGGCCTGCGCGGCGGGCACCACGGCGATCGGCACCGCCCGCGACCTGCTGCGGACCGGGGCCTGTGACATCGCGATCGCCGGCGGCACCGACTGCGCACGCGTCTCCATGGGCTCGGCCGCCTTCTACCGGATGGGGGCACTGTCGGAGAACCGCGAGAACCCGGCGGGCGCGTCCCGGCCGTTCGACGCGGACCGCGACGGGTTCGTGCTGAGCGAGGCGGCGGCCGTCCTCGTCCTGGAACGGCCGGAGTACGCCCGTGCCCGTGGTGCGCGCATCCGCGGCTACGTCTCGGGCTACGGGGCCTCCAGCGACGGATTCCACCCCACCCGGCCGGACCCGGAGGGAGCCGGTGCGCGCCGCGCGGTGCTCGCCGCGCTCGCGGACGCCCGCGCCGACGTGTCGGAGGTGCACCACGTCAACGCGCACGGCACGTCCACGCCCCTGAACGACCGCGTGGAAGCCTCCATGCTCTCGAAGGTGTTCCGCACACCCCCGCCGGTGACGTCCGTCAAGGGCGCCATCGGGCACTCGCTCGGGGCCGCGGGCGCGATCGACGCGGCCTGCACGGTGATGTCGCTGGAACGCCAGCTCATTCTGCCGACCGCCAATCTGGACCGGCTGGACGACGGAATGGATCTGGACGTGGTGACGAAACAACCGCGACGGCACCGCATGGAGGCGGCGATCAGCGACTCCTTCGGCTTCGGCGGGCAGAACGCCGTGCTGTTCTTCCGGGCCGCGTGACCTCCCAGGACCTCGCCACCGCCCCGGCCCCGGACCCCCCGAGCGCCACGGGGACCGGGGCCGCGGCCGGTGCCGCACCCGGCCGCACCGGGCGCGGCCGGGCATGGCTCCTTTGCGCCCTCGCCGCCGTGCTGACCCTGCTGCTCGGCGTGGCCGGGGCCGGCACCCAGGAGCGGCTGGCCAACGGCGGCTACACCGCGTCCGGCACCGAGTCCGCACGCGCCAACCGGATGCTGACCGACCGCTTCGGTGGCGCCAACTCCGATCTCGTGCTGCTCGTAGAGGCCGCCGGCGGCGTCGACACGCCGCGGGCACAGGCGGAAGGGCGGCGGCTCACCCGGCGGCTGGCCCACGCGGCGGGGGTCAGCGGCGTGCGCTCCTACTGGTCGGGTGGCGCGGCCGGCACCGACGAGTCCCTCCGGTCCACGGACGGGACCCAGGCGATCGTCACGGCCGACCTCACCGGAGCGGACCGCGACGCCGCGCGAACCGCCGAAGCCCTGGTGCCCCGACTCGCCCGCGACCACGGGGCCTTGCGCGTGTGGGCCACCGGACCGGCCTGGGTCAGTGTGGAGGCCGGCCGGGTCAGCCAGCGCGACCTGGTACGCGCCGAAATCGTCGCCGCCCCCCTCACCCTGCTCATCCTCGTCCTCGCCCTGCGCTCCCTGGTGGCCGCGCTCGTCCCCCTCGTGATCGGCGTGGTGGCCGTCGTCGGGACCGTCGCGCTGCTGCGGCTGCTCAGCTACGCGATGCCGGTGTCGGTCTTCGCGATGAACCTCACCACCGCGCTCGGCTTCGGACTCGCCGTGGACTACGGGCTGTTCCTCGTCACCCGCTACCGCGAGGAACTGCGCGCGGGCGAGCCCGTGGCCGCCGCCGTCGCACGGACCGCGCGCAGGGCCGGGCACACCGTGGCCGTCTCCGCCTGCACCGTGGCCCTGTCGATGTCGGCCCTGCTGGTACTGCCCCTGCCGTTCCTGCGGTCCATGGCCTGCGCCGGAATCGCGGTGGCCCTGCTCGCCGCGGCCACGGCCACCCTGCTCGTCCCGCCCGTCCTGACGCTCCTCGGCACCCGCGTCGACCGCTGGGACCCGCTCGCCCTGCCGCGCGGACGGCGGCACGCCCGACCGGGGAAGCCACGGGCGGACAGCCCGGCCTGGCGGCGCGTCGCCCAGGTCGTCACCCGGCGCCCGGTGTACTACGGCGGCGGCTGCGCGCTGGCGCTCCTGGTGTTCGCCTCGCCCTTCACCCACGTGAACTTCGGCCTGTCGGACGAGCGGGTACTGCCCGCGCACACCGAGGCGCACCGGACGTCCCAGGCCATCCGCGAGAACTTCGTCTCCCGCGCCGAACGGAACCTGACGGTCGTGCTGCCGGACGCCGACGGCGTCCACGACCGGGCGGCACTGCTCGCCTACGAGCACCGGATCGCGGCACTGCCGTCCGTCGCACGCGTCGGCTGGATGCCCGTGCCCCGGGGGGAGGCAGCGCACCCCTGGGCGAACGCCGTCGGCACCCCCGCCACGGCCGCGCGGCAGGACCGGGTACGGGTCGCCACGCCACCCGGGCCGGGCGCCGTGCTGACCGTGACCGGCCCCGAGGACCCCCAGTCGGCCGCCGGACGGGACCTGGTGAAACGACTGCGGTCCCTGCCGGCCCCCGGCGCGCGGCTGGTCACCGGGCGCGCGGCGTACCTCGCCGACACCCGGGACGCGGTGCGCGACCGGCTGCCGCTCGCGGCGGGGATCGTCGTGGTGACGACGTGGACGATGCTCTTCCTGCTCACCGGGAGCGTGCTGCTGCCCGTGAAGGCACTGGTGATCGGGGCCCTCAGCCTCGGCACGAGCTTCGGGCTGATGGTCCACGTCTTCCAGGACGGCCGGCTGCGCGGTGTGGTCGGGGAGTTCACCGTCACCGGTGCGCTCGACATGACGATGCCGCTGCTGATGTTCGTCATCGCGTTCGGCCTCGCGATCGACTACGAGATCTTCCTGCTGTCGCGCGTGCAGGAACACTACGCACTGACCGGCGACAACCGGCGGTCCGTGGTGGAGGGCGTCGCGCGGACGGGCCGGCTGGTGACCACGGGCGCCCTCGCGGTGGCCGTGGTCACCGGTGCCCTCGCCACCTCGGGGGTGACACTGCTGAAACTGCTGGGCACGGGGCTCGCGGTCGCCGTGCTCGTCGACGCGGTCCTGGTCCGCGGAGTTCTGGTACCGGCCTGTCTGACCCTGGCGGGACGTGCCAACTGGTGGGCCCCGGCCCCACTGGCCCGGGCCCACGCGTGGCTGAGCACCCGCCTTGACGTTGGCCACTAGGGCTTTTGTGCCGCCTGCGGCGGCGGGCGCCCTGCGGGCGCGTCCTCAATCGCCGGACGGGCTGGCTGTGGCTGACCTCAGCCACAGCCAGCCCGTCCGGCGATTGAGGACACCGCACGAGTCGCCGGAGTCGGTGAACCGCGTTCACACTGGGGGCAGCGAGTCAGGAGACACCGATGAACAACCGGCAGCGCTTCCGCGCCCACCTCGCCGGGCCGAAGATGCTCATGGTGCCGATCGCGCACGACCCGCTGTGCGCCCGCATCATCGAGGGCGCGGGCTTCCGGGCCGTCGGCGTCGGTGGCGCCGCGAGCGCCGCGGCACTGCTGGGGCGCCCCGACGCCCGGTTGCTGAGCGCGCGGGAGATGGCGGACGTCGTCTGGCGGACCGTCGACGCCGTCGACATCCCCGTCTTCGCGGACGCGGACGACGGGTACGGCGACGTCACCCACGTAGCGTGGACGGTACGGCAGTATGAGAGCGCGGGCGCTGCCGGCCTGTTCCTGGCGGACCGGCCCGCGCGACGGCAGCACGGGCGGGCCGTGGGCGAGCGGGAAGACACACCGGGTGGCACCGACGACAACACCGTGCACGCCACGGAGAGCGGCACCGTCGTCGTACCGGCGGCGGAACTGATCGGCAGGATCGAGGCCGCCGTCGCCGCCCGCCGGGACCCCGACATGCTGATCATGGCTCGTACGGACGCCCTGCCGGTCCACGGGATCGACGAGGCCCTCGACCGCGCCCACCGGTGCGTGGACGCGGGGGCCGACGCGATCTGTGTCGCGCACCCCGCCTCGCCGGAGCAGATGCGCCGGATCACCGAGGAGATCACCGTCCGCCGCGGCATCCCGGCGATGGCGGACGCGAGCCCCGGCGCCACGCCCCCGCCGACGGCCGCCGCGCTCCAGGAGATCGGCTACGCGCTCGCGCTGTATCCGACGCTGGCCACCCGGGCCCTCGCGCGGGCCGTGGGCGAGGTGATGGGCGAACTGTCCTGGAGCGGGGACACCGAGCCGTTGGCGGACCGGCTGGCCCCCGCCGAGGAGTTCCACGCCCTCGCCGGCCCGCCGGAGCACCCCCGAGCCGTCGGCCCGGCCACTGCCAGGAGGTGAACACGACGGCGAACGGGTGACACCCGGGCACGGGGGATGCCCCGGGGGCGGGCGGCAGCCGACGGGCAGGGAGCGCCACCCATTTTCAGCCGCGTCCGGCACCCGGCGGCCACCCGGCGGGAGCGCGGGGGGCGTGCCCAGCGCACAGCCCCCTCCGCCGTGCTCGGATGCCTGGACAACCCGCTGATCCCCCGGGAGCGGACCCGCCCCCACCGTCGCGACGGGGTGCGGACGCCGGGGGTGTGCGCCCCCGCGTCCCTCGTGACCGTCCTGTCCGCTGCCTATACTTTCCGCCGTGTGCGGGAGGCCGCGACGGGCCGAACCGGCTCGTGCGGAGGGGGAATTCCGGTGTCTGAGCAAGACCTTTCCCTTCAGGACCTGATCTCGCGCCGGCACCGGTCCGGCTTCGTCGGCCGGCAGGCGGAACTGGCCGCCTTCCGGGACACCTTCCGCCGCCCGCCCGACGACACCTCCCACCGCTTCGTGTTTCATGTGCACGGCGACAGCGGAGTGGGGAAGACCTTCCTGCTGCGCCAGATGGAGGAGATCGCCCGCGGCCGGCGGGCGGTCACGGCCTTCGTGACCGATTCGGTCAACAGCACGCCCGAGGCCATGGGCCGTATCAGCGCCGCGTTCGCCCGGCAGGGCTTTCCGCTCCGCAAGTTCGACCGTCTGCTGGCGGACTACCACCAGAAGCTGTACGAGGCGGAGACCGCCTTCCGCGCCACGGTGCTGGCCGCCCGGCACGACGGCGACGGCCGGGAGGAGGCGCCCTCGGCCGGTGGCCGGGCCGCCGCGCAGCTGAGCCTGGCCGCCCTGGGGCTGGTCCCCGGGCTCGGCGTCGTGGCCGGGGCGCTGGACTCCGCCCAGCCGGCCCAGGGCGCGGACCGGGTCCGCGCCCGGCTGACCGCCTGTTTCCACAGCCACGACGACGTGGAACTCGTGATGTCCCCCCTCAAGGCCCTGACCCCCGCCTTCACCGAGGACCTCCGCGACGCCGCCCGCCGCAGGCCCTGGCTGGTGCTCTTCATCGACACCTACGAACGCACCGGGCCCGTCCTCGACAGCTGGCTGCGCGGCGTCGTACTGAGCGAGTCCTACGGCGCGCTGCCCGCCAGCACCGTCGTGGTCCTCGCCGGGCAGCGCCGGCTCGGCACCGTCGGCTGGGGTGACTACCCCGACGTCGTCCGGCACCTGCCCCTCGATCCGTTCACCGACGCCGAGGCACGCCAACTGCTCGCGGCCAAGGGCGTCGTGGAGGAGACCGTCGTCGAGGACATCATCCGGGTGTCGAGCCGGCTGCCCGTCCTGGTCTCGCTGCTGGCCGAGAACCACCCGGGCGGCCCCCACGAGGCCGGCGACCCGAGCGGCACGGCCGTGGAGCGCTTCCTGAAAGGGATCAGCGACCCCGTGCGCCGCGAGGCGGCCGTGGCCGCCGCCGTCCCCCGGCAGCTGAACGAGGACGTGTACCGGGCCGCCGTCGCACCGGAAGCCGCCCACCTCTTCGGCTGGCTGCGCACCCAGCCGTTCGTCACCGACCACGCCGGTGTCTGCCGCTACCACGAGGTCGTACGGACGAACATGCTGCGCCTGCGCTTCCACAGCGCGCCGGGCCGCTGGTACGCGCAACACAGCCGGCTGGCCGGCACGTTCGAGGGGTTGCGCCGGCGGATCGAGGAGGAACTCCCCCCGGAGGGCCGGTGGTGCGACGAACGATGGGTGGAATGCCGGCTGGAGGAGATGTACCACCGCCTGTGCGCCTCTCCCCACACCACACTGCCCGCCCCGCTGAGCTTCGTCGTCGACGCCTGCGAGCACGACCCCGCCCTGATCAGGCGCTGCTGCCGGATCCTCGTCGAAGCGGGCGAGACGGCCGGTCTGGAACCCGCCCGCGCCCTGGGCCGGCACATCCTCGACGTCCTGACGGACGATCACCTGGACACGCTGCGGGCGCTCGACGTCGTCCTGGCCGAGGCCACCCTCGACGCCGGGGACCGTGCCCGCGCCTTCGTGTTCCGGGCGGAGAAACGCCGCTGGGCCGGGTACCTCGACGACGCACTCGCGGACTACGGGCAGGCCCTGCGGTGGGACCCGGCCTCCGCGCGCGTCCACACCAGCCGTGGCATGCTCCACGCGTACATGGGCCGCTTCGACGAGGCCCTCGCCGACTTCGACCGCGCCCTGGAGATCACCCCCGAGGCCCCCGCCGTCCTCGCCAACCGCGGTTACACCCACCGGCTCATGGGCCGCTTCAACGAGGCGCTGGCCGACCTCGACCGGGCCCTCGGCATCCGGCCCGCGCTCGGCTGGGCGCACGCCACCCGCGGCACGTGCTACCTGGCGCTCGGCCGTTACGAGGACGCCGTCACCGCCTTCACCCACGCGCTGGACAGCGCCCCCGGCAACGCCATGGCGCTGGCCGGCCGGGCCGCCGCCCACCGGGTCCTGGGCGGCTACCCGCAGGCGATCGCCGATCTCGACCGGGCCCTCGCCGTCAACCCCGACTTCGCGTGGGCCTGCGCGCTGCGCGGCGCCGCCTACCGGCTCCTGGAGCGCTACGACGAGGCGGTCAGGGACCTGACCCGGGCCATCGCCCTCAGCCCGCGCTACGACTGGGCGATCGCGGGCCGGGGCGAGGCCTACCGGGTCACCGGCCGCTTCGACGAGGCCCTCGCCGACTTCGACCGCGCGCTGGAGATCAACCCGGACAACGACTGGGCCGTCGCCGGACGGGGCGCGACCTACCTCGACCTCCGCCGTCTGCCGGAAGCGGTCCTCGACCTGCGACGCGCCCTGGAGATCAACCCCGACAACGACTGGGCCCTCGCCAAGCGCGGACAGACCTACCGCCTCATGGGCCAGGACTTCGAACATCCCGGCCTGCGGCAGGCCTGAACCAAGCCCGTCCGGCGTTTGAGGACGCGCCCGCAGGGCGCTCTGCCGCCGCAGGCGGCACAAGGGGCCGTCGGCCGAGGAACCCGCCGGCCAGGCGAGCGGCGACGCGCCGGTTCGGCCGGATGGAGCAGGGTTGGATCATGCGGTGCCCCGGCTGGGTAAACTCGCGGCGTTGCTCGGCGCGGGAGGCCGTACTCATGGGGTGCGGCGACCGTTGTCGGCGCACCCCTCGTACCAGGCCCGCCGTGGCCGGGCCACCGTCACCGGACAGTCCGAACACGAGGAGTGCGTCATGGCTGAGGTAAAGCTGAGCGCCGAGCTGCGTAATGACTTCGGCAAGGGTGCCGCCCGTCGCACCCGTCGTGACAACAAGGTCCCCGGCGTCATCTACGGGCACGGCGCCGACCCCAAGCACGTGGCGATCGACAGCCACTCGCTGATGATGGCCCTGAAGACACCGAACGTCCTGCTCAGACTCGACGTCGCGGGCAAGAGCGAACTGGTCATCCCCAAGGCCGTGCAGCGCGAGGCCATCCGCGGCTTCCTCGTCCACGTGGACTTCCTGGCCGTGAAGAAGGGCGAGAAGGTCACCGTCGAGGTACCGGTGCTCACCGAGGGGGATCTGGCACCGGGCGGCAATCTGCTGGAGCACATCCTCAACGCCCTGCCGGTCGAGGCCGAGGCCACCCACATCCCGGAAGGGGTGACGGTGTCCATCGAGGGCCTGGAGGCCGGTCACACCATCCGGGCCGGGGACATCGAGCTGCCGCGCGGCAGCTCCCTGGCCATCGAGGAGGACGCCGCGGTCCTCCAGATCGTCGCCGCCCAGACGGAGCCGGCGGCGGAGGAGGAAGAGGAGGCCGAGGAGGCGGTGGCGGCCGCCGCGCCGGCCGCGGCCGAGGAGGCTCCGGCCGAGAGCTGACCACCGTGCCGCCCGGCCCCGGCTCCCGCGCTTCCCCACCACGGGAAGCGCGGGAGCCGGGGCCGCGCGCCACCGCGGAGGCCGTCAGAACGGGCGCTGGGACAGCGGGACCCGCACCGTGATCGTGGCCCGCTCCTCCGCCGTCGGCCCCTGACGGCTCGCCCACGGCTCGCCGCCCCGCATCCAGGCCGGCAGACCGGCGGGCAGGTCACCCTCGGGGATGTCGCCGAGATCCGCGGGTGCGAAAACCTCCCCGTAAGGGGCCGGCGCCACCGGGGCGTCCGGTGTGACCACCGGGCGCAGGGCGTCCAGGGCGGCGTTCCAGGCGCTGAGCGTCTTCGCCACGGCGACCGCCCGGGGTGTTCCGCAGGACGCGGCGCCGTCGGGGCGGGTGGGGTCCGGGATGGGCTCGTAGGCGCCGTCGTAGGCCTGTCCCGCGGGGGTCTCGCGCCAGAGGCGGAACGCCGTGTCGGCCGGCCGGCCCAGTGCGACGACGGCCTCCACGGGACTGCTCGCCATCAGGGCGTCCAGCCACGTGTGCCGGTACAGGGCGATGCCGGGGTCCACCGCGTGGGCGTCGCCCGTGTGCCGGCCGTGGACGCCGTACAGATACGTGTTGACCATGACGTAGCCGGTCCCGATGCCGAGCTTGGCGAGAAAGCCCTGCACGCGCCGCCCCGCCGTGCCGACCAGGACCCGCCGGACGACGGCCTCGTGCGCCCCGGGCGCCTCGCCGAGGACCAGCACCCGGGCCGTGCCGTCCAGCCGCCCGCGATGGAAGACCGGGCCCCATTCCGTGCGGAAGTCCCGGGGCGGGTAGGTCTCCGTGCCGGGAAAGACGCGTGCCAGCGTGGCATACGGCTCTTCGGCACAGCCGGGATCGAAGTCGTGCATCGTGCTTCTCCTGTACGCCGCCCGGGCCCGCCAAGGCCTGCCGGTGTGGTGAGCGCGGCGGCCGCACCCGTGGGAAAATTGTTACCTCATACCAGGACTGTTCCCTGTACGCACTGCGGAGGGACCAGCGGATGTCACCACCCGTAGAGCCCCCGGTGGACCCCCTGGCGGGACCGCGTTTCGCGTTGCGGGGCCGCGTCGTGACGATGAACGCCCGGCACGACGTGCTCGACGACGGTGTCGTCTACGTCGACCGGGGCGTCATCGACGCGATACGGCCCGCCGCGGCCGGCCCGCCGGAAGGCCACGAGCTGACGCCGGTCGTCCGCAGTGGCGGCAGCGTCTACCCCGGGCTGATCGAGCTGCACAACCACCTGCCGTACAACGTGCTGCCGTTGTGGCAGGTCCCGGAGAACTACCCGAACCGCTCGCGGTGGGGCGGGGCCCGCAACCCCGACTACCGCAGACTCGTCACCGGACCGATGCGCGTCCTGGGCGAGGACGCCGCGCTGATGCCCGCCGTCGTGCGTTACGTCGAAGCCAAGGCACTCGTCAACGGAACCACCACCAGCCAGGGCATCGCCCTGTTCTCCAACACCGGAGCCCGCCGCATGTACCGGGGGGTGGTACGCAACGTCGAGGCCACGGACGACCCGGCGCTGCCCGAGGCGGCCTCCAGGATCGCGGACGTCGAAGCCGTGGACGCGCGGAAGTTCCTGGCCCGGCTGAACCAGGGACGCCGGCTGCTGCTGCATCTCGCCGAAGGCCGCGACGAGGCCGCCCGCAACCACTTCCTGGCCCTGAGGTTCCACGACGACGGCGGGCACGAGAAGTGGGCCATCACGGAGAACCTGATCGGCATCCACTGCGCCGGTCTGCTCGCCGAGGACTTCCCCGTACTGGCCGCGCACGGCGCGTCCATGGTCTGGTCACCGCTGTCGAACCTGCTGCTCTACGGCCGGACCGCCGACGTGGCCGCCGCCCGGCGGGCCGAAGTGCCCCTCGCGCTGGGATCGGACTGGTCGGTCTCCGGCAGCAAGGGACTGCTCGGCGAACTCAAGGCGGCCCGGCTGGCCTCGGCCGCCGCGGGCGGTGTCTTCAGCGACCGGGACCTCGTCGACATGGCCACCCGCAACCCCGCCGTCATGCTGCGCTGGGAAGCGGCCCTCGGTTCGCTGCGGGCGGGCGCGCGGGCCGACCTCCTCGTCGTGGCCGGGGCGGCGGGTGACGCGTACAGCACGCTGATCGACGCCCGGGACGGCGAGCTGAGCCTGGTCGTGATCGCGGGCCACGCGCGCTACGGCACGCGGGCGCTGATGGAGGCCCTGGCCCCGGAGACGGAACTGGAGACCGGGGTGCGGGGCCTGCCGGCCGGCCGGGCGCTGCACCTGGACCAGGAGTCGGCGGACCCCGCCGTGGGCGCCCTCACCGTCGCCGAGGCCGCCCGGCTCCTCACCCAGGCGCTGGCGGACCTCCCCGGCACCGCCGACCGGGCCCGCCGGGCACCGCCCGAGGAAGGCGTCGCCGGGCCGCGGTGGCGGCTGGCCCTGGACGAGATCGAGCCGACGGGCGCCGAACTCCGCCCGCGGCTGCCCCTGCTCGAAGCGGGCCGGGCCGTGCCCAGCGGGCCCGTCGTCGGCGGGCCGGACGCAGGACTGGAGGAGGGCCCGGCCGACCTCGCCTCCCTGCGGCTGGACGGGCTGACGGCGGCCAAGGACGCGACGTACCGCGGCACCCTGGCCGAGGAGGCCAACCTTCCCCCGGGCTTCGCGGACCGGCTCGCGGAGTCGCTGGGCTGAACCACCGGCCGGAGCGCGGCCGGCGTCGCACCGTCACCCGGACGGCCCACACCGCGTCGACGCGCCCGAGCGCGTGTCCCACCGGGTCCGGCCGCCGTTCCACGGCCGGGCCCGTTCCACGACGCCGGCCGAGCGGTCGCGGGTGAGGGCCCTTCGGGTGAAGCTGGAGCCCGCGGAGGGGCATCGGAGGGATCGAAGGGTGTCGCGCCATGTCAGACGAAACGACGCGGGTGCTGGCCGGCCTCGACGAGGCACGGCGCCGTGAACTGGCGGGGCTGTACCGGGATTTGCACTCCCACCCGGAACTGTCCTTCGCCGAGCACCACACCGCCGCGGAGGTCGCCCGCAGATCACGGGCCTACGGGTACGAGATGACCGAGGGCGTCGGCCGTACCGGTGTGGTGGCGGTCCTGCGCGGTGGCGCCGGGCCGACCGTACTGCTGCGGGCGGACTTCGACGCGCTGCCGGTGCAGGAGCGCACCGGGCTGCCCTACGCGTCCACCGCCGCGGGGGTGATGCACGCCTGCGGCCACGACATGCACACCACCTGTCTGCTGGGCGCGATGCGGCTGCTGGCCGAGGGCCGCGAACACTGGTCCGGGACGGTACTGGCGGTCTTCCAGCCCGCCGAGGAGACCGGCCAGGGGGCACGGGCGATGACCGACGACGGCCTCTTCACCCGCTTCGGCAAGCCCGACGTGGTCCTCGGCCAGCACGTCATACCGTTGCCCGCGGGCACGGTCGGCTGCCACCCCGGCACGGCCTACGCCGCGACGGACGTGCTGCGGGTGCGGATGTACGGCGGGGACGGGCCCGACGCGGCAGCCGGCCCGGCGGACGCCATGGCGCGCCGGTTGCGAACGGCGTTCACCCGGGAGGCCAGTGACACGGGCACCGTGCGGATCACGGTCGGTGACCCCCCTTCCGCCTCGGCGGCCGGTGCGCCGGAGGGTGACGTCCCGGTCGTGGCCGAGCTGACCGTCAGCCTGCGCACCCGCTCGCAGCCGTTGCGGCAGCGCGCGCTGGCCGCGCTGGAGCGGGCCGTACGGGACGAGGCCACCGCCATCGGCGCCGCCCGCGAACCGGAGATCATCCGGCTCGGCACCTTCCCGGCGCTGGTCAACGACGTGGACGCGGTGGACCGCACGATGACCGCCATCGGTGCCGTGATCGGCGCGGACAAGGTGGCCGACCCGGGACCGCTGCCCGGCGGCGAGGACGTCGGCGTGTTCGGCACGGTGGCCGACGTGCCGGTGTGCTTCTGGCAGTTCGGCGGCATCGACCCCGCCACGTACGCCAAGGCCGAGGCCGCCGGCACCACGGCACGCGACGTCCCTGCGAACCATTCGCCGTTCTTCGCCCCGGTCATCGAACCGACCCTGACCACCGGGGTGACCGCCATGGTGGCGGCCGCGCTGGCCTGGCTCGGCCCGGGCGGCGGCAGGCACTGACCCCCGGGCCCGGCGGACTCCGGTCGCCGGGCCCGCCGCGTGATCGTCACCCCCGCGTCACCCCGCTGACGCCGGGAGTCCGTCTGTCGTTGGCCCGCATGTTCGTACACCGTTAAATCATTGCTAATTCAGGCCATCTGTGTAAGAAGCGAAGGAAGAATTGCGGTATCTTCTTCGATGTTCCGGGGGGACGTGATCATGCGTGGGTGGCTTCGTCACCCACCCCCGTCGAACACCCGTAGTCAGGTGGCGGGCTCTGAGCCCCGCCTTGCCGCGCACGCCCGTCCTTCCTCGTATTCATCCAGACAAGGCCTTCATGCCCGTCCATCAGCTCTCGGACCTCATACGTCACGCCCGTCATCACTCGCCGTTCTACGCCGAGTTGTACGCCGACCTCCCGCCGGACGTGGACCGCCTCGCGGACCTTCCCGTCGTGGACCAGAGCGCGTTCTGGCGGGCCAACACGCTCGTCGACAACCGGGTGTTGACCGCACCCCTGGCCGAAGCGACCGTCTTCAAGACCGGCGGCACCAGTGGTGCGCCGAAGTTCTCCTGCTACACCCGGGAAGAGTGGCGGGAGTTCGTCACCGTTTTCGGCCAAGGTCTGCTCGACGCGGGCCTGCGCCCCGGCCACCGCGTCGCCGACCTCTTCTACGCCGGGGAGCTGTACGCCAGCTTCCTGTTCGTCCTCGACTCGCTCGCGCACGCCCCGGTCGACAACGTGCGGCTGCCCATCGGCGGCGGCGCCCCGCTGGAGTCGACGATCCCCACCCTCCACGACTTCGCCGCACAGGTGGTGGCCGGCACCCCGACCACCCTGTGCCGGCTCGCCGAGCACCTGATCTCCATGGGCCGTCAGCTGCCCGACGTGGAACTGCTGTTCTTCGGCGGCGAGGCGCTCTTCGACGACCAGCGCCGGCTGCTGGCCGCCGCCTTCCCCCGCGCCGAGGCCCGCTCGCTCGGCTACGCCAGCGTCGACGCCGGACTCCTCGGCCGCCCCGTGCCCGGCCCGGACGCGCGACTGCACCGCGCGTTCACCCCGCACTCCGTCGTCGAGATCCTCGACGAGACCACCGGCGAAGTGATCACCGAGCCGTACCGGCCCGGCCGCGTCGTCGTCACCAGCCTCTTCCGCCGCCTCATGCCCATCATCCGCTACCCCGCGGGCGACCGCGCGGAATGGACGGACACCGAAGGGCACTTCCGCATCCTCGGCCGCGCGGAGGAAGGCGTCCGCGTCGGACCCGTGTCGCTGTACTCGCAGGACGCGCAGGCCGCCGTCACCGCCGCCGACACCCGGGGCCGGATCATGGGCTCACAGCTCGTGGTGCGCCGCTGGGACGGCCGCGACGGCCTGGTACTGCGCCTGGCCACCGCACCGGGCGACGACGACCCGGCGGAGCTGGAGGTCCTCGCCAAGGAGATCATCACCGAGCTGTACACGGCCCGGCCGCTGTACCCCGACAGCGAGCGCGCCGGATTCGTACACCCGTTGACCGTCGAGTGGGCGCGCCACCGCGACCTCGCCGTCAACCCCCGCTCGGGCAAGCTCGTCCGCGTCATCGACGAGAGGCCGACCGCATGAGCGCCCCGACGACCGACACCGGCCGCGCGCGGCCGCTCGTGCTGCGCAACCGCGCCTTCGGCACCGTATGGCTGGGCCAGGTACTCACCCAGGCCGCGGTGCGGATGTTCCAGGTCGGCGTGTCCTGGTGGCTCGTCGCCTACGCCGTGACCAGCGGCCGCGGCCTCGCCTCGGGACTGTTCATGGCGGTCAGCACGCTGCCCGCCGTGACCCTCGCCCCCGTGGTCGCCCGGGCCATCGCCCGCTTCGCGCACCGCTCCCTGCTGCGCACCGCGGCCGGTGCCGCCGGCGCCACCGCGGCGGCGCTCGCCGGCTGGGCCTTCGCGAGCGACCTGCCGCTCGCCGCCGCGTACGCCGCGACCCTGGCCCTCGCCACCTGCCAGGCGTTCTTCGACCCCTGTCTGACCACCTCCGTGCCCGAACTCGTCGACGACGAGGACATCGAGGCCGCGACCGGCTTCGAGCTGTCCACCCAGTCACTGGCCAGCCTCGGCGGGGCACTGCTCGGCGCCCTGATCGTCGACCGCGCCGGGGTGGCCGGGCTCGCGGTCGGCTGCGCCGCCGCCTACCTGTGCGCCGCGGCGCTCATCACGACGGCACGCTTCCGCACCTCGCCGGCCGAGGCCGCCGAGCCGGCCGGTGAGGGCGCCGAGGCCCGCCGGACGCTCCGACAGGTCCTCGCCGATCTGCCCTTCGTCCGCAAGATCCTGGTCTGCTTCGCCGCGGCCAACCTCTTCACCACCGCCGTCTTCGTCGTCATCCCGCTCTACACCAAGTCGGTGCTCCACGGCGGCGGTGGCACCGTCGCCCTGCTCGAAGCCTCGCTCGGCGCGGGCACCCTGATCGGCTCCTTCTCCGGTGCGCGGGTCCCGGGCCGGCCCACCGTCGTCGGCTCGCTGTGCCTGGGCACGATGGCCGTCGTCCTCGCCCTGCCCGGCCTGATCGCCCAGCGGCCCGTCATCGCGGGCTGCCTCGCGGTGGCCGGCTGGTGCGTCGGGGTGATCGGCGTCCGCTTCGTCGCCCTGTTCCAGCGGCTGGTCCCCACCGGTGACAAGCCCGCCTTCTTCGCCGTCATGCAGGCCCTGCTGGGGGCGACCTTCCCCGTGGCCTCCCTGCTGTTCGGCCTGCTCGGAGACCACCTCTCCGCGCAGACACTGTGCCTGATCCAGGCGGCCGGTCTCGTCCCCGCGGCCTGCGCCCTGGCGCTGCTGCGCGAGCGTGCCACCCCCACCGGCACCGAGGACGCGCCGGACGTGCCGGACGTGCCCGCGCCGGAGACCCGGGTACCGGCCGATACCGCGGGAGCACAGCGATGACCGCCACGATCGACAGGGCAACCGCCGCCGACATCGCCGATCTGCGCCAGCTCTACTACGCCGTCTACGGACCGCACTACCCCGTCGCGCTCGGCACCGACCCCGCCGAGATGTCCCGCCTCATCGCGGACCCGCACTCCCTCTGGCTCGTCGCCCGCTGCCCGCGGACCGGCGGTCTGGCCGGATCGGCGGCCATCCGCGGCGAGGACGGCAGCCGCACCGGCAAGCTCGAGGGCCTCGCCGTCCACCCCGACCACCGGGCGGCCGGCCTGGCCGGGACGCTGACCGAGGAACTGTGCGCGCGGATGCTGGACACCGGCCGCCTCGACTCGGTGTACGCGACGGTCCGCACCGTCAGCACCGGCCCGCAGCGCGTCGTCTCCCGCAACGGCTTCCGGCCGATGGGCATCCTGCCCAACGCCGTGGACCTCAGCAGCCGCGAAAGCCTCGCACTCTACGCGCGTCACTCCGCCGGGGTGCTGGACCGCCGGCTCCCCGTGCCCGAGGTGCCCGCACCCCTGGCACCCCTGCTGCGCACCGTCGAACGCAGCCTCGGCATCAGCTACGCCGACACCCGGGCCACCGCCCCGCTGCCCGCGCCCGCGGAACCGACGGCGGGCGTACTGGAGATGATCGAGGCACCGGCCTTCGTGCGCCGCCGCTTCCACGAGCGCTTCCCCGACGCCACCCAGTGGTACTACCCGCTGCACACCCCCAACGTGCTGCTGATGCCCGACGACGGCCGCTTCGAGGTGTACGCCTACCTCAACCGCACCGGGGGCTACTGCGCCCTGGTCGCCGCGCACCCCGCCCCGGCCGACGCGGCCGCGTGGCTGGAGCCGATCACCCGGACCCTCACCCGGGCCGGCGCGGGCTACGTCGAAGCGCTGCTGCCGCTGTCCCAGCACGGCCTGCTCTCCGCCTGCCTCGCCCAGGGCTTCATCCCGAGCGCCCTGTACCCGGCGATGCGCCCCGAAGGCGACGGGTTCACCGACTACGTCGTCATGACCCGCACCACCGAGCAGATCGACTTCCGCGGCCTCGCCGTCGACGAGCCGCTCCAGCCCTACCTGGACGCCTACGTGTCGGCCTGGGCGTCGACCTACCTGCCCACACTCGAGGTTGCCCCGTGAACGCGCTGAACCCCCACCTCGCCCCCGTCGACGTCCCGGACCCGGCACTGCTGCCGCGCGTCCAGGAACTGTGCGACCTGACCGACCCCTACGCCTGCGGGCCCGCCGAGGACGAACTGTTCGCCGCGGCCATGGCCGAGACCAACGCCTGGCACACCGCACGCTCCCCGTTCTTCCGCAAGCTCCACGAGGCCCACCAGAAGAGCGAACCCGCCGCGGACTTCGCGGCCCCGCTCGTGCACGCGAACTTCTTCAAGCGGCACGAAGTGCTCTCCATCCCGCGCGACGACGTCCATCTGCACCTGACCTCCTCCGGCACCACCGGCCAGAAGTCGCAGATGTTCTTCGACGAATGGACCATCCGCTCCGCCCAGCGCATGGTCGCCCGCATCTTCGACCGCAACGGCTGGATCACCCCCGACCAGCCGGTCAACTACCTCCTCTACAGCTACGAGCCCGCCCGGGACCTGAAGCTGGGCACCTCCTTCACCGACAACTACCTGTGCGACTTCGCCCCCGCACGCCAGGTCGAATACGCCCTGCGCGACACCGGCAACGGACACGAATTCGACCCCTTCGGCTGTGTCGCCGCGCTGCGCCGCTACGCCGAGGACGACATCCCCGTCCGCATCCTGGGCTTCCCGGCGTTCCTGTGGTTCACCCTGGAGCGGATGCGCGCCATGGGACTGCCGCCCCTGACGCTCCCCGAGGGCTCGCTGATCCTCTTCGGCGGCGGCTGGAAGGGCAACGCCGACCGGCAGATCGGCAAGGAGGAGCTCTACGGGCGCATCACCGAGCAACTGGGCGTCCCCTCCGAGCGGATCCGCGACACCTTCGGCTCGGTCGAGCACTGCGTCCCCTACATCGAGTGCGACCACCACCGTCTGCACGCCCCCGTCTGGTCCCGGGTGTTCATCCGCTCCACCCGCACCCTCGAACCGCTGCCGTACGGCGAGAAGGGCTATTTGCACCTCGTCTCGCCCTACATCACCTCCGTACCGGCGCAGAGCGTCGTCATGGGCGACCTCGCCTCGCTGCACCCGGGCGAGGAATGCGGCTGCGACCTGGACACCCCCTGGTTCACCCTCCACGGCCGTGCCGGGGTGAGCCGCAACAAGAGCTGCGCGGTGGCCGCCGCCGAACTGATGAAGGGCATGTCGTGATGACCGAAAGCGTGCAGCACCACTACTGGCAGGGCACGTTCGTCGACGACGAGGAAGCGGGCCGCCGCCTGGCCGGCCTGCCCGCCACCGTCGAGGCGGCGCTGGCCGAACCGCTGGACACCGAGACCGTCCTGGCCGCCTGTGAACAGCTCGCGGCCGCCCTGCGCGACCCGGCCCACCCCACCCACCTCCGGCTGGCGCGGCACCTGGCCGAGGGCGAGGACACCACCGTCCTCACCGAACTGGCCGCCTTCCTCAGCCGGTCCGAACTGACCACCAAGCTCAAGCGCGAACTCGGCGGCACCAGCCCGCAGCGGCTCAACCGCCCCGACGCCAAGGAGACCGTCTACGAGGCCTGGGCCCCCGTCGGCCTCGTCGCGCACATCGCCCCCGGCAACGCCGCCACCGTCGCCCCGCTCAGCCTCGTCGAAGGACTGCTCGCCGGGAACGTCAACGTCCTCAAGACCAGCAGCGCCGATACCCTCCTCGCCCAGCACCTGCTCGCCGAACTCGCCGCCCTGGACCCCACGGGAGCCATCGCCGAGCGCGTCATCGTGCTGCGCTTCCCCTCCTCCCGGCAGGACTGGCTGAGCCTGATGTGCGCGCCCGCCGACGCCGTGGCGGTGTGGGGCGGCGAGAGCGCCGTCGAAGGCGTGGCGGCCCATGTGCCCGCCGGCTGCCGGCTCGTGGAGTGGGGCCACAAGATCTCCTTCGCCTATCTCACCGCGGACGCCTGGCGGGACCCGGCCGCCCTGGCCGCCCTGGCCACCGACGTCTGCCTGCACGAACAGCAGGCCTGCTCCAGCCCGCAGGTCGTCTACCTCGACACCGAGGACGCGGGCGAGGTCTTCGCCTTCGCCGAGCGCTTCGCCGCCGTCCTCGGCACCATGCCGCCCGCCGAGGGCGCGGACCCGATGGGCCCCGCCGAGGCGGCCGAGCTGACCACCACCGAACTCATCGCCCGCCTCGAGGAACACCTGGACCTCACGCGCGTCATCGCGGCCCCCGACGGCTCCTGGCGCGTCATGGCCGACACCCGGCCGGCCCTCACCGCCTCCCCGCTGCACCGCAGCGTGTGGGTCAAGCCGCTGCCCCGCAAGAAGCTCCTGGGCACCCTGCGCCCCATGCGCCGCTATCTGCAGACCGCCGGAATCGCCGGCGGCCGCACCGACATCGCGGAGCTGTCCCGGCTCGCCCTGGCCGCCGGGGCCACCCGCGTCACCCCGCTCGGCCGGATGCTCGGCGGCTACTCCGGCGAACCGCACGACGGTGTCTACGCCCTCCAGCGCTACAGCCGCCGCGTGGCCGTCCAGGCCGACGAGCGCTTCGCCACCACGGCCTGCCTCGACGACCTGACCCGGCCGGTCTCCTTCCCGCCGCCCACCGGGCCGCTGCTCGACAAGGCCGCCGTCCAGGAACTCAACGAGAGCGTCGACCGGCGCGACGCCGAGCTGTACTTCCGCAGCGGCGGCAGCACCGGCAAGCCCGCCCTGTCCCTGTTCACCTACGACGACTACGACACCCAGATGCGCGCCGCCGCCCGCGGCCTGCTCGCCGCGGGCTACGACCCGGCGCGCGACCGTACCGCCAACCTCTTCTACTGCGGCGGCATGTACGGCGGCTTCATCAGCTTCTTCTCCATCCTGGAGCGGCTGGGCGGCACCCAACTGCCGATGGCGGCGGGCCCCGACCACCGCGTCACCGCCGAGGCACTGGTCGCCCATGGGGCGGACACCCTGTTCGGCATGCCCTCCTACCTCTGGCAGCTCCTCCACGAGCAGGCCGACCTGCTGCGCTCGTACGGCGGCATCCGCAAGATCTTCTACGGGGGCGAGCACTTCACCGCCGAGCAGCGGCGCACCCTCAGCGAGACCTTCGGCATCGAGACCATCCGCTCCATCACCTACGGCAGCACCGATCTCGGCCCGCTCGGCTACCAGTGCACCGAGTCCACCGGCGGCGTCCACCATCTGCACGCCGATCTGCACACGATGGAAATCCTCGAGACCGAGGCCGACCGGCCGGTGCCGCCCGGCGAGATCGGCCGCCTGGTCTTCAGCACCCACGCCCGGCGCGGCCAGAACCTCGGCCGGTACGTCATCGGCGACCTCGGCCGCGCCCTGCCCGGCCCCTGTGCCTGCGGCAACCGGTCCCCGCGCTTCGAACTGCTCGGCAGGGGCGGTGACGTGATGCGCGTGGCGGCGTACTTCCTCAACTACCGCCGCTTCGTGGCCATCGCCGAGCAGGACTGCGGCTACCGCGGCGAACTGCAGGTGCTGCTCGCCCGCACCGACGTCCGCGAACAGCTCACCGTCCGCGTCGAGGCCACGGACACGGCCGGGCCCCAGGAGCTGCGCGCGGCCTTCCTGGCGGGTTACGAGGAACTGCGCTCGGCCGTCGACGACCGGCTGCTCGACCTGATCGTGGAGACGGCCGACGGCGCCGACTTCGCCCGTACGGCGACGAGTGGCAAGCTGCGCGCCGTCGTCGACGACCGGCAGGGCTGAGCCGTCCGCCCGTGGCTTCGGCGGACCACTGCCACGGTCCGCCGAAGCCACGGACGGTGCCCGGTGGCGCGCGCCGACGGACGCCGTCTAGCGTGACGTCATGAGCACAGAACACTCCACGAACGGACCCGAGTTCGACGTCGTCGTGCGCGGCGACGGCCCCGCCCTCCTGCTCGCCCACGGCGCCGGCGGGGGGATCCAGGGCAACTTCGGTCTGGTCCTCGACGACCTGGCCCGGGACCACACGGTCATCGGCCCGCACTACCCGGGCTCCGGTGCCACGCCCGCCGCCACCGGCCCGATCCGGCTCGACGACCTCGCGGACCGGTTGGTGGCCGCGGCCGTCTCCCGCGGGCACGAGACGTTCGCCGTCGTGGGCGAGTCACTGGGCGCGGCCGTCGCCGTCCGGGCCGCCACCCGGCACCCGGAACGGGTCACGGCGCTCGTGCTCACCGCCGGGTTCGCCGTCGCGGACCCGGCGCTGGCGATGGCCACCCAGTTCATCAAGGTGCTCGGGGCGGCGGGGGAGTGGGGCGCCCTCGCGCGGCTCGGCTGCGTGACGTGCATGTCGGACTCCGACGAGGCGGGCTACTCCGCCCCGGAACTCGACGCCGTGATCCAGCGGTTCCAGGAGGGGATGCCACCGGGCATACTGGACCACTTCGACCTGGTGGCCCGCGTCGACGTCCGCGAGGACCTGCCCCGCGTGCAGGCACCCGCCCTCGTCGTCATACCGACCGGCGACCGCCTGATCCGCCCCGAGAACTCCCGCCGGCTCGCCGACGGCATCCCCGGCGCCGAAGTGGTGGAACTCCCGGGCGCGGGCCACATCCTGAGCGAGCGGGACCGCGCGACGTGGCTGCGGCTGGTACGCGCCTTCCTCGTCGGCGCGGGATCACCCCCACGCCGGCCCTGACCGACCGCCCGTACGCTCCGCTGCGGTGACCTCAAGCGCCGGACAGGCCGCTGTGTTGTGTCCTCAAGCGCCGGACAGGCTCGTATGGCCGACCTCAGCCAAATCAAGCCCGTCCGGCGATTGAGGACGCGCCCGCAGGGCGCCCTCGTCGCCGCAGGCGACATCAAGACCGCCCGGAAGTGAAACGCTTCGTATGGAACTCCATCCCCCCACCGAGCCCTACGACCACGGCATGCTCGATGTCGGCGACGGTCACCACGTCTACTGGGAAGTCTGCGGAAACCCCGCCGGCAAGCCCGCCCTCGTCGTCCACGGCGGCCCCGGGTCGGGGTGTTCGCCCGGCGCGCGACGGTACTTCGACCCCGACCGTTACCGGGTGGTCCTCTTCGACCAACGCGGCTGCGGCCGCAGCACACCGCACGCGAGCGATCCCGCGGCGGACATGCGCCACAACACCACCGAGCATCTGCTGCGCGACATGGAGCGCCTGCGCGAACACCTCGGCATCGACCGCTGGCTGCTATTCGGCGGATCCTGGGGATCCACCCTCCTCCTCGCCTACGCCGAACGCCACCCGCACCGGGTCTCGGAAATCGTCGTCACCGGCGTCACCACCACCCGGCGATCGGAGATCGACTGGCTCTACCGGGGCGTCGCGCGGTTCTTCCCCGAACCGTGGGAGCGCTTCCGGGCCGGGCTCCCCGCCGCCGACCGTGACGGCGACCTGGTCGCGGGCTACGCACGCCTGATGGAGGACCCCGACCCACAGGTGCGGGCCCGGGCCGCGCACGACTGGTGTGCCTGGGAGGACGCGGTCGTCTCGCTGGAGCCGAACGCCGCTCCGGCTCCCTACAGCGGGCGTCCGCCGGCCGGGCGGCTGGCCTTCGTCCGGATCGCCACGCACTACTTCTCGCACGGCGCCTGGCTGGAGGAAGGCGCGCTGCTGCGCGACGCGGGGCGGCTGGCGGGCATCCCCGGTGTGCTGATCCACGGCCGGCTCGATCTGAGCGGACCCCTCGGTACCGCCTGGGAACTCTCCCGGGCCTGGCCGGACGCGCGGTTGGTCGTCGTCGGCGACTCGGGGCACCTGGGCAGCGACACCCTTCGCGCGCAGGCGCGTCGCGCACTGGACGGCTTCGCCCGGAGCTAGGGCCTGTCCGGCGGGTCTTCGGCTACCGACCGGCTTTGCCGCCTCTCGCCTGGCCGGCGGCTTTTTCGGCTGCGGGCCGTCGTGGCCGCCTGCGGCGGCGGGGCGCCCTGCGGGCGCGTCCTCAAACGCCGGACGGGCTTGATTCGAGCCCGCTGGGGGTCCCCAGCGGTGGTGTACACGCCACAGGCCGCAGCGCCCGCCCACATGATCCGCCGGACACGGCCTAGGCCCGACGCCGACGCGGCCCCAGGTGTCCCCTTCCGCCCCGGGACACCCGCACGGCCCGCGTCCACGCGCCTTCCGCGTGCGCCGGAGCCCGCCGGCGGGAGGCGCACCTCACCCGGCTCGTCACGCCTCGTGACGGGGCGGACAGGCAGGGGAACCATAGCGAGGGTGCCCCGCGGCAGACCGCGCCCTCGCAGACCCGAACGAACGTGCTCGATACCGCCGTCAATTTTGTTCTGTAATCATGCAATTACAGAGGGTTGGGGGCGTGATGGTGGCGGTGGAGGACGCGTTCACGGCGGATCCGGTGGCGATCGTGGGGCTGGGGTGCCGGCTGCCCGGCGGGATCATGGATCTGACGGGGCTGTGGGAGGCGCTGGAGGCGGGGCGTGACCTGATCGGGGCGGTGCCCGAGGACCGGTTCGAGGTGGCGCGTTTCGTGGATACCGCGATGGTGCGTCCGGGGAAGTCCTACACCGCGAGGGGCGGCTTCCTGCCGGACATCTCGGGGTTCGACGCGGACTACTTCGGCATCTCGCCGCGGGAGGCGGCGCAGATGGACCCGCAGCACCGGCTGCTGCTGGAGACCGCCGCCGAGGCACTGGACGACGCCGGCATCGACCCCGCGTCGCTGGCGGGTTCCGACACCTGCGTCTTCGTCGGCATCTCGGACTTCTCCTACGGCGGGCTGCAAATGGTCAGGGTCCGCCGGATGAACGCCTACTCCATGGCGGGCGGTGCCCACGCGATCGCGGCGAACAGGCTGTCGCACTTCTTCGACCTGCGCGGGCCGAGCATGGCGATCGACACCGCCTGCTCGTCGTCGCTGATGGCCGTCGAACGCGCCTGCCGCCAACTCGCGTCGGGCGGCAGCCGCGTCGCGTTGGCGGGCGGGGTGAACGTGCTGCTGAGCCCGAACGGCTACATCGGGTTCAGCCAGGCGTCGATGCTGTCGAAGCGGGGGCGCTGCGCGGCGTTCTCGGCGGATGCCGACGGGTTCGTCAGGGCCGAGGGCGCGGGCATGGTGGTGCTGAAGCCCCTGGCCGCCGCCGTGGCCGACGGCGACCGCGTCCACGGGGTGATCGCCGCGTCCGGCAGCAACTGTGACGGGCGCACCGCCGGGCTGGCCCTGCCCAGTGCGCGGGCGCAGGAGGATCTGCTGCGGCAGGTGTACGCACGGGCGGGGATCGCGCCCGACGAGGTCGTGTACGTGGAAGCGCACGGCACCGGTACGCAGGTGGGCGATCCGGCCGAGTGCACGGCGTTGGGCCGGGCGCTGGGTGCCGCGCGGACGGTGGGGCCGCTGCCCATCGGGTCGGTGAAGTCCAACGTGGGGCATCTGGAGCCCGCGTCGGGCATGGCGGGGCTGTTCAAGGCCCTCGCGGTGCTGCGGTACGGCACGGTCCCGGCCTCGCTGCACCTGGAGACCCTCCACCCGGGCATCGACTTCGCCGGGCTGGGGCTGGAGCCGGCCGCGCGGGCGCGTCCGCTGACGCCGGGGGAGGGGCGGCGCTTCGTGGGCGTCAACTCCTTCGGGTTCGGCGGGGCGAACGCCCATGTGGTCGTCGCCCCGCCGCCCGCCGGGCCGCCGCGGCCCCGCACCGAGGCGGCGGGCGAACTGCCCGTCATCGCCTCGGGGCGTACGCCGCGGGCGGCCGAGGAGGCGGCCCGGCGGCTGGCAGCCCGGCTGGCGGCCACCGCACCGAGCGAGCCGTCGGAGTTCTACGACGTCGCGGCCACCACCGCCGTCCGCCGGGCCAGGCACCGCTACCGCCGCGTGGCGCTCGCTCCGACGCCGCAAGAGGCCGCGCGGATCCTGACCGAGGACGGCATGACGGGCGAGGCGGTCGAGCGGGGCCGGGTCGCGCTGGTATTCGCGGGCAACGGCTCGCAGTGGGCGGGGATGGCCGCCGACCTGTCGGACGACCCCGCGTTCCGCGCCGAGCTGGAGGCGGTCGACGCGGCGCTGGCGCCCCGGCTCGGCTGGTCGGTCGCCGAGGCCCTGTCCCGCCCGGTGGACGAGTGGGGGCTGGAGGCCACGGAGGTGGCCCAGCCGCTGCTGTTCACGGTGCAGGCCGGCATCGTCGCGGTCCTGCGCGGCCGGGGCGTGACGTGGCGGGTCGCGCTCGGGCACAGCGTCGGCGAGGTCGCCGCCGCGTACGCCGCCGGCGCGCTGACGCTGCGGGAGGCGGCATGGGTGGTCGCCGAGCGCGGCCGCGCCCAGGCGGCCACGGCCGGCCGTGGCCGGATGGCCGCGGCCGGCCTGCCACCGGCCGAGGCGGAGAACCTCCTGCCGGCCTATCCGGATCTGGTCGTGGCCGCCGTGAACACCGCCCGGGACGTGACGATCGCCGGACCGCTGGACCAGCTCAAGGAACTGGGCGGGGAACTGGCGGCACGGGAGGTGTTCTTCCGTCTCCTGGACCTCGACTACGCCTTCCACAGCCCCGCCATGGAACCGGTCCGGGCCTCGCTGACCACCGCCCTGGAGCAACTGGCCCCGACCGGGAGCACCGAGGCGCTCATCTCCGGACTCACCGGTGGGCCGGTGCCGACGAGCGGTCTGAACGCCGACTACTGGTGGCGCGCCGTCCGCGAGCCCGTCCGGTTCGCCGACGCCGTGGACCACGCCCTGGACGCGGGCGCCGACATCCTGCTGGAGGTCGGCCCCCACCCCGTTCTCCGTACGTATCTGCGCCGGAGCACCGCCGGGCGCGGCCCGGTGGCCGTCCTCGCCACGCTGCGTCGCGGGTCCGCCGGCCCCATCGCGCTGCGCCAGGCGGTCGAAGCGCTGATCGCCGCCGGGGCGGAGACCGACTGGGCGCGCTGGTTCCCCTGCCCCGCCCGGGTGGCGGAGCTGCCCGCCTACCCGTGGCAGCGGGAGCGGCACTGGAGCGGCACCCCGCAGCAGTGGGTCATCAGCAGCGGATCGGGGCAGTTGGACCACCCGCTGCTGGGTGAACGGCTGCCGACGGCGGAGCCCTCCTGGCAGGGGCCCCTCGAACCGGCACTGGTGCCCTGGCTGGCCGACCACAAGGTGGCCGGATCGGTGGTGTTCCCGGCGGCCGGCTACCTGGAGATGGCCCTTGCCGCCGGCCGCCGGGTGCTGGACGGCCCGGTGGAAGCGGCCTGGCTGGAGGTGAGCCGCCCGCTGGTCGTCCCGTGGGACCGGGCCGGTGACGTCCGCCTGCAGCTCGCCTTCTCACCCGACGACGGCATGGTGTCCCTCACCAGCACCGAGGCCACCGACGGCACCGAAGCCGACAGCACACCACCCCGACCGCACGCCCGGTGCCGGGTCCGTGAGCTGATCGGCCGCCCGCCCGCGCGGATCGACCTGGTCGGCGTGCTCGCCCGCTGCCCCCGCCGGGGCGACGTCGACACCCAGTACCGTGAACTGGCCGCGAACGGCCTGGAGTACGGGCCCGCCTTCCGGCAGCTGGTGCGGCTGCACCTCGGAGAAGGCGAAGCGCTGGCCGCCTACCGGCACACCACCGACGCGGCCGACACCGCGCGGTACGAGGCGCATCCGGCGCTGCTCGACGGCGCGCTGCAGGCGTGCGTGCCGCTCGTGACCGCCCGGGCCGACGCCGGCCGGGCCTGGCTGCCGGCCTCGATCGGGGCCGTACGGCTGTGGCGGAGCCCGTCCGGCGCGGGGATGCTGCACGTCCGCGACCGCACGCGGAGCACCACCGAACTCTGCTTCGACGTGGCCGTCACCGACCCGGACGGCAGCGTCACCGTCGAACTGGACGGTGTACGCATGCGGCGCGTGCCCGCTCCGGCCGACCGGGCGCTCCGGCGGTACGAGACCGTGCTGCGCGCCGCGCCGCATCACCACCTGCCGGCCGCCCCCTCACCGCTGCCCGGCAACCAGGACCTCGCCCGGGCCGTCGCGGGAAGCGTCGACGCGGTACGGAACGAAGCGCGCTTCGTGCGCCTGACGCGCTTCATGGACCGGCTCAAACTGCTGACCGCCCATGTGGCCGCCGCGGCGTTCGCGGAACTGATTCACCCGGGTGCGGCCGAGTTCGCGCCCGCCGACCTGGTCGGGCAGGGGATGCTCCCCGAGCACACCCGGCTGGCGCGGGCCCTGCTCGTCCTGATGTCCCGGCACGGCCTGGCCACCGTCGGCGAGGGAGAACGGTGGCGGCTGACCGGCACCCCGGACCCGACGGCCCTCCTGCCCCGGCTGCCGCTGGACTTTCCGGCCTTCAGCGCCGAAGTCCTGCTGGCCGTCCGGCAGCTGACGCACCTTCCCCAGGTGCTGCGCGGCGAACAGGACGCCCTGCACCTCCTCACCGGACCGGACGTACGAGAGGCCTTCGAGCAGTTCTACGACCTCGGGCCGGGCAGCCGGCTCTTCAACGGGACCGTCGCCGCCGCCGTGGCGGAGATCGTACGTCTGTGGCCCCGGGACCGGCCACTGCGCGTCCTGGAGATCGGCGCGGGCACGGGTGGTACCACCGCCGCGCTGCTGGCGCTGCTGCCGCCGGAACGGACCGTGTACCACTTCACCGACCTGTCCGCGGGCTTCTTCGCACGCCCCCAGCACCGTTTCGGCGGCCATCCCTTCGTCACCTACCGCCCGTTCGATTTGAACACCGACCCCGGTGAGCAGGGCTTCACCGACGGCACCTACGACCTGGTCGTCGCGGGCAACTCCCTGCACACCGCCGACGACCTGCGCACGTCCCTGCGCCGGGTAGGCGGGCTGCTGGCGCCCGGGGGCCGGCTGCTGGCCTTCGAGGTACACGACACGGAGTATCTGCTGCCGTTCTTCGGCGCGCTGCGCGGCTTCTGGGGGCACGACGACGAAGTGCGGCCGGGTGCGCCCACGCTGGGCCGGGACCAGTGGCTCGATGTGCTGCGCGCGTGCGGCCTCACCGATGCCGTCTGCCTTGCCGAGTCCCTCGATCCGGCCGGGGACGCCGCCTCGGTGCTCCTGGCCTCGGCCCCCGCGGGCGAGGCCGCCCGGCCCACGCCGGCCGGGCCGCGGGACGGCACCCGATGGATCGTGGCCACCGAGAGCGGACCGGAAACACCCCTGGCCGAGCACCTCGCGGCACTGCTGACCGGCGACGGAACGCCGCCTGCGGCGGTGCTGCCCGCTCCCGGCGACCCGGCGTCCTGGACGGCGGCGCTCGGCGGTGCCGGCGACCCGGCGGTCGTGCTCCTGCTGGGCGAAGCCCCCACCGGCCCGCACACGATGCTCGACCGGGCCGTGCGCCGTGCGGCCACACTGCGCGCCCTCACCACGGCCTGCCAGGACCTCCCCGACGGAGTCCGGCCGGCCCTGTGGCTGGTGACCCGGCCCAGCGGCGCGTTGCCGGCGCCCGAACGGACCGTCCAACCGCAGGACGCCGTCGCGTGGGGCGTCGCCCGCACCCTGGCCAACGAGCATCCGGATCTGCGGATGACCCGGCTGTCGCTGGAACGCCTCGGTGACCCCGCCGCCGACGCGCACCGGCTGGCCCGCGAACTGCTCGAACCCCACCCGTCGACCGGCGACGACGAGACCCCGGCGGCACGCGAAGACGAGATCGTCCTCACCTCGGGCGGCCGCTTCGTCCCCCGGGAACGCGCGTTCCCCTCCGGCGAGCACATCGAGCCGAACGGCGACGACCCCTTCGTGCTGGAGATCGGCGCGCCCGGTCTGTCCTACGAGCCGCTCTGGACGCGGACCCGCCCCCTTACGCCCGGGACCGGTGAAGTGGTGATCGCGGTGCGCGCCGCGGCGCTCAATTACCGCGACATCATGCTGGCGACCGGCCTGCTGCCCCCCGAGGCGGCCGAAGGGGCCTTCGGCGAAGGCGGGCCGGGCTGCGAATGTGCCGGGATCGTCACCGCCGTGGGCGAGGGCGTCGACGATCCGGCGGTGGGGGACCGGGTGTGCGCGGCCGTCCCGGCCGCTCTGGCCTCGCACACGGTGGCTCCTGCGTCGGCCGTGGTGAAGATCCCCGACGAACTCGGTTTCGCGGAGGCCGCGACCCTGCCGGTGGCCTTCCTGACCGTCCACTACGCCCTGCACGACCTGGCACGCCTGGCGGCCGGGGAGACCGTGCTGGTGCACGGCGCCGCCGGCGGGGTGGGACTGGCCGCCCTCCAGTACGCCCGTCTGGTGGGCGCCACCGTGATCGCCACCGCGGGCAGCCCCGCCAAACGCGATCTCCTGCGTGCCCTGGGCGTCGAGCACGTACTCGACTCCCGCACCCTCGAATTCGCCGGCCGGGCACTGCGGATCACCGGTGGGCGCGGAGTCGACGTGGTGCTCAACTCGCTGGCGGGGCAAGCCATCGACCGGGGCCTGGAGACCCTGAGGCCCGGCGGCCGGTTCGTCGAACTCGGCAAGCGCGACATCTACGCCAACAAGCCGCTCCTCATGCGGCCCTTCGGCCGTAACATCGCCTTCTTCGGCGTCGACCTCGTCGCCATGCTGTTCGACGAGGCCGGACTGGAAACCGGTCGGCACGTACTGGCGGAGGTCGCCGAACGGGTGGCGGACGGCAGCTACCGGCCGCTCCCGCACACGGTGTTCCCGGCCGCACGGGTCAAGGAGGCGTTCGCGCTGCTGCAGCACTCGCGCCACATCGGCAAGGTCGTCGTGTGCCTCGATCCGCGGGACGGCCCGGTTCCCGTCCGCGTCCGGCCCGAGCCACCCCGCCTCGATCCCGACGGCAGCTACCTGGTCACCGGCGGGCTGGGCGGCTTCGGCGCCGCCACCGCCGACTGGCTCGCCGATCGCGGGGCCCGTCACCTGGCCCTGGTCTCCCGGCGGGGCGCCGACGGCCCCGAGGCCGCCGACGTGCTGTCCGCCCTGGCCGAGCGGGGCGTGACGGCCACGCCCTACGCCGCGGACGTCACCGACGCCGCCGCCATGGCCGAGGTCATCAGCCGCGTCGACGCCACCGGACACCGCCTCGCCGGTGTCGTCCACGCGGCCATGACGCTCGACGACGGCCCGCTCACCGAACTGACCGACGAGCGGATCCGCGCGGTCCTGGTCCCCAAAATGGCCGGGGCGGCGGTCCTCGACGCCCTGACCCGCGGACACGACCTGGGCTTCTTCTGGCTGTACTCCTCCTTCGCCACGGTTATCGGCAACGTCACCCAGTCCGCCTACGTCGGCGGGAACCTGTTCACCGAAGCCCTGGCCCGGCAACGGCACGGCACCCGGCCCACGCTCGCCATCGCCTGGGGCGCCCTCGGGGACCGCGGTCATGTCGCCCGCGAGGGCCTGGCACCGTCCCTGGAGGCACTCGGCAACGCCCCGATCGGCTCCCGCCAGGCCCTGGAGAGCCTGGGAGCGCTGGCGCCGTCCGGCACCGCCGTCGCCGGTGTCGCCCGCTTCGAGTGGGCGAAGGCGCGCTCCGTGCTGCCCGCCCTGGCCGCGCCCCGCTTCGCGGGGCTGCTGCCCGACGACGACTTCGGCGGGCACACCCGTCAGGACCTCCTGGCCGCCCTGGCCGGTCTCACCGCGGAGGAGGCGCTGGAATTCGTCAGCGGCGCGCTCGCCGAGCTGATGGCCGGCATCCTGCAGACCGATGTCGCACGTCTCGATGTGCGGCAGCCGCTGCAGGACTACGGCGTCGACTCCCTGATGGCCGTCGAACTGCTGACCACACTGCGACAGCGCCTCGATGTGGAGATCCCACCCCTGGAACTCCTCCAGAGCGGCATCACCCTCACCGACATCGCCCACCACGTGCTGCTGCGCCTGGGAGTGCGCACCCCGGCCGAGCGGACCGGAAGAACCGGAGCCGACGGTGAGTGAACTCGTCCGGTTTCTGCGCGAGAAGATGTGGATCCTCGGTGACACCCACTGGTACGCGCGCGTGGACAGCGTCCGCGGCGAACTCGTCGAGGTGGAACGCCTCGGATACGCCCAGCTCGACGCCCGCGCCCGCACCGTGGGAGCCTGGCTGGCCGGCCGTACGCCGCCCGGTGCGCGCGTCCTGCTGATGTATCCGGCGGGTCTGGAGTTCTTCACGGCCTTCCTCGGCTGCCTGTACTCCGGGCGGGTGGCCATCCCCGCCCCGCTGCCGGACACCGACCGGCGGGCCCTGCGGCGGGCCGAGGGCATCCTCCGCGACGCGGGTGTCGGCCTGGTCCTCAGCGACACCGCGCACCGGCCCGCACTCGGCTCCTGGCTCGCCGGCCTGGACCCGGCACCACGGGCGGAGTGCGTCGCCACCGACGCACCCGGACTGCCGGACCCGGACACCTGGTCCCCCCGCGCACTGGACCTCTCGGCGACCGCCTACATCCAATACACCTCCGGATCGACCGGCGAGCCGCGCGGGGTCGTCATCACCCACCGGAACCTCCTCCACAACCTGCTGTCGATCAGGGAGATGATCCTCCCAGAAGAAGTCCTGGACGAGCTGCGCCACGGCCTCTCCCAAGCCAGCGCCGGATGGCTGCCGCACTACCACGACATGGGCCTGGTCGGCATGCTGCTCAGCCCCCTCGCGAGCTACGGCAACCTCGTCTTCAGCTCACCGGTGTCCTTCATCGCCCACCCGGTGCTGTGGCTCCAGATGATCAGCCGGTACCGGGCCCTGTACACCTACGCCCCGAACTTCGGCTACGACTGGCTGTTGCGAAGCCTCCAGGACGGCCAACTCACCGACCGGTACCCGGACCTGGACCTCGGCTGCCTGCGGTTCGCACTGACCGGCGCCGAGCCCGTCCGCGCCGGTGTCCTGGACGCGGTCGCCCGCAGGCTCGCCCCCCTCGGCTTCCGCCCCGGAATCTGGGCGCCCAGCTACGGCCTGGCCGAAGCCACCCTGTTGGTCACCGGCACCCCCTGCGGCACCGGACCGACCACGGGGCGTTTCGACCGGGAAGCGCTGGAGAACGGCCGCGCCGTGCCCGCCCCGGACGGCGTGGACCTCGTCGGCTGCGGAAGCCCCGCGGGCGCGGAGGTCCGCATCGTCGATGCCGCCGCCTCGTGTCCCCTCGACGACGGACAGGTGGGAGAGATCTGGGTGCGGGGCCCGAGCGTCGCCGCCGGCTACCTCGCCGACCCCCGGGCCACTGCCGAGCACTTCGCCGCCACCACGGCCGACGGCGACGGCCCCTTCCTGCGCACCGGCGACCTCGGCTTCCTCCACGACGGCGAGCTCTACGTCACCGGCCGCGCCAACGACCTCATCATCATCGACGGCCGTACCATCCACCCTCAGGACGTCGAACACGTCAGCGAGAGGGCCGACCCCGCCGCGGGCCCCAGCGCCGCCTTCGCCCTGCCCGACGCCTCCGGCGACGAACGCGTCGTCCTGGTCCAGGAAGTCCGCCCGCTCCACCTCCACGGCCGTACCCCCGCGACCCTCGCCCACATCATCGGAAAACGCGTGACCCACGAACTCCGCCTGTCCGTAAGCGTCGTGATCGTCGCCCCCCTCACCGTGCCCCGCACCACCAGCGGCAAGGTCCAACGCGCGCGGGCCCGCGACGACTTCCGCGCCGGCCGTCTCACCCCCCTGCGCTGAGCCGGCCCCCCGACGCAACGGGCCGGGTGCCCGGAAGGAGACGGACTCCTTCCGGGCACCCGGCCCGACAGACGGGGTGGCCCGGGACCTCAGTGCCCCTTGGCCCGCGGTTTCGTGGAAACCGACCCCTGGCCGCCCCCGAGCTTCCACTCCCGGTGCAGCGTGCCGAGCGGGATGCGCCTCTCGAAGAGCGGCGTGCCGAATATCCGCAGTTGCGCCTGGAGCGCCCCCGACAGGTCGAAGCCGCCGAACGCCGCCCACCGGCCGGTGGCCGAGGCGCTGCCGTCACTGGCACCGGTGACGCTGCCCTCGCCCTCGGCCCGCAGATACGGGGCGAGTTCGGCGCTGACGCCCGCCATGCCGTACAGCCCGACGGCCGCCTCGGCGCCCAGCGTGGCCTTCACCGCGCCCGTGGCGGTCGCCGTCGCGACCACCGGGGTGGCCTTGATGTCGGACGTCGAGACGGGGCTCCAACCTTTGCCGCGGGTGTAGTCGCCGCCGACGCGGAAGTCACCCTTGACGCTCTGCTTGACGTCGACGCCGATCCGGCCGTCGCCGTCCACCTGGAGGTAGCAGGTGAGGTCGACGTTCACCACGACCGGCACCGCACCGACCTGGATGACGGGGGCGGCGTGCAGCTTGGCGAACGGCAGCCGCAGTGGCTTGCCGTCCTTGGTGGACCCGGCGGCCTGTCCCTTCAGCTCCCACTGGGAGGACCAGTCGCCGGACAGCCCGAGGGACGCGGTGCCGGGCGAACCCGCGGAGCCGAACCCGCCGCCGTTGTAGGCGAAGTCGACCTCGGGGGCCAGCTGGACGAAGCCCGCGACGGACGCCTCGGCGGACACCGGCGCGCCCTTGGCCGTGGGGACCGAGGCGCCGACGTCGATGCGCAGACTGCCCAGCGGCACCTTCGCGCCCTTGGGGCCGAACCGGACGTCGCCCATCTTCGCCCAGGAGACCTTCGTGCCCCGCAGCAGCGGTTCGACCTTCATGGCGGACGGGTCGACGGGCACCTTGCCGTCGGCCTTGGCGTCGCCCAGCAGGGCGCCGAGCGTCGCCGGGGCCGTGTTGACCTCGGTGCCCCGCTCGGTTTTGCCCAGCACCTTCGTGACCTTGGCGAGCACCCCGTCGGGCGCGCC
Source organism: Streptomyces sp. NPDC042259 (assembly GCF_055582085.1). Taxonomy (NCBI): domain Bacteria; kingdom Bacillati; phylum Actinomycetota; class Actinomycetes; order Kitasatosporales; family Streptomycetaceae; genus Streptomyces; species Streptomyces sp. NPDC042259. The sequence continues at coordinate 302,752 of NZ_JBVJDW010000002.1, read as the reverse complement.
GGGGGCGGGCGCGCTCGCGATGACGTCACCGACGGCCACGGTCGCCTTCGGGGGCGTCGCGGGCGGCGGGGTGTGTCCGGGGGCGGGCTTCTTCGGCGCGGCCGCCGTCCCGGAGATGACGGCCCGTCCGCTCCGGCGGTCGAAGGAGGCGATCTTCAGTGCGGACTTCTGTGCCTGCCGGCCGCCGCCGGACGGACGGGCCACGGCGCTCGGGGCACCGGCCGCACGGGCCGGCGCCGCCTGGACGGCGAGCTGCGGCGCGGCGGCGGCCGGGGCGGCACCGGCCGCCGGCTCTCCGTCTCCGCCGGCCGCGGGCGAGGACGGGGAGGCGGCCGAACACCCGGCGACGAGCAGGGAAGCGGCGGCGAGAGCGGGCAGCAGAGCGGTACTTCTGTGGGACTTGCGCAAAATGGGATCCTCGGGAGCGTGAGGTGGGGGCGGGCCGCGGGGGATCGACACCCGCGGCCCGCGTCACACGGCTGCGGGACATGTGTGTACCCGCCGGTAATGATTCGCATGATCATGCCACGCGCGCACCGGCGACCGCCCCGGTTCCTCCGGAGCCGGCGAAATGATCTGGATCACATCGGTACGGGAGGCACGGACACCACGTCAACTCCCCGCTTGGACAGGCCCCATACTACGGCCGGGGCGGCTGCTGACGGGTCGTCAGTCACAGGCAGCCACGGCTACCGGGCTCACCTCCGGGACGGGGACTTCCACGCACTGACGCCGACCTCGCCGGCGCCGCCCAGATCGACGGGGGCGCCCGGCTTCACCGTCCGCCAAGGGGCCCCGTCGGCCGGGGCCACCTCCAGATAGCCGACGCGTACGGTGCTTCCCGCAGAGCCCGCAGAGCCCGCAGAACTCGTCCGGCTCCGCGCGCTCTTGCGCCACAGCAGCCCCGCCACCGCCTTCTCGCCGGGGCGGAGCACCACGGCCCCGGGGGTCGCGCCGACGACGCCGGCGAGGGCGGAGGCCCCCTCGGTGACCCTGACGTCGAGCCGCTCGCGGTCACCGCCCAGGAGCCGCACCGCCGGATAGCCCCGCACGGTGTACGGCCGCGCCCCGCAGTTGACCAGTTCCAGGGTCAGGGACCCGAGCCCCATGCCACCGTCGACCGGACCGGCCTTGACCTCGGTACACGGCCCGGACGGAGCGGCGGCCGGCTTCGGCGCGGCCGAGGGGGAGGCCGTGCACGCGGCGAGCAGAACGGCCGCGGCGGCCAGCGGAACCGCCCGCCCGGGACGGCCGCGACGGATCCGGAGCGCCATGGCCCACATCGTGTTCACCCGCCGATCGTCCCACGTTCCGCGCGGGCGGCTCACGCCAGGAGCAACGCCCGGTCCCACCGGGTCGCGGGGGCGGCGTCGGTGGCGAAGGTGTGCAGCGCCAGCGCCGCGCCCGCCGCGCCGGTGAGGAACCCGGCGGGGTCGCTGACGACGCCGTCCGGTCCCGGGGCCGGGGGCCGCAGGCCGAAGGGCTGATCGGCGGCCGCCGACTCCAGGACGCGTTCGGCGAGCCAGGGCAGCCACGCGCGCAGCTCCGCGTCCCCGGTGTCGTCCGCCATGCGCCAGGTGGCCTGGAGCACACCGGCCCAGCCGTGGCACAGCCCCGCGTCCGTCAACCCCGCACCCGCCGCGCCCTCGTGGGCGCGCCGGGAGCGCGTCAGCGCCGCGTGCCAGGAGGACAGCGCGGCCCGGCGCCACTCGGGCACATCCAGCGCGCTCCCCGCCAGGTACAGCGCTCTGGCGATGCCCACGGTTCCGTAGCACCATGACGCCCGGCCCGCCGCGCTCTCGTTGGCGGCCGGCGCGCCGTCGGGGCCCAGCACCAGCGTGCGGGGCCACCACCCGCCGTCCTCGTCCCGCCGCTCGATGTCCATCAGCCACTCGGCGAGCACCCGGACCGCCCGCTCCTGCCCGGGGACGACCACACCGTGCCCCCAGGCCAGGGCCAGCAGGGCCAGAGGGCCCGGCGCGCCGTGCGCCAGGCCGACGTTGGCGTGACCGGCCCCGGGATCCGTCGGCGCGTAACCGGACGACTGCTGGGCGGTCCACCAGCCCGGCAGCGAACGCCCGCCGAGCCGCAGCGGCACGGCCAGCCCCGTCAACGCCGTCAGCACCTCGACCAGCACCTCGCCACTGCCCTCGACCCCCTCCTGCCGGCCGTCGAGCAGATGTGCGCCCAGCCCCGCGAGCCCCGAGATGACGTCGTACGTCCCGACGCTCACGCACTCACCGTCGTGCGGGCGCCGCCGCCGCTCCCAGGCGGCGAGGCCCCGGGCGAACGCCCGGACGTGCCCGGCCAGCCGCGCCGCGGCCCGGACCGGGCGCCCGGAGACCAGCTCGGCACGGCTCATCGCGAACGACAGCGCGGGAATGCCCAGATAGAGCCCCGGAGCCGAGGGAGGCGTGGCGCCCGACGTGCTCGAGGCGTCGGCGACCGCGTCGGCCAGCCACCGGTGCGCGGTGCCCAAAGCGCCCGGCGTCGTTTGTCCGCGCTCCAGGTGCAGCAGCGCGATGCCCGGTGCGCCCTCGCTCAACGTGCGCGTGCGCGAGGGGCTCTGCGGCGCCGGCAGCGACGCCCGGACCCGGCCCGGGTGGGCGAGCCGCTCGGCGATGTCGGCGGAGAGGGCCGCTGCCCTGTCCCGTGTGGTCATACCCGCGTCCGTTCCCGCTCCCGGTCGATGTGCGCCCGTACCGCGCAATGCGCCAGGGCGAGCGATTCCTCCTCGGCACCGCGGGCCGTTCCCACGAGCCGGTTGTGATGCATGTGGAACAGGGACGTCAGCACCGTGTGCTCTCCCGCCCACGCCGCCTCGCCGAGACCGCGCAGCCGGGCCCCGTACGCGGCGACCGCCGGGCCGCGCAGCTCCCAGGCGCGCAGCACCTGCGCCCCGCCCGGCCGCCGGGCCAGCTCCGCCCACTGACCGTCCGGATCGATGAGCCGCCGCGCCTCCCGCCGCAGGGCGGACGGGGCCGCCCGGTGCCCGAGCGGACCCGCGTCGTCGCGTAGCCGGTACGCCGCCTCGCGGTGCCCGGCGCCGTCGGCGCCGGGGAAGAAGCGATGGGCCAGGTCCACGTAGTTGGCCGCGGCCAGCAGCCGCGGGTCGAGGTCCACGGCGCCCTCGCGGAGCAGGGCCACCTGCTCCAGACACGCCCGGCTGTCGGCGTCGAAGGCCGCCTCCGCGTCCGCCATCGCCTCGGGCCCGCCGTAACGCTCCCACTCGGGATCGTAGGCGTCGAGGACCATGCGCGCGCACCACCCCTGCCGCCGCAACTCGTCGGCCCACCGCCCCAGGAGGGGCAGCAGCCGGCCGCCGAGGACCTCCGGGGTGCCGTGGAAACGCAGTCGGAGATGGGGCTCGGGGTCGGCGTAGCGCAGGAAGTGCCAGCGGTCCACGTCCTCGGGCAATCGGCTCAGCAGGGCGGGCAGCCGCCGGGCGAGCAACGTGTCCTGGTGTTCCGTGGCGCAGTACAGCTTGGCGTAGAGCCACCGCGACCCCGGGCCGTACACCGTGTGCGGACGGCCGGGGCCGACCGCCGGCGGCCGTGCCGTTCCGGGCGCGGCCCGTACGAGGGGGAAGGCGACCTCGGTGGGCCGGCCCCCGGCCCAGCCGTGGCCGTACCCCCCGTCCGTGGGCAGCTCCTGCAGGAACGCCCCCGGGCGGCGCTGCCACTCGTGCCGCAGCAGCTCCTCGTGCCCCGCGTCCCGCAGGTCGAGGGCGATGCGGTGGTCGGCGTACACCGAGGCGACCTCGTCGGGCACACCCGCCCTGGCGCGCCAGGCGGCGAACCGCCGCCGCCAGGTGCCGGGGGGTGTGGCGGGCGAGGTCAGCGCGGGATCGGCGGGCCGCCAGCGGGCCGGTGCCAGCACGGTCCGGCCGTAGCGCACCCGCGGCAGCCAGGGCAGGGCGGCGGCCGTGCCCCAGTCCCACCCCGGCCACGCGGCCTCGCCACCGCGCTGGATCTCCTCCAGGAAACGGGCGACGTCGGGGGCGTTGCCCGGGGCCAGCACCATGCTCGGCAGGGTGGGGACGACCTCGCGTCCCAGCGTGGCCGACACCAGGGCCAGCCGCCCGGGTTCCGCCACCACGGCGAGGTCCGCGAGGCCCAGGGCGTGCGGGGACCGGCGGTCGGTGAACGCGGACACGGTGATGGTGTGGTCCAGCCACCCGGGGACCTTGGAGACGTTGGCGGCCCTGCCCGAGCGCGGTGCGAAACCCAGCTGGGCCCGGACGGCCGCCGGGTTGCGGGTGGGCGCGGCCCGCACGAGACGGCCGAAGTCGTCGGCGGCCTCGCCCAGTACGGGGGCGAACCGGCCGGCGACCGCTCCCGCTGCCCCGGACACCCCGCCCACGATCAGCCGGAACTCGCCCCCGGCCATCGCCGGCACGGAGTCCGCCAGCAATTCGGTGAGCAGATCGAACGACGGCGGCGGGCCGGGACGGTCCTCCGGCGCGGTCGTGGCACCGGTCCCGGCGAGTTCGTCCAGCGACGCGTCGTCCAGCACGATCTCGCGTTCCGAGGCCATGGCCGCCTCCTGGGCCCAGGCCAGCAGCAGCCGGTCGCGCCCGTCGAGACCCTCGCCGCCCGTGTGGCCGCCGGGCGCGCGGGCGACGCCGTAGCCTTCGGGGACACCCAGTCCGCGCGCGGGATCGAGCAGTTCCAGCAGCGGAACCGACCGGCCCGTGCCGTACCGCTCCAGGAACCTCCGGTGGTAGTCGCGGAAGTGGCGGGGACCCGGCCGGCCGGCGGACAGGGACACCAGCGCCCGCGCCGCGCGTTCCGCCTCCGCCCGGACGACGTCCGGCAGACGGACGTCGGCGTCCAGCGCGAGATCCACCTGCACCGGACGCTCGGCGGGCCGGAGGGCGCGCATGCGGTCCGTCACGGCCGTCAGCGCCGGGCGGCCCCGGCCGACGGGCGCGGCGGCGTAGGCCGCCAGCCCGCTCCGGATGTCGATCAGTTCGTCGACGACCCGCCGGCTGTCGGGGGAGAGCGCGCCGCTGTGCCCGGCCAGCAGGCCGAGGACGTGGTCCACCGGGTCGCCGTCGTCCAGCGGCGGCCGCAGGTCCGTGAGCAGCAGTCCGAGGCGGACGAGCCCGGCGGCCATCCGCGCCACGGTGTCCGCGGCCACCTCGGGGTGGTCCTCGCCCAGCAGCTTGACCAGGTCGGGCCAGGGGACGGGGGTCGCGGCCAGTTCGAAGGCACGGCGCACCGGCTCGGTGTGACGCACCGACACCTCTTGGGGGGCCGCCCCGCCCGGGTGCGGGCGGTCGCTGTGCTCCGGTGCCGGGACGAAGGGCAGCACGAGCCGGTCGCCACGGACGGTGCACAGGTCGTTGGCGGTGACGTGCAGCAGGGCCAGGACGGCGGGGTCGCGTTCCAGGCGGCTGACGACGTCGAGGACCCAGCCCATGTCCGCCCGGGCGGCCTTGGTGTGCGCCGCACCCCAGCGTGCCCCGGCGACGGGACCGAAACCGGCGGCGGTCACCCCGGCCATGATGCCGAAGGGCGTGGCACGGCCGCTCATCCTCAGCTGATAGCGCGTCACCGCGCGGACCGCCCGGCGTGTTTCCTTGGGCGACAGGGCTTCCCCCGCCGCCGCCTTGTCCAGGACGTGGGCCAGGGACGGGCTGGCCAGGGCGATGGCCTCGGCGAACAGCTCGTCGGCCGCGGCCCGTCGCACCCGGGCGAGGTCGCCCGGATCCGGGTTCCCAGGCGAGGTGCCGGCTGGGCGGACCGCCGCCCGGAGGAGGACGGTACCGGCACAGGCGAATCCCGTGTCCCCGCCCCCGTTGTCCCTGTCCCGCACCCGTTGCACCATCGACTTTCCCTCGCCGCCTCTTCCGCCTCGCCCCGCTGCCTCGCCCGCTCGGCGTGGGTGGGGTGCCGGAGCCGGGCAGTCCCGGCACCCCACCCACGCCCGGTGGGGCCGACTAGCAGATACAACCCGTGTCGGGGTTGCAGACACGGCCGGTGACCGGGGTGTGGAACGAGACGAAGCCGAGCGCGTCCGCGGCCCCGGTCTCGTCGAAGGACGGAACGGCGATCTCTTCCACATCCAGATCGAACAGGTTCTCCATGGGAATTCCTCCTTGTTGCCGATGTCCGGTGCCCCGGGCGGCGCCGCGACCAGCCGGCCGCCGCGCTGTCCGGCCCGGTTACGAAGGACTGTAGGAGTGGCCCGTCAACCCTCGATCAACGTCCGATCAACGCCTCGGCGTGGGACGGGCGGGGCGACGCGCGGCCGGTGAGGGGAGCGGCCGCGCGGGAGTCCGCCCGGCGGGGAGCGGGTGCGCCCGGCCGTGCCGCGACGCGCCGCACGGAGATTCCCCCGGGCGCGCGGACGGCCTGCCAAGGTCGGTCCTGTGCCGACCCGGCGGAGATGAGGGAGACATGGACGACATCCTCGATACGCGCACACCCGGGCAGGACCACTGCCCGCCCCGCACCGAGGCGCCCCGGGCCGAACCGGTCACCGTCCGTCTGCCCCCGCTGGGGCGCGGCCTCGCGGCCACCCGGCATCCGAGGGGCGCCGAGGTCTCCGCGCGGGTGCTGGAGTGGGCGGGCCGTCATCTGACGTTCCTGCCGCTGTCGGAGGAGGACCTGCTCCACTCCCTCCGGCCGGTCGTCGCGTTCGCGGAGTGGGCCTACCCCTCGGCGCCCGTGGAACGGTTCACGGACCTGTCCGCCTTCACCACCTACTTCTTCGCCATCGACGACACCCTCGACGACCTCCGCGGCGGCGAGGAGAGCGGTGGCCACGACGAGCTGGTCCGTTCGGCCGTCGACGCCTGCGTCCGCGCGCACCACGGCGAGCCGGACCTCACCTCGCCGTGGGGCGCCGCCTATGCCGACGTCCTCGACGGTGTCCGGCGCCGGATGACCCCCGCGCAGTACACCCGTCTGACCTCGGTGTGCGAGGAATGGTTCGAGGCCTGCGTCCGCGCCCTCGGCGCGCCCCCGGAGAACTCGGACCTGGAGAGCTACATCGCCGGCCGGCTGCCCGCCGCCGCGGCCGAGGCGGCCATCGGCCTCGTGGAGTACGCCACCGGCACGGACGTCGCCGGTCCGCGCCGGGCGGACGCCGATCTGGAGGCGCTCTGCCAGGCGAGCCGGCGTTTCGGCGTCCTGGTCAACGATCTGTTCTCCTACCGGCGCGACCTCTTTTCCGGCGGCCCGGTCACCGGCGCCGTCACCGTGCTCCAGCGGAGCGAGGGCCTTTCCCTGCAAGGCGCCGTGGACCGGCTGTGCGAGGAGCTGGGCAGCACCGAAGCGGCTCTGCACACCGCGCACGCCAAGGTCCTGGCCGGCCCGCTGGGGGAGCGGGCCGACGTCAGGGCCTTCATGAACGGGGTGCTGGAGATGACCGCGGGCAATCTGCTGTTCTCCGCCACCACCCCCCGCTACCACGGCGTCCGGCTGAACCTCGATCCGCACGAGGGCAGCATCCTGCTGCTGACCCCCGCGCGCACCCTGGTCCTGTCGGTGGAGGAACGCGCCGGGTAGCGAGACCGAGCGGACGAGGCCGTCGGCCCGGGGACCGCCGGCCCCGGGGCCGGCGGTCCTCTTTCACCTCTTTCTCGTCCGCAGCAGCAGTGCGTGGAAGGTGCGCTGTTCCTGCGGGCTGAGGGCGGCCAGCGGGGAGTGATGGGTCAAAAGCTCCAGGAGCCGGTCGCGCAGGGCGGTGCCGTCGCCGGTCAGGGCGAGCTGCTTGGCGCGGCGGTCCGTGGGGTGAGGGCGGCGTTCGACCAGGGCCAGCTTCTCCAGCCGGTCGACGACGAAGGTGGCGTTGGAGGGCTCGCAGCTCATTCGGTCGGCGAGTTCACGCATGGTCATCGGGCCGGTCAGCTCACGCAGCGCGGTCGCCTGGGGGGCGGTCAGGCCCAGTTGCGCCGCGCGTTCCCGCACGTGCGACTCGAGCTGTCGGGCCAGCCCGCCCACCAGTCCGCACAGCTCCCGCTCTGCGGCGGCGCGCGGCTCTGCACCGACCATTGGGTCCCCGGGCACGAGGTCACTGGTCATGCCCGTCATTCTACCCAGGTGCATCAAGCTTTCATCATTGCAACTTGAATGATTCTAGTTGTAAGTTTCCTGTGAGGTGCCGCCCGGAGCGGTATCCCGTCACGAGAAGGAGACCGCGACCATGACACGTCCCGCGTCCGGCGCCCGCATAGACGCCTCGCAGGGTGAGCCGGAAAGCCGCCGGCGGCTCCACCGGGTATCGGGGATCCGGTCGTTCCGGCTGGGTGAGCTGAAGATCAGTTACGTCCCGGACGGGGCGGTCGCGCTCAAGCCGCTCGGCTGGCTGGCCGACTCGTCCGAGGAGTACTGGGCGGCCCACCCCGAATACCTCGACGCGACCGGCAATCTGGTGGCGAGCATCGGCGGACTGCTCGTCGAGCACGGCGAGCGCGCCCTGCTGATCGACGCGGGCTTCGGGCCCCAGGCGTGGCCGGCGGACCCCGGGCATCCGTTCATCGGCGCCATCCACGGCGGTGAGCTGCTCGACAATCTCGCCGTCCTCGGGCGCGCGCCGGAAGAGATCGAGGCGGTGGCGTTCACCCATCTGCACACCGATCACCTCGGCTGGGCCTGCCTTCCCGTCCCCGGCACGGACCGGATCGCCTTCGCCGGCGCGGAGTACCTGTTCTCGGAGCCCGAGTGGGCGCAGCGCCGTCCCAACGCCGGTCACGGGGTGACGCAGGAGATGCTGACCACGCTGGAGCCCCAGGTGCGCACCGTCACCGACGACGAGGAGATCTTCCCCGGCGTCCGGGTTTTCCTGACGCCCGGTCACACGCCCGGTCACACGGCCTACACGATCACTTCGGGCGGCCGGCGCCTCATCGCGTTCGGTGACGCGATGCACACCTCGGTGCAGATCGACCATCCCGACTGGTCGGCCGGCCCCGACCACGACCCGGTGGAGTCCGCCGTCCACCGCCGCCGCCTGGTGTCCGAGCTGGGACGGCCGGACACGATCGGCTTCGGCGTCCACTTCGCCGACGTGGTGTTCGGCCGGGTCCGCCCGAACGGTGACGGCCCGGCCTGGCACCCCGAGCCCTGAGGGCCCCGCTCCCGGACTTCGCCGTGCTGCCACGGTCTTTCGTGGGTGCCCGCACCGGGCACCCACGAAGGGCATCGGGGCCGTTCGGCCCGTTCACCCCTCGACGGCTGTCATCAAACGCTCATACAAGCAGGCCAACCGGGTAGGGCTCGCCCCCGTCTGAGTCGACGAACCGATTCACGACACAGGACGATCCGATCCAAGGCAAGCGAGCTGCCTCGTCGAGGAGCGATGGGACCATGGGCACAGACCGGTACAAGCCACGCCTGCCCCGCCGTAGGACCGCGGGCCCGAAGCGGCGGCGGCGCTACGTCGACTACCCGCGTCACGGCAGACGAGGGTGGCGGCGCTGGCTTCCCTCGTGGCGACAGCTCCTGGGCACCTTCACGTTCTTCCTCGCCTGTCTCGGCGCGCTGTTCGCCTACGTCTACACCAGTGTGGACATTCCCGACGAGAACGCGGCGGCCCGCCAGGAGGCCAACACCTACTACTGGGCCGACGGTACGCAGATGGCGAGCCTGGGGGCGGTCAACCGCAACATCGTCCGGTTGGCGGACGTCCCGAAGTCCGCCCAGAACGCGGTGATAGCGGCGGAGAACGAGAGCTTCTACAGCGACTCCGGGGTGTCCTTCAAGGGCATCCTGCGTGCCTTCTTCAGCACCGCACAGGGCAAGGAGACCCAGGGCGGTTCCACCATCACCCAGCAGTACGTGAAGAACACCTACCTCTCCCAGGAGCAGACCCTCACGCGGAAGGTCAAGGAGTTCGTCATCTCGCTGAAGGTGGACCGGAGCAAGACCAAGGACGAGATCCTCCAGGGCTACCTCAACACCAGTTGGTTCGGCCGCGGGGCGTACGGCATCGAGGCCGCCTCCCAGGCCTACTACGGCATCCCCGCCAAGAAACTGAACCCCAGCCAGGCCGCCATGCTCGCGGCGCTGTTGAAGGGGGCCGAGCAGTACGACCCCGCGCTCGGCGAGAAGAACCACGAGCGGGCCGAGGACCGCTGGAAGTGGATCCTCGACCGGCAGGTCCGGGCCGGACTCATGGACCGCGCCGAGCGCGAGAAGTACACGACCTTCCCCGAACCGCGCAAGCAGTCCACCGCCACCGGCCTCAACGGCCAGATCGGCTATCTCGTCGACGTCGCCAACAAGAACATCAAGCAACGCACCCGGCTCACCGACCAGGACCTCGCCCACGGCGGTTACCGCATCCACACCACCTTCGACAAGAAGAAGACACAGCAGCTGCTGAAGTCGGTGCAGGGCGTACTGAAACGCGACCTCGACCCGGGCAAGCGCCCGTCCGACACCGATGTGCAGGTCGGCGCCGCCTCGGTACGGCCCTCGGACGGTGCCATCGTCGCCCTCTACGGCGGCCCCGACGCCACCAAGCACTTCACCAACAACGCCGACACCTCCGGCGTGCCCGTCGGATCCGCCTTCAAGCCGTTCGTCCTCGCCGCCGCCCTGGAGAAGGGCGCGCGGGCCGCCTCCGGGGACGAGGACCGGGGGGACGTCACCCTCGACAGCTACTACGGCAAGGACGGCACACTGCGCCGGTCCTCCGACGTCTTCCCCGCCGCCCGGCCGACCCGGCCGCCCGGCCCCGGACAGCCCGGCGCCGAGGGGCCCGACGCGGCGCACCCCACCCTGCGCCAGGCCGCGGTCACCGGCGGCAACGCGACGTTCGTCCAGCTCGGCGCCGACGCGGGCCTGGAGCACGTACGGGACACCGCCGTCCGGGCCGGCCTGCTCAAGGAAAGCATGGCCCCGCTGGAGCGCACCTTCCCCATCGGCACCTCGACCCCCAGCGCCATCCGCATGGCGGGCGCCTACGGCACCTTCGCCAACAGGGGCGTGCAGAACGACCCGTACTCGGTGACCAAGCTGCTCAAGGAAGGCAAACCGGTCGAGGGCTTCCAGCAGACCCGGGCACGGCACGCGCTCGACGAGGACGTGGCGGACGACGTCTCCGACGTGCTGCGCGAGGCCGGTGACAAGGCCGCCGCCGAACTCGACGGTCACACCACCGGGCGCCCCGGCCCCTTCGCGGCGGGACGCACCGGCGATCAGGACCGGCTGAAGTCCGCGTGGTTCGCCGGCTACACCAAGGAGCTGTCCACCGCCGTGACCATGTTCCGCGCCAAGCCGGGCGAGCCGCAGCTGCTGCCCATGTCGGACGTCGGCGGTGCGGAGTCGGAGCGCGGCAACGTCTTCCCGCCCCGGATCTGGGCCGACTACATGGGCGCCGCGACCTCCTGAGCACCGGCGGGCGGGCCGGCGGGCGGCCCGCCCGCCGCCCGTTCCCGCCGCCGTTCCCGCACGGGAACGGGCGGGGCAGGGGCGGGGCCCCGGCCTCATGCCCTTGGGGCATCGAGCCGCTGATCGTGAGGGTGACCATCCGATCCAGCTCAAGGACGAGCCCCTCATGTCTGCCATCGCTTCACCGATCACCCTGGACAGGTGCCTCGTCGCCGGTTCCGTGAGTTTCCCGGTACAGGTGCGCCACGGGGAGGACTCCTGGCCCGAACTGGCGCGGATCGCGGCCGACCCGGCCCCCGACGCCTTCGTGCTCGTGGCGGAGCGCACCCTGCCCCGGGCCCACGTCGCCCGCGTCCTGCACCACCTCGGCACGGCGGCGCCCACCTGTGTGCGGTGGCTGACCGGCCAGGACGTCCCCGACGGTGCCGCGCCCACGCCCGGCTCGGTGATCGTCGCCCTCGGCGGCACCCGCGTCATCGACGCCGCCGGCCGGCTGGCCGCCCGTACCGGGGGCCGCCCGCGCCTGGTGCATCTGCCGACCACGCTGCGGGCCATGTCGGACTCGGCCCTGTCGCTCGTGGGCCCCACCGGCCCCCGCCCCGCGCCGGTCCTCGTCCGCGTCCAGCTGGACTTCCTGGACACCCTCACCCCCGAGGCCGTCCGCTCCGGACTGAGCGCCCTGGTCAGGAACGTCCTGGCCGTCAGCCCCGCCTTCCACGACCGGGTGGCCGACCGGCTGCGCCCCGACGCCCGGTACGGCATGGCCACCCTGGCGTCCTTCATCGCCCTGTGCCTGGACGTGCGGGCCACGCTCGTCTCCTACGACCCGCTGGAGCGGGGCCCCGCCATGGCCCTCCACTACGGCCGGACCGTGGCGGACGCGCTGCGGGGGCTCGGCGCCCCGCGCCACGGCGAGGCCACCGGCCTCGGCCTGCTCGTCGCCGCCCGCGTGTCCAGGCTCGCGGGACTGCTGGACGAGGAGGGCGAACGGGCCCACCGGGAGCTGGTGGCCCGGTGGGGCGTCCCCATGGAACTGCCCGCCACTGTCACCGCCGACGACGTACTGACGGCGCTGCGCCGGGGCGCGGCAGGGGGGATGGTGCTCCTGGACCGGCCGGGGGAGCCGCATATCGCCCACGGCCGGCCGAACGTCGAGATCGGCGAGGACATTTTGCGCGCGGGGCTCGACGCGATATCCGGCGGCTCCGCGCCCGAACGCCACCCGGCGGCGGTGCCCGCCCCTGCCGACCGGGCTGCTGTGCTGTGTCCTCAAGCGCCGGACGGGCTCGGTTTGGGCTGAGACATGGGACCGCCGCACAACCATCCCCTCATGTGCCCGGGACACCGGGACGCCCAGTGTGGATCACGAAGTTCATCCCGATTCGGTGCCCACGTGGCACCCCACCCGAGGAGACGGTCGTGCCGACCACACAGACATCCCGTGACCAGTGCCTCACCGACCTCTTCCAGGAGGCGGTACGGGCGCACCCCCACCGGACGGCGGTTGTCGACGAGGAGGAGAGCCTGACCTATCGCGAGCTCGCGGAGCGGAGCGCGGACCTCGCGGTGTACCTGCGACATCTCGGCGTCGGCCGCGACGACCGCGTGGGCATCTTCGTCGAGCCCTCGGTCGACCTGATGGTGGCAGCCTGGGGAATCCTGACCGCTTCGGGCGCCTATCTGCCGCTGTCCCCGGAGTACCCCGAGGCGCGGCTGCGGTACATGATCGAAGACGCCCGGGTCGACGTCATCGTCAGCCAGGACAAGCTCACGTCAAGGCTGGCGGAGCTGGCGCCCGAGGGCACGAGGGTCGTCACCCTGCCGGACGCGCTCGCCTTCGCGGGAACCCCCCAGGCCGAGGCCGCACGCCGCACCGGCCCGCGCCCCCAGGACCTGGCCTACGTCATCTACACCTCCGGCAGCACGGGGAAGCCGAAGGGCGTCATGATCGAACACCGTGCCATCGTCCATCAGATGCGGTGGATGCGGACCGCGCGCAACGTCGACGGGGACGCGGTCGTCCTGCAGAAGACCCCGATGAGTTTCGACGCGGCGCAGTGGGAGATCCTGGCCCCGAGCTGCGGCAGCAAGGTCGTCATGGGCCGCCCGGGCGTGTACCGGGACCCCGAGGGGCTGATCGAGACCATCGGCAGGCACCGGGTGACGACACTCCAGTGCGTACCGACACTGCTCCAGGCCCTCCTGGACACCGACGAGTTCGCGGGGCTCACCTCGCTGACGCAGATCTTCAGCGGTGGTGAGGCCCTGTCCAAGAACCTCGCCCGGCAGTGCCTGGAGACCTTCCCGACGTGCGACCTGGTCAATCTGTACGGGCCGACCGAATGCACCATCAACACCTCGGCGTTCGCCGTCGACCGGGCCTCCCTCGACGGCGACCCGCACACCGTGCCGATCGGCACCCCCGTGCACCACACCCACTACCGCATTCTCGACGCCCACCGGGCCCCGGTGGGTGTGGGGGAGACCGGTGAGCTGTACATCGGCGGGGCCCAGCTCGCGCGCGGCTATCTGCACCGCCCCGATCTCACCGCCGACCGGTTCGTCGACGACCCGTTCCGCCCCCACGACCCCGGGGCCAGGCTGTACCGGACCGGCGACCTGGCGTACTGGAACGCCGACGGCACGGTGCAGTTCGCCGGCCGGGCCGACAACCAGGTGAAGCTGAGGGGATTCAGGGTCGAGCTGGACGAGATCAGACTGGCGATCGAGAACCACGACTGGGTCAAGAACGCCGCGGTCGTCGTCAAGGACGACCCCCGCACCGGGTTCCAGAACCTGATCGCCTGCATCGAGCTGAGCCCGAAGGAAGCGGCCCTCATGGACCAGGGGCGGCACGGTGCCCACCACCAGTCGAAGGCGAGCAGACTGCAGGTGAAGGCCCAGCTGGCGAACGGCGGCTGCCGGGACGCGGCACGACTGCGCGGCCGAAGGGCGGTCGAGCTGCCCGGCCGGACACCGACCCCGCGGCAGCGGCGCCGGGTGTTCGCCCGCAAGACCTACCGGTTCTTCGAGGGCGGCGACGTCGGTAAGGCCGATGTCCTGCGCCTGCTGGGGGGCGGCGGCCCGGCCGCGGCGCCCCGGGGGCCGGGCGCCCCGGCCCTCGCCGAATGGGGCGAGATCCTCCGTTACTTCGGCCAGTACCCCAGTGCGGAGCGGCTGCTGCCGAAGTACGGCTACGCGTCGCCGGGTTCGCTGTACGCCACGCAGCTGTACATCGAGATGAGCGGCGTGGAGGGAATCGCACCGGGTTGCTACTACTACCACCCCGTGCACCACCGGCTGGTGCTGATACACGATACGGCGGACACGCGGGCGCCGCGGGTCCGGCTGCACTTCCTGGGAAAGAAGTCGGCGATCGAGCCCGTCTACAAGAACAACATCCGAGAGGTCCTCGCGATCGAGGCGGGCCACATGGTCGGCCTGTTCGAGGAGGTCCTCCCCGAGTACGGCCTGGACGTCCGGGCCGTAGGCCACCTGCCCGCCGTGAAGAACGCCCTCGACTGCGCCGGCGAGGACTACTACCTGGGCACGTTCGAGGTGGTGCCGTACTCCGGGCCGCGCCCCGAGGAGGACGCCCTCGACGTCTACGTCCAGACGCACCCCGGGAAGGTGCCCGACATGCCGACAGGGCTGTACCGGTACCGGGACGGCGACCTGGAGCGGATCTCGGACGAGATCATCCTGAAGAAGCACGTCATCGCCATCAACCAGCGCGTCTACGAGCGGTCGGCCCTCGGCATCACCGTGGTCAACCGGGACCGCCGGAGCTGGCGCGGCTACCTCGATCTCGGCAGGAAGCTCCAGCGCCTGCAGATGAACGACATCGGCCTCGGCTTCATGTCCTCGGGGTACAGCTCCGAGAGCGGCGACGACCTGCCGTCGGCGAAGCGTGTGGAAGGCATCCTGGCCGGCCTCGGGCGGGAGACGGGGGCGTCCTACTTCTTCGTCGGCGGCCGGGTGAGCCAGGAGCAGCTGCGCAGTGAGGGAATGCGGGAGGACATCGTCCATATGAAGGGCCCGGCGGAGATCATCAAGGATGATCTGGTCGCCTTCCTTCCCGACTACATGATGCCGAACCGGGTCCTCGTCATGGACCGGCTGCCGCTGACGGCCAACGGGAAGATCGACGTCAAGGCGCTGGCCGCGTCGGAGACGGTGCGGGCGGAAACGGCCGGGCGGCCCTTCGTCGCCCCCCGGACGAGCACCGAGAAGCGGATCGGCCGGATCTGGGGGAAGTCCCTGAAGCGGGACACGGTCTCGACGCGGGACGACTTCTTCGAGTCCGGCGGGAACTCGCTGATCGCGGTCGCGCTCGTCAACAAGCTGAACAAGGAGTTCGGGAGCGCGCTGCCGCTCCAGGTCCTGTTCGAACACCCGACCGTCGAGGAACTCGCCCGGCGGGTCGACGGCGCCCGGTCCGGGTCCTCCTCGCGCCTGGTGCGGCTGTGGGGCGAGGGCACCGAACCCCCCGTCCACTGCTGGCCCGGCCTCGGCGGCTACGCCATGAACCTCCGCCCGCTGGCCGCCGCCGTGGACATCGACCGGCCCTTCTACGGGGTGCAGTCCCACGGCATCAACGAGGGCGAGGCCCCTTACCCCTCCATCAAGGAGATGGCGGCGGCGGACGTCACGGCCGTCCGGCGGAACCAGCCGGCGGGCCCCTACACCCTCTGGGGCTACTCCTTCGGCGCGCGGGTCGCCTTCGAGACCGCCTACCAGCTCGAACAGGCGGGGGAGCGGGTGGAGAACCTCTTCCTGATAGCACCGGGGTCACCGACGTTCCGCGCGGAGTACGAGGCCGTGCACGGCGGCGAGCCCTCCTATCGCAACAAGGCGTTCGTGGCGATCCTCTTCTCCGTCTTCGCGGGCAGTGCCACCGGCCCGGCACTCGAGGACTGCCTGCGGGCCACCCGGGACGAGGAGAGCTTCCGCTCCTTCATCGGCGCCCGTCTGCCGGACCTCGACCGGCCGCTGATCCGGCGGATCGTCGACATCGTGCGCCGCACCTACGAATTCACGTACAGCTTCGAGGAGTTGACGGAGCGGACCATCGACGCCCCGGTGACGGTCTTCAAGGCCACGGGCGACGACTACTCCTTCATCGAGAACAGCGCCGGGTACGCGTCGAGCACCCCGACGTTCGTCGACCTCGGAGCCGACCACTACGGGCTCCTGAAGGACCCGGGCGTGGACGAGCTGGTACGGGCGATACGGCGCCGCCTGGAAACCGCGCGGGTGTGACGGCGCAGCCGTACGAGTGCGAGACGCTCAAGACTCCGGCGAAAGGGATATGAGTGGTCAAAAGTAGCTGATAGCGTCGCTTTGTGAGCGAAGAAGACAGGTCTGTGCCCCGCGTCCTGATCGTCGACGATCATCCACTCTTCCGCGCGGGGCTCAAGGCCGCCCTGGAGATCCGTCAGGGGGCCGTCGTCGTCGCCGAGGCCGAGACCGTCGGCGAAGTACCCGACGCCGTGGCACGGCACCACCCCGACGTCGTCGTCATGGACCTCTCCCTCCCCGACGCCTCCGGCATCGAGGCGACGCGTCAGCTCGCCGGACTCCACCCCGGGCTCCCCGTCCTGATGCTCACCATGTCCGACGACGACGGCAGTCTGCTCGCCGCCCTCCAGGCGGGGGCGCGCGGATATCTGGTGAAGGGCGCCGGCGCCGACGAGGTCCAGCACGCGGTACGCACCGTCGCCGCGGGCGGCGCCGTCTTCGGCTCCGACATCGCCGCCCGTCTCGCCGGACTGCTCTCCGGCAGCCGCCGCCACGACGCGGAAATGCTCTTCCCCTCCCTCACCTCCCGGGAGTCCGAGGTGCTCGAACTGATCGCCCGGGGCCTCGACAACCGGCACATCGCCCGCGAGCTGGTGCTCTCGGAGAAGACGGTGCGCAACCACGTCACGCACGTCTTCGAGAAACTCCAGGTCACCTCCCGTGCCGAAGCCGTCGCCCGGGCCCGGGACGTGGGCCTGGGCGACGACGACTGACCGGGCACCCACCCGGGCCCGGGACCGGCCCGGGACCCACGCCTCAGGCGCCCGGGACCACGGGCACACCAGGATGGAAGGTCAGCGCCACACGCGGCGAGGAGGGCCGGAGATGCCCACGGACCACATGACGCGGAAGAAGCCCAGCTCGGGCCCCCGCATGCTGCCCGCCTACGCGGTGAGCGTCGTCACCATGCTCTCCGGGATCGTATGGGCGGTCGTGACGCTGACCCACGTCGGCCATCCCCGGCTCCAGGACGTCCGCACGGGTTACGCCTCCGTCAACGTCCTCGTCGGGCTCGGGCTCGCCCTCAACGGCATGGCCTTCGTCGCCGGCCGCACCGGCCGCGCGGTGGGACGGCTCCTGCTCGTCTCCGGCTGCGCCATGGCCCTGGGACAGGCGATCTCCGTCGTGGCCGTCCTGGCCCACGTCGACTCGGTGACCTTCACCTTCGTCACCGTCGTCCAGATCATCGCGTTCTCCCTGTTCGGCATCGTCGTCTACGGCATGCCGCTGTGGCTTCCCGACGGACGCCTGCCCCGCCGGTGGGGCACACCGTGCGTGGTGCTCGTCACCGTCTGGAGCGTGGTCCAGCAGTACTACGAATTCGCCCTGCCCGGCAGCAGGTGGTACAATCGGCCCACCCCGCTGGACCACGGCGGCTGGGCCCGCGTCGAAGGACTGCTCGTCCCCTGGATGGACACCGCCGACGCCTGGGTACCCTCACTGATCCTCGCCGCGGGCCTGGTCGTCATGGCGATCCGCCGGCACCGCACCCCGAAGGGCCGCCGCGCCTACTGGATCCTCGTCGTGCCGTACCTCCTGTGGGTCGCCGCGGGCTACCTCCACCTGCACGCCGACATCCCTTACGATTTCAAGCTCGCCGCCTTCTACGTCCCGGCCGTCCTGTGGCCCGCGACCCTCGGCTACGTCCACGTCCGGGACCGGACCTGGGCCCTCGACCGGGCCGCCCGCCGGGTACTGACCGCCCTCGTGCTGACCTTCGTGATGTTCCTGGCCTACGCCGCGGCCGGTGCCTTCCTCTCCTCCATCGCGCCCGGATCCGTGACGGCCGAAGCCCAGCTCCTGGCCTGCCTCGGCCTGATCGTGGGCGCCCTGCTGCGCCCCACCGCCCGCTGGGCCTCCCGCGTGGTCGAGCACTACTACTACGGTGAACGCGCCCAGCCGTACCAGGCGGTCCGCGAACTGGCCGACCGGCTGGGCAGGGCGCCCCACCCCGACGACGCGCCCCGGCTGCTGTGCGACACCGTCGTCCACACCCTCAAACTGCCCGGCGCCCGGCTCGTGGTCGTCACCCGCGGCGGCCCGCGCGAACTGGCGAGCCTGGGCGAGATCGGCCCGGAACGCGAGACCTTCCACCTCGTCTACCAGGGCGACGACATCGGGTACCTGCTCGTCCCGGCCCGGCCCGGAGAGCTGGCCCTCGACCACCAGGACCGCGAGGCCGTACAGATCCTCGCCGACCAAGGCGCCCCGGCCATCGCGTCGTTGCGGCTGTACAAGGACCTCCAGACCAGCCGCCAGAAAATCGTCATGGCACGCGAGGAGGAACGCAGACGACTGCGCCACGACCTCCACGACGGCCTGGGCCCGGCGCTCTCCGGCCTCCGGCTGCAGGTCGACGCCGTCCACTCGGCCATACGCACCGACCAGCGGGCGTCGGAACCCCTGCGCGCCGTATCGGCGGGCATCGGGCAGGCGATCGACGAACTGCGCCACATCACCGACGGCCTGGCCCCCGCCGCCCTGGACGGCGCGGACCTTTCCCGTGCCCTGCGGCAACTGGGCGAGCACCTGGCCGGACGGCGGCTGCCCATCACCGTCGCCCTCGACCCCGACCCCTTCCCCAAGCTCCCGGCGGCCGTGGAGGTCGCGGTCTACCGCATCACCGCCGAGGCACTCCACAACGTCGTACGGCACGCACGCGCCGACCACGCCCACGCCTCGGTGCGGGCGACCTCCGACGCCGTCACCGTGGAGATCCGCGACGACGGCGTCGGGCTCCCCGAGCACGACCGGGGCCCGGGTGTCGGGCTGCACTCGATGGCGGAGCGCACGGAGGAACTCGGCGGCCGCTTCACCCTGACGAGCACGGCCCACGGCACCCTCGTCCGAGCCGCGTTCCCCCGCGGCCCCGACGGCCGGCGGGCCGGGACCGGGACCCGGCCGGGACCGTATCCCCATGCGCCCGGGACCACGGGAGCGCGAGAGTCGACGGTGAAAGGACGGCCCGTACTCGGGGGACGTGCCGTCGCGGACGACGAATGACGAACAAGGAGCGAACCGATGACCACACGCGGTGGCTTCACCTTCTCCGCCCTCAAGGGGCTCGCCGCCCTCGCCGCGCTCACCGCCCTGTGCGCGGTGCCGTGGGCCAGGAGCGACAGGCGTCGCGCCGGGGCCCGGGACTTCCCCGGCCCGAAGGCCACGTTCCCGGGCCCGAAGTCCGAGGGCGCCCGCTTCCCCGGCCCGAAGTCGGAATTCCGGCCCTTCCCCGGGCCCAAGTCCTAGCTACACGGCCTCAGGACGGGCCGCGGCCCGGGCCGCCGACATGTTCGGTCGGCCCGGGCCGCGGCCATGTCACCGTCAGCCGGTCGTCGCCTGGTACAAACCACGGCCGGGACGGTGTGCCTGGCCCGCCTTCACCAGCCGTTCGAGTGAGGTGCGTACGGCGTTGATGCTGCCATTGGTGTCATCACGGCCGAGCGCCAGGTTGACTTCGCGGGCCTTGACCGGGGCGCCGGCCTTGGCCAGATGCGCCACGACATCCTTGGTCAGCCCACTGGCCCGCTTCTTCGGCTGCTCCGCCGGCGTCGTCGCCTGCGCGGCCTTCCCGGCACCGTCCTGGACGGCCTTCGGCGCGGGGGCCTTGGCCTCCTTCTTCACCACGGCGGCCTTCTTCGCCGGCTGCTTCTTCGCGGCGACGGTCTTCTTCGCCACCCGCGGCCGCGGGACCTTGCCCTCGGCGGTCGACGCCGCGCGCTTGCGGCCGCCGCTCGCCCTGCCGGCGGGGGGCTTCGCCTCACCGGTGCTCTTCTTCCCGCGCGTGGGCTGCGGCTTCTCCCCGGTGGCCGGCCGCGACGGGGCGGTGGGCGCGGGGGCGTCCACCGCCTCGGGGCCCTTCTCCGCACCGGACTCGGGGCGACCGGACGGCACCGCCGCCGTCGCCCGCGCCAGCGGGGCGGGTGCCAGCGCCTCAAGGCTGCGCAGGGCCAGCCGGACCGACTCCAGCCGCTCGGTGACCACCGCCAGGTCCGTCTCCAGGGTCTGCTGGTGCTTCTCCAGTTCGGGAAGCTCTGTGCGCAACAACTCGAGGGTCGTCTCGATGCCGTCGTGCGTACCGAATGTGGCTGCCACGTATTCGTCCTCTCTCTGCCGGACCACTGCGGGTGCCTTCGTGTGTCCGCTGCGCGGAAGCCTAAGGGGCCGCTGTCGGCTGTTAGCTTCCCCATAAATCTCGCGGAAACGCATGTGACTTCACAGAAGAGGGGCGAGAGGCATCACGAAGCTGACGCGCCGGTGGGCGGTCCGCACATCGGGCGATGATGCGATGGTTCATGCGGCCGCACGTCGATCACGCGGTAAACGCCCTTGCAGCAAACAGAGTTGACGGGACATCAGGTGCGCGTCCGGGGTGTGGTGTTCGAGCCCTCCCGCCACCTCGCACGCCCCGGGGGCCGCGCCGCGGACGGCCGGGCGGGAACGTGGTCTCGTACAGTCGTTCCCCCGGGGAGTTGCGGGCGAGCGTGCGGCCCGGTTATGCCTCCGCCCCCTTCACCCTCATGGAGGGTGAAGGGGGCGGAGGGGTGGAGGGCGACCGTCCGTGCCGGTGCCGGCCTATTGGCTCACCGGTGAGCGGACCCGGCCGGGGTGGGGTTCGTCGCGCACGGCACGTTCGTGAGCCCGGTCGGGAAGATTCCGTCCTTCGTGCTCTGCCCCGCCGCGAACTCGTAGTAGAGGTACGAGTAGAAGCCGATGGCCTTGTTGGTCCCACAGGCGGAGTCGGCGGCGACCTGATACGTCAGCTGGACGGTGCGGGTGGCGCCCGGCGCTATCGGCACGCTGTAGTTCAGCGGCCGGGTGGCGTCACATGGCTTGCCCTCCTCGACGCAGGAGGTGAACGTGTACTTCAGCCCGCCCTTGGTGGTGTCGTACGTCGGGTGGATCGTCTGGTAGACGAACTGCACGTCGGTGGTCTGCACGTTGGTGAACGTCATCGTCAGCGTGACCGACGAACCAGGTGTCGCCGTTTGCTTGTCGGCGGTGACGGTGAGGGCCGGGGTCTCGGCGGCCGTGGCCGACGGGCTCAGCCCGGCAAGGCCGATGACCAGGGCAAGAGACGCGGAAAGGCTGAGTCGGCTCAGCACGGATCTGCTCATGGCCGGTGAGCGTAAGAAGGAACGCCCCGCCCGTCTGCCCCCACCGATCGGGACCGGCCAACCGTAAGAGCGGGGATATGGCTTCCGGGGCTGATGGAGCGGGTGTGGCGCCATCGAGGGCCGTATACGAGTTGGCTTGACATGTGCCGGTCGCATGTTCGGGATCCGGCCCTCGGCCGTGTCGTCCCCCGCCTTCCGGCGGGGCGCGGGCTACGGCTCGGCCGCTTCCCGGGGCTCCCCGCCGACACGGCACCGGTGCGGCCCCGTCGGCCGGGCCGGCCGAGGGGGCGCAGGTCAGACCGGGGCGACGGCCGGTTCCAGGGGACGGGGGGCCTCCGGCTCCGCCGCCTCCGGCTGCCCGGGGCCCCGCAGGCTCTCGTTCTCCACCGCGCCGCGCAGCTGCGGGTCGGCGATGAGGCTCGTCGGGTAGAGGGCCCGGCCGACCGGGTGCGGCTGGGCGTACACGGCGATCAGCTGCCGCACCGTCGCCGCGTCCGCCGTCGGGGTCGAGAACGGACGGCCGGCGTCCAACGGATCCTCGCCCTGGTCGGGATCGGACAGGGTGGACCACATGTCCTCGGCCGCGCTGACGAGCTGGTCGAGCTCGTCGCGGACGCCGCGCCACGCGCCGTCCCGCAGAGCCTGCTCCAGGCGGGAGACGACGTCGAGGACGCTGGCGTAGTCCTCGGCCAACTGGTCTTCCACGGCGGTGGGTTCGAGGGTCTTGGCGGCTAGCTCGGTGGTGTACACGGCACCTCCACGCAAGGGGAACGGTCGGAGCGGGGCCCGTCCCGAAGAGCCCCGCCCGGGCATCGTCGCGCGTCGGGTGGGCGAGGGCCGCCGTTCGCCGTCACCGGGCAGCGATATATCACTCGCTCGGACGAACATGCCTGCCACGACGCCCCCCGGCCGGTGCCCGGCGGGCGCGCCCTCAACGGCCGGCCCGGCCCGGCGCGGGGGAGGCCGTCCGGCCGTGGGGGCCCGCCCCGGATCCCCGGATCACGGAAGGGCCCGGGGCGGGCAGGGGTGTCGTCCTGATGGGTGTCCTGGGAGGCAGGGGCGGGGGTGTGGTGTCAGGATCCGGGAGTATGGACCCCATATCCCCACCGCCCGCGGGGCGGGGGAAGCCACGGCGTGGCTCCTCGCGGCTGATGAGCGTGCTCCTGCTGATACTCGTCGGGGCCGTCTGCTCCACGTTCGATCTGCTGCCCGGCCTCGCGTCCGAGGGCGGCCGGGCCGGGGGAGTGGCGGCCGACGCCGGCGGGCTGGTGACGCTTCGGCAGCGGACGGCCGCCGCGGCGAAGTGGGGACTGGACCGGCCGCCGCTCGCCGCGCCGCCGCGGCCGGCGGTCAAACCGGACCTGGAGACCCCCCGTGGCATGTTCCGGGGGCCGGGCCTGATCCCCGTCATCACCCGGGTGCCCACCACCGACAAGGTCGTCTTCCTGACGATCGACGACGGTATGGAGAAGGACCCGCGGTTCGCGGCGATGACCAGCGAACTCGGAGTGCCGTTCAGCGCCTTTCTCACCGACTCCGCCATCCGGGACGACTACGGCTACTTCCGCGACCTGCGTGCGCGCGGCCACGCCCTCCACAACCACACGCTCCGGCACCCGCAGCTGACCCGGCTGGAACCCGCGGACCAGCGCACACAGATCTGCGGACAGCAGGACCTCCTCCAGCGCGAGTTCGGCACCCGCCCGGCCCTCTTCCGCCCGCCGTACGGCGACTTCGACCGTGACACGCTGGTAATCGCCCGCGCGTGCGGGATCCACGCCGCCCCCCTGTGGAGCGAGGAGGCGTTTCCCGACCGGCTGGAGTACCGCAGGGCGGACGCGAGGCTGCATCCCGGTGACATCATCCTGACCCACTTCAACGGGCCCCGGCAATGGGGCGGCAGCATGACCGACATGCTCCGGCTGGTCCTGCGCGAGGCCACCGCACAAGGCATGGCCCTCGCCCGGCTGGAGGATTACGTCTGATCGGCCGCCCCGGCCCCGAATGGCCGAGATGTACGCGCCCTCGACGGCCCCCGCATTTGTCGCGGATCGGTGTGTGCCTTTCGTCGCCCGTGGGTATCCCGAGGTCAATGCGGGAATCGCGAGGTCAAACATGGTGATCGGCCGCCGTGCGCGCGGCATGGCCGGGAGCGAGTGGTGCCGGTGCCGGGGGTTTTGCCGGTCGGCCGGGGGGTGCTGGACGGATAGAAAGCGGTGTGCAAGCATCCCGCCATGATCTACATATGGCTCATATGTAATGTATCGGCACCACAGGCCGCGGTCCGGGTCCGTCCGCCCGGCAGCTGATTCGGCTGATTCGGCCGCGAACCGCTCGTATCTCGCATCAAAGGGCTCTTGTGCGTGTAATCCCTTGATTCCTTTTGGTTGGCGGGGATTCCCCTCGACGAGCGGCGCACCGTGTGCCGCTCATGGCCCGTGGCTATTGACAATCCGCGTTGTAAGAGAGTACGTGACCCCTGTGAAAACCGTTGTGAATGTGCCGGCCGAATTATCCTTCAACATTCTCGGACCGCTGTCGGTGTCGTCGACCGAGGGTCCCCTGCCGCTCGGTCCGGCCCGGCAACGCGCCGTGTTGTCCGCCCTGTTGCTGGCCCCCGGACAGGTGGTGGGAGCGGAGCGGCTCACCGAGGCGATATGGCCGGCGGGCCCCCCGGGCAACGCGGTCGCCAGCCTCCACAGCTATGTCTCCCACCTGCGCCGCCAACTGGAGCCGGACTGCCCGCCCTGGGGGCGGAACCGGATCCTGCGGCGTGAACCCCAGGGGTATGTGCTCGCCGTCGAAGCGGAGCGGGTGGACGCCCGCCGTTTCGAGGTCCTGCTGCGGGAAGGGCGGCAACTGCTGCGCAAGGGCCGCTTCCCGGAGGCGAGCCGGATCCTCAGGGCGTCCCTGGAGCTGTGGCGCGGTGCGCCGTACGCCGACCTCGGGGACTACGAGCCCGCCGTGTGCGAGGCGGCACGGCTGGAGGAACTGCGGCTGGCGACGCTGGAGGCCCTGTGGGAGGTCGAATTGGCCTGGGGCCAGGACTATGTCACCGCCGTCGCCGAACTGGCCGCGCTGAGTGCGAAGTTTCCCACCCGCGAACGGCTGGGGTGGCTGCTGATGGTCGCCCTGTGCCAGGTGGACCGCCAGGCGGAGGCGGTGGCGGTGTACAACCGCATCCGCAGGGCCGTGGCCCGGGAACTGGGCGTGGACCCCGGGCGGGAACTGCGGGCGCTGTTCGCCCGGATCCTCCGTGACGAATCCGTCGGCCAGGCCTGTCTGCAGCGCTGACGGCCCGCCGGGGGGCGCTGCCCCCGCCCCGGTCGTCCGGTCCGCGGCCACCGGGCCCCCTCAGTGGATCCGCCGGTCGTGGCCGGTCCAGTAGGGCTCCCTGAGCCGCCCCTTCTGGACCTTGCCGTTGCTGGTGCGGGGCAGCGCGTCGCGGAAGTCCACGGAGGTGGGCGCCTTGTACCGGGCCAGCCGTTGTTTGCAATAGGAGATGATCTCGTCCTCGGTGGTACGGACCCCCGCGGCGGGCACGACCAGCGCCTTGACGGTTTCGCCCCACCGCTCGTCCGGCACCCCGATGACGGCCACCTCGGCGACCGCGGGATGCCCCAGGAGACAGTCCTCCACCTCCACCGAGGACACGCTCTCCCCGCCGGTGACGATGACGTCCTTGACCCGGTCCGACAGCACCAGGTGCCCCTCGTCGTCGAAGGAACCCACATCGCCGGTGTGGAACCAGCCGTCCGCCAGGGCGGCCGCGTCGGCCCGCTCGTCCCGCCAGTAGCCGTCCAGCACCATGTTCGAGCGGGCCAGCACCTCGCCCCGCGGCCCGCTCCGCAGCCGCACCCCCAGGGCGGGCGCGCCCGCCCTGGTCAACCCCCCGGCCCCCGGGGCGCCCGGCAGCCGCCGGTTGAAGGTGAGCAGCGTCGTCTCGGTCAGACCGTAGACCTGGAGGAACTCCCAGCCCAGCTCGTTCTCCACCTGGGAGACCAGCCGTTCGCTGACGGGCGCGCCCGCACAGACCACGCGCGTCCGGCCGCGGCCGGGGATCTCCCCGGGCCAGTCGCGGGCCGCCCGCACCACCGCGTCCCACACCGCGGGAGCGCCGAAGGCGAGCGTCACCCCGTGCTCCTGGACCCGGCGCAGGATCTCCGCGCCGTCGATCCGCCGCAGCAGCACCTGCTTCGCGCCCAGCCCGGCGAGGAGGAACGGCACGCCCCAGCCGTTGCAGTGGAACGTGGGCAGGGTGTGCAGGTAGACGTCCCCCTCCCAGATCCGGGCGTGGACACCGAACGTCATCGCGTTGAGCCAGATGCCACGGTGGGTCAGCGCGACGCCCTTGGGGCGGGCGGAGGTGCCCGAGGTGTAGTTGATGGTCGCGACCGCGTTCTCGTCGGGACGTGACCAGGGCCGGGGCGCGACGTCGAACCGCATGACCTCCGTCTCGGTCTGTTCCCCGAGGACGAACCGCTTGGGGACGTCGACCGAGCCCAGTACGGCCTCGACGTCGGGATCGACGAACACGACCGAGGCGTCGCACTGGCGCAGGATGTAGGAGATCTCCTCGGGCGTGAGCCGGTAGTTCACCGGCACGCACACCCGGCCGCTCGCCGGGACGGCGTAGAGCAGCTCCAGCAGCCGGGTCGAGTTGGCGCTGACGACGGCGACCCGCTCGCCCTCGCCGATCCCCAGGGCGTCCAGACCGGCCTGCCAGGCCCGCACGCGTCGCAGCGTCTCGCCGTACGTGGTCGTGTGCAGCGGCGCGGCCGGCTGGTGCGGCTCGTCGACGAAAGCGGTGCGGTCGGCGGCGGTCGCCTCGGCGCGATCGAGGAAGTCGGCCATGGTGAGCGGAACGAACATGAGGTGTCCTCCGACGGGAGTACCGGGAGAAAGGGCGAGTCGAGCCGGGGCGGTAGGCACCCCCTGCGCAGCGGACGCTCCGGTCGCCCGAGGCCGCGCCATCGCGTCGGCCGCCCATATTGGCACTCCCGGTCCCCATCCAGAAAGCCTCGATCTGCCGCAGCCAAGTTGTGTTCAAGAAACCATCAAGAGCGGTCGGCGA
This sequence comes from Streptomyces sp. NPDC042259, assembly GCF_055582085.1. Classification (NCBI taxonomy): domain Bacteria; kingdom Bacillati; phylum Actinomycetota; class Actinomycetes; order Kitasatosporales; family Streptomycetaceae; genus Streptomyces; species Streptomyces sp. NPDC042259. The sequence continues at coordinate 275,918 of NZ_JBVJDW010000002.1, read as the reverse complement.
CGATGCGACGGCACTGCGGGCCACCCACTCGCCCCAAGGAGCCCCGAACGCTTCCGGGAGCGGCCGGACCCGCGGTGGGGCACGGGCGACGACGTCGGGAGAGACGATGCGGGACGAGGAGCCGGGCTCGGTGACCACCTGGGCCGCCCGAGGCTGGATCGAGGAGGACGGCATCGGCAGCGCGACCCTGCGCGGGCTGGTACGCGCCTGGCCCCGGCGGGCGGCGGTGACGAACAAGGCGGAGGTCCTGGAGGAGCCGGCCCCCTACGACCCGCTGGTGCCGGACTACCCGCTGGAGATGGTGCCGTTCGCCGAACACCCCCGGTTCCTCGCGGCCGCGCCGGAACAGCGGCGGCGGGTGCTGACGGGCCTGTGGATCGGCTACAACGAGCGGGTCATCGCCACCGAACAACTCGTGGCCGAGCCCGCCTTCGACGCCGTCATGCACGGTGTGTTCCCCGGCAGCGACGCCCCCCTGATACGCAAGGGGGTGCAACAGGCCCTGGTGGACGAGAGCTTCCACACCTATATGCACATGCTCGCCATCGACCGCACCCGCGAGCTGCGCCGGGTGCGCGAGCGGCCCGCACAGCTCGAACTCGTCACCTACCGGCGGCTGCGCCAGACCCTGGCGCGGATGCCGGAGCAGTGGGAACGGGACATCGCCGTCCTGGTCTGGGGCGCGGTGGCCGAGACCTGCATCAACTCCCTGCTGGCCCTGCTGGCCCGGGACCGCACGATCCAGCCCATGCACTCCCTGATCACCACCTTGCACCTGCGGGACGAGACGGCGCACGGATCGATCGTCATCGAGGTCGTCCGGGAGCTGTACGCCCGGATGAACGCCGAACAGCGCCGCACCCTGGTGCGATGTCTGCCGCTCGCCCTGGAGGCGTTCGCCGAACAGGACCTCGCCGCGCTGCGGCTGGAGTTGACCGCCGCGGGCATCCTCGGCGCGGACGAGATCGTGGCGGACCTGCGGGCGACGCCCGGCGGAAAGCGCCTCGTCCGTGACTTCTCCGGCGCCCGGCGGATGGTCGAGCAGCTGGAGCTGTCCGACGCGGTCGACTTCGACTTCCCCGAGCGGCCCGAATGGTCACCGGTCGCGGAAACACACCGTTGACGCCGGCGCCCCGCGCGCACCCGGCGAACCGTGACACCGCGGCGCGGAACCGGCCTCCCGCGGCGCGGCAGCGACACCCGTACACCGGCCGCCTCACCCTGCCAGGAAGGAAGCGATGATGGAGCTGCACGACGGAGGCGACCGGCCGCTTCGAGCCCGGCTGGCGGCCGCCCGGGAGGCGGAGCGACACCGTCTGCTGATGGACCTGATCCGCACCCACGTCTCCACCGCCACGAACGGCGAGGGCCCGGAGCCGCTCGACGCCCACCGGGCCTTCGGCCAGCAGGGAGTCCGCGGCCGGGTCGCCGCGCGGCTGCGGGAGCGGCTGTGCGAGGCCACGGGCATCGCGCTCCCCGCGACCGTCGTCTTCGACTACCCGACCCCCCACGCGCTCGCCGAGCACCTGAGCGGACTGCTGCTCGGCGGCCCCGCCGCCCCCGAGCCCGCCACCGGCGCCGAGGGCGCGGCCGTGGACGAGCCGATCGCCATCATCGGCATGGGCTGCCGGCTGCCCGGCGGGGTGCGCTCCCCCGAGGACCTGTGGCAGCTCGTGCACTCCGAGACCGACGCGATCTCCGAGTTCCCCGACGACCGGGGCTGGGACGTCGCACACCACCCGGACCCCGACCACCTGGGCACGACGGTCACCCGGCACGCCGGCTTCCTCTACGACGCCGCCGACTTCGACGCCGACTTCTTCGCGATCAGCCCGGGCGAGGCGGTGACGATCGACCCCCAGCACCGGCTGCTGCTGGAGACCACGTGGGAGGCGGTCGAAGGGGCCCGGCTCGACCCCACCACACTGCGCGGCAGCCGCACCGGGGTGTTCGTCGGCCTCATGTACAGCGAGTACGGGGCCCGGATCCGGCACGTCCCGCCGAGCGCCGAGGGCTACCGCGTCGTGGGCAGCATGCCCAGCGTGGCCTCGGGCCGCGTGGCCTACACCTTCGGCTTCGAAGGCCCCGCGGTCACCGTCGACACCGCCTGTTCGTCCTCCCTCGTGGCCGTCCACCTCGCCGCCGAGTCGCTGCGCAAGGGCGAATGCACGCTCGCCGTGGCCGGTGGCGTCACCGTGATGGCCACCCCCTGGGGCTACGTCGAGTTCAGCCGGCAGCGCGGACTCGCCCCGGACGGACGGGCCCGCTCGTTCTCGGCGGACGCCGCCGGCAGCAGCTGGTCGGAGGGCGTGGGCGTGCTGGCCCTGGAGCGGCTGTCCGACGCGCGGCGCAAGGGGCACCGCGTGCTCGCCGTGCTGCGCGGATCGGCGGTCAACCAGGACGGCGCGTCGAACGGACTGACGGCACCGAACGGCCCGGCCCAGCAGCAGGTGATCCGCCAGGCGCTGGCCAACGCGGGGCTGTCCACGGCGGACGTGGACGCCGTGGACGCCCACGGCGCCGGAACCCGGCTGGGAGACCCGATCGAGGCACAGGCACTGCTGGCCACCTACGGACAGGGCCGGCCGGCCGACCGGCCGCTGTGGCTGGGCTCGCTGAAGTCCAACATCGGCCACACCCAGGCCGCCGCCGGCGTATCGGGTGTGATCAAGATGGTGATGGCGCTCCGGCACGGGACGCTGCCGCGCAGCCTGCACATCAGCGAACCGACGCCCATGGTGGACTGGTCCTCCGGCGCGGTACGGCTGCTGACCGAGACCAGGCCCTGGCCGGAGATCGACCGGCCGCGCCGGGCGGCGGTCTCCTCCTTCGGCGTGGGCGGGACGAACGCTCACTTCATCCTGGAGCAGGCACAGCCGGACACCGAACCACCGCGCGCGGCGGAGCCGGCGACCGACGAGGACGGCGACGCCCGGCCCCTGCCGTGGCTGATCTCGGGGCGCGGGGCGCCGGGCCTGCGGGCCCAGGCCCGGCGGGTCCGGGACTTCCTGGCGGCCCACCCTCAGCTACCGGACGCGGACGTCGCGTACTCGCTGGCCACGTCGCGGGCGGCGCTGCCGGACCGGGCCGTCGTGGTCGCCGGGGACCGGACCGAGGCCATGGCACGCCTGGCCGCCCTCGCCGAGGGCGACCAGGGCGAGCAGGTGGCGCTGGGCTCCGCCACCACCCGCGACCGCCTCACCTTCGTGTTCCCCGGACAGGGATCCCAGTGGCCGGGCATGGCGGCCGAACTGATGAGCACCTCGCGGGTGTTCCGGGAGTCCATCGAGGCCTGCGCCGACAGCCTCGCCCCGCACACCGACTGGTCGCTGACCAAGGCCCTGCGGGGCAAGCCCGGCGCACCGCCCCTGGACCGCGTCGACGTCGTACAGCCCGCGCTGTTCGCCGTGATGGTCTCCCTCGCCGCGCTGTGGCGGTCCTTCGGGGCGGAGCCCGCCGCGGTCATCGGGCACTCGCAGGGCGAGATGGCGGCGGCCCACGTCGCCGGCGCGCTCTCCCTGGACGACGCGGCCCGCATCGTGGCCGTCCGCAGCCGGGCCATCCGGGTGCTGTCGGGGCGCGGCGGCATGGTCTCGGTCGCCGCCCCCGTCGACCAGGTGCTCCGAAGCATCGAGCCGTGGGGCGGCGCCGTGTCCGTCGCGGCGGTCAACGGACCGCGCTCCGTCGTCATCTCCGGCGACGTGGCCGCCCTGGAGGAGGCGATGGCGGCGTTCACGGCCGACGGCGTGCGCACCCGGCGGATACCGGTGGACTACGCGTCGCACTCGTCGCAGGTCGAGGAGATCCGCGAAACCCTGCTGACGGACCTGTCCGGCATCCGGCCCCGGCAGGCGACCGTGCCGTTCTACTCCACGGTGTCCGGCGAGCCCATCGACACCACCGTCCTCGACGCCGAGTACTGGGTGCGCAACCTCCGCGAGACCGTCCAGTTCGACCGCACCGTCCGCCGGCTGCTCGCCGACGGCCACACCGGCTTCGCCGAGATGAGCCCCCACCCGGTGCTCACCGTCGGCATCCAGGAGACCGCCGACGACCTCGACGCCGATGGCGTCCTGACCCTCGAATCGCTGCGGCGCAACGAGGGCGGCACGGCCCGGATGCTGACCGCCCTCGCCGAGGCCCACGTCCACGGGATCAGCGTCGACTGGTCACCGGCGTTCGAGCACACCGACCCCCGCCTGGTCGACCTGCCGACCTACGCCTTCCAACGGCGCCGCTACTGGCTGGAGGACGCGGAACCCCCCCAGGCGGACCTGGCGGCGGCCGGCCTGGACGGTGTCGACCACCCCCTGCTGGGCGCCGCCGTCCCCCTGGCGGACGGGACCGGCCAGACGCTGTTCACCGGCACCCTCTCCGCACGGTCCCACCCCTGGCTCACCGACCACGCCGTCGCCGACGTCCTCGTCGTTCCCGGCACGGCGCTCGTGGAACTGGCCCTGCACGCCGGCGCCCAGACGGGCTGCGAGGTGCTGGAGGAACTCGTCCTGGAAGCCCCGCTGATCCTCCCCGAACAGGACACGGTCCGGGTGCAGCTGTGCCTCGGCGGGCCGGACGGGACCGGGCGGCGCACCGTCACCCTGCACTCCCGGCCGGGCGGGGCCGGCACCGACGAGCCGTGGACCCAGCACGCCAGCGGCACCCTGGCCCCCGGCGGCCCCCCGGCGGAGAACCTCCCCGCACCCTGGCCGCCCACCGGCGCCCAGGAGGTCGAACTCGACGACTGCTACCGCCAACTGGCCAAGAGCGGACTGCACTACGGCGGGGCCTTCCAGGGGCTTCGACGCTGCTGGCGCCTCGACGGGGACATCTACGTGGAGGTCGAACTCCCCGAGAGCGGCGGCGACGGCGCCCGCTACGGCCTGCACCCCGCCCTGTTCGACGCGGCCCTGCACGCCGCCGCGTTCGTCGGACTGCCCGTCGCGGCCCCCGACGACACCGTGACCCGGCTGCCGTTCTCCTGGAACGGTGTCGCCCTGCACGCCACGGGCGCCGACCGGCTGCGGGCCCGGATCCGCTTCACCGGACCCGACTCGCTCTCCGTCACCGCCACGGACCCCGCGGGACGCCCCGTCGTGTCCGTCGCCACCCTCGGGATGCGCCCGGTGACCGCCGAGGCCCTGCACCGGGCCGCCGCCTCGGCCGGCACCTCGCTGCTCCGCCTGGAGTGGCGGCCCACGGCACGGCCCGAGCCGCACCGCGCCGACGCGGCCCACTGGTCCTGGATCGGCACCGACGCCGGCGATGCCGACGCCGCCCTCGCCCCGCTGGGCATCCACCGCGCCCACCACACCACTGCCGCGTCCCTGCGGGAGAGCCTGGACACCGGCGGTGCCGTGCCCGACGTCGTCGTGCTGGCGGAGCCCACACCCTCCGACGGCACCGACACGGCCGTAGAGACACACCGGGCCGTCCACCGGGTACTGGCCGCCGTGCAGGACTGGCTGGCCGACGACCGGCTGGCGCACTCGCGCCTGGTGGTGCTCACCCGCGGCGCGGTCGCACCCACCCCCGGCGCCGTACCCGACCCCGTCCTCGCCGCGGTGTGGGGGCTGGTGGCGTCGGCCCAGTCCGAGAACCCCGGCCGCATCACCCTGGTGGACCTCGACGCCTCCGGCACGTCCCTGTCCGCCCTCCCCGCCGCCGTGGCCGGCCAGGAGGCCCGCGTCGCGGTACGCGACGGATCCCTCCTGATCCCGCACCTGGTGCGCGTGACGGCACCGGCGGCCCACGACGGACCGTTCCGGCGAGCCGACGGGACGGTGCTGGTGACGGGCGGCCTGGGCGTGCTGGGCCGGCTGCTGATCCGGCACCTGGTGACGGCCCACGGGGTCCGGCGGATCGTGGCCCTGTCCCGCTCGGGGGACTCCGGCGAGGGCGTGGCCTCCTTCGTGGACGCACTGCGCGCCGAAGGCGCCGAGCTGCGCGTGGTACGAGGAGACGCGGCGGACCGTACGGTGCTCGACGGCGTGATGGCGTCGGTCCCGGCGGAGCACCCCCTGACGGCCGTGGTGCACATGGCCGGCGTCCTGGACGACGGCGTCCTCGGTTCGCTGACCCCCGAACGCGTCGACCACGTGCTGCGTCCGAAGGTCGACGGTGCCTGGCACCTGCACCGGCTGACGGCCGCGTCCCGCGTGCCGCTCGTGGTGTTCTCCTCCCTGTCGAGCGTGCTGGGCACCGCCGGGCAAGGCGGATACGCGGCCGCGAACGCGTTCGTCGACGCGCTGATGCGAGTGCGCCGGAGCGCGGGGGCACCGGGAGTGTCACTGGGCTGGGGCCTGTGGGAAGCGAAGTCGGGACTGACCGGCACGCTGGCCGAGACGGACCTGCGGCGCATCGCCCGCTCCGGCGTCCAGCCGCTCTCCGACGACCAGGGCCTCGCCCTGTTCGACCTCGCCTGCGCCACCGACGAACCCGTCGTCTACCCCCTGCGCCTGGATACGGCGGCCCTGAGCGGCGGCGACAGCGAGGACATCCCGCCGCTGCTGCGCCCACTCGCCCGCACCCCCGTCCGCCGCGCCACCGCCCACACCGAGGACGAGCCCGGCGGCGACTCCCTCGCCACTCAACTCGCCGGTCTTCCGGAGGCCGAACAGGACGCCCGCCTGCTGACCCTGGTCCGCGGCCACGTCGCGGCCGTCCTCGGGTACGACGACCCGCGCACCGTCGGCGAACGCCGCGCGTTCGTCGACATCGGATTCGACTCCCTGCGCGCCCTGCAACTGCGCAACCGGCTGGGCGGAGCCACCGGGCTGCGCCTGCCGGCCACGCTGGTCTTCGACCACCCCACCCCCGACGCGCTCCGCGCGTACCTGCGCACCCTGCTCCTGCCGGACTCACCCTCGACGCGGGACGACGAGGGCGCGACGGCAGCGGCGGCCGCGCCGGACCCCGGCACCGGGCCGGGCGCGGGCGACGAGGCCATCGAGCAACTCCGCTCGGCGGCCTCCCTGGAGGAAGTCTTCGACTTCATCGACGACCAGCTCGGCGAGTAGCCGACCCGCTCGAACCCGACAGGGAGGCGCTCGATGCGTGTGCTGTTGATCGACAACTACGACTCCTACACCTACAACCTGTTCCAGCTCCTCGCCGAGGTGTACGGCAAGGAACCGACGGTCCTCCTCAACGACGACCCGTCGTGGGCCGGGCTGGACCCGGCCGCGTTCGACTGCGTCGTGATCTCGCCCGGCCCCGGCCGCCCCCAGCACGCCGCCGACCTCGGCTTCTGCCAGGAGGTCCTGGACCGCTGGGAGAACGTGCCGGTCCTCGGGGTGTGCCTGGGCCACCAGGCGATCGCCCACCACCACGGCGCGCGCGTGGTGCAGGGGACACCCCGCCACGGTCACCTGGCGCGGGTCCGGCACGACGGACGGGACCTGTTCGACGGACTGCCCCAGAACTTCGTCGCGGTGCGCTACCACTCCCTGCGCGTCACCGAACCCCTGCCGAAGGACCTCCAGGCCACCGCCTGGGCGGAGGACGGCACGCTCATGGCGCTACGGCACCGCGCCCTGCCCCGCTGGGGGGTGCAGTTCCACCCCGAGTCCATCGCGAGCGAGTGGGGCGCCCAACTGCTGCGCAACTTCGCCGAACTCGTCGGCGGCGACTACGCCCCCGCGCCCTTACGGCACCCACACCGGGCCCGGCCACGGGAGCACACCCCCGCTCCCGGAACGCGACTGCGGCCGGTCGTCGAGGTCGTCGACCGGGCCGTGGACGCCGCGGCGCTGTTCACGGACCTGTTCGCCACGAGCCCGCACAGCTTCTGGCTCGACAGCAGCGCGCCGGGAACCGGCGGGGCCCGGTTCTCCTTCCTCGGCGACGACTCCGGCCCCCTCGCCGAGACCCTCACCTACCGGACCGGGGAGAACGCGGTGACCGTCCGCGACGCCACCGGCGAGCGGGCCGAGCCCGGCACCGTCTTCGACGTGCTCCGGCAACGGCTCGCGGCCCGCAAGCTCACCACCCCGGACCTGCCCTTCGACCTCAACGGCGGCTACATCGGCTACTTCGGCTACGAACTCAAGGCCGAGTGCGGAAGCCCGAACGTCCACACGGCCGAGACCCCGGACGCCGTGTGGACCTTCGCCGACCGGCTGATCGCGGTGGACCACCTCGAAGACAAGACCTACGTCCTGGCCGTCAGCGCACCCGGCCCGGACGCGCTGGAAGAGGCCCGCGCCTGGGTGGCGGACACGGCACGGCGCGCACGCTCCCTGCCGGAACCCGCACCGGCCGGCCCGGCGGACGCCCCCGCCACGGCACTGACCGACGAGGCGGACCTCGCCCGGGCCCGCACCGAGTACGTCAAGGACATCGGGGACTGTCTCGACGAGCTGAACAGCGGGGAGAGCTACGAGATCTGTCTGACCAACCGGATCCGGCTGCCCGCCCTGCCGGACCCGCTCGGCTACCACCTGCTGCTCCGCCGCCTCAACCCCGCCCCCTACGGCGCCTTTCTGCGCCACGGCGACATCAGCGTCGTGTGCTCCTCCCCGGAACGGTTCCTGCGCATCGACCGGGACGGGATCGCGGAGAGCAAACCCATCAAGGGAACGGCACCCCGGGGCAAGGACCCGGCCGAGGACGAGGCGCTCCGCAGGTCGCTGACGGCGTCCGCCAAGACCAGGGCCGAGAACCTCATGATCGTCGACCTGCTGCGCAACGATCTGGGCCGGGTGTGCGAGGTCGGCTCCGTCGACGTCCCCGCCTACATGGTGACCGAGACGTACGCGACGGTGCACCAGCTGGTCACCACGGTCCGGGGCCGCCTCCGGCACGACGTCGACCCGGTCTCCTGCGTCCGGGCGTGCTTTCCCGGCGGCTCGATGACGGGCGCCCCGAAGGTGCGGACGATGGCCATCATCGACCGTCTGGAGCAGGAGGGGCGGGGCATCTACTCGGGCACCATCGGCTACTTCGGACTCAGCGGCGGCGCGGACCTCAACATCGTGATCCGCACCGCGGTGACCACCGGCACCGGCACGGTGATCGGTGCCGGAGGCGCCATCGTCCTCGACTCCGACCCGCACGAGGAGTTCGACGAGGTGCTCCTCAAGGGGCAGGCGCTGGTACGGGCGCACGAGCTGCTGGCCCGGACGGGCGGGCGGGCCGATGCGCCGTGACCGGCCGCCCCTGCCCTGAAGCACGTGGGCCACACGTCCGCGTCACATTTCTCCGAACAGCGTGCGGGGCGGCAGCGCACCCGTAAGCCGAGGGAAGGATCGAACATGTCGACCACCGCACACGCCGAGCCGTCTTGGGCGGATCTGCCGTTTCTGGACTTCACCGACCCGGGGTTCGCCTGGGACTCTCCCGAGGTGGCCGAGGCCAGGGAGCGCTCCTGGGTCGCCCGTACCCCGCTGGCACTCCTCGTGCTGCGGTACGCCGAGGCCAAGGACCTGGCCCGTGACCCGCGGCTGGTCTCGGGCTTCCGCGGTCTCGTGGAGATGGTCGGGACCCCCGAGGGCCCGGCACGCGACTTCATGCGGGACTTCCTGCAGAGCCTCGACGGCGCGGACCACCGCCGCCTGCGCGGGCTGGCGACCCACCCCTTCACCCCCCGCAGGATCACCGAGACACAGCCGTTCGTCCGGGCCACCGTGGAGCGGCTGGCCGACCGGATCACCCCCGGTAAGGAGCACGACTTCGTCCAGGAGTTCGCCCACCCGCTGCCGGCGATGGTCATGTGCCGGCTGCTCGGCTTCCCGCTGGACGACTACGACACCGTCGGCCGGCTGTCCATGGACGCCAACCTCGGACTGGCACTCTCCGACGACCCGGGCCTGCTGACCCACGTGGAGCAGGGCCTCATCCGCATGTTCGACTACCTCGAAGCCGCGATCGGCAAGCTGCGGGCCGATCCGGGCGCCGACCTGACCTCCGACATCCTGCGCGCCCACCAGGAGGGCGTCCTCGACGACTACGAGGTCCGCACCCTGGTCGCGACCGTGCTCGTCGCCGGGTACGAGACCACGAACCACCAACTGGCCCTCGCCATGGCGGCCTTCGCCGCGCACCCCGAGCAGTGGACGCTCCTCAAGGAGCGCCCCGAGCTGGCCCCGCAGGCGGTCGAGGAAGTCCTGCGCTGGAGCCCCACCCTGCCCGTGACGGCCACCCGGACCGCCGCCGAGGACTTCGACGTCCAGGGCGTGCGCATCCCCACCGGAACCCCCGTGTTCATGTGCGCGCACGCGGCGCAGCGCGACCCCCGGGTGTACGCCGACGGCGACACCTTCGACATCACCGTCAAGCGGGAGGCACCCACCCTGGCGTTCGGTGGCGGCCCGCACTTCTGCCTGGGCACGGCGCTGGCCCGCGTCGAACTCGCCGAGGCCCTCGCGGTGCTGTCCGCCCGTCTGGACGCGCCCCGGATCACCGGGCCGATCAGCTGGCGGACCGCACTCGGCGTCGCCGGGCCCGACACCCTGCCGCTGTGTTTCGGGGACGCCCCCGCCGTATGACCTCACCCGGGCCGGTGCCGGGCCCCCGGGGCCGACGCCGGCGACGGTGCGTTCGAGAGGTCCCGCATCTCCTTGTGAAGGGCAGCACGTTCGACATGACCGATGACACCAGGACGCTCGATTACCTCAAGCGCCTCACCGCCGAGCTGTTGGAGACCCGTGAGCGGCTCCGTACCGCGCAGGCGGCGGGCCGGGAGCCGATCGCGGTCGTGTCGATGGGATGTCACTACCCCGGAGGAGTGTCGTCACCGGAGGAGCTGTGGCGGCTGGTGGCGACCGGGACCGACGCGATCTCGCCCTTCCCCACCGACCGGGGCTGGGACCTCGAGGACCTCTTCGACCCGGACCCCGACCGCCCCGGCCGGACCTACGCCCTCGAAGGGGGCTTCCTCGACCGGGCCGGGGAGTTCGACGCGGACCTGTTCGGGATCAGCCCCCGCGAGGCCACCGCGATGGACCCCCAGCAGCGCCTGCTGCTGGAGACCGCGTGGGAGACCTTCGAGCGGGCGGGCATGGACCCCGGCTCCCTGCGCGGCCGGCCCGTCGGGGTCTTCGTCGGATCCCTGTTCGTGGCGGGCGGCGGCGGGGCCGGGACGGCCGAGGGCACCGAGGGCTACCACATGACGGGCAACGCCGCCAGCGTGCTGTCGGGGCGCCTCGCCTACGTCTTCGGCCTCGAAGGACCGGCGGTCACCGTGGACACCGCCTGTTCGGCGTCCCTGGTGGCCGTGCACCAGGCCGTCCAGGCCCTGCGCCAGGGCGAGTGCGACATGGCCCTGGCGGGCGGGGCCACGGTGATGACGACGCCGGGGGTCTTCACCGAGTTCAGCCGGCAGCGCGGGCTGGCCCCGGACGGCCGGTGCAAGGCGTTCGCCGACACCGCCGACGGCACCGGATTCGGCGAGGGCGCCGGACTGGTCCTGCTGGAGCGGCTGTCCGACGCGCGGCGCGAGGGACACCCCGTGCTGGCCGTCATCCGGGGTTCCGCGGTCAACCAGGACGGCGCGTCCAACGGCCTGACCGCCCCGAACGGCCCGTCCCAGCAACGCGTGATCCGGCAGGCCCTGGCCACCGCCCGCCTGTCGGCCGACGAGGTCGACGCCGTGGAAGCACACGGCACCGGCACCGGCCTCGGCGACCCCGTCGAGGCACAGGCGCTGCTGGCGACCTACGGACGGAACCGGCCCGCCGACCGGCCGCTGTGGCTGGGCTCGATCAAGTCGAACCTGGGGCACACCCAGGGCGCGGCGGGCATCGCCGGTCTGATCAAGATGGTCATGGCCGTGCGGCACGGGGCGCTCCCGAAGACCCTGCACGCCGAGGAGCCCTCCTCGCACGTGGACTGGGAATCCGGCGCCGTCCGGCTGCTGACCGCGTCCCGCGACTGGCCGGAGACCGGCCGCCCGCGCCGGGCGGGTGTCTCGTCGTTCGGCATCAGCGGCACCAACGCCCACGTGATCCTCGAACAGGCTCCCTCCGACGACTCCAACGCCCCCGACGACTCCGACGACCCCGCCGAAGCGGACCCGGCCGGCCCGGCCGCCACGCCGCACCGGGTGCCCTGGGTGCTCTCCGCCCGGGGCGAGGGCGCCCTGCGGGACCAGGCGGAGCGGCTGACGGCCGAGGTCCGGGCCCGCCCGGAGCTACGGCCCGTCGACGTCGGCTGGTCGCTGGCGACCTCCCGCGCGGCCCTCGGCCAGCGGGCCGTGGTCTGGGCGGCCGACCGCGACGGTCTCCTCGCGGGCCTGAGCGCCCTGGCCGAGGACCGCCCCGCCCCGGGCGTCGTCCGGGGCACGGCGGCCGACGGCCGGCTGGCGTTCCTCTTCTCCGGCCAGGGCAGCCAGCGCGTGGGAATGGGGCGGGAACTGGCCGCCGCCCACCCGGTATTCGCCGAGGCGCTCGAGACGGTGTGCGAGCAACTGGACCCGCGGCTGGACCGGCCGCTGCGGGAGGTCCTGTACGCCGCCGAGGGAACACCGCGGGCCGCCCTGCTGGAGCGCACCTCGTTCACCCAGGCGGCACTGTTCGCCTACGAGGTGGCGCTCTTCCGCCTGCTCGAACACTGGGGACTCACCCCCGACCTCCTGCTCGGCCACTCGATCGGGGAACTGACGGCCGCGCACGTCGCCGGGGTCCTGTCCGTCGAGGACGCGTGCGCGCTCGTCGCCGCCCGCGGCCGGCTGATGCAGGAACTGCCCGGCGCCGGCGCCATGGTCGCGGTGCGGGCCACCGAGGCGGAGATCCGGCCGTGGGTGGCGGAACGCGCGCACGAGGTGTCCGTCGCCGCCGTGAACGGGCCGGCGTCGGTGGTGGTGTCCGGCACCGAGAGCGCCGTGCTGGAATGCGCCGCGCACTGGGAGAAGGAAGGCCGCAGGACCAAACGGCTCCGGGTGAGCCATGCCTTCCACTCCCCGCAGATGGACGGGATGCTCCAGGAGTTCGGCCGGGTCGCCGAGCGGCTCACCTTCCACCCGCCCCGGATCCCGGTCGTCTCGAACGTCACCGGTGAGGTCGCCACCGCCGACCAGTTGTGCTCGCCGGGGTACTGGGTCCGCCACGCCCGCGAGGCGGTGCGGTTCCGCGACGGGATGCGCCGGCTCGTGGAGGCGGAGGTCACCACGTTCCTGGAGATCGGACCGTCGGGGGTGCTGACGGCCATGGCCCAGGACTGCCTCGCCGAGGGACCGGACGGCGCCGGCGCCGTGCTGGTGCCGGTGGCGCGCCGCGGCCGGAGCGAGGCCGACACGGTGCTCGCCGCCGCGGCCGAGGCGTACGTCCACGGCGTCCGCGTCGACTGGGCCCGGCTCTTCGCCGGCGCCGGTGCCCGGCGGGTGGACCTGCCCACCTACGCCTTCCAGCGCCGCGGCTACCCCTGGGGCGCGCCCGGCGCGTCCGCGACGGCCACCGAGGTGAGTGCGGCCGGCCTCGCCGGGCTCGGGCACCCGCTGCTCGGGGCGTCGTTGGACCTGGCGGACGCCCAGGGGCTCGCCCTGACCGGGCGGCTCTCACGACGGACCGAGGCGTGGCTCGCGGACCACGTCGTGTTCGGCGCCGCACTCGTGCCGGGCGCCGCCGTCGTCGACATGGTGATCCGCGCCGGTGACGAGGCCGGCTGCCGTCGTCTCGTGGAGCTGACCCAGGAGGCGCCGCTGGGCGTTCCCGACGGCGGTGCCGTCCGGCTCCAGGTCCGGGTCGGGCCGGCGGGGGAGAACGGCCACCGCACGGTGGGCGTGTACTCCCGGCCCGAGGGCGCCGACGGGGACGAACCCTGGGCGTGCCACGCCCGCGGCGTGCTCGCGCCGGAGGCCGCCACCGTGCCGGGCGGCCACGGCGAGGCGTGGCCGCCCCCGGGAGCGGAGCCGGTAGCGCTCGACGGGTTCTACGAGCGCCAGGCCGCCTCGGGTCTCGACTACGGTCCGGTGTTCCGCGGGCTGCGCCGGGCCTGGCGGCTCGGCGACGAGGTGTTCGCGGAGGTGGCCCTCCCCGAGGCGGCACGGCCGGGCGCCGCCCGCTACGGTATCCACCCGGCGCTGCTCGACGCCGCGCTGCACACCGCCCTCCTCGACGCGCGGGACGCCGGACAGGACCCGGGGCAGGCGCGGTTGCGCGTTCCGTTCGCATGGCGGGAGGTGTCCTTCCATGGCACCGGCGCACCGGTACTGCGGGCCCGGCTGACCCCGTCCGGCCCGGACTCGGTGGCCCTCGCCCTGTGGGACGAGCACGGCACCCCGGTGGCATCGGTCGGGGCGCTGGTCACCCGGCCCGTCTCCGCCCACCAGCTGCGTGCCGCACCCGCCCACGACTCGCTGTTCCGCCTCGACTGGGCCCCCACCGCCGTCACCCCCGCGGCACCGGCCGCCGCCGCACGTCACGCCGTACTCGGCGACGACGACATGGCCGGTGTGCTCGCGGCCCCCGCGTTCGCGGACACCGGGGCGCTCCGCGCGGCGATCGACTCCGGCGAGCCCGTCCCCGACGTGGTGTTCCTCCCCTGCCACGGCACCGGCACCGGCGCCGAGGACGCGCGGGCCCGGTGCGGGCAGGTGCTCGACGTGCTCCGGACCTGGCTCGCCGACCCCCGGCTGCGCGCCTCCCAACTGGTGGTGGTGACCCGAGGTGCCGTGCCCGCCGACGGTGCGGAGGAGCCCGCCGACCTGGCCGCCGCCGCGGTCTGGGGGCTGGTGCGCTCCGCGCAGTCGGAGCACCCGGGGCGCTTCGTGCTGGCCGACCTCGACACGCACAGGGCGTCCACGGCCGCTCTCCCGGCGGCGGTGTCCGGCGGCGAAGGGCAACTCGCCCTCCGCGCGGGGCGCGCCCTGGTGCCCAGGCTGGCCCGTGGGGCGGCCGGGGGCACCCTCGTGCCCCCGCCCGGGGTGCGCGAGTGGCGCCTGGACCTGGCCGGCGGGGGCACGGTGGACGACCTGGTCCTCATCCCCTCCCCGGAGGCCGCCGCACCGCTGGCACCGGGCCAGGTCCGGGTCGCGGTGCGCGCGGCGGGGCTGAACTTCCGGGACGTCGTCATGGCGCTGGGCATGGTGCCCGACCGCCGGGCACTGGGCGGCGAGGTCGCGGGCGTGGTCACCGAGGTGGGGCCGGACGTGACCGGACTCGCCCCCGGCGACCGGGTGTTCGGGCTGGCCGCCGCGTGTTTCGGCCCGGTCGCGGTCGCCGACCACCGCACGCTCGCCCCCATTCCCCGGGGCTGGACCTTCCCCCAGGCCGCCTCCGTCCCCGTCGTGTTCCTCACCGCCTACTACGGCCTGGTGGACCTGGCCGGTGTGCGGCCGGGGGAGACGGTGCTCGTCCACGCCGCGGCCGGTGGCGTCGGCATGGCCGCCGTGCAGCTCGCACGGCACCTGGGGGCCGAGGTGTACGCGACGGCGAGCCCCGCCAAGTGGGACACCGTGCGCGCCCTGGGCATCGACGACGCGCACCTCGCCTCCTCGCGCGACGGCGGGTTCGAGGAGCGCTTCGGCGCGGCGGGCGGCGGGGCCGGCATCGACGTCGTGCTGAACTCCCTGACGAAGGAACTGATCGACGCGTCGCTGAGGCTGCTGCGGCCGGGCGGCCGGTTCGTCGAGATGGGCAAGACCGACATCCGGGAGCCCGCCGAGGTCGCGGCCGCTCACGACGGCGTCGCCTACAGCGCGTTCGACCTGATGGACGCCGGACCCGAGCGCATCGCCGCCATGCTGGCCGACCTCCTGGCCCTGTTCGACCAGGGCGCGCTGCGGCCGGTCCCGGTGACGTCGTGGGACGTGCGGCAGGCACCCGCGGCCTTCCGGTTCCTGGCCCAGGCCCGGCACACCGGCAAGATCGTCCTCACCATGCCCCCCGCGTGGGACCCCACGGGGACCGTCCTGATGACGGGCGCGAGCGGGGCGGTCGGCGCGGAGGTGGCCCGGCACCTGGTCCGGCAGCACGGCATCCGGCATCTCGTCCTGGCCGGCCGTCGCGGACCGGACGCCGAGGAGGTGGCCGCGTTGACGGCCGAGCTGACCGCGCTCGGCGCGAGCACGGTCCGGGCCGTGGCCTGTGATGTGTCCGACCGTGCCGCCGTCGCCGACGTGCTCGCGTCGATCCCGCCGACGCGTCCCCTGAGCGCCGTGGTGCACGCGGCGGGCGTGGTGGACGACGGGGTCCTGGAGTCGATGACGCCGGAGCGGATCGAGAAGGTGTTCCGGCCCAAGGCCGACGGAGCCTGGAACCTCCACGAACTGACCCGGGACCACGAGCTGTCCGCCTTCGTCGTCTTCTCCTCCGCCGCCGGCACCCTCGGCTCCGCCGGACAGGCCAACTACGCGGCCGCCAACGCCTTCCTCGACGCACTGGCCGCGCACCGCCGGAACACCGGCCTCCCCGGCACCTCCCTCGCCTGGGGGCTGTGGGCCGGCGGCGGCATGGCGGCCGGGCTGGGGCAGGCCGACCGGGACCGCATGGGACGCTCCGGCGTCGTCGGCCTGTCCACCGAGGACGGCCTCGCGCTCTTCGACACGGCACTCGCCGCCGACCAGGCGGTGTCCCTGCCGATGCGGCTCGACACCAAAGCCCTGCGGGCCGCCGCCGAGGACGGGGCCCTGCCCGCGCTGCTGCGCGACCTGGTCCGCCTCCCCGTGGCGGCGGCCGCGGGAACACCCGTGGCGGCGGACGCCCTGCGGGAACGGCTGGCGCCGCTCGACCCCGAGGAACGGCACCAAGCCGTGCTCGACCTGGTGTGCGGGCAGGTGGCCATGGTCCTCGGGCACGCGTCGCCGGAGGCCGTGGACCCCCAGCGCGCGTTCAAGGACCTGGGGTTCGATTCGCTCACCGCGGTGGAACTGCGCAACCGCCTCGGCTCCGCGACCGGTCTGACCCTGTCGGCCACCCTGGTGTTCGACTACCCGACGCCCATGGCGATGACGGACCACCTGCGGGCGCTGCTCCTCGCCGGGCTGGGCGCCCCGGCCGACCCCTTCCTCGCCCGTCTCGACGACTGGGCGGAGAAACTCGCCGCCCAGTCGCTCGACGACACCGAGCGGGAGCGGGTCGCGGCCCGGCTGCGCCTCCTCGCCGCGCGGTGGGGCGACACGCCCCGCGCGCAGGAGGGCGGGACCACCGTCGCGGATGAACTCGACTCGGCGGACGACGACGAACTCATCGACTTCATCGGCAAGGAACTTGGCATCTCCTGACCGGACATCGGTCGATTCTCGGCAAGGTGGTTTCAGATGGTGACCGACGACAAGATTCGCTACCTCCTCAAGCGGGTGACCGCCGACCTGCACGAGACGCGGGGCCGCCTGCGGGAGCTGGAGGACGCCGCCGGAGAGCCGATCGCGCTGGTGGCGATGGGCTGTTCCCTGCCGGGAGGCGTCCGGTCGCCGGAGGACCTGTGGCGCCTGGTCGTCTCCGGACAGGACGCGATCACGCCCTTCCCCGACGACCGGGGCTGGGACGTGGAGGACCTCTACGACCCGGACCCCGACCGGCTCGGGAAGACCTACGCGCGCGAGGGCGGGTTCCTCGCCGACGTGGCGTCGTTCGACGCCGGCCTGTTCGGCGTGGGGCCGCGCGAGGCGCTGGCCCTGGACCCGCAGCAACGCCTGCTGCTGGAGGTCTCCTGGGAGACCTTCGAGCGCGCCGGCATCACACCGGCATCCCTGCGCGGCAGCCGGACCGGTGTCTTCGTCGGCACCAGCAGCCAGGAGTACGCGTACCTCGTCCGGGGCGCCCGGGAGAACTTCGAGGGCTACTCCACGGGTTACCTCGCCAGCGTCATGTCCGGACGGCTCGCCTACACGTTCGGCCTCGAAGGCCCGGCCGTCACCGTGGACACCGCGTGTTCCTCGTCGCTGGTGGCACTGCACCAGGCCGTGCAGGCCCTGCGCGCGGGCGAGTGCGGCCTCGCCCTGGCCGGTGGTGTGGCGGTGATGGCGACCCCGGGCATGTTCGTCGAGTTCAGCCGGCAGCGCGGCATGGCGGCGGACGGCCGGTGCAAGGCGTTCGCCGCCGCCGCGGACGGCACCGGGTGGGGCGAGGGCGTCGGCCTGGTCCTGCTGGAGCGGCTGTCCGACGCACGGCGCAACGGACACCCCGTGCTGGCCGTCATCCGGGGCTCCGCCGTCAACCAGGACGGGGCGTCCAACGGGCTGACCGCCCCGAACGGCCCGGCACAGCAACGCGTGATCCGCGCCGCCCTGGCGAACGCCGGGCTCGCGCTCACCGACGTCGACGCCGTCGAGGCCCACGGCACCGGCACCACCCTGGGCGACCCCATCGAGGCCCAGGCCCTGCTGGCGACCTACGGCCAGGACCGGCCGGCCGGAGCGCCGCTGTGGCTCGGTTCGCTGAAGTCCAACATCGGCCACACCCAGGCCGCCGCCGGTGTCGCCGGTGTGATCAAGATGGTCATGGCGCTGCGCAACGGCGTCCTGCCGGCCACCTTGCACATCGACGAACCCACCCCGCACGTGGACTGGTCCGCGGGCGCGGTGGAACTGCTGACCGAGACACGGCGCTGGCCGCGCGGCGACCGGCCGCGCCGGGCCGGGGTGTCCTCGTTCGGGATCAGTGGCACCAACGCCCATCTGATCCTGGAGGAGGCGGAGCGGGAGCCGGACCCGGCGGACGCGAGTGCCTCCCCGGCACCGGAGCCGGGAGCGGAACCGGCCGGTGCGGCACGGGCCGGCGGTGTCACCGGGGAGGAGCCCGGGGATCCCGCGCCGGTGCCGTGGACGGTCTCCGCGCGGACCGACCGGGGGCTGCGGGAGCAGGCCGCCCGGCTCCGCGACCACCTCCGCGACCACCCCGGACTCGCCCCGTCCGACGTCGGCCACTCCCTGCTGACGTCGCGCACCCTGTTCGACCACCGTGCCGTCGTGCTGGGCGACGACCTGGACGCCTACGCCACCGGCCTCGACGCCCTGGCCGACGGGCGGGTGGCCCCCGACGTGGTGGAGGGCGTCGCCACGGACCCGGGGAAGCCGGTGTTCGTCTTCCCCGGCCAAGGAGCCCAATGGGCGGGCATGGCAGCGGAGTTGTACCGCGACGCGGCGGTCTTCCGCGACCGGATGGACGAGTGCGCCGCGGCCGTGGACCCCCATGTCGACTTCTCGCTCGTCGACGTCGTGTGCGGCGCCGACGGCGCCGTCTCCCTGGAGCGCGTCGACGTCGTCCAGCCCGCGTTGTGGGCCGTGATGATCTCACTGGCCGCACTGTGGCGGTCCTACGGTGTCGAACCCGCCGCCGTGGTGGGCCACTCCCAGGGCGAGATCGCCGCCGCGTGCGTCGCCGGCGCGCTGTCGCTGGAGGACGGGGCCCGGATCGTGGCCCTGCGCTCCCGCCTCGTGGCCGAACGACTGTCCGGGCGCGGGGGCATGGCCTTCCTCGCCCTCCCCGTGGACCGGGCCCGGGACCGGCTCGCGGCGTGGGAGAGCCGCCTCTCCGTCGCCGCCGTCAACGGCCCCTCGTCCGTCGTGGTCTCGGGCGAACCCGAGGCCCTGGACGAACTGCTGGCCGCCGCCGAGGAGGAAGGGGTGCGGGCGCTGCGCGTCGCGGTGGACTACGCCTCCCACTCGGCCCAGGTCGAGACGCTGGAGGCCGAACTCGCCTCGCTGCTCGCCGGTATCACGCCCCGGCCGGCCCGGATCCCGTTCTTCTCCACCGTCACCGGCACCGTGGCCGACACCACCGGACTCGACGCCGCCTACTGGTACCGCAACCTGCGCGAGACGGTGCGCTTCGGCCCCACCGTGCGCGAACTCCTCGCCACCGGACACCGCACGTACGTGGAGATGAGCCCGCACCCGGTGCTCGCGGTGTCGGTGGAGGAGATCCTGGACGACGCCGCCACGGAAGGCGTGGTGCTGACCTCGCTGCGGCGCGACGAGGGGCACCTCCGGCGCTTCCTGGCCTCCGTCGCGGAGGCGTACGTACGCGGTGTGCGGGTGGACTGGTCGTCCCGCTTCGGACCGCACCGCCGGCTGGTGGACCTGCCGACCCACGCGTTCCAGCGGCGCCGGTACTGGCTGGACACGGCCACCGGTCACCCGGCGGGGGAGGACGACGAGAGCGCGTCCACCCCCTTCCGGCAGCGCCTGACGGCCCTTCCCGCGCCCGAACGGGAGCGGGTGGTGCTGGAGACGGTGTGCGAACACGCCGCCGCGGTACTGAACCTGCCCTCCGCGGCGGACGTCGAGAGCACCAGGGCCTTCACCGACCTCGGGTTCGTCTCGATGACGGCGATGGAGCTGCGCAACCGGCTCGCCACCGCGACCGGGGTCCGCCTCTCCCCGGCGGCGGCCTTCGACCACCCGACCCCCGAGAAGCTCTCCGCCCTCCTGCTGGCCCGGCTGACGGGCACCCAGGACCACGCGGCGGCGCCGGCCCCGACGCCGCTCGGCACGGACGAGCCGATCGCGATCGTCGCGATGGGCTGCCGCTACGCCGGCGACGTGGCCTCCCCCGAACAGCTGTGGGACCTGGTCGCCTCGGGGCGGGACGCGACCTCGTCCTTCCCCGCCAACCGCGGCTGGGACGTCGAGGGCCTCTACGACCCCGAACCGGGACGGCCGGGGCGGACCTACGTCCGCCGGGGCGCCTTCCTGCGGGACGCCGACCGGTTCGACCCCCTCCTGTTCGGGATCAGCCCCCGGGAGGCACTGGCGATGGACCCGCAGCAGCGCCTCCTCCTCGAGGTGGCCTGGGAGGTGTTCGAGCGGGCGAGGATGTCACCCGAGTCGGTCCACGGCAGCCGCACCGGTGTCTTCGTGGGGATCGCCGGCCAGGACTACCTGCCGTTGCTGACCGCCTCGCCCGAGGACAGCGCCGGCCATCTGATGACGGGAACCTCGACGAGCGTCGCCTCGGGCCGGCTCGCCTACACCTTCGGTCTCGAAGGCCCGGCCGTGACGGTCGACACCGCGTGCTCGTCGTCGCTGGTCGCCCTGCACCTGGCCGTCCAGGCCCTGCGGCAGGGCGACTGCGAGGCCGCCCTGGTGGCGGGAGCCACCATCCTGTCGAGCCCGGGGGCGTTCGTGGAGTTCAGCCAGCAGGGCGGGCTGGCACCCGACGGGCGGTGCAAGGCGTTCGCCGGGTCGGCCGACGGCACCGGCTGGGGCGAGGGCGTCGGCGCGCTGCTGGTGGAACCGCTGTCGCGGGCCCGCCGCCACAGGCACCCCGTCCTGGCCCTGATCCGCGGCACCGCGACCAACCAGGACGGGGCGAGCAACGGCCTCTCCGCACCCAACGGGCTCGCCCAGCGACGCGTGATCCGGCAGGCACTGGCCACCGCCGGGCTCACCGGCCGGGACGTCGACGCCGTCGAGGCCCACGGCACGGGCACCACCCTCGGTGACCCGATCGAGGCGGAAGCCCTGCTGGACACCTACGGCCGGGACCGGCCGGCGCACACCCCGCTGTGGCTGGGATCGCTGAAGTCCAACATCGGTCACACCGCCGCCGCGGCCGGCGTCGGCGGTGTGATCAAGATGGTGATGGCGCTGCGCAACGGCGTCCTGCCGCCCACCCTGCACGTGGACGACCCGACCCCGCACGTGGACTGGTCCTCGGGCGCGGTGGAGCTGCTGACCGAGGCCCGGGACTGGCCGGATGCCGGCCGGGCACGGCGGGCCGGAGTCTCGGCGTTCGGGATCAGCGGCACCAACGCGCACGTGGTCCTGGAACAGGCACCGGACGAAGACGACGCCGACGAGCAGGGCCCCGGCTCCCCGGATCCCGCCCTCACGCTTCCCGCGGTCCCGTGGGTGCTGTCGGGCAGGACCGGCAAGGCCCTGCGGGACCAGGCCGAGCGCCTGCTCCACTTCGTCGAGCGGCGCCCCGGCCTGCGGCCCGTCGACATCGCACGCTCACTGGCGAACCGGGCCCGGCTGGAACACCGTGCCGTGATCCTCGGCCGGGACCGGGACGACGCCCTGGCGGCACTGTCGCACCTGGCGGCGGAGGAGTCTGCCCCGAACCTGGTCGGCGGTGCGTCCCGAGGGCGCCGACGGGTGGCGTTCCTCTTCCGCGGCCCGTCCGCCGCGCCGAGCGGCCCCGGACAGGAGGCGTACGCCCGGACACCGGCCTTCGTCTCGGCCGTGCACGAGGTCGGTGCCGCGTTCGCCGCGCATCTGGACCGGCCACTGGGGGAGATGCTCCGGGGGGACGGGCAGGAGCCCGCCGACCCGGTTCTCGCCCGGGCCGCGCTCTTCGCCGGACAGGTGGCACGGTTCAGGCTGCTGGAGCACTGGGGGGTCACCCCCGGCCACCTCCTCGCCGACATCGCCGGGGAGCCGGCCGCCGCGCACTGCGCGGGCGTGCTGTCCCTGGCCGACGCGGCCGCCCTCGTCGTCGCCCTCGCCCGGGAGACCGCCACCGGCGCCGGTCACGACGCCGAACCGGGCGAGGACATCCGCCGGACCGTCAAGGAGCTGACGTTCCATCCGCCGCGCATTCCCCTCCTCTCCGGCCGGACGGGCCGCCCCGTATCAGCGGAGGACCTCCGTTCCCCGGAGTACTGGACACGGCCGGCCGAGGAGGACGGCACACCCGCGGACGCCATGCGCCGGCTGGTGGCCGACGGGGTGCGCGACTTCCTCCGCATCGGCCCGGACGGCACACCGGGGGAGGGCGACCCGCACGCGTTCACCGACGACGGGACCGAGGACGACGTCGTCGTGGTGCCCGACGCCGGGGCGAGCGGGTCCGACGCGGACACGCTCCTCGGGGCCCTGGCCCGGCTGCACGTCCGAGGCGTCGCGGTCGACTGGGAACGGATGCTCACCGACTGCGGCGCCCGGCTGGTGGAGCTGCCCACCTACGCCTTCCAGCACCAGCGGTACTGGCCCGAAGCGGCCGCACCGGCGGCCGGCCCGGCCCGCTCCCCGGGCGCGGGCGACCCGGCGCGCGCCGAACGGGGCCGGGAAATCCGGCAGCGGCTGGCCGGGGCCGCCGAGGAGGAGCGGGCGGGGCTCGTGGCCACGCTGGTCCGCGGGCACGTCGCGGCGGTGCTCAGGCTGGGCGACGGGGAGTCCGTCGACGACGACACGCCCCTTCCCGAGCTGGGCTTCGACTCGCTGACCGCGGTGGACCTGCGCAACCGGATCGGCGCGGACCTCGGCTTCCGGCTCCCCCCGGGCCTGGTCTTCCAGCACCCGACCGTCACCGCCCTGTCCCGGCACCTGGCCGACCGGTGGGCGACGAAGGGGGCCTCGGACACGGAGGAGACGGCACCCGAGGAGACGACCGGGGCGCGCTCCACCCTGGGGCCGCTCTTCGCCCGCGCGAGCGCACTGGGCCGGGCCGACGAATTCCAGGAGCTGGTCCGACAGATGGCGGGCTTCCGGACCGTCTTCGACGCCCCCGAGGAGGGCCTCGCGGTCCCGCAGGTACGCCTGGCGCGCGGCACCGCCCCCGCGCGGCTGGTCTGCTTCCCGACGTTCGCCGGCGGCTCGGGGGCGCACCAGTACGCACGGCTGGCCGCCGCGTCCCGGGGCGAGCGGGACGTCTGGGCCCTGCCCGCCCCCGGCTTCACCTGGCAGGAAGCGCTGCCCGGGTCCGTCGACGCCCTGGCACGCCTCCAGGCGGACGCGGTCCAGCGCTGCGCCGAGGGCGCCCCGGTGGTCCTCCTCGGATACTCGGCGGGCGGCTGGATCGCCCATGCCACCGCCGCCGTACTCGAAGCGCGCGGGGCCGGCCCGGCCGCCGTCGTCCTCCTGGACAGCCACTGGCCGGACAGCGCGATGCTCCCGCACCTGCACGCCCAGATCGACCGGGCCCGGTCGGCGGGGTCCACCGGCACCCTCTGGACGGAGGAGACCGGCGACGACGCACACCTCACCGCCATGGCCCACTACGCCCGGCTGTTCCAGGACTGGGACCCGGCCGCCATCAGCGCGCCGACCCTGCTGGTCCGGGCCTCACAACCGCCCTTCGAGCGGGCACCGGACGACTGGCGGCCGCACTGGCACCTTCCGCACACCACCGCCGACACCGCCGGCACCCACTTCTCGATCATCCGTGAGCACAGCGAATCCGCGCTGCGTTCCGTACACGACTGGCTCGACGGCCTCCACTGAGGACACGACGTCCCGACACGACAGGAATGTGATGACCACCAACAGCACGCGCGACGACCGGCTCCTCGACCAGGACGTCATCGAGGGACAGTCCGGCTACACGAAGTCGTTCCTCAACCTCTACGACCTCGCGGTGTTCCGCGGTACCGCGCCCCTGTGCTGGCGGTGCCCGGCGGCGGTGTCCCGGCAGATGTACGACACCTGCGTCGGCGCCGAGCACCTGGAGATAGGCGTCGGCACCGGCTACCTCCTCGACCACGCCCGGTTCCCGGTGCCCGACCCGCGGATCACCCTCGCCGATCTCAACCCCAACTCCCTCGCCCACACCGCGCACCGTCTGCGGCGCTACCGGATCGACACGGTCCGCGCGAACGTGCTGGAGCCGCTGCCCGTCCCCGAGAAATCCTTCGACTCGGTGGGGATGAGCTACCTGCTGCACTGCGTTCCGGGCAGTCTGAAGGAGAAGGGGATCGCCCTCGCGCACGCCGCGGCCGCGGTCCGCCCCGGGGGCGTCGTCTTCGGCGCCACCGTGCTCTCCGCCGGCGTCCCGGTGACCTTCGGCGGCCGGCGGATGATGGCGTGGCTCAACAAGCAGGGCGTCTTCCACAATGAGCAGGACACCTACGAGGACCTCCGCGACCAGCTCGACCTGCACTTCGGCCGCTACCAGCTGACGGTCCGGGGCTGCGTGGGCATCTGGCGGGCCTGGCCGGCCTCCTGAGACACCACGAGGCGGCGGCCCGGGGGAGCGAAAACCCCGGGCCGCCTACGGCACCGCACCCGGGCGGGCCCCCGCCAGGGTGCCCGCCACCGACTGCCCCGACCGCCCCAGCCCCCGGTACAGTTCCTCGGCCTGCGCCAGATGCGCGTCGGCCGTCGCCTCCTCGCGCACCGCCCGCAGGGCCCGGCCGAGAGCCTGGTGGCTGCGCGCCATCAGCAGGGGCTCCCGGGCCAGCCGGGCACCGGCCAGGGCGTCCCGGGCGGCGTCGACGGCGCCCGCGGTGTCCCCGGTCGCCAACAACGCCTCGGAGAGCCGGAACAGACACTCCGTCTCGTTGCGGGCATGGCCACTGGCCCGGGCCCGTTCCAGCACCCGGCGGTACAGCTCCGCCGCCGCCGCGTGGCCGCCACCGTGCAGCAGACTGTCCGCCTCGGTCATCATCATCCGGATGAGCCACTTCTCGTCCTCGCTCCGGGTGAAGACTCCCCTCAGCTCCCGGCACTGCGCCCCGATCCGCGCCAGGTCCACCCGCCGGTCCGGGTCGGTGACCTCGATCTGGAGCAGGACGGTGCGCCGTCGTGCGACCAGCTCCCGGTCACCGCTGACCGCCGCCAGGGCCACCGATCGCTCCGCGAAGTCACGGGCCGCCGCGAAGTCGCCGAACTGCAGCTCCAGTTCGGCCAGCATCGCCAGGGTGAACAGCACCAGCAGGAAGGGCCGGTGTCCGTCGGCCGGCGCGGGAGCGTCGTCGAAGGACTCCAGGACCTTCAGCAGATGGGCCCGTGCGCGATGGAGGGACTCGGGGGAGGAGTGCTTCTTGAGAATCACCCCCGCCGCGTAGTGGGCGGTGCCGGCGATGTCCCCGCCGCAGTGCGCCTCCGCGGCCGGGACCAGAGCGGTCGCGGCCGGCGCGAGCGGCCCCAGCGGGACGGTCTCCTCGAAGCAGGGCACCAGCGTGACGATGTCCACGGCCAGCGCCACCGCGTCGGGGTCACCACAGGCCGCCGCCTGCTCGACGACCGCGGCCACCGTGGGCAGGATCCCCCGCATCCACAGCACCGCGTCGAGCCCGCTGCCCACGTCCGCGCCCGCCGACCGCCTCGGGTGGATCTCCGCGGTCAGCGGCCCGGCGAGGGGCTGGGAGGCCCGCACCGCGGCCACGACGCCGGCACACAGGAAGTCGGCCGCGCGGCGTACCACCTCACGGCGTTCGAGCGCGGTCAGCTCCGTCTGCGCCTTCGCCCGCGCGTACGCGCCGACCAGGTCGTGGAAGTGGTACCGGCCCGGTGCCCGGGTCTCCAGGAGCACGGCGTCGACCAGCGCCTCCAGCACCGTCTCCGTGTCCTCCTCCGGCAGTTCGAGGACGGCGGCCGCGCTCTTGACGTCGAACCCCACGCAGTGCGGGATGGACAGCGCCATGAACGCCCAGGACTGCCGGGGGGTCAGCTGCGAGGTCGACAGCTCGAAGACCGCCTCGAGGGTCAGTTCCCCCACCCGCAGCTCCCCGAGCAGCCTGGCCTGGTCCGACACGCGTGCCAGCAGCGTCGCGACGGTCCACGCCGGCCGGGCCGCCAGCCGGGCCCCGGCCGCGCGCAGCGCCAGCGGCAGATGTCCGCACACCGTGGCCAGCGCCGCGACCGCGCCCGGCTCCTCCGCCAGCCGCCGCGCCCCGGCGACCTTGCCGATCAGCTCGGCCGCGTCGTCGGTGCCCAGACCCACCAGGGGCACGGTCAACGTGGCGGGCATCGCCGCCAGGGCCCGTGCCGTGACCAGCACGGCGCACCGGGCCGCGCCCGGCAGCAACGGTTCGACCTGCGACACACTGGTGGCGTTGTCCAGCACGACCAGGACGGCGCGCTGGGACAGCAGGGTGCGGAACAGCGCCGTACGGTCCACGAGCGAGGCCGGGAAACGCTCGTGCGGAACCCCCAGCGCCGTCAGGAAGCTGGTCAGGATCCCGGCCGGGTCGCACGGGGTGCCGTCGGGCCCGCGCAGATTCGCGTACAGCTGCCCGTCGGGATAACTCCCCGCGACGGCGTGCGCCGTCCGCAAGGCCAGTGCCGTCTTGCCGACCCCGCCCATGCCCGTGATGACCGCGACGGCGTGCTCGGTACCGCCGGTGAGGGCGGAGACCAGCGCCGCGACCTGTTCGTGGCGGCCGGTGAAGTCACAGGGCGCGGGGGGAAGCTGCGCGGGCCGCGGCGGGCCCGGGTCGCCCGGCCGGGCCGGGTCGGCCCGCGGCGCGATGCCCTCGTCGGACGCCGGGGGGACCGCGAGAAGGGTCCGGTCCTCCGCCAGGACGGCCGCGTGCAGGGCCCGGAGGGTGGGCCCCACGTCGATGCCCAGCTCGTCCGCGAGCACCCGGCGGGCGTTGTCGTAGGCCAAGAGGGCCTCGGCGCCCCGCCCGGAACGGTAGAGCGCCAGCATCAGCGCACCGTGCAACCGCTCCCGGTAGGGGTAGGCCTCCAGGGCCCGCAGGATGTCGGGTATCAGCTCCGCGCTGCGCCCGCACGCGAGCAGCAGCTCCAGCCGGTGTTCCACCGCGGACGCGCGCTGTTCGGTCAGCGCACGACGCTGGTCCTCCGCACCGGGCCCCGGCAGCCCCGCCAGGGCGGGGCCCCGCCACATCCCGAGCGCCTCCTCCAGGCAGGCCACGGCGGTCGAGGGGTCACCGTCCCGGGCCCGGCGCCTGGCCCGTGCGGTGAGCAGGCCGAAGCGCAGCGCGTCGACACTCTCCTCGGGGAGCCGCAGCACGTATCCGTCGGCGGTGGTCTCGATGACGGAGGACGGGCGCCCGTCGCCGTCCGCGTCCACCCGGCCGATGTGCGTCCGCAGCCGGTGCACGTAGTTGACGACCACGCGCCGGGCGGAGGACGGCGGATCGTCGTGGTACAGCCCGTCGATCAGCTCGTCGACGGTCACCAGCGACCCCGCGCGCAGTGCCAGGGCCGCCAGTACCGTCTGCGGCCCCGGTGCACCGGGGCGGGAGGCCGCCCCACGGGCCGAGACGAACTGGACGGGGCCGAGCAAACGGATGCGCGTCACCTCATGCGGCGCAGGCAATGGCAAACGTCTCCTCCCACCCCCGACGGCTTGCTGATGATCATATGGGGCGGACCGCCCGGACGGGCAGACACACCCTTCCCGGTCCGCCACGGCCGCGCCCGCCGTGTTCCACGAGACGGAAAACAAGCCCGCCGCGTTCCGCGAGAGCGAAGACAAAACCGCCGCGAGAGCGAAGACGAAAACCGCCGCGCGAACGAAGGCAAAACAAAAGGCAAGGAGGGAAACCCACTCCTTGCCACTCTCAAGATATAGCGCATGGGGGGCCTTGCGGCAAGGCCCCGGCCGTGGTGCACAATCGCCGACCCAGCCCAGAACCTGCAGAAATGGGAGCTTCACTCCGTGCGAGCGCTTGTGTCGGCCGATGACATGAACCCCTTGACCAACTCCACGACCACCAGCGCGTTCGACCTCCCCGCTCACCTCGCCCCCAAGGCCGCCCCGGCGCTGATCGACGGCGACGAACGGCACTTCGCGGCCGTCGGTGAGTGCCTCGGCCAGTCGATCGCCGAACTGTCCGACCGCCTCGAAGCCGCGCGCAAGGCACCCGGCGGCATCGGCCGTGAGGCCATGGACCGGGACCTGGAGATCCACCGGCTGACCGGCCGCCTGCGCACCCTGCGACGCTTCGGGCTGGACCTGTGCCTGGGCCGTATCGTCCCCGCGGACAGCCCCGAGCCCGTGTACATCGGGCGCCTCGGTCTCACCGACAGCAACGGACGCCGGCTGCTGCTCGACTGGCGTTCCCCCGCGGCCGAACCGTTCTTCGCCGCGACCCACGCCCACCCGATGGGGCTGGCGAGCCGCCGCAGGTACCGCTGGACCCGCGGCCGGATCGGTGACTACTGGGACGAGGTGTTCACCACCGACGGACTCGAAGGGCACGCCGCGCTCGACGACCAGTCGGCGTTCATCGCCAGCCTGGGCACCAACCGGTCGGACCGGATGCGTGATGTGCTCTCCACCATCCAGGCCGACCAGGACGCCGTCATCCGGGCGGGATCCCGCGGCGCCCTCGTCGTCGACGGCGGCCCGGGTACGGGCAAGACCGTCGTCGCCCTGCACCGCGCCGCCCACCTCCTCTACTCCGACCCCCGCCTCGGTCACCGTCGCGGCGGCGTGCTGTTCGTCGGCCCGAGCCGGCCCTATCTGGCCTACGTCGCCGATGTCCTGCCCGGCCTCGGTGAGGAGGGCGTGCAGACCTGCACCCTGCGCGACCTCGTCGTGGAGGGAGCGGAGGCGGTGGCGGAGAGCGACCCGGAGGCGGCCCGGCTCAAGGCGTCCGCGGACCTGGTGCGGGCGATCGAGCCGGCCGTCGCCCTCTACGAGGAGCCGCCCGCCGAGGGAATGACGGTCTCGACCCACTGGGCCGACGTCCACCTGAGCGCCGAGGACTGGGCGGCGGCGTTCGACGCGGTGGAACCCGGCACCCCGCACAACGAGGCGCGCGACCAGATCCGGGAGGAACTGTTCACGATCCTGACGGACAAGCACGAGGAGGAAGACCTCGACATCCCGCCCGAGCTGCTGCGCAGGTCTCTGTCGCAGAACCGCGAGCTGATCGGCACCCTCAACCGCGCGTGGCCGATGCTCGAGGCGACCGACCTCGTCGGGGACCTGTGGTCGGTCCCCGCCTACCTGCGCAAGTGCGCTCCCTGGCTCACCCCCGACGAGGTCCGCGCACTGCGGCGCGCGGACGCCCATGCCTGGACCGTGTCGGACCTGCCGCTCCTGGACGCGGCACGGCAGCGGCTCGGCGACCCGCGGGCGTCCGCGCGCGAGCGCCGGCACGAGGCCGCCGTCGCCGCCGAACGCGCGCGCCGGGCCGACGCCATGGACAGCCTGCTGCAGAACATCGTGATCGACGAGAGCGAAGGCGCGCTGGGCATGCTGCGCGGCCGGGACCTGCAGGAGACCCTGATCGACCGGAGCGCGCTGCCCACCGCCGAACCGGACCTGCTCGCCGGCCCCTTCGCCCACATCATCGTGGACGAGGCCCAGGAGCTGACCGATGCCGAGTGGCAGATGCTGCTGCGGCGCTGCCCCTCCCGCAGCTTCACCATCGTCGGCGACCGCGCCCAGGCCCGGCACGGGTTCACCCGGTCGTGGCGGGAACGGCTGGAGCGGGCCGGGATCGACCGGATCACCGTGACCTCCCTGAGCGTCAACTACCGCACACCGCGAGAGATCATGGCGGACGCCGAGCAGGTCATCCGCGCCGCGCTCCCCGATGCCAATGTGCCGGCCTCCATTCGCGACAGCGGCATCCCCGTCACCCACGGATCCGTCACGGATCTGGACGCGGTCCTCGAGACCTGGCTCGCCGCGCACGCCGACGGAATCGCCTGCGTCATCGGCGCCGGTGACACCGAGGCCGCCGCCTTCCGGGCGACCTCCCGCGTCCGGTCGCTGACGCCGGAACTCTCGAAGGGACTCGAATTCGACCTGGTGGTCCTCGTCGACCCGCAGACATTCGGCGAGGGCATCGAAGGAGCCGTCGACCGCTATGTCGCGATGACCCGCGCGACCCGGCAGCTCGTGGTCCTCACGAGCCCCGGCGCGGGCGACCGGTCGGGAAAGCCGGGGGAATCACTGATACCTGTGTGACGAATGAGGCAAGAGTGATGTGTGTTGCCACCAAAGCCGGGAAAGACCGGCGATGCCCGCGCTCCTGTAGCCCACAATGCCGCTATGGCAGACGAGTTGGGCATCCACAACGTCATGCGCGGCACGGCGGAATACGTGCTGCAGATCGGGCACGTGCACGGAGACGTCACCGTGCACCTGCCGCCCGCCGCCGATCCGGTGGAGCGTGCCGCGTCGACGTTGGCCCGTAGCGTCCGGACCCAGTGGGCGGCGGAACTGAACGCCTGGGACCTGGCGTCGGCGGAGCCCCTGGCGGTGCGCTGGACGGCGAACTGGCCGACGGTGCGGCCCGACGCCGTGCACGGCGACCGCATCGCCTCGGTCGTGGACGACTTCCTGGGGCTGGACCACCGCCGCCTGGTGGTCCTGGGCGCCCCGGGAGCGGGCAAGTCGACCCTGGCCGTGCTGCTGACCCTGGAACTGACGGACCGCTGCCTTTCGGCGGCGCGGCGCGCACCGCACGACGGCGAAGGCGGTGACGGCCGTCCCGTGCCGGTCCCCGTCGTCCTCACGCTGGAGTCATGGGATCCGCACCGGGAACACTTCCACGTCTGGCTGGCGGCACGCATCACCGAGGAACACCCCGGTCTGCCGCCGGTCGACGGCCGGCACCCCGCGGCCCGGCTGGTCCGGGACCGGCGGATCCTGCCGGTGCTCGACGGGCTCGACGAACTCCCCGAACACCGGCGTTACCTGGTGCTGCGGGAGATCGACCGGGCCCTCGGCGACCACGACGCCGTCGTTCTCACCTCCCGCACCCGGGAGTACCGCCTGGGGGAGGAGACGGGGGCGGCCATCGCCCGGGCCGCGGTGATGGAGGCCCAGCCGGTCGGCTTGCCGGAAGCCACCGGCTATCTGCTGCGATCGGCCGCACCCCAGGTCCGCAGGCAGTGGAAACTCCTGCTCGACGCGGTGGACCAGGACCCGCACGGGCCGATCGCGCAGGCGCTGACGAGCCCGCTGATGATCTGGCTGGCCCGCCGGGGATTCGCCACGCCCCCCGCCGACCCGCTGGAACTGCTGCGCCGGCCGCTCCCCTCGCGGGAGGCCGTCGAAAGCCATCTGCTCGACCTGATCATCCCCGCCGTCTTCCCCCAGCGGCCGCACGCCCCGGACCGGCTGCACGCCCCGGGACAGTGGAACGCGCGCCGCGCCGCGCACTGGCTCGGCTACCTCGCCGGCCGCCTCACCGCCCGTCGTACCACCGAGCTGGCCTGGTGGGAGCTGCACCGCAGCGCCATGGTGCGGGCGGCGATGCTGCCCGTCCTGCTGGCGGTCTGCCTGCTGCTGTCCCAGGTCGCGTCCGCCGGCGTCGGCTGGTTCGCCGCCGGGCAGGCGAAAAGGACGTTGTGGGGCGGGGAGGGATTCCACGCGTGGGGCGTGCAGCTCGCCATGTCGGGCGGCCTGCTCCACGGCATGGCGGTGTGGATGGCCGTGGAGGTGTGGTTCGGGTTCAGACGGGGGCAACCACGCCGCCGGGCCAATCCCTTCCGGATCGGCGCGGCCCTGCGCTCGGCCGGCCGGGCCGCCTCCGTGGGGCGGGCCCTGAAGGCATCGGCGGTGATCGTCGTCCCGGCCGTGCTGTTCTCCGTCGTGGTGGCGGGAGCGTACGACCCCCGCCCGTACCTGGTGATGATCGTGTGCAGCACCGTGCTGGCGCCGCTGGTCATGGTGACGATCGCCGCCCCGTCCGACACCGAGGACGCGAGCACGCCCGACGAGGTGCTGGCCGGCGAGCGCACCGCAGCCTGGCTCTCGGTGTGCACCGCCGCCGTGCTGATCGGCATAGGCCAGGGGGCGCACGGCTGGTACCGCGAGGGCGAGGGAACGTTCGACGCGGGCCTGGCCCGGGCGGTCGCCGGCTGGTTCGGAGCCTCGGCGATGCTGCTGCTGATGAGCCTGTGGAGCCGCTGGCTGCTGGCCAAGGGGTGCCTGGCGGTCGCGGGCCGGGTGCCCTGGTCGCTGATGGAGTTCCTGCGCGACGCCCACCACGGCGGCTTGCTGCGACGCAGCGGCGGTGTGTACCGCTTCCGTCATCTGCGGCTCCAGGAACACCTGGCCGCGCGAGCCGCAGGGCACCGCGCACCCCAGGCCCCGCCGCGGCCGGCCCCGTGGCAGCCACCGCCGGGGCCCGCCCGCCCGGCGCCGCCCGCCCCGCCCCCGCCCGGCTTCCGCGAGACGCTCGCCGAGGCCCAGCGGACCCCGCTGTCCGCCCTGAAGAACTGGACCGTCCACATGGACGAGCACATGTTCAGCGCCAGCGGCCGGGGGCGCCGGATCGCCCTCGGCCACTGGCCGGTGGTCATGTTCTTCGCCGTCATGACGATCATCCGCACGGGCGTCGGCGGCAACTGGGCGGCGGCCCTGGTGGGACTGCTCTTCTGGTGCTGCTTCGGCACGCTGATCATGGTCGTCACCTGGCTCCTGCCACCCCAACGGCAAGAACTGCGCATGACCGCGACCCACCTCGAATTCACGGTGGGCCGCGCTCACGCCCGGCTGGCCTGGACCGATGTGCACGAGGTCGCCGTCCGCAAATTCATCCGCCGCAAACGGGACACCAAGCTCTACGCCCTGCACGTACGCCCCCACCCCGGCGTGCCGCGGCTCGCCCGGTCCCTCCGCGGCAGCGACGGATGGTTCCTCGTCCTCCCGCTGGCCACGACCGATACCGTCCCGCCCGACCTCGCGGCGGCCCTGCGGCGCTTCGCCGA
The DNA here is from genome assembly GCF_055582085.1 of Streptomyces sp. NPDC042259. Lineage (NCBI taxonomy): Bacteria > Bacillati > Actinomycetota > Actinomycetes > Kitasatosporales > Streptomycetaceae > Streptomyces > Streptomyces sp. NPDC042259. Next base: position 242,734 of record NZ_JBVJDW010000002.1, on the reverse strand, counting down.
CGCCCGCTGGCGGCCACCGCTGGACATCGCCACCCCATGGAGCCGGCACACCACCATCCGTAACGAGGTCTCCGGGCAGGCGCACGCGGGCGGCGTCATCCAGGCCGGGTCCGTGCACGGTGACATCACCACCGGGCGGCCGGAGGCGGGAGGCGCCTCGCGGGATCCCGGGGCTCGCTGACTTGTTTCCGCCACCTATGAGGGCAGGGTCGTGTCGAGCCCGGGTCGATCACGAGATATCTTGATGTCGAGCAATGTTGAGACGTGGAGCGGAGCACCGGTGACTGACTCGACCATCATCTATACGCACACCGACGAGGCCCCGGCCCTGGCGACGTATTCGTTCTTGCCCGTGGTCGAGGCGTACGCCTCGACGGCCGGGATCACGGTGGAGAGCCGTGACATCTCGCTGGCCGGGCGCATCATCGCCAGCTTCCCGGAGCGTCTCCAGGAGAGCCAGCGCATCGACGACGCTCTCGCCGAGCTGGGCGAGCTGGCCAAGACCCCCGGCGCGAACATCATCAAGCTGCCGAACATCTCGGCCTCCATCCCGCAGCTGAAGGCGGCCATCGCCGAGCTCCAGCAGCAGGGCTACGCGCTGCCGGACTACCCGGACGACCCGAAGACCGACGAGGACAAGGACGTCCGCGCGCGTTACGACAAGGTCAAGGGCAGCGCCGTCAACCCCGTGCTGCGCGAGGGCAACTCCGACCGCCGGGCGCCCGCGTCGGTCAAGAACTACGCCAAGACGCACCCGCACCGCATGGGTGCCTGGACGGCCGACTCCAAGACGAACGTCGCCACCATGGGCGTCGACGACTTCCGCTCCACCGAGAAGTCCGCGGTCATCACCGAGGGCGGCTCGCTGCGCATCGAGCTCGTGGGTGACGACGGCTCCACCACCGTCCTGCGCGAGTCGGTACCGGTGCTCGCGGGCGAGGTCGTGGACGCCTCCGTCATGCGGGTCGCGGCGCTGCGCGAGTTCCTCGGCGAGCAGATCGCCCGCGCCAAGGCCGAGGACGTGCTGTTCTCCGTGCACCTGAAGGCCACGATGATGAAGGTCTCCGACCCGATCGTCTTCGGCCACGTCGTGCGCGCCTTCTTCCCGAAGACGTTTGCCAAGTACGGCCAGGTCCTCATCGAGGCCGGCCTGTCGCCCAACGACGGCCTCGGCGGCATCTTCAAGGGCCTGGAGACGCTGCCCGGCCTGGGCGAGGAGATCAAGGCGTCCTTCGACGCCGAGCTGGCCGAGGGCCCCGCCCTCGCGATGGTCGACTCCGACAAGGGCATCACCAACCTGCACGTGCCGAGCGATGTCATCGTCGACGCCTCCATGCCGGCCATGATCCGCACCTCCGGCCACATGTGGGGCCCCGACGGCCAGGAGGCCGACACCCTCGCCGTCCTCCCGGACAGCAGCTACGCCGGCGTGTACCAGGTCGTCATCGACGACTGCCGCGCCAACGGCGCCTTCGACCCCTCGACGATGGGCTCGGTGCCCAACGTCGGTCTGATGGCGCAGAAGGCCGAGGAGTACGGCAGCCACGACAAGACCTTCGAGATCCCCGCCACGGGTACCGTGCGCGTCCTCGACGGTGCCGGCAACGCCGTGCTCGAGCAGACGGTCGGCGCGGGCGACATCTTCCGCATGTGCCAGACCAAGGACGCGCCGATCCAGGACTGGGTCAAGCTCGCCGTCACCCGCGCCCGCGCGACCGGCGTCCCGGCCGTGTTCTGGCTCGACGAGAGCCGCGCCCACGACGCGACGCTCATCGCCAAGGTCAAGACGTACCTGGCCGAGCACGACACCGACGGCCTGCAGATCGAGATCATGTCGCCCGTCGAGGCGACGGCGTTCTCCCTCGCGCGGATCCGCCGCGGCGAGGACACGATCTCGGTCACCGGCAACGTGCTGCGTGACTACCTGACGGACCTGTTCCCGATCCTCGAGCTGGGCACGAGCGCGAAGATGCTCTCCGTCGTCCCGCTCATGAACGGTGGCGGCCTGTTCGAGACCGGTGCCGGTGGTTCCGCGCCCAAGCACGTCCAGCAGCTCGTCAAGGAGAACTACCTGCGCTGGGACAGCCTGGGTGAGTTCCTCGCGCTCGCGGTCAGCTTCGAGCACCTCGCGCAGACGACCGGCAACGCGCGCGCCCAGGTGCTCGCGGACACCCTCGACCGCGCGACCGCCACGTTCCTGAACGAGGACAAGTCGCCCAGCCGCCGCCTCGGTGGCATCGACAACCGCGGCAGCCACTTCTACCTGTCGCTCTTCTGGGCGCAGGAGCTGGCGCGCCAGACCGAGGACAAGCAGCTCGCGGAGGCGTTCTCCGCCCTCGCCACGACGCTGGCCGAGCAGGAGCGGACCATCGTCGACGAGCTGATCGCGGTGCAGGGCTCGCCGGTCGACATCGGCGGCTACTACCGGCCCGACGCGGCCAAGGCCGCCGCCGTCATGCGCCCCTCGGCCACGTTCAACCAGGCCATCGCGACCCTGGGCTGATCTTCGCGGGACACGCCGGGCACCCGCCCGGCACCGTGCGGGCCCCGGGCCCGCACGGCACACCGCCCCGGCCGGACCTTCGTCCGGCCGGGGCGGTGCCGCGTTCGCGCGGGCGATGCGGCATCGCCGGTCAGCCGCCGCCCAGCGGCGTCCGGTGCCCGGCCGGCGGTACGACGGCGGGCAACGGGTCGTGCCGGATGCGTGCGGCCGGCAGACGGGCACCGGCGAGCCGGTCCACGGTGGCGCCGACCAGCGCGGGCGGGCCGCTGACGAAGGCGATGTGCTCGGACCAGTCGCCGTGCCGTCCCACGACGTCCGCCAGCCGCCGGTAGGGATCCGTCGCCGGGCCCTCGCCGAGTACCGGGATCACCCGTAACCACGGGTGGCGGCGCTCCAGGTCCGTCGGGGACTCGATGTCGTACAGCCCGGAGCGGGCGTCGAGGAACAGGTGCGCCGCACGGTGCGGGGTCCGGCGTGCGGCCAGCTCCTCCAGCAGGGCCTTGGCGGGAGCCCAGCCGGTGTCGCCCGCCACCAGCAGCACATCGCGGGTCAGCGGGTCATCGAGCGTCATCGTGCCGCCCGCCGGGCCCAGACGCAGCGTGTCCCCGGTCCGGGTGTGCGCCACCAGGGCCTCGCTGACGCCGCCCGTCCCGGTTCGCCGTACGTGGAACTCCAACTCGCCGTCCGGCCGGGGGGCACGGGCGAGGGAATACTGCCGCCAGGCCTGTGGCAGCAGGGGTGAGGCCACCGAGGCGTACTGCCCGGCCCGGTGGGGGTAGGGCTCGTGCGGGCGCACGCGCAGCACGGCGAGGCCGGGTGCACGCAATTGATGCGACGTCACCGTCGCCTGCCAGGCGGGAGGTTCGGCGAGCGCGGCCTCCGCGCCCTCGACCATGGTGGCCACGGCGAAGCGCAGCATGCGCAGCCACGCCCCCTCCATCTCCTCGTTCCACCGCGGCCCCGCCGTGCGCCGCAGCGCTTCGCGCAGCGCCGCCTCGAACGTCGCGAAGTGCGCGGGCCGCACCCCCAGTTTGCGGTGATCACGCCCGAGCCGGGTGAACACCGTGACGATCTCCTCCGGCCGGTGCAGATTCCCGATCAGATACCGGAGGATGTCCGCCAGGTGCTCGCGCTGGAACTCCATGGACGCGGGGAACAGCGACCGCAGGAACGGCCGCTGGGTGAACATCGCGTCATAGAGATGGGAGATCAGGCCGTCGAAGGGCGTCACCAGGGCGAGATGATCCGTGATCACCCGCTGATCGGCCGCCCCGTCATAGGGGACCGGCGCCCCGTGCGCGGTGCGGGAGCCGTCCGGGTGCCCTCCCGGGGCCAGGAGCTGTCGGCGCAGCCGCATCGCGTCGTGCCGGGCGAGCAGTGCGTGGTAGTCGGCGTTGACGGTGGTCACTTGGTCGGTAGCTCCTCACGCGGGCGGGCACTCCGCACTGACGGACCCGGTGAGCGGGCCCGTGTGACGATCCGGCCCGGTCGGCGGGCGGACGCGTCAGTATGGCAACGCCCCACAGGGACCGGACGGCCCTATTCCACAGGGCCGTTCGGCCCTATCGCGCGCGGGCCGGGGGGTGTGGGCTGACCACACCGACCGGTATGCCCGGGCCGTCGGACCGGGGCCCCGCGGGCCGCCCCGGCGGCCCGGACATACTGGGAGTTCCCCCAGGAGGGCGGCACCCCGCGACGCCCCGTCAGACAGAGTGAGCAGCACATGGACCAGCACGCCGAGCCCCTGCGCGTCTTCATCCTCGACGATCACGAGGTGGTACGCCGCGGGGTGTGTGATCTCCTCGAGGCGGAGCGGGATATCGAGGTGGTGGGGGAGGCGGCCAACGGCCGCGAGGCGCTCTCGAGGGCGCCCGCCGCCCGTCCGCACGTGGCGATCCTCGACGTACGGCTCGGGGAGACCGGCGCGGACGGCGGCGATCACGAAGGCATCGAGGTCTGCCGCGAGCTGCGGGCGCGCATGCCGGAACTGGCCTGCCTGATGCTGACGTCCTTCGACGACGACGAGGCCCTGTTCGACGCCATCATGGCGGGAGCGGCCGGTTACGTCCTGAAGCAGATCAACGGCTCGGACCTGGTGACCGCGGTCCGTACGGTGGCCACGGGCAAGTCGATGCTCGACCCGCGCACCGCTTCCCGGGTGATGGAACGGCTGCGCGCACCACGGCACCCGGAGGTGACCGAGCCCGGTCCGGAGCTGCTCTCTCCCCGCGAACGGCAGATCCTGGAGCTGATCGGCGCAGGACTGACCAACCGTCAGATAGCCGACCGGCTGTTCCTGGCGGAGAAGACGGTCAAGAACCGCGTCTCCTCCCTCCTGGCCAAGCTGGGCGTCGGCCGCCGCGTCCAGGCAGCGGAAATCGCGGGCCGCCTGCGGGCACAACGGGAGGGGAACGGCACCCGATGACCCGGGTCAGGCGTTTTCCATCGCCGGACGGCCTGGTTTGGGCTGAGCCCAGCCATATCAAGCCCGTCCGGCGATTGAGGACGCGCCCGCAGGGCGCTAAGCCGCCGCAGGCGGCACAACCGGCTGACAGCCGAGGATCCGCCGGCCAGGCGAGGGGCGCTAAGCCGCCGCAGGCGGCAAGACGGCCCGCGGAGAAAGGGCCACACCTCATCGAGGCAACGGCACGCGCCACACGATGCGCGTACCTCCCGGCGCCCCCGACGCCTGCGGCGCCCCGGGCGCGACCGTCAAGTCACCGCCGTGGAGTTCGGCACGGGATCGCATGTTGGCCAGCCCCCCGGAGTGACCGGCGCCGGCCTCGGCCTCGGTTCCCACCCCGTCGTCCGTGACGGTCAGTGTCACCTGGTCGTCCACGAGCAGGGCGACGTCCACCCGGCGGGCCCGCGCGTGGCGGGTGGCGTTGCTGAGGGCCTCGGCCGTCACCGCCAGGACGTGCTCGGCCAGTTCGTCCGGGACGTTGGTGTCCGCCGGGCCCTCGATCCGCAGGGACGGGGGGAAGCCGAGGGCGCTGGCGGCGGTCCGGACGGTCTCCGCCATGCGACGGCGCAAGCCCGGCCCGTCCGTGCCGTCACCGGTCGTACGGAGCGCGAAGATGGTCGAGCGGATGATCTGGATGGTGGTGTCCAGGTCGTTCACCGCGCGGCCGACCCGTTCGGCCGCCTCCGGCCGCTCGATGAGCCGGGTGGCGCTCTGCAGCGTCATACCGGTGGCGAACAGCCGCTGGATCGCGAGGTCGTGCAGGTCCCGGGCGATCCGGTCGCGGTCGTGCAGCACGGCCAGCTCCTCCGATTCGGCGCGGTGCTGGGCGAGTTCCAGGGCGATGGCGGCCTGATCGGCGAAGCCGGAGATCAGCTTCACCTCGAAGTCGTCGAAAGCCGGGCGCCCGGCCAGCCGGCTCAGCCGCAGCGCGCCGGAGGTCCGCGCGTCCGCCCGTAACGGGACCGCGACGGTGGGGCCGCAGCCGTCCTCCGTGTCCTCGTCGAGCGGGTACGCCCGGGGGTCGGCCCGGACGTCCGAACTGGCCACCGGACACCCGGTACGCGCGGCCAGGCCGGCCAGCGACCCCTCGGCCGGTACGACCCGACCGCCGAGGCGGTCCGCGCCGTGGCCGTGCGCCACCTCCACCATCAGCCCGTCCGGTGCCCCCCGTTGCGAGGCCGCCGTCGGAACGGGAAGCAGGACGGCGGCACGGTCGGCGCTCGCGACCTCCATGGCGCGCTCGGCGATGAGGTGCAGCACCCGGGGAGAGTCGGTGCCCGACAACAGACTGCGGGTGATCTCGCCCAACGCCTCCAGCCCGCGTTCCCGGCGACGGCTCTCGTGGTACAGACGGGCGTTGTCGATCGCCACACCGGCCGCGATGGACAAGGTGGTCAGCACCGCCTCGTCGTCCTCGTCGAAGGACGCCCCGCCCCGCTTCTCGGTGAGGTAGAGATTGCCGAAGACCTCGTCCCGGACCCGGACCGGCACCCCCAGGAAGGTCCGCATCGGGGGGTGGTGCTCGGGAAAGCCGTAACTGTGGGGGTGGCCGGAGAGATCGGTGAGCCTGAGCGGTACGGGATGGGTGATGAGTTCACCGAGAATGCCCCGCCCGCAGGGCGTGCGGCCGATCCGCGCAGCCAGTTCGTCGGACATGCCCACGGTCAGGAACTCCGAGAGCCGCTGCCCGTCGCCGACGACGCCGAGCGCCCCGTACTCCGCGTCCGTGAGGGTGACCGCGGCCTGGACGATGCCCCGGAGCACCTGCGGCAGTTCGAGCCCGTGTCCCAGGCTCATGACGGCGTCGAGGAGACTGCGCACCCGGTCCGGTCCCAGCGGCTGCGGCCCTCGCGCCGACCGGGTCTGATCTGCGGATGTGGACATGACTGCTCCCCTGGACCGTGCCTGGTGAGCAGCCTACGCCAGCGCCGCGGCCGGGCCGCGCGGGGGACCGGCGGGCCGGCCGGGGACAGCACGCGCCGACGCCAAGTGTTCGACACGGGCCCGTTGTTCGAGGAAACGGGAGAGTACCCGGGGCGCAACTCCCCTCCGAAGGGTGGTTTGCCCGTCGGCCGGCGGGCGCTTTCCCGGGCGTTGGCGACACTGGCCGATGGACCACAGGGTGATCTCGGAAGCGGGGAAACGATATGGCCGCCGGTACGGTTCTGTTCGCGCTGCGCGAGGACCCGGGGGAAGAGGGCTCCGAAGGCGGGCAGTTGCGCAGGATCCGCGAGGCGGTGGAAGCCCAGGGCCTCGACGTGCGCTGGGCGCGGACCGCGGCCGACGCGCGGGCGGTGCTGCGCACGGAGGCGGGCCTCGCGGCCGCCGTCGTGGCCTGGGACCTCGCCTCGGGCGGCGGCGCCGAGGGGGAGCCGGGCGGCGCGGCGGTGCTGCGCCAGATCGGGCGGCGCTTCAAGGACCTGCCCGTCCTGCTCGTCATGACGGACGAGGCCGACGAGGACCTCGACCGGCTGCCGCTGTGGGTCTCGGAGGCGGTGGTCGGCTACGTCTGGCCGTTGGAGGACACCCCGGCGTTCATCGCCGGACGGATCGTCAGCGCGGCGCGCGCCTATGGCGAGGCGGTGCTGCCGCCGTTCTTCAAGGCGCTGCGGCGCTTCGACGACGCCCACGAGTACTCCTGGCACACCCCGGCCCACGCGGGCGGCGTCGCCTTCCTGAAGTCACCCGTCGGGCGGGCCTTCTTCGACTACTACGGGGAGCGGCTCTTCCGCAGCGATCTGTCCATCTCCGTCGAGGAACTCGGGTCCCTCTTCGAGCACACCGGCCCGATCGGGGACGCGGAGCGCAACGCCGCCCGGATCTTCGGCGCCGAGCGCACCTACTTCGTACTCCACGGTGATTCCACCGCCGACCGCATGGTGGGGCACTTCTGCGTCTCCCGCGACGAGATCGCGCTGGTGGACCGCAACTGTCACAAGTCCGTGCTGCACGGCCTGGTGCTGTCCGGAGCCCGCCCGGTGTACCTCGTCCCCACCCGCAACGGCTACGGGCTGGCCGGCCCGCTGCCGCCCGCCGAGATCCGGGCGGCGGCGGTGGCGGAGCGCATCACCCGCAACCCTTTGGCGAGCGGCGCGCACTCGCCCCGGGCCGAGTACGCCGTGCTCACCAACTCAACCTACGACGGCCTGTGTTACGACGCGGTGCGGGTCGCGCGCGAACTCGCCCCCAGCACCCCGCGGCTCCACTTCGACGAGGCGTGGTTCGCCTACGCGCGCTTCCACCCGCTGTACGCCGGGCGCTACGGGATGTCCGTGGGCCCCGACACCTTCGCCGGCCCCGAACGCCCCACGGTCTTCGCGACCCAGTCCACGCACAAGCTGCTGGCCGCGCTCTCCCAGAGCGCCATGGTCCACATCAGGTCCGCACCCAGGGCCCCGGTGGAGCACGAGCGCTTCAACGAGGCGTTCATGATGCACGGCACCACCTCGCCGCTCTACCCCGCCATCGCCTCCCTCGACGTGGCCGCCGGCATGATGGACGGCCCCCAGGGACACTGGCTGATTGACGAGGCGGTCACCGAGGCCATCCGGTTCCGGCAGGCCGTGGTCCGCACCGGCCGGCGCATCGCGGCCGCCGGGGACCGCCCCGCCTGGTTCTTCGGTGTCTGGCAGCCCGAGACCGTCACCGACCCGGCCACCGGCGCACCGCACGCCTTCGCCGACGCCCCCGCCGACCTGCTCCGCACCCAACCGTCCTGCTGGCAGCTGGAACCGGACGCCGACTGGCACGGCTTCCCCGGCCTCGGGGAGGGCTACGCCCTGCTGGACCCGGTCAAGGTGACACTCACCTGCCCCGGCATCGACGCGACCGGGCGGACCGCCGACCGGGGGATCCCCGCCCGGATCCTGACGGCCTACCTGGCCACCCGGAACATCGTGGTGGAGAAGACCGACACCTACACCACACTCATCCTCTTCTCCATGGGCATCACGAAGGGCAAGTGGGGCACGCTGCTGGACGCCCTGATGGACTTCAAGGCGCTCTACGACGCCGACACACCGCTCGACCGCGTACTGCCCGGCCTGTTCACCCTGCACCCCCGGCGCTACGACGGGATGACGTTGCGGGAGCTGTGCCAGTCCATGCACGAACACCTGCGCCGGGCCGACCTGGTCACCCTGCTGGACACGGCCTTCCAGGACCTGCCGGAGCCCGTCGCGCCACCCCAGTGGTGCTACCGGCAACTGATCCGGGAGGGCACCGAGCGGGTCAGGCTCGCCGACGCCGCGGAGCGCGTGGCGGCGGCCATGGTCACCGTGACACCACCCGGAATCCCCGTCCTGATGCCCGGTGAGTCCACGGGCGGCCCCGACGGGCCCTTGCTGCGCTACCTCGGGGCGCTGGAGGCCTTCGACCGCGAGTTCCCCGGCTTCCGCAGCGAGACCCACGGAGTGACCGTCGACCCGGACAACGGCGACTATCTGATCGAGTGTGTACGCGCGGACCGTGTGACCGCCTCCGGCAACTGACCGGAGGGGCGTGGTGGGACGACTGTCGGAGGGGGACTCGGGGTGACGGGCTGGCGGGCGACAGGATGCGTGGTGGCGCTGACCACGGTCGCCGTGCTCGCCCTGACGGGCGAGGCGGCGGCCGACGAGGCGGGCGCGCGGGCTTCGGTCGGCGGTGCGCCGGTGGTGGAGGCCGTTGTCACCGAACTGCCACGCCTGCTGCCGAACCACCCGCCCTCCCACGTCGGTGTGGACGCCCTGGGCGGCGCGGCGCGAGCGGAAGTCGTCGACACCGGGACGGGGTGTGTGAACGTCACGGCCCACGTCCTCGCCGTCGACGCCGAAGCGTGGCTGAACTGCCGTAAACCACCTGCACCCGCACCGCCCGCTCCCGCGCCTCCGGCCCCCGCACCGCCCGCTCCCGCGCCTCCGGCCCCCGCACCGCCCGCTCCCGCGCCTCCGGCCCCCGCCCCGCCCGCGCCCCCGGCCCCTGCGCCTCCGGCTCCCGCGCCTCCGGCTCCCGCACCACCGGCTCCCGCGCCCCCGGCCCCTGCGCCACCTGCACCCCCCGCTCCCGCGCCTCCGGCTCCTCCAGCCCCCGCGCCGATCCCCCCTGCGCCTCCGGCACCCCCCGCGCCCGCTCCCCCCGCGCCCGCTCCCCCCGCTCCCGCGCCTCCGGCTCCTCCAGCCCCCGCGCCGATCCCCCCTGCGCCTCCGGCACCCCCCGCGCCCGCTCCTCCCGCGCCCGCACCCCCGGCCCCCGCACCCCCGGCCCCCGCGCCTCCGGCCCCCGTGCCCCCGGCGCCGCCCGCACCCCCGGCACCGGGGCCGGCCGCGCCCGCTCCTCCCGCCCCCGGCCGCCCCGCTCCTCCCGCGCCCGGCCGGCCGGGCGCACCCGCACCGCCGCCGGCGGATCTCACGCCCATCGGTGCCGGACCGGCCCGTCCGTCACCCGTCACCACCCCGCCGCCCTCGACGTCGCCACCCGTCCCGCCCGTGCGTACCCGCCCTCACCCACGGCCCGCCTACCGCAACGCCCTCAAGTCCCAGAGCGGGCAGCGCATCCACGCCACCTCGCTGGTCACCCTCACCCTGCTGCTCACCGTTCCCGCGGTCATGGCGGTCGCGCTGCTGCGCCCGCGCTCCGGAGGCCGGCGCGGTCGCTGACCGACGAACGCCTTTGTCCTCGCAAGCACTTGCGAACCGGCCGTGGGACGACTTAGCTGTCGGTGACGTCAAGCAAGCGGGGGATACCATGCGCGACGACCGTGGCGGCCTGGTGGTGCTGGGCACCTCGTCAGAAGTCGGCAAGACACTGATGACGATCGCGATCTGCCGGTGGTTACGTGACCAGGGCGTGAAGACCACTCCGTTCAAGTCCCTCTCGATGCAGCCCGGACAGGCCCTCTATCCCACACCACCCGACGGGGGCATCCACTACCACCAGGCCTACCAGGCCGTCGCCGCCGGGGTGCGGCCCCACGGCGACCTCAATCCGATCGCGCTGTGGGTGACCCCGGAGAGAGTCGCGACGTCCATCCGCGGCAGACGGGCCGACTACTGGCTCGGCCAGCCCGCGCGCGTCTGTACGGACCGTGGCCGGGCCGAGATCGTCGAGGCGTACCGGCGCCTGGCGGAGCAGCACGCGTTCGTCGTGTCCGAGGGGTGCGGCAGCCCGGTGGAGTTGAACCTCAAGGACCGGGACGTGACCAATCTCTGGCTGGCGGACGCGGTCGACGCGCCGTGCGTGCTGGTGTGCAGCACCATTCACACGGGTGTCTTCGCCTCGCTGCTGGGCACGCTGGAGCTGATGGCTCCCAAGGAGCGGCGGCGCGTGGTGGGATTCGTCGTCAACCGCTTCGCCGGCGACCCGCGCGAGTTCGACTCGGCCGTGGAAATCCTCGAACAGAGATCGAACCTGCCCTGTCTCGGTGTCATCCCGCACTTCGACCGGGCGCCGCTGCTCACCTCGGTGCCGACCGGCCCCGACGAGGTGCTGGCGCGCGCCCACTCACCCGAGCTGGACGCGGAGATCTCGGCATGGACGGCCCATGTGAGCCGGCACGTGGCGCTCGACCGGCTGATGGAGGGCGTGCGCGCGTACGCGTCGGTGGCGGACGGAGCGGCGTGAGCCGTTCCCGGACCGGGAACGCGGCGGACACGGCGTCCACCGGGTCCCCCGAAGCACGGGGCGTGGTGTCCTTCGTCGTCATCTGGGTCGGCAGCGCCCTGTCCCAACTGGCCAGCGCGAGCACGAACTTCGCCATGACGGTCTGGCTCTGGCAGCGCAGTCACGCGGCGCTGCCGATCATCGTCCTGGAGCTGTGCTCCTACCTCGCGGTGGTGGTGCTGAGCCCGATCGGGGGAGTGCTCGCCGACCGCTGGGGGCGGCGCCGCACTCTGGTGCTGAGCAGCCTCCTCGGGGCCCTGGTCATCTGCTGTCTGTGGCTGCTGTACGGGCTGGGCGCGCTGAGCGAGACATACGTCTACGGCTCGATGGTGGCCCTGGGCGCGAGCATCACCTTGCAGTACCCGGCGATGGCCGCCACGATCACCGCCCTCGTACCGCCCGCGCAGTACGCGCGCGCCAACGGCCTGCTCTCGCTGTCCGTCTCCGTGTCCGGGGTCGTCGCCCCCGCCTTGGGCGCGTTCCTGATGTCCGCCGCGAGCCTCGCCGTGGTGTTCGTGGTCGACGTGGCCAGCTACGCGATCGCCCTCGCCACGCTCCTCGTGCGCGTCCCGCGGCCCGCCGCCCCGGACCGCGGCGGGCCACCGGGGGAGAGGCCCAAGGCCGGAGCCCGCCTGCGAGCCGACCTCACCCTCGGATTCCGCTTCATCTCGGGACAACCGGGGCTGCTGGCCCTCCAGGTGTGCTTCTTCGTCTTCTTCTTCGCCGGCATGTTCGGAGTGCTGCTCGCACCCATGGTGCTGGCCAGGACGGGCGGGAACAACGCGGCGCTGGCGGGGGTGCTCAGCGCCGCGGGGGTGGGCGGTGTGCTCGGTGGTCTGGCGACCACGGCGTTCGGCATCCTGCGGGCCCGCCCGCTGTATGTGATCTTCGCGGGTTTCGTCGTCACCGGGCTGCTGGGGCAGCTTCCCTATGGCCTCAGCACCCGCACATCCGTGTGGTGGGCGACCTCGTTCGTCGGAGCCTTCGTCTTCCCCTTCATCCTGGCGGCCCATCAGTCGATCTGGCAGACCAGGGTTCCGGTGGAGATCCAGGGGCGGGTCTTCGCCGCCCGGCGGGTGCTCACCGAATCCGCCGGGCCGCTCGCCCTGGTGCTGGCGGGTCCGCTGGCCGACCATGTCTTCGAACCCGCCATGCGCGGCTCGCTCGGTTCCTCGGCCGGATGGCTGGTGGGCACCGGGGCGGGCTCCGGCATGGCACTGCTGCTGGTGCTGTCCGGCCTGCTGTCGGTGCTGACCGGCTGTATCGGCTTCCACGCCGTCCGGCTGCCCGCGACGGACCCCCACCGGGACACGCCGGTGCACCAGCCGCTCGATCGCGGGTAGCGGACGGGTGGCAGCGGCCGGACGAGCCGCTGCCGTGCCGTGTCAGGTACGGAAACCGAGCGAGGCGACGTACGCGAAGTCCTGCGAGGCGTTGAGGATCCGGGTGAGGACGAAGTCGTCGTACAACCCCGGTGGCACCTCGGTGTCGATCCGTACGCGCACACTGAGGAACAGGGGCGAGGGGCGGTTCGCGAGGGCGAGGGGGATCTCCTTGCGGTTCTGGTCCGCGCTGGTCATCCGGGCCGTCGCCAGGACCGTCTCCACGCTGTGGTACGGCCGGGCCGGGTCCGGCAGATAGGCCGTCACCGTGACCAGATGCCCCGGATAGCCGGAGAACGTCTCCACCCCCTCGGTGACCACCACCAGTGCCATGCCGTCCGGGCCCTGCGGGTTGCTCCTTTCCAGGGTCAAGGGCACCTCGGCGGACAGCCCGGAGTAGTGGGCGTCGTCGTACAACCCCGGTTCGTCACCGAGGTGGACCCGTCCTTGCCATACCAGTTCCGGCTTCGGGCTGCGCATGGAGCATCTCCGTTCGGTGAGCTGTGCCGAGCTGTCTGCCGAGCTGTCTACCGAGCTGTCTCCGGGGTGGTCCGGGCTGTCTCCGGGCCGTCCCCGGCCTCCGGGCGGGGCAGGCCGATGGGGTTGGGGAAGGGGAGGACACCGGCCGCCAGGACCCGGGACACGGCCGGTCCCAACGCCGCGATCAGGGCATCCGCCTCGTCGGCCCGCCCCAGCGGGCGCAGCAGCCGGGCCGACAGCCGGTCGGTCTCGTCCTCGACGTGCTGCCGCCGCTCGCGGCCCGCTCGGGTGCACGCGGTGCCCACCGGCTCCATAAGGCCCCGCTGCCGCAGCCGTTCCCGCGCGGCCTCCCACTCCTCCTCGCTCCAGCCCCTGTCCTGCCGCATCCCCTCCGTGGGCACCCGGCCGGTGGCCGCCGCGAGCAACAGCGCCTCACAGCCGTCGAGTTCATGGTCGGCGAGCACCGCCGCGTGGGCATCACCCCGGTACTCGCGGACCGTGGTGGCCAGCTGCCACAGCCGCTCCACCGGATCGGCCGCGGTGTCCCCGCACAGCTCCCGGTTGGCGGCGAACAGCGGGCGGGCGCCGGCCGGCGCCGCGTCGATCATGGCGCGCAACGGGCGCTCCACGCGTGCGGACAGTTCCTCGGTCTCCGGAGCGAGCGCGCGCAGGGCGGCCGCGGCGGCGCGCGACCGGTGGGTGAGGGCCTCGGCCGGGGTGACCGTGTCCCAGGCCGCGGGCAGGGCCCGGGCGATCATCGACGGTGCGAAGACGGAGAACACGGCGGCGGTCAGGCCCGGCCCGACCGGTCCCAGCGGAGCCGCGCGGGTGGCGAAGTAGCCCATCCAGAAGCCCTTGAGGCCCAGCTCGCGGCCCATGCCACGGCACCGGGGGTGGAAGTAGACCACCGCGTGCAGGGGTTCGGTCCGTAACCACAGCATCCGCGCTCTGCGCTCCATGGGGTGGGAGGTTACCTCCGGGTCAGGTCACCGGCGGCGTGCGCGGAACCGCCGGTGACGCGCCGACGGCGAATTACGGCCAGTCGTATGCCCCGCGGCACCGGTCGGGGAGCGGGCCGGGCGCCCAGTCGCCGTATTCCGGTCGCCCGGGGTCGTCGCTGCTCATCGCTGGGCCGGGCGGCATCCGTTACCGGCCCGCACCGGTCCGGTGTCAAATGGCCGAAGTCCGCCCGTCGTACGCCGCACGGCGCTTGACGTATCCCGGCACGGCGCGAAGACTCGAACGGACGTCGGGATGACACGGCGGAAATCCGCCCGCATCGCCGCACCCACGAAGCGTGCGCCCTCAGTGCGGCGCGACACGCGTACCGGCACGGGCACCGCCCGCAGCCTCGGTCCAGGAAGAGTCCTCATCCCCCCACCCCACGACTCACCCGACCCTGCGATCCACGCTCGTCCGAGAGGAATCTCCGGTGGATCACGCCTCTCAGGTCCGCATCATCGAGGAATTGCTCGCCTTCGAGGAGCAGCGCACCACGGACATGGCCGGCCAGGACAACGAGTACCACAACCCGGTGTCCGTCTATACCGATCCCACCCGCTTCGAGGCCGAGGTGGACCGGATCTGGTACCGCACCCCGCTCGCCGTCGGTCACGTGGGGGAATTCCCCCGGGCGGGCGCGTTCAAGACCCTCACCGTCGGCAAGGTCCCGCTGCTGGTGGTACGGGGGAAGGACGACCGCGTCAGGGCGTTCGTCAACGTCTGCCGGCATCGTGGCACGGTCCTCGTCGAGGAGCCCGAAGGCCGGGCCAACGCGTTCGCGTGCCCGTACCACGCCTGGACCTACGGGCAGGACGGCGCGCTCCGCCACGTCCCCGACGACTTCGGCTTCCCCACCGTCGCGTCCGCCAAGGACGACTACGGTCTGCGCGAGCTGTGGTGCCAGGAGCACGCCGGCTTCGTCTACGTCCAGGCCGACGGAAACACCCCACGCCGCCCGCTCGGGGACTGGCTCGCCGACGTGGGCACCGATCTGCGCGATCTCGGTCTCGACGACTTCGTGTGCCTGGACGCCTCCCGGGCCCCGCACCCGGTCAACTGGAAGCTGCCGTTCGATATCTTCCTGGAGAACTACCACACCAAGTTCACCCACCGGAAGACGATCTACCCGGTCTTCCTCTCGAACGTGGCGAAGTTCGACCGGTTCGGCCCGCACATCCGGTGCGTGCTGCCGCGCCGGGAGATCACCGAACTCCGGCACATCGACCGGAGCAAGTGGGACCTGGTGGAACAGTCCACCATCCTGTACGTCGTCTGGCCCAACACCATGATCGCGGTGCTGCCCGAGCACGCCGCCGTCTGGCACGTCTACCCCGACGGGGTCGGGCACTGCACCCTGCACTTCTACGCCCTGCTCGCCCGGCGGCTGCACGAGTCCGAGGCCGAACAGGAGACGTGGAAGAAGAGCCTGAAGGTGGTGCAGAAGGTAAAGCGCGAGGACGCGGAGCGTTTCCTGTCCATCCAGCGCGGGCTGGAGTCCGGTGCCAACCCGGCCCTGACCTTCGGCCGGTACGAAAAGGCCATCTCCTGGTTCCACCAGAGCATCGAGGAGGCGCTCACGCGTGACCACTGACACCGCGCCGGAGGTTCTCCGGGTCGAGACACCCGAAGAGTTCCGCTCGATGCCCCAGGAGTACCAGGAACTGGCCACGCACCAGATGATGGTGCACACCGAGGGCGAACTCTCGGGGGCCGACGACTACTTGCAGATCTTCTTCCCCATCGCGCCCAGCGCCTACGAGCGCAAGGTGTGCTGCGAGCGCGCCGCCGAAGAGGTCGATCACTACATGATCGGTGCCGCCGTGCTGAACGACCTCGGCATCGACACCGACTACATGCTCCACCAGAAGCTGATGGAGCGCGGACTGTACGCGTCCCCCGCCATCCACAAGATCAAGACGTGGCCGCAGCGCGCGCTCTTCTCCTATCTCGGCGAGGACGCGGTCCTGGACCACATCAGGGAGATGGCGCAGAGCAGCTACCGGCCCTGGGCCGACTCCTTCGACAAGGTCATCAAGGACGAGCTCGTCCACGTCGGACACGGCCGGCGCATCGTCCGCGAACTCATGCGCACCCCCGAGGGCACCGCGGAGGTCCAGGCCACGCTGGACCGCATGTGGCCGTTCATCCTCAGTCTGTTCGGCAGCGACAAGTCCACCCGGTCCCCGCAGTACCTCCGGTGGGGGCTGCGGCAGAAGACCAACGCACAGGCCCGCCAGGACTTCGTGGCGCGCGTCGTACCCGAACTGACCCGCATCGGACTGACCGTACCCGGAACCGCCGCATGAAGCAGTTCCTCCCCATGCCGCAACTGCCCGGCCGCTCCCGCTCCACGGCTCCCGAGCGGGGCGGCTGGGGGCAGCGGCTGCGCCGGATCCTGGCCTCGGACCCCGCCCTCCGGCAACGCTTCGACGCCATCCGGCACTACGCGGCCGGCATCCGCGCCTCGGAATACCACCTCACCAACGCCTGCAACATCCGCTGCAAGGGCTGCTGGTTCTTCACCTACGAATTCCAGAAGGCCTCCCGGGAGAACACCGACCTGGCCGACCTCAAGGCGTTCGTGGCCGACGAAGCCGCCCGCGGCATCAACACCGCCCTGCTCATCGGGGGAGAGCCGACGCTCTTCCTCGACCGGATCGCGGTCTACCGCGAGGCCATGGAACGGGTGACCATCTCCACCAACGGCCTGCGGCCACTGCCCCGCGCCGGCTTCGAGGACGTCACCGTCGCCGTATCACTGTTCGGCGGGGGCCCGCTGGACGACGAACTGCGGGCCATCCGGCCGAGCGGCAAACGGTTCGCGGACCTCTTCGGCACCGCGCTCGGCCACTACACCGACGACCCCCGCGCCGGATTCGTCTACGCCCTGTCCGAGGACGGCATCGACCACATCGAGGACACCGTCCGCCGCATCCACGACAACGGCAACCGGGTGCACTTCAACTTCTACAGCAGCTACGACACCGACGATCCGCTGCGTGGCGTGCGCGGCCGTGAACTGCTCGCGGAAGCGCTGCGTGTACGGGAGCTCTACCCCGGCACCGTCGCCAGCCACCCCTACACGATCGAGGTGATGATCACCGGCGACGCGCACTGGGACTCCTTCGGCTACGACGTCTGCCCCAGCATCAGCGCCCGCCACCCCGCCCACCACGCCCGCACGCGCAACGGCAACCCCGTGCTGCCGCAGTTCAACACCTGGGCCGCCGACCTGGAGACCGTGCACTTCTGCTGCACCAGCGGACACTGCGAGTCGTGCCGGGACAGCCAGGCCGTCTTCAGCTGGCTCATGGTCAGCCCACGGCACTTCCTGGACAGCGCCGAGCAGCTGTGGACCTGGGTGCACATCGCGGAGAGCTACTGGAGCCAGTTCTACTGGTCCCCGTTCCACCCCGCCCACCGGTCTTCCGGGCCCCCGGGCCCGGCACCGGCGCCGGCGACGAGCGCACCGCGGGAGGGTGTGTGACACCACGGGACTGGAGCATCCCCCACCACCTCACGGGCCGGCGGGCCCCCGTCTCCAGCCTGGTGGAGGCCGTACGCTTCCGGGCGGCCACCACCCCCGACCAGGTCGGCTACGTCCTGCACCATCCGTGTGACGACGGCCCCGACGACGTCCAGCCGCTCGGCTACGGCGAACTCGACGAGCGCGCCCGGCGCGCCGCCGCCCATCTGCGCGACGGCCGCCGCCCCCCGTCCGGCGCCGGGCCGGGCCCCCGCGCCGTGCTGCTGTACCCGCCTCCGTCCGCCGACTACATCGCCGCGTTCTTCGGCTGCATGTACGCCGGGTTCCTCCCGGTGCCCGCCTACCCGCCGATGACCCCCGACCAGTGGGGCGCGCTCGCCGCCGTGATCGCCGATTGCGACGCGGAGGTGGTGTGCACCACGACCGCCCTCCACGAGTACGTCACGTCCTCCCTCGCCTCGGCGGGCCTCACCGCCGTACGCACCGTGGCCACCGACCGGCCGGCCCCGCCGCTGGAGGAGGCCGGGATCCGCCGCCCCGGCCCCGACGAGGCGGCGTTCCTCCAGTACACCTCCGGCAGCACCGGCCGGCCCAGGGGAGTGGTCGCCCTCCAGCGCAACGTTCTGGCCAACCTCGAGGTGATCGAGTCGGCGTTCGGCCACGGCCCCGCGTCCACCGGGGTGATCTGGCTGCCGCCCTACCACGACATGGGGCTGATCGGCGGCATCCTCACCCCCCTGCACCAGGGCTTCCCCGTCCACCTCAGCTCACCGCTGGCCTTCCTGCGCGACCCCCTGTCCTGGCCGCGCCTGATCTCCCGGGTGGGGGCCACCACCAGCGGCGGACCGGACTTCGCCTACGCGCTGTGCGCCCGCAAGGCACGGCCCGAGGACGTGGCCGAACTGCGCCTGGACTCCTGGGACGTGGCGTTCAACGGCGCCGAGATGCTGCGCCCGCGCACCCTGGAGGACTTCACCGCCGTCTTCGCCCCCGCCGGCTTCCGCCGCTCCGCCTTCCTGGCCTGCTACGGGCTCGCCGAGAGCACCCTGATGGTCACCGGCACCCCCAAGCACCGCGAACCCCTCGTGCTCCCCGGCGACGCGGCGGTGGCCAGCGGCGAGCGATGCGACGGCGAACTGGTCCTCGCCACCCCCGACGGACGGCGGATCACCGACGACGGCCGGGAAGGCGAGATCTGGCTGCGCGGGCCGAGCGTGTGCGAGGGCTACTGGGGCCGCCCGGAGGACAGCGCGGCCACCTTCGGCGCCCGCCTCGCCGACGGCAGCGGCCCGTATCTGCGCACCGGCGACCTCGGCTATCTGCACGGCGGACAACTCGTGGTCGTCGGGCGGCTGAAGGAACTCATCATCGTGCGCGGCCGGAACATCGCCCCCGCCGCCGTGGAGGACGCCGCCTGGCGGAGCGCCCCGGCCCTGCGCCCGGGATGCGTGGCCGCGTTCGCCCTCGACGGGGTCCACGGCGAGGAGGTCGCCGTCGTCGCCGAGGTGCGCCACCGCGACCCGGCCGGCGGCACCCCGGCCGAAAGCGCCCTGTTCGAGAAGACGGTGCGCCAGGTCAGAGCCGCCGTGTCCCGGGCCTGCGGCGTCGGCGTACGGCTCGTGGTCCTCGTGCCCCCGGGCACCGTCCCGAAGACCACCAGCGGCAAGGTGCGCCGCTCCCTCAGCCGCGATCTGCTGCTGCGCGGCGCCCTGACCGCACTGCACAGGGCCGACTCCGGCGCCGGCCCCGCACCGCGCCCGCTCCCCGCCCCCGCCGCGGGCGGCGGCCTGCCCCTCGCCGAGGCGGTGACCCGGCAGGCGGTGGCGGCCGTGCTCCGCGTACCGGCCCACACCGTGGACCGCCGGCGCCCCTGGAGCGAACTGGGCCTGGACTCCCTGGGCCTCACCGAGGTGGCGGCGTGCCTGGAGGAGCGCACCGGCGCGGAGGTCCCGGTGAGCATGCTCTTCGACCACCCATGCGTCAGCGCCCTCGCCGACGAACTGGACCGGCGGACCCGCACGGCCACCGCCCCGGACACGGCCGGCCGGCCGCACGTCCCCCCGGCCCCGCCGCACCCCCAAACCACGCGTGAACCCATCGCCGTCGTCGGCATGGCCTGCCGCTTCCCCGGCGGCACCGACAACCCCGACGCGTACTGGGAGCTGATACGGCGCGGCCTCGACGCCACCGAGGAACCCTCCGGCGACCGGGCCCGGCTGACCGGTGCGCGCACGGACGAAAGGCGGCTCGGCGCCCTGGAGGGTATCGAGTGCTTCGACGCGCCCCTGTTCAAGGTGAGCGCACCCGAGGCGCGGGCCATGGACCCGCAGCACCGGCTGCTGCTGGAGACCACCTGGGCGGCCCTGGAGGACTCCGGCGCCGACCCGCTCGCGCAGCGCGGCTCGCGCACCGGCGTGTACGTCGGCATCTCCGCCGCGGACTACGCGCGGATCGCCGAACAGTCACCGCTGTCCCGGTTCTCCGCCGTCGGCGCCAGCCCCTCCGTCGCGGCCGGGCGCCTGTCGTACCACTTCGGGCTGCGCGGCCCGTCCCTGTCCGTCGACACCGCCTGCTCCTCCTCGCTGACGGCCGTGCACCTGGCGGTCTCGGCGCTGCGCCTGGGCGAATGCGAACGGGCCATCGTCGGCGGGGTGAACCTGGTGCTCGCCCCGGAGCCGACCGCCGCCCTGGACCGGCTCGGTGTGCTGTCCCCCTCCGGCCGCTGCCTGCCGTTCGACGCGGCCGCCGACGGCTACGTACGCGGCGAGGGATGCGGGGTGGTCGTCCTCGTGCCGCTGTCCGCCGCCCGCGAACAGGGGCTGCCGGTGCGGGCGGTCATCCGTGGCAGCGCCCTGGACCACAACGGCACGGGCAACGGCATCACCGCCCCGTCCGGTCTCGCCCAACGGGACGTCATCACCGCCGCGCTGCGGGACGCCGCCCTGCCCCCGTCCCGCGTCGGATACCTGGAGGCCCACGGCTCGGGCACCGTGCTGGGCGACGCCGTCGAGCTGGGCTCCGCCGCCGTCCTGGCGGCCGACGACCGCGACCGGCCGCTGTACCTGGGCTCGGTGAAGGGCGTCCTCGGGCATCTGGAGGCGGCGGCGGGCATCGCGGGCCTGATCAAGACGGTCCTCGCCCTGGAACACGGCGAGATCCCCCCGACCCGCGGCGCAAGCGGCCCGAACCGCACCGCCGACTGGGCGGCCGGGCGGCTGGCCGTGACCGCCGAACCGATCTCGTGGCCGGCCCACGACGACGCCCCCCGCGCCGCCGGAGTCAGCTCCTTCGGCTTCAGCGGCACCAACGTCCACGTGGTCCTCGAACAGGCCCCGCCGCCCGAGCCGCGCATCCCACGGCCCCCCGGGCCCCGGCGGCGCTTCGCCGTCCCGGTCTCCGCCCGTACCGACGCCGCGCTGCGCGCGAGCGTCGAGCGGCTCGCCACGGCGCTCCGCCGCACCCCGCACGACCTGGCGGACGTCGCGGGCACCCTGGCGTGGCACCGCCCGGTCCTCGCCGCACGCGTGGCCTTCCACGCCGACGGGACGGCGGAACTGCTCGACGCCATGGACAAGTGGCTCACCGACGCCCCCCTCCCGGGCGGCCGCGACACCGTACCGGACCGCACGGGCCCACAGGACGCCCACGCCCCCTACGACGCCGCCTGCGCCCGGTACGTCGCCGACGGCACCCTCACCGGCCTGCGCGCCCTCACCCCGGAGCCGCTCCGACGGGTGCGCCTGCCGTCCTACCCCTTCGAACGACGCCCCTACTGGATCGGCGGAGGCCGAACGTGAACGATGAAATGACCTCTCCCCATCCCGTCACGACCCCCGCCATGACCCCCGACGCGGCGCTCGAAATCCTCGGGGACCTGGAAGCCGGCCCCACCGTGCTGCGTGCCGCCGCGCTCGTCCACCTCACCGCCCTGGTGCGCCGGGGGCTGGAACTGGACGACACCGAGGACGTCCCCGACGACGTCCCCGTCGACCAGCTCGGTGTGGACTCCCTGCTCGCCCTGGAAATCGGCGATCAGGTCTTCGACGCGACCGGTGCCGTACTGACCGTGGAGGACGTCGCCCAGCGCCCCACCCTCGGCGGGCTGGCCGCGCTGATCGTCGCCGATCTGCGGAAACAGCCGCCCACGTGACGCCGACTCCCGTGCTGTGCGTTCCCTACGCGGGCGCCACTGGTCTGGCGTACGCCAGGCTGGCCCGCCCGGCGGGCCCACAGCTGCGCTTCACCGGACTCGACCTGCCGGGGCGCGGCGCTCTCGCGGACCGCCCGCCACCGCGTGACGTGGCGGAAGCCGTCGCCGCGCTGCGCGCCCAGGCCACCCCGGCGGCACGGGCCGGGACACGGTACGCGGTGCTCGGGCACAGCCTGGGCGCCCTGCTGGCCCATCGACTGGTGGCGGCCCTGAGCGCGGGAGAGCACCAGGGCCCGTGGACACCACCGAGCCTGCTCGTGGTGTCCTGCTGCCCGCCACCGCACCTGGCGGGCCGTCTGGGCGCGGGAGCGGAGGACCTCTTGGGCGCCGCCGCCCGCGAACTGCGGTCCACCTCCCGGCGTGCCGGGGCGGAGGGCACCTGGGCGGCCGGCCGGCCGGATCTCGCACTGGGCCGCGAACTGGCCGACGCCGCCGGCCCGCCGCGGGGCGCGCCCCGCCCGGTGGACATCCCCGTGCTGGGGCTGTACGGCGCGGATGACCCCCTGTTTCCCGGGGAGACCGTGCGGGGCTGGGAGCGGTGGACCCGCGCCGGATTCACCGCCCGGGAGGTGCCCGGAGGGCACTTCTGCTTCCGTCAGCACGCCGCGGCGTACGTCACGACGATCCGGGAGGCGCTGCACACCCTCACACACGAATCCGGTCCGCCACCGGTGACCGGCCGACAGACGCCACGGCGCGAGGGCGTCATGACATCCGAAGGCGATGAGATGGGGCGGGCATGAGCGGCACGAGCATGGCGGACACCGGGGAGGAGACGACGCCCTTCGCGGTCCCGTCCGCCGCGGTGAGCCGGATGACCTGGGACTACGACGTCACCGACGAGCGGCTGATGGCGCTCTACCAGCGGGGCAAGGACCGCCAGTGGGACGCCGCCACGCGCATTCCCTGGCAGCTGGAGGTGGACCGGGCCAACCCGCTCGGCCAGAGCGAGGAGTTGCTGCCCATCCACGGGTCGCGCGACTGGCAGCGCTTCCACCACGACCGCCACTTCGTGGCGGATGTGTTCCTGCACACCACGGCCTGGCAGTTCAGCCAGTTCCTGCACGGGGAACAAGGCGCCCTGGTGTGCGCCTCACGCATCGTGGAGACCGTGCCCGGGCTGGAGGCGAAGTTCTACGCCAGCACCCAGGTCGTCGACGAGGCCCGGCACCTGGAGGCCTATTCCCGCTTCGTCAACGAGAAACTCGGGCTGATGTACCCGGTCAACCCCGCGCTGCGCACCCTCCTGGGCCAGACGCTCGCCGACTCGCGGTGGGACATCCCGTACCTGGGGATGCAGGTCCTGATCGAGGGACTGGCCCTGGCGGCGTTCGGGCTGCTGCGGGACGCCACCGCGCACACCGCGCCCCTGCCGCACGCCCTGCTCGCCTATGTGATGCAGGACGAGGCCCGGCACGTGGCGTTCGGCCGGATGGCGCTCAAGGAGCTGTACGCCGATCTCAGCGACGCGGAGCTGAAGAGCCGCCAGGAGTTCGTCATCGAGGGGTCGCATCTGCTGTTCCGGCGGTTCCGGGGCGACGAGATGTGGGACGCGCTGGGGCTCGACACCGCCGACTGCGTGGCGAGCGCCGACCGGTCACCCTCGATGAGGGCGTACCGCAAGCTGCTGTTCAGCCGGATCGTGCCCTGCCTGCGCGACATCGGCCTGTGGAGCGACCGGGTGGCGCGGGAGTACGAGAAGCTGGGCGTACTGGAGTGGGCGAAGGAGGATCTGGACAGCCTGCTGCGCCGCGACGAGGATGTCGCCCGGGCCGCCGAGCGACAGCAGCGTGAGCTGGCCGCGCGCCACGCCCAGGTCGCGGAGACCATCGCCATGGGTTCCGCGGACACGGAGGGTTCCCCGGACGCGGGTTCGCCGGACGCGGGCGGGGCGGCCACGACGAGCTGATCCCGCTCGGACGCCGGTGCGGGACCGACGGGAGGACCGATCCGCGTGACCCCTCGCAAGCCCCTGGACACCGACGTGTCCCACTTCCGCTGCGTGCTGCGCTTCACCGCCCCGTTCCACGACGTCGACATGCTCGGTCACGTCAACAGCGTGGCGTACGTGCGCTGGGCGGAAAGCGCCCGCGCGGCGTACCAGATCGACGTGCTGAAGGAGGACGTCGACGGTCCGCGGGGCTTCGTGGTCGGGCACGTCGCCCTCTCCTACTTCCAGCCGTTGCGCTTCCGCGACCCGGTCAGTGTGGGCATCCGCGTGGCCCGCGTCGGGGCGAAGTCCTTCGACTTCGCGTATCTGATGTGGCGCGACGGCGACGGCGCGGTGGCGGCCGCGGGCGAGACGGCGATGATCGCCTACAACACGGTGGAAGGCCGTTCCATCCCGGTGCCCGACGCCTGGCGTGACGCCGTGGCCGCGTTCGAGCCGGTTCCGCCCGAAGCCCCGTGACCGGCAGCGGCCGGTGGCCGTCGTCGGGGCCCGTCGTCAGTGCGTCAGATGGGTTTCCAGATGCGTGACCTCCTCGATGTCGACACCCGCCTTGTCGAGCAACTGGTGGGCCAGGCCGTTCAGCGCGCGGGCGGCCGCGACCTCCTCGCCGACCCGCTGCTGCCCGGGGTCGTCCGGGTGCCGGTGGGCGATTCCCTGTGCCATCAACTCCGTCCCGTCGTGGAGGCGCAACCGGACGGCCGCCTGCGTCATGGCATCGACCTCACGGAACTCCATGTCGATGGCGCAGTCGACGATCGTCTCCATGGCGATCACTTCCCGTGTGTGCGTTGAATCGGTCGCTTCCCGCGGGCCCGGTCAGGGGCCCGACGCGGTGGGTCGGGGCGGGTGCCGGTGTCGCCCGCCCAGATGGGCGGTGAACCAGTCGCGGGCGAGTTCCGCGACGGTGTCCAGCGTTCCCGGTTCCTCGAAGAGATGGGTGGCGCCCGGTACGACCGCCAGTTGTCTCTCGCACGTCAACAGCTCCGCGGCCCGCCGGTTGAGTTCGAGCACGGTCTCGTCCCGGCCGCCGACCACCAGCAGGGTCGGCGCCGTGACCTCCGGCAGCCGGGGCCCGGCGAGATCGGGGCGGCCGCCCCGGGAGACCACCGCGGCGATGTCCGTCCCGGCCGCCGCCGCGTCGGCCGCCGCCCACAGCGCCGCGGCCGCACCCGTACTCGCCCCGAAGTAACCAAGGGGCGGGGGAGTGGGGCCGGGCGACTCGCGGCGCAGCCACCGTGTCACCTCCGTCAGCCTCCGGGCCAGGGGTTCCACGGCGAACACGTTCGCCCGGTCCCGCTCCTCGGCGGGGGTCAGGAGATCGAAGAGGAGCGTGCCCAGCCCCGCCCCGCCGAGGACGTCCGCCACCGCGCGGTTGCGGGGACTCAGCCGGCTGCTGCCGCTGCCGTGCGCGAAGACGACGAGACCGGGAGCGCCGGCCGGCAGGTCCAGATCACCGGCGAGGGTGACGCGGCCGTCGTCCACCGGGATCTCCACCGGGCCGGACACGGCCCGCGCACCGCCCGGCCCCGGGTTCCCGGGCCGCTCCGCCGTGCTGCGCCGCAGCAGTTCGACGACTTCGTCGTCCGAGGTCTGGGAGAAGTCCCGGTACCACTCGCCGACCGCGGAGAAGCCCGCCGGTGTCGAGAGACAGACCAGCTCGTCGGCCTCACCGCCGAGCGCCACCACCGCGTCCGGGGGTGCGACGGGCACGGCCAGCACCACCCGGGCGGCGCCCTGGGCCCGCACCACCCGGCAGGCGGCCGACGCCGTCGAACCGGTGGCGATGCCGTCGTCGACGATCACCGCCGTGCGGCCCTCCAGCGGTACGCGCGGCCGTCCGCCGCGGAAGCGTTCCGCGCGCCGGACGAGTTCCGCCTGCTCGCTCCGCTGGACCTCGGCGAGGTCCTCCTCCTCGACCCCGCTCATGCGGACGATGTCGTCCCGCACGACGCGTACGCCCCCCTCGCCGATGGCGCCGAAGCCGAGTTCCCGGTGGTAGGGCACGCCGAGCTTGCGGACGAGGATCACATCGAGCGGGGCGCCCAGGGCCCGGGCGACCTCGAAGGCCACGGGGACGCCCCCGCGCGGCAGGCCGAGCACGACCGGATGGTCTCCACGCAGATACTCCAGCCGCTCCGCCAGGTGCTGCCCGGCGTCCTCCCGGTCGACGAATCGCATCATCCACCTCCGGCCCGGGCCCGGTCCGGCCCCGGAAGACAAGGGAAACGGAACGAGAGACGCTATACGTCCAATATCCTCACATTCGGCCCAATAGTCCATGCGATGGCGGGCCGGCACCGTCGCCCCGGTTCAGCCGGGGCTCCCCCCGGGCAGCGCCGCCCGCACCCGCGCCGCCGCCTCCGCCGCCTCCCCGTCCGTGGCGTACCGCGTCCGCGGCCAGAAAAAGCCCCGCAGACCGTCCTTGCGGTTGCGCGGCACGACGTGAACATGAAAATGCGGCACGGACTGGCTGACCCGGTTGTTCGCGGCCACGAACGACCCGGCGGCGCCCATGCCCCGCTCCACCGCCCCGGCGATCAGCCGCACCCGGGTGAAGAACGGCCCCACGTCCTCGGCCGGCAGATCGGTGAGGGTCTCCACATGCAGCCTCGGCACGACCAGGACATGACCGGGGAACAGCGGCCGCACATCCAGGAACGCCACCGCCGTCCCGTCCTCGAAAACCCGGTGACCGGGCTGCTCGCCCGCCACGATCGCGCAGAAGACGCAGTTCACGACACCATCAACTCCCCATCGCTCGATCCGTGCCGGAATTATCCGTGACGACCGCCGTCCGCCGGGGCAGGGATCACTCATGCCCCTTCTCGTCGGCACCTCGGGATGGCAGTACAAGGACTGGAGCGGCGGCCTCTACCCGGCCGGGCTGCCGCAGCGCCTGTGGCTCGAGGAGTACGCCCGGGGCTTCACCACCGTGGAGAACAACAACGCCTTCTACCGGCTCCCCACGCCGGAGACCTTCGCCGCCTGGCGTGACCGCACGCCGGAGGGGTTCGTGATGGCGGTCAAGGCGAGCCGCTATCTGACACACATCAAGCGGCTGCGCGACCCCGGGGAACCGGTCGCGCGGCTGATGCGGCACGCCGCCGGGCTGGGGGACCGGCTCGGACCCGTGCTGCTGCAACTGCCCCCCACGCTCCACGCCGACCCGGGCCTGCTGGACACCGCCCTCGCCTGCTTCCCCGCCGGGACGCGGGTGGCCGTCGAACCCCGGCACGCGTCGTGGTGGACCGACGAGGTGCGGGCCGTCCTCGAACACCGCGGTGCCGCGCTCTGCTGGGCGGACCACGGCTCCCGGCCGGTGACCCCGCTGTGGCGCACGGCGG
Organism: Streptomyces sp. NPDC042259; assembly: GCF_055582085.1. Taxonomy (NCBI): domain Bacteria; kingdom Bacillati; phylum Actinomycetota; class Actinomycetes; order Kitasatosporales; family Streptomycetaceae; genus Streptomyces; species Streptomyces sp. NPDC042259. The sequence goes on along the minus strand of NZ_JBVJDW010000002.1, from coordinate 215,272 downwards.
ACTGGGGATACGCGCGCTTCCACTGCGGCCGGGCCGAGCCGTGGCCACGCTACGGGCGCCGGGCCCTGGACAGCTGGGTCCGGCGCATCGCCGAGAGCTGGCCCGACAGGGCCGAGGTGTACTGCTACTTCAACAACGACCCCGGCGGCGCGGCCGTCCACGACGCCACCGCCTTCGCGCGGGCGGCCGCCGGCCGGGGGCGCACGGCCAGCCGCACGCCTGCCGCGCACGGCTGAACCAGGCGTCGGACGCCGCGCGCGGTGCGTGCCCGAACGCGCCGGGAGTTACCCGGGGGTGTGTGCACAGCGGTCCGGCGGGCACCGTACGGTGATCGGATGACCCACGCCGTTGATGTTGTCGAAGCCGCCGCGATCGCCCTGCACCAGGGCACCTGGACCCCCAGTGGTGACGAGCGCGCCTTGGGCCAGGCGTTCTTCTCCCACCGCGCGGCACTGGAGCAGCGTCTGCTGCCCGGCATGCCCGCGAGCCAGGACCCGCAGGGGTGGGTGACCCAGCACGTGCTGTGGCTCCAGGACGCGGCCAACCTCGCCGACCAGCTCGTCGCCCAGTGGTACGCCTATCTGCCCGGCAGCTATATGACGGCGCTGCTCGCCGCCTATGCCGACCAGGCCCGGCCCGTCCTCCCGCTCGCGACCCGGTTGTACGAGTCGTGGGAGGCGGAGCGTCCCGAGCCGCTCACGCAGGAGACGGTCGCGTGGTGGGAGGAGTGGCACCTGCCCGCCGCCGAGCGGAAGCAGCTCGACGAACTGACACACCGTATGGTCATCATCGGGTCGGTGCTGGTCACCGCGGTGGGCGACAACTGACCGGGGACGGCCGCCCACCGCCGCGCGCGCCGGGTGGCCGTCAGCCGACGGGCTGCTTCGGCGCGGCCGCCGGCAGGGCGGGTGCCACGGCCGGCACCGGCTGGGGGAGGCCGGTGGGTGCCTTCGGGCGCGGGCCGGAGAGTTCCGCCGCACCGGCGGGCACGGGCACGGCCGCGAAGATCGCGTCCTGCTGGGCCTGGAGCTCCTTCGCCCGCTCCGGCGGGGTGCCCGGCAGCCGCTGCTCCTCGTAGATCCTGTGGGTGTCCAGCTGCGCCTTCTTGCTGGCCGGGGTGTGGAACTGCACCTCGTACGCGTGCCCCCACCGCGGCTCGCGCCAGGCGGAGTTGATGCCCTTGTAGCCCTTGGGCCGGTCCCAGGTGTTGGACCACTTCACGGCGTCGTCGCCCCACGCGGACAGCAGGGACGCGGCGAGGGAGACACCGGAGGTGTACTTCCCGTCGGGCCACTGCAAGGTGTAGCGCACCGAGTCCTTCATGGTGTCCAGGGCCTGGTTGACGGTCTGCCCCGGGGTTTCCTTCATCGAGGTGGCGACCTTGCGCTTCAACGAGTCCGGGGATTTCAGGCGCTGGTCGAACCCGACCAGCTCGGCCTGGCTGAGGACGGCCGCCGCCCGCACCCGCGGGCTGATCTCCTTCTCCGCCTCCCGGGCCTGTGTGAGGAAGGCGTCCACGGCACGGTTGTCGGTGGCGTTGAGCTCCAGCCCCTCCCCGCGCCAGCCGTCGTCGCGGGGGGCGCTCCTGCCCGTCCTGCCCGCCCCGCCGGGCCCGTCCCCTACCCCGGGTGCGGCCCACGCAGCCGTCGGCAGCGCCCCCATGCCCAGCGCCGCGGCCAGCGCGGCGGTGACCGCTCCCCGACGTCCCCTGACCAGCATCCCCATGGGCACTTCCCCTTCCGTCCCGCGTCCGGACCGTCTGCCGATCAACGCGGGTGAGGGGGCATCGGTTCGCCGGTTGCCCACGACCGGTGGCCGATTTGACTCGATCACGACGGTCGAGGGCGGGAAATCGATGGCGGGGTGCTCAAGCGCCGGACGGGCTGCTGTGCTCTGTCCTCAAACGCCGGACGGGCTGCTGTGCTCTGTCCTCAAACGCCGGACGGGCTTGAGTGACTGAGCCCGGCCAAAATCAGCCCGTCCGGCGATTGAGGACGCGCCCGCAGGGCGCCCGCCGCCGCAGGCGGCAAAGACGGCCGGTAGCCGAAGATCGCCGGACACGGCCTACGGCGCGGCCGTCGGGCCCCGCATGTGCTCACTGATCCACTGGATCGGCCCCTTGCCCAGGTTCGGGACGTAGGTGCGGGCGTTGTGCTTGCCGCCCTCGATCACCCGGAGACTGGTGTGGACCGGGCCCTTGCCGTAGCGGGCCCGGAACTTCTGGATGTCCTTCAGACGCTTGGGCGGTTCCGCGGTGCCGACCTGGAAGGCCAGGTAGACGTCCGGGCCCTTCCGGTCGATCAGTTCCTGGGCCAGCTTCTGCGGGTTGTTCCGCTGCTTCTCCTTCGGGTGGCCGGCCCACAGCGGGGAGTCCGGCACGATGTCGGGGCCGGAGGCGATGACGGCCTTGAAGCGGTCCGGGTACGCGAGGACGGACTTCAGGCTCGCGAAGCCGCCGGAGGAGGAGCCCATGAACGCCCAGCCGTCACGCGACTTCAGCGTCCGGAAGTTCCGCTTGACCAGATCGGGGACGTCCTCGGTCAGCCAGGTGCCCATCTTCGCCTGGCCGGGGATGTCACTGCCGTCGTAGTAGTGCTTCTTGTCCGGGTTCAGGACCGGCATGGCCAGGATGAAGGGCAGGCTCTTGCCTTCCTTCGACCACGTGGCGAGGGAGGACTGGAGCTCGCGCTTGGTCTCCATCCAGTAGTTGTTCGGCCAGCCCGGGCCGCCGGGCAGGGCGACGAGGACGGGGAAGCCGCTCCGGGCGTACTTCGCGTCGTGCAGGTACTGCCGGGGCGCCCATACCCAGACGTCGCCGGTGAAGCCGGACTTCGGGCCGTGCAGGGTCGTCTTGGCGATCTTCGTCCCGTCGTCGACGGTGCTCTCGACGGTGAACCTCGCCTCGGGCCCGGTCGGCATCAGCGTCTCGGCGTTCGCCGCCCGCGCCCCGACCTGACCCTCGCTGAAGCTGATGGGGTCGCCCTTGTCCGTGAACGGAGGGATGTCGAAGTGGTCGAGGACGGGCCACGCGACCAGCCCGAGCGTGGCGACGGCGGTCAGCGCGAGGATCCAGCGTCTGGCACGGCGCCCGGGGCGGCGGCTCGGGGACGGCGGGGGGCCGTCGGACGATTGGGTCATCACATCTCTCCGGATGATGGTGCTGCCCCGAAGGACATGAGCGGGTGTTCCGTCCATGTTTGATGATCAGGCCCGCGCCGCGGTTCCGGATTTTCACGTGACGACCGCCGCTGCATCACCACGACAATACCGGCATACCCGGACCATATTGTCGTCGACTCGGGGATGCCCCCGCGTGGACGGCTCCCGCCAGGTCCGGACGGGGGGTGTGATGGGGGGTTCCGGAACCCCGGCCCGGCAGGCGAGGGCGGACCGGCGGTAACCCGGCGGGAGCCGTACTCGCAGTATCGGCGGGCACGCCGGCGGCCCGCATCCGACACACGACCTGCGGCGGCCGGGGAACGCGGGCCACCCGGTGATCGTCATGACCAGTGACGCGGGCATGATGCACGAGCGCGGCCGCTCGGGCATCAGTCGCGCGACTGGTGAACTGACGAAGGGAGCCCCGATCTCATGGTCCTGGGGCGGGAGCGGGAACGAAGCGAGCTGGCGGCCCTGCTGGACGACGCGCGCGCGGGGCACAGCCGTGCCCTGGTCGTACGCGGCCCGGCGGGCATCGGCAAGAGCACGCTGCTCGACGACCTGGTGAGCGCCGCGCAACCGGACATGCGGGTGCTGCGCGCGGTCGGCGTCGAGAGCGAGGTCGAGCTGCCCTTCGCCGGGCTGCACCAGGTGCTCCGGCCCCTGCTGTCCGGCCTGGACCGCATCCCGGCGCCCCAGGCCGCGGCGCTGCGCGCGGTGTTCGGCCTGGAGAGCACCTCGGCGGACCGCTTCCTGGTGGCCCTGGCCGTACTGACGCTGCTGTCGGACGCCTGCGAGGAGGCCCCCGCACTGGTGCTCGTCGACGACGCGCACTGGCTGGACCCGGCCTCCGCCGAGGCCCTGGTCTTCGTGGCCCGCCGGCTCGAGGCGGAGGGCCTGGCCATGGTCTTCGCCATCCGCACCGGCGCCGGGCGCTTCGACGCACCCGGCGTCCCCGACCTGCACGTCGGGCCGCTCCCCGCCGACGTGGCCGAACAACTGCTGGAACGCTCGGCACCGCAGGCGGTCCGCTCGGTGCGGCTGCGCCTGCTGAGCGAGGCGGGCGGCAACCCCCTCGCCCTGCGCGAACTGCCCGCCGCCCTGGACCCCGACCAGCTCAGCGGCAGCGCCGCGCTCCCCGAGTGCCTGCCGCTCAACGACCGGCTGCAGCAGATCTACCACGGCCGACGGGCGGAACTCCCGACCCGCTACAGCGAGGTACTCCTGCTGGCGGCGGTCGAGAACGACGGGGACCTCGCCGCGATCCTCCGCGCCGGAGGCGACCCGGACGCGGCGATCGCCGGACTGTCCGCCGCGGCCGCGGCCGGGCTGATCGACCTCGGCGAGCAGCGGGTCCTCTTCACCCACCCGCTGATCCGGTCCGCCATCTACCAGGCGGCCTCCCTCACCGAACGCCGTGCCGCGCACCTCGCGCTGGCCCACGCCATGGACGAGGAGGACGAACGAAGGGTCTGGCACCTGGCGGCCGCCACCATCGGTACGGACGACACGGTCGCCGGACTCATGGCCACGCTCGCCGACCGCTCCCGCCGGGCCGGCGGCGCGACCACCGCCAGCCGCGCGCTGCGCCGCGCCGCCGCGCTCGCCTCCTCCCCCCGGGTCAGGGCCCGGTGGCTGATCGACGCCGCCGAATGCGCCTGGACCGCCGCCGAACCCTCGCAGGCCACGGCGCTGCTCGACGAAGCGGAATCCCTGACCTCGACCCCGGAGCTACGGGCCCGCTCCGCCCAGGTGCGCGGTGCCATCACCCACGCCAGCAGCGACCCGGCCATCGCCTGCCGCATCCTGATGGACGGGGCCCGCCTGGTCCTGGAGAGCGACGCCCTGCTCGCCGGGGAGATGCTGGTGATGGCCGCCCGCTCCGCGTGGGTGGCGAACACCCCGCGCCAACTGGGCGAGATAGCCACCCTCCTCGACCGCAGCGACCGCGCCACCAGCGGGGTCAGCGACCACTTCATGGCACAGCTGCGCTGGCTGCGCAGTCTCGCGCCGGAGGAGACACCCATCGCGGTCCCCTGGAGCCACACCCCGCAGGCGTCCGCCGCACGCGTCCCGGCATGGCTGTCCGCCGCGGACCCCAAACCCTGGGTATGGCCACCGGTCTTCCTGCCGCACCTGATGGGAGACACCGCCACCACGCTCGACGCCTACCAGCGCGCCGTCGACACCCTGCGCAGGAACGGCGCGGTGGGTGCCCTGCCGATGTCCGTCGCGCCGCTCGTGGCGCTGCAACTCGTCACCGGCCAGTGGACCGTGGCCACGGCGAACGGCACGGAAGCGCTGTTCCTCGCCGACGAGACCGGGCAGCTCGGGGCCGCTTCCCATCTGCGCGCCATGCTCGCCTGGATCGCCGCGGCCCGGGGCGAGAGCGAACGCTGCCGGGAACTCGCCGCCGCATCACTGGCGATCTCCGTGCCACGGCGGATCGCCTCCTCGATCGCCGTCTCGCACTGGGCACTCGGGCTCAACGCCCTCGCCGAGCGCAAGGCCCCCACCGCGGCCCGGCTGCTGCGGGAGGTCGTCACCCCCGGCGCCCCCGCCGAACACTTCATGATGGGCTGGCTCGTCCTGCCCGACCTCGTCGAGGCGTGTCTGCGCGCCGGGCAGGTGGAGGAGGCGCGCCGGACGCTCCAGGACTTCGAGAGGCAGGCGATCCCCGCCCGGCTGCCGGAACTCCGGGCGACCTGGCTGCGGTGCCGTGCCCTCCTCGCGCCGGACGACGAGGCGGACGCCCTCTTCGGCGCGGCTCTGGAAGCCCCCGCCGCGTCGGCCTTCGACACCGGCCGCACCCATCTGCTGTACGGGGAGTGGCTGCGCCGGGTGCGCCGGATCAAGGACGCCCGGGAGCATCTGCACCAGGCCGTGTCCTCCTTCTCCCTGGTCGGGGCCGAACCGTGGGCGGACACCGCCCGGCACGAACTGCGCGCCGCGGGCGAGCTGTTGGAGGAGCCCGGTACCGACACGGGCGAGGCGTGGAGCGCGCTGACGCCCCGCGAGCGGCAGATCGTCCGCCTCGTCGCCCAGGGCATGAGCAACAGTGACATCGCGGCGCAACTCTTCCTCAGCCCGCGCACCGTGGGATACCACCTCTACAAGGTGTTCCCCAAGCTCGGCCTGACCTCGCGCAGTCAACTGCACGGGCGGAGCGTGCCGCCCGGCGGGCGGGCCGCCGACGGGGCGCTGTGACCAACACCGCGTTCCCCCTCGCGCACCCGTTCGCCCCGGCGGGGGGATCATGTGGGTCGGAGTCCACCAGGGGGGTGGGCTCCGACCGATAGAGGGGTCTGTGTACGTTCATGACACGCCACCGAATACCCGCGTCCGCCCGCAGTGCCCTGTCCGCCGCCCTGGCCGTGGGAGTGCTCGTGCCGCCGGTCGTCGGCGCGGCACCGGCCGCCGCCGCGACACCGAAGGTGACCTGCACCTCGGACAAGGCGGGACTGGCCGCCAAACTCTCCAAGGACATCACCGCGGCACTCGCCGGCCGGTCCGCCACCACCGCGCTCTCCCTGCACGACCAGGGCACGAACACCGTCTGCACCCTGCGCGGGGCCGACCGGTTCGACTCCGCGAGCGTCGTGAAGGTGACCGTCCTCGCCGCCCTGCTGTGGGACGCGAAGAAGACGGAACGGCGGCTGACCGAGCGTGAGTCCGACCTCGCCACAGCGATGATCACCAAGTCCGACAACGACGCCACGAGCGCGCTGTGGAAGCAGCTCGGCGCGACCAAGGTCAAGGGGTTCCTCAAGGCCGCGGGGATGAGCCGGACCGTACCCGGCGACGGCGGCTACTGGGGCCTCACCCAGATCACCGCGGACGACGAACAGAAGCTGATGGACCATCTGGTGCCGCGTCCCGGAGGCACGTCGGTGCTCAGCGAGGCCGCGCGCGCCTACATCCTCAAACTGATGGGGAAGGTCGTCGCGTCCCAGCGCTGGGGCACCTCGGCCGGAGCGCCGGACACGGTGAAGATCCAGGTGAAGAACGGCTGGCTGTCCCGCTCGACGCACGGCTGGCGCGTCCACAGCCTCGGCGCCTTCACCGGCGGCGGCCGCAACTACACCATGGCGGTGCTCACGCACGACAACCGCACGATGGACGGCGGCGTCGCCACGATCCAGGCGGTCGCCAAGGCGGTCCACAAGGACCTCAACCCCACCTCGCTCAAGGCGCCCGGCACCTACACCCCGACCCGCACCCCCCAGGAGGTCGTGCCGCCGCTGCCGCGCGGCTAGTCGACGCGCGTCAGCCCTCGCCCGCGCCCCGGCCGAGGTCCCCGGCGGCCCGCGCGAGGGCCTCGCGACAGGCCCGCACGGCCGGATGCCGGCTGCTGCCGCCGCGCACCACGGTGAACAGCCGGCGCGACCGGGGGCCGCCGGGAAGTTCCCGCAGCGGCACGGCCGGCTGCCGCCCGCACCACAGGAGGTCGGGGAGGAGGGCCACGGCGTGCCCCTCCTCGACGAGCCGCAGATGCAGCAGCATGTCCGAGGACACGTACCGCACGTCCGGTTCCCAGCCGACGTCGCGGCACAGGGCCATCGCCCACCGGCGGGCCGGCGTGCCCTCCGGTTCCATGACCCAGGGCAGACCGGCCGGCCCGCCCGCCGGACCATCCTCCGGCGTCCCGGCGGGCACGGCCAGGCGCAGGGTGTCCCGGCTCAGATCCGTCTCCTCCAGCTCGGGGTGGCGCGGCCGCGGGTGCCCCGGGTACTCCTCCGCGACCACCAGATCGACATCGCGTGCGCGCAGCGCCGACAGCGCCGCCTCCGGCTCGGCCTCGGTGAGGTGCACCCGCAGGGCGGGGTGCGCGGCGCGCAGCCCGGTCAGCGCGGACGGGATCAGGGTCAGCGCCGCGGTCTGGAACGCGGCCAGACGCAGCGTGCCGGTGATACCGGTCAGCGAGGCGGCCACCTCGGCCCGGGCCTGTTCGAGCCGTTCCAGCACGGCCTCGGTGTGGGCGACGAGGATCTCGGCCTGTTCGGTGAGCCGGACCCGGCGGCCGACGGGCTCCAGGAGCGGCACGCCGACCTCCTTCTCCAGCACCGACAGCTGCTGCGAGACCGACGAGGGGCTGTAGGAGAGCGCCGTGGCGACGGCGGCGAGGGTGCCCCGGTGCTTGAGTTCGCGCAACAGCCGGAGCCGGTGGAGGTCGAACATGACGGATCGGGTCCTCGGCTTTCATTCGGTTCTTCCGATGATTATCGGTCGGAAAGGTTCGCTCGACCGATGGACGGTGGCCGGGGGACCGTGGCATTCATGCACACCGACACCTCCTCCGGCCCCGCTCACCGCCCCGCACCCCGGACCGGCGCGGGGTGGTACGCGCACCCCGCCGCCCGGTCCTGGACGTGCCCGCCCGCCGGTCACGCGGTCCGTGCCTTCCACGCCTCGCTCCCGGGGTACGCTCCCACGCCGCTGACCGAGGTCCCCGAACTCGCGGCGGAACTCGGCGTGGGCCGGCTGTTCGTCAAGGACGAGTCGGCCCGGCTGGGACTGTCCGCCTTCAAGGTGCTGGGCGCCTCGTGGGCGGTCCACCGGGCGGTGTCCGCGTACCTCGGCCGTCCGGCCCCCGCGACCTTCGGCGCCCTGCGGGACCACCTCGCGGGCGGGTCCCCGGTGAGGCTGCTGACCGCGACCGACGGAAACCACGGCCGGGCCGTGGCGCACCTCGCGCGGCTGCTCGGCCTGTCGGCGAAGATCTTCGTCCCCACCGGGGTGCACCCCACGGCCGTGGCCGCCATCGCCGCCGAGGGCGCCGAGGTGGTCCCGGTGCCCGGCGACTACGACGCGGCCGTGCTGCGGGCCCGCGACAGCGCGGCGGGCCCGGCGGACATCGTCGTCCAGGACACCGCGTGGCCGGGCTACGAGCGGATCCCCGGCTGGGTGGTCGAGGGCTATGCCACCTTGTTCGCCGAAGTGGACGAGCAGCTGAGCGCCGCCTTCGCCGGGCGGGCCGGGGTGCTCGCGGTCCCCGTCGGGGTGGGCTCGCTCGCCCAGGCCGCCGTCACCCACCACCGGTCCGGCGCCGGTGCCGGGCCCGGGGCGGCGGGCCGGCCGCCGGCCCTGCTGACGGTCGAGCCCGACACCGCCGCCGGACTGCTGGAAAGCCTCACCACCGGGTCCCTCCGCACGGTGCCGACCGGCACCACGATCATGACGGGGCTCAACTGCGGGACGCCGTCACCGCTCGCCTGGCCGTACCTCCGCCAGGGGGTGGACGCGGCGATCGCCGTCGACGACGACGCCACCGCCCGCGCCGCCCGGGACCTCGGCGGCCTGGGCATCCCGGCCGGCCCCTGCGGGGCGGCCTCCCTGGCCGGGCTGCGCGCCGCCCTCACCGGCGACGGCGCGGGCGCGCGCCGGACGGCCCTGGCCGCCGACCGCCACAGCACGGTCGTCCTGCTGAGCACCGAGGGCAGGGACGCCAACCCGCACTGACCGCGAAGGCCCCGGCCCGCCCGGCAGGACACGCCCGGCAGGCACCGGCGGCCGCGGTCGCAGGCCCGCCGGGCCGGGCGCCTATGCGGCCTCGGCGGGCAGGGGAGCGCCGTGCCACCGCCAGGGAGGGGTGACGCGCGGCAGACCGGGCAGCTCCGCGCGGCCGGTCGCCCACAGCAGGGTGCGCCAAGGGTCGGTGTCCGCCGGAGCGTGGGGGAACAGCCGGGCCAGCGCCCGGCCGCACAGACCGGCCGGCGGGTCCCAGACGACCCCCAGCCCCTGGGCGACGTCGTGCGTGTGCAGCAACGTCTCCACGACGCCCATGGCCGCGAAGCCCTCCGGGTCCGCGATCCCGAACGCGTGGTACGCGCGGACCTCGGGGGACGCCGTCCGCACCATGGCCACCAGCAGGGCGCCCGTGGCCTCCAGCACCCGCAGCAGCCCGGCGGGCCCGGCCGCGGGATCGGCGACGATCACATTGGCCGGCGCGCCCGGCCGCCGCGGGGTCCACAGGAACGGTATCTCGCCGTCCAACGGGGGTGCCTCGGGCCCCAACTGGGCGGCGTAGGCGAACAGATCGTCGCTGAGATGCTCGACGGTCTCCCAGCAGTCCCAGTCCAGGGAACCGGCCTTGGCCTTCCAGTCCGCGGCGGGCGCACCGCTCAACGCGGTCACCGCCAGCGCGACGGCCAGGCGCACATCGTCCGCGGTGACGGGCTCTCGGGAACAACCATGTGTTTCAGACATGGCGCGACGGTACCAACGGCCTCCGGTCACCCGCGCCGACCGGCCCCGGGCCGGCGCCCCTAGATCGACTGGTAGCGGCTACGGCCCGGGCTTACATTCGGTTGAGTGGGCCGAAACGTCCACTGACCCTGTCGTGAGGCACGATGCGCCATGACGACCTCCCAGCCGATGGCCGCGAACGATCCGAGCCGGGCGCGGGCCGGCCCCCCGAAGCGGAGCGGCAACGGGATCGCCCTTCTCATCATCGCCTCCTGCCAGCTGATGGTGGTCCTGGACATCACCATCGTGAACATCGCGCTCCCGCACATCCAGAGTTCGCTGAACTTCTCCACCACGAGCCTGTCGTGGGTGATCAACGCCTACACCCTCACCTTCGGCGGTCTGCTGCTCCTCGGCGGCCGCGCCGGTGACATCCTCGGCCGTCGCCGGGTGTTCGTCTTCGGCGTGCTCTTGTTCGTGCTCGCGTCACTGCTCGGCGGTCTGGCACAGAATTCCGGTCAGCTCCTCGCGGCAAGGGCCCTCCAAGGGGTGGGCGGCGCCATCGCCTCGCCGACGGCGCTCGCACTGATCACCACCACGTTCACCGAAGGCCCGGCCCGCAACCGGGCGTTCGGCGTGTTCGCCGCCGTCTCCGCCGGGGGCGGTGCCATCGGCCTGCTGGCGGGCGGGATGCTCGTCGAATGGCTGGACTGGCGCTGGGTCCTCTACGTCAACGTGCCGATCGGACTCGCCATCGCCCTCGCCACGCCCCGTCACATCAAGGAGTCCGAGCGCCGCCCGGGACGGTTCGACCTCGTCGGGGCGCTGACCTCCACCCTCGGTATGGCCCTGCTCGTCTACGGCTTCATCCGGGCCGCGCAGGACGGCTGGCTGGACGGCTTCACGCTGGCCTCGTTCGGGGCGGCCGTGGTGCTGCTCGTGGTGTTCATCCTGGTCGAACGCGGTTCCCGGCAGCCGATCACCCCGCTGAAGATGTTCGCCGACCGCAACCGCGCGGGCACGTACGGCATCATGCTGAGCCTGGCGGCGGCGATCTTCGGCATGTTCTTCTTCCTCACGCTCTTCGTGCAGAACGTGCTGGACTTCAGCCCCCTCCAGGCGGGTCTGGCGTTCCTGCCGGTCAGCGCCGTGATCGCGGTGGGTGCCGGAACAGCCTCGCAACTGCTGCCGAAGTACGGCCCGAAGCCGTTCATGGTGGCCGGCGCGATCCTGGCCGCGGCCGGACTGTCCTGGCTGACGCTCACGGACATCCACTCCACCTACGCGGGCAGCGTCCTCGGACCCATGCTCGTCTTCAGCCTCGGCATGGGCATGGAGTTCGTCTCGCTGACGCTGATGGCCGTCTCAGGAGTGCCCGCCCACGAGACGGGCGCGGCCTCGGGACTGCTCAACGCCACCCAGCAGGTGGGTGGTTCGCTGGGGCTGTCCATCCTCGTCACGGTCTTCGGCACGGTGAGCCGCGACGAGGCCGAGGACCAGGTGCCGCGCTTCCTCGCGCAGGCCACCGCGGCGGAACGGGCCCGGTTCGCGCGGACCGGGCGGCTGCCACGGCCCTGGGCGGACCAGGTGCTCACCTCGGGCGTCTCGGCGGCCTTCATCGCCGCGGCGGCGTTCACGGTGATCGCCGCGCTGATCGCCCTGCTGGCCATCCAGGTACGCCCGTCCGACCTGCGGAACCTCCAGGGCGGCGCCGCTCCCGCCGTGCCGGCGGCCCCGGAACCGGCCGGCGCGTTCGCCGGCCCCGTCCCCGGGCCCGCCGGCGTAGGGGCCACCGCGCGGGAGCCCCGGAAACCGGCCGGCCGTGGGCGGTACGTCGCCGCGGGTGCCGTCACCGCCGCTGCCGCCGCGCTGTTCGCCTTCCTCAACGGCCGACGCGGGAACGGCCCGCACGGACCGCACGGCCCGGCCCGTCCGAAACATTAGCGCGGGACGCCTACGCGGACGGTGCGTCGCGCACCTGGGAGGAGGCCGCCGCCCGGGGATCCGTCAGGGGTCTCTCGGGGTCGGGTCAGGGCTGTTCCCGGATACCTGAATGATCATGCTCGGGGAGACTCGGCCGAGTGAGCCGGCGTCATGGGCGCCGCGCACCCGACCGATCCTCCTGGAGAGCAGCATGAGCCCTTCCACGCCCCGCACGACACGGCTGTCCGCCCTCGCCCTGTCCGTCCTCGCCGTCGCCGCCACCGTGGGCGGGTCCGTCACCGCCCACGCCGCGTCACCGGCGCACACCTCGGTCTCCGCATCCGCGGGACGGTCCTCCTTGGACGCCGGGGCACTGCGTGAGGCGATCACCATCCGGCCCGGCGACCAGGCGACCGGTGCCGTGGCTCTGGTGCACGCGTCGGGGCAGAAGTGGAGCGGTGCGGCCGGGGACGTCCACACCGGCAAGCGGGTATCCGACAAGGCCCACTTCAGAATCGGCAGCATCGCCAAGACCTTCGAGGCGGTCGTGCTGCTGCAGCTCTCGGCCGAAGGACGGGTGGACCTCGACGGGACGGTTCAGCACTACCTTCCGGGGCTGCTGCCGGATACCTTCCAGCCGATCACCGTCCGCCAACTGCTCAACCACACCAGCGGTCTGCCCAGCGACTTCGAGGGCGCACCGGAACCGACCGGCGACGAGCAGATCGCCACCCGCTTCGACTACTTCACCTTCGACCAGGTCATCCAGGGCACGCTGCGTCCCCGGGGCAGGGCCTGGCCCGGCCCGCACTTCGCGCCCGGCAGCAAGCAGGAGTACAACTCCTTCGGCTACCGCGTCGCCGGAAAGCTCATCGAAGACCTCACCGGCCACTCCCTCAAGCGCGAGATCACCGACCGCGTCCTGAGGCCGCTGGGCATGCGGCACACCTCGGTACCGGCGGGCAACGGAACGGTGCCCCGCCCCTATCTGCCCGGATACCTGCCCACCGGCGACGGCACGCTCGTCGACGTCAACGAACAGGGCGGCAACCCCTCCCAGATGATTTCCACGACGGCCGACCTCGACCGTTTCATGACCGCCCTCTTCACCGGCCGACTGCTGCGCCCCGCCCAGAGCGCCGAGCTGCGCGCCCTTCCCCGCGACGCGGACGGCAAGCTCCTGCCCTACGCCAACGGCTCCAACTGCAACACCGGACGCGACAAGGGCTCCGCCTGCTTCAGCGTCGCCCTGATGTCCTTCCCGCTGCCCGACGGCACGCTCATGTGGGGCAAGACCGGGCACGACTACGGATACGCGAGCGGTGTCTTCGCCACCCCCGACCTGAGCCGTCGCGCCGTCTACGCCGTGGGCACCGACTCCTTCGGCGACGGCGCGGCACCCAAGATCACCGGCCGTCTGGCGGCCGCCGCGTTCGGCTCGAACGGCTCGAACGGATAGAACGGACACAACCGCTCCGAGCGTTTCCCGCCCGCGGGCGGCCACGGCCCGACGGCCCGGAAGGGGAGGCTCACGCGCTGCTCCGCCAGCCGTACCGGCTGGTGCGCACCCGACGGCGGAACCCGGCGACCACCGGATGCCTGTCCTGCTGCTCCCGGGACCGCCGGTCGAGCTCCTCCACCAGCCGCCGGGACCGCTCCTCCACGTCCAGCTCGTCCAGGATCCGGTCGATCTCGGTGAGGATCGCACCGTGCAGCTGCCACTGACGCGGGTGCTCCAGCACCCGCACCAGGAGCAGATCGGCGGCCCGGTCCCGGCTGGCGCGGCCCGCGGCCAGCTCGCTGACCAGCCTGTCCTCCGCGTTCTCGGCGTTGGTGCTCACCTGCGTGGTGATCAGCACCGCGAAGCTCTCGACGGCGAGGGCGAGGTGGACGAACACCTCCTTCAACGCCGCCGCCACCTCTTCCTCGAACAACGGCTCGTCCGTCCGTTCCTTGGCGAGGTCGGTCAGCGACCGGCACGTCACCCGCAGCACGACGGCGGCGATCTCCAGGGCGTCCAGACCGGTCCGCAGCACCACCCGGAACAGCTGCCCCTCCTTGACCCGGGGGTTGAGCCGCAGACTGTCCTCGGCCTGCCGGAGTTCGGCGTCCACCTCGACGATGTCGTGGTCCAGCCGACGGGCCTCGTAGAGCCGGGCCGCGGCCTCCGCGACCGTCGTACGGCCGCCGACCTCGTCACCGATGTGCCGCAGCAGCCGGCCCATCCGGCGCGACAACTGCTCGATGGCCTCACTGGCCGGCTGCACCCACACCGGAGGGGCGAAGAAGACATTGAACAACAGCCCCACGACCGCGCCGATCAGCGTTTCCAGCACCCGGTCCCACGCACTCTCCGCCACCCGGGTGACCCCGAGGACGAGCATGGCGCTGATCGCCACCTCGGGAACGAACTCGCCCGCACGGACGAACCGCCCGATCACCAGGGAAGCCAGGATGATCAGCCCCAGGCTCCACCAGGTGAGCCCCACCATGGTGGAGAAGCCGATGGCGATGAACACCCCCACCACCACGGAGTTCACCCTGCGGATGCTGGTGGTCAACGTGGAGTAGAGGGTGACCTGGACGACGAGCAGGGCGGTCAGCGGCGCCGTCAGCGGCACGGGCTCGCTGCTCAGCCACAGTGCCACCACATAGGAGATCACCGCGGCCGTGGTGGACCGCACGGTCTGCGTGACCGCGGGTTCTCTGCCGCGCCGGACGAGCGTCGTCAGGGGATCGGGGAGGTCGGGCACTCTGTGCCTGTTCCCTCTCAGCCGCACCACAGACACCGTCCGACTCGGAGCCACCCGGGTGGCTCCACGCGTGCGACAGGCGGCGCTCCCACCCCGGGCGGAGGCGCCCACACCCCGGCCGCGCTCAGAGCATGCCGGGGCGCCCCGTCCGGCCCCTGTCGGCTTCTCGTGGGGGAGCGGACGGGGGCGGGACCGCGCCGGGAGAGACGGGCGGCCGGAGAACGGCGGTGATACCGGCGGACGTCCAGTGCCCCCGTGCCCCGGGGCGCCCGGCCAGATACCCCGCCGCCTGCCCGGCGGTCCACCCGTGTGCCTCCATGAGACCCGAGGCGAGATGCCGGAGATAGGCGGCGGACGGGGGACGGCCGGCCACCTCGCCGACGGCCCAGGGGGCGGTGAAGGTGAGAACGGGAAGACCGTCCAGGAACCCCGGGCACACCAGCGTCTCGTACCGCCCCGGGCCGATCCGCGCCCGGCCGTGCGCGACCACCTCCCGCAGATCCGTCTCCGGCCCCGGGTCCGTGTACATCTCCTGGGCCGCGATGCCGGAGAACTGCGCCACCGAGACGAGGTAGGCGCGCGCCGGCGCCTCACCCCCGGCGTCGGGATCGTAGAAGGCCCGGCCACCGCCCCAGACGGGCGACTCGGTGGCGAAGTACACGATCCCCGGCAGCAGTACCGCGCAGGAACGCTCGGGCTGCCGGGCGTCCGCGCAACCCGGGTATGTCCGCGCCCCGTCGGGATGCCGGCCTCCGGCGAGGTAGTACGTCAGACGCCGCGCATCCATGTTCGAGCCGTAGGCGGCGTACCAGACACGGCCGGCGGGCCCGGTGAACACGCCCAGGGGTTCGAGCCGTCGCGGGGAGACCGCCGTTCCCCCGGACACGGCCTAGTCCCCGCGCAGGGACGTCAGCCTGAGGCGGAGTTCCACCTCGTGCTCGCCCGACACCGTGCCGTGCTCCTCGACGTCGAAGGCCGCGGCCAGCTTCTGCCGGACCTCACGCACGGGGTGGGCGGGACCGAAGAGGTCCACCGTGACCGGACCGGTCAGGGGCGCGGGAACGGACTTCGCGTCACCGCGCGTCCGGGCGTCGACGATCGTGCACCAGACCACCGGGTTCTCCCCGGTGGACCGCGACGCGCGGGTCTCGCTCCGCGCCGGACCGGTGCCCTCGGGGAACGCGTTCTCCAAGGCGCCGAACACCACGTTCGCGTCCTCGTGCCCACAGTCGGTCAGATGGACACTGACGTGATCCGCACTCTCGGGGGCGCTCATCACCCGTGCTCCTCTGCCGTCGGGGACCCTGCCGGGCCGGAAAACCACTCCCACCGTACGAGGGCAAAGGAGCCTCGGCAGCACGACAGGGCCATCCGTGGCCGTGTCGACCCCCAGGGCGTAATTCGCCGTTGTGCGGGGAAAGGTCGGGAACGGCCGGGGTCGGCAGCGACAGGCCGCCCCGGCGCGCGTTCGTTCACGCGCGGATTCGGATGAGAGGCAAGAGGCATGGCAACAGGCACGGTGAAGTGGTTCAACGCCGACAAGGGATTCGGGTTCATCTCCCAGGACGACGGCGGTCCCGACGTTTTCGTCCACTTCTCAGCCATCCAGACCACCGGGTACAAGGAGCTGCTGGAAGGCGCCCACGTGGAGTTCGACGTCACCCAGGGGCCGAAGGGCCCGCAAGCGGAGAACGTCGTCCCGCAGGACTGAGCCCCGGGCGGGCCGGCCGGGAGCCGCCCGGCGGGCCCGCCCGCAGCAGGGTGTCCGTCAGGGGGGTGGTGAAGACGCGGTACGGGTCGTAGCCGTCGAGCGTGGCCACCGCCCGGTTCCAGGTGGGGTGCGGCCCGTGGCCGAAGGACTCGGGGATCCGCCCGCCCAGCACCGCCGGATCGCGCCAGGCCCCCTCCGCCGTGTGCGCCCATCGCTTGGACCACTCCACCCGCGGCGCCGCGTAGGAGCCGTCGTAGGTGCGGTGGTAGAACGCCTCCAGATCCCGGTAGAAGGAGTGTGACCCGGGGGTCTCCGCGAAGGTGGCGACCTCCACCCAGACCGCCGTGTCCCACTCGGGGCGGTCCTCGCGCGGGCGGACCGCGGAGAGCGCGGGAGCCCGCGCGCCCGCCACGCCGACCTCGGCCGGGTCGTCGAGTCCGCTGACCCGCAGCCAGACGCCGACGTTGACCGGGAACAGACCGCGCGAGCGGTAGTCCTCCAGCAGCCGCTGGTAGAACGCGGCGAACTCGGAGACCACGCGCTGCACCGAGCCCCGGCTCGTCAGGATCGCGTAACTGCACAGGGTGCAGTGCAGGGTGGTCGGCTTGAGGAACAGCAGGATGTTCTTCGACCAGCCCCACACGTCCCAGGACAGGCCGGCCGTCAGGCCCGCCGCGACGGTGGTGTACTGGAGCCGCCCGAGGGCCGGGGTCAGCGCGGGTGCGCCCTTGATGATCCGCTCGGCCAGTTCGGAGACGTCGCGGGGGGTGGCGTTGACGAAGGGGAAGTTGTACGGGGTGCCCACCGGGCGGGACAGCGGGGGGCGGCTCGGGGCGACGCTCCAGACCTGGAGCCACGGGTGGGTGGTGAAGGGGAACCAGTTGACGACGACCCGCCCGGCGCGGTCCAGATATCCGGCCAGACTGCGGGCCGCGGTGGCCTGCCCGGGCGGCGCGAACAGCTCGGTGGCCGGTACGTCGAGATGGCTGACGCAGCGGAGCCGGTAGTTCTCACCCGCCCGCAAGGTGACCTCGGTGAGGAAGGACCGGCCGAGGTGGGTCAGGAACACCGCGCAGTCGGGGTGGGACCGCTCGAAGGTCCGCTCCACGTAAGCGCCCGCGGCGCCGTCCCACACCACGGCCTTGAGCGAGGTCACCAGATTGCTCAGCGAACCGTGGCCGTGCCCCGGCATCCGTCTCTCGCCGTGGGGCGGGACCACGCTGCCGTGCCCGTCGATCGCGAGGACTCCCCCCACGGTCACGGCGCCGATGACGGGCACCGGGGTGAGCCCGAGGCCGTGCCGCTCCAGAAAGCCGAGCAGGGCGTCCATGGTCGCGCCGGGCTGGACCCGCACGGTGGCCGGCGAGAGGGACTCCATGCGCACGGCCGTCAGATGCCGGGTCGTGTCGACCAGGACGACCTTCGCCGCCGCCGGTGTCCCGTCGGCCACGGTCAGCGGTGCCCAGCTGTGCCGGGCGCCGCGGGGCCGTACGGTCCAGCCCCGGCTGCGGGCCCATTCGGCCACCGCGACCACCTCCGCGGCGTCGCGCGGGGCGCAGGTCCACAGTGGGTCCGTCCGGACCTCGCCCTCCCAGTTCTCGTAGACCTCCCGGTACAGACCGAGGGAAGCGGGGAACCCGGGCGGTGCCGCGGCGGCCGCGGCGGCCCGGGGCTCCCGGCCGGCCAGGGTCCAGCCGCCGGCCAGCGCGACCGGGGCGGCGAGTACGGTGCGGCGTGGCACGCCGTCGGCCGGCTGTCGCTCTCGCACCTGACGGCTCCTCACGATCGGATCGGGAGCCGGCGCCGGCTCCCCTTGAGCGCCTTCCGCCCATCAGAGCCCGGTTCCTGCCCCGGGGGCGCCGGAGCCCGCTCATGTTCCCCCGTTCAGGGGAAAGTTCATGAGAACGGGAGAGAACGGGAGGGGAAGGCGCCGCGGGCCGCCTCATGTGTCCAGGAGGGTCCGCAGATCGATGATCTCGTAGCCGCGGGCACGGACGGCGTCGATGATCAGGGGCAGGGCCAGGGCGTCGAGGACGGGCCCGCCGTCCGCGCTGCCGACGTGCATCTGGACGATCTCCCCGGGCGTCAGGGCGGCCAAGGCCCGGTCGACGGCCTTTTCGACCGTCATGCCGCCGGCCGTACCGAGGTAGCCGTTGGTGTCGGCGCTGAATTCGATGTCCGCGAAGCCCAGGGCGTTGACCGCCGCGATCCCTTGCGCAGTGGTGGCGCTGTAGGGAAAGCGGAAGAACGGCAGCGGCTGCGTTCCCGTCGCCTCGCGAAGGGCCCGGTCGGCCCGTGTCACCTCCTCCTGCGCCTCACGTGGGGTGAGTTCGGCGAATCGCGGGTGGCTGTGGGAGTGGTTGCCGATGCCGTGCCCGGCCGCCATCGCCCGGGCCACCGCGGGGTGGCGTTCGGCGAACTGCCCGGTCAGGAAGAACGTGGCCGGGGCGTGCCGCTCGCGCAGCACCTTCAGCACGGTGTCCACCCCGGCTCCGTCCCACGCGGCGTTGAACGTCAGGGCGACCACCGGCCGGGTGGTGGGGATCCGCCGGATCTCCCGGCCGAACAGCCGCCGCACCGGATCGGGGTCGGCGCCGTCCGCCGACGCCGGGGGCACCTCGCGCACCGCGCCGCCGGTCGCCCCCACCGGCCCCACGACCAGGGCGAGCGTGGCCGACAGGGTGGCGAGGAGCCGTGCCGCGAGGGTCATCGATCGGTTCATACCCACCCAACGCGGCGCCCCCAGGACATGACACGGCCGGATACCGGCCGCCGATGCGGCCGTCCGGGCCGCCTCAACTCGTGCCCTGGGCGATACAATTGAGCCCGGACACATCTCCCGTCAGTCCCGTACGAGGAAGGCAGGTCCGTGAGCGGTCTCAACAAGGGGCTCGCAAAGGTCGAGGTGACGCTCAAGTGGGACCCGAGTCCCACGGGCACACCGGCCAACGACCTCGACATCGTCGCCGCGACCTACTCCGCGGGCGATCCGTACGGTGAGCCCGAGTACGTCGTGCACTTCGGCAGCCGGTCGCCCGACGGCACCATCACCCTCAACAGGGACAGCCGCACCGGTCAGGGCTTCGGTACCGACGAGGCCATGACCTTGGAGCTCGACCGGTTGTCCCCCCGGTTCGTCCGTGTCGTGGTGGGCGTGGTCATTCAGCAGGGAGAGGGGCGGAAGACGTTCGGCGAGGTGCCGAACACCGCCGTCCGGGTCCGTGAGGACCGCACGGAGCTGGTGAGCGACGACTTCGTCGGTGTCCTCGACGCCACGGCGGCGACCGTCGCGGAGTTCACCCGGGGCTCCTCGGGCGAGTGGGTGTTCCGCAAGGCCGTCCACGGATTCGACGCCGACCCGGAATCCTTCGTCGCCCTGATGGGCCGCAAGCCGACCTCGCCGTAGGCCGGGTCCGGAAAGCCCCGCCCGGCCCGGGACGCCTGGCCCGCACGCCGGGTATGGCGAAAAGTCATTGGGCAGAACGGGTGTCCGACCAGCAGAATGCCTTCATGAACGACCGGCTCGACGATGTACCCGGCGCCCCCGCGGCGGCCCGGACAGCCCATCACGTCACCACGCCCCTCACCGCGGACCTCGTGCGCGGTGCCCTGGATCTGGAGCGCACCGAGCGGGGGGTGCTGCCGCACCGGCTGCCCGCCCGGGCCCGTGCGCAGTGCGCCGACGGCCAACTGACCATGGCGGAGTCCCAGCCCTCCGGCGTACGGCTGGTGTTCCGCACGCGCGCCACCACCGTCGAGCTGGACGCGCTGCGCACCAAGAACGCCTACCAGGGCGCTCCGCCCCGCCCCGACGGCGTGTACGACCTGATGGTCGACGGCCGGCCCGCCGGGCAGGCCAGTGTGACCGGCGGCAACGTCCTGATGGTGGACATGACCACCGGGTCGGCGGAGCTGCGGCCCGGCCCGGTCGGTACCGTCCGGTTCTCCGGCCTCCCCGACCGCGTCAAGGACGTGGAGATCTGGCTGCCGCACAACGAGATCACCGAGCTGGTCGCCCTGCGCACCGACGCCCCCGTCGAGCCCCTGCCGGACGGGGACCGCAGGAAATGGCTGCACCACGGCAGTTCGATCAGCCAGGGATCCAACGCCGCGAGCCCCAGCACGACCTGGCCCGCGCTGGCCGCCTCCCTCGGCGGTGTGGAACTGACCAACCTGGGCCTGAGCGGCAGTGCCCTGCTCGACCCGTTCACCGCCCGGGCCCTGCGTGACACCCCCGCCGACCTGATCAGCGTCAAGATCGGCATCAATGTCGTCAACACCGACCTGATGCGGCTGCGGGCCTTCGGCCCCGCGGTGCACGGCTTCCTCGACACCGTCCGCGAGGGCCACCCCACCACTCCGCTGCTGGTCGTCTCGCCCGTTCTGTGCCCCATCCACGAGGACACCCCCGGCCCCAGCGCCCCGGACTTCAGCGACCTCGGCGCGGGAAACCTCCGGTTCCGGGCCGCGGGCGACCCCGCGGAGCGGGCCGCCGGAAAGCTGACCCTCAACGTCATCCGGGCCGAACTGGCCCGCATCGTGGAGCAGCGGTCGGCCGAGGACCCGAATCTGCACTACCTCGACGGCCGCGAACTCTACGGTGAGGCGGACCACGCCGAACTGCCGCTGCCCGACCGGCTCCACCCCGACGCCGCCGCACACCGCCGCATCGGCGAACGCTTCGCCGCCCTGGCCTTCGGAGCCGACGGCCCGCTGGCTGCCCGGCGCGGCTGAAACGCCCGGCGCGGCTGAAACGCCCGGCGGGGCTGAAACGCCCGCTCCCGTGGTGCTCCGATCACGGTCGGAGCACCACGGGAGCGGGGGGCCGGGACATCACCCCAGTCGTACGAGCTTCGAGCCGAAGCCCGGTTCGCTCAAATCCTTCCGCAGCGCCACCGGCACCTTCGCCGCGCCCGGCCCGTCGCCCACCGTCAGCACACCGACCTCGGTACCGGCCTTGGCCTCGTGCGGAACGGCCCGGCCGCCGTCGGCGAGCTTGAAGGTGGGCTTGAGCCCCGGCCAGCCGGCGCTCTTGAGATCGGCGGTGGCCACCAGCGGGGTCCTGCCGCCCAGCCCGTCGTCGACGTACCCGACGACCTGGCCCTTCTTCACCACGGTGGCGGAGACGAGGGCGTCGCGGATGCCCGCGATCACCTTCTGGCTGTTGTCCAGCGCGCGCTTGAGATGGGCGTTGGAATCCCCGCCGGCCATGCGCTGATCCATCGTCACTCCGAGGATCAGCTGGTCCTTGTCGTCCACCGTCCGGTAGGCCGCCCACATCAGCGCACCACCGGCCGGCGTGTTCGAACCGGTCTTGATGCCGGCCGTGCCCGGCTGCGTGGACAGGAGCGCGTTGTTGTTGTAGATCGGTTCCTTCAGGCCGGGGATCGTGGCGCTGGGCGTCCGGACGACCTTTCGGAAGACTTCGTTCCGCATGACGGCCTCGGCCAGCTTGAGCTGGTCGACGGCGGTGCTCTTGGTCGACTCCTTCAAGCCGCTGGGGTCGGTGTAGACCGTGTCCTTCATGCCCAGTTCCCGGGCGGCCTTGTTCATCTTCTCGGCGAACGCGTCCTCGGAACCCGCGTCCCAGCGTGCCAGCCGCCGGGCGGCATTGTTACTGGAGGGGATCATCATCATCTGGAGCATCTGCTCCTGCGTGAACCGCTGCCCCTCCTTGAGCGGCACCCTCGACTCGTCCGTCTTCGCGGAATCCGCCTCCGCCTGGGCGTCGATCGTGATCTGCTCCCCGCTCTCGCCCTTCTTGAGGGGGTGGTCCTTGAGAATCACATACGCCGTCATCACCTTGGCGACGCTCGCGGTCGGCATGGGCTTCTGCTCACCGGACGTCCCCAGGCTGCCGGCGCCCACGACCTTCGCCGCGGACTGCCCGTGGTCGGGCCACGGCACGGAGAAGGCGTCACCCCGGAACGTGTAGGACGCCGAACCCTCCAGAGCGAGCGTCGGCTCCGGCAGCGGCCGCAGCAACTGCGCGGTCACCACACCGACCGCGAGCACCACCACCACGGGCCCCCAGATCCGCAACCGCCGGACGACCGAGCGCGTCGGTGTCCGCGGCGGGGCCGGGGTGTTGGTCAACTGCGCCAGCAGGTCGAGCGGGGGCTTCGGCCGCTGCTCCGGCTGCTCGGGCCCGGACAGCGCGCCCGGCCGGGCGGCGTCGGCGGGGGCGGGAGCGACGGCCGGGCCGGGGCCCGCCGCCGCGCGGCCGGGGGTGCCGGCCGCCGGAGGCCGGGGCGGGGTGACCGGCTCGGGCTGCCGCCGCACCGGTGGTTCCGGTGCCGACGTCACGGGCGCGGGCCGGTCGGGCTTCGGCGCGGCCGGCCGGGGAGCGCCGCCGCTCGGCGCGGCCCCGGGCACCGGGCGCTTCGCACCGGTGCCCGGGGTCCGGGCAGTGTCGTCCCCGCCGTCTTCCCCTGCCTCTTCCCCCTGGCCTGTTCCCGCGCCTGTCTCCGCGTCCGTTCCCGTGTCTTCCTTCGTGTCCTCTCCCGCGCCGACGGCGGGGAGCACCGTCGTCTCCTCCGCCGCCGTGTCGGTCCCGCCCGTCGCCCAGCGAGGCGTCTGCCGGGGCCCGGCCGGTTCCTTCGCGGCACTCGACGGAGCTTCGCCCGCCGTCGGCGTATCCGTGCCCGCCGAGAGCGAGCGCCGGGGGTCGGCGCGCGGACCCCGGTCGGTGCGAGCGTCGTCCTCCGTCACCGGGCGCGGTGCCGCGGCCCGGGCCCCGGCCTCGGCCTTCGGCGCGTCGCCCCCCTGCCCCGGGCGCTCGGCTGCCGCCTCCGGTGCCTTTGGGGCGGACGGCGCCTGCGGGGGCCCCGCCTGGGCCCGGTCCTGCTTCGACTCGTCGGGGGACTCGCTCGTCACCGACAGCTCTTTCATACGCCGCACTGCCTTGCCTGTGTTGTTGATGAGGATCCGCGTCCCGGGGCCGTGGCGGGCATGGTGGACTCCCGCGCGCCCCGTCGGCGTACAAGACGGGCGGACATACCTTCTGGTTCCCCGTGGAAAACCCCTATCTGATCATGAAGGGGGTATTCCCCGACCGGCCTCCGCGACGTCGGGCAACCGGTGGCGGGAGCGAGGGCGGCTGCGCCATGCTGGCGCGATGGACGAGGAACCCCTGAGGGACTGGGCGCGGCGGCGCGAGGCGGACCGGGAACGCAAGAAGGGGCGACTGCGCGCGGTGCCGCTGGGTCCGGGGCGGCACCGCGGATTCCATGTGCATCCCCAGGCTCCGCGCGTCATCGAGCAGTGGGACGGCTACGCGTGGACCCCGGTGACCGTCGCGGACGATCTGGCCGCGGCGCGGGGCCTCCTCCATCCCGCGGAGCCCGCCGGGGAACCGGCGGGGGAGTGGGACCGCCCGGCCCCGGGGAAACCGCCCGGGAAGCACCGGAAGCCGGAGCCCACCGACCGCCGGGAGATCTGACGGGCCGCCGCCTCACCGGCCCGCGCGCGCCCCGTGGGCGACGGACAGCCGTTCCACGGCCGCCACGACCCGCGCCGCGCCGTCCTCGGCGTTGATCCGCGCGGCGAGCGCCCGGGCCCGGTGGCGGTAGGCGGGCTCCGCCACGGCCCGTCGCAGGGCCGCCGCCAGCCGGCCGGCGGACAACTGCGCCAGTGGGACGGGCCCGGGCCCGACCCCCAGAGTGGTCAGCCGGTGAGCCCAGAAGGCGGCGTCCAACTGCGCCGGTACGGGGACGGCGGGCACGCCGGCCCGCAGCCCGGCCGCGGTGGTGCCGGCACCCGCGTGGTGAACGACCGCGGCCATCCGCGGAAAGAGCCAGTGATGCGGGATGTCGTCGACGGCCAGCACGTCGTCCCCCGCCACCGACAGCTCCGACCAGCCGGTCTGGACGACCGCGCGGACCTTGGCCGTCCGCAGGGCGGACCCGATGAGGGCGCCCAGCCGTTCGGCGTCCGCGACGACCAGGCTGCCGAAGCCCACATACACCGGCGGCGGCCCCGACGCGAGGAAGTCGACCAGCCGTGGCGGGGGCTGCCAGTCCGGCGGCGGCGACGGCCACCAGTAGCCCGTCACCCGCAGGCACGACGGCCAGTCGGCCGGCCGGGGCACCACACTCGGGGAGAAGCCGTGCAGGACGGGCATGCCCCGCCGGACGGCCCGTCGGCGTTCGGCACCGGCGCCGAGGGCAGGGAGCCCGAGGTCCTCGCGCAGTCCGCGGACGGTGGGCGTGAGGAGCCGGTCGGCGAACGCCTGGACGGCGTGGCCCACGAGCAGATCGCCCCGGCGGCCCAGGGAGCGGGTTCCGGTGAGCACGTGCGGGAACTCGCGGGTGGGGGTGAGCGGCTGGAGGAAGAGCCCCATGGCGGGCACGCCGAGCGCCTCGGCGACGGGCAGCCCCAGCGGCATGGTGGTGGTCGTCAGCAGCAGCAGATCGGTGCCCTGCCGGGCCGCGTCGAGCAGGCCCCGTCCCAGGGCGGGCATGATGACGCGGGCCACGCGCAGCATTTCCATGATGGCCCGCGGTCCGGTCCCGGCGTGCAGGACGCGCTGCCCGGCGGCGGAGGCGAGCTGGGCGCGCGGATCCACGGGCAGGGAGCGGAAACCCAGCCCGGCCTCCCGGACGAGACCGGCGAAGCCGTCGTGGGTGGCGATGGTCACCTCGTGCCCGGCTTGTCGCAGACGGACACCGAGCCCGGTGTAGGGGGCCACGTCGCCACGGGACCCGCCGGTCGCGATCAGGAGTCGCATGGCAGGCAGTATCGCGGAGCGGCGCACCGGTGTACCACCGAGTCGGCGGGACCCGCCGGAATCCGTGCCCCGGCACCCGTCGGCTTCCACCGGGCTCCCGCGCACCGCCACGGGCACGACGGCACGCGGGCGGCCCGCCCCCGGGAGCCGTCGTGCCGCCGTGGCGCGCTACGTGGCGAACGCGCTACTTGACGAAGCGGACCTCGGGGTAGGCGGCCGAGGGCCGGTTCAGCAGCGGGCTCGGACGGCCGCGCAGATGCCGGTCCATGAAGGCGGCCACGTACGCCCGGATGACGGGGGCCGCACGGTCCCCGGCGAGGGTGCCGAAGGCCCGGCCCCGCTGGTTTTCCGGAATCTGCCCGCCGAGGTCGAACCGGCCGTCCAGCCAGGGCACATCGGTGAACGTCATATGGCCGCCGGTGGGCACGTCGAGCCAGCGCTGCCAGCCGGAGAAGTGCCGTCGCCGCTCGCTCCAGTTGGCGTCGGGCACGGGCCCGCCGGACCGCTGGGCGCCGAACAGCAGCACCGGGCGGTGCACATCGCGCGCCGGCGGGGCGGTGAAGAAGTCACCGTCCATGTTGACCGCGGCGTCGACGCGCCGGTCCGTGCCCAGGGCCTCGACGGCGCTCGCGCCGCCGATGGAGTGCCCGGCCACGGCGATGCGGCCGGCATCGACGGGGACGCCGGTGCCCGGCCGGGTCAGCCGGTCGAGCAGGAAGCCGATGTCCTTGACCCGGTTGGGCACGACGCGGCCGGCGTCCAAGTGCCCACAGGTCAGACAGGGTTCGATCCGGCCGCCGGGGAACTCCACCGGGGCCTCGTAGGTGTGGTCCAGCGTGGCCACCACATAACCGCGGCCCGCCAGTTCCTCGGCCAGGGAGGTCAGCGTGAGACGGCTCATGCCGAAACCGGGGGAGAGGACCACCAGCGGGCGGGCACCGGGCGCCGCGGGGGCGTCCACGGTGGCATGGGTGCGCACGGTCGCGAGCGCGTCGGTGCCGAACACGGCGGTGGACAGCGCGGCGGACGCGTACGGGGCCGGGCGGGCGGAGGGCCGCAGGGCCGGATACCACAAGGAAGCCATCAGCTGACGGTGGCCCGCCTCCGGCTTCCACGGGTCGGTCCGGGTGGTGTCCACCAGATGCAGGGACTTGGTGCCGATCAGTTGCTTCCCGGTGGGGGCGGGCAGCACCGGCGAGGACGGTGGGGGCGCCGCCGCGGCGGACGGTATTCCCCCCAGGAGGGCGGACAGGAGGGCGAAGCACGCGGCGGCCGACCGCAACGGAAGACGAGACATGATCACACGCTACGACGGGCCGTGATCCCCCGGGACAAGGGGGGTGGTTACGCGGCGTACCGATGACGAGCGTGGGTACGCGGCGCGTATGGACACCCCTACGCAACCTCACCTCCGCACCGCCCCGACGCACGGGGCGCCATGTTTGAGCACTCCCCGACGGGTAACGCGGTGGGCGAGGTCGATATGACGAACACAGCGCACGGCTCCGACGCTTCGGGGAACGGCGCGGGGAAGGAGCGGAGCGCCGAGAAGGGGCGCCCGCCGTCCGCCGTGGAAATCCTGCGGCTCGCCCGGGCACAGTTCACCGAACTCACCGGCACCCCACCGGAATCGGTGTCCTCCTTCGAACAGGCGGAGGACGGCTGGGTCGTCCGGGTCGAGGTTCTCGAACTCGCCCGCGTCCCCGACACGATGAGCCTGCTCGCGACCTACGAAGTCATTCTCGGGCCGGACGGCGAACTCACCACGTACAAGCGCGTCCGGCGCTACGAGCGCGGGAAAGCGGACCCTTCCTAGCGGCTCGGTCCCCTCGACCGCAGGGCGTCACGCACGTCCCGCGCACACCGACCAGTCAAAGGAGGACCGGACGGCATGAGTGTTGTTCCGGCACAACAAGGCCGCGGTGGCGGCGGCGGTACCAGTGGACTCTACGACGTCCTGGAACTCGTCCTCGACCGAGGCCTCGTGATCGACGCCTTCGTGCGTGTCTCGCTCGTCGGCATCGAGATCCTGAAGATCGACATACGGGTCGTCGTCGCGAGCGTCGACACCTATCTGCGGTTCGCCGAGGCATGTAACCGGCTCGACCTGGAGGCCGGCCCGAACCGGAGCCCCGGCCTGCCGGAGATCGTCGGCGACATGACCGAGTCCGGTGCCCGCGGCAAGACCAAGGGCGCCCTGTCGGGCGCCGCCCAGACCGTCTCGGACGCCTTCCAGCAGGCCCGTGACGAGGGCGAGAGCCGTTCGGAAGCCAAGCCGCGCGCCCGGCGCAGCACGTCGAGCCGCAGGAAGGAGGAGCAGGAGTGAGCACCTACGTCTACGGCATCGCGCGCCGTTCGCACCCCAGCCCCGACGCGGAACTCGCCGGTGTCGGCGACCCGCCGCGACCGGTCCGCACCCTGGCCGAGGGGGACCTCATCGCGCTGGTCAGCGACGCGCCCGAGGATCTGCGGCCCAAGCGCCGTGACCTGCTGGCCCATCAGCGCGTCCTCACCCACGCCGCCGCGACGGGCCCGGTACTGCCGATGCGCTTCGGTGGCGTCTCACCTGACGACGCCGCGGTGAAGTCGGTCCTGGCGGAGCGCGCGGAGCACTTCGAGGAGCGGCTCACCGCCCTCCACGACAAGGTCGAGTACAACGTGAAGGCCTCGCACAACGAGGACGTCGTGCTGCACCAGGTGCTCGCGGAAAACGCCGAGCTGCGTGCCCTGACCGAGGCCAACCGGGCGGCGGGCGGCGGGACGTACGAGCAGAAGATCCAGCTCGGTGAGCGCATCGTGGCCGCCGTCCAGCAGCGCGAGACGCGCGACGCCGAACTCGTCCACGACACGCTCACGGGCGCCGCCACGGCCGTCAGCCGCGGCCCCGCCTCCACCGGCTGGCTGGTGAGCGTCTCGTGTCTGGTCGCCCGCGCCGACACGGACCGGTTCCTCGCCGCCGTCGACGCGCTGATCAAGGACAACCCCCAGCTCGAGGTGCGGCTCAGCGATCCGCTTCCGCCCTACAGCTTCGTGGAGTGACGTCCCATGGGCCTGCTGGGTGAACTGTTCCTGCTCCCGGCGGCACCCATCCGCGGCACCCTCTGGGTGCTCGGACGGGTGGCCGCCGAGGCCGAGCGGCAGTACTACGACCCGTCGGCCGTGACGCGTGAACTCGCCGTCCTCGAGGAGCGGCTGGAGGCGGGCGAGATCGACGAGGCCGAGTTCGACCGCCGCGAGGACGAGCTCCTCGACAGACTGGAGAAAGGCAAACCGTCGACATGAACAACAGGACGGCACTGGGGCTCGCCGTAGGCGCGGGCTATCTGCTGGGACGTACCAAGAAGGCGAAATTCGCCCTCACCGTCGGCACGCTGGTGATGGGCAAACGCATGAACCTCGGGCCGGGTGCCCTGACCGAGTTCGTCACCGACCGGCTGCGCGACAACCCGCAGTTCAAGGAGATCGGTGACCAGCTGCGCAAGGATCTGCGCGGTGTGGGCAAGGCCGCCACCGGCGCCCTCGTCAACCGCCGCATCGACGCGCTGGCGGACCGGCTGCACGAGAGCACCCTCGACGTGCGGGACCGCGTCTCCGGCGTCGCCCCCGCTCGTGACGAGGAGGAGCCGGACGAGGAGACGGACGAGCCCGAGGCGGCCGACGAGCACGAGGACGAGCACGAGGACGCCGACGAGGGCAAGGGCGAGGAGGAGCGGGTGCGCAAGCCCGCCCGCAAGCCGGCGGCCCGGCAGGCCGCGAAGAAGCAGGCTCCGAAGAGTCCGAAGAAGAAGCCCGCGGCCCGCAGGGCGGCCCCGTCCAAGGGAGGCCGGTCCCGTGACTGACACCAAGAGCGCGGGGAAGGGCCTGCTGGGGACCGTCGACGCGAAGACGGCCGACCGCCTCAAAGCCGAACTGCGCGACTACGCGCTCGCGCAGACCGAACGCGCGCTGGCGGGTCTCGGCCGCAAGCTCGGCGAGAGCACCGTCAAGCTCAACGACATCGCGGAGGGCCGCAGCCCGGGCTTCGCCCGGCTGGCCCTCGACGGCGGCCGCAAACTCGCCGAGGGCAAGGGCCCCTTGCGGGCCGGAGTGGAGATCGGGGCCGCGCGCCTGAAGGACGGCGCGAAGGACATGGTCAAGGGCATCGGAAAGGCCGGCGGCGGGCTCCGCAAGCAGGGACGCAAGGGCGGCGGGCGCAAACCCACCGTCGTCATGGAGTCCGTCGACGTCGGCGTGCCGGTCCGGGTGGCCTACGACCAGTGGACCCGGTACCAGGACTTCCCGGCCTTCGCCGAAGGCGTCGAGGACGCCGGCGCCGTGGACGACACCGGCTCCGAATGGGACCTCAAGGTCTTCTGGTCCAGCCGCCACTGGACGGCACACACCACCGAGCAGATACCCGACGAGCGGATCGCCTGGACGGCCCGGAGCGCGAAGGGCACGGGCAAGGGCGTCGTCACCTTCCACCCGCTCGCCGAGAGCCTCACCAGGATCCTGCTGGTCATCGAGTACTACCCCAAGGGGCTCTTCGAGCGGACCGGCAACATCTGGCGTGCCCAGGGCCGTCGGGCACGCCTCGACCTCAAGAACTTCGCGCGCTACATCGCACTGCGCGGCGAGGCGGAGGAGGGCCGGCGCGAGGAGATCCGCGACGGGGAGGTCGTCCGGGAGGACGACGACCCGCCGGCGGACGACGAGGAGTCGTACGCCGCCGAGGACGCCGACGAGGCCGACGACGAAGCCGGGGAGGCCGAGGAAGCGGAATACGACGACGCATACGAGGACGAGGACGACCAGGGCGTCGAGGAAGACCTCGACGAGGACGACGACATTGACGCCGAAGACGCCGCCGAAGACATTGACGAGGATGCCGACGAGGGCGACGCCGACGAGGACGAGCGCGGACGCCGCGGCCGGAAGAGCCGTCGATGACGATGCCGAGCCGACTCCCCGACCCCTACGTCCCCGACGGGGCGAGCGCCAACCTCGCCGACATCCTGGAACGCGTCCTGGACAAGGGCGTCGTCATCGCCGGGGACATCCGTATCAACCTTCTCGACATCGAACTGCTCACCATCAAGCTCCGCCTGGTCGTCGCCTCGGTCGACAAGGCGAAGGAGATGGGGATCGACTGGTGGGAGACCGACCCCTCCCTGTCGAGCGGCGCCCGGCGGCGTGAACTCGCCGAAGAGAACGAGAGGTTGAGGGAGCGGATCGCGGCTCTGGAGGCGGGGACGTCCGACGCGTCGGCCGAACGGGAGGAATCGCGATGACGAAGCTGTGCTACGTATACGCCGTGACCCGCCCGTTCGACACCGCCCTGCCCGAGGGTCTGGTGGGAGTCGGCGGTGGGGCCCCTCGGCTGCTGGCCCACGACGGCCTCCTCGCCGTCGTCGGTGACGTACCGGCCGACGACTTCGCCGAGGAACCGCTGCGGGCCCGGCTGGAGGACCTCGACTGGCTCACCGCGACGGCCCGCGCCCACGAAGCCGTGATCGGGTCCCTCACCGCGGTCACCTCCCCGCTGCCGCTGCGTCTGGCCACGGTCTGCAACGACGACGAGGGGGTGCGGCGTCTCCTCGACTCCGGGCGCGAGCGTTTCACCCGGTCCCTGGAGCGCCTGGACGGGCGCGTCGAATGGGGGGTGAAGGCCTATGCGCGCGAAGCCCCCGAAGCGCCACGCGAGGACCCCGAACCGGCGGGGCAGACGAATCCGGCAGGGCCATCGAGCCAGTCGGGGCAGCCGGGTGCGGCCTCGGGCCGGGACTACCTGCGGCAGCGGCTGCGGCAGCGCAATGCCCGGTCGAGCATCCTGGCGGAGGCGGACACCGGTTCCCGGCAGCTCCACGAGGAGCTGTCCCGGCGCGCGGAGGACGTCCGCGTGCACCGGCTGCAGGACGCCCGGCTGCCCGGTGTGCCGCGCGGCAACGTCCTCAACGCCGCCTATCTCCTGCCGCGTGAGCAGAGCGAGGCGTTCGTCGAAGAGGTACGGCGGCTCGGGGAACGGAGCACCGGGATCCGGGTCGAGCTGACGGGCCCCTGGGCGCCGTATTCGTTCGCCGATGTGGCCCGCGACCCGGCCCACGACGGAAGCGAGGGACGATGAGCCTCGCCCCGCACGGACAA
Source organism: Streptomyces sp. NPDC042259 (assembly GCF_055582085.1). Classification (NCBI taxonomy): domain Bacteria; kingdom Bacillati; phylum Actinomycetota; class Actinomycetes; order Kitasatosporales; family Streptomycetaceae; genus Streptomyces; species Streptomyces sp. NPDC042259. The sequence goes on along the minus strand of NZ_JBVJDW010000002.1, from coordinate 183,690 downwards.
CGCGAGGTGAGCCTCGTGGACCTGCTCGACCGGCTGCTGGCGGGCGGCGTGGTGCTCACCGGGGACCTCACCCTGCGCATCGCCGACGTCGACCTGGTACGCATCGACCTGAACGCGCTGATCAGCTCGATCGGACCCAAGGTCGCCTCGCCTTTCGAGCCGTTCGACGACGAGGAGGAGGGCGTATGAGCCGACGGGTGGAACTCGGCCCCGACACGGTGGAACGCGATCTGGCGCAACTGGTCCTCACCGTGCTCGAACTGCTCCGGCAGCTGATGGAGCGCCAGGCACTGCGCCGGGTGGAGATCGGTGACCTCGCCGCGGACCAGGAGGAGCGCATCGGCATCACGCTGATGCTGCTGGAGGACCGGATGACGATCCTGCGGGAGAGGTTCGGGCTCCGGCCCGAGGACTTGAACATCGACCTCGGCCCGCTGGGCCCCCTCCTGCCCCGGGACTGACCCGGAACCGACGCCCGGAACCGGCCCGGATGCGACCCGGGGCCGGCCCGGGGCGTCGCACGGTGTACGACCACCGGAGTAGGGCCCGGGCCCGTTACGGCCGGGGCGGCCGCCGACCTAGCCTCGGGCCATGGACACAGCGAACGGGACACTCGACGAAGCCCTGGCACGACTGCACGCCTCCGGTCCCGAGTACCGGGGATATCTCAGCAACCACGGACCGATGACGGTGGAGGCCCTGGCCCGCCGGGGCCGGGCCGACGCCGTCCACCGCTGGCTCGACGCGTACGAGACGAGGCTGGAGGACGTCCCGGGCCCGCGGGCCCGGATCTCCGAGGGCACGTGGCGGGAGGCGCTGGGGGATCCGCGCCGGGTCACCGACTGGACCACGTACTTCTCCCGCCAGGTGGCCGTGCGCCCCTGGCGGGAGGTACTGGCCGAGTGGTGGCCGCGGCTGCTGCCCGGTATCGCCGGTGCCGCCGCGCACCCCGTGATCCGCGTCGGCCACGCCGTACGCACCCTTCTGGCGGAGGGCGACGACACACCACGCGTCGCCGAACTGGCCCACGCGCTCGGGTACTGGGCGGCCCGGCACACGCGACTTCCGGTGTCCGTGCGCCCCTCCGGCCGGTCCACGCCCGCCGAGGCTCTCGCCGCCCTGCCCCGCGCCACCGACCCGAGCGGGCCCCCGGTGGAGCGGTACCAGCTGCTGCCCGGCACCCCGGGCTGGTCGCGGGCCGCGGAATCCCTGCACGTCCCCACGGCCCCGCAGGCCGTTCACGACGAACTGACCGCCCTCGTACGGGCGGCCACCCTCCACTACGGCGCGTACGGCCACGGCAACCCGGTCATGCTGGTCCACGCCGCGACCGCGCCGAGCGCGGTGCTGCGCACCCTGCCCGCCCTCCCGCACGAACTGTGGGGCCCTTCGTTCACCGTGGCCTGGACGGTGAGCGCGGCCATCACCTCCGTCTACGCCGCGCACACCCCCCGGCCGGTGTCCCCCGACGCCTCCTCGATGACCCCCGAGGAGGTCTTCGAGGAGGCCGCCCGAAGTGGCGACGCGCACGCCATCAAGTTCGCGGACACGGCCCTGGACGTGGCCGCCACCAGCCAGGACGGTGACAGCCGCGCCCTGTCGGCCGCCCTGAAGGCGGTCCGGCTGATCGAGGCGGACGGCTGACACCATGCCGGGCCCGCCCGCCCCGGGCGGGCGCTCGTCAGGGAGCGGCGACCACGGCACGCGAACGGTCGGCGGCGATCCGCACCGCGAAGGCGGCCAGCGCGGTGCCCATCGCGTAGCGGTGGATCCTGGCCCACAGCGGGCGCCCGGAGAAGAACGCGGAGACCGAACCCGCGGTCAGCACGAACACACCGTTCATGACGACACCCACGATGATCTGGGTGAGACCCAGCACCAGGCTCTGCGCCGCCACATGCCCCTTCTCCGGCTCGACGAACTGCGGCAGCAACGAGACGTACAGAATGGCGATCTTCGGGTTGAGCAGGCACGTCAGCATCCCCATGCCGAACAGCCTGCGGGGCCGGTCGGCTTCCAGCTCACGGGGGGAGAAGACGGACGACCCGCCCGGCCGCACGGCCTTCCACGCCAGCCAGAGCAGATACGCCGCACCGGCCAGCTTCAACGCCAGATAGATCTCCGGGACGAGCGAGAACACCGCCGCGATCCCGGCGGTCGCCGCCACCAGATAGATGAGGAAGCCGACCCCGACCCCGGCGAGGGAGATCATCCCCGCCCGGTATCCCTGGGACACCGAACGGGACACCAGGTAGATCATGTTGGGCCCGGGGGTGATCACCATGCCGAACGCCACGACCGCGATGCCCACTATCGCGCTGATGCTGACCATGTACGTCTCCTCAGTCTCCGAACGCCTGATAATGCCGACACGGGGGAGGGAACGCTTGATCGATTGAAATGCTTCCCTTGGCGGCGGGCGATCTGACGCCTCACCAGGGGAGTGCGCTGGTGCGGGGTGGCAGGAGGGCGGTCCGAGACGGCCGGCCGGACGCCAGGAGCGGAACCGCTCCGGCCCGGGCCTCGTCATAGCGGCGCAGTACCAGACGGGCCACGGCCTCGTGCGCGCCCAGCGGCGCACCGGTGACGCACGCGCCGCAGTCCGCCGCCCGCCGGGCGAAGAACCCGGGCGCCAGCAGGTAGGGGGCCACCGCGGTGCACCGGTGGCCCCGTGCCCGCAGGGCGGCGACGGCCTCACCGGGCGTGGGGGCCGCACCGCCCGACGCACCGCCCAGGTACGACGGCACCACCGGGCAGCCCAGCCGGGCCTGGAGCAAGCGCGCCGTCTCGGCCGTCGCGGCGTTCGCCGCCGGGTCGCGGGAGCCGGCGGCCGCGAGGACGACGGCCCCGCCCCGCGCGTGCCCCGCCCGGCCGGCCTCGCGCAGCCGGTCGGCGAGCGCCGTCACCAACAAGGGGTCCGGGCCGAGGACCCGGGCCACGGGAGCCCGCACGAATCCGGCGGTGGCCAGGGCGGCGGGGATGTCGGTGCGGACGTGGTAGCCGGTGCCCAGCAGCAGCGGCACCACGACGGGGGTGTCGCGCAGCCCTTCGAGGGTCTCGTCCAGGCCGGGAGCGCCGTGGTCGAGGAAGCCGGCCCGCACCCGCAGCCCCGGCCGCAGTCTCCGCACCTGCCCCAGGAGCCGCCGGACGGTCCGGATGCCCGCCGGGTCCCGCGTGCCGTGGGCGACGGCGACCAGCACCGGGGTGCGCGGGGCACGAGAGGCGGTCATCCGGCCCCCACCAGCCGGTAGCCGCGCTTGGGCACCGTACGGACCAGGCCCGCGTGCGGCCCCAGGGCCGACCGCAGGCGGGCTATCGCCACCTCCACCGCGTGCTCGTCGGCGCGGGCGTCCGGCCAGACCCGGCGCAGCAGTTCACCGCGGCTGAGCACATGGCCGTGCCGTTCGGCCAGGGCCCGCAGCAGGGCGGCGAGCAGCGGTGGCAGCCACTCCGCCGTGCCGTCGTGGAGCAGCGCGTTGCCCTGGAGCACCAACCGCCCGGGCGGGGGCAGGAGTTCCAGCCGGCCGCGCCCCGGCAGGACGTCACCGAGGGTGCGCACCAGCGAGCCCAGCCGGCCCCGCTCCGGGCAGTGCGGCCGAAGTCCCAGCTCCAGCAGCGGCCGTGCGCAGACCGTCCCCACGCACACCCCCAGCACGTCCCCGCGCAGCGCCGCCAGCAACGCGTCGCGGCGGCCCAGGGCGGCGGCCGTCTCCAGCAGGGCGACCACCGCCGGGGCGCTGGTGAAGGTCAGGGCGTGCACCTCGCCGCGTACGGTCGCCTCCACCAGCCTCCGCAGCGCCTCGGGGTCCTGAGGCGGACCCCACCGGTAGACCGGTACCTCGATGACCTCCGCGCCGCGCTCGCGCAATGCCGCGGCGAAGCCGTCGAGCGGCGCCCCGTGTTCCTGGATCGCCACCCGCCGGCCGCGCAGATCCCGGGCCAGCAGCCACGTCAGCAGCTCGTGATTGGCCTCGGAGGCGGGGGAGTAGGCCTCGTCGACGCCGCTCGCCCGCACCGCCCCGGTGGCCTTCGGCCCCCGGCTGATGACGGTGGCGCCGCGGCACAGCCGCGTGAGGTCCGCGCCGACGCCCCACCCCTCGGCGGTGCTCATCCAGCCGCGCCAGCCCAGCCCCGTGGTGGCCACCATGTAGTCCAGCGGCCCGGCGAGGCACCGCTCGGTGGCCCGGCGCAGTGCCGTGTCGTCCTCCAGCGGGACGATGCTGAGCGCGGGCGCCTCGATGACCCGGGCACCGCGCCGGCGCAGCAGCGCCACCAGCTCCTCGCGACGACGTGCGGCCGTGACCCCGATGGTGAAGCCCGTCAGCGGCCCCACGGGCGATTCGTTCAGTGGCGCGGTGGCCGTGCGGGTAGTCCTCATGAGTGCAGCCTCCGCGCCCGGTGTTTCCACCGGATTGCCTCGCCGTCACACCCGGGTGAGATCCCCGGCCGCTCTGTTACCGCACATGTCGTGGACATCACCACGGTCTCCGGGCGGTATGAGGAACCCGTACCCCGCGCGCAACATCGCGGACGCCGCCGTGAAACGGCCGGGGACGAACCTCGTCGGTATGACGACGACCGACACGCACTGCCCGTACTGCGCACTGCAGTGCGGCATGGGGCTGCGACGCCCTTCCCCCGGCGCCGGGCCCGGCGTGCCTCCCGTGGAGGTCGTCGAGCGGCCCGGCTTCCCCGTCAACCAGGGCGCGCTGTGCGGCAAGGGGCGAACCGCCGCGGCCGTCCTGGACCCGGCCGTGCGGCTGACGTCCCCGCTCGTCCGCGACCCGGCTACCGGCACGCTCGTCCCGGCGTCCTGGGACGAGGCCCTCGGGCGGGTCGCGGCCGGGCTGAAGGAGGCCGCCGCCCGTTACGGGCCCGAGGCCACCGGAGTCTTCGGCGGCGGCGGCCTGACCAACGAGAAGGCCTATCTGCTGGGCAAGTTCGCCCGTGTCGTGCTGCGCACCCCGCACATCGACTACAACGGACGGTTCTGCATGTCGTCGGCCGCCGCGGCCCACCGGGCGGCGTTCGGCGTCGACCGGGGGCTGCCCTTCCCGGTCGAGGACATCGCCACCGCCGGGTGCGTCATCCTGGTCGGCGCCAACCCCGCCGAGACCATGCCGCCCCTGCTGCGGTACTTCACCGCCCTGCGCCGCAACGGCGGCCACCTGATCGTCGTCGACCCGCGCCGCACCCGCACCGCCGAACAGGCCGACACCCACCTGCGCCCGGTCCCGGGCACCGACCTCGCGCTCGCCCTGGGACTGCTGCACCTGGCCATCGCCGACGGCCACCTGGACGAGGAGTTCATCGCCGGCCGCACCACCGGTTTCGAGCAGGCGCGGGCGGCGGCGATGGCGCACTGGCCCGAGCGGGTCGAACAGCTCACCGGCGTACCGGTGCCGCGGATGCGCGAGGCGGTCCGGAGGTTCGCCGAGGCCCCCACCGCGATGGTCCTCACCGCCCGGGGCGCCGAGCAGCACAGCAAGGGCACCGACACCGTCGGCGCGTGGATCAACCTGTGCCTGGCCACCGGCAAGGCCGGCCGGCCCGGCAGCGGCTACGGCTGCCTGACCGGGCAGGGCAACGGCCAGGGCGGCCGCGAACACGGCCAGAAGGCCGACCAGCTGCCCGGCTACCGCTCCCTCACCGACCCGGCCGACCGCGCCCATGTCGCGGGGGTGTGGGGTGTGGACCCCGCCACGCTGCCGGGCCCGGGGGTGAGCGCGTACGAGCTGCTGGACGGCCTCGGCACCCCCGGCGGTGTCAAGGCCCTGCTGGTGGCGGGCTCCAACCCGGTGGTCTCCGCGCCGCGCGCGGCCCACGTCACCGAACGCCTCGCGGCCCTGGACTTCCTCGCCGTCAGCGATGTCGTGCTCTCGGAGACCGCGGCACTGGCCGACGTGGTCCTGCCCGTGGCGCAGTGGGCCGAGGAGACCGGCACCACCACCAACCTGGAGGGCCGGGTCATCCTCCGCCAGGCCGCGCTCACCCCGCCCGACGGGGTCCGCACCGACCTCCAGGTGCTGCACGCACTCGCCGCGCACCTGGGCGTCCCCCAGGGCTTCCCCGAGGACCCGCAAGAGGCGTTCGAGGAGCTGCGCCGCGCCTCCGCGGGCGGCCCCGCCGACTACGCGGGCATCAGCTACCCCCGCATCCGGGCCGAGGACGGCGTCTTCTGGCCCTGCCCCCACCCCACCCACCCGGGCACCCCGCGGCTCTTCCTCGACCGGTTCGCCACGCCCGACGGCCGGGCCCGCTTCGCCGCCGTCTCGCACCGCCCGGCCGCCGAGGAACCCGACGCCCACTACCCGCTGCACCTGACCACCGGCCGGGTCACCGCCCAGTACCAGAGCGGGGCGCAGACCCGGCGCGTACCCGAACTCAACGCCGCCGCGCCCGGCCCCTTCGTCGAACTGCACCCCCGCCTCGCCACGCGCCTCGACGTCACCGAGGGGCAGCTGCTGGCCGTCACCAGCCGCCGCGGCCGGGCCCTGGCCCCCGCCCGGATCACCGACGCCATCCGCCCCGACACCGTCTTCATGCCGTTCCACTGGCCCGGCGCGGGCCGCGCCAACACCCTGACCAACCCCGCCCTCGACCCGGTCTCGAAAATGCCCGAATTCAAGGTATGCGCCGTCCGGGTGGAGAAGGCGAACACCGGAGAGCAGTCATGAGCCCCCACCGGATCGCGGTCATCGGCGCCGGCATGGCCGCCGCCCGCCTCGCCCGACAGCTCCAGGCCCACAGCGCCCCCGGCCACATCGAGCTGACGCTCTACGGCGCCGAACCCCACGCCCCCTACAACCGGACCCTGCTCACCGAGGTTCTCACCGGCCGCTACACCGCCACCGACCTCCCCTACGGCGAGGGCACCACGCTCCGGACCGGCACCGAGGTCGTCACCCTCGACGTGGACGCGCACAAGATCGTCCTCGCCGACGGTGAGCACGCCGCCTACGACACCCTGGTCCTGGCCACGGGCGCGAGCCCCGTGCTGCCACCCCTGCCGGGCTCGCGCACCCCGGACGGCGCTCTCCTCGGCGGTGTCCACCCGCTGCGCACGCGCACCGACTGCCGCCGGATCGCCGACGCCGCCGCCCGCGCCGAACGGGTCGTCGTCATCGGCGGGGGAGTGCTGGGCGTCAGCACGGCGAGGGCCCTCGCCACTCTCGGACCGCGCGTCGACCTCGTCCACCGCGGCCCGCATCTGATGGAGCGCCAGCTCGACGCCGAGTCGGCGGCGGCACTGCGCCGCCAGCTGACCGGCCTCGGTATCGCCACCCACCTCGGCGACCGGTCGCCCGCCCTGCACGGCACCGGCCACGTGAGCGCCGTCGCCCGCGCCGACGGCCCCCGCCTGGCCGCCGACCTCGTGGTCCTGGCCTGCGGGGTCCGCCCCCGCACCCGACTGGCCCGGGCCGCCGGGCTCGACGTGCGCCGGGGAATCGTCGTCGACGACCGCCTGGCGACCTCCGCCCCCGACACCTACGCCCTCGGCGACTGCGCCGAACACCGGGGTGTCGTCCACGGTCTGGCCGACCCCGCCTGGCGGCAGGCGGACACCCTGGCCGCCCTCCTCTCCGGCGCCGACCCGCACGCCCGCTACACCGGCGCCCGCCCCCTGACCCGGCTGACCGCGGGCCCCGTGCACCTGGCCGCCCTCGGTGACCCGGCCGCCGACCGGCACCGCGACCACGAGGTGCTGCGCCTCGCGGACGCCACCCGCGGCACCCACAAGAAGCTCGTCCGACGCGGCGACCGCCTGGCGGGCGCCGTCCTCCTCGGCGACCTCACCACCATCGGCGACCTGCTCGCCGTATGGCAGCACGACGAGGACCTCCCCGCCGACCCCCTGTACCTGATCCACGAAGGAGCACGCCCGTGACGCCACCGACCGACGCCACCGACAGCCGCAGCAGCCTCGTCCTGGTCGGGCACGGCATGGTCGGCCAACGCTTCCTGGAAGCGCTGTACGAGAACGAGGACGCCGACCGCCGGTGGCGCGTCACCGTACTGGCCGAGGAACCCCGCCCCGCCTACGACCGCGTGCACCTCACCGCCACCTTCACCGGCACCGGCGCGGAGGACCTGGCCCTCACCCCGCCCGGCTTCCTCGACTCCCACGGCATCGACCTGCGCCTGGGGGACCCCGCCACCGCCATCGACCGGGACCGGCGCACCGTCACCACCGCCTCCGGCGCCCGGATCGGCTACGACGCACTGGTCCTGGCCACCGGCTCGTACCCCTTCGTACCTCCCGTCCCCGGCCACGACGCCGACGGCTGCCACGTCTACCGCACCATCGAGGACGTCACCGCCATCCGCTCCCGCGCCGCGGGAGCGCGCACCGGCGTCGTCGTCGGCGGCGGACTCCTCGGCCTGGAGGCCGCCGGAGCCCTGCGCGCCCTGGGCCTGCACACCCACGTCGTCGAATTCGCCCCCCGCCTGATGGCCCTCCAGATCGACGACGCCGGCGGCGCGGCACTGCGCCGAAAGATCGAGGAGCTGGGGGTGTCCGTCCACACCGGAGCCGCCGCCGAACGGATCGACACCGACGCCGACGGCCGGGTCCGCGCACTGGCCCTCTCCGACGGCACCGTCCTCGACGCGGACCTCGTCGTCTTCTCCGCGGGCGTACGGGCCAGGGACCAGCTCGCCCGCGACTGCGGCCTGCCCGTCGGCGACCGCGGCGGCATCGTCGTCGACAGCGGCTGCCGCACCGCCGACCCCCGCGTCCACGCCATCGGCGAATGCGCCCAGGCCGCCGACGGGCGCGTCTACGGGCTGGTGGCCCCCGGCTACGCCATGGCGGAGACCGCCGCCCGCCGACTGGGCGGCGCCGAGCGCGACTTCACCGGCGCCGACACCTCCACCAAACTCAAACTCCTCGGCGTCGACGTCGCCAGCTTCGGCGACGCCCACGGCACCACCGAAGGCGCCCTCGACGTCGTCTACGCCGACAGCCGGGCCGGCGTCTACAAAAAACTCGTCATCGGCCCCGACGGCACCCTGCTCGGCGGCATCCTCGTCGGCGACGCCGACTCCTACGCCACCCTCCGGCCCCTCACCGGCAGCGGCACCCCCCTGCCCGTACCGCCCGAACAGCTCCTGCTGCCCACCTCGGCCGGCCCCTCGGGCGGCCCGGTGGGGGCCGCAGCCCTGCCCGACGACGCCGTCGTCTGCTCCTGTCACAACGTCAGCAAGGGCACGATCCGCACCGCGGTCGGACAAGGCGGCTGCGCCACCGTCGCCGCGGTCAAGAAGTGCACCAAGGCCGGCACCGGCTGCGGCAGCTGCGAGAAGATCCTCACCACCCTGGTCACCGACGAACTCGCCGCCACCGGCGGCGAGACGGCCCGGGGGCTGTGCGAGCACTTCACCCACACCCGCGCCGAACTGTACGAGATCATCCGGGTCAAGGGCATCACCACCTTCACCCGGCTCCTTACCGAACACGGCAGCGGCCAGGGCTGCGCCGTCTGCAAACCCACCGTCGCCTCCATCCTGGCCACCCTCGGGGACACCCCCTACATCCTCGACGGCGAACAGGCCGCCCTCCAGGACACCAACGACCACTTCCTCGCCAACCTCCAGCGCAACGGCTCCTACTCCGTCGTCCCCCGCGTCCCCGGCGGCGAGATCACCCCCGACGGGCTCATCGTCATCGGAGAGATCGCCCGCGACTTCGGCCTCTACACCAAGATCACCGGCGGACAGCGCATCGACATGTTCGGCGCGACCGTCGACCAGCTCCCCGCCGTCTGGCGCCGCCTGGTCGACGCCGGATTCGAGTCCGGCCACGCCTACGGCAAGGCCCTGCGCACCGTGAAGTCCTGCGTCGGGCACACCTGGTGCCGCTACGGCGTCCAGGACTCCGTCGCCCTCGCCATCGACCTCGAACTGCGCTACCGGGGCCTGCGCGCCCCGCACAAACTCAAGTCCGCCGTCTCCGGCTGCGCCCGCGAGTGTGCCGAGGCGCAGAGCAAGGACTTCGGCGTCATCGCCACCTCCACCGGCTGGAACCTCTACGTCGGCGGCAACGGCGGCATGACCCCCCGCCACGCCGACCTGCTGGTCCAGGACGTCGACCGCGCCACGCTCGTGCGCACCATCGACCGCTTCCTGATGTTCTACATCCGCACCGCCGACCGGCTCGAGCGCACCGCCCCCTGGATCGAGCGGCTCGACGGCGGCCTCGACCACCTGCGCGCCGTGATCATGGACGACTCCCTGGGCATCTGCGCCGAACTCGACGAGCTGATGGCACGTCATGTGGACACCTACCAGGACGAATGGGCCGCGACCCTGGACGACCCCGAACGCCTGCGCCGCTTCGCCTCCTTCGTCAACGCCCCCGGAACCCCCGACCCCGCCGTGCGCTTCGTCCCCGAACGCGCCCAGATCCGGCCCGCCCGCCCCGGCGACGTGGACGACACGGCCACGCCCCTCATCGCCGGCCCCGCCCTGAAGGTGCGTACCGCATGACCGACACCGCCCCCGCCCCCGCCGGCCCCGCCACCCTCGCCCCCGAACCCCCGCTCCGCGCGGACCCACCGGGGCACGCGGCAGGCCCCGCCCCCGCCCCGGACGCCCTCGTCGAGATCGGTGACGGCGACAGCTGGACGACCGTCTGCCGCTACGGCGACCTCACCCCCGGCCGGGGCGTCACCGCTCTCGTCGGCGGCGAACAGGTCGCCCTCTTCCGCGACGCCACCGGGGCGCTGTACGCGCTGGCCAACCTCGACCCCTTCAGCGGCGCGCACGTCATCTCCCGGGGGGTCACCGGCAGCCGCGCCGGCACCCCCGTGGTGATCTCACCCATGTACAAGCAGGAATTCGACCTGCGCACCGGCGTCTGCCTCGACGACGACGGTACCGACGACCGCGCCCCCGCCACCTTGCGCACCTGGCCCGTACGGACCACCGGACCGGCCACCCCACCACCACCGGCGCCGCCCGCCCGGCCGAGGGCCCGCACCCTCACCGAATGGCGTCCGGAGGACCCCGGCTTCTGGGAACGCACCGGCGCCCGCGTCGCCAGGCGCAATCTCTGGCTGTCCGTCCTCACCGAACACATCGGCTTCTCCATCTGGAGCATGTGGTCGGTCCTCGTGCTCTTCCTCGGCCCGGAGTACGGCATCGACGCCGCCGGGAAGTTCACCCTCACCGCCGTCCCCACAGCCGTCGGCGCGGCCCTGCGCCTGCCCTACACGGCCGCGGTCGGCCGCTTCGGCGGCCGGAACTGGACGGTCGTCAGCGCCCTGCTGCTCCTGGTCCCCACCGCGTTCGTCGCCGTCGTCCTCGAACCCGGCGTCTCCTACTCCACGCTGCTCGTCGCCGCGGCCGTGGCCGGTGTCGGCGGCGGCAACTTCGCCTCCTCCATGGCCAACATCAATGCCTTCTATCCTCAGCACCTCAAGGGCCGTGCCCTGGGCATCAACGCGGGCGGCGGCAATCTCGGAGTACCCGCCGTGCAGCTCGCCGGCCTGCTGATCCTCGTCACCGCCGGTGCCGCGCACCCGCGCCTGCTGCCCCTGATCTACCTCCCGCTGATCGCCCTGACCGCGGTCGTGGCCGCCTCGCGCATGGACAACGTGCCGGTCACACGGGAGGCCGGACACGCCCTGCGCGAGATCACCCGGGACCGTCACACCTGGGTGATGTCCCTGCTGTACCTCGGTACGTTCGGCTCGTTCATCGGCTTCAGCTTCGCCTTCGGGCTGGTCCTCCAGGCACAGTTCCACCAGCAGCTCGACACCCCCGTCAAGGTCGCCTGCCTGACGGTGCTGGGGCCGCTGCTCGGCTCGCTCGCCCGGCCCGTCGGCGGCACCCTGGCCGACCGCCACGGCGGCGCGCGGGTGACCCTGGCGGCCTTCGCGGCCATGGCCGTCGGCACCGTCCTCATCCTCACCGCCTCCCGGCTCCATCTCCCGGCGCTCTTCCTCGTCGCGTTCGCCGCGCTGTTCGTCCTCAGCGGCATCGGCAACGGCTCCACCTATCGCATGATCCCCGCCCTCCACCGGGCCAAGGCCCGCCACCGTGCCCCGGCCGTCGGCGCCGTCGGAGCCGAGGCCACCGCCCAGCGTCACGCCACCGCCCTGATCGGCCTCGCGGGCGCGATCGGCGCCTTCGGCGGGGTGCTGGTCAACGTCGCCTTCCGGCAGAGCTTCCACACCGCCCACAACGGCGACGCGGCGTACCTCGCCTTCCTCGCGTTCTACGTCGCCTGCTCGGCCCTGACCTGGACCGTGTACCTGCGCCCGTCCCCGCACCGGCTGAGCGGGGTCTGACCCGCCCCGGGCCCCGGGCACCCGATACGGCCCCGGCACCGGCCGCCGCGTCGAGGGCGGCGGCCGGTGCCGGCACGGCGGTCCGGGGCCCGCTACCGCCCGGCCGGTGCGGCCGCTTCGAGGTCGCCGACACCGCCGGACATGATGGTGCGCACATGCTCGGTGATGTGCTCGGCGGGCCAGTCCCACCACGCCACCGCCAGCAGCCGGGCGATGTCGGACGCGCCGAACCGGGTGCGGATGAGCCGGGCCGGGTTGCCGCCCACGATGCCGTAGTCGGGAACGTCGTCGACGACGACGGAGCCGGAGGCGACGATCGCGCCGTGCCCGATGCGGACGCCGGGCATCACCATCACGCCGTAGCCGAACCACACGTCGTTGCCGACCACGGTGTCCCCCCGGCCGGGCAGCCCGGACAACAGGTCGAAGTGCTCGGCCCAGGAGCCGCCCAGGACGGGGAAGGGGAACGTCGAGGGGCCGTCCATCCGGTGGTTGGCCCCGTTCATGATGAACCGCACCCCGGTGCCCAGCGCGCAGAACTTCCCGATGACGAGCTTCTCCGGCCCGTAGTGATAGAGCACATTGCGGCTCTCGAACGCGGTCGGCTCGTCAGGGTCGTCGTAGTAGGAGTACTCCCCGACGTCGATCAGCGCGGACGTCACCAGCGGCTTCAACTGCACGATGCGCGGCTGGTCGGGAAACGGGTGGAGCGCGGTGGGATCGGCGGGAACGCGGGGCACAGGCCATCACTCCAAATGGTTGCAGAGAGCACCCATCATGCCGTGCGCCGTCCCAGGGACGGCGGCGGCCGGTCTTCCGGCTGACGGGGGAGCGTCAACCCTGGTGGGAGACCACCTCGCGTTGCCGGTGATGTGCGGCTGTGTTGAAGTGGAGCCGACCGTAATGTCTCCTATGCGGCCGCGGCGGTGCACGGGCCGCGGGGCGAGGTCGGACCATGGACGACTATCTGCGCGCACCGGGACACCCCGGCGCCGTCCCGCACGGTGACGCCCCGGCGGGCCGCCGTGTCTGACGCCCCGGCCGACATCCGACGGCGGAAGATCACCGGCGCGAAGGTCTTCGCGAGCGACTACCGCCCGCGCGACCTCGCCGACCAGGGGTGGCCCGCCGACTGCGCCCACGCCCTGCTGCTGCGCAGCAGTCACGTCGACCGGCCCTACCTCGGTCTCGACCTCGGCCCGCTCCCCGCCGAGCTGCGGCCCGACACCCTCGTACGGGCCCAGGACCTCACCTCCCCGCCCTACCGCAACCAGATCTCCGCCGAGTCCGTCCAGGCCCTGCTCCCCGAAGGAGAGGTGGCCGACTACCTCGGGCAGCCCGTCGCCATCGCCGTCTACGGCGACTTCCCACGCTTCCGCCGGGCGGCCCGGGAACTGCGCGAGGACGCCGGCCCCCTGGTCTACGGGCCGCCCACGGCGACCGGCCCGGCGCCCACGCCGGCCCAGGAACTGGAGGAGTGGACCCACCTGCGGTTCACCGGTGCCCAGCGCCAGGCCCACTTCCTGCTCGACACCACGGTTCCCCAGGGCTATTCCCACTGGAACCGGGGGCGGATCAGCACCTACGACGGCACCTCCTTCCTCCGCGACGGCCAGCCCGACACCGAGGCGGACGAGCTGTTCACAGCCCTCGAAGCCGAACCGGCCGACCCCGCGGAGACCCAGCTCGTCACGACGACCTTCACCCAGCAGACCGACCCCGCGTTCCTGGAGCCCGAATCCGGACTCGGCTGGCTGGACCGTACGACCGGCACCCTGCACCTGCTCCTCGGCACCCAGTCCCCGCACGGCGACGTGCCCGATGTGCGCAGGCTCGTCGGCGCCGGCAACCCGTTGGTGAAAGCCGTCCGGTTGACCACGACCGACAGCGGCGGCGGCTTCGGCGGGCGGGACAAGTCACCCTTCACCTTCTACCTCGCGCTCGCCGCGGTCTTCTCCCCGGTGCCGGTCCGGCTGGCCTACGACCGGCGCGAACAATTCCAAGGCGGCCTCAAACGCCACGGATCCGCCGTCCGCAGCTGGGTCCGCACCGGCCCCGACGGACGACTGCGGGCCATGCGTTCCTTCATCGTCCTGCGGGGCGGCGTCGAGGCCAACCTCAACGGGGCCGTACTCGGACTGGCGGCCCTGCACGCCACCGGCCCCTACCGCGTCCCCCGCGCCTCCGTCCACGGCATCGTGCTCGAACGGCCCATCCCCGCCGTCGGATCGATGCGGGGATTCGGCATCCCCCAGGTCGCGTTCAACCTCGAAACCGCCCTCGACCGCCTCGCCGTGCTCCGCCTGGGCACGGACCCCATCGCCTTCCGGCTCGCGAACGTCCTGCGCCCCCGCACCGGCCCGGACCCCGACGAAGGCGACGTCGACCTCGCCGGAACACCGCTGCGGTTCCACGTCGCGACCGCCGAGATCTGCGCCGCCGCGCGGGAACACCCCTTGTGGCGCACCCGCAACGACCCCCGGCCGGCCGACGGCACCCTCTACGGCGTGGGCTTCGCCTGCTGCATGGAAGCCTTCGGCACCAGCCAGGACAGCGTCTACAGCGCCGTTCACCTCACCGACGACGGACGCGTGGAGGTCTGGGGGCAGAACGTCGACATGGGCCAGGGAGCCCGCCGCTCCCTGGAGCACGCCGCCCAAGAACTCCTCGGCGCGCCCGTGGACGTCCGCCTCGGCGTGGTCGGCCCCTTCGAGAAGTTCGAAAAACAGGTCGACGACCTGGGCAAACACCGCCCCGCGGGAATCAAGCTCGCCCACGGCGCCAGCAGTGCCTCCAAAACGGCGTTCTTCCACGTACACGTCCTGCGGGAGACCTGCCGCGCGCTGCTGCGGCTGCGGCTCGTCCCGGCGGCGCGCACGCTGCTGGGCATGCCCTCCCTCGCCGACGACGTGCTGCTGGCGGCCTGGCAGGACGGCGCCTTCCGCCTGCCCGGCCACCCTGCCGTCACCCTGCCCGCACTGGCCGCGGAACTCCGGCGCACCGGCCAGGCGGCCTACGCCATCGCCCACGGCTACTTCTGCAACGGCTGGTCCGGGGCCACGTTCCGCGTCGACGGCACCGAGCACGCGATGGACATCGACGCCCTCGGCTTCGCGCCCACCCCCGAAGAGCCGGTCGTCCTCCCGGAGTACGCCGGACCGCTGCGACCGCCCCCCGGCGAAGGGCCGGGGAAGGCGACGGTCCCCCGGTCCCTGTACGCGGCGGCCGGCCATCTCGTCGGCGTGCGCATCTCTCCCCGGCAGGGGACGATCCGGGTCGTCGACGCCGTCACCTTCCTCGACGCCGGCGACCCCCTGCTGCCGTCCGTGATCGAAGGACAGGTGGAAGGCGGACTCGCGATGGGCATCTCGCACACCCTCTACGAGGAACTGCCCCAGGAAGCGGGCACCGGCCCCTTCGTCAACTTCGACCGCTACCGGTTGCCGCGCTACGCCGACGTCAACGCGATCCGACGGGAGACGGTCCTCGTCCCGCTGCCTCCGGACGGTGTGCTGGCGGGCAACGGCCCCGTGCTGCGCCACAAGGGCATCGGCGAGGCCACCATGACGACCGTCAGCCCCGCCATCGCCAACGCGGTCGCGCACGCCCTCGGCCACACCGGTGACGGCTGCTGGCCCACGACCACCCCGATCCGGGTGGCCGACCTCCCCCTCCCCGCCGGACGGCCGTGATGCGCGAACCGGAGACCGAACTCGACCTCACCGTCAACGGCACCCGCCACACCGGACGGGACGTCCCGGGCGACATGTCGCTCGTGCACTTCCTGCACGAGGACCTGGGACTGACCGGCACCAAGATCGGCTGCTCGATCGGCGAGTGCCGCGCCTGTACCGTCGCCGTCCGCACCCGCCCCGGCGCCCCGCTGGTGACCCGGCAGTCCTGCATGACGAGCATGCGGCACGTGCGCGGCTGGGACGTCGTCACCGTCGAGGGGCTCGCGACGGGAGACACCCTGCACCCGGTCCAGGAGGCGTTCCTCGAACGGGACGCCTTCCAATGCGGCTACTGCGCACCGGGGTTCGCGATCGCGGGGCACGTCGCCGTGGAACACGCCGGGGAGGAGAGCGACGAACAGGGCGTGGAAGGGCTCGTCGACGCCGTGCTCGGTCCGCACGTATGCCGGTGCACCGGCTACCACCGGTACCGGGAGGCGGTCGTCGCCGTCGCGACGGCCGCCACGGACGAGCACCGGGCCCAACCGGCCCCCACGCGGGAGACCGGCCCGCCCGCCCGTACGACACCGGCCCGGGCGGCGACGGCCCGTCTGTCGGCCGGGGAAGCCGACGCGCTCGGGTACACCCCGCTCTTCGACGACCCGACGCTCGAGCTGGTCCGGCTGCTGCGCGACGGTGCCGAGATCGAACACTCCCTGCTCGTCCAGTACCTGTACGCCGCCTTCTCGGTCAAAGTTCCCCGCTACGCCCATCTGGCGGGCTGGCCCAGCCACCGCTACGGCGGCCGGCCGCTGCATCTGATGGGGGTGGCGATCGAGGAGATGACACACCTCGACATCGTCAACGGCCTTCTCGTGGCACTGGGTTCGGCCCCCCACCTCGGGCGGCAGCAGTTCCCGTACGAGAAGGACATCTATCCCTTCGACTTCGCGCTGGAGCCGCTGAGCCTCCAGACCCTCGCGAAATACGTCTACGTGGAGGCCTCACCGGACGCGGTCGACCCGGACCGGCCGCACACGCCCGAGGACCGTGCCTTCATCGAGAAGCTCTACGAGGTGCTCGGCGCGGGCAGACGGGCGCGGCCACGCCCCAACCAGGTCGGCAGCCTGTACCGCAAGGTCGCCAGAGTGCTCGCACTGCTGGAGAAGCGCGAACCCGACCGCCTGGACTACCCCGCCTGGCAGGCCCGGCTCGACGTGCTCCGCGAGGAGGGCGAGAGCGAGCACTTCGACCTGTTCCGCGCGCTGTTCGAAGGGACCCACCCGGCTCTGCTGGGCGCACGGGAGGTGTGGGATCCCACCAGCCCGGACCACCCGGTGATCCCCCTCCACCACGCCACCGGTCTCCCCCCGTCCGGTGAGCCCGTCCGCGACGAGACCGTACCGGCCCTGCGTCATCTGGCGAATCTGCACTACTGGGCCGTCTGCATGCTCCTGGACCAGTCCTACCGGCGCGGCGGGCAGTTCCACAGCGCGGCCCGCCGCCATATGACCGGCCCCCTGAGAAGCCTCGGCACCGCCCTCGCCCACCTCGGCGAGGGCGTGCCGTTCGACGCGTTCGTCGCGGGCTACGCGCCCGGACGGGACGAGCGGGAGAACCTTCTGCTGAGCCGGAGCATGGTGAGCCAGACGGCCATCGCCCAGGAGCGCTACGCACGGCATCTGCCGCCCGACTACGCGCACACCTGTGCCTGGGAGACCCTCTGGGAGCTGTCCCTCGTGGAATGAGGGGGGAAAGAAGGGGGAGCGAAGGGGGAACGAGGAGAGGCGCGCACAATGGTCCGATGACGAAATTGATCACACCGGATGTGCGGGTGCACGCGTCGTTCGTCGACGCCATGGACGAGTTCGCGGCGGAGGGCCGGGGAGGCCCGGACGACAACTCGATGGTCGGCAGGGCTCTGCGCGCGTACGGCACCCGGTGGCGTGACCCCCATGTCTTCGCGGACTACGTGGCGGCGGTCCGCGCGGACGCCCTCGCGGACACCCCCCGCCCCGAAGGCCACGTGCCGTGCACCACCTTGTGGTACACCGCCGGGGACACCTACCTGGGCCGTCTGGGTATCCGCCCGTTCCTGACCCCGCCGCTGCTGGAATGGGCCGGCCACATCGGCTACGACATACGGCCCTCCGCGCGCCGCCGCGGGCACGCCACGGCGATGCTGCGCGCCGCGCTCCCGGTCGCCCGTGACCTCGGCATCGACCGGGCACTGATCACCTGCGATCCGGACAACGTCGCTTCCCGCAAGGTGATCGAGGCCTGCGGCGGGGTCTATGAGGACCAGCGACGGCAAAAGCTGCGCTTCTGGGTCCCCACGTCCGGCGAGTAAGGACGCGGGGCGGGGGAGGGGAGGGGCGCCAGCGGTCCCACGCGGCACCGAGCCCGTGCTCGTGGTAGCGCGTGCGCATTCTCGGTCGGACGACAAAAGAGGAATACCCCGGACGTATTGACGGCCGGGGTATTCCTCTGCGTATATTGGAGAATTCCATGCCCAGACAGAATCGCGGCATGGAGAAGCGTTATGAAGCCATGCTATCCGGGTGGGAGCGAAATTGTCAAACGAGAATTGGGCACAGGAGCAGGAATTCATCGAACTGCTCCACGACCGCCTCGCCGAACTGCGAGCCGATGCCGAGGCGTCGGTGCGGCACGCCCTGGCTCCGACGGGCAACGGACTTCAGGCGCGCCTCGAACGTGATGTGCTGGTCGCCGAGCGGTCCGGGCTCCTCGCGGCCTTCGACGCCGGGGAGAACGGACTCTGCTTCGGCCGGCTGGTGTTCCGGGACGGACGCGACCACCACATCGGCCGCATCGGCATCCGGCGCGACGACGAGGACCGCACACCGCTCGTCGTCGACTGGCGGGCGGAGGTCGCCCGCCCCTTCTACCTCGCCACCGCGCACACCCCCATGGGCCTGCGCCGCAGGCGCCACCTGACCACCGAGGGGCCCCGGGTCACCGCCCTGCACGACGAGATCCTGGACCTCGCCGACACCCTGCGCACCGGCCATGAGGGAACCGACGCGGACGCCGTCCTGCTCGCCGCGCTGGACGCCTCCCGCACCGGCCGGATGCACGACATCGTGCAGACCATCCAGGCCGAGCAGGACCGCATCATCCGCGCCCCGCACCACGGCGTCCTCGTCGTGGAAGGCGGCCCCGGCACCGGGAAGACCGTCGTGGCCCTGCACCGCGCCGCCTTTCTCCTCTACGCCCACCGCGAGCAACTGGCCCGCCGTGCCGTACTGATCGTCGGGCCCAACCCCGCGTTCCTCGGCTACATCTCGGAGGTGCTGCCCTCACTCGGCGAGACCGGCGTCCTGCTCGCCACGCCCGGCGAGCTCTTCCCCGGCGTCAAGGCCACCGGGACCGACACCCCCCGGGCCGCCGCCGTCAAGGGCGGCGCCGCCATGGCCGACGCGCTGGCACGATTCGTGCGGGACCACCAGATGCTGCCCGACCCCGTGACCGTGATCGAGCACGAGGACGGCGAACTGCTGCTGGACGCCGAGATCGCCCGCGAGGCCCGGCGCCGGGCGCGCGAGACCAGGCTGCCGCACAACCTCGCCCGCCCGTACTTCGCGTTCCGGGTCATCGACGCGCTGACCGCGCAACTGGCCGACCGGATCGGCGCCGACCCCTACGGCGGGCCGAACTTCCTCGGCCCCGACGACCTCGCCCAGCTCGGCAAGGCCGTCGCCACCAGCCCCGGCGTACGCTCCGCCATCGAGGAGCTGTGGCCCGTCCTCACCCCCGAGCGCGTGGTCGCCGACTTCCTCAGCGACCCCGTGCACCTCCCGGAAGCCGACGCGCGGGCCATCCGCCGCACCGGAGGCGACTGGACCCCCGCCGACGTCCCGCTGCTCGACGAGGCCGCCGAACTGCTCGGCGAGGACGACGCGGCGGCCCGCGCGGCCGCCGAGGCCGAGCGCCAGGAGCGGATCGCCTACGCCCAGGGCGTCCTCGACCTCAGCTACGGCTCCCGCACCCAGGAGTTCGAGGACCGCGACGACGAGGAATCGGAGGTGCTGGCCGCGCACGACCTGGTCGACGCGGAACGGCTCGCCGACCGGCACGAGGAGGCCGACCACCGCAGTGCCGCCGAACGCGCCGCCGCCGACCGCACCTGGGCCTTCGGTCACATCATCGTGGACGAGGCGCAGGAGCTGTCCGCGATGGCGTGGCGGCTGCTGATGCGCCGTTGCCCGACCCGCTCGATGACCCTGGTCGGCGACCCGGCGCAAACCGCCGAACCGGGCGGTTGCGGCGCGTGGGAGCCGATCCTCGCGCCGTACGTCGGCGACCGCTGGGAACACATCAGGCTGGGGGTGAACTACCGTACGCCCACCGAGATCATGGAGGTCGCCGCCGATGTGATCCGGTCCGTGGACCCCGCCTTCGAACCCCCGCGCTCGATCCGCTCCACCGGCGTACGGCCCTGGGCGCGGCACACCGAGGACCTGCCCGGCGCGGTCGCCGAGGCCGTCGCGCGGGGAACGGGCGAGGAAGGCCGCCTGGCGGTGATCGCCCCGCGCGGCCACCACCCCGCCCTGGCCGCGGCCCTCCCGGCCGCTTCCACCGGCCCCTCCCCGGATCTGACCAGCCCCGTCGTGCTGCTCGACCCGAGGCAGGCCAAGGGCCTGGAATTCGACACGGTGATCGTGGTGGAACCGGGGGAGTTCGGGGTGAGCGACCTGTACGTCGCGCTCACCCGGGCGACGCAGCGCCTCGGCGTGCTCCACACGGCGGCGCTGCCCGCGGGACTCCGGCGGCTGCGGGCCCCGGCCGACACGGTGCCCGGCCGGTGGCCGCTCGGCCGGTGACCCGGGTCTGGGATTCGTCGTCAGCCGGACGGACCTGAGCCGTCCGGGTCCGGCGATCCCGCCGTTGTCGGTCAGCGAAGCGATGCGGGCCGGGCGACGAAGCGGGCGAGTTCCTCGGCAGCGTCGCGGGGCAGGGCGGCCACTGCTGCCTCCGGCAAGGCCGCGACCACGGCGTGCAGCCGCGTCTTGAGGTCCGGAAACGGGGCCCAGGCCGAAGCGGGGGCGTTCACGGCGGCAAGCAACAGGTCCCCCTCGTAGAAGCAGGCGTCAAGCAGCGGCTCCTCAAGCAGCGAGAACACCGCGAGCGGAAGAACGTACGGCAGTGCCACCTGTTGCGAGACGAGAGTGCGCAGATCCGCCGGACCGAGTTCGCCCAACGGAACCTGCCGCAACTCATGCACCTCGCGTACCAAACGGGTCGCGTCAGAAGCAGGAGGCGCCCAGTGAGGGGGGTCCAGCTCATCGAGCGTGCGGTCGAGGTGCGGCAGATGGTCCATGAGGTTCATTGTCGCCGGAACAGCGACTCACGCGGAGCGCGGGGCGGGCGGCCGGCCCCATGGCGCCTCCAGTGCCGTGCGCAGGGCATCGGCATTCTCCCGGCCGATCCGCTCGGCGAGCCGCTCTTCCAGCCGTTCGAGGATGAGGCCGGCCTCGTGGTGGGCCCGTTCCCCTTCCGCGGTACGCCGGATCAGCCGCTGCCGGGCCGAGGCGGGGTCGGGGGTCTGTTCGAGCAGTCCGGCGGCGACCAGGCCGTGCACGGCCTGGTGCGCGGTCTGACGGGTGACGCCCATGCGCCGTGCGAGCTCCGAGATGGTGGTGCCCTGGTCGTCCAGCGCGGCGAAGAGCTGTACCTGTGTCGGGGACACAGGTGTCGCTCCGCCCGCTTCCAGGGCTGCCAGCAGCCCTTCTTCGAACCAGCGCCGGGCGTCGCCGAGCAGCTGGGGGAGATTGCGGCGGGTGGATTGCATCTGTTCCTCACGAGGACGGAAAGCGGGACCGGGTCACCTTCACGGCTTGCCTGCCCGAACCCTTTCATGTCAGGCTACCTGACAATTCGAACGGGGCAGATCCGAGGAGAAGAAGACATGACCATCGAGTACGCCACCCGCTACCGGCGGGCCTCACGCATACCCGCGGAACCGGGCAAGCCCTACTTCATCGAGAAGGGCGAAGGGGACCGCGCCCACCTGTTCGGCGACCTGATCACCATCTACGCCGGTGGCGAGCAGACCGAGAACACCTTCAATTTCTTCACCGTCGAAGGCCCCAAGGGCGACATCATCCCGGCCCACCTGCACACCGACACCCACGAGGTCTTCTACATCACCGCCGGCGCCGTCCGGCTGTTCGTCGAGGACACCGAGGGTGAGCAGCAGGAGAAGCTGCTCACCCCGGGCGACTTCGGCTTCGTGCCCAAGAACTGCCGGCACGCCTACCGCATGGAGCGCCACCACAGCCAGGTCGTGGGCGTCGCCGCCGGGCCCGGCGGCACCTTCGAGCGGTTCTTCGAGAACTTCGGCGCGCCCGCCGAGCAGCTCGGTCTGCCCGCCGAGCCGGTCATCCCGGAACCGCACAAGTTCGCCGGGGTTCCCGAGCAGTACGACGTGCGCTTCCTGCCCGACCACCAGTGGCGGACCCGGTGACGGCGGCCGGGCCCCGGTCCGGGAACTGATCGCCGCGGCCCGCGCCCCCGCACGCACGCGGCCGGCACCCCCGCCGGACGGGCCGGCTCGGGCTGGGCTCAGCCAGAACCAGCCCCCGGGGAAGATGAGGACGCACCCGGCACGGGCACCCGCCGCGGGCGGCAAGCAGGCCCGTGGCCGAAGGGCCGCCGGCCAGGCCTACGGCTTTGCCGAGTCCATTCCCGGACGGGCCTGCCGCCACAGCCCCCGGGTGAAGTCGGGGATGGCCTGCGGCGCGCCCTGTGCCTTGATCGAGGCATGGCTGAGCGGCACCGGAGCGGTCCAGGTGGCCCCGTCGTACACGTCGAAGTCGGGTACCAGGCCCAGCCGCATGCACTGCATCAACCGGAAGACCATGATGTAGTCCATGCCGCCGTGCCCGCCGGGCGGATTGGCGTGCTCCTTCCACAGCCAGTGGTCCCACTTCTCGTACCGCTTGAAGTCGCCCCACTCTTCGTCGGACATGTCCGGCTCCAGATAGATCCGCTCCGGGTAGTCCTCGAAGACGCCCTTGGTGCCGCCCAGCACGTTCAGACGGCTGTAGGGATGCGGATTGGACACCGCGTGCTCCAGCCGGATGACGCGGCCCTTCGCCGTCTGGACGAGACTGATCGACATATCGCTCTGGACGTAGCTCTCCTTCCAGCTCGGGTCGCCCGGCGGCATGTGCCGCGCGCGATAGGCGGCCAGACCCAGGGCGGGGGAGCCGAACGTGGTGATGCGCACCGCGCGGTCCCCGCGGTTGACGTCCATGTAGTTGGCGACCGGCCCGAATCCGTGGTTGGGGTAGACGTCGCCCTTGAGCCGGGTGTGCCAGAGCCGCCGCCACGGGCCCTCGTAGTACGTCGGCGAGAACATCAGGCCGCGCAGATCGTGGATGTAGGCGCCCGCGCCGTGCAGGAGGTCGCCGAAGAGGCCCGCGTGGGCCATGCGCAGGACCCGCATCTCGTTCCTGCCGTAACAGCAGTTCTCCATCTGTATGCAGTGCCGGCGGGTGCGCTCCGAAAGGTCCACCAACGTCCACAGCTGGTCGAGTTCCATGGCGAGCGGACACTCGACGCCGACGTGCTTGCCGTTGCGCAGCGCGGCCTCGGCCATGGGGAAGTGCCATTCCCAGGGCGTCGCGACGTAGACGAAGTCCAGATCGCCGCGCGCGCAGAGCTGCTCGTAGTCGTCGTCGCCCTTGGTGTAGAGCGCCGGCGCCGGCCGGCCCGCGGCCGTGACCTTGGCGGCGACCTTCTCCGCCTTCGCTCTGACCGGATCGCACACCGCGTTGACCTGGACCCCGGGCACGGCGAGGAACAGGTCGGTCATCGCGTCGCCGCGATTGCCCAGGCCGATGATTCCGACCCGGACGGTGCCGCGCCGCTCGAACGGCGTACCGATCATGGTCTTGCCCTGACGGGCCGGCCAGGCCGGCTCGTCAGGGGCGTGCGGGGCGGCCGCGGCGCTCGTCGCGCCGAGACCACCGAGCCCCACCCCGAGTCCGGCGCCGGCGGCGCCCGCGGACCTCAGCACGGTGCGACGGCTGACCTCGGGGTCCTCACGGTGGTGCTGCTGCGGGGCTGGCTCGTGCATCGGTCCTCCCGGGAGCTGATGATGAGCTGCACGTGCGTGAACGTCGGTAAGGACCTTGACGGTTGAGGCGGACGCAGCGCAAGAGGCCCTGGGGGCCGGAGCGGGCGAGAGCCCCGCCGCCGGTGCCGGCCGCGAGGGCGCCGCCGGACACCCGGGGGCCCCGTCACCGAGACGGCCATAGCCCGATTGGTTCGAATCCGGCCGCCATCGGCTTCATCGGGTCCGCGACCGGTGATGTGTTGTACCGGGGATCATCGAAGGAAGGGTCTCTATGCGCAGTCAACTGTTCAGACGCGGCGTGCGGACGGCGGCCGTCGCCGCACTCGCCTTCGCCACCACCGTGGGCGGAGCGAGCGGCGCCACCGCGCAGCGGCACGGTACGTCCCCGGTCGACGTCACCGTCAACGCCTCCGGCATCAAGGCACCGCACCACCACCGGAGCGGCCGGGTCGCCTTCCGGGTCTCGACCGACGCCAAGGACGGCCGTCAGCTCCAGGTCGTCCGCCCGCACCACGGCGTCCACATCCACCGGGTGCTCCGGGACCTGGCCGACGCGGTCAGCGACACCCCGTCCAAGGCCGCGGCCGGAATGCGGGCGTTCGAGGCCGAGGCCGAGGCGCTGGGCGGAGCCTTCGTCACCCGGAAGGTCCACGAGGAATTCATCACGTCGATCCCGGCCGGCACGGTCTACCTGCTCGACTTCACGGCGTTCCTGGCCCACCCCACGAAGCCGGTGATGACGTCCCTCGAACTGCACGGCAGGCACGGCGGGCACCACAGGGACCTGACGAGGTCGCCGCACGCCACCGTGACCTTCCGTGACACCGCCGCGGGACCGCGTTTCCGGACCGAGGGACTGCACTCCGTCCACAAGCCCATCCTGTTCCGCAACCCCTCGTCCGAGATCCACGAGGCGCAGATCCAGCGGGTCGTCGCGGGTACCACCGACCGCACGCTCGGGAAGTACTTCGCCGCGATGGCGAAGGGCAAGCAGCCGAAGTCACCGTTCACCGGTCTGCCGGTGGGCTTCGGCGGTATCTCGCCCGGTCACACGGCACTGCTGCACCTGCACGGCCTGAAGCCCGGGACCTACGCGCTGACCTGCTTCGTCCCCGACGAGGACAGCGGTCGGCCGCATGCCTTCATGGGGATGTACAAGATCGTTCATCTTCGCTGAGCGGGTGCCGCCGACAGAGGTCATCGGGAGTGCCCCGCGCACTCCCGATGACCTCTTCTCATGCCGCGGCCTTCTCGAACTCGCTGGTGAAGGTGGCGCAGAAGGCCTCCAGGTCACCGGGCTTGCGGCTGGTGACGAGCGTATTGGGGCCGCCCTGGCAGACCTTGACCTGCTCGTCGACCCAGGTGCCGCCCGCGTTGCGGATGTCGGTGCGCAGGCTGGGCCACGACGTGAGCGTCCGGCCCCGCAGGACATCGGCCTCGACCAGGGTCCAGGGGGCGTGGCAGATGGCCGCCACGGGCTTGCCCGCGTCGAAGAACGCCTTCGTGAACGCCACGGCCCGCTCGTCCATCCGCAGGGCGTCGGGGTTGGCGACGCCTCCGGGCAGGACCAGCGCGTCGTAGTCGTCGACGCCGGTGTGGTCCAGGTCCGCGTCCACGGCGAAGGTGTCGCCCTTGTCCAGATGGTGGAACGCCTGGATCCGGCCGGATTCGGTGGACACCAGCCGAGGGGTGCCGCCGGCGTCGAGTACCGCCTGCCAGGGGTCGGTGAGCTCGATCTGCTCGACACCTTCCGGTGCCACCAGGAACGCGATCCGCAGGGTGCTCATCATGGGTCCTTTCGTCGTTCGGAAATCGGTGAGGGCGGGTGACGAGGGGGAGTGGCGAGGGCACGCGGCTACGCCCCACGCCGGTACGGGTGACCGGCGGGCGGCCGGGGAAAACCTTCGTCCGACCGGAATCCCCTCGAACGGACACGCGCGGGCTACTCCTCCGGCTTGTGGCGGTGCAAAGCCCAGCCGGGCAGCCCGAACCAGCACAGCACCAGCCAGGCGACCACCCCCGCCACCAGGTAGGGCACCGCCGCGTTGTGCAGCGCGATCCGCAGGATCAGCAGCAGCGCCGAGGTGACGGTGGCCAGGAGCAGCACGACTCCGATCATGGTCAGCCGGCCGGCCCAGACGACGGTCTGCGGCTTCATCCGGCGCCCGCTCACGATCCGGTGGAAGGAGACCGGGCTGACCAGGGCACCGGTGGTGGCCGCGCCCAGGACGACCGTGACGACGTAGATGACGTGATCGGTGTCGTCCAGGGTGGCGAAGCGCGGGGTGAAGACCACGGTCAGCAGGAACCCGAAGAGGATCTGCACACCCGTCTGTGTGACGCGGACCTCCTGGAGCAGTTCGTTCCAGCGCCGGTCCGCCCGTTCCTCGGGTGACTCGTCGCGCCCGCGGTGTCCTTCCCCGCCGGGCCCGGTGACACCGCCCCGCCCTCCGGTCGTCGTCATGCGGTTCCTTCCTTCCTGCTCCCTCGCGGCGGTCCTGTCACCGCGACGCGATGCCCGGCGCTCTCCTCAGCTTGCGCCGGACCCGCCCGTGGGGCGGACCCGGCGCGGGCGTGAGCGGGGAGCGCGATGGTGTGCGCAGTCCGCTCCCGCCGGTCCGCCGCCCCGGTGTGCCCGGGCGCGCGGACGGAGGCCGTCATCCGGTCGGCTGCCCGCTGATCGGCTTCGTTACGCCGTTCGATATCCCCATGTCAGGGCGGGTCCGCGGCCGGAGCGGGGCAGGGTGTGCCGAAGCCTCCCGCCCGTCCGCCGATGCCCTCGTCGAACCGCGCGAGATTTCCCGTCATGACGCGCGCGACAAGGGGAACAAGGAAACCGAACACGTCAGGCCGAGTGCGGTTGCGGACCTCGTGGGCCGCCCACAGGGTGGGTTGCGAAGGCAGCCGCCTTCCGACAGAGAAGGAGACCGGACGATGAGCAAGGCAAAGGGCAAGGCCAAGCAGGTCAAGGGAAAGCTCAAGGAGTCGGCCGGCCGCGCCATGGACGACAAGCGGATGGAAGCCGAGGGCAGCGCCGAGAAGGTGCAAGGCAAGGCCCACGAGACCGTGTCGGACGCCAAGAAGAAGCTCGGGCACTGACACCGCCGGATTCGGCGACCGATACCGGACCGGTACGGACACGGTAAGGACCGGAGAACATGCCTCAAGGATCAAGTCCGAAGCGTGAACGGCAGTACGAGCACATCAAGGAGAGCGCCGAGGACCGCGGCGAGAGCACGAAACGGGCCAAGGAGATCGCCGCCCGCACCGTGAACAAGGAACGCGCGCGCTCCGGTGAGTCCCGCACCGCGAGCAAGAGTTCCACCCAGGACATGTCCTCCTCCAAGCGGGGCGGACAGCGTTCCCACAGCGGCGCCCAGGGGCCGACCTACGATCAGCTCTACGCCGAGGCGCAACGCCGCGACATCCATGGCCGCTCGTCGATGAACAAGGCAGAACTCAAGCGTTCCCTGGGACGCTGAGGAGCCACGGGCCACACGTCACCGCGGCCGTTCCTTTGGGGAACGGCCGCGGTGACGTGTGGCCGCCGCCTCGCGCGCCGGCACGCGTGTCCGTGGGTTCGGGGGGGGGGGGGGTGGGGAGAGTCTAAACGAACCCCACC